>NZ_FNFR01000002.1:0-1228895 GCF_900101205.1 Paenibacillus sp. OK060
CATTAATCGCATGCGCCTGGATTATTGCGACTTACATTAAAACTGTGGCCTATATGTATGCTTTCATCAACGGATTGAGTGAACTGTTTAAACTATAACATCACCGTACTCTGATTCTTCCATCAGGCTTGTTAATTTTTGGTCTTGCAGGTTTTGTTGTTCCTGACCAACTATTCAATACATGGTTTGCGCCATACTGGTTAGAATTTGAATGTACTATTTGTGTAGTAGTTCCTTTATTCTTGATTCTGATTTACCAGTTAAAACAATCCAACATGTGAGAATTACAATGATATGTTGCTTTAATAAGAAAAGTATCAAATCGGCATTCGGACTATGTTCTTATCCTCATTTCGGGACATGAACTTGTATCGATAAAATAAAAAAACCGCTTAAATAGCGACTTCCATGGGACCATGTTTTTGTCCCTCAATAGAAAAAGTGCTAATCCTTACTCAGGATAAGAACTTTGTTTATATTTGTTTGAGTATGATTTAAATCCAATTTTTCAAGTCGCCCTAGTTACACTATCCTGTCCGTTAGTAGAACAAAAGCAGCCGATCACGTTGGTCAGCTGCTATGTGGTTTAATTGAGCTATCGTTTCCCGTTAGCTTAATAGAAAACTGTACCTTGATTCACTTCTTAACGCTTATATACTGACGTTCTTTCCACTTGAACTCATTCCCCAATTGAAATGTGGCTAGTTCAATCACGAGGTCGAGTTCTTTTTTTGGAGCATCTAAAAATCTTTCCTGTCCGTGAGCCCAGCAGCAATACAACTCTAAGTCTTCACCTATTCTCAGATTGCTGCGTATATATTTGAAAAGCTCTACTAAGCACTTTTTGCTTGTCTCAAATAAAATCGGGTGAGAATATTTAATCTCGTCATTAATCTCGAAGTCACCACCTTCGGGGTTCACTTGGTAAACAAATGGATGACGGAAAGGTTGTGAGGATTGCATGGTTATGGGACCGGTTATATATAATCCTGCTGCATCCTCTTCAGTATCGTAGACTTCCATAAGTTTATCGCCCTTTGGGTATTTCTCCAGTAGTATTTGCATATTGAGTTGATCCTTAGCGGCAGGGTTCACATTCGTAACATAATCATTAATTGTCATAACTGTTTTTTTCTTTCCGAATGAGCCTGTTGGAAGCTCATGGCTTGCAGCAATATAATAAAATAGTGTCACAGTATCAACCTCATCTCCGATCTAAAACTATTTTTCAAAGCTTTTAATACCAACTATTCTATCTAACTGCTCCATTAACCGCCAGTTATCTTAACTAAAAAAGGAACAGCTACCAACGGCAAACTGCTCCTTGCTATTCCTCAACTAACGTATCCCGTTAGTTTAATGACATATTATTCATTTAGTCGTTTAAATTTGAAGAGCTCAAGTAATGCATAGAAGAATCGAAGTGTATTTTCCTGAGATGTGATTCTATCTTCATACTCCTCATACAATGCATTAGCTAAAGCGTGATTTCTATTTAAATTCCCTCCATAAAATCCATAAACTGCTCGTGAAATTGTCCAAGCAAATGAAGAACAATCAAGGCGTCTCTTTTGTGATGCTTTACCCGCAGTTGTTTTCCATGCCCAGATTTCTGTTAACGCGTTTAATGCCATCTCAGGAGTTTCTGAACTGAATTCCGGATCAAAACCTTCATCGCTACCCATCTGCATCACTTCATCAAGTCCTATCGGTTTTCCTAAAATCAAACTTAGGTCTTTACGCATTAAGTCACGAATCAACGGAAAGTCTATTGTTGAGAAGTTTAACAGATCCTCTTTCCAGAACCATGAGTCATCGGGGTCTTTTATCTTTGTGAAATCAATTTCATTGATTTCATTCAATTGACCTGGTGTTAAATCAGCGAGCCTAATTTTATTTCTTTTTAAAGTAGTTGTAGTTTGAGGTGACTCTTTATAATAGCAAACGCCATTCTTACACCCATATTCTATTATGTATCCGGTGTCTTCATAGACTAATTTCTCATCGAAGTCAGCAGGCCTTGCTTTCTTTACATATCCAACAAAAAATTGAGCTGCATTAAGAACAGAGGCTTCATTTTCATTGCCTTCTATCGCAAGTCCGCTAGGTCCCTGATAAACTGTAATTTCATAAGAATTTTGAACATTGTCTGTTACTGTGATAGTGTATTGAAAGGCATTCTCTGCATCGGATGTTTTATAATCGGGTTCTCCAAACAGCGCCAACAGAGATCCTCTAAATTGAGCGAGTTCTTCCCTATCTCCAATCTCTGGGGTAAGTATCTTAGAGCTTTCATAGTCATTAATATTTTTTTTACTTGCGATAAAATCATACATATTACTTTAGACCTTTCTTTGTTTAATTAAATTCAATCATATAAAAGGATGAAATAAATAACAATAAATTTTCACTTTAGATCACATTAGAACCTCGAGATGTTTTTAACTAACCTGCCCGTTAGTTTAATGAATTGAAGGGCGAGATGACGATTAGATATATGTCTAAACAGCAATAGAACCATGTTCTTGTCCAATACGGTAATCGGTACAAGTTCTTGTCCTTGGCTTGGGACAAGAACTTGTACCGATAAAATAAAAAAGCCGCTAAAATAGCGACTTTAATGGGACCATGTTATTGTCCCTCGACAATAACAGGTCTGTCCATCTTTAGCCATTGCTACCGGACTTCCACTATCATCCCACGTGTACTCTCGAAGTGTTTTGTTATTTTCGTCCGTTTCATAGATGACTTCATCGCCATCATTTATGATTTTGTAATTAGAAAAGCCATTGTCTGTAAAAGACAATGACTTTTCTACCTTATTGCTTTCGACGGCTTCAAAAGATAACTTGAACCTCGTTAGATGGTTTTTCGGAAGAGATGTTTGATAAAGATTAAATATTTCAATGCTGAATCTGTTTGTAGGCAAAGTCTTAGTCCTTAATGCCTTCTCATATTTTATATAGTACTAGATTACGGTATCAACAACTTCCCACTCATATGGAGTTATTTGTGATCTTTATATCCCTAAATGATGCTTTCACCGTATTGTTCTCATTATGCGAAGTGACAGCTAACCCTAAATAGACAGTTCGGTCAATTTTCATTTCATGAATCGCATATAATATCCATTTCTCACCGTCTATGCTATAGAATCCATAAAAAACATTACCAGACCTCTTTAGTCTTAACCAAGTATTTGGATAATTAGTTGGGAACTCTGCTGGTTCTGAGCTATAATCCTTAGGATATATTGCTGAAGAATCACCGCCAGACTTTTCCCGATATTGAAATTCATAACCACCATTATTTTTATTTCGAGAGCTATTATCAGGAAAGACCATAAAAAAAACATGTTCACTATCAGCAACTAAAGATTTACGAGCCATAAGCCCCGCTTTCGTGTATAGATCAGCCATACTAAGTGATTCTAACCTTACTGCCATATCGAAATCATCCTGAATCGTTACATAGCTAAAATGGAATTGATCTGAGGTCCCCCAGATGTCTTGCCCGCCTGCAATTACATCGTATCCTGTATCAACCTTTTCAATAGAACCTTTTAAATTAACGTTTCCGATATCTTCATTTATAAAATTCACCTGATTCATAGATACCTCCAGCAACTCAATCGTGAGAATTGTTGATTTTAATTTTCATCGTAATTGTATGCGGAAAACAACATATTTCTCCTATGGTAGTCGTCTGCCTCTTGAACTTACAAATAGAGAATACCACTCTTCTCTCGTCATCGTTAGATTCATTGCCTCCCCGCATTTTTGAATACGGTCTGGTCTAGTAGTACCTAAAATAGGTTGAATCCCTGCAGGATGTCTCATTAGCCATGCTAATAGAATTGCCTCGGGTGATGTTTGTTTTTGATCAGCCATATCTTTAACTAGTAATGCTGTTTCTTTTATAGATTCGGATTGACCATCTAGATTTCTTCCCGAAAACAGCCCTTGTGCTAAAGATCCCCAGGCTTGAATTTGTATATTTTCCAGACGACAGTATTCTAAAGTTTCTTCAGGGAAATGAGCATTTATACGTTCATTATGGTTTACAAGTACTCCCACTTCCAACCAATCAAGTTTAGCCAGACTCATCTCCAGTTGGTTGATAATTAATGGTTCATTAGAATAGGATTGTAGCAGTTTGATTTGTGCTGCACTCATATTCGACACACCAAAGTGTTTTACTTTACCGGATTCTTTTAATTCATGAATTACTTCAGCGACTTCTTCCGGTTCCATCAGTGGATCTGGACGATGTAGTAGTAAAAAATCAATATATTCAACTCCAAGTCTTTTTAGGATTCCGTCGACGCTGTTGCGAATATAGTCAGAAGAAAAATCATATCTTCCGGGCCTTCCCGGACCGTCTTCAAATCGAATACCACATTTAGATTGAATTAATATTTTTTCTCTCAAATCTTTACGTTCCTTTAAAACTTCCCCAAATACTATTTCTGCCTTTCCAAAGGTATAGATATCCGCATGATCAAAAAAATTAATACCAATTGAGAGTGCTGCATCAACTGCCTGATGGGCCTGCTTTATATCTTCTTCTGTGATTGGATTTTGATTCCAACCACCGCCCAATCCCATACATCCCATCACCATACGACTTGTGGATATTCCTCGTTTTTCCAATTGCAATGGTTTCATTTTCCATCCTCCATATCATGATTTTTTTGTCATTCTTAAAACATGTTTTTCTTACACACGATATACAATAGCCTCGTAAGGTAGGAAATCGATCACCGCATCCTGATTGGTTCGTTCAGGGTTATTGCCGATGACGATGTCGCCCAGCTTCCCTACGCCGAGGTCAGAGATGCTGCAAGTCGCTGGTTGCTCTGAGATGTTCAGCAGCACCAACCACGACTCCTCTCCGAGTGTTCTTGTATAAGCGTAAATCTGATCATGCTGATCCAGATATGTCTCGAACTCGCCGTAAACCATGACCTCGTTACTCTTTCTTAAAGCGATGAGCTGCTTGTAGTAATAGAAAACCGAATTCTCGTCCGCCAGAGCTTGTTCGACATTGATCTCCTTGTAATTAGGATTGACGTTGATCCACGATTGTCCTTCCGTGAAGCCGGCTTGTGATCCGGCATTCCACTGCATAGGAGTGCGGGAATTATCGCGAGACAAATGCTGAAGCTCCTTCAGTACTGCCTCCGAATCGCGGCCTTTTCCGACCTCTTCCTTATACTTATTCTTCATCGCAATATCGTTATATTCGTCGATAGAATCGAACCGGATACCCGTCATCCCGATTTCTTCGCCTTGATAAATATAAGGCATGCCCGGCAGGGTGTGGATGAGGGTGGCGAAGCATTTGGCCGATTGTTCTCGATATACGGTATCGTTACCGAATCGCGATACAACACGCGTATGGTCATGATTGTTCAAAAATTGGGAGTTCCACCCCTTCCCCCACAAGCACTCGTACCAGCGATCCTGGATTTTCTTGAAGCGCTGCAAATCCCAATGGGCCATATAATCGCACACTTCAAAGTGGAAAAGCGTGTTTAATTCCCCACGTTCCTCGCCGACGTAGAGCACGCCGTCCTCGGGGTTCACGAACGGAATTTCGCCGACCGTAAACACATCATAATGCTTTAACACTTTGTCGTGCATTTCCTGCAGATACTCGTGAATTCCCTGTTTATTTCCCAAATACGAAATATCTTCGGGTCTCTCGGCGTCCGGGAAGCCCGGAATTTTGGCAAGCAAATTGATGACATCCATCCGGAAGCCGTCGATCCCTTTATCCAGCCAAAAACGCATAAAATCATAGACTTCCTCCCGTACCTTCTCGTTCTCCCAATTCAAATCCGGCTGCTCGTCAGAGAAGGAATGGAAGTAATACTCGCCCGTTGTTTCATCGTATGTCCAAGCGGAGGGGGCGAAGTAGGAACGCCAATTATTCGGTTGCTTGCGCCAAATGTAATAATCGCGCTTTGGAGATTCGATGCTGGATCGCGACTCCTGAAACCAAGCATGCTGATTAGAGGTGTGATTCACAACTAAATCCATAATAAGCTTCATTCCGCGATTATGGACGGCAGCCAGTAACTTCTCGAACGTGGCCATCGTGCCCGCCTTTGGCATAACCGAACGGTAATCCGCAATATCGTAGCCGTTGTCGACGTCAGGCGAATCGTAGCATGGATTCAGCCAGATGACGTCCACACCAAGGCTTTGAATATAATCCAGCTTGCTGTATACTCCCTCAAGGTCCCCATATCCATCGCCGTTGCTGTCATAAAAGCTGCGCCAATACACCTGATAGACAACCGCTTCTTTCCACCATGTTTTGTTCATTTATTCTCTCCCCTTTGCAATTCATCTGGCTTGTACAAATGATAAATTTCACTTTACTGCCCCTGCTGCAATCCCTTTAATGATATATTTTTGTGCTATAGCATAAAAAATAACAATAGGAATAATGGTTAATGTTAAGCCTGCCATCGCTTGATTCCAAACAATTGTAAACTCGCCGAAGAAATAGAACGTTGATAACTGAATAGTTCGCAAACCTTTTTCAGATAGCACAAGTGACGGAAGTAAGTAATCATTCCATGAAGCAATAACATCTAGAATCGCTACTGTGACAGATATGCTTTTTAGTAAAGGAAATACAATTTTCCAGAATACGCCTAATGTACTGCAACCATCTAGAACAGCCGCCTCCTCCAAAGCTACAGGGATTGATTTAATAAAACCGTGATATAGAAATACAGCCATGCCAGCGTGGAAGCCAATATTCATAAAGATCAATCCGCCATGAGTATTAAGAACAGGCAAATGTAAATGAGTACGTATCCAATCCATTACTTGCATGAGTGGCATCATTAAAGTTTGAAATGGAATAAGCATCGTCGCTACGAACAAGAAAAAAATGATCTTACTCATGACATTGTCGCGACGTACAAGCATCCATGCCGTCATTGAAGCAAGCACAATGACAAAAATAACAGTTACAATCGTCACATATAGTGAATTTCCAAGTGCAACTAGGAAGTTCATCTTCTTAATTGCTGTTATATAATATTCGAAGCTGAAGGTGCCTGGTAAAGAGAGTACATTTTCATATAATTCGGCCCGTGTTTTAAATGAATTAACAATCACAATGTAAATTGGTGATAAAAACACCAGTGAGATAATGACGATTAACAAAGAGAGTATTCCATTTTTAGTTTTACTCATTACATCTGCACCTCTCTTCGCTTGGTAATGATGACTTGAGTAATCGTTACAACCGCAATAATGATAAAGAACAGAATTGCTTTTGCTTGACCAAGCCCATAATTACCATATCCAAATATCTCATTAAATACATTCATAGCAAACAACTCGGTATGGTGAATTGGGCCGCCATTAGTTAATGACAAGTTAACATCATATATTTTGAACGCGCCCGACAAAGTTAAAAATAAACAAATTGTGAACGATGGCATTAATAACGGAAATACGATTTTGGTCATGCGATGCCATATATTTGCTCCGTCAACTTTAGCTGCCTCCATCACTTCATCAGAAATCCCTTGAATACCAGCAATATAGATAACCATCGTATAGCCTGCCATCTGCCAAGTGAAGACAACTACCAATGCAATCAAAGCATAATTTGGATCTATAAGCCAATTAAAGAATATATTATCCAATCCAGTTAATAATCCTACCTGGTTAGCTCCATCTGTAAAAATGAAGCGCCAGATGTATCCAAGAATCAAGCCACCAATAAGATTCGGCATAAACAATAACGTGCGAACAAGATTACTTGTTTTGAATCCAGAAGTAACCAGCAAAGCAAAAACTAAACCCAATAAATTGACGCTAACCAATGCAAATATAGTGAATTTTATGGTATTCCACGAAGATGCAAGAAAACGCTTATCCTGCAACAAGGCAGTATAATTATCAAAACCAACAAATACTTTAGGGGTACCATCAATCCCCCCCCAATTAATGAAGGAATAGTAAATTCCAATCAAAAACGGAACAAGAACAACAATTAAAAAAATCAAAAACAGCGGCATAGTAAATATGAAATACCATAGTTTTTTATTTGGCATACGAAACTCCCTTTTATCAAGTTTGACTTAGAAGAAAGTAGGAACATCTAACACCTTTTTATAAGGGTTTAGGCTTTCAACAATGTATGTCATTGTCTTAATTAGCTGCTTTTAACCATACTTCACGAAGTTTATCAAGGAATTGATCTGGGGTCATTGAAGGATTAAGAAAAAATTCAGACGCTAGCGGTGCAAGATCATTAATGATAATTCCTTGTGGGAAGTAATTCAAAGCCCGAGGAATTGTATTCCCAGATTGTGCTGCTTCATAAACTTGCTGTGATAACGGATCTAAACCAGTTGGTTCAATCGTTGTAACCGCTGGAACAAACCCAAAATCATTAAGAATTGTATTTTTACCTGTCTCGCTAGTATACAACCACTCTAAGAAAGCATTAGCTGCTGTAATTTGCTCTTGAGATGCTTTATTATTGATAACCCAACCAGCTGGGATGCCCACTTCCAATTTATCGTTTCCAACGATCGGAACAGGAGCCATACTAATATTAATATCATCATAGTCAGCAAGCATACTGTAACTCCAGTTACCTTGGTGCACAATTGCAGTTTTACCTGTTGCCAGATCACCCATTTGTCTATCATAAGTTACTTCAAGTGGATTAACCGTATAAGCACGAATAGCTGCCATCAATTCGGAGAACTCCTGGAATTCTGGTATTTCTTTCAAATCAACTTCACCTTTGTTAACTTTTTTTATGAAAGCTACAGGATCTTCTTGCAATGCAAATGGCGTGTTAATAATATGTCCAATCAAGAAATACGCTGTTTGAGAAAGACCCAAACCGTTGATACCATCAGCTTTGAATTTTTCAAGAGCTTGTATTAATGACTTTGTGTCTTTAACAGTTGAAGGATCATATAAGTTTTTATTGTAAACGAGCCCAAACCCCTCTATTCCAATTGGAACACCTACAATCTTACCGTCAATTTCCAATTCCATATTTGGAACGATATACTTAGCATAAGATTCATTCGTCATGTCATAGAAATATGATGCAAATTTTTCAGCTTCAACACCTTGTTGCACAGAAAAAATGGTTGGACCTTCATTAGCAGCTAACTTTGTTTGTAACTGTGTAATGTAGGAATCACCTGCGGAACCCCAGACCTCAACTTCATTTCCTGTTTCTTTTTTATACTTAGATGCCAAGTTCTCAAGTGACTCAGCAATTTCAACTTTACTTTGGAATAAAGAAATTTTGGCAAGCTTCTCACCATTATTTCCGCCATCACCTGTTCCTTCATCCGTATTGTTACTACATGCTGTTAAAAAAATAAAAAGCACAGTAGTAAGTAATACAAGACCCCATCTTCTCTTCATTAATTCTTCCCCCTATCACGTATTTGGAATTTATTTCACAACACAAGCTTGATTATAACTATAAAAAATTACCGATTACAGGTGTAATATTCGCCTAAATGAGTAAATTATGAACCTGAATTGCTTAATAAAAGTATTAATAATAAAACACATTCATTTCCAACAACTGCCGTCAATATTTATGACAGAAGTAATCTGGAAACGAATGTGTTCTATGCTACATATTTAATTCTTTCGATAAGCGCTAGGTGTGATACCAGTATGTTTTTTAAATACTTTACTGAAATAATTTAAATTTTCAAAGCCACTTTCACTCGCAACCTCTTGAATAGATAACTCGGTATAATCTAGCAAGGAGTATGCTTTTTCTATTCTTAATTGAGTAAGATAATTCATAATCGTTGTGCCATACTCTTCTTTAAACTTTTTCGCCAGATATTGCGGTGAAAAATGAAATATCTCTGCCAAACCCGATAATGTTATCTCTTCCTTCATATGATCATTAATATAATTTCTTACCGTAGCGATAGACTGAACATGAGTTATTTCCAGCCTACTGTAGTTGATTGATTCCAGCATATCACTAAAAATTTGTTTAAGTTTAGAGGACCATTCTTCCAGTTGTGATATCCAAAGCGGCATCGTCTCATGAAAGTTATCACTGTTAATTTGACTATAAATTCGCACGAGCAGAAGGTTGATTTCTACGGTATAGTGCTGAAGCTCTCTGACGCTTACAAACTCATACGAAGCCAACTCCATTTTAAAAGACTCAACCAATTCATGAAGATATTGTTTATTTTTTGCGAGAATTGCTTCTAAAATAACTCGTTCCTTATCTATAAAAAAGTTAATCACTGATGACTTTCGGCCATTCTTAATATGATCAAAAATATTGCAATTAAGAATCATCGATTTTTCCTCAAACAAAGCTAATTGAAGTCTACTAGCTGTCAGGTTCATTTTATAGAAACCAGAAAATGAAGATAGGCGCAAAGTTCTTTTCCATGCATCCTGTATTTTTTTCACTGATATCTCTATATCTACAAGTAAATAATTAGAACTTATAAACACAATGATAAATTCTTCATGTTGAAGCACATACCAACTACCCAGTGATTCAACCAGTTCTTTAACAATATTTTTCATCGAATAATTAAACAGTTGCTCGTCTCGAGCAAAATGTTTCTTTACGATTGCATCTTTATTTCTGGGCAAAAAAGTAACAACATAAAAATAATCAGGGTTGATTCCAATGGTAGTAAGAAAAGTATTAAGCTCTTCTTTAGACACCTGTTCTTCCTCAATTAAGCGAGAAAATCGCTGCTCCATAACAATATTATTCACTTCATTTAAACGAAAATTAGTGCTAAGTTCCTTTAGCCTTACTTCCTGCTCTTGTTTTATTTGATCGCATGCTTTTTGAATGGCTTTTTCCAGATCACGAATTTTAAATGGTTTTAGTAAGTAATCCACACCGTTAGCTAGCAGAGCTGCCCTAGTGTAATGGAACTTTTGATAGCCGCTTAGCACAATAACTTTGGAGCCCCAGCCCTCCTCCCGAAGCTTCTCTAAAAACTCTGCACCATCCATAAGGTGCATGCTCATATCGCAAATTATTAACTCTGGAATATGCTTCCGGACAAGCTCCAATGCCTCTAATCCATTTTCGGCCATAAATATTTGATTGATTTTATAATGTTGCCATTCAATCGATAGCTCAACACCTTCACGTACATGCTCTTCATCATCTACGATTAATAACTTCATCTGCTTGTTCCTCTCTTGATGATTCAATTGGCAAGGATAATGCTACTATGGTTTTTTTATAGGGCTTACTAGAAATCGACCAAGTGAATTCGTTTCCATAATAAAGCATTAATCGCTTCAATACATTGGATAAGCCAATTCCTCGCTTCTCCGATACAACAACTTGCTCAAGGTAACCAGCTTTGACCTGTTCAATTTGCTGATCTGTAAAGCCTTTTCCGTTATCAATTACCTCAATCAACAATGAATGCTTAGTCAAAACAATGTTTACCACTATATGAATTTGACCATTTCCTCGTTCTAAACCATGTATAATACTATTCTCAACAAGCGGCTGCAAAGTCATTTTGGGTACAAGAAGGCAACTCGCTTCATTTGGATATTCTAACTCAAATTGAAGCCTTTGCTTATAGCGACCTTGCTGAAGTACCATGTAATGCTGAATATGTTCGATTTCTTCTTCTAGCGAAACATCCTCGTTCTCAATATCCATAGAATAGCGAAACATAGCTGCAAAGTCAGCAAGTCGATCACTGACGTCATGAGCTTTAGATTTAATTGCTAAAGTTGAAATCGATTGCAACGTGTTATATAAGAAATGAGGATTGATTTGAGCTTGCAGCATTTTCAAACGAGCTTGTGATAACTCAAGCTGATGACGATATTGCTTATTCCATAACTCGTCTAGTTCACCAGCCATTTCGTGCAATCTAATTTCCAACAAATCTAACTCATCCGGTGTCTTCTGTACAGGCCTTCTCTTTAGTTGAAAGTTACCCATTTGCAATTGCTTAATGTGCTGAAACATTATTTTAATCCTACGCAACATGTAATAAGAGATTAAAGTCGCCAAAATGGAAATAAAAATAATCGAAACTGCTTGAATTAACAAAGTTTTACCAAGTGCAGAATTACGTGCCTTATTAATAAGTGTGCGAGGTATAAACTTAACTATTGTCATGATTAAACCATTTTCATCTGTCTTGTTAAAATAGACATAACTGCCTTCAGTAGTTTGAATCTCCCCTTTATCTGTAGATAGTTGGGGTGCATGAAGCCTTTGATAAAGTTCTACCTGCCATGATTCTCTAGTTTTTTGTGCAGTCTCCTGTTGCGTAGGTTGTTTAACTCCTTTTGAGAGTGATAGCTCGGTCGAATCCATCTCATCTGCAGTTGTATAGAGTAGTTCGAGATTATTTCCAATAAATAAGTATACAGGTCCTTGCTCACTTGTTGTTAAGGAAGTAAGAAAATTTTTGATTTGTAGTGGTTTAACATCAAAGGTAGTCAAACCGATTACTTCTCGAGTATAAATATCTATGAATGGCTTATTGACACGCAATCTTGGCTCTCTATTATTAAGTGTAACTTGAAACGGTTGCTTCAGCTCACTATGTGCATCTGACATCTCATGATCTTTAAAGTCAGGAATACTCACTATTTCATTATAATGATTTCGAATATTAAACTGCTTGTTTGTTAGCGCGCTCTTGTAAGAAACTGCACCTATCTCGCTATAATTCGCATATATTTTTTCAAGCCTTTGCTCAATATAGACACTTTCAGCAGGATTTTGAGGTTTTTTTTCCGACAACAGTCTCACAAGCTCAGGATCAGAAAAGTACGTCAAGCCAAGTAGTGACAATTCATGAAAATAGGACTGCAACGCTGACATCGTAATTGACATCGAATTTTGATTCAGTTCAACTAGCTGACGTTTGATTGAGTTGCCTGTAATCTGATACGACAAATAATTTGAAATAATGAATGGAACAGTTGTCGCTACGATCAAGCTAACAATAATTTTTGTTATAATACTCACTTTGACAAGCTTCATCTAGGCATCCTCCACTCATTCCCCCGTACATTGTAGCACAGCAATAAGGAAACTTGTAACATACCTGAGATCATTCATCAGTACGGCGAATAAGCTTCTATAGCGAAGAAACTGTTGTCTGGAGTCTCTCGATAAGGCTGATTTACAGCTCATTTAGCTCTAGTAGTGCTACAATATAAATCTTTAATGCAGTGATCAGATTAGGAATAGACTGCACTTCATCTGGGCCGTGAATTTGACCATGACCAGGAGGCAAGTCAAGCGATGACACATCCGTCGGCAAACCAGGGCCAAAGCCTACCGCATAAGGCAGCTTTCTGGCATAAGTACCTCCACCCATTACAAATGGCTCCGCTTCTTGCTCTCCTGTTACGACTTGATAAACTTGCATGAGAGACTTAACCTCTGGCGTATCAGGATTATAATAACTCGGCTCACTGTCATGGACATTAGTCAGGGTAAAGCCGCTTTCCTGCAACTGCTGCAGCAGCATCTTGGATGACTGATGAATAGGGTAGCGAATATTTAACTCTATCTCAAGTCTTCCATTCCGTCCTTGTAATAAAGTTCCGACGCATGTTAAAGCTCCAGATAGCTTATCCTCACAATGTATCCCTAATGCCCGTCCATCATAATGCTTACAAATTTCATAAATTTTCTCAAGCTGGTAGTGTGTAGATTCCTCAAACCATGTACTCCGTAACAATGGCTCAAGAAGGACCGCTATCGCATTACTAGTGCCTTGAGGAAACGCGGCATGCCCGGACTTGCCGACTGCGAATAATGTAATCTCTTCATCTGTCTGACTATACTGAATATGAGATGGCAGGAGGCTTAGTTTGGCGGCGGCTTTATCACGTCGTATAATAAGCTCAGCATAACCAGGTACACTATTAGAAGCCACTCCTCCCTGTATGCGAAGGATTGACGAATCAGCAATATCACAGCATAAGGTAACAGAGAGCATTCCCTTCTCTCCATAACAGACCGGAAATCCGCTATCCGCCACAATATTAAAATCAGGGGCATGATAATGCTTAAGATAATATGCAGCATCAAACATCCCTATTTCCTCACCACTGCCGATAATGTGCTGAAGCTGATAGTTTAAGGGGATACCCCGTTCCTGAATAAATCTCAGTGCATAAAGAACAGCAATGACTGCACCTTTATTATCTTGTACTCCTCTGCCTATGAGAAAATCTCCCTTTTGTGTACAAAAAAAAGGTGGGTAGCTCCACCCCTCCCCTGCAGGAACAACATCGACATGCCCCCAAATTCCTATTGACCGCTTTGTCTCATCTCCCATACGAATTTCTGCACAATAATACTCCCGATTAAACGTCTGCAAACCATATCGTTGACCTAAATCCAATATATACTGAATAGCCTCTGCACATTTCTCCCCAAAAGGATAAGGAGAGGATGGATCATAGCTTGCTACACTTGGAATACTTACTAATCCAGCAATGTCCTCTAATAGCTCTGTCTTATGCTTTTCCATCCATTGTTCGATTTGTTCTTCAATAACCAAACCTCTCATTTACTTCCCCCCGATCTTGGAGTATCTTGTTCATTATCCTTTAATTGCACCTTCTGTTAGCCCGGCGATTATGTACTTCTGGCCGGCTGCATAGATCACAATAATAGGCAACATCGCCATTAAATAAGAAGTGAAAGCCATTGTATAGTTAAAGGAATATTCAGTCTTGAAGTTGTATTGATATAAGGGGAGTGTCCAAAATTCCTTCGCTTTATTCAAAATTAGTAGTGGAAGCATAAAATCATTCCAAAACCATAATGAATCCATAATGACAAGCGTAACTAGCATCGGCATAATTAAACGTAAAGTAATAAGATAATAGATTTTAAAAGTGCTGCAGCCATCAATTCTTGCCGCCTCTTCAATTTCAGTTGGCATTCCTTCAATATAGTTGACGAGTAGGAATACTCCTCTTGTTAAGCTAAGCGCTCCATATAATAAAATGAGTCCAAAAGGATTTAATAGATTCATATTGGTCATAATTTTTGTTAAAGGAAGCATAATCACTTGAAAGGGTACAAACAATCCTAACAGGATATAGAGATATAAAAATTTATAATATTTCTTATGTCGATTACGAGCAATAGCATAAGCAACGGTAGGATTAATAATAAGAACTATGATTACAGATCCAGTTGTAATCAAGGTCGTATTCCATACAACTCTCCAGTAATTCCCCTTAGAAAGTAGCTCTGCGTAATTAGAAAAATGAAGTGCTTGGGGAAAACTGAAAAAACCTTTGCCTGCCTCCTCTATTGTCTTAAAGGAATTAACTATGACAAGATATAATGGTCCCATGATAATGATGACTCCAATAAGTAAAATGATATTTCGGAGAATACGCCAGCCAAGCCCTTCTTTTCGTATCGCTAAATTCATACTTAATGGACACCACCTTTACGTGTTAATTTAATTTGGATAAAGGATAACACTGCAATGATAATAAACAATATAACTGATTCCGCATTAGCCATTGCAAACTTTAGATTCTGAAATGCATCATTGTATATCATGATCCCAATAACATTAGTAGATTTCACTGGACCTCCACCTGTCAGGGTATAAGCATAATCAAAGGAAGTGATACCCGATTTAATCGCAAGCACCATATTTACGGTAATCGTAGGAATTAGAAATGGAAATGTGATATAACGAAAACGATTAAAAGTGCTGGCCCCATCGATTCTGCCCGCTTCATACAGCTCGGAGGGAACCGATTGTAAGCCTGCAATAAAGATAAGGGTCGGCAAGGCTACAGCCTGCCAAATGTTAACAATCACAACAGCAATTAAAGCATACTTGGGATGGGCTAAAGGACTTTGATATAATTCCATAATATTCAAACCCTGACCAATCGGAGGGATGACTCGAACAAATACCTGGTCCCAAATTAACGAAATGGTTACAGCACTAATGATGGCCGGCAGGAAATATATCGACTTTGTAAAGGTTTGAAGCTTCTTCAGAGAGTTTAAGCTTAAAGCTAAAATTAATGACAGACTCATTACTCCTGCTACAAGCATCACCGCATACTTTCCAGTAACTACTAATGATTGCCTAAAATTCGGGTTGTTCCATAGCTCCGAATAGTTACTAAACCCTACATAATTATAGCTAGAACTAATCCCATTCCAATCCGTAAAGCTATATTGAATACCTACAATAACTGCATAAGCGAAAAATAGTGTATATAGAATGATAGCCGGAACCGTGAATAAGAAATAAGTTGAGCGTTCTAGAAATTTTCCTATCATGCTGCACCTTCCTCATCTCAATGTAACGTAGAGCTAGTAAATAGGGAGCGACAATTTGAATTCTCAAATTGTCGCTCAGATCAAATCTATTATATTTATTTAACAGCGTTAAGCTTGATTGTTTCATCAATGTTCTTCAGGTATTGCTCAGGCGTCTCGTTATTAATGAGATAACCTTGAGTTGTACTATATAATTCCGTTACAATCGCACTTTCAAGCGTTGAAGACATCCAATCATGAACTCTACCATTGTCGATAAAATCAAGGATAGGTTGTAAATATTGATCGCCATAGGTTGTACCCTTAATAATGGAAGGTTCGCCAGATAGATCAGACCATTTCTGAGCAACCTCTGGTCGAGCTATATATTTTAAGAAGGTAAGTGCAGCTTCTTTTTCTTCAGGCTTAGCTTTTGCAGAGATGGACAGAGAAGCATTGACACCTGATAAAGCTGTCGTTGTATCAACAGTATCATTCGGAAGTGGGAACGCACCGAATTTCAAATCAGGGTTAGCAAGCTTAATATTCCCACGACCGTATGAGCCAGAAATAATCATAGCGGCTTGACCATTAGCAAAGGCTTCTTGCATCATTTGAGCGCTCACACCAAAAGCATCTTTGTTAGCATATTGCGTTAGCTCTTTTAGCTTCTTAGCAAATGCCAAGAATACCGGATTGCCTTCCACTCGACCTTCGCCATCAGCCACTTTAAGCATTTCCTCAACACCACCAGGTGCAAAAGCAATGTTCGTTGCTTGGAAGATATGACCTACATCCTTCAATGGAAGATAGAGCGGTGTAATACCTTTGCTTTGGAACAATTTGCATGCTTCGATAAATTCAGCATAAGTGGTTGGAATTTTCACGTTATTTTGTTCAAATAGATCGATATTATAGTATACTGCCATATAATTTCGAGCGTACGGCAAAGAATAGTATCCACCGTCATCTGCCGCCGTCATATCCAAATATTTTTCGTTAACGTCTTTGATAAAAGGTTGATCGCTTAATTTTTCGATATAGCCATTTTTTACTTTTTCCTTAAATTGAAGCTGTGTAGGAAAATCAGTAAATAGGGGTGGAATATCATTTGTTGCAAAACGAGAGGTTAATACTTTAACCGGGTCAGGCACTGTATTCATATTAATTACGATATTCGGATTTTCCTTTGTGAAATCAGCAATAATTTCGTGATAGGCATTTTGTATGGCTTCCTCACCCTGCTGCTGGAAAAACTCGATTTTAACAACATCGCTCTTACTTGAATTCCCGTTCTCTGCTACGTCCTCCTTCCCGCATGCCGTCAGAATTATGGACATTAATAACATAGCTGTAACTGATAACTTTGCACTTCTTTTCATCTCTTTCTCCCCTAACCACTTCTTTTTATGACCATATAGAGCTTACTTTCCTAATGCACGATTCGCTAAATTCGTAATGACTACATCGTCCATTGGCGGATTATGAAGGCCAGCACGAACATCGCGATACATACGCTCAAGCGGGAAATTCTTAGAAAGGCTCAAGCCGCCTACAATTCTCATCGCGTGATCAACAACACGTAGTGCCGCATTGGTAGCAAGATGCTTGGCAACACCTAGTTCAATCTTCAAATTTTCGCGATTACCCGTTTCCTTATCCCAACGATCTGCAGTATCATAAAGGAAGGTTCTTGCTGTAATTAAATCAAGTTCAATTTCTCCAATTAAACGCTTAATATTGGGTAGCTCAGCGATTGGAACTTTTAATGAATTAGGCTGGTGGTTCGCTGCAAATGAAAGGGCGAAATCCCTGGCGCCATGTGCAATTCCAAGATAACAAGCAGGAATATGCAGCATGTTACCATCTGTTGGGACAGGCTTGCGTAGCTGATCACTTGCTTTACCACGAATAAGATATCGGTCCGGAACAAATACCTCTTTCATGGCAATATCATGACTGCCTGTTGAACGCATGCCCATCGTGTTCCATGTCTCCAGCACTTTAACGCCATCGCCAGCTTCTACGATAAATGATCCCAGAGTATCGGTATCTGACATCGTAGCAGCAACTATAAACTTGTTAAGAATTGGGCTTAACGTACAGTACGATTTCTGACCCGTTATCAACCAGCCACCCTCAACTTTAACTGCTTTTGTCTCAGGCTTACCACCACGAGTCGGACTGCCCATTGCTCGCTCACTTACCAGTTCATTCAATACTAGCCCATCATATACAACCTCAAGACATAGCTCACTAAGAAGTTCTTCTGGAATTGCACCTGATAGATGAAGCTGCTTCAATAAACCAATATGCCACCCGATTGCTAGTGCAGTGGAGCCGTCTCCTCTTGCCAGTCGCTCTTGAGAAAGAACCAGTTCATAAATTGATGCTTCCTCTCCTCCATATTGTTTTGGTACGGTAAGAGCAAGGTATCCGCTACCTCTTAACTCATTAAAATTCTCAAAGGGAAACGTTCCTTCAAGATCATGCTTAGGAGCTCGCTCTGCAAAAATCCTTGCTAGCTGATCTGCTCTTGCTGCAATTTTCGCTTCCCGCTCATTTCGTATAAAACGATCTGAAGAATCAGAGTATGTCATCATTAACAACTGCCTTTCTAATAATTCTCATTGGTTTACTTTGTTTAATAGTAATGTTATTTCCTTAAAATTTGAATATAAAAAACCCGAGTTTTTATTGTAAAAAACCGTACTAGTTAGTTGTTCTCCAACTGCTGTTTACGATATTCATTAGGTGTAAACCCATAAAATTTCTTGAATACATTGGAAAAATACTGTGGATCTTGCTCAAATCCACACTGTTCAGCTACTTCATAAATTTTCATTGTAGGATGTGAAAGTAATAGCTCCTTCGCCTTTTTCATGCGAACAGAGGTCAAGAACTGGGTATACTTCTCTCCTGTGTCTTGTCGAAACAGCTTGCCTAAATATTCGGAGTTAAGAAATAAATAATGCTGAGCTAGCCATTGCAAAGAAAGCCGTCTACTCTGAATATACTGGATGGTTAATTGCTTTATTTTTATAACCAGCATCGCCTTCTTATCAATCTTACGATAATGATAGCTTGCATACAGCTCGCCTAACTCCTTCTGGAACGCTTGTATATCTTGACTCTCTTCAGCTGTACGTGTTGTACTAATGCCGTATTCTGATTTCAACTGATTGCGGATATAGGACAGCACATGATTATTGTTTTCTTGAAGGGCATGTGATGATAACCCCTCACTTAATAATTGCTCGATCCATAATCGCGATATCTTCATTAATTGGGCTTCATCAGCATCAACAATCGCCTGCAGCAAATCGCTAGGTATAGAGGAAGAAATGATACTTTGACTTGCTAGCGCATTTGAAACTTTGGACTGTGTATTTTCCGCAAAATTGCTGCGTATAGCATCTACCTCCTGCTTAGACCATTGAAGTGCTTCTGTAATCTCATGCTCATCACTTGGCTTTAATAGATACCGCCTTACACCAAAACGCATGGCCTGCGTAGCTAGCTCAAACTCTCCAAATCCTGATAGAACAATAAATACAATATGAGGAGAAATTTTCAACCCTTGTTCGATTAACTGAAGTCCATCAACGATTGGCATTTTAATATCCGTAATCACAACATCGGGCTGGAGCTCTTGAATTTTCTCCAATGCCTGCTGTCCGTTTACAGCTGTCCCTGCTAACACCATACCAAGTGTAGTCCACTCTATTGTTTCCGCAATACCTTCTCTCGCCATTCGTTCATCATCAACGATTATTACTCTATAGCTAGACATAACTATCTTCACCTTTCCATAAAGCAGGAATTCGAATTCGAATAATTGTCCCTTGATTTATACCTTCTAAAATTGCAATACCATATAACTCTCCATATAACAATTGCAAGCGCTCATGAATGCTCCTTAGTCCAATCCCTCCTTCTGTGTTTTGCTCTAAATAATGTATATCCATCCCTGGACCTTGATCCGAAATCCAAATATCTAAATCCTCGCCAAAGCATTCCCCGCTAATCGTAATTTGACATTCGCCTGTCAATTCATCGATACCATACTTAATTGCATTTTCAACAATAGGCTGGAGGATCATTGCAGGAATATAACATTTGTTTAATTCATCCGGGATATTGATTTCACATTGCAGTCGTTCTTCAAATCGATATTTCTGA
The DNA here is from genome assembly GCF_900101205.1 of Paenibacillus sp. OK060. Lineage (NCBI taxonomy): Bacteria > Bacillati > Bacillota > Bacilli > Caryophanales > Paenibacillaceae > Paenibacillus > Paenibacillus sp. OK060. Next base: position 20,494 of record NZ_FNFR01000002.1, read on the forward strand.
ATGAGTAAATAGTTATTGACATGCTGAATTTCTTCCTTCAGCATGACCATTTCCTTTTTACTCGTTGTACTTCGCAACATATCACCCAACGCTTTGACCATACTAGAGATGCGCTCTTGTCCCTGTCTGCGTGCTAGCCAATTAATCGAGTCTAACGTATTGTAGAGAAAATGAGGATTTAGCTTCGCTTTCAGCGCCTCATATTGAGACTCCTTTATATGAATTTGTTTTACGTAGTTATCTTTAATTAATCGATCTAACGAGGCTGTCATTTTGTCAAAGCTGATTGTTAACCATCCAATTTCATCCTTATTCTTCACCTGCTCTTCTCGGGACGTAGCAAAATCTCCTTGCTCTACCTTGCTCATCCTAAAGGCCAGTGTCTCCAAAGGACGTGTAATACTTCTTGCAAAAATTATGCCTATCCATACGAGAGATACAAGAATGAGAGTATATAAAAGGAATAGAGTTTTCTTCATCTGAATCGCTTTCTGAAACAATGATTCATAAGGTACAAGATTCACTAATGTCCAACCTGTAAAGCTCATTGTAGATAAGGTACTCAAGTACTTGTGATGATTTAACGTGATCATCTCATAGCGTTCACCTGATCGTTCATTCTGTATTAAAGTGCTTGGCATAGGCTTATCTTTCCACTGCTCATCATTCCAATAGATTGGGGTATGATCTTCATAGATGAGCAATTTATTATTGGAAGATGACTGATTAGAGCCAATAGATTCAATCAAATCATTCGCATTCACTCGAACAATTAACGTCCCTAATGATGGAAAATCCATACTATTCACTGCTCTTATTTCCCTTAGGGAAGTAAAAATCTTAGAATCTCTTTCCCCACCCTTCCACAGACTTCCTCCCTCTTTTTGAGCGGCCATTGCAATAAATTGCTTACTGTAAGCTGGTGCAGTCTCATCCTTGGTTGTGCCCAGCCAGTAATCATTGCCCCAATAATCAATAATCGCTACAGAGCGAATCGGATAATTAAAGAAACGATAGGATAACAATTTCTCTTCCATTTCACGAATCGCATAATAGGTTTCGTGACTATTCTTGTTCTGCTTTATCTTCTCTAACCCATGTTGAATGTCAGCGTCACTTGCTATCGATTGTGTCATACGATCAATGGCTGCTAGCTTGTCTTCAATTCTCTCTGAATACAAATATAGCTTCTCACTAGTTTGTTCATAGACAAGCTGTTCATATAACGTATGCATATTTTGTACGTACAAAAGGCTGATGCCACTCGTCAGTAGAACACCGATCAATACAAACAACACTAGCTTATGTCTTATTCTTATTTTCACTCGAATTCTCCCCTTACCGCATAACTACTTCCAGCATATTAGAACCGATCCATAAAGAAGTAGTAATATAAACATTTAAGGTAATACCCTATTAAAAAATACTGTATATTCCCAAGTAAAACAATAAGAAAATAAGAATATACCTGTTCAATAGGTAGCTGAGTCCTAAAAATTGTGGGGTGTTGATTACCAGAATGGGGAACATAGTTTATTCCAGCTTTCTAGTGTGCGGGTCCTCTTTAAGAGAGAGGATTGGCTTACAAACTATGTATATCAGCTCGAAGCTATGGTCGAACATTACCATACACTTAAGATTCAACATAATATCAGTTGAACAAGCAATTACATAAAAAACAGGAATGACGTAGATACTCCCCTTGGTAATTCACTTGAATGGAGGACAACCATGTTTTTTTATCGAGAAGTTTGTTCAACATGATCGTTCCGGACAAGCCTGATCCGGCTGCAGCAAAAGTGTTGCAGGAAACTCTTGGGGGCCAATTTGGTGAAATGCGAACTATGATGCAGTATTTTTTTCAGAGCAGTAATTTCCGTGGAAAAGCGAAGCAGTATAGGGACCTAATTCGTGGTGTATTTATGGAGGAATTAAGCCATGTTGAACTGGTGCAACAAACAATAAATCAATTGCTGACAGGAGCTGGAGCAGAGGGTGTAGGTAATGCTGGCATTGATGAGGCTCCTCTGGACGAAGCTATTAAACATGCCAATCCACATCATTACATTATGGGCGCTCAAAGTTCACTGCCTGTAGATGCCGCCGGTAATCCATGGCTCGGGAATTATGTGTATGATCATGGCAACCTGGTAAGTAACCTACTTGATAATGCTGTACTGGAATCAACAGGTGTTCTACAAAAAACAAGAATCTATGAGATGAGTACAAACAAAGCGTTCCGTGAAACTCTGGCATTTCTGATCGTTCGTGATAATGCTCACCAAAATGCATTTGCGAAGGCGCTTGAGACTTTAGGAGTAAACTGGGGCAATGTGTTTCCTGTTCCCAATTACGATATCAACAAATATCCAGAGTGTCAGAAATATGTTGACCTCGGCTTCCATAATGCACAATTTAACTTCCGTTTGGACAATACACGCATTGCTGAAATATTTAGTGGACAAACACCTAGTCGTAATGGCGGTGAGCTACACGTCACGGAACCTCCTCAGGGATTCCCACTCCCTTTTATGCCGGAGCTTCCTAATGAGCACAGTCCAGGGTTGCATGATTTAAACACCTAAGATATCTTTAGGTAACTAAGAATAAATTAAGAAGCGTAACAAAACAGGAACCCTGCCAGGGGTTCCTGTTTGTTACGCTGATTTGAACCATATCACGTAAATATAGTATTAAATGAAGCATTCGAATTAGGATATAGAGGAGAAAGCCTACCTACAATGAGACGGTAGGCCTTAGGAAATGGGAGTCTCATAAAATTATCATGATCTGAAGGAATTCTAGATTGATCACCACTTTACCGATATTCGTTGTAGTATATGAGTGTGAAAAACCGGATGCTATACTTGTGAGTCTTAGAACTTACTTTCTTACAAGATTCCTTAACTGGGCTCCCCCCTTTTTATTGCACAGGAGCTTCTGCATCAAATCCCTCGTATCCCTTTACAATAAATAAATGAATCTATGGTTTGTTACTGCTTTGGCGCTATTGCAACTCTGCCTTAGATAATTATCTAATCTTCAATTACACAATGTTCATATCCTTTTCGGCAACCGGGACAAGAACTTGTACCGATAAAATAAAAAAGCCGCTAAAATAGCGACTTTGAATGGAACGTTGTTATTGTCCCACGACTATTTACGCAATTTTTTCAACCGGCTTCTTTGACCGACAGAGCGGTGTTCATGAATTGTGGAGGCGTAACACTTAACATCCTTTGTATTACTTTCCTCCAACATGAAACACACCAATTACGGTTACACCATCAACATCAAACAGCGGAATATCACGACCTTCTGGTGATCTACTGTTCTGTATTGCAATGGCTTCCTCGGGTGATTTTGGTAAAGCACCGTCTAAGTCTTTTTTTAGCACATATCCTGAAGTGCCATCCTCACCTATAGCACTGATTAATTCAGGTTCCGTTTCTGGAGAAGTAGCATCTGCGCTTGAACCGTATGTCTGTCCTTTTTTATTTTTAGGATAGTTCATATTCATAGGGCTAATATGAAAAGAACCAATTATGGTTTTCCCATAAACATCATACAGTGGGACATCACCAGGTTCACCGAGATAATCTTTTTTTAGTAAGTACCCTTTAATGCCATTTACACTTCCTGCATAGATTAAGTCAGGTAGTATCTCAAAGGAGTTGGACTCTTCAATTGTTCCGAATGTCAGTCCATGTTCATTTTCAGAATAGTCGATAGGCGTTATGTGACTTGGATTAATCGTATTTTTAGCACTTGTATTCTGGGATACTATCAGACCGCCTGAAACACTAATGATAAAAACCACAAAACCCGATATTAGGGCGCCCTTAGAGTACATTTTCATAACTGTTCACTCCTCATTCTTTATTAGCTCTTTATTCTTAGCCACACTTCCATGCTCTTTACATTCTAAACGTTACCAATCCATGAAGAGTTACGGTAATTCAATCGTTAATTAAACAAAATCGACGATCCAATTTGGTATTCAATTTCGTATACAAACCGAATTTAGGAGAAAAAACTGCACCTCATTTGGTGTCTTTGCGGCGATACACTTCAAGAAGTAATCCAATCATGGGGAAATTGTCCTTCGATCTATATGGCACGAACTACGGAAGGAACTTCGCGAACTTCGGTCCAACACTTTATTGATAAACCGACATGGTAGATTTCGTTGAAAGACTTAAAACCGGTGTTCGACTCAATGAACCGGATCGTACAACATTCTTTGGTAAGGACAGTCAGCAAAGGATACACTGACTATCCGACACTCAATGAACAATAATCTTTTCAGCAATGGAACTGAGTTCTTACCTTCAGAAAGCGAATTGTGCTTTTATCTCGCCACAGTAATTCTGTCATGATAATATTTAGATAACAATCTAATCCGAAATGACACAATGTTCTTGTCCTTTTCGGCAATGGAACCAAGTTTTGGGACAAGAACTTGGTTCCTTAAAACAAAAAAAGCCGCTATAATAGCGACTTGAATGGAACAATGTTCTTGTCCCGCGACAGTACCTGGATTCAATCCAGGCGATGACGACCTCAGCTTCCACCTCCGTTCCAAATTATTGCTTCAGGAAACGGTTTTCTGCTTTAACTTTTTCGAGCTCTGTGGAGTGTCTTGGGCCTTTTCCATAGCTATATTGCTTGCCTACGGGTTGCTCCAGGAGATGAACTTCTCCTTTTCGATACCAAGATGATCTCCTTATCTTACGAAAAGGATTCATTCACTTGAATGCAATGGCCTTACCGGTAGGATCAAAAACCTCCTAACTTAGAAAGTTACCATGGTTCTAAAAAAGACGCCCCAGCGCTGAACCATGCTCTTTCTATCCTAGCTAATTTTATTCCTCGCCGGCGATGCCGGCAGCTCTTAAATGCCCGTATGCAACGATTCTACTAAACTGAGATGAAACTTCATCTGCAGGAAGGGGCTTATCGTTTTTAATCCACCAAATTACAATCCCCATGAAAGACGATCCGAGGTATTCGAGCAGCAATTCCTTGGATATTGCTAATGGGGAGTTTCCCTGAGCAGGTTTCCTCCCCTCCATTAATTTATCTTTAATGATATTCTCCATTTTCGCTTGAAACTGATAGATTCTATTCTCTTCAATTAACATGGAATGATAAAAGGTCATATTTACGGAAATATGTTTCAGTACAGTTTGCATGACGGTTTCGAGTAGAGAAATACTGAAAGGATTCATGCTGATGGGACAAAGAACGACCGCATCCTTTAATTCGCTCAACAATTCATTCATACATGTATCTAATAAATTAGGTTTATTTTGGTAGTGGAGATAAAAAGTGTTTCGATTGATCATAGCCCGGTCGGCAATATCCTGGATCGTTATCGCTTCATATCCCTTTTCCCGAATAAGCTCATAAAACGCTTTTCGAATCGATTGTTTCGTGCGCAGTATTCTTAGGTCGGTTTTCTTGTTCATTGTTTTCGTTCCTCCTAAATTTATTTTTAGGTCGTTAAGCGACAAAGTTTTATGAGTTGTCTGTTATACTTCAAAACTAAAAATATTGAATATTGAGCCTTCTATTAACCTCTATTATAATGAGCATCAGATAGATAAACAACATATTGTTCATTATTTATCTAATGACTAAAAAAATCCAAGGAGGATATTTCAATGACATCCAACCATCAAAATGAGCTTGTTCGTAAGGCAGTCGCCGTACTGGAAAGCTTTGAGAGCGGCAACCCCGAAGCGATTACGGCTTACGTTCATCCAGATCAATATATTCAGCACAATCAGGCCTTACTCGATGGTCGTGAAGCCATGCTTGGCGCACTTGATCATTTAAAGGAGATTGGTACTAAGGTAAGCATAAAGCGAATTTTAGTCGACGGAAATTATGTTGCTCTTCATTCTGTATATGATTTTCACGGCCCTAAAATCGTATATGATATCTTCCGTTTTGAGAATGGACTAATCGTTGAACATTGGGACAATTTGCAAGAGATGGTGGAGAAGACACCAAGCAAACATACGATGATTGACGGACCGATTACGATTAAGGATATCGACAAGACGGATGCCAACAAAGCATTTGTCAAAAGCTATGTTGAGAACATCTTGCTCGGGAAGAACCCTGACCTGCTTGCTTCTTACTTTGATGGAGATAACTACATTCAGCATAGTCCGCATATTGCAGACGGTCTTTCCGGTCTTCACGCTGCTTTGCAAGCTCTGAAGGAGAAGAATATTGAGTTTGAATATACTCATGTCCATCAAGTAATCGGACAAGGTAATTTAGTTCTTACAGTAAGTGAAGGTCTATTTGATGGTCAACATACTGCTTTCTACGATTTGTTCCGTGTAGAGGATGGAAAGATCGCTGAGCATTGGGACGTAATCGAGGCCATACTGCCGGCAGAAAAACGAAAAAATTCAAACAGTAGATTTTGAAGTTTGTGTAGCTGAATCGGATGAAAGACATCGCCAAATTTAAGTACGGTGATGTCTTTCACCGTTCTTCTTCGCCCTGTTCGGGTGATGCTAACATAAGGCTGAGAAGTGTTTAATCGCTCAGTTATTTCTCGTTGCTTAGTTCGATTTTGCCCGTATGTCAAATGTATAAACGTTTCTTTGGAAAGTTTAAAATCTGGTGCATTCCTAACTCAACGATCCTCTCGTGAGTATCTTCAATAAGTTACCGCGAGATCTCTTTAAGATCCATATTCCCGCTGTATCGCCGGAACCAAATTCACTTGCGCGATATCCATATCTAGAAACTGTTGCGGTAAGACGCTTAGCTCGTAATATTCTTTTATAACTTCAGCACGAAGTCTTTCCTTATATCTGTTATTTGAAATCACATTTATTTTACGATCAAATATCGATGTTGCTATCATGTTTATCTGCCCGTTTGCTGCTCAATGAAACAGATAAAGATTCTTATCAACATTGGTGCCAAGTTCTTAATCGTTTCAATGATGAACTAGTCCTCAACTTTTACCGAAAAAAACTATTTCCTGATACAAAAAAATCGATATTCACGCGAATTCTTAAATTCATGTGCTTTTTACTCGCCACATGATCTCCATCATGATACTATTTAGATGACTACCTAATCCGAAATGGCACAAAGTTCTTGTCCTTTTCGGCAATGGTACAATGTTCTTGTCTCTCGACACATTCAGATCATCGGCATGACATCTGCTATCGAACGTGATGCCGCTCCCCCTCTCTCTCGATTCAATCAACAGATGCACTTAATTTCTCGAAGTGGCCGTACCCTTTCACAGCCGATTTAATCGTTTCCTTATACAAAATTTGCTGTTGTCCAAAAGAGGATAGCAAAGCCAAACCGCTCTCTAACAAGCTGCTCCAGCACTTCCAGTTGAATCAATCCCATAACGCGGATAGAAATCTCCTGCAATTTCTCATCCCAAACGACGTTCAGAGACGGCTCTTCCGCCTCCAGCGTACGAAAAGCACCGAGCACCTTCTGTACTTGGGGTTTTAACTACATCGTCTTTTGTTTAGGTATTCATCTAATCGGAAATCGGACGATGTTCTTGTCCATTCTGGTAATCGGTACAAGTTCTTGTCCTGCGGTTCAACTTCGCTGAAAGCTTTCTCGACACGAAGAAGCCTCCGAACCAGGTCGGAGGCTTCTTCGTGTTTTGATGTTGAGTTTGCGAACGCGTTCGTGGGGACTTTTTTTTCTTAGCTTGAATACTCGGACGCGTTCATTGTGCCTCTTTTGACCCCGATGTAATAGATGACTTCTTCCGTTCTTAGGTTCACATCCAGGATAGCATCTCCATACGTACCTGTGGACGAAATAGAGAATCGCCCCGAGGAATCGGTCTGCACTGGAATTTTATCTAGTATCTTCCCGCTTCGCCCATTATTCTGGTGTTGATTAATATGGATCTCCAGCTTCTTGTTCGCCTGCTCCGCGAATCGTCCCTCCACCTGCAGCGTACCGTCCGCGCGGAATTCGGCAATCAACATCTTGTTGCCAAGCACTGGTTTGTTATACACTTCCGGAAACAGCCGTTCAGGTTGCTTCTTCTCGGATGTGATCGCTTTAGGTGCGCCGACCAAATACTTCATGCGGGACTGCAATTGCATCAAGATCACCGCTGCCTGTGCCCGAGTAACGATATCGTTGGAACCGAACATCCAGCTCTGGTTGCCATTGGTTCCGCGCATATAATCATGAGCCAGCACGTAGTTCACCGCATTCGAAAAATCAAAATTCACGCCGTCCGCCGACGCGATCAGGCCAGCCGCGCGATAGCGGTTAATTGGCTTGTCCTTAAAGTCGCCTTTGCCAGGACTAGAACTAAACAACAACAGGTTGCGGACCGTCGCCACGTTGTAGGCGCCTTCCGCCCAGTGCTTCTTCTTTTTGGAAGCATATGATTCGTCATCTACTTTATAGGTGCGCAGCAGCATGATAAGGAACTGTGCTTCGCTCACGGAATCTTCCGGGTGGAATTTGCCGTTTGTATCCGCTCCGGCGACGCCCGAACGAAGCGCCCACTCGATCGCTACTTGATCGGAGCGTCCAGCGATATCTTTGACCTTGGCCGGATCCGTTGCTGGATAGCTCTTACTCTTGAGACGCTCGAATACTCGTACCGGCACCGTGCCACGCACTGCCCCGGAGCTGAACGTCACCTTGTAACTGCCGGGCTTAACCCCTTCGAGCATGCCGTCTGCCGAAACTTTCAGACCCGCAGGGGAACTGCTGGAGTAGGCAATCGGCGTTTTCGGGGTTCCATATGTGCCGTCGCCGTAAGAGGCCACGATCTCGATCGGCAGCTTGCTTCCCGGATTCAGCATGAATTCGTCGTACTGTGTGGATAAGCCCTGTATCGCGCGCCCTTTGCCAGTCGTGAACGACCAGGTCTTGGTGCGAAGCTGCGACTCTTTATACAGCGTATAATCGAGCTTCACCGTATAGACACTGTACCCGTCTAGCACTTCCTTCGGAAACAAAAACACCGTATCGCCTTGCAGTTCGCTGTAGTACGGAACTTCTTGCCTTTGCGAGTCCACGATGCTCGCTTCGAACGAATCGATGGCGAGACCAGCCGTAGCCGAGATGATGCCACCTGAGTGTTCAACACCGAAGCGGTCAAGCGGATTTGGAATTTCCAATCCATAGAATCCAATGTCGGCTCCTTTCATGCCGTCATACGGATACACTTTGGCTTCCGGGTCTTTCTTCTGGATTTTCACGTAAGCCGGGTTCATGACCGCGGTACCACCTTGCAACCCAATGCCGACCGATGTATACTGGCCGTCCAATATAATCTTGCGATGATAAGCGGTGCTTAGCCAGGAATCAATCGCTTCCCTTGTCGTTTCTTTTTCAAAAGACATGACTTCAGCGACCGAAATGTTTGGCCATCCGGCTGCTTTGCCCCGGTCTCCGGCCGTCGCTCCTGTAAAGCCTGCCGTACCGGGCTCCTCCCGATGCGCTGACAATCCTTCGAAGCGGGTGGTATTGTAATAAGCCGCGTGCGCCTGCGACGCCTGCGTCAATCTCGCATCCAGCTCCAACGGGCCTACGCCTACCTTCGCCCGAATCTCGTTCAGATAAGCCAATCCGTCGAGTTGATCCTGCATGAACCCTCCCTGCGACGCCGTCGTAGCCGATGCCGCGGATGCGCGTTCTGCCGGATAAGCCGGTACGACGACCGTAATGGCCAGGACCGCGGCGAGCAGACAGGTTGCCCACCTGCGCCCCGATCTCCGGCCGATCCCCCGATTCGGCCTGTTGTTTTTGCTGCGTTTGCTTGCGTTCATGGTGTTTCTCCCCTCGTCTTCCCATTTTTACGAAACTTGCTAACGACTTGTCAGTTTCAAACTGATAGTCTTTTTCATCCAATCATTTCACTTACTTGAATGGATTGATGATGGCCACAGCGTAATTGTCCAAATCGCCATCCCTCAAAAGAATATAATCTGCCGAAGAAAGCTTGAACTTCGTGTAATCATAATTCTCTACGAAATTTCCATATTGGAAGAGATCCAAGCTACTTACTACTGGATAGTTATTCATTCCTGTTTTATCACCATTATTTATAAAAGCAGCATCTAGCACATGGCGCCCCTTTGCAAAACTATTCTTTACTAAGAACGAGATAGGATTTCCTCTGACACTACTTCTGATCTGTACCACATTCCCGCTGCGTACAGGATCTTTTACCAAATCGATGCTGTATACCACTTGACTATTCGCTAGTTGGATGGGTAAATCACTCTCTTTGATAATCTTCACGCCAGGGTAAGTTTCATTCTTCAGGTTTTTATAATATTCAATGCTTTGTGTATATGCTTTAAAATCACTTAATTGGGTTAACTTAAATGCCTTATCATCTGTACTACGGAACTCTTTGTTACCGATCCATACCCAACGACCGATCTTATCCCACTCTACCTTCTGGCCAAGACCTTCACTCACCAGACGCAGGGGAACGAAAGTCCGGTTTTGCTTCAAAATAATTTGTGTGCCATAGTCTTTATTCTGGCCATCAACGAGTGCTGAAGTCTGCCCGATCGTCATATCTACCTTATGGTCTTTGCTGACCATCCCAACCTTGGAAACTTTTCCTTCCTTGGAGTACGTCACCTTTGCACCCAGTGCTTCAGATACAAAGCGGATCGGAACCATGACACTACCTTGGCCATCCTGGAATGGCTTCGCATCTGGAAACTTCATTTTAACGGTATTCAGCAATACCTCTACTTGCTTCGGAGTGCTTGCAGCTGCAACTGCTTCGTTTCCCGAACCTATCATGCTTACAGTCAATATACTTACTATTACTGTTAATAACAGTTTCTTCATGATCTAACTCCCTCTGCTTTCCATATGTACTTCTTCTCAATATCACTTCCCGGGATCTTTTTTTACATAGGTCTAACAAATCCTAAATATCAAAAAACCTGGCAGTAGTAAGAATATTTTACCATGTACAATAGTTTATAAATAGGTATTTTATCCCATGGGTATAATAAAACCTAACTTTTTATATGAATTAATTAGATATGTATCTAGTAGAAAATTGGCTACTATGTTCTTGTCCATTCCGGTAATCATTACAAGTTCCTTTTCCTCGACAAATCTCCAACTGCTTGTTCGCCTGATCCGCGAATTGTCCTTCCACCAACAGTGTTCCGTCTGGGCGAAATACGGCGATCATCCTTGCTGCAAAATCACCACGGGCTTCGCCCGAGTAACGATATCGTTGAACCGAACTTCCAACTCTGATTGCATACACGCTTAGTCTCCTTAATAAAAAAAGCCGCTATTTTAAATAGCGACATCAATAAATCCATCTGTAGTTCTCCTTCAAAAATATACACTTAAGTTTACTTATAAATATCTCATCGACTCATTTCAGTTCTGTCTTCATTCCCTTTACCAAATATAGAGTGTTTAAGCGATGTTTCATCAGTCTTTCTTCACCTTTAACATGTAAAGAGTAAGCAAATAACTCAAACTTCTTATAAAGCCCTTTTATCTCCCATTGTGTTTCTATTCGTTATATTATCCCCTTGGTAAGGCTTCTTCATTTCATCTTCCCAGAAAAGAACTGCTTTCCTACCTAATCCTTTATTTCGATATGTATCATCAATCCAAATCATATTCATAAAAGGTGTGTTGTCCCAAAAAAGCTGTGCCGAATCCAGCCAATGATACTATGCTCTTCATCCTGTAGAATATAGATTTAATATAGATCTCATTCCCCCTAATCTTCGGTAATATTAAGTTTTCTATGATATGATGGTCATGTTTCTTAATATATTCATAGTGTGCGAATTAGTTGCAGCAATAATTTTCATTAAAATTACTCCTCATCATTTTTAATTATAATATTATAGATCTATTCACTGACCTAGATAAAATGGAATTTATTAACCTGACCTACCCGTTAGCTAAATGCTTTTATAATCGGAAATCGGTACAAGTTCTTGTCCTTGGCTCGGGACACGAACTTGTACCGATAAAATAAAAAAGCCGCTAAAATAGCGACTTTAATGGGACTATGTTCTTATCCCTCGACAACACATGTTAACTCTTCTTCATAACTGTACATTCACTGTCTCCCCTTCCATAATCTCCAAGAAATTCTAGGTTTCTGTTTATTCCAATCGCAATTCTTGAATTTAAGTACTTTATCTCTAGCGTGACATTTTTATTATGTATTTTGATACTAAGAAAGTCTAATCTACATTTGTTTAATAGTTAGATATGCATCTAATCGGTTATCGGAATATGTTCTTGTCCATTCCGGTAATCGGTACAAGTTCTTGTCCTTCGACAAATTTGCATTTGAATTGTTCCATCTTTTTTAGTGAAAAAACGCTGGGTATGACCAGCGTCCACAAATTATCACTTCACTCTTTCGGAAATATTTTCACTTATTTCTTCAGGATTATCAACACCAATGATCAACTTTGATATTTCGAACTTCCCAACTTTAAAGTTATTCAAATCTAAATGAAGAGTTTTAAGCTCGTTTTCAAAAAAGTGTAGTTGATAACCACCATTTGATCTAAATAACCCATTTCTCATTTCTCCTAATAAAGCACCATATAGTTTAAAAGCATTTGGTATCGGTCTACCTGTTGTTATTCCTTTGATTGAAGAGTATGGAATTTGCAACCCTTTATCTAATTTTAAAAAGGGTGAGTTTCCAAAGTCGATATTTACGTAGGTTTCCATTAGTTGAATTTTACGTTCCATATTTTGATTCCCCCATTTTCTTTTCAAATAATCCATTTATTTCACAACCCATAATTACATATAATACCACAAAAACCTATTTTGTTCATGAAAGACTAAGCACTGCCCTCCGCCCCTTCGCGGGTTACGTCCTCCTTTTTATATTTCATTTCCAATCACCTAATAAAGAACCTACGCGTGTAGCATGTAGTGCTTAGACAGGGTAGCTTGCATTGTTTTTCCCTCTATATCAGTTCCAGATACCTCAAACTTACCTTGTTCCAGAGAATTAACCCAATATCCGCCAATTTTTGGATTCCACACTAGAAAATAAATATTTCATTACCTTCTTGCATTGGTGTGTAATCTTCATAATTTATTCTAATGCTACCCTCTTTATCTTCGATCACATAGGAAGGTTCAAATGTTACAAGCTCTGAATCGATCTCCTGTTTTGTAGAATCCTTATATACTTGGGTTACTTTCACCTTAGTTTCTGTTCTGCCTGAAGGCCCCCACTCGAAATTTTCAATGACATTTTTGCTTTCACCAGTTGCAATAACTCTAACTACAGCGTCTGATTGAGATTCTGCATCATCTGCGTTTGTGAAAATTGCATGGTTGGCTTCGATTTTATCTGTACGCACTACAGATGGAGCAAATTTCTTAGCAATTAAATCAATATTTTTACTTATTGCAGCACTATCGTTTTTGCTCTCTACAGTAGAGCTATTTGAATATGATAATACCCCTAGCCCAATTGCTAAAGAAGCAACGGTTGTCAATACTATAATTTTCTTCATGCTTACCACCCCCATTTTTTCTTTCATGAGCCAAATCAGTAGCAGTAGGTGAAGTCAGTTTATATTTACCTGATTTCATCCAATGGTCGCCAGAGTGTGCCGGTGCATTCTCAAAATGATTTAAGCCGAGTATATGACCGATTTCATGTCCAGCATTCATGTATCTTCCGACTGCCCCCAGCCACTTGTCCAACCGGCATCTATTTGTTTGTAAAGGTAATACAAAAAAGGATCGTCAGCATTTCTGCAACGATCCCTAATGTCAGCCCGCTAGTTGAAATCAGCAGCTGATCAATTTTGATGCCTTCTTAAGTTTCATTAAGCTAACGTTACATGCTTAAAAAATATTTATCAAAGTATCCACTATGGTTTACAGTTATATGGTGTTTGACTGCCTTAACTGTATTTTTAACTTTGCTGTTTTGGAAAAACGGTTTAATAATTCTCCTTTCAGTGATTGTTTTATATGTGGCTAACGGATTTCGGGCGTGGAATAGTGATCGGAAATTATCTCTTGTATCGTTTGTATTGGCATTCGTTTTCTCTTATATCTTTTATCGGTTTTTGACTTTGTAGACGCTGTAGAAAAGGAATATGGCTTCCCGCCAAAAATTGCCGGAAACTGTGATGGTCGGTAGAAAGACTTCTGTTTTCTGGATATTTGAATATCCTGCCTGTTAGCTAAAAAAGCTGCTGATACTTTTATCAACTGTTTTCTTTGTATCATTGAGTTATCGTTTCCCGTTGGTTTAACGAGTTTTAATAATTTCTTGCCAGTTAGGAGGCAAGTCATAATCCCTAATGTGCTTATACTCAAGAACCACTATTAATCCGGAGTTATCCATACTAAACCTCATCGAGTCGAGTCCAACATCCAAATGAGGTCCAACGTACGGGATTGTTTTAACCTGAACTTCAATATGTGAAGGATGATATTTAACGTCTACATCAGTTCCATCCAAAAAAGGCGTAAACGAAGGTGATACAGTTAATTTATTTTTGTAATAGTGGTTAATCTGTTCCTGTATTTTTGGAGCTAACAAAGTAAGTACAAGCCGTTTCAATTGTTCATCGTTTGGCTTTGCACAAACGGGCTGGATTGCCATCAAGAAAATGATGACTGTTAGCAATGATCCGATAAAACTTTTCATTTCTAAAACCCTCATCTTCAGCATTTTTAAGGGTAGTTTTCACTAAATAAAGTGAATTTATAATGCTACCCTGCCCGTTAGTTGAACAAAGGCAGCCGATCACGTTGATCATCTGCTTTGTTGGTTTTATTGAGCTATCGTTTCCCGTTATTTTAATGAAAAAATAGCCTCTCACTTGAACGAATTCATTACGTCACATTATGTTTTTATCATTCAAATATTCAATTAAGGCACTTAAATCATACTTAGGCAACTCTAATATGAATGATAGTCCGATAAAACAAAAAAAGCCGCTAAAAAAATAGCGACTTTCAACGGAATATGTTATTTCCCCTAGAGAATTATCAAAATACACTAGTCACGATAATATGGTTCCATAACTCCTTTATTGTTTTGCTCTCAATTTTGGATTTTGATATTAACTGTTCTACAGAGTCATATCTAAGTTGAACTTCTTCATTTTGTTTAACGCAATACCATCCATCTTCATTATAACTGATTAAGAACAGCGGTATATAGACGCGTTTTGCGTTCAATCAACGTCGCTACGCAGCCCTTACTTTTCCCACGACCCGATAATACGACGGTATCCAGTTCCCAGTGCCCAAACGTTTCACGGGAACGGACTTCTTTCGGACGATCTGAAATGGTTCTCCCAATGGCGAATTTACCGCGAGTTTCTGCGGGTTTCTGACGCTTCCCTTTGTGACGGAGAACCTGTAATGTGCCTTGAACCAGGCGTCCTGCGTAGATCCAGCGATAGATGGTTTTAAAGGAGACCGCAGGTAGGCGATCGGCGAGGAAACGTTCTGTGATTTGTTCTGGAGACCACGTTGCTGCCAGTTTTTCCTCTAGTAGAGCAGCCAAGGCGTCTGACCATTTACCGGGAGATACCGAAGCCTTACGACGTTCCTGATAAGCATTCTGGTGGATTCTCCTTGTGTGAATGTGGTGTAGGAACCTTCATTCTACACGAATCCGGCCATGGGCCCTTTTTTATTTATTTCCATTAGGTGTCGCACTTCATATTACAATCCGTTCTGCATATAAAAACCCATCGTTTTGAATAAAATTGTTCAAAACGATGGGTTTCTTTTGTTTTTTAAAAATTGTTTTTATTAAAAAGTTTGTTCTGGAGTCACCATTTAAATTTCTGGTTCAAAGGCCAGTCTATCGCCCTCCGTATTTGGTTTGTTCACCCCCAAATTGCGACGAACTTCCAATTCAGGTGATTCCGCTAACTTAACAACTAACGCCGCAACACTCTTACGTGAAACTTCTGTCCCTTTAAATGGCTCATTCTTTTGAGTAATCTCATAGTCAATTTCATCATAATCCGTGAGCCAGGCAGCCCTTAACACTGTATAGTCAAGGTCTGAAGCCTCAATAATATCAACTGACTTTCGGTATGGGCCTAAATATTGACCGATTGTCCGCTTATTCCATTCACCAAACTCCCCTGGGATTTCCTCATAAATTCCAAGCGAAGTGATAAAAATTAAGCGTTTCACTCCTGTCGCACCCATTGCTTCAACAATATTTTTGGCTTGTTCTTCTAAGTCTCCATTTAGATTAGCATACACGACATCCTGTCCAACCATTGCTTTTTTTAATGCCTCAAAATCTAGAACATCACCTTCAATTACTCGTACACGATCGGAATCAAGGTGGTTTAATCTGCTAGAGTTACGCAAATAAAGTGAAAGTTGGACATCAGTTTCGTTTAGAAATAATTCAATTGCATAACGTGCAATTTGACCGCTTGCTCCTAAAATCAATACATTACTCAAATTCAAAACTTCCTTTCATATCTTTTATAAAAATTATAAATAAGGTAGTAATTCTACAGCCACATTATTAGTTACAGACTTAATGAATCACTTCAATTGAGTCATTGACTCAAAAACATCTTGCTTTAAAAATAAACTTTAGCTAATTTTATTCTTCGATCATAAACCATGGTCCAGAAGCTTGGATGACACCCCAAAGTTTTTCCGGAAGCTCAAGCGCACTAACCTTGGAAGCCTTTATAGTAGTTTGAATTTCGGACTCTTGTCCACTTTGAACTTTTTCAACCCAGTCTGGTTCTGTAATTAACGCGTGTCCGATCACTGCTAGGTTAAGCCCTTTATCTAATCCTTTTGCAACATCATCCGGCGTTACCATAGAACCCGCAGCCAGTACGGGAACCCGGCTATTTACATGTTCAACGATCAACTCTAGATACGTTTTTTTATCTTGGCTATCGACTGGCTTTGAAGAAAGAGCATCAGCTAGTGAAGCATGTACATAATCAACACCCGCTTCAATCAGTCGGTCAATCAATACATAAGAGTCCTTCATTCTTAAACCGCCTTCTTGATGTTCGTCAGGAGAGATTCGGTAGCCCAAAATAAATGGTTCTGTAGCATGGTTTTCGATGACGTTTTTCATTTCCTTAATCACGGCTAGTGAGATACGTAGGCGGTTTTCAAGTGATCCTCCCCATTGATCCTCACGTCTGTTGAAGAAAGGAGAGAAAAAGTTTTGAAGCAAAAATCCGTGCGCACCATGGATTTCAACGCCATCAAACCCTGCTTCAATGGCTCTTCTTGTTGTTTCTCCAAACGCATGAATCACTTCCAATATTTCATCGTGCGAAAGTTCTCTTGGCATAACGGAAGGAGCAAATCCAGTTGCTTCCGTCTCTACTGCGCTGGAACTAACCACATCCCCATTTGGTGTAAGATCCGGCAGTGCTTTGTTGCCTGCGTGGAAAATTTGAAGTACCACAGGGGCTCCACCGCTTTTCGCTGCATCCGCCAATTTACGTAAACTTGGGATGAATCTATCGTCATATGCTGCAAATTCATTTGTAAAACCTATTCCATTAGGTTGGACATGCGTACATCCTGTAATAACTAGACCTACGCCTTTCACTCTTCTTTTGTAATATTTCACTTCATCATCTGAGATGGTGTAATCATCATTACTTGCCCAAGTAGTCATAGGCGCCATTACAACTCGATTTCTAAGGGTAATTCCATTTTTGAATGTGAAGGATGCAAACAAATTTTTATAATTTGTATTCATTTTCAAACCTCTTTCTAATTTTTTATAAGCTTTATTAATAGTTGTCTGAACTTAAAGCGTTTATTCTTATTCCAAATTTATCACCAAAAAAACATCTATGTTTCTTGTTTGATAACTGCGAAACGAAGAAGGTAATTTCCAGTTGATGGGCGTTCACAACATTGGTAGAATAAAATCATAAAGTATTCGAGTAACTCGAAGTCAATAGCATGGAGGTGCGAAATTTGAGTCAGACATTACATGAACCAAAATATACGGTAAAAGATGTATCTGAAATAACTGGACTTACAAAACATACGATCCGTTATTATGATGACCAACAATTGATACCTTTCGTTTCAAGAGACGGCAGAAATAATCGTTTATTTTCTGACCATGATCTGGATTGGTTACGAATGGTGCACTCCTTTCGTATTTCAGGATTGCCAATTTCAGAAGTCAAACATTACATTGCTATGTGTTTGGAAGGTGATAAGACGATTCCTGAAAGGGCTGAGCTTGTTGCAAAACAAGAAAAACAACTAGAATCGAAGATCTATGAGTACAACCTTCAATTAAAACACATCAAAGAGAAGAAGGCTTACTACAAAAGTGTCTTATCTGGTCAATTGAACGATACCTGGAATCCTGTTAACAGTAACCCAGAATGCGGAGAAAAATATGATATTCCAGAACATATCAAATCAGCATCAAAAGTTCATGTTTGACCTTAAATGTGAGTCTAAGGCTTCGTGTGCACACGAAGTCAATTTTTTTATTTGATTGATGGGTATTGTACTAACCTGCCCGTTAGTTTAATGAATTGAAGGGCAAGATGCCGATTAGATACACGCCTAATCGGCAATAGGAACATGTTCTTGTCCATTCCGGCAATCGGTACAAGTTCTTGTCCTCAGTAAGGGACAAGAACTTAGTTCCTTAAAACAAAAAAGCCGCTAAATAAGCGACTTTGAATGGAACAATGTTCTTGTCCCGCGACATCTTTTCAGATTAACGGCTTTCAAAAATTCAATTTTTTCACAAATCGATAAGGTCAGTTGCTCTTTCTCAATTTATTAACATTTGGCGCATCCCATCCAACTAGCAAATGGCCATTGTAACACCCTATAAGTTTATTGATCTCTCTATACCTGTTAGAGGTATTCCTATTACCAAAGGTTCAACTGCACCTCATGTAACCTTGTATTAGGATAGCCGATGAATCGACCATACTATATCCGTACTGAATCCAATGGGTAGACCATCAGCTTCGTAATATAACTCGACTTGATCACCTGCCTGCAGCTCTACATCACCGGTTAACGTCACCGTCGCACTACCTAGTACAGTTCTCATTGTTAAAATTAACGCTATATTAACGTCAAGGAAAGGCATATAACCTTTTATTAAATCAATATTGCCATTCTTCTTTACAGTAAAAACCGGATCAATGCCTCTTCCTATGCTTACACTGATTGGCGCGTCAATCTTATAATTAACAGTTGCATGTATGGAATATCTACCAGTGTCCGGTGCCGTAAATATCCCTGTAGCAGGATTAAATGTAGGGCTTCCATAATATGGAGACGCCTCGTTCCAATTCGAAAATAGCGTGCTACTATTGATTGAGTATGTCGTACCGGTAACAGAAAATCCTTCCGAGGTAAAAGAAGTCCCCGCTGGGCCTGGATCTCCCTGCGGTCCCGCCAGGCCTGCTGGACCTTGTGCTCCTGCTGGCCCTGGATCTCCTTGCGGCCCTACCGGACCTTGTGCTCCTACTGGCCCTGGATCTCCTTGCGGCCCTACCGGACCTTGTGCTCCTACTGGCCCTGGATTTCCTTGCGGTCCCACGTGGCCTTGTGGTCCTGCTGGCCCCGAAGCTCCTTGTGCTCCAACTGGTCCAGTCGCTCCGGTATCGCCTTTATCTCCCTTGGCTACATCGCCTGTAGAATTCTGCGATTCTTCGACAACCGATTGCAAAGTACTAATGATTATGGTTTTAATGGTGGGATTCCATACTACTTTTGCTCCGAATAATTCCGCAATAAAACGTACTGGTACCATAACCCGGTTCTGAATGATCTTAGCAGGTTGATCGAGCACCACCTTCTCCTCTACATCACCGATTTTAACGCTGGCAGTCGGGTTTCTAATAATTAGAACACCCAATGCATCTCCTTTAAAAACCGTTATGGTTTGTGTAGAACTATTCCAGTTAAGAGACACACCGAGCGATTCTTCAAGGACCCTTAAAGGAATAAGTGTGGTTCCTTTATGGACAACGGGTTTAACGTCACTCTGGACTACACTATCATTAACAATAATAGAGATCTCATCTATTTGGCCAACTGGAGCCGCCTGAGCAGCAGAAACCACAAACAACGTCATTACAAGCACAAATACAATAGATAATTTCAATCTTCTTATCACTTAACTTTCCCCCATATTAATGAATTTTTATCCCTTAATCCCGGTTGCGATCATCTGCAGAATTCGAGCCCTGCGATTTCAACTAAAGCTCCAAACAACGGATAGAACGTTCCTCATTATCTTCGAGCAACAAAAGAATCCTATCATTCCCCACGTAGACATTGTAGACAAAATTATAGAAGTTGTAGTCATACGAAAGTAGTACGCTGCCCTGAAAAAACGATCGTTCGGGTATACGCCATATATAGGGTTTGAATAAATTCAAAATTATGAGACTCACTACTCAGACTTAGATATACAACTAATAGGCAATCGGATAAAACAAGTGACTCATTCAATCGGGCTTACTGCTACTTCCTATGCAGATCCATTTACCGTTGCCCGACAGATGGCTTCACTAGATAAAATTAGTAAAGGACGTGCATGATGGAATGCCATCACTTCGAATCCGGGAGGATTAGCAAAATATAGCCGCATCCATCTTTCAAAAGCAGATTTGTATCCTATGAAAAAAGAGTTTTTAGAGATTGTTGAAGGCCTATGGAATTTCTATGAGGATGATTGAAATGTGGCTTTTATATCGCCACCTAACTTCCATCATAATGCTGTTTAGATAACTACCTAATCCGAAATGACACAATGTTCTTGTCCTTTTCGGCAAAGGAACCAAGATCTTGTCCTCAACTTTGGACAAGATCTTGGTTCCATAAAACAAAGAAGCCGCTATGATAGCGACTTTGAATGGAACAATGTTCTTGTCCCGCGACACTGCCTCACGTACTGGTTCAATCTCAAAAGCACGCATCAATAGTAGAGCCATGTGCTGGCGCTTGATGCTTTCATTGGGATGAAAAGAACCGTCTGGATATCCTGTAATCATCCCTTGACTTGCTAATTCCTCAAACATTTCTTTTGCCCAATGTCCTGAAATATCGTCAAAAGTTACAACGGGTAGTTCAGATTGTGGCTTAAGATGACCTCCTATCACTTGACTCCATCTAGACATTATAGTCTCATCACAGGATATTTAAGTCCTACTAAAGTAGTACACCATAAAAGTTTGATACATAAATTAATCGGACCCATTTTTGTGCATTTCTAAGACTTCTTCCTTTCTACAATATGGAATGACCAAAGAACTCGAGTTGTCGTCTGTTTGAAAACAAACAAAGAAGCGGCCCTTTCAGGCTCGCTTCCTTGTTTGTCACTCTATTAATTTCAACTCTCTAGCACGTACGACAGCTTGTCCCCGCCGTTTTACACCCAACTTGCCGTATATTCTAGAACTATGTGTCTTGACCGTCGTCTCTGCTATACCAAAGAGATTAGCAATCTCCCTGTTCGACAAGCCTTTTGCAATCGCTTTAATAATTTCCGTTTCACGTTCAGTCAGCGGTTCAGTCAGCCCCGGTTGTATGAGACAAGGCACCACGGACAAAGCGTTACTGTCAAAAGCCTTCGGGAATGTTGTATCCGCAGTTTCGTTTTCCAGCATCTTGAGATAAATGATCCGTGTCGCAATAAGCTCCATCATCTGAACATCCCTCTTTGTAAACACACCCGACATCTGTCGATTTTCCAAGTATAGTAGATAGGAAGCTTGTTTTCCCGGAACATCGATTGACATGCACAGAATCGACCTCTGTTTTTTTGCTGCAATATAAGCATCCCTCACCCAAAAACTCTGAAGCGCGTCATGCAGAATTAGCGGTTTCGCCGTCATCGCTGTATGACGTAAGACGCTCTCCGCATACAAGTCGGCTTCTTTTTCCTTATCAGTCCAGTAAGAAGAGTTAGCTTCAATAATGAACTCATTATTTTGACGCTTCAACAACAGACCACGCTCTGCTCCGGTTTGTCTTAGAGCCGTTTTTAAGAGATTTAACCTCCAGTCTGCCTTACTCGTCTGTGCTAACCCATTGATGATTCGTTGTAAAAGCTCGAATTGCTCTTCGCTCTTCGAGCCTTCACCTATCTTGGGGCCGTTCTGCCAAGCTAACTCTGTGATGGTTTGAGTCATATGTGCTCGCTCCTGTAATACTGGACCCTCATAACGTTTGTAAACCGGGTCCAGCAATTCAGCGTGTCTGCTTCTAATTTGAGTTACTTTGGAGGTGATTCCCCATTCGGCGTATGCCGCACAAGCATCCATCATCGTAATTGCCGCTCCGGATCGGCTAAGCAGATCATCTTGATAACATACAGCAAGCCGTTCGCAAGCAATGGCTTCGAGCAATACGTATTTTTCTGTTCTCGCTCGCTTAATTGCAGCCGTATATTGATTCATGGCGCCAAACGAATTCCCTGCAATTCGTTCACTTTCTGCTTTGATTAGCAAATATGCGGAGGACTTACTGTCTAGAAATCCTCGCCAACTCTTCATCAATCGCAATTGCGCGCGTATGGTCTTCCGAATCCGCTTACGATCCTCCCTATTCGTCTCAAAATAAAATCCAGCTAATGCCAAACTCTCGTAAACACGTTGTTTACGAACTCGCATCCAATCCAAATGAAATTCGTTTACCCTTCCTCGTTGCGACCAATACAGCGCTTCCCTGTACCTGCCCGACAGCAACGCCACCTCAAGCCGACAACCGCAACTATAGTTGTCTTCGCCCCGGTGATCCAACTCACTGTCAGTCGACACCAGTGGAATAGAAACAAAACTGTCGATCAAAGAATCGTCTTGCAGCACTGCTGTGTAACTACTCGTCAGCAGCATCATTTCCAGTATCTTGTCGTCGGCAATCTGTCGCATGTTCTCCTCAAAGTATCGGAGCAATTCATTTATGACATATGTATTCCCATGATTACCCATAACACAAAAAATTAAGGCAGAATTAGCAAAGTCATGATCGCCTGCTTCCATCCCTTGACGCATCGCATTGAACAAGACAACAAAAGATTCCAAAGGACTGTCCATTTGCTTGATCATTCCGCTCAGAAAAGTAAAAACATGCTTTTTCCTCAATGTAGAGGTGTTCGCAATTTGCAGAAACACCCCCTCAGCAATCGGAGTCGCTCGAGCAAAGCTCGGAAATGTCCTTTGCACAATCAGCTCATATCCTCCGATCATTGATGCTAACGACTCATTCACCCCTTTATGCAACCCATAACGAATAAATGGGGCATACAATTCCAGTAGCGATCGTGCATCGTGTGTAAGTAATGGAAGAAACAACAGCTCCATTAAATGGCATAATTCCTCATAATCCTCGTCAAGTGGGTTGGACAGCAGAAGGTGCTTCTCCCGTTTTCGATGTAAGAGGACCGCGGTCGAGGCCATTTCCTTGGCGATAGACAACAGGGAACTCTTCTTCCCAAGCTTCCAGCCGTACGAGCCTAGCGCCTCCATTCCAAATTGAACCGCAGTCTCATTGTCCACGAATGCATGAAATTGTATCAAAGGTGCCCAGATTTTGAGTCGCTCCGATCGGCTCAGTCGATCGCTGCTTTGGTTCAAGTCCACCAACAGTTCTTTCGCCCGTGCGCTATTGCCACCCATATACTCCGTCCAAGCTAATACCAACTGCAACTCGACATCGAGTATACCTGGTACTTCCGCCTTGCATATTGCCAGCAGATGAAGCCCATTTTCTGCATAATACTTCCCTTTTGCATAGCGCGCCGCTGCCAACGCCTCTTGTCCCGCTTGAAGATTGTACTCAATCAATTGCTTCGTTTCTTGGTCTGATAATGCCGAAGCTGCCAAGTTCAGATGATCAATCGCTGTTCTTGACAGGTCATCGTGTGACTCCTGAGTGCGATCCAGTAGGAACCGTCCAATTACCCGGTGTCGGTGGATATTGCGTCCTGAATCGAAAGCATATACCATTCGGTGAATGAATTCATGGGCAAACACATAGATCAAATCCTGTTCATCTTCTTGCTCTGCTTCGTCTTCCCGATAAATAAACCCTTCAGCTTCCGCCTCTTGAAGATTAAGGAATACCATATCCACTGATATGCCGCACACTTCGGCCAAGAGTGTTAACTGAAATACCGGACCAATTGCGGCCGCCATAGCCAAGAACTCCTTACGATCTTCCTTGAGCTTGGAGAAGCCTACCTCCAACAAACGCAGATGTTCTTTCGATCTGCTTAGTTGCCGGGTTATTTCAGAGTCCCATACCCACTGACGTCGTCTTTCGTCAAAACGTAGTCTGTTCTCCTTTATCCATCCCTCCAGCAAGAGACGAACCGAGCCAGGATTACCACCTGTCTGATCGTGGACAGACCGCGCCAGAAGTTGAATGCGACCGGATTTCTCATATAGAGCATCAGAGATCAGCTGCCTCACATCCTCATAAGCCAGCGGTGGCAGAGTCACTTGTTCCTCTGGATTGGCACGGCATCTATGGGTTAACCAAGCCAGCAAATCCTCTTGATCAAAATTCGCTACATCCCCCGTGGAAGTGATCAACTCCTCCGTACGATAAGCCCCTATTAGGAATAACCCATGCGCTTTTTGTGATAATGCAAGTTCACGAATTACCTCTTGTGTACCATTGTCGACCCACTGCAGATTGTCCATAAATAAAACTAACGGTGGCTTGCATTCAGCCATACAACAGATCAAGTCGGGCAGAAGTTCTTCAAACCGTTCCCAGACCTTCGCATCGTCCGAGATATGTGCTACCTTCGCATCGTTGTCGAACAACAGCTTGGCCTCAGGCCAGCAGGATACGATTACCTGCATTTCTGGACCGAAACCGGCTTGTAGTTTGGCTTTCAGACGTGTAATGATTTCAATCGGCTCACTCCACAGTTGATAGACCCATTCCCGCATTCCCTGAAGGATCGGCCCACATCGAATATTTTTTTGGGAAAGTTCCACTTTCATAGCGATCATCCGGCCACCATGTCGAACGACGTTTTGTTCGATTCTATGGACAAGCGCCGTTTTACCCGTTCCTTCTTTGCCTATCACCCAACGAAAGGCATTCATTCCTTGAAAAGCCTGCTCCAGCCCAGCCTCCATTTGCACCACTTCGGCACTACGTCCATACCACGATTCGGATAGGGAAAGCGTACGGATTTTATCTAAACGTCCCACTTCCAATGGCTTAAACGCTCCATCGTTATCTATCATCATATTCTGATACAATTTCAGATCTTCAAGCACCCCATATATACTCTGATAACGCTCCACCTGTGATTTGGCAAGTAATTTCATCAGTATAGCTTGCAGTGTTTCGTCTAAACTCGGTCGAATATCGGATAAAGATTGAGGTACCTTGCGGGTATGTACGGTACCCCAGTCTTCATCATTGTCAGCATGAAAAGGCAAATGTCCGGTTAACAACTCATAGAGAATAACCCCTAATGCGTAAAGATCACTGCGTTCATTCGGCACCAGATTGAATCGTGCAAATTGCTCGGGAGAACGATAAGCTGCATGACTTTCCGTATGCCAGGATACTTGAGCTGTTTTCCCCTCCCACTGTACGCTGATATGGTCAGGGCTAAGGTATCCAATTATCCTATTCCGCTCGTGTTCACGATGCACCATTTCTGCAAGTATAATAGACAGTTCAATGAACACCGCCAACTCTAAAGGGGACTGCGTTATGTACTCTCTTAAAATCTTAATAATGATGCACACCTATCTGAGTTATATTTGCGTTTCGTGAAAAGGATATTTTTGAATTTAATAATAATTTCGGCTGGATGAGATCGATTTATAAACCTAAAATAATCTTAATCCATGATGCATTTAGAGTCTAGCCACCGATATATATGCTATATATTTGCGAATGGCAAATGGTGGAATAAATAACCGCAAATATAAGTCGTTTTTTTTCCTCTACGCATATATACAGAAATAGAGATGAGCTGCGGCTTAAGAATAGCTGTCTCTATAAATTAAATCATCTTGTACAGAATGAAAAAATAAAGAGCACCTGATTAGGTGCTCTCTAGTAACCACTATTGCGTTGCAAGTAAATCCTCTACATTGACGTTGGAAGCGGCTTGAATATCGCCATACGTCCAGAACCATTCGGCAACGTCGTTCCACTTAATGGTACTTCCCTCAATTGGCTCGCGACCTAGAAGCTTATTTAGAATAACAACGGCCTCTGCTCTTGTTAAAGGTGAATTAGGATCTTAAAAATGACTGTGCCGAAACTAGCCAATAACACTCATCTAATTTAGCTATTATCTATGGTAATCTGCTTTTATCACGCGCGTTGATTTCCATCATCTAACTGTTTAAATAGTCATCTAATCCGAAATGACACACTGTTCTTGTCCTGCGACATTTTACTACTTTTCAAGATCCCCATCACAGAGCCCACTAGTAAACTTTTCAACAAAAGTTATATTTAGCATAGTTTTACTAGTGCGTCTCTGATCAAACCATCGCAGTAAAAAAGAAGGATTCTGTCGAAGTGTTAACGTTTTGCACGGTAACGCAATCCATCTACAAGAAGAGAAACAATATTTTTCGCATGCGCTATATCACCGTTGTCTACTCCCGTACAGAGACTTGCTACCGCCCACAACAATTCATCTGGTGTAATCTTGGCACGTACTTCATCTGCAGCTGTTGCTGTTTCAATCAAAGTCTTCAGAGCTGGACTTAATTCCTCTACAAAACAAAGTGGACGCACTGATCGAAGCCGAATAGCAGCAGCTGGACATTCCTTCGGTGGCCAAACGGCGGGCAATCTCTTGGGATTGCGAGTCCTCGACCCAGAAACTAAGAAGGACGTGGACCTGTTTGACTCGCGCATCAAAGCGGGCGTGCTGTTTGCCACCGCTGGACAAGGTGGCGACAGCCTGACGACGTTCGCGGCCGAGAATATGTCGCACTTGAACGTGAGCTTCACGCACATGATCACACCCACACTTGTGATCGTCGGGGACCAGGACTATACCCCGCAAAAGTATCAGTTGACCGTCCGCGGCCCGGAATGGATGTCCGACCCCTACTTCTTAAGCCCAGGGGCCGAGAGCCTGCTCACCCTATTCGGTGCAGAACACTCACTTAGCGGAATCCCGGGTTATGAAGTTACGGAAACAACAGATGAAAATCCAGAACATGTCGCCTTAATTCAGCTGGTCTCATGGGCTTATCTTTGTCATGCGCTCGATATTGAACATGACAGCTGGACGGCAGTTCAAAAGGCTTTATCAGAAGATCCAAATCCAATCGGTCGAATTGAATCCAAGTAAACTTTCATAAGATCTAGATATGCTCCTTTACCCACCTCTCACTGGTAAAGGAGCTTTTACGTATATACTCAAAGGACAATTTACAGTGAGGGAGGTATGAAATCATTTCTTTCTGAATCCCATATGTGCAGCAAAATTTGCTCCATATATGATCGAGTTGGTGTTAGCCGCCATAATCGTTATATTGCGTCCTACAAGACTTACAAAATCAAGATAATCATCTAATAGGTAATCGGAATATGTTCTTGTCCATTTCGGCAATCGGTACAAGTTCATGTCCTCGGCTCGGGACACGAACTTGTACCGATAACATAAAAAAGCCGCTAAAATAGCGACTTCAATGGGACCATGTTTTTGTCCCTCGACAACAAAGACTGAATTTTTTTAAAGTTCCCTACTTTCATGCAATTATGCCCTTTAGTCTTTATTTAACTGAGCAGAGTTAGAACTTGATCTGTTGGTCCCCTTTCTTGCAGTACAATTTTATTTATTATCCTCAAATTTATGTGGCTCTTTAACAAAACTTTTTAAAATAAATCCACACGTTATACAAATTACATGAGTAACATCTGATCCTAATGTTAGCATCTTTTTCATAGGATATACCCTAGCTTCGCCGTGCGACTTGCCCTCCCCTAATTTTGTTCCTCCACATTCAGGACAACATTCTTCGTTTCTCATCTCGAACCTCCTTCAATGAAATTAATCTTATCATTGCTTCTATATAGACCATATGTAACTTTCTATTATCAACGTAAAGCCTATTTTTTTGTAAAAGGCTATTAGATCAACGTGTGAAATCGTATCATCTGAAACTATACCATCAGTAATATGAGTCACACCTTCTTTAATACCGATTTCAATTAGACTGTCACGAAACAAAGGAACTACCTTGAAAAATGTGCTACAACCCAACGGATCGCTACTATTTCTATAGGCGTCAGTTAGTACTCCTGCAAGGTTATCCCCTTCCTTCTTCAAAATAGAAAATTAACTTATAGCAGCTTGCTAAGCGGTAATAAGGCATGATGCATATGTCCTGCCATATGGTATTGGTATTTACGAACTTCTAAACGAAGATACTTCAGTCGTATAAGAGACACCCGTTAATTCCCAGAATTCTTGCCCATCTAGTTGATAACCAATATAACATGGATCTCCAAGTTGTATCTTAGTTACATTTTCTGACGGAATTACTACGTAAGAATTATCTTTTGTTTCTTTCGAAAACGAATCCATTATATGCACACTCCTTGTTTGATTAATGAAACTATCATTTTATTCTTTTATTAATGTGGCTGAAAGGGTTCTCTTGTTTATTGTTTGGTAACTTTGTGTCATTGTACATCTGCATTATATCTATAAATGAATTAACAGGCAAAATAACGATTAGATAAACGCCTATCGCAATGAGAACATGTTCTTGTCCCGCGAAATAAACAGCTCCCTTTCTTTCACTTCTGTGTTTTATTTTGCATTCCTCGGTCCGTCCTGTTGCAAACTTTATGCCGTGTTCTTTATCTGATAAGCCACAGACCACGGAAATGTCTGGGCTGGAGGATGAAAAAAGAAGCTGCAACAAAAGGTCCGAGTAACGCCAAACCTCTTGATGCAGCTTCTTTTGTATTTCAACTCGCTTTGCACAGCGAATTCATAATCACTTTAAGCCTTGCGAAGCATTTGTCTCTCGCTTAGCTGTGAAAGCATATCCTTCGTCATGGCCTTCAGGTCGTAGCGGGGATGAAATCCCCATTCTGTTTTCGCTGCCGTCGAATCAATGGAATGCGGCCAGCTATCGGCAATTGCCTGTCTCTTCGGATCAACGTCATAATCGAGGATAAAGCCGGGAAACTCATCCCGAATCGCTGCAGCAATCGCCTCCGGATCCACGCTCATTGCGGTGACATTAAATGAATTTCGGTGTATCAACCGGGAAGAATCCGCTTCCATCAATTCGATGATAGCGTTCAGGGCATCCGGCATATACATCATGTCCATGTTTGAGTCCTTGGCGATATAAGATGTATACCGTCCAGCCGTCACAGCTGCGTAATAAATTTCCACGGCGTAATCCGTCGTTCCT
Organism: Paenibacillus sp. OK060; assembly: GCF_900101205.1. Taxonomy (NCBI): domain Bacteria; kingdom Bacillati; phylum Bacillota; class Bacilli; order Caryophanales; family Paenibacillaceae; genus Paenibacillus; species Paenibacillus sp. OK060. The sequence goes on from NZ_FNFR01000002.1 coordinate 49,920, forward strand.
CCGCCGGGAGGCGTCATATAAGATATTAAACCCGGGAATCGCAGCCCCCTAGTATCCAGGCCGTATTTGTGAAAATAATAATCACAAAGCAGTTCGCCGGACACTTTGTTCACGCCGTACATCGTATTGGGCCTCTGGATCGTATCCTGCGGGGTATTGTCTTTCGGAGTCGAAGGACCAAAAGATCCAATAGAGCTTGGAGTGAAAAATTGGCAGCCGAGCTCCCTGGATATTTCAAGTGCATTCATCAATCCGCCCATATTCAAATTCCAGGCAAGCAGCGGTTTCTCCTCTGCGGTAGCCGACAGCAGAGCAGCCAAATGGATGACGGTATCCACTTCGTACCGCTTGGCGATTTCGAACATCGCCTTATCATTCGTCACGTCCAGCAGCTCGAATGGCCCGGATCGGGTAATTTCGTGGGCTGATGACCTGAGATCCGTAGCAACGACGGAATCCGCACCATAGATTTCACGTAATTTAACAACTAACTCAGAACCAATTTGGCCCAGTGCTCCGGTCACCAAAATCTTGTTCATAAGACATTCCTCCCGAAATATACTCCCGCGAATGCAGCTAAATCAGCTTCATTTCCTTGCCAACTTTCTCATAAACAGAGATCACCTGGTCGAGCATCTCCTTGGTATGGGCAGCTGTCGGCATGTTGCGTATTCTTCCGGTTCCTTTCGGGACCGTCGGAAACACGATTGCCTTGGCGTAAACGCCTTCTTCATAGAGCCGTTTGCTGAACTGTTGGGTGGTTACTTCATCGCCAATGATACAAGGTGTGATCGGCGTTTCGCTTTGGCCTACATCATATCCAAACCGGCTCAAGCCGTTTTTCAAATCATTGCCGTTCTCCCACAGCTTCTCGATCAGCTCTTTGTCATTCATCAAAATGTCGACAGAAGCGCTGCAAGCAGCGATTGCAGCCGGAGGTAGCGATGTCGAGAACAGAAACGGACGGCTTCTCAGCTTCAACCATTCAATCAGTTGCTTTTTACCCGCCACATAACCGCCGACAACGCCGATCGCCTTGGAAAGAGTACCAATTTGAAAGTCAATGCGGTCGGACAATCCAAAATGCTTCACGGTTCCCGCACCCGCTCCGAGAACGCCCGAACCGTGAGCATCATCCACATAAGTAATCAGATCGAATTCTTCAGCTATTTTCACGATTTCGGGCAGCTTTGCTATATCACCATCCATGGAGAAAACCCCATCCGTGATGACCATAATTTTATGGTACTGACCGGATTCCTTGGCCTCTTTCGCCTTTTGTCTTAAATCATTCATATCCGAGTGCTTAAAGCGAATCACCTTGGCTCTCGACAGGCGGCAGCCATCAATAATTGAAGCGTGGTTCAGCTCATCGGATAAAATCGCATCATGCTGGTCCATTACCGCGGATATAGCAGCCATATTGCAGTTAAATCCCGATTGATACACGATAACAGCTTCCGTTTTTTTGAAACGGGCCAGTTTTTCTTCAAGCTCAATATGAAGATCCATCGTACCATTAATTGTTCTCACAGCCCCTGCGCCTGCCCCGTATGTCTGCGACGCCTTAACTGAAGCATCAATCAGGCGGTAATCTGTTGCCAGTCCCAAATAGTTATTGGAAGACAAATTGATTAGGGACTTTCCGTCGATACGAATAACAGGACCATTTGCACCCTGCAGCGTATCGATGACGTTATATAGACCTTTAGTCTTTAGATCTTCGATGTTCGAACTTAAAAATTGGTCCAAGGCTTGACTTGACATCCCATTCCCTCCTCGATATACGTATGTCCTCGTACAGGAGACATAAGAATCCTCCAAAAAAACCTGTTTTAAAAGGGATTAAACTAATTTCAATGTATCATCTTTTTTATTTATTGTACACATGTGGCGGACAAAAAATAAAAATATCCGCACAAAATATAGCGCGTTCTAAATAAGATCCTCCACCACTACTTAGACATTTATCTAATCAGAAATCGGATCATGTTCTTGTCCATTACGGTAATCGGTATAAGATCTTGTCCCTCGACACGCAATAAACTTTTTCATTATCTTCTTTCATCGTAATTATTAGGCCGAAATGATTTTATACTATTTATACACTAGCCAGCTTTCATGTTAAACTATCCTGCCCGTTAGTTTAACTTCGCCCTCGATTTGCGCATCTACTTTAATTTCTCATTCTAAGTATGGAATGGCAAACTCCGACCTGATGTTATCCTGATGGACCTGTACATGCTAATAATGGACGGCATTGAAGCCAGTCGCCTCATATCGGAAGCGTATCCGGATACACGAATCATCATTTTGACCAGTTTTTCCGACCGCAGTCATATCGTACCGGCCCTTCAGGCAGGAGTTATAGGGAGGGGAGTCTTAAGTGGCTTTCCAAACGTAGCATGATGATCCTTGTTTGCGACTTTAGTAATAAATAAAACGACCGTTTCCAGGTAGAATCTGAGAAACGGTCGCAGTTTAAATAATTTTGAATAAAAATTTATATATGGGCTACGTAATGTATTTAATCTCAATGACATCCATAATTTCAATTGGAATATCTCAAAATATGGCTTTTTTGCTCAACAAGAAAGATTTCACTATGTAAATATTTCATGTGGATTTGATTTTAATAACAGCTAATACTCCTACTGTGAGGCCCCCACAACTTCATTTTACCAAAGGATCTTTCCATATCACTCATTATCTTTAATCACTCAAAAGAGATCACTACTCTCACTTAGATTTTCATTAAATCGGAAAGACAAATAACCTTAGCACTGTAGTTCTTTTTAGGACTCTTGACAACTTTCTTCCAGCCCCACTCATTTACATAACCTAACTCTGTAATTTCAGGGCAGTCTCTTTAAATGGTATAATATCCCTTGTGAGGTGATTTGATGAACAAGATTTTAGCGATCTCGATTTTGGGAATGGGTTTAACAGGTGCTGTTTTAATCATCTCAATTGCTCTGTTGTTTAACCCTCCAATAGGAAATGTGTTGAAGATGGTTACTGCTGCTTCAATATTATCTTTTATTATATTTGCTGTTTCGGCTTTGGTATTTCGTCGGCGATTAGATAATGAAAAAAGAGAGTAATATAATTATACTTCCTCGATTTAGGACGAATGATACCCAGTAGCAATCCTAACAATGTTTCTACTCAAGAAAAAAAGCATCTCCTTCAGGAGATGCCTTTTTTCTGCTTATCTTCAGATAATAATGAAATATATCTCCTCCAACATGCATTCTCCCCTACAAGCACCCATGCCAGAAAATAGAATCTTCTGTTTTAAGATATATAGAGTTTGTTTCTATTGAGCTGTGTCCGGCTCTAACCACAAATATCTTACTAATGTCCTTGATCATCTCATAAATCTGATCGATTCGCCTAACATTCTCCGGTTCATTTCCTTCAAGCTCTCTGGAACGTTTCCCGTTAGCGTAACGATGGATCAATACTTTTCGAGTTCCTTCTCTAAATCATTTAGTAGCACTTGAATCTCAAGAACTGCAGAATCATCTCTATTCCAAAAGATCGACAGCTTATGCTGATCCTCCACCATATTGGGTAACCAGTCACTAATAAACTCGTCTAATGAGATACAATGTGCTTTATAATTTGACCATTCTTCATAAGCACAGTACTCTGCAAACTCTTTCCTAGGCCAGAATGAAATAAGCAATCTCTCTTTATCATCTGAAGACATTGCCCAACCGTCATCATACAACCCCCAAATTTCTTCTGAATCAGTAACCTTCTTTATAAAATATTCATATCGAATATTCGCAGGGAGTTTAATAACAGCTTCAAACTCTTTCGAGGTTATCGAATTCATTTGCGACCTCCTTGTTAGAACTTTAAATTAAATATACCACGCTAATCTGCCCGTTAGCTTAATGAATTAGCAGGCAGAGATAGAATAGATATCCTTCTAATCGGCAATCGGATCATGTTCTTGTCCATTACGGTAATCGGGACAAAAACTTGTCCAAGTTCCCTACTCTCCTCCTGTTTTGTTGGAAATTTATATTAAAATGATGCAAAATATCTGACAGAGCATTACCTAATCTGTACTGATTAATAGACTCATTCTTTGAAAGAATGAAGATACATGTATCTTCATCAAAATAATACTGAACATAAGTGCTTATCCCAAGGTGATCTCCTCCATGGGAGTACCGATCGAAATTCATCTCCGAAATTATAAATAAACAACCTCATTTATGTTGCTCTTTAGAAAAATCCATCATCAAATAAGAATAACTAAAAGAGTCCGCCTAATAATTAGGTGGACTCTTACTCCTATTTCCCGTATAACTTTTGGGAAGTGATTCTTTTTTGAGTAACTACTGATAAATGCAGACCCAATATTGAGTTTAAAAATGCTGAGATGAAGAGGTTCCACGGTATGGCAACAGCCAAGTACCGAGGTCTATTTCGTATGCGAATACAGACATACCTCACAGCATTTGTTGTGAATGTGAAACGAATGGTAAAGCTAGTCGAGCAAAAGCAGTCTTTGGCATATTTAAATAAATCAACAAAGCTTATGACTGAGACAAAATTCCTTTTACAAACAATGAGACACTGTGCTTGTAGAAATCTTCCTCGGTGACGAGTTGGGACTGATATTGCCCGTGAATCAGCTCGCTCATCTGAAATCCGTAGCACATCGAGAGAAAAGACATGGCGGCAAGGCGCTCATCCTGTCTGGCTATAACTTTTTTCTTCTGCAGGCGTTCAAAATATTCAACCAGCAAGGAGTGCAGCTTCACCGGTGGATCGGCCAGCACTCTGTCCAATTCGGGAAACATTCCTTTGTCGCGGATGCCAATCAAAATGATGTCTGCATTTTTATGGAAAAACAATCGGTACTGCTGACTTACATTCAGCAGATCGACTTCCGGATTATCGGTCGCGTCCTCTTTTAACAGCTTCTCAAATTGCGGAATATCCGAATGTCTTTCAATGATGGCTTCCAATATGCCTTGCTTGCTTCCAAATTGCCGGAAAATCGTAGATTCATTGACTTTAGCTTCCGTTGCAATGGCTTTGGTGCTTACTCCCCGATAGCCATTCTTTTTGATGAGCCGTGTCGCGGCTTCAATGATTTTGTCTGAAGTTTGCATTGTATTTCTCCTTTTGCATATGTTAAACCTATTCTACTACAAGTTTTGTATATACAGCAGGGTAGGGGTCCATCATTTTCATAAACATTTATTTAAGGTAAATCGCTTCTTTTTTCCCAGCGGCTTGGTTCCGTAATCTTGACATGATCAGGCACCAATTGCGTGAGCGTGCCTAATTTATCAAATGTAATCTGGATTCGGTCAGAGGGCAACAGCCATTCTTCGGTCTCGATTGCGCAGCAATCCGGTATCGTCCCCATTCCTATAATCGTGCCCGGGAGTGGCGTGAAAACTTTGAGAACCTCCTCCATCACTTTTCCAGGGTGTGCAGAATACTCGGATGTGCTTCCCTTCCAGTGCAGTCTCTCCCCGATACGTACATCCACATCCAATGCCAGCGGGTTGTCGATTTCATCCGGCGTTACCAGAAATGGTCCGATTCCTTTGCTGCGATCGAAATCTTTGCAGCGCGTCGGTCCGGTCATCGCCTGGAAATCCGGCCACTGCACATCGCGGACAGTACTGTCGTTAAAAATAACATAACCTGCAATGCAGTTCCCCTTCCCTGTAACAAAAGCCAGCTCCGGCTCGATATCCAGGTAGGAAGAGTACGAAGGCCAATGAATCGTATCCCCATCGCCAATTAATGCATTATGGTTACACTTATAATAACTGAAAGTTACTTTATTCAGATCTTGCTGGAATTTTTCAGCAATTTTACGTGTAAGCTCTTCTCTTTCCGGCCCTGTATATTCTCTTCGCAGCAGATTTACGCCAGCATTTCTCAGATGTCTTGGCGTCAGCCCGAAATCGATAAGCGCAGCCGGATTTGGAACTGGCGGTAGCAGGGTTACCGCTGCAATCGGGCTGATTTCATTTTCATTGAATTGATGCACCTGTTCGATAGCATATTGCATCATTTCCTTAGCGGCATCATCACTTGCCGGCAAATAATGAAGATAGCTGTCCATACTTTCAAGACTGTCAACGAATGTTCCCTGATTTTTCATGATTGCGGCAAAAGACACGACAAATTTCTCGTTTATTACAAGCCCAAACAACGGTTCCTGGGATGTATTGGTTTGAAAGGTTACTAGTTTCATGGTTAAGCGCCTCCATCCATGCAGTGTGATGTTGTTCTGATACTATCATATCGTACAGTATAATTGCATGCAAGTACTTGCTTGCATTCCTGTTTTCCCTTCTCTATAATAAAGCCATAGTCAGTATGCCTTACACCAAAAACATATACGAAAAAGGAGAATTTTCATGAAGTATGGACGTATTATTCAAAAACCTCGCGTTAAATTTTTTGAAGTCGCAGATGGCGTCTTTGCCGGTATTTCGCCGTATCGCGGCATCAGTTGGGCCAATGCCGGGTTCATCAACAAGGGTGAAGGGCTGGTGTATGACACGTTCTTCGATTTGTTCCATGCGCGGGAAATGCGGGAGGCTTTTAAGGAAGTAAGCAACGGAGGCTCTCCCGCATATGTGGTGAACTCGCACTATAATAGCGACCATGCCTGGGGAAACAAAGTGTTTGAAGATGCTTGCATTATTATGCACAAGGAAGCGTCCAGAGAGCGTCTTACCGAAAATATCTCCTGGATGGACAGCGTCATCAGAAGAGGAAAGGATTCTCCGGAATCTACTTCGGGCGAGCGGTTCTTTGCAGCTGAATTTGAAGGATTCGACCTGGAAGGCGTAGAATGGTTGCTCCCGAATATTGAGATAAAGGACGATATAAACATCCGTCTTGGCGATACGGAAGTAATGATTTACAATGTTGCTCCGGCCCACTCTGACAGTGACTTGCTGATGTGGATGCCAAAAGAAAAAGTGCTGTTCGCCGGCGATGTGGTGTTTAACGGGTGTACGGCATACAGCGAAGAGGGAACCCTCAATTGGGTTAAAGTGCTTGACCGCATTATTGATGAAATTAAACCCGAAATCGTTATTCCAGGACATGGCGCCATCTGCGGCCTGGACTTCGTGAAGGAGCAGAGAGACTACCTCCTGAACCTGATCAGCGAGTTCAACAAGCATTACAATGACGAAATTGATGCCTTGTCCCTGACCAAGCAAATTGATATTTCCCGCTTCCTTCATTAGATTCAGCCAGAACGCTTGTATGTTACAGTGGACATCCTATTGAAAAGCAAACGAGGGTTACCACCCCTTCCAATTTGGAACGAGGTGCCTGCTAAGCTGGAAGACATGAAAGTTTTTTTGGCCGGAAAATATGATAATCAAATCAAGCCATGGGACCCTATGAGTGTTTGGCAAGAATGAATAGCAATTGATGCTAGCCTACGAAAAACAAAAAACGGCCCTGTCGCAAACGATGCGAACAGCGGCCGTTTTTTTTGAATAGTTCCACGGAATTAAAATGGGTGCTTATAAACCGATTATGAAGAAAAATGGAGTTGGACTTATGAATTGCTAGTAGAACTCTTCTAAAACGATATAACCAAAATTTGATGTTAATCCGTTAATTTAATAACACAAAGATCTATCCATAATTTAAAGCAGTTTTTAAAGATGTTACCATTATATGATAGAGTACCGCATCCAGCAGCTGCAAGGCTATTTTACCGTTTTCAGCCGTTTGAACGACGTCGTTTTCTCTTCTCGGTACGAGCTCAATTAAATCTCTGATTGCGACTTCATCGTCAATGACAAGTATCTTCTTCAAGTGCACCCCTTTTAGCCTTGCTCCCCAGCTTGAATCATAATTCACCCTCATCTTAGCACAGACACTTTAGATTGCTCCACCAACTGGAAGGTGAGGTATATTCCACTCAGTCCAACATAACTTGTAATAAACTCGAAGAAAGGAGAACAATCCATGGATCTGCTCTGGGTACTCATTGTTGGTGGACTTATTGGCTGGTTAAGCGGCAACTTGATTGGGCGGGACGTACCAGGCGGTGTACTTGGGAACATTATTGCGGGTTTTATCGGTTCCTGGTTAGGTACGGAATTGCTGGGACCAAGGGGGCCGGTGATTGGCGGATTTCATATTATTCCCGCCATCGTTGGCTCGATTATTGCCCTGCTCATCTTCTTCGCTCTGGCACGCGGCGGAGCCTTCCGAAGACGTTAACAAAGAGAGGCGGAAACCGATACCGTCGTTCATTAAAAATTTTTATAAAGATGCTGCCAGGGCATAAAGGTACAGGATAAACAAAAAAGGACCGAAAGCAATCATCGATGAAAGATGAACACTTACGGGTCCTTTTTTTTATTTTTGTACTGATTTCATCCATTCTTTCAGTGCCTGAACAATCTGCTGAAGCTGTTCCTGTCCTGTAATCTTAGGCGCGCTGTCTCCCTTTTGCATCCGGTAGGAGCCAAGTTGACCATGGTTGCCACCCTTTATACTCACGAATGTCGTGTTTTTCGGAAGATTGGTTTTGGCTTTTTCCCACGCTTCCCTGTTCAGAACACCATCATTACTTGATGTCACTCCTCAGTCAGGTTGGGAACTTTATGTCTTTCTACATTTTTCTATATATTCCCGATTACATGAGCGCTTCTATTCCAAATTCTTTATAATTTTCGCAGGAACACCTGCAGCAATCGTATTGGGTGGAACGTCCTTGGTGACCACTGCACCTGCAGCAACGATAGAATTTTCTCCGATCGTAACCCCAGGCATGATCATCGTGCCTGCCCCAAGCCAAGCGTTTTTCTTGATGACTATTGGAGTAGATATCGTGGAGCGTCTTTCAGCTGGTTCCAGCGGGTGGTTAATGGTAATCAGGTTAACTTTTGGACCTATCAATACGTTATCTTCGAGGGTTATGCCACCTCTGTCCATAAAAGTACAAGCATGATTGATAAACACATTTCTTCCCACTCTGATATTCTTGCCAAAATCCGTGTAAAAAGGAGGAAGAAGTCCAAACGATTCATCTACCTCTACTCCCGTTAATTTCGAAAACAATCCTCTGACTTCTTTCGCTTCATGATATGAGTTGTTTAATTGCATTGTAATTTTCTGTGCTTCAACAATAAGATCATGAATTTTATAATACTCCGGGTCATTTAAAGAAATTAACTCGCCATTTTTATCTCGTTCAAGAATGTCTTTGGGTTTCATTTCACTTTACTCCTTTTCCATATAGATAAACTAATCAGTAGTCTTCCTTCTCTAGATAACTTCACCTCTGGAAACATTCCTGCGGTTTATTCTGCAAGCGACCAGGTGACTTGTACATGCCCTGAACCAAGCGTAGCTGCCAAATTAGACGGATCGTCAACACTTCCGAGTAGTACATAACCGCCATAAGAATTGGAGAAAGTCTGATAAAAAAGCACCAAAGTGTTTCCGGACCAGGACATAATTTCACCGGCATGAATGGTTTCAGGGCGTTCGGTAGATGCAGCAGGAAGCTCCTCGGGCAGATCATTATACTTTTCTAGCCCATTCAGTTCTTTCATTTGGATGGTCATCGGAAATTGCGCTATCAGGGCTTGTGTCGTTTCATTGTTATTTAAAGTTGCTGTAAACGTGCTGCCGCCAACAATAATATGGATGGGAATCACGCTGTTTTCCTCCGTCTCATGATCTACTGTTTCAGCCGTTACCTCCAGATTTTACGAATCCTCTCCATTCGTACCGGTTCAGGGTTGTCTCTGCCGCAATGTAGTCGTTTAGTCATACGCGATTTTGATCGTTTACACGACATGTGTATAATATTATATTGAATCGAGGCACTTACAATCGTTAAATAATCTGTGTTTGTCGATTATTCTACAAAATCCCCTGAATTGACTATTAACTAAGAGAGCTTGGTGGAAATACATGCCTAAAATAGATCGAAGAATACTCAAATCACAGGAAGCGATAAAAAAGGCCCTCATTGAATTGATGTCAGAAAAGAATTTCGATTCCATTACGATCCAGGAGATTTCCAACAGGGCAAATGTTCACAGGGCAACCATCTACCTGCATTACACAGATAAATTTGATCTGCTGGATAAACTGATTGAAGAGCATATTAACAACATGAAAGACATCAACCAATATGCATGTGAAATGGAGTGGAGTGAAGCGAATCTGGTCTATTTCGAATACTTTGAGCGCAATTATTTATTCTTTTCAACGATGTTGGCGAGTAAAGGAGCTCCTTCTTTTCGTGCCCGGTTCCTTGAGTTTCTTATTGAAGAATATAAAGGTGAAGTAAATATGAACGAAGAAAGAAACCAGGGATTGGATGAATTAATTGTGGGCTCCTTTATGGGAACAGCTTTTGTAGGAATAGTGGAATGGTGGATCACGAGCGGGATGCCGTATCCACCTCATGTCATGGCAAACCAGGTTGGGGTCTTGCTTGAGAGGGTTGTATAAGAGGGATATCAAACGAACGAAACAAAAAAGCTGCTAATTCAGCAGCTCCAGGCTGTCGAGACATTCTCGGCAGCTTGAGCCCTGTTTAGCAGAGAGGTTTTATCCGTGCCTATTCAATATGATTATATTCCTCGAAATCGTAATTCGTTCATCATGGCAAGCAAAGTCAATTTGAAACTAGTCGTATTTACAACAAATATCCCAACGGACACCAGACTCTATACCCTTGCGCAGAACCCATGGCATAATCCACGCCCCCATTAAAATGAACCAGGCCCGCTCGAAGTCCATCCGACATTCCCACCAGATCAAGCTTGGTATCCACCTGTAGCCCTGTCGTCATGAGGTAACGTTGAGATAGCGTATTGCCAGCCCGGAAAATGCCACCTTCCTTGATAGGTCTGAATCACTTCAGTCGCAAATGTCCCGGCCGTTCAGCGAGAGACTAATAATCCGCCCATAAAATACCATTATACATCTGGCGTATGCCTTTGCCTTCCCCTTTATAACCATTCACATATACTCTGAATACTCCTTCATGATATTGAATGGGAACGCCTGCAAGCGATCATATGCCGGTTTCGTTTTATCCAGCTTGCTCTGATTTCGAATATCATAATCCAGCGATCCACTGGGACAGTTCCTGAAGTCCTCGAACGCACTCGCCCATGTCTTTGCACCAATGGCAACCTTCTCCTGCATTAGCTTCAGCGCATCGCCAGTGGAACCCACGGAAGGATGTACGAATCCTGACGGGCTTACCGTCTCCAAGATTGCTGGCTGGGTATGGATAACCGAATCATCGGCCGCCACCCTGCCGGGAACGTACCTTATAACCGCACAGATGCTTACGACAAACACACGAATAACCATCCATTTAACAAGGTTATAGCACTACTTCATTTTTATTGCCTCCTGATTCGCTTAAATGTCGAATTCATCATTATTGCCTCTCGATTTTCTGCTGTCTTCTCCTTTCCTTTGGGATATTTTTCTTCATGAATCGTAAATAAAATCCGGTCTGAAGTGAACCCAAATTTCAATAAAAAAAGTAGGAGAAAACTATTTTTTCATAAATAAATCATCGACAGGCACCATACGAATAGATTTTTGCAAATATAAAAGACCGTTTCCCGAAAGAATACGAGAAAACGGTCATTGTTAGAAAGTATCTTATCTCCTGTGTACTAAAAGGCATATGAACATGCCAGAAATCAAGGGCATCAGATGTTCAGAGAATCGCTCCTCCTAAGTAAGGGAATATAACTTTAGCTTTGTTTTATAATCCTCCCTCGTCACCTTGCTCCTCCTGCACAATTCGAGCAATGTGAATCATCAAATATAATAATTCCTCGTTCGATATGGAGATATCCAGCATGTTTTGCACGTAGGTTTTGATCATCTCCGCGCATTTGTATTCAAGCGGATGCTCCTTCGCCATGTGTTGAAATATAAAATCTTTCGCCGAATTGCCCAGACGCCCTTCTTGTAAACGCTGGATGAAGAATTGCAAATGTGTGACGAGTCTCACATAATGGATGGAATTTTTGTTCAATTGTATATCAAAGGTGTATTGAATCAGGTTAAAAATATCTTTTAACATCTTAAAGGATTGCATCGTGCGCTCCATATTCTGCTCATGTGTTTGGGCATTCACGAAATGAAAAGCGATATTCCCTGCTTCTTCTTCCGGCAGTTCAATACCCAGTTCTAGATTCAGCATCTGAACGGATTCAACCCCCAGTTCGAACTCGACAGGATGAAACCTCTGGATCTCCCATAACATGCGATTCTGTAATGCTACACCTTTTTTCCATCGCTCAATAGCAAACGACAAGTGATCCATAAGCGTAAAGAAGATTTGATCATCAAGAGACAGCTTTTCTTTGGCATTGGAAATCAGTTTGTTTATGACATTCACATGTTTTTCTGGCATGTTTTCGATGGTTCGTACGTAAGCCTGGGCAGACGGATTATTTTGCAGAATGAATCGTTTCTGGATGTGCTCCTCATCGAGTCGCTCGCCGACTTTGCCTTTGAATGCCAAGCCTTTTCCCATGACAATCATTTCTTGTCCCTGTTCATCTTTGGTCAGAAGCAAGCTGTTATTCAATATTTTGATTACTCTCATGCATTCATCACGATCCTTTATTCTTTCGTGACCGCCTGATCCGAGTTTCCGATACATCTGCCATTCTGTTTAATGACCTCCTGATACCACGAGAAGCTTTTCTTCTTCAAGCGCTTCAAGTCTTTCAGATCCTGTTCACCGCGGTTTACATAGATCATGCCGTAACGTTTCCCATAACCTTGATGAGTGCTTACCACGTCAATCACGGACCAAGGGCAATAACCAATCACATCTACCCCATCCGTCAGAGCCAGTCTGATCTGTTCCAGGTGTTTCTCAATAAAATCAATCCGGTACGTATCGTTAATGGTGTAATCTGCCTCCAGTACATCCGGAGCACCTATACCATTTTCCGTAATTAGAATCGGGAGACCATATCGTTCACATACCTTACGCAATGTTAGCCTCAGGCCAACCGGGTCAATGACCCAGCCATATTTTGTTTTTTCGGTATAAGGATTCTCCGCGGCCCGGTATACTCCCTGCTCGCCAAGCATGATTTGCTGATCACCCGCACGAGCTGTAACATCCGACGCATTGCCCGTACTGGCGGCAATGGTTGCCGTCGAATAATAATTGATTGCTACCAGATCGGGGCGGCCAGACCGGATATCATCCATGTCACCCTGCTCAATAACCGGCTCAATGCCACGTTCATGTAAATAACTCCAGAATAATGGATTATACCGTCCCCATACTGATAAGTCGAGAAAACCCCATCCGCGAATCGTCTCCCAGTTATGTGCAGCGATTGCATCTGCTGGTCTGGAGGTTGCCTGGTACATGGAAGTCATGTTCAATGCAGGACCGATCTTGCCTTGCGGGAGCATGTCATGAAATAGTCGCATCGTTCTGCCTTGAGCCACAAACATGTGATGATTTTGCTGATACAGTTCCTTACTGGAAAGCAAACGTCCGCCCTTCGGTGTGCCAATGGCACCCGGATGAAGAATCATCGTATTTTGCTCATTAATGGTCAACCAATATTTCACTTTATGCCCGTAATGCTCAAACAAGATACGCCCGTACTCGACAAAAGCATCGATCGTTTCCCGGTTGTTCCATCCTCCCGTTTTCTCAAGCTCATAAGGTAAGTCGAAATGGTACATGGTCACAATGGGTTCGATACCATGGAGCAGCAATTCGTCAATCAGTTGGTGGTAAAAATCGAGTCCCTTCTCATTAACAGCTCCTGTGCCTGAAGGCAAGATTCGAGTCCATGCAATCGAAAAACGATATGCTTTGAGGCCCAGCTCTGCAAAAAGCTTCACGTCTTCTCTGAATCGGTGATAGTGGTCGCTCGCTACTGTGAAATCGGCGGTTCCGGCCGGATGATAACACATATCGATGACGGACAGACCTTTGCCATCTTCGTTCCAGGCTCCCTCCACTTGATAAGCAGAGGTAGAGCCTCCCCACAGAAATTCATTGGGGAATAGTTTGATGTGTTGATATAACATCTCAAGCACTCCTTCATTTTAATATTGATCAAGATATATGACGGACCGTATTAAGCTTGTTATGAAAGGTGGATAATAGTCGCTCCAACCTCCACAGGACTCTGCTTCTCCAGCTTAATATCCGGGAAACGATTCGAATTGGCGATAATGATCGGGGTTATGACTTCATACCCTTCCGCCTTGATGGCATCGATATCGAAGCTGATCAACAAGTCACCCCGTTGTACCCGGTCCCCCACTTTAATGGAAGAGTTGAAATGTCTCCCCTTCAGGTTGACGGTATCCACTCCAATATGAATGAGTACCTCTTCTCCATCATAACCATTTAATTTGACCGCATGTTTGGAGTCCATGAAAGCCGTAACTTCACCTGTGATTGGTGCATACAGTTCTCCTTTTGCAGGGATAATTGCAGCGCCTTTACCCAGCAATCCCAAAGAGAAAACATCGTCTGGTACACGGTCCAGATGGACTAATTCCCCTTGCATCGGGCTGGCGATCGTAAGTGGGCGTAATTCATTTTGGCTCGGTACATTTGCATTTGTTGTTGCAACAGACTGCGTGCCGGCCGTGTTGTCTTTAACAGGCTGCCCGGAAAGCATCTTGTCATCGTTAACATTGGAATTGCCTTCTTCTTCATCGTCTACTGGATCTTCAAAACCAATGATCCATGTCAGGGCAAAGGTAACGATAAAAGCAATCAGACAAGTCACAATAGCATGAACGATGTTCATCGGATTGCTGCCAATGAATGCAGGTAACGCGGCAAGCCCTGGAGAAACGAAGGCATAACGTACTAATCCGGTCAGACCAGCGTATATCCCTGCTACGCCACCACCAATCATTGCGGCAATCAAGGGTTTCTTCAGTTTCAGTGTTACACCGTACAAGGAGGGTTCCGTGATGCCCAGCACAGCGGTGAAACCGGATGAAGCAGCGAGCTGTTTCAGTTTTTTGTTTTTGGTTTTTAATGCTACAGCAAGCGTAGCCCCACCTTGAGCAATATTGGACGCTAGCATTCCCGGACCGTTGATCATTTCATATCCATTTTTGGTCAGTTGGCTAGTTGCAATCGGCGTCATCGCCCATGCAGTGCCTGTCACGATCAGGAACGGTTGCAAAGTTCCCATTAACAAAGGAATCAGCCAACTGGCTCTGGCATTAATCGCTTCTGCACCCAGCGCAACCAGATCATTCAGGTACGTTCCGAAAGGCCCGATCGCCACCAATGCAAGAGGTGCTGTAATCAATAGCACAATCATCGGTTTCGTGAAAAATTTGATCATTGAGGGCGATACTCGATCCGCGAAACGTTCAATATAAGACATGAGCCAAACGACAATAATAATTGGTAGCACGGAGCCTGCGTAATCGGTAAGTCGAACTGGAACACCGATGAAAAACACGTCTTTTCCTCCCGCCATCAGGGCGCTCCATCCCGGGTGTAACAAAACACCGGCAACTGTCATCGCCAGAATTGGACTTGTTTCGAACTTAATGGAAGCTCCATAAGCCAGCAGAATAGGCATGAAATAAAACGCCGCATCCGCAATGGTGTTAAGGATGTAATAGTTTTGGCTTTCTGTAGTTACGAGGCCTGTCAGCACAAGTACGGCTAATATCGCTTTGATCATACCCGCGCCAATAATTGCCGGTATTACCGGAGTAAATGTCGTCGAGATTACGCTTATGAATCTGGAAATCCAGCTCTGTTTCTGCTTTGGTCCGTTATTTTTGCCGGAATCTGATTTGGACTCCGCACTTTGGGTTGCTGAACCCATCTGCTGAGTGATAACTCGGTAGACCTGCTGCACCTCATTGCCCACGACAACCTGGTATTGTCCACCATTGTTCACAACGGTAATGACACCTGGAAGAGCTTTGAGTTTTTCTGTCTCCGCTTTGGAGATATCGTGCAGTTCGAACCGAAGTCGGGTTGCGCAGTGCGTAAGCCGAGCGATATTATCCTTCTTTCCAACCAATTCCGTAATCTCTTGTCCCAACTTGCGATAATCCATACCTTTGCCTCATTTCTGAAATTGGATATAAAAAAGACCAAAACGATATGCCTCCCCCTACTCACATAAGGAAAATGCAAAATCATTTTGGTCATGCCTGCTTTACCAGTAACAGCCAAACACTGCTAATATTCAATTCATTATTGATGTAAACGTTTACTGGATCATAATATCACACAACAATTTAGTTAGCAATCACTTTATTCGACATTTTTCTTTATACCTATTAACAGGAACGAGAGCCAAATGACCCGAAGCGTGAATATGATGTTAGCTGATGGATACGCCTTCTTTGAACTACTTACTTACACTTTCCCCCTTAATCAACTTCTTAAAAGCAGTGTATTCTTTATTAGATCTTATAAAATTTAATATCTCATTGGCACACTCACTCGATCTCATTATTTCAGTATTAAATTCAAGATCATATTCATTAAAGCAATACACGTTATCGTATTGTGAATTTGCTAAACCAATCTCCCTGTCTCCTCTAAGTTGTTCTCTTCTAGCAAGTTCTTCCTTTGAACATTTAACTTCTACGAATATGACTGAGTGATCTGATAATAATTCAATACAAGTATTGAACCATTTGTCATTACCTATAACAGAATCTACAACTACGTTGTTTCCCATCGCAGAAAATAGTTTTATTGTCGAGTAGTATAATGAAATCAACGGATCTGCAAGAATTTGATTTACTACTTGTCCATCCTCTGCACCATTTGCTTCCATACTCGGATATGTGCTATTAATGAAATCTTTATAACTATGAAATAGCCCATTAATAAAATTATCAAATGATAAATGTTGAAATGGGATATCACTTTGAGTTAATAATTCATTAGATATGCTTGTCTTTCCAGAACTTGAAGTACCATTAAGAAGAACTATAATCCCTGGCTTCAATAGAATCCGCCTTTCATCATTTTATTTTTGCGTATCTTTCAGCTAATACTGAACTTCATGAAATTATCCATTTTAAAGTATTCGCGAAGTTATTGAACAATCCTGCCCGTTAGTTTAATGAATTGACGGGCAAAATAATGATAAGATATAACCCTAATCAGCAATAGGACCAAGTTCTTGTCCCAAGTCAAGGACAATAACTTGTACCGATAAAACAAAAAAGCCGCTATAATAGCGACTTTAATGGGAATATATTCTTGTCCTTCGACACTTACCCTTTATGTATACAGCTCCAATTACGTGGAAAGTTGCCAGACTATTCCTCATTCCGCGCTAACGGAGAACGTTAGTCAAAACGACAACAGCGGCAGTCTAAGACTTTATTTATCAAGTCTTGGTCCGCCGCTGCTTCTTTTAATTGATCAGTCCAATTCTTTATTTCAACCGAACATTTAGTGTTATCTATATTGTACTGCTCTAGACAGTTTTGGACCCTATCCCATACTGAAAGTACTTAGGGGTGCAATGGACATGCAATTCAATTCCCGCACTAGCAGCAATTTGCTCAATCTCTTTATCGCCAAAGAAATTCTTCACTATAGTAGCATGATCACCATTATTAAGCTTCCGAACCATCGTTTGCCCAGATGTCCCCACTACATGAGACTCACGGGTTCCTGCTACTTCTCGATCATCGATAAAGAACATTTTCCCTCCGGGCTTCAAACAGCGTGATACCATGGTGAAGAAGCTCGCCAGTCTCTCTCTGGGTAAATGAGATATCCAAAAAGTAAAAGCAACTGAATCGTATAACTGATCCGGAGACCAACTGAAAAGATCTGCAATGATCGTTCTTACATTGGATTCAGATACTACCGGATTATGCGAAAGCATTTCTTCGGAACCGTCTACAAGGGTCAATATAAGGGCTTCTTTTAAGAACAGACTACTCCAAGTGCCAGTCCCCGCCGCAAGTTCAAGAAAGTCACCATGAAAATGTTCAGCTTTAAAAGCATTCTTAATCGTACTGATCTCATCGAACCAGATTTGGTTAGCTTCGTCTCCTTGATTAAATGTGCCTCGACGGTACCACCAGTCATCATACTCTGGAGCTCGTTCTTTATAATATTTCAACTGATCTTGAAGCTGCTGATCTGTCACACTTTCGTACGAGACACCGTTGGCTTCCTTGCTGTTCATGTAAACATCCTTCCCTTCTCCTCGCCAGAATACAGCTTCCTACAGTAAAACCGTTCAATTGGAAGCAAATCACTTCTGGTTCGCATTTGAGCCGTTCTCAAGTAACGGAAACGAATTATCCAGAACACTCTCTTGCTTCAATTCCCTGCATTAATACTCTGTGTAGCATTGTTAATATTATAATCATAGATACAACAATTATATGATACATCAACTTTAAAACTTGAAATTTTTTATTCTAAAATCATTATGTAATTCGCATTCAATATAGATGATCTAACGTTGTTTCTTTAGGGAAGGATTTCGTGGCTACTTGTCGAAGTAATATAGACAATGATTCAGACAGGCAGGGGAATTTAATGGACTATAAAGCATCCATTCAAGAGATCAAAACCGCACTCCTGTGCTTTTATCTCGTCAGATGATCTACATCATGATACTATTTAGATAATTAACTAAACCGAAATGACACAATGTTCTTGTCCTCACCTTGGGACAAGAACTTGATTCCTTAAAACAAAAAAACTGCTATAATAGCGACTTTGAAAGGAATAATGTTTGTGCGCCGCGACAATAACCCTTAAAGACCGCTCACCCGAGTATCGGATGAGCGGTCTTTTTATTTTACTTCTTGTACTGATTGCCGTGTAAATCCCCACTTCTCGGTTTAAGGATCATCGATTGAATTTCTTATTTAGCATTTTCATGTTGATAAGGACAATTTCATTTATTAAAGAACGGTTCTTTTTATTTAAAAGTTAATACTCAATGCTGCTGGATGAACTGCGCTCATCAAAGTTGTATTTGAATGCAACATCGGAAGAAGACTGATCCTTCATCTGCTCAATTGATTTTCATTTGGTAACTGACAACTTGATCAGAGAACTGGCTAGCGATTTTCATTGGTAATATTTACTTATTAAACTGTGTTCTCTTCTTTGTTAAAGTGGATAAGCATTATCAAGACAAAGATGGGAGTTTTAATAGACATGAACGTTCTCACTAAATCCATCATTGGTCTGCTTTGCGCGACGACACTAGCGGGCACGTATTTCAGTTATACGGAGCATCAGGATAATCGACAATGGGAGCAGCAACAACAGCGCAATACGCAATACTGGTCGCATATGCAATCGATCTACTTGGGCAATTTCGACTATGCGCTTGCGGAGTCCCTTGCGGCACCTACGTTTGCAGATCGGCAAGCAGCACTTCAATCTGCGATTGAAAATGCCAATCTTATATTGCAATTAATAAGGAGTGCATCCGCTACAACGAACATTCAATCTTGGCCAGCGTATGAATCTTTTATCACGAACGGCAGTCGCTACTTGGCCTATCCCGCCAGCGAGAAGGAAATTTCGCTCAACCAGAATCAATTAGAACAAATTCAGCGTCTGAGAAAGTTCGCGAGGACCGCCCTATCGTATCTCGATCTGATGAGAGAGAAAGGTGACGGCACCTCTTTATCGGATATAGAACGGATCTCGACCGAAATGGAAGAGGCCTTGTCTCAACTCGACTCGGTGTCCACGTACGGCAATAAAGCCTTTAACGAGTTCCTGTACAATCAGAATCCTTACGCACCTCCGAAGCCAGGAACCGTTTTCGCCGGTGAAACCACTTATAAGGCTACGGAGCTTGCGGCCAAAGCGAAAATCTTTATGGGCGAAGCTTGGAATACAGGAGCAGGTAAGCAATTCGTCAACATGGTCTCAGGCGGGAGCAGCCCCCAATTAGGAGAAGTCATGGATTTCAAGTTATCAGACACCGCTGGAAAACCAACCAGCACCTATATTGCAACACTGAGTAAAAGCGGACACGTGCTCCAAGTGACACGCGACGCCTCGACCTCCGAAGAAGAAGCTGTGGAGCAATCGATGGACTTAAAGCAGGCTATCTCGGTAGCAGACACCTGGATGGCGCGTTGGTCTGACGAACGTCTGACAATAGTAGCAAAAGAAATAAAAAACACCTCAATTCATATCACTTATATTCCGGTTCGGGAGCAAGTTTCCATTCCGCAGATGCAAGTTTTATGGGAGTTTGATCGCCGTACTGGTGCGTTAAAGAGCTTTGATGCGTATAATTATTTTTACAATTACAATAAAACCTTTCCACTTCACCCGAAACTGACAGCGAAGCAAGCCTTTGAGAAGCTCGGACCAAAAGTAAACGTCTCGGGTAAGCCAAAGCTGGAGATCCACAACAGCAAGCTTGTATACGCATTTTCTGTCACTGGAATCGAAGGCGTTTCTCACGTATACATAAACGCCCTCACAGGCGCTTACGAAGACATCGATTACAGCTTATAACCACAACAAAACTAGGCAACCCCACGTACACCTCGCTGAGGGCAGCCTAGATTTTTGCGTGCCGATGTGGGGCCACCACAATTCAACTATTCTATCCGTTAGTTGAATAAAAAGCAGCAGATCACATTGGTCAGCTGCTTTCTTGGTTTTATTAAGCTAACGTTTTCCCGTTGTTTCAGGTGCTAACAAACCTAGTTTATTGAACGGTGTTGATTTTAGGTTGTGTTATGTCTTATTAATTGAAACACTTTTAACAGTTTAGTTAGTACTATCAGTTACTGAGTAAGCCGTTTTAAATGCCAGTATATTTGCACAAATACTATAGCCAACCCTGCCATCAGTAGCCCCAGCACCTCAACAAATGATAAATTACGATGTAAGAAGAGAACATCTAATACAGTGACCTCCAATAGCATCAAATTGTTGATCAGACTATTTTCATAGGCTCTTAAGTGCTTTTGACTCCAAGTCCATAAGGAGAATGCAAATGAACCATTTATGATCCCCAGCCAAAGTAGAATACCGATAAGTGGCCAAGAGAAGCTCGGTAACCCTTCAAATAATAGTCCTATTATTAACATACCGAAGGCACCAATCGACATAGGAATGAGAACAAGATCTCCCGGCTTTGCTCTGCCGTTTTTTAGTAAGTGCCTCGTAAAGGCCAAATGGACAGCATATCCAGCACAAGAAGCAAGTATTAATACAATTCCGCTAAAATCGCTTTTACCAAAATCCCAAGGGAAATAGAAAACAACAATTCCAGCAAGTGCAGCCATTATACCTATAAATGATGAGCGACCACGTAACTCTCTAAGCCAAAAAACGTCGAGTATAAGTAAAGCTGCAGTATTACCAACGGAGAGTATCATACTCGTTTGTGTTGGTGTTATAAACATTTGGCCAGCGTACTGTAGTCCCTGTGCCATTAGATATCCGGTTACTCCAAGAATAACCAAATAATAGGGTCGTAATTTGATACGTGCATTTCCCTTTTGAGTATCCGGTTTTGGCATGATCATAGTTCGATTCACCAGAATCAACCGAATTAGCAGCAATGTAATTGCAGAAACAGTGTATCGTAATCCAGCTAATGTAAAAGGTCCAATATTATGCTGAAACGCAAACTTATTTAAGATATAAGAAGTCGACCAGAGCAAAGTGACCAATACGGCTGCACCAATGGCGAGAAAATAACGATCTTTGACTGTACCTACACGACTTGAGTCTTCCTTAGTCAATAGAGACACCTCTTGCTTCGTGAGCAATGAGCCATTCTTTGATACACTCCGTTGCCTTTGCTAAAGCCTGCCGATGATGATCATTAATTTCAATAGTGGGTGATCCTTTTTCAGCAATGGTTAAACCGCTAGGCAACTCAAAAATGCGAGAATAACCACTCGCTAGCTCACCACGTGGACTGAACGCAATTCTTCCTTCTAACTTTCCATATGTAACTGAACTACTACCATCCGGGAAACGGATTACAATTACACTCATAAATCGTGCGTTACGAAGTGGAGGGTTATATACATGTTTTAATTTTTTAAGCAATTTTAAACTTCGATCATCATCTGTACCTGGAGCCCACCGGGCAGTACGAACACCAGGCTCTCCATCCAAAACATCTACACATAACCCTGAGTCTTCCGCAATTACTATCCTATTCGATGTTAGCTGCACTGCATTGGCCTTCAAAAGCGCGTTTTCTTCAAAAGTTACTCCGGTCTCGTCAACTTCGTTCACTTCACCTGAAAATAACGCCCTAGTTTGTATCGGTAATTCCATTAGTCCTTCCATAAGCATTTTTATTTTCCTCGGGTTCCACGTGGCTAAGACAATTTCCATAACTTTCTCCTCCTATTTAGCTACACTTATGGTTCGTATGATATGATTGTAGTTAAAAAAAGGGAAATAAAAAGAGTATAATTTTCAATTGAAAACTTCCCCTTTTTATTGTGGAGGTGAATCTTTTGCAGTTATCGGAACATTTCTTCAATCTCAAGAACTTATTTGGCAAGCTCGAAGCTCAAATTTCACAGAAGACTACATTAGAGGAGCTCGGCACATTGTGGAACTGTACACCACGAAATGTAAAGTGGATCATCCGTCGTTTGTGTGCGGCTGGGTGGATCGCATGGTCCCCAGGTCGCGGACGAGGTAATCGCTCAACGTTGACTATATTAACTTCGGAAGCCGAGGTAGCACTTGCACTTGCCCAGGAAGCAACGAATAAAGGAAGATTTCATGATGGAATAAGATTTCTTGAAGAGCATGACGTAGACGATGCAATACGTGGTCGTTTTGTACAATGGCTGGAAGGACAGTATGGTTACCGAGTAGATAAGAATGAGAATTATCAACTTGATACGCTGCGTCTACCCTTTTACCGTAGTATGCCTAATTTAGATCCGATTTTCACACTTCGGCGCACGGAGTGGCATATGGCTCGCCAACTCTTTGATACGCTTCTTACCGAGGATGACAACAGCGGAGTCCTCCCTCATTTGGCTTATTACTGGGAGACTGACGAAACTGGATGTATATGGACTTTTTACATACGTAAAGGGGTACTTTTTCACGATAATACTGAACTGCATGCTAAGGATATTGTCTATACAATTAAACGTTTAACGTCTACAGATTTTGGACGAACGGAATGGACTGAGCTTCCATTGGATAAAATCCGGGCACAGGGCCCTTACTGTGTTGAGATTAGTCTTAAACGACCTTATCATCTTTTATTACAACTGCTCGCTTCTCCGCGGGCTTCAATCCTCCCCCTTTCTTCCGCAGAACGTTTGCCTAGGGATTTTGCACGTCTACCTATTGGAAGTGGACCGTTCCGAGTGATTGAGAATGATAACTCCCAAATTGTTCTCGAGGCATTTCCTTCTTATTTCTCGGGACGAGCTCAACTCGACCGGATTGAACTGTGGATCATAGCAGAGACACGTTATCGTCCATTGCCGCTTAAGGAAATAGCAGGAGAAGCCCTCCCTTATATTCACCCTTTTCAACTTCACACACGGAACAATCATCCGCCTGATATTAAACAAGTAGAAACGGGATGCACATATATGACATTTCAACTGAACAAGCCGGGACCTTTGGAATCTAACGATTTTCGACATTGGCTTTGTCGTGCGGCCAACCCACACCGCATGAATGTTGGTCTCAATAATCATACCTATTCCCCTGCGTACAGTTTTTTTCCCAATTGGAGCATAATAACCGAACAAATGTTAAAGCGTGAATATATGAATGATGGCCCCAGCTATTTTAATACTGAACCAGATCCTCTTAATGCACCTCCCTTTCATCCAGAGCAACCACTATCAATTCTAACTTATCATATACTGGGTGATTCCTTGGAGCGAAATGCTCGCTGGTTTAGCGAACAATGCGCTGAATATGGAATAAAGATTAACGTGGAGGTTCGAGATTATGAAGATTTTATTCGTCCGGAGATTATCGATGCCGCGGATCTTGTATTAGCTAACGCTGTTGTTAATGATAATTCGGTAATTTCTTTCTTACGTCTTATGTTTGACGATCGTCACGTCATACGTAGGCATCTATCCCCTGAGATTTATGAACATCTAATCATAAGATTACGCAAGATCGAAAATGAGCTTGAAGCAAACAAACGGATCCGAATGACTCAGGAAACAGAACAATGGCTTAAAGATAAATTGGCTATATCCTTTTTGTACCATCTAGATCAGTTTACTTACTATGACAATCGTTTAATCGGAATGCAAACAAACGCTTATGGTTGGGCAGATTTTTATAGACTTGCGTTACGACCGTCCAAGCACTAATGATTTTTCCATATCCAGGAGTAGTAAACTTGGGAGGTTTTGATTTAGGTACCTTCAATCGTTAATCTGAATAAGTTCCCATCCTCGTTTCGAGACAGGAACTTATTCAGATAAATAAAATGGTGACTTTATATCAAATATCAAACACAGTCCCCTTTCTATACGGACAAGCATATCAACAACCTTCGAGTTATCATCTGATTTAATGATGAAAGACTTAAGCAATTGATTTTCTATCGCAAAGTAAATTTTCTACTAAACTAAAATATCACAAAAAATTTAAGCAAGATCAAGAACACCCTAGAAACTTCCTTTTATTCAACTAACCTACCCGTTAGCTTAATGAAACAGATGAAGAATCTTATTAACATTAATACCATGTTCTTAACCTTTTCAACAATGAACTAGCTCTTTGGCTTTGGTCGAAAAAACCTAGTTCCTTAAATGAAAAAATCGTTATTCAAGCGAAGTCTGATAATCGTATGCTTTTATCTAGTCACATGATCTCCATCGAGTTCTATTTAGATAATAACCTAATCCGAAATGATACATTGTTCTTGTCCTCAGCTTGGGACAAGAACTTGATTTCTTAAAACAAAAAAGCCGCTATAATAGCGACTTTGTATGGAACAATGTTTTTATCCCGCAACATCTCTGTTTGCCAATTCATTTCTATGGCTTTCATCTTTAATTCCACCGGATAACTCACTCTGAGGTTTTCATTAAAAAACACCTCCAAGATGATCTCCCTATCTTACGACAAGGTTTCATTCTCTTGAAGGTGTTTTATTTGTCTCACGTTATGTGATCAGTCCATCCGCTTCGTTGGTCTGTCACTGCTTTTCTTTATAACATAAATATTCCTAATGAATATAATTGCAATTAAGTAAGTACGGTCATCGCCTCTCTTGTAAATGGAAGCAGATCATCGGTACGTCCTTCTTGAATTTTCTTAGCCCATTCAGGGTCGACCAGAAGAGCACGCCCTACAGCAACCAGATCAAACTCATCATTCTGAAGTCGTTGTACCAATCCATCGATACCGACGTTACTTGCACCTTTACCTTCTGTGAACAGACTTGTAAAGTCACCATCAAGACCAATCGAACCAACGGTGATTGTCGGTTTTCCAGTCAGTTTTTTGGTCCATCCAGCAAAATTCAGATCAGAACCTTCGAATTCCGGCTCCCAGAAACGTCGTGTGGAACAGTGGAAGATATCGACTCCAGCTTGAACCAACGGTGCGAGAAGCTGCTCCAGTAATGCCGGTGTTTCAGCCAATTTAGCCTGATAATCATCTGTCTTCCACTGAGATAAACGCAGTACAATCGGGAAGTCCGGTCCAACTACTTCACGGCAAGCCTCAATCACTTCAACTGCAAAACGTGTGCGAGCCATCATATCTCCACCGTAACGATCCGTACGAGAGTTGGTTTTCTCATACAGGAATTGGTCGATCAGATAGCCGTGTGCTCCATGGATTTCAACACCATCGAACCCAACGCGTTTCGCTTCTGAGGCTGCTTTTGCGAATTCCTGAACGATTGTAGCAATCTCAGCTTCCGAATAATCATTAACATGACCCTTGGCTCCCATATGCCAGATCTGTGGAATAATTCGACCGCCAGCTTCATGTACTTCAGATACAACATGTGCCCACCCATTCATTGCAGCTTCCCCATAAAAATGCGGCACATTGGCTTGATTGGATGCATCCGGGTGATTAATTATCGTCCCTTCCGTCACAATAAGCCCCACTGCGTTCTCTGCTCTGCGGCGGTAATAGCCCGCAACATTCGAACCCGGGATACCGTCCGGAGAAAACTGACGCGTCATCGGCGCCATCACGATCCGATTGGATAACTTCAAGTGACCTAACTCTATAGGTTGGAACAATGCTTCTACGGATTGAGAAAAATTCATAATAACCTCCACATATTTAGTTTATATAGTTGACCTAGGAGATGTTAAACAGCAACCAGCCTGGTTAACAGCTAGACGTTACTTCCAAATGAATCAATACACGATTTTTATCGAAAAGCCCCACCTCCTTCAAGGTTTCGTGGTGTATTAATCCGCCTTAATTATTTTTGACTTCACAGTCAAGAATTTCACAAAAAAAAGATCAAGACATGATCATGCCAAATGAAGTACGCAGAACCATCTCGATCTGTTCACGAGATGAACCTGATTTCTCCATAACTCTCACACCCAGGATGGTGTTATTTAGATAAGATGCAAGCTCTATACTCG
The DNA here is from genome assembly GCF_900101205.1 of Paenibacillus sp. OK060. Taxonomy (NCBI): domain Bacteria; kingdom Bacillati; phylum Bacillota; class Bacilli; order Caryophanales; family Paenibacillaceae; genus Paenibacillus; species Paenibacillus sp. OK060. The sequence continues at coordinate 76,521 of NZ_FNFR01000002.1, forward strand.
TATACCGGTTGGAAATTAACTGTTGTTCCTGGCCACTACTTATGATCTTCTCTAATACCAGTTGAATCTCTTCTACCATGAGTTCAGCTTCGCGTGTGACCTGCTCGTCATCTGTTCCGAATTCGAGTGATGCATTCACAATTAGACACCCTTGGCAGTTAGCTTTATCGTCTAAAAGGGAATATCGTAAGGCATCCAGTTTATCACCGGGAGACGAATCCAGGGCTTCAATCTCCTTCAGTTTCGCTATAACCTGTTCACGGTAAAGTGCCAGTGCCTTCAGGAACAACGATCGCTTGTCTTTAAAAACACAGTACAAACTTTGCTTTTTGACTCCTGTGGTACGCGTAAGGTCCTCATAAGAAGTTGCTTTGAAGCCTTGATTCCAGAACACTTCCATAGACTGGTGTAATACACGATCGACATCAAATTCTCTTGGTCTGCTCATGGGATTAATATATCAGTTATTGACCATGCAGTCAATAACTGATCATCTTCCATCCTAATCTCTACGGAAATTTCCTACTGGTCCCTTGAATGCAGTCTAACTCTTCCGGTAAGCAACCTTGTGAAAAGCATTGATATAACGGAATAGTGCTTCACCATCATCAGGCACATGCGTGCTTTTATCCAGCGGAAACATCATTGCCTGATACGGCTCTGGCACCATTCTATATTGATGGACATAGGAGGTCAGGATGAACCCGTTGCGTTGCCAGAACTGAATGCGTTCCTGATGAGCCTCCGTTGTCCCGGACTCCGCCTCGATAATCATACCTTTGATCTCGTGTTCCCTTAACGCCCAGGCTCTGAGCTGCTCTAGCATCCAGGTCCCTATGCCCAACCCGCGCAGCTTCTGATCAACCGCGAGGTAATCGATGATCAGGATGCGGTCCGCAGCCTGCCCCTCCAGTCCAGTAACAGCCATCGCAACCACTTCTCCATGATGCACGCCCGTGTGTAAATAGCCAATCCCCCGGTCAAGCATACTGCGCAGAATCGCTTTTGTCTTAGCACCGCTTTGAAAAGCCTCGTGATAGATTCGCTCCATCCGCGCCCACAATGCTTCATCCCACTCCTCTATAGTAGTAAACTCTAATTCCAGCATCTCATTCGCCTCCAGATTTCTATCATAACAATTTCCGCCTCTGCTAATAACACTGTTAAACGTTTGTAGAAGGTACTCTACTGTCTAGTACTTTTATAAATGAATCAAAGAAAAAGCAGAGTACACCACTTGTACGCTGCTTTTTACTCGCTTTTTCAGCTTACACCGAATTCAAGACATGTAAGAGATACTCCTTCCGATTTAATGGATTATGATCGTATCTTGTACATGATGGCACTTCACCATCGAAGGACTGATAGCCATAAAATTCGGATAGCAATACACCTTCACCTTGGGTCCAACCCGGAAGTTGGTTCTTGAATGACTGAATATTCTTAATCGGGATCATGCCATATATCATAAATACCTGGTCATTCTGAATCGGATCCTGATAGGTTGAAGAGGCTTGAGTTAGTTTAAATAAAATCCTACTTAGATAATTAGCAGGAACCTCTAATTCGAACCGATGAATGGGTTCATAAATTTGAGTAGTTGCTTCAGCTAGTGCTCTCATTAGCACAAGAGGCGTTAATTTTCGAAAATCACTAGCTGTACTAACTGCACTTGCATAGGCGGTATCCGTAAGTGTCACGATTAGATCGCGAACTTCCCAACCATATAGTCCTTGCTTAAGCGTCTCATAGACGGTTTCTTCAATTGCCTTATGAAACGATAAAGGTAGGGAGCCAAGCTCTACTTCTAGATGATATTCAATACCGGTTGAACGAGGATTCGGATCAATACGAAAGCCTATAGTACTATAAAATGGGTTTCCCTTGTCTCCCATTCTCTCAACTGCCTCCCCTGTAAAGATAGGCTTTTCAATATAAATAGGCTGTGTCACAAGAAATTCGATATCGATTTGAGCGTCTTTTTTCAGTTGATCCCGAATCACTTCTTTTTGAATTTCACCATAAAGATGAATAGATAGCTCCCTTTGAAGAGAATTCTGCTTGATATGAATAAATGGATCCTGTTCGGCTAATTTTTTCAATGCTCTGAATAAATGAATGGTCTCGTTTTCGTCAGAGGCTTTGATCGTTGTTACTAAACTAGGCGGCGAGAACAGGGTTTCGGTCGTTTCATTGGAAGGAACACCGATATCATCGCCAACCTGGCAGTCTGTTAGACCCATAATTTTTACGATATCTCCACTTGCAGCAATTGTTCCATCTGTTGTTTTTCCAGAAAAGAAGTGCTTCAACCCCGTGACCTTGTTGGTAAATTTGATAATTTCTCCTGTTTGATTCATCCGATAATAGGTAAGACTCTCACGTATTTTGATTTCACCAGAGAAAACTCGTACGTAAGCGATCTTTTCGTCGTTTTTTCCACGTTCAATTTTAAAAACTCTCCCTCTTGTAAAAGGAGTATTTTCATAATGAACGGAAGAATGGCAATTCTGTATGGCTGTAATCAAATGGGGAATGCCCTCACCAGTAATTGCTGAACCAAATAGCACCGGATAAAGCTGTGCTTGCTTGAACTGTTCAAGAAACTCCGATTCAAAGTCATCAGGGGCTAATTCTTCAGAGCTGTAAAGATATCGTTCGAGAAAGCGTCCATTATTATCAGCTAAACGATTTGCTAGGTCCTCCATAAATTTTTGATTGTTTTCCGTGAACAATTCCATATGCGCGGCTGATGTACCGATATTATTAACAAAGCCCATTGCTAAAGCATGGGGTGTCAATTTATCATGGATCTCAGTTAGTAACGATTCGTACCTTGCACCCATACGATCTATTTTATTGATAAAAAAGATTGTAGGGATTTTCAATTTAGCAAGTGTCTTCATCAAAACTCGTGTCTGAGTTTGAATACCTTCGACAGATGAAATGACAAGGATGACTCCATCTAATACTCGTAAAGCCCTCTCAACTTCAGAGATGAACTCGGGGTGACCTGGTGTATCAATCAAATTCACTTTCACATTATTAACCGTAAAGGAAACGACAGCAGATTGAATGGTAATTCCTCGTTGTCGTTCCATTTCCATAGAATCTGTTTGCGTATTTCCTTTATCAACACTGCCGATTTCAGATATGATACCCGTTTCAAAAAGTAATCTTTCAGTTAAACTCGTCTTTCCTGCGTCTACATGCGCAAGAATCCCTATATTTATATTTTTCAAACGTTATCATCCTTTTTATTTTCATAATATTCTCCTTTTGTATAGTCATAGTATTTTTTCGCATACTATTCACGCTCCTTATATGTAATACTCTTATTATACTTTTTATGAATTTTATTACAAACCTTCAACATCAGATTCGTTATCCATCTAGATAAACTCAAAATGAAAAAGACCGTAAAGAAACTAATTCTTCACGGCCCTTTATAAGGTAGGTCAATGATTTAAATAATAGTCATATAGTTGCTCGAAGGTTGTAAAGCGTTTGACTTCTCTGCCCACCTTATCATACTCGTCTAGATATTCATCCATCACTTCAAGGAACTTCTCTTTCATTACTGGTAAATCACTTGCATCAAAGTACTGCATAAGATCAAATTTCTTGATCCCCTTCTCCACAGCCATTTCATCAAGATACCCTTGTGCTCCAAAGGCCGAAAGAAAGACGTAGGAAGCATCATTCGTTGTAACACTGTTCAAGATTTTATTGTAGTAGTTGCACCACAATTCTTCGTATGTTCCCCTCAGATTATCAAAGTTAGGAGCAGGTTTAACAATGAAGTTATCGCACATCGTACTATGTAACCTTGTAACGCTATTCAACATATGAAATGATGCTATTCGGATATCTTCAATGGTATGAGCTTCGATGACTGACATGTATAAGGATTCGAGATCATCAGGAACATAGCGAAACGAGTATATCTCTTCCAAATATCGCTTGATTCCTCGTTTGATACACGTGTTATTCATACTGACCAAGGCATTGACTAGATTGTAAAGAACGTCGGCAGATGCATGTCGCACTGAACCGATATCTTCACTCAGCATCGTATCGCTGTATGCTTGCTTAGCCAGATCAATCCATTTTTTTGCTCGATTAAGACACGCTTCTCCTATCGGGCTTGCAAGTGCATCAAGAGCTTTTTGCCTGAAGTCATTCAATTTCTCCAAATCCTCAGGCTTTGCATAGTAGAGTATTTTGAGCTCGGTTAGGCTTGATACGTTGGGACTCTCTAGTGTGGATTGCTCTTGTATTCTTGAATCCCATGGCGTGCAATAGATGTCATATCCAACGTCATCCAAGATGAAGCAATCGGATATTTCCCATCCCCTTTCTGTATTGTTGATAATAATCAAATCAAGATCGCTCTTCTCGTGAAAGTCCCCGGTGCTAAATGAACCCGTAAGCCCAATAATGGCGATATCGTCTAGAAAATCTTTTTTTGCGCGTTCGATAACCATGTTAATTAGCAGTTCATTTTTGTCCAGCAGCTTCTTCTTCATGATTTCGTTCATTCGTTACACCCCTTCGTATAAGCAGGCCGTTCTTCATCCCAACAACCTTAACTTGAGTCTATCGATGTAGAGGTGCGGTTTCTATGTATAAGTTGATTTAATCCAACTTTGCACAAAACCCGCTAAACCGTCGATACGACCATTTAGCGGGTTTCATTAGTTCTTACTATAAACAATTTTCTTTATGCTTTCGTAGGACAAGAAATACTGAGCCGCTAAATCCTCTATGCTGACTCCATTGCGAAACAAGGATTTGATCTCAGCGTTTCGAGCAGAGACCCTACTTTTGCTTTGTGTTTTCTCGCCCCATTTTAGGTGTGCCTCTTTGGGTTTGGGGATATAAATCAATTCGCCTTGAACGTATTCTTGAATGATACGTAGCAGTTCTTCGGGAAAAACAAACTCGGCATTTGAATATTTCATGAGCCTCACTCCTTATTTAATAAATCAATAAGGTGCAAAGCCAGTTAGTAGAATATTACGATTTGTCGTTGGCAATGTGATTGTCCCTAAGCTCTATGCAAAGCATTGCCATATCCTTTACTGGCTTTGCATAGAGCCATGCATATAAGAACCCTACCCCGATTGTTTTCAATAGCCTCACCTCCATAGAAAATAGTTAGATTAACCAAGAAATCGCTAATGCGAATATTAAGTATCTCCGTCTCTATCCAATTCCCCAGGTACCGATAAGTTTTGATTTAAACTTTTGAATCTTATAAACAACTTATTGGTTGTCGAATAAGACCTCTGCGGTTAGTTGGATGTGTGCTCTAAAGATCTGTGTAGCACGTTCACCATCGCGGCTAAGAACTGCATCTGCTAATGCCTTATGTTCAGCGAGCCCATCGCGGACTTGCTGTTGCGGGGGGGAACAATGTCGATAAAATTCGCTCAAATCCCAAAGGTTACTGCAGATATCCAAGAGAACTGGATTCGGACATGCGGCAATAAGCTCGTAATGAAATTGACGATGAATCTCGGACCATTCTTCGCGGACAACAAGCTTTTCATTCACTTCCTTGTACTCAGCCGTTTGCGATAGCTTGTGATGCACGGCAATTACATTGGATTCCCATGTGAGATCACCATGGGCGATGGATAGGCGTAAAGCTTCGGATTCATTGATTAACCTCGCTTGTATGATGTTGTTCAGTTCTTCTTCCGACGCCGTCTTTACTGAAAATCCGTGGTTAGGATTTTGCTGTACCAGACCCTGAGTCGCCAATCGCGTCAACGCTTCGCGAACAACAGCAACTGAGACTTCGAAACCTTTAGCTAATTCCGCAACTTTTAATGGAGAACCCGGTTCATATTGTCCAGTCAAAATATCGGATTGTAGTTTCTTCCTGACATTCTCGCTTAAGGTGGACGAACCATTCCTTTTGGCCATGAAGCAGCACCTTCCTTCATACACATTATAATTCTACGTAATTGTATGTAGATAGTTTACACCGTTATCAATAAAAAACAAACATTAAATTCGATAGTGAATTATAAAAACGATTATTATTTACAGAATCGATTATTTAATGTATTATCGAAAATGAAAATAAAAGGAGGTAATTTACAATGAACAACAATCCATTTTCCAAATTGCCAGAAGTAGCAATCTTTCAATTGGAGAGTAATGACATTATGGAGGGACATCCTCTACCGACCCAGCATTATTCGGAGATGTCAACACTTGAGGGAAGTAAAGATCTCTCGCCCCATTTGAAGTGGTCGGGTGCACCCGACGGGACAAAGAGTTTTGTCGTAACTGCATATGATCCGGACGCCCCAACTGGATCGGGGTTGTGGCACTGGGCCGTTATCAACATCCCTGCCAGCGTAACCGCGCTACCTACAGGCGCAGGTGACGAGTATTCCAGCGGTTTGCCGCAAGGCTCCTTGCAACTACCGAATGATTTGAGACTTGAACGCTTTATCGGTGCAGCGCCTCCAGCGGGACACGGTCCGCATCGATATTATTTTGTCGTTCATGCGCTGGACGTCGAAAATATTAGTGTCGCCCCTAATTCCACGCCAGCTCTCCTTGGATTCACCATGCTGAGTCATACGCTGGGGAGAGCAGTTCTCATGGCAACAGGGGAAATCAAGTAAACCAAGATGTTGAAGCATAGGAAAGAATGATATGAAAAATTCCGAGTATCTTATGCGTGTTTACGATTTTTTTTGCACACAACAGGGTTTGAAAAATAAGTACTCCATGCAATGCGGAGTCAAGTACGGAGGAAGTGGTGAAGCTGAACGATCACCCACATCATCATGTATGCCCCAATTGCCAGCAGCCAATTATAATTTTGAAGCATACCGTCATTTGCGGCTGTGGGAGCAAGATTAAAAACAAAGTGAAATTTAGAATATATCCAGAAAAACTGAAAAGTCCTCATCATTGAGGACTTTTCAGTAAATTAGCGTTGACCATCTCTGCCAGCGAAGTATTTAAAACATTACATTGTCGGTTTATTCAGATGAAACTTTTATCATCAAAGGAATACAGGTTCGTTATTTCATCAATACAGTTTTATCCTATAGAAATGAGGCATTCCAATGCAAACCAATCATAGCGTTCAAAAAAATAAAGGAGAGTTATTACTTGGTTTAATTGTCTTTACACTCATCATATCCGTCATGAATGCAACCATGTTTAATATTGTACTCCCTAATATCAGTAAACAATTTCAAATTTCTTCCTCACAAGCGAGTTGGATCATCACAGGCTATATGATTGTGTACGCAATTGGCTCGGTAACTTACGGTAAATTGACAGACAGATACAGCTTGAAGAATTTATTGACGTTTGGCCTACTGCTTTTTGCAAGTGGGTCTGTCATCGGCTTAGTGGCTAGTGAATATTGGATGGTCATTGTGGGGCGAATTGTACAGGCAGCTGGTGCATCAGTCATTCCGGCGATTTCTATGATTGTACCCGTTCGTTACTTTACATCTGAAAGGCGCGGTCGTGCATTAGGTACCGTTGCAATCGGATTTTCATTGGGTTTGGCCATTGGTCCGATCATTGCCGGCGTGGTAAGCAGTACATGGAACTGGCGGGTACTATTTGTAATCTCGCTTTTATCATTACTTACTTTGCCGATGTATCGGAAATATTTAGATGATGAAAAAGGAGTTTCCAGAAAAATGGATTATATTGGCGGAATACTTCTGGCCGGTACTGTAGCCATTTTGTTACTGGCTTTAACAAACGGAAGTGTTTGGCTTGCCTTAGGCGGGATTCTTATTTTCATTTTTTTCGTACTACGTATACGCTATACTCCAAACCCATTCATAAACCCGGCCATATTTCGAAACAAACCGTTTTCATTCGGTCTAATTATTACTTTCGTCATGATCGGGATTGGCTTTGCCTTTCCATTCATTACACCTCAGCTACTTTCTTCTGTAAACCACTTGTCACCGGTTTTCATCGGAATAGTTATGCTGCCGTCGTCTTTAATGGCAGCGCTTTTGGGTCGACAAGGCGGTAAATTAGCAGATGATAAGGGAAATCGTTTCCTTGTGTTTACTGCAGCTGCACTTCTTATTATCGGTTTTCTCTCTTTGTCTTCAGTCGTTGGTATGTCGCCAGTATTTATAGCGATCTTTCTTATTTTTGGTGTTCTTGGTCAATCGTTCATGCAAATTGCAATGTCAAACACGGTTTCACATACACTCTCACAAGAGAATATCGGCGTAGGGATGGGCTTATTCTCGATGGTCACTTTTATTGCTACGGCCACATCAACAGCTGTTATCGGCAAGACACTAGACCTGGGCACATCGACCATTCGCTTAAATCCGATACCACAAAACAGTGCAACTTTTGTATATAGCAATATTTTCCTGACACTTGCCATTCTTATCGTTGCCGTAGCTGCATTATATTATCTCCAATTCAGGCGAACAGGTAAAATGGCTAAGGACGAAAAAATGAATAGTGAACCAGTTACTTAGTAACAGTAATATATAATTGCTAGGTCAGATTGGGTTAGCTAACATCAAAAAATTAAATCTAGCCTGCTTAATCAAAAAAATCTGCATGCCAGTTTATTCAAAGTTAATAAGAGACATTCTTCTTGCTGAGAATCTATAACTCTTAGGTTCTATGCTGTTAATTAGATCACACTTATTACGGTTCTCCGCGCTGTCTGTAACGGCAAGTTTAAAGCCATCCTTTGTGGGATGGCCCTTCCTTTTCTAGCTTTTTTAAAGTATCGTACACGTTAACACAAAAAGTCCATATCAATATAGGGAGTGTTATTCAACAAATTTTCATAGTAGAAGCGTCGGGCTTGCTCATCCCATTCGCTCCAATCAGGAGCGTTAAAATCTCTGCTTCTATAGAACGCGGCTAATACTCTAGCTTGCCTTAAATTAATAAATAATGGGATTTTGTTTAACCAACTTTGACTCACAGTATTTTCCTTACAATAGCCGTTTAAAAAGTTGCAATAGTAACGCTTTGCAATCTCCCTCCTTACATCTCCAGACACAACCCACGGAATAGGAATTTCATAAAGTAATGGTGTAGCAATATCAGAAACAAACCAGCTATATTCCGCATCGTCATAGTCAATAATAATAGCTTTGTCCCCATCATTAAGATAATTTCCAGGGCTGATATCCCCATGAATAAGACCGTACGTATCTTTTTCCTTGGGTAGAGCGCTAACTTCAGTAATTAAACGATCAAAGTTATCGTGTAATTCTAACGGACAGTACTTCTTGAATGAGGCTAATAGGGCATTATCATTCCATTCAAAGCGTGAATGTTGGGACGAATAATGAAGTGAAAACTTATGTATTTTCCCGACCATTTGACCGATATTCTCATAAAACGTATTGCTCTCCTCGGCTATTACTGCATTTCTGCCGGGTGCTTTCTCAAAAGCTGTCACAACAAAGGACTCGTCAATGATATGAATAAGATCCCCGGATAAAGACTGAATGGGCCTCGCTACTTTCATTCCTCGATCAGCCAGGAACATGATATAATCTAGTTCCGCTCTTGTTAATAATTCATTTCGATGTGTGACATGGGCAATTCTTAAAATAACTTCTCGATCTCCAATAACCCCGGAATAAACGAAATTTTGAAACCCATTTAATTCGAAAATGGAGTCTTCACGTATTCCAAAACATTGCGCGGACTGTCTCAATATATCTTGTGTGTATAGTCGTTTATTCTTTTTATCCATATTAACCCCACCCTTTACTTTTATGGTAACAAAAGGTGCTAATAGAAAATATACCGAATTTGATTCAGAATCAAACTCTACACAAAAAGCCACATCGGAAAGCTCGATGTGACTTACAAGTGAATCTATTTTTTAGAGTAAATGATTTTCTTAATGCTTTCGTAGGAAAGACCGATTTTTGTGCAATTTTTCAGGGGGTCGGGACATACCATACAAACAACCGCCGTTGTTTATAGAAAAGACTTTGCATGGAGCAGATTGTGGATTTTCTCACCAGTTGAAACCCTCGATCCCTCACACACATAGCGTCATTTAATCAAGTACGTTTTTCCGTGAGATACGTTCTGACAGGAGGAGCAGTATACATTGAAAATTGATTAAGTATCCCTTCCGGAGTTTGATCTATTAAGACCATATCCCGAACGTTCGGTTGCATGAAACGTTCTCGGTCCATAACATTAAACATGGATACAATGGGATCGAAGTACTGATTAACATTCAATAAACCACAAGGCTTTTGATGCAGGCCAAGCTGGCCCCAAGTAAATATCTCAAAATATTCTTCCAACGTCCCTGGCCCCCCCGGGAGTGAAATAAATCCATCTGCTAATTCAGCCATTTTGGCTTTACGTTCATGCATAGAGTCGACCATAATAAGTTCAGTCAAACCTTTATGCGCAATCTCACGAGTCTGTAAAAAATGAGGAAGCACTCCAATTACACGGCCCCCTTTTTCCAACACTGCATCAGCAACTTCTCCCATGAGCCCAGTAATAGCACCTCCGTAAATCAGGGTGATTTCTCGTCTGGCTAGTTCATGACCCAGTTCTATTGCAGCCTCTTTGTATATTGCAGACTTTCCTTCTTTGGAACCACAGAATACAGCGATTGATTTCATAGATACATTTTCTCCATTTCTTTTGTTAACTGCTTCATACTTTCTATATATTACAGGTGAAACTATGACATCTTTATGTCATAATTAGATTAAAAATTTTGGGGGATCTCCATGAAAATTGAAAGGATTCTATCGATAGTGTTACTTTTGTTAGAACGTAAAAAAGTGAGTTCCTCTGAATTAGCGAAAATGTTTGAGGTCACTCCTCGTACTATCTTTCGAGATATCGAAACTATTACCAAAGCCGGAATTCCAATCACCTCTGCCCCTGGTGTGAATGGGGGCTTCAGTATTATGGAACGTTACAAATTTGAGAAGAAGATCTTTACTCAAGCGGAGATACTAGTTTTAATACTTGGATTAAACAGTATCCATTCGACTGTTTCTAGCGACGAAGTATTGAATGCCATTGCTAAAGTGAAATCTTTGATCTCGGAAGATGAAAATCGACTGGTAGATAAACTAATAGCAATAGATCCTTCACCTTGGTTCGGAAGTACTCATGTCAAACCACCTGAATTGGGGCAAATTCGAACCGCAATTGAAGAGGACCGCTTAATTACATTTGAATATCTAGATCCTTTTGAAGGTATGACTCCTTTGGAACTCACCATTGAGCCTTGCCGATTAGTATTGAAGAATTCAGTGTGGTATATGCAAGGATTTTGTACAGAAAAAGGGGGGTTCCGAATGTTTAAGGTTTCCCGCATTTCTTCTCTTGTTACTCACCATGATACATTTAGGAAAAGACAAATCGAAGACGAGGTTTTAGATATTACGGAGAAAGAAATCATTCATTTAACTCTGCTTTTTGACCAAACACTTATTCCTTATATGAGCGAGTACTGTGGAGAGAACAACATTCGCTTATATGAAGGTGCTAAGTGGATAGCAAAGTTCCCCTTCATTGCAAATGACCATGGATATACTCATTTACTTAGCTTTGGGGACAAATGCGAATGTATCGAGCCTGAACATGTAAGAAGCGAGTTAACCAAACGAATTGAGGGTATTCACAAAATCTATTCCACTTAAAAAAAACGCATCGATTTCTTCCATCGGCACCTTTATTACGCCTTTCAATATCCCCTGCCTCGTGTTAAATCGCTCTGTAAAAAAAGAAAGGCTCGCACAGGCAGGGTATTATTACTTCCCTGCCCAATACGAGCGTCTACGTCAAATTGCACTCAAACGGTTGATCCGGGTGTGTACTTTTAGCAATCGTTTCATTTCATGTAGCGATATTCTAGTAGATCCTTCAAATTTGAGATTTTCTGCAGAAGCTTCTCCCCGACATTGGTTTCCCTCACCAGCTTCCGCTCCAGTTCTTTGTCCACTAATCTTTTTACAGATAACACGTCTATTCCGTTACATAACACATCTTCTTTTGAATTAAATTTCTTATGGGCGACGAGCTGCATGCCAAAGGAATTGTACAACAAGGTGTATCCGGCAATGCCCGTCGTGGATTGATAGGCTTTGGAAAAACCGCCGTCAATCACGATCATTTTTCCGTTTGCTTTAACAGGGTTCTCTCCACGAATTTCTTTGACTGGCGTGTGGCCGTTAATGACATGTCCATGGTCCGGATTCAAATCAAACTCCAGCAAGATTTTTCGACAGGTCTCTTCATTTTCACGTAAATGGTAGTAAGGATTCTTTCTCTCCTTATGTGCTTCTTTATCTTGGATAAAATACCGTTCAAAAGTGGTCATTTCTCTCTTTCCAAAGAGCGAGGAACATTCCCCTGTCCAGATGTACCATACCATATCCGTCGCCAGATCTTCTGTCTCTTCCGGGTGCGCATAGGCGTAACGCAAATAATCTTCAAAAACATCAAGCAATTGACGGCCTGCATATGTCTTGTCTTCAATCTGCATTTCTTCCATATTTCCTTCTTCATCCAAAGGAATACAGCCGTGGATTAACAAATTCCCGTTGTATTTTAAATAAAGGCTTCCCTTTTTCATGAGAAAATTCATATGTCTGGCCAGCTTTTCGGAATGCTGAACGGAGAACAGAAGCTTTTCCATCACCTGGCGTTCTTCCTCCAGCAATTGTTCAGGATTCTGCGGATTTACTGTTGCGAAACAGGTGTTTTCCAGCAGGTACGTTTTACCACAGATATTAATTTCATTTTTCTCGTAATCAATCTGCTCCAGCAAAAGTCTTTCAGACATATTAAAGTATGGACGTCTCTTGATAATCGGGATTTCAAGTTTAAACTGGATCATGGCAATGGCTTGGTGAATTTTGGTGATCTGCAGAATTTCCTGCTCCGATACGGTATGGCCAGCCTGTAGCTTCGGTCTGAAGGGCGAATTGTCTTCATAGTATTTCTCCGCCAAGTTTAGCAGTGGGCGTAGATTGATTCCGTATACATCTTCAATAATGTCCAGATTGTCGTATCTGGCGCAGATCCGGATAATATTCGCAAGGCAGACCAGAGAACCCGCGTAGGCACCGATCCAGAGGACATCATGGTTCCCCCACTGAATGTCTACAGAATGGTAGTTGATTAACGTATCCATAATTTTATCGGGGTCCGGCCCCCGGTCATAGATATCTCCAACCACATGAAGATGGTCAACCACCAGGTGCTGGGTTGTATAAGCAAGGCCGATAATGAGCTTGTCCGCCTGGCCCAAGGATATAATTTGCCGATATATTTCCTCATAATAAGGATCCTTATTGTTGGTCGAATCCGTCTTGTATAGAAGCTCTTCTACAATATATACATACTGCTCCGGCAGAGCTTTACGCAATTTCGAGCGCGTATACTTGGAAGAGGCATAAGAAATAAGCTTAAGCATTTGTTCAATCGTTTGTCTATACCACTGGTTCAAAGCCTGTTTATTGCACAGTTCCCCTATAACCAGCTGTATTTTTTCTTCCGGATAATAAACCAACGCCGCAAAATCATTGATTTCTTGATCCGTCCAAACCTCCCGGAATATTTCTTTGATTTTCTCTTTGACGGTACCCGAACCGTTTCTTAGTACATGCTGAAAAGCCTGGAACTCCCCATGCAAATCACTGACAAAATGCTCGGTTCCCTTCGGGAGATTGGAGATCGCTTCAAGATTGATGATCTCTGTTATAATTTTTTCTTCCGTATCATATTTCTGGGCCAATAAATCTAGAAACTGCTCATCCAAAACAGATGTCCCCCTTCAAGGAAGTTATGTGGCATTAATTTTACAGGAAATTTCAAAGGACAACCCTTTTGAACCATAGAAAAACATTGGGTTTTTGCTAACTCTTTACCTGTATAGTTAACAATAAATATAAAATTATTTATATGGTGATTATCAGCATTGCCTTCCCCCATCATACTCCAGTTTCTCATATATGAACAAATTTCATTAAAGGGATGTATTTTGGAGTTGCTCATTTAAGTCCACTGACTCATGTGTTATCCCGCTGCTTAAAACTTTTGAAAACAGGATTAGGAAGGAAGCGAGATTATGAGCAACCATTCGTTAAAGGAATTAGCTCCTTGGCTCGGGACACTAACTTGTACCGATAAAACAAGAAAGCCGCTAAAATAGCGACATCCAATGGGACTATGTTCTTGTCCCCCGACAGCAGTGCCGCCTCCCAGCCCCCCATCGCGTTGCAGATTCCTTAATAATTTATTTTGCTTTCTCTAGATTTATTGAAACCATCCCATCATTATCTTCATCAATTAAAGCAACTTCAGAATCAGATATCCATTTAAGCTCACCTAGATGTCTAGCATATGCAAATTCATCTGGAAATTCTGAAATTACTTTTTCTAACAGTATTTGTGTCCCGTCTCGGTGCATAATAGAAAGATATATATCCATGCTTTCTACATTGTGTTGACAAATAACCTTAGCACTGTAGTTCTTTTTAGGACTCTTGATCACTTTCTTCCAGACCCACTCATTTACATACCCTAACTCTTCAATTTTCAGGGCAATCTCTTTAAATGGTGTAATATCCCAGTTTTTATTCACAACCAGTTTTTCTATTCCATTCATAAGCAGTTGGAGCGTCGTTCTTTTTTTCTCCGTCTCACTTTTTACGCTGAAGTCATCCAAATTAAATTTGATTTGTACTACACAGACTCCTGAATCATTAATAATCCTCTCATCCGAAATATTTTCAACGCAATCCACAAGAATTTTCCAACAATCTTTCGTTTTTTGTTTTCCGAATAAACGTTCAAACATAGCAGTTATACAACGCGTCTCCAAACTAAATGAACGCCGTTTCCATTTCCAATTTAACTCGTAATCCTTTTTTGTCGCATCGTCATATTCACAATTTTCTTCTTTCATTATTGATTCAACATTTTCATCATCAATTATATAAGGTAAATCTAGATCAAATGCTTTTAGATACAATACGCTCATCTCCCTCTATTTTCCCCATAGAGTTCTTGTTGATGTCTACTCATTATATTGCCTTTTTTCCATAGTCTCATAGCATTCGCTTTCTCCCAATCGAGGGCTTCCCAGCCTGTTACGGCAAGTTGGTTTTTACTACTTTTGCTTCGTATTCTATGCTTCCTTTATTTTTATTCCATTTAAAAATCGGTCACACAAAAAAACCGTCGATCTCATTTTTAGATTATCGACAGTTTTTTGAAGCATTTTATGTAATGTTTTTGTCACCCTACAATTTATTTTTCTATTCTTACTCCATCTAGATCTTCATTTTTTCAATGCATAATGGGAATGAAAAAACCTCAGCTGAGTTAACCAAGCTGAGGTAAATGAATTAACTATTTAATAACTTCAACCTTTTTATCCCCAGCTGACTTCGCTACATCAAACGTTGTTTGACCTTGAAGAGCGACTATTACGCCAGTAGCCAGCATAGAAACGATTAAAGCTGCGCTGAGGGCTTTGGAAATTTTCTTCTTGACCATAACTACACCTCCTCCGATATCTATTATGTAATAAGGACTTCAATAAATAATTACAATATTTCACTTTTTATGTTGGGTAATCCACCTGGTGATTGTATTATAACGTACTGACAATGATTGTAAAAGGATTTTTTCCTTGTGTTCAAATAAAATAAAGTATTAGACTCGGGCTATTCAACTAAAGTTTCCCGCTAGTTCAATAAAATGAGCAGATAGCATCCTCCGAGCATAGAGAGGAGATCTGAGCTGATTCGCTGTAAGCCTTGATTTTATACATAAAAGGAATTAATTCTGTTAGTTCACGGCCACTCACCCTAATTAGAGCGTCTCAACTAATTTCTGAATCTTTGAGTGGGAAATTAAATATACAGGACCCATTATGTCTTTTTTGCCGTCCTTTACACGTATAGCGCTCTCCTGCTCTGCCGCGTAAACATCAATCTCTTCAGACAAGGGGAACAGGTAGCCTTGAACAAACGTGGCGTAGTCGCGTTGAGAATGAGATTCATAGGCAAAATGATCAAAGCCAATACCATCATAAATAGTACTTGTTTCAACTTCATCAGTGTTATTCACACTTATCCATTTTGCAGCCATGTTTAACGCACCGGCGCTGGCACCCATTATAACGGCATTGCTGTTCTTAATAACATTCGATAACTCATATTCGGCCAAAAAATCGTTCTGCAAAGCAGGATATCCACCGCACAAAAAAATGACAGAAGCATTTTGAATGAATCGCCGGGCATCTTCCTTCTGCATGCGGTAATCAATGAAATGATATTCATCAAAAATAATATTAGCCTGCTTCAACCATGTCCACTCAGAAACATCATCAAAGTTAATTTGCTCACCTGTATAACCAGACGGATCAGCGCTAATCATAACAAGCGATTTTCTGTCTGTTATATCCTCATGCAACAATTTGACCAGCTTCTCTGGAAAGAAATCATTAAACCAACTGAGATAGTAGTGAGATTTCAAACTTAATTACCTCCATATGTACTATTTACATTCTTCCATTCTTAACGATAAAACATATTATACACGCTAGAAAGACAAACGGTTTTTCAGCCATTTCGTTTACACACCATTGTACACTTTCGCTAAATCTAACACTATATTACCATAACATGGAATTGCATTATGAGAAATATGTTTCCACGTTAACCTGCTGATAGCTTAATGAGACATCATCACTCTAATATAATATTCCCGTTCTCTGATCATTTTGATGCCTTCTTCTTAGTTTTATTGAGCTAACGTTCCCCGTTAGTTCACTCATATCAACTCTGAGATAAACATTGGTGTAGCTCCATCCTCTGTATTAAAACCCAATTTATTATAGAAATCCACTGCATAAGGATAAGAAATTAATACTTTTGTTTTACACCCTTTATATCTATCAAGCATTATATTCATCATTTCCTTACCTATACCTATACTCTGATAACTCGGATTAATAAGCATATAATGAAAATATACCGTTAAAACACCATCTGACAAAGCATTTATTAAACCAACAAGCTTTCCTCCCTCCCAAGCGGTAACAATTGAATGAGACCCTCCGATTGCTTGTAAAAGCTCGTTTGGATACTTGCCAGACTCCCATCCTACCGAAAGAAATAACTCCTGGAGTGCATCCTTAGTGATATCCTCTTTGCTTGAATCGTAATAAATACTCACACCTATAACTTCCTTTCATAAAACTAACTACGGCTCAACATCTGTTTTAAACTCCCATATTTCGATGGTTTTACAACCCGTACGAAGCCATAAAATATTACCGACAAAGCAGTTTCGGATTTATCAAAGTGAATGATCACTTTATTTACCTCAATATACTATTAAAAATATGTAGAGAAAATGGATTAACTGAAGTGGAATTTGGATTTGTTTACATTAGAGAATTCATCAGAATACTTCTTGATGCCTCTTTTATACATAGGCTATATGGTTTTATTCTCATTCTGTAAACGAAAAACATCCCTTGCTGCTTCAATGAAAGATAACATGATTGGTGAAAGCCACTTGTCTTTATGCCACAACATCTGTGTATACACGTGCAAATCCGGAATTTCCCATGGAAGGACAACAAGTTCTCCGCGTTCAATTTCAGCTTCCACGACGATTTCAGGAAGAAAGGCAATACCGATTCCAGAAATCGCACATTTTTTAATGGCTTCAGCACTTTGAAACTCTAAATACGTAATGCTATCAACGCCTTCTTTCTCGAATGACCGGTCAAACATAGTTCGATATGGACAACCCTTCTCATTGGTCAGGAACACTTCTTCATGAAAATCTTCCAATTGCAGCACAGTTCGTTTGGCGAGCGGGTGATCTGGAGCAGCTAACAATCTGAAATGTTCTTTCAGCAGCGGTTCCACGGAAAGTCCACTCGAGCGAATGGGTTCATCCAACATATAAACAATATCCGTGGTTCCCTCAAAAAGCGTTTGCTTGAGCTCTTGATTTGGAACTGAGCGAAAGATCAGACGAACTCCCGGATGTTGCGAACGAAACCGTTGAAAGACAGGCGGAAGCCGATAGGAGCAAATAACCTCATTGGCACTTATCGTTAGGGTGCCACTTAGATTTTCATTGTCATGAACAGCACTACGAGCTTCCTCCAATTTGTCAAGAACGCCTTGGGCGTGTGTTAAAAAGCGTTTACCCGCAGTTGTGAGCGCTAGTTGCTTGCCCAACCGATCAAAGAGGCGAACACCTAGCTCATCTTCCAATGCTTTAATTTGCATCGTGACGTTGGAAGGAACGTAGCTCAGCACTTCTGCTGCCCGCGTGAAATTTAATGTTGTTGCAACCGTACAAAACGTATTCAGTTGACGCAATTCCATCCGATGCTCCCCCTTCATCTTTCAATTATATTGAATACTATCTTGAATTCTATTCACTTTTATTGATGGTATCATGGCTCTATACTGAGCACAAGAGATCACAGTGACATGTGGTTTTTCATTTTGAAGGGAGCGACCATACGATGGACTATGAAATTTTTAATTTGGGTGATGTACTCTTACAATCAGCAGTGACGTTACCTAACGCTTTTCTTGCTTATAAAACTTACGGAAAATTAAATGGACAGAAAGATAATGTTATCGTCTATCCAACTGCTTTTGGGGATCAGCATATTCAAAATGAATGGCTAATTGGCAGCGGGATGGCATTGGATCCAGAGAAATATTTTATTATCGTTCCAAATTTGCTGGGCAATGGACTATCTTCATCTCCCAGTAACACACCTCATCCATTCGATGGGGCTAATTTTCCACAGGTAACCATCTATGACAACGTTAGATTTCAGCAGCAACTGCTGACCGAGAAATTCGGCATTCAAAAGATTGCTCTCGTCGTAGGGTGGTCCATGGGCGGCATTCAGGCATTTCAATGGGGTGCAAGTTATCCAGAGATGGTCGAACGAATTGCACCTTTCGGGGGAATCGCCAAACCTTGGCCTCACACATATGTAGTTCTGGAAGGTGTAAAAGCTTCCCTGCTATCTGCAGTCCGCTTCGACTCAAGTAAACTAAACCAATTGACTTCTACTGACATGCGCGCCGTTGGCCGGGTCTATGCAGGATGGGGACTATCGCATGCGTTTTATAGAGAAGAGCTTTATCGTGAGATGGGATTTGACACATTGGAGGATTTTGTAGCTGGTGTCTGGGAAGAGAGCTTTATGAATATGGATCCGCACAATGTTCTGTCCATGTTATGGACAGGCCAACATGCAGATATTAGTGCCAATCCTTCCTATAAGGGAGACTTTGATAAAGCACTTCAGAGCATAAAAGCTCTTGCCTGTATCATGCCGGGGAGCACGGATCTCTTCTGCACAGCGGACGACAATGAATACGAAGCTGAGCGCATACCCAACGCTACCTTTAACCCAATACAATCGAAATGGGGCCATTTTGCCGGTCGTGGAATCAACAGTGCCGATAATCAATTTATTGATGACAATCTGAAGCAATTGTTGTCACATAGCGCAAAAGAATAGATCGTTACCTGTATTGGATGTCTGTCAGGCATAACAAGATCCCTATTCTTTAGCCGGTATATTTCTCTCATGAATTAACAACCTAATCTAACGTATTTGAGGTCACCAGAACCTACTGGTTCGACCTCTTCTTTTTTTTCTGTGTTTTTACTAGCTTTAACGAATTAAATGAAGTCTGAAGTTCTAGTTTTTATCCACATTGAATGATGTTAGGTTTTGTAAACAAAGAGACTGTAACATGTCTTAAATCTTGTAAGTCAACCTTACTTTTTTTATCGTTCGCACACTTGAAGTATGTGACAAAATTCAATTAACCTTCCTATGAATAGGAACAAGTTCTTGTCCTCGGACAATTTTTTCTTCAGTTGTCATTTTAGTGGCCACGTTGTTCATTGCATAGTATTGCCATTCCTCCCTAATAGTTGAGGTTCCATCCGTTGCAATAACCACTTGATATCCATAATCCGCACCATCTCTGTGAAATTCATTTTTATTCTTCCTTTCTTTTAGGCACATCCTATTCATTCGTGATTACAATTTTGCCATTTGCTGAGTTACTCTCCATTAACAGATGAGCCTCTGCTATTGCTTCTAGTTTGAACACTTTAGCAATGGGCGGAATAAGTGCATGATCCTTTATATGATTAAATAGATCGACCAGCACCGTTTCTTTAATAACTTCACTTGTAAAAGCCGTAAAGAAAACACCTGTTGGTATATCAATCAATGGTTCGAAGGAATCGAGGGTCCATTCATTGCCTAATATGCCTGACATACATAACATTCCTCGTTCTGAGACCAATTTCAAAGATTCCTTCAAGGTCACCGTCCCGATCAATTCCAACACTTTGTTCACTCCATTTGGAGCAATTTCAACTACTTTATTCGTAAAATGTTCATCATCAAGTAATGCGAGGTCCGCACCCGCCTGCTGAAGATATGTCAGCTTTCCGCTGTCACGAGTGGTCGATATAACGGTGGCTCCTACACTTTTGGCAAGCTGGAGGGCAGCCAGACCAACGGAACTGGTCCCGCCTCGAATGAGAAGCACTTCTCCTTTAGTTAATTGAAGACTTTCAAATAAAGATGCATATGCCGTGTAATACATTTCTGGAATGGCAGCGAGCGTAGTCCACTCCATTCCACCAGGAATGAGATACACCTGCTCTGAAGGAATCAAAACATACTCGGCATAGCTTCCATCAAATTCTCGCCCCAACCCTCCCATCAGAGAAGCGACATGCTGTCCTTTTTGGAAAGTGCTGTCCGATGCGTCCTCGATCTCCCCCACACACTCAATACCAATGATCCGTGGAAATTGAACGGATGGTGAATGCCCCTGCCTTGTATACATCTCCGAGCGGTTAATGCCAAATGCTCTGATCTTGATTAATACCCAGCCTGGTTTAACTTCGGGAATGGGAACCTCCTGTACTTTTAGTTCTTCAGGTGCACAGGCACCTTCCAGCACAACTGCTTTCATCAAAATTTATCTCCCCGCTCCGATGTAGATTCGTTTTTCCAACTGAATGAATAATGTATTTGTCGCCAAGGCAAGTCCTGCGGACAGGATGCTTCCCCACAGAATTTTATCGATATTCATGGTGCGTAAACCATCATATAAGATCGTTCCTAACCCGCCTGCATTGATGAATGCAGCAATGGTCGCCATGCCAATCGTAGATACGGAGGCAAGTCGCAGTCCTGTAAAAAGGGTTTGAATCGCCAAGGGTACCCGAATCTGAATCAATATTTGCATACGACTCATGCCCAGCCCAGTAGCTGCCTCAATAATAGGTTGTTCCACATGATTCAAACCTGCGATAAAGTGGCGCAGAAGAATGTATTGATTATATAGAATCAGCACGATGATTGCCGTCGTTGTACCCAGTCCCGTCACAGGAATCATGATGGTGAACAAAGCCAGGCTGGGGATAGAATACAAAATGGAAAAAACATAAATGAAAATGCGTGACACCCAGTCGGAAGTCAGGATTACGATGGTTAGAAGCACGGCGACAATAATTGAGATCACCATGGTTATGACAAGTATCTCCACATGCTCGAACAGTGCGCTTCCCCACTTATCTGGATGTTTGATGGCATAATCGATCATTCTAAGGCCTCCCAGAAACGTTCTTGCTCCCTTGAAGATTGAATAAGCGACGCTACGAATTCATCTGCAGGATGATTAACGATTTCTTTAGGCGTGTCAAACTGGCACACTTTCCCTTGATTCATAATTATGACCCGGGTGCCCAACTTGAACGCTTCATTAATGTCATGTGTGACGAACAGGAAGGTTTTATTCGACCCTCCATGAATTTTCAATAATTCATCCTGTAAATGTAGACGGGTAATCGCGTCCAAAGCACCAAAAGGCTCGTCCAGAAGCATGATCGCAGGATTGGTCGCTAAAGCTCGGGCGAGTCCAATTCGCTGTTGTTGCCCTCCCGATAATTGTGAAGGATAGCGATGTTCATACGTCCGAGGGTCCAGTCCCACCAGATGCAGTAGTTCGGAGACCCTCTCCTCGATTTTCTCTTTATCCCATTTCAACAGACGAGGTACGGTAGCGATATTTTTCGCGATGGTCATATGTGGGAACAACCCAACCTGCTGAATGACGTAACCGATTCTTCTTCTTAGCATCACGGGATCTATGGATACAATGTCTTCTCCAAACAGCTTAATGTTCCCCTGAGAAGGTTCGTACAAACGGTTTACCATTTTCAAAAGCGTCGTTTTTCCAGATCCAGAGGAGCCCAGTATGGTAATAAACTCCCCTTCTTCAATAGACAAATTGACATGATTCACTGCGTATTCATTGGATTTTGAATATGTTTTGCACACATTATGAAATTTGATGGCTGGTGGCCCCATGTTACCACTACGTTTATTGGATGGATTCATAGAAGGCTTTTGCGACGTCTTCATATTCTTCTTGATCGACATCAACTTTGGCATTAAGTGCCGTGATCGTGTCTGTGTCCAGTGCCGAACTGATCTTATTGATGACTTCAGCAATATCTGGATGTGCAGACAGTACTTCATCACGGATGACAGGAGCCAAGTTATAAGGGGGCCATACTTGTTTGTCATCTTCCAATAGGATGTACTGATCTTTATTTACGAGTTCTCCTTCCGTCGTATATGCAGGTGCAACATCTGCCTCATTATTTTTAAGCACTTCATATTTCAGACTATTATCGTAGACTTTGGAGGACTTCCAGTTTAGCTTGCCATATACTTTTTCCAATGCTGGAATACCGTCGGCACGCTGATCCACTTCTCCTTGAGAGGCAAATCGAAGCTCGGTTGCATGCTTTTGCAAATCAGAAATCGTCTTAATTCCCCATTGTTCCGAGGCTTCTGCACGTATGACGAGCCCTGCTCCATCATTGGCTTTGGAATAGTCGAGCCAGGTTAAGTTGAACTGCTTTTTGTATTCTTCCTTCACTTTGGCATATACTTCATCCGGATCAGTCAACAACTCCAGCTTCAGGATGGCTAACAAACCGGTGCCTGTGTATTCCGGATACATATCAATATCTTGATTCACAATGGAAGAATGGATCACAGATCCCGCAATGTTAGGTACACGCTCTACTTGGTAGCCGGCATCCTCCAAGGCCAAGGCGTAAAGTTCTCCCACAATCAGATTTTCAGTGAAATCTTTGGTGCCGATTCGAATTGATGTCTCTTTATTTTCCGAAGCATGATTTTTTTGCTCACCACAGGCGCTCAACAGGAGCGATAATACGATGATAAGTGAAGTTATGATATAGATTTTTTTCTTTTTGTTTTTCATGTCGTTTTCCTACCTTTGCAAAAATTGATATCGAAATAACATTCGTTCGGATATATCAAGCAAGACTCCGATTAAGATGGCCAATATCGCCACAGATCCCCCGCCAATTAGAAGCAAATCGATTCGATTGAGTCCTAGACCGGTGAAAATGATCTCACCGAATCCACCAGCTCCGATCTTGGCTGCCAAGGTGGCACTGGCGATAATTTCAATGGCAGCTGTTTTGATTCCTGTCAGAATGAGTGGGGCAGCAAGAGGGAACTTGATCTTCCACATCATTTGACGATCAGACATCCCCGCCCCTTTAGCAGATTCAAGAACAGATAGAGGAATATGATTCAAACCGGAAATGGTATTCATCAATATCGGAGGTACCCCCAATAAGATTAAAGCAACCAATGCTGGCTTCATGCCAGTGCCCATCAACGGAATTAATAGGAGTAAAACAGCCAGGCTAGGTACAATCCGCAGAATCTGAATCAGCGATACAATCCACTTTTCCGAGCGTTTGTATGTGATGGTCAGATATCCCAGTGTAATTCCGATCCATGCAGAACAAAGCAATGCCAGTAAACTGACCTCTATATGCTCTCGCCCCAGAGCGAAGAAAGCACTCCAATTGTCTGAGAAATAGGTTGCCAATTGCATTCCCAAGCTTTCTTGCAACATGTTCCCTCCTTTCATTCAAGTTGCTTTTCCCTCGACAGCTTTATAATATAAGCATTATAATCGTTTTGAAAGTAGGCACCTTTTTATTAGATAGGAACCAAAAAGTAACTATTGGAGGATTAGCTTAAATGTTTACCAAAAAAGAGTTGCCTGAATGCCCTGTAGCAACAACTGTCGGTTTGATTGGTAACAAATGGAAATTACTTATCATGAGAGATCTTCTGAAAGGAACCCAACGGTTCGGTGAGCTTCGCAAAAGTATTCCGGAAATTAGCCAAAAGGTATTGACCGAAAATTTGCGTTCCATGGAAGGAGACGGTATCGTCATTCGCACCGTCTATGCGGAGGTACCGCCCAGAGTCGAATACAGCTTGAGCGATTTAGGTAATACGCTGAGACCCATCATTAGTGTGATGGAAACATGGGGAATGGATTATAAAAAGCTCAATGAGGATACTTCGACCGATACAGACGAATAGGATTACGGATAGTAGAAAAATGAGCGAATCCATGTTCAGGATGCGCTCGTTTTTTGGTGAGTCCTTTTGTGAAATTGTAAAAGTGTTCATGCTTCCTAACTAAAGGTATAAAAAGCAGGTTTTATAAGCACCTCCGCTGAGGAAAAAAAGATTAGATAGATATCTAATCGGTAATGGGAACATGTTCTTACCCATTCCGGCAATCGTTATAATTCATTTCTCCAATTATCCGGGTTAGTTTTTAGCCTTTACTTGGTTCTATGTAAAAATCCGCCAAGGAAATGTAGCGGAAATTTTTTAAAGTTTACTATATTAAACTAAGAATGCTTTAGAAATGATGACTAACAGGATGAAGAGTACCAATATTGCACCTGTGCTACTATAACCTCCACCAAACCCTCCGATACTTCCATTGCCATACTCATATCCAACTTCACTCATATTTCTTCCCCCTCATTTTCGATATATATTAAGCTATTCAGAAATGTTTAATTTGACACGGCTAAAATGAAAGGTTTCTACAAGAGAGTTTAGTTCAATCTCGTCTTGTTATCGTAATCACGAGTTATGTTAGAACAAGAGTATCACCCTTTTTCAATTCGACAAACAAAAACACCGCCATAGCGAGGTTTTGGAATACCAATGAAGAAAAAAAGGTGTTACTTTAAGATATGCTAATAAAAATAAGATGTGAATAATAATTATCAAGATTTCCCCTCAATTACATCTTCTTATCTTACAAACTCAAGAAAAGTTCCATCAGAGTTTCTATAACCTTTCCAATCCTCTTTCGGCACAAGTTATTTCTCGAAATCTTTATACTGACGGCTCCCGACAATGGGAACGAACGTAATTGCGCAGCTCTGTCAGAACGGCCATTTCGTAATAATGCCGGTTGATCGTTCCTCCATCATCGTAGACGTGCTTTTGCCAACGGTTTGAAATGAAATTTAGCGGTCATTTATAAACACAGGCTGTTTTCGGCGTTCTCTACAATGAATGATTTTGTACTGAATTATTTTTTTAAACCAGCTGCATAGAATGGACCATTAACTGATATGGTCGTTAGGATACGAGCCATTTCTTGAGGAGTTTCTTTCGTACCACTTTCCAACCATTGCTGAATTACCCCTATTATTGCAGTCCCCATATAAGCAGCTAAATATTGTCCTGGAACAAGAAGATTTTCTTCTTTTACAAATGAGTTTGGATTATTTCCATAGAGTGTTTCCCACATAAATTGTTTCAATCTGGTTTGAAATGTTAAATCCCCGTTTGGACCTAACACAGCTTTCATAAATCCACCATTTAAATTTAAATACTCAAATATTGAAACGGTTAAGGAAAATGGAATTAATTTTTCAGAGTCACTTTCAAGTGCGGCAATAACACTTGGATAGTTTTGCTTTGTAATTCTGGACATATCAAGCATAATTTCTTCCTCACATTTAGTCATTAAATCAAATTTGTCTTGATAGTGAGCATAAAACGTACCTCTATTAATGTTCGCCTTCGTTGTTATGTCTTTAACCGTAATTGCTTTAAAACCTTTTTCATCTATTAGTTCAACTAGTGCTTGTCGAATGGATTCTTTTGTCCGAATGACACGTAAATCAGGGTTAATATTGCGCAAGTAAATTCCTCCTTAATTTTATCCAACACAATCATTAAAGGTGTTCCGTAACCAACACATTTGGCATTTTTAATTATTGAACATAGACTTCTCCAATTTTATAATTCGAAGTGTAATAAACAACAGGTTGTTCGTTTATTATAACTTATCATCTGGGAGGGGATACAGGCAAAATTAAAACGAATATAAAAGCTAAGCAAAATTCGATATAAATAATCGGAGTTTTCATGCAAAGTTGAAACCAACACATCCCCATGACACTGTATAAGGTTTGAGCAAAATAGTCGTGACTACTTCACTTATGAAAATCAAGAGATAATCATCGAAAAGGATGTTCCCCTCAAAATTCGAGATGATATTCTAATATATGTAAATTTATTACATCTGGACGAGCCTGGTAAATTTCTTCCGTACCCCAAACGAGGTTTTCTAAAATGCGAATAACGTTTTGATGCACGGGGACGATATCAACTAACGAGAGAAGATTTTTAAATCAAAGAATGCAATTCGATTTTAAGGAGGAAGCAACTATGGATAAAGTAAAAGAAATGATGTTATTCAACCCATCATTCGAATATATCGATGATGGAGTAGAGCACGGTATACTGAGCCAATTTAACCCGGGTACAACGGTGCTAAAGAAAGGCTATCAAGTAGATCAACGTTTTATGCCACTGCCGTGTGATGTGATTTTTGAAAAAGATGTACCGGTAAAACTTAGAGATGGTGTTACCATCTACACTGATGTTTTCCGCCCCTCTGGAGCAGAAAAGGTTCCTGTTATTATTTCTTGGAGTCCTTATGGAAAGGCAGCCGGCACAGCCCCAAGATACACAAATCTTTTTGGTATGATTGGTATACCTGATTCAGAACTTTCGGGTCTTCATAAGTTCGAAGGCAGTGACCCCGCTTACTGGTGCAATCATGGTTATGCAGTTTGCAATCCTGATCCGAGAGGAGTTGCTCATTCTGAAGGCGATATATATATGATTGGTACACAAGAGGCTCGTGATTGCTATGATCTTATTGAATGGCTTGCAGAACAGGAATGGTGTAACGGAAAGGTCGCTACAAGCGGTACTTCGTATCTTGCATTTTCACAGTGGTTTATTGCTGCTGAGCAGCCGCCCCACCTTGCAGCAATAAATCCGGAGGAAGGCTTGGGAGATGCTTATCGTGACCTCATTCGTCGCGGTGGTATACTTGATGTAAACTTTGCATCTCGTCTGCAGGTTAACCATGTTCATGCCGGTGAAGCTGTTAGGAGAGAAGATGTACATGATGAAGGACTTAAATATCCATTTGCCAACTGTGACTTATGGGAGGATAAAATTGCTAGATTCGAGAATATAACTTGCCCTGCTTATGTTGTAGCAAGTTACAGCAATACATTGCACACACCAGGCACATTTCGTTCTTGGAGAAATATGCCAAAGGAAAACAAATGGCTTCGTATCCATGACAATCAGGAATGGCCGGATTTCTACAAGGAAGAACAGCAGGAAGATCGCCTTAAATTCTTCGACCATTTCCTTAAGGGAATAGATAATGGCTGGGAGAAAACACCTGTGGTGCGGTATGCGCTTCATGATTTTGAAGGCGGTCATTACGAAGGTATAGAAGCTGAAACGTTCCCACCAGAAGGAACGGTATACAAGAAGATGTATCTTAACGGAGTTACTCGTACTCTTTCAGAAACACTTGCCCAAATAGATATACCTGCAATTTATGATAGTGAGGCATCTCTTGCACAGGCATCATTCCTTTATAAAGCAGAGGAAAAGACAGAATTTGTCGGTTATCCTAAAGCAAAACTTTATGTTGAAGTTGATGGAAGCGATGATATGGATATACTTGTATATCTCTATAAGCTTGATAAATTCGGAAATCACCTTCAGCAGTTTGTAATTCCAAATATGACTGCAAGGATGCATGATCTAACAGACCGCGGCGGAAGTGTTTTAAGATATAAAGGAAGCAATGGTCGTCTTCGTGTATCAATGAGACACCTTGATGAAGAAAAGAGTACAAATGAAGTACCTGCATATACTTTTGATCGTGAAGAAAAACTCCACAAGGGTGAGATTGTAGAGATTGAAATTGAGATGTTCCCAATTGGAATGCTCCTTTATCCGGGAGAGCAACTTCGCTTTATTGTAAGCGCCAAGGATGAAGTCGGTGGCATAATGCCGGGTACACCTGCCGCACCACCGGTAAATCATGGTAAGCATATTATTCACTGCGGCGGACAGTATGATTCGTATTTGCAGCTCCCTTTTAGAAAATAATTTCTAGTCTTCCGTCCTTGAGAAACGCAGTCTGCATGTCCCATTGGGGGTACCAACAAAACGCGAAAAACGTACGATAAATCAAACAAGCTGGAAATTTTGTATGCTAAGGAATTCTGGCTTGTTTTGTGTAAGTGCTGTGAAAGATCAACTTTTAACCTCGTAATGCTTCTTGCTTCCTTTCCCTTCATCATCCCTTCTTCGTACTGTGTATCAGACACTATGCTCCTCAACAGCACTTCTATATAGCTAAATGTGCTGTTGAGCGCCTGTTCTTGTTAAATGAGGGTCATTGGCAGGAACATTGTCACTAACGGACAGGTGGTGCAAAGACTGGAGCCAATCTAGACGGATGTACCTTTTCCCCGATACTATAAAACTCACAAAATTTCATTATTTGCAGATTCCACTTATCTGGATCGATATAATTCTCCTCTCCATGGGAAGTTTTTTATGCGATAAAAACTATAAGAACACTTAACACTCAGCTTAATAGCAGAAAATTTGCACATCAATATGTATTACCTTCACCACACATTTAAACGCGTCTCACGCATAACGATAATGGAATATGTCATGAAAAAACATTTTGAGAAGACGAAACAATTATTGGAAAACTCAAATTACACTATAACGCGTTTTGCTGTTATTATTGGATTTTCTAGCGCTGCGCATTTCACGTCAACCATAAACATCTATAAATACCATAAAGTATCAGGAATGTCTGCGTTAAGCGATTATGTGAATGCAACTGATATGCAAGATTTACCTACGAGGATGATGCAATCCCCTTTTTATAGTACAAGCACTGCTGAACATAAATTCTACAGCTGACAGCTCATTATTCTTCCAGTTGAGATACTCGGCATTCAGGATGCCCCGCTGACCTACTGTAAGTGTATTCAAATTCATTTGTGGCGGCCCCATGTGATCCCTTTATTTCGTGGCTTCAGCAATACCTTCAGCCTGTGCTTGCTTAATACCACTACGTTCCTCTTCGGCAAGCCAGCTAAGTATCTCACAAGATCCATAATAAGCTGCCCGATCCCTTCAACCGTTTGATGGACTTAACAAATTATTTATCCCCCTCACGGATGAAACGCTGTACAACCTCACCTTCTCGAAATTTCATCTGTATGTTGACCAGAGCTCGATTATAAGTCATTTATTTTATCCCTAATTGGAAATGTCCTCGTTCAGTGAGTAAAAAATAACAAAACACTTACCAATCAATGATATATATTGCGCAATTATTTCTTTTCTTTTTTTCGTTTTTTATCATCAACTGATGTTGGATAGCTAACGTGCAAGAGTCTGGTTTAGTCAGCCTAATGCACGCCTTGTCGCCATCATATAATTGTATAAATGATCAAAAGAAGGCTGAGAACCTTGAAATAGTTACATGACCTGCGCTGTTAGCTATTACTGATGAATTAGCAATGGTAATAGGAAACCCAGATATATTCCTAAATTGAATTGTATCTCCAACAGCAAAGGACTCAACTTGAACTAAAACCAATTGACCACTTGTTGCCGTGGTTACAGCAGCAGCCAGATATGCTGTAGAATTATTTAGCGATAGCCCAATTGTTGCTCCTGGTAATGTAGCAGCTGCAAGATTTAGTACAACACTTATGTTGTACAAACCTGCATTTTGTATTGTGAAAACACTAGTTGCTGCATTATAAGTAAGTGCAGTAAATTGGTTTGGAGTAATATTTAAAATATTTGATCCAGAAGCAATTGTCTGAGGTTGAATATTACCATTAAAGTATGAGTCTACAAACGTAGGAGTTGCGCCTGTTGCGCCTGTTACCCCAGTAGATCCTGTCGCACCAGTGGCGCCAGTAGCGCCAGTAGCCCCTGTTCCCGTGGCACCAGTCACACCGGTTACACCCGTTGATCCTGTCGCACCAGTAGATCCAGTCGTTCCTGTTCCTGTGGCACCAGTCACACCGGTCACCCCAGTTGATCCTGTTGCTCCAGTAGCTCCAGTCGTTCCTGTTCCCGTGGCACCAGTCACACCGGTTACACCCGTTGATCCTGTCGCACCAGTAGATCCAGTCGCTCCTGTTCCTGTGGCACCAGTCACACCGGTTACACCCGTTGATCCTGTCGCACCAGTAGCTCCAGTCGTTCCTGTTCCTGTTGCACCAGTCACACCGGTCACCCCAGTTGATCCTGTTGCTCCAGTAGATCCAGTCGCTCCTGTTCCTGTGGCACCAGTCACACCGGTTACACCCGTTGATCCTGTCGCACCAGTAGATCCAGTCGTTCCTGTTCCTGTTGCACCAGTCACACCGGTCACCCCAGTTGATCCTGTTGCTCCAGTAGATCCAGTCGTTCCTGTTCCTGTTGCACCAGTCACACCGGTTACCCCAGTTGATCCTGTTGCTCCAGTAGCTCCAGTCGTTCCTGTTCCCGTGGCACCAGTCACACCGGTTACACCTGTAGATCCTATTGCTCCAGTAGCTCCAGTCGTTCCTGTTCCCGTGGCACCAGTCACACCGGTTACACCTGTAGATCCTATTGCGCCCGTTATACCTGTGGTTCCGGTCGCACCCGTGCTGCCTACAGACCCTGTAGAACCTGTTACTCCTGTTGTTCCCGTTGTTCCCGTTATTCCAGGATCGCCCGTTGTACCCGTTAAACCCGTCGCGCCGGTGGCTCCTGTTACACCTGTTGATCCCGTAACTCCTGTAACTCCTGTTACCCCGGTGGCTCCTGTTGCGCCGGTTACACCTGTAGATCCTGTTGTTCCCGTTATTCCAGGATCGCCCGTCGTACCCGTTAAACCCGTCGCGCCGGTAGCTCCGATTCCCGTTGCGCCTGTCGCACCAGTTACACCTGTAGATCCTGTTGCTCCAGTCGTTCCTGTTCCTGTGGCACCAGTCACACCGGTCACCCCAGTAATTCCCGTTACACCAGTGGCGCCAGTAGCCCCTGTTCCCGTTGCACCTGTGACACCGGTTATTCCAGTAGAGCCCGTCGCTCCCGTTGCGCCTGTCGTTCCGGTTACACCCGTAGATCCTGTTGCTCCGGTTCCACCGGTATCTCCTGTTGTTCCCGTTATTCCAGGATCGCCCGTCGTACCGGTTGAACCCGTCGCGCCGGTGGCTCCAGTCATCCCTGTTCCCGTTACGCCGGTGTCTCCTGTTACACCTGTTGAACCCGTTATTCCTATTGCACCAGTAACACCAGTGGTACCTGTAGATCCCGTAACTCCTGTTGCTCCTGTTACACCAGTGGCGCCAGTAGCCCCTGTTCCCGTTGCACCTGTGACACCGGTTACTCCACTAGAGCCCGTCGCTCCCGTAGATCCTGTTGCACCAGTAGCTCCAGTCGTTCCCGTTCCTGTTGTTCCTGTCGCACCGGTCACCCCAGTAATCCCCGTTACACCAGTGGTGCCAGTAGCCCCTGTTCCCGTTGCGCCAGTCGTTCCGGTTACACCCGTAGATCCTGTTGCGCCAGTAGCTCCGGTTCCGGTGGCTCCGGTGGCTCCGATTCCCGTTGCGCCTGTCGCACCAGTTACACCTGTAGATCCTATTGCGCCCGTTGTACCAGTGGTTCCAGTCGCACCCGTGCTGCCTACAGACCCTGTAGTACCTGTTGCTCCGTTTCCACCGGTATCTCCTGTTGTTCCCGTTATTCCAGGATCGCCCGTCGCGCCGGTGGCTCCAGTCATCCCTGTTCCCGTTACGCCGGTGTCTCCTGTTACACCTGTTGATCCCGTAACTCCTGTAACTCCAGTGGCGCCTGTTGCGCCGGTTACCCCAGTTGAACCCATCGCGCCGGTGACTCCAGTTGTTCCTGTTCCGGTGTCTCCTGTCGCACCAGTTACACCTGTAGATCCTATTGCGCCCGTTATACCTGTCGCACCCGTGCTGCCTACAGACCCTGTAGCACCTGTTATTCCGGTTCCACCGGTATCTCCTGTTGTTCCCGTTATTCCAGGATCGCCCGTCGTACCCGTTAAACCTGTCGCACCGGTTACTCCAGTAATCCCCGTTACACCAGTGGCTCCAGTAGCCCCTGTTCCCGCTGATCCTGTGACACCGGTTACTCCACTAGAGCCCGTCGCTCCCGTGGATCCGGTTGCGCCTGTTGCGCCGGTTACCCCAGTTGTTCCTGTTCCGGTGGCTCCGGTGGCTCCGATTCCCATTGCGCCTGTCGCACCAGTTAGACCTATAGATCCTGTTGAGCCCGTTGTACCTGTGGTTCCGGTCGCACCCGTGCTGCCTACAGAACCTGTAGCACCTGTTACTCCGGTTCCACCGGTATCTCCTGTTGTTCCCGTTATTCCAGGATCCCCCGTTGTACCCGTCGCTCCGGTGACTCCAGTCGTTCCAGTTCCCGTTACGCCGGTGTCTCCTGTTACTCCTGCGCTTCCGATAGCTCCGGTGGCCCCTGTAATCCCAGTCACACCTGTGGTACCTGTAACTCCTGTTACCCCAGTTGCACCTGTCGGACCAGTTGCGCCAGTCGAACCCGTCGATCCAGTCGTTCCTATTCCTGTTGCACCTGATGCACCAGTGACTCCCGTTGAGCCTGTAGCCCCTGTCAATCCACTGACTCCTGTAGCTCCCGTTGTCCCGGTTGTTCCTATGATCCCATTGGCTCCTAACAACTCTGATGATACGATACGGTGAGGCGTTACAAGCTGTCCTGAAGAATTTTTTCCCCAAACTGAAATTTCTATCTGCTGTTCTGCTAAACCACTTGTTGTAAAGACAAATTCAAATACATCCAGATCCGCAAAATAATCTTTCCTTATTGCTTGATTTGGATTTACACTAATTAATTCGAGTACATATTCCGTTCTAGTCCCGTTTAGGTAATAACCCTGAATCAAGATAATTGCATTAGTGGCCACATTTCTATTATCAATATTGATGGTCAGCTGTTGTGTTGGTCTTACACCATTGACCGGATTATTCTCAATCGGTCCAGTTGATAAAATAGTCATTATTCCCTCCCCTTTGTACGTTTTTTAGAAACAGGAGAGATATCTACATTCCTTATATACTAATACTTCTCTGACTCCTATAGACCGACAATTTTAATTGCCTGGTCTTCCTTTTCCCTGTGCCACATATTTTTGTCCATACATGGTATACTTTTATTTTTCAAGAGTGTGAACAGTTGAAGACAGTTCCACTTATAAATTTTCTCCTGCGACATTCAAAATGCTCAATTTATTCATCCGACTCTTTGTTTATTTTTATAAACCACCAAGCGTCATTTGAAGATAACCAAAGTAGGGATGAACGCGATGGATATTAGATATTAAAGTAATCTGCCTGTTAGTTTAACTTCACCCTCGATTTGCGCATCTACTTTAATTTCTCATTCTATATATGGAATGGCAGGTAAAATAGTTAAAACCAGTGACATGTCATTGTTTGTTACGGAGCTACAATCCCCCATGACTCATAGTAATGATACGAAAAAGGAATCCATTTCTCTTTGGACTTTTTCATTTTAGCCTCAATAGTTCCAGTTCTATAGGAATAATCTCCGGTCTGCCATTCAACAGAATATTTAACTTTGAATTTATCGATCCCTTCCCAAGTTAGCGCTCCAGCAACTGCACCATGAGCTTTCTCAATTAGCTCAGTACGCTCTTTTTTATTACCAAAGAAATTATCGTTTAATTCACGAAGTTGAACATAAACTCTCTTCCGTCTAAAATCTTGACATAGGGACCAACTTTATCAACTAGCTGATCCCCGTATTGCTGAATGGAAGCTGTCTTTGTTTTTTGATTCCAACAGATCTTAGCTCCTAGCTGCTCGCCAGTTTTACGGGTGGGCAAGTATACTCTGTTATCAAGCATTTTGCCATCGAAAGTAACATTATTATTTGCATGAGCAGTGATTGGGATCAAGAATAGGGCAATTGATACAATCCCAGAAATAAATCTGTTTTTCATGTTGTTTCCTCCAAAAAAAGATACGATGAAAATAAATAATTCTTAAATTAGATACTATAAATGCCCAATTTGTTTCGATATTATTAAGTTATCATGCACATGAATAAAACCTCCTATTAGAACAATTTTCTAGTTTGCTTCTAATAGGAGGTTTAGACATATCTATAGAATACTCAGCACGTCAGTTGAATAAAAGCAGCCGATTACATTTGATCGGCTGCTTTCTTGGTTTTATTAAACTAACGTTACCCGTTAGTTTAATCATATACATGCAATCTCAACTACCTGTGTACGGATTATTATTTAAATACCCGAAAAACGTCATCTTTCCATCTCGTTTTCAGCAATACTGTATGGTTGCATTTGGTCACAATATCTGCGTACAAATAAGCCTTCGCCAACTGGATAAATCTCAATATGAAGATTTCCGACGAATCTCGTAAACTATAATTTTCCGTTCCTCATGTTTTGTTGGATATTCTACATTAATATGATAAATTAACCATCGATCAATAGATCGAATTCAATTTTTAATATTCTATTGACTCTCCCCGTTCAAGACAAGAACATTTCCAGCATATTCAGAGCATGAGGCTCAACGTCCACCAAATTTTTACGAGGCAAACATTTGGCCCCCCAAGTGCTTTCCTTTTTTTCTTAACGTTAGCAAAACATTCAGCCTGTGCTTGCTTAATGGAATTACTTTCCTCTTCCGTAAGCCAGCTAAGTATCTGTAGCACAAAATCCATAACAAGCTGCCCGATCCCCTCGAACTCCTGGTACTTCCACTGCCATCAAGCCAGAATGGATATGTTTAGCTGTAGCTTCACGATGAACACACCAGCTCAGCCAAATAGCCCCCGGCCTTATCCTTAAAAAATCGTCGTACAGATTACGCTTCGCATCACATAAGTTGCCCTTGACTCGACTGTATGGACGTAACTTCTTTGGTGAAATGAACAAAATTATGAATTCATCAGTTATCAGATAGCGACTCATGCTATGGCCGTGAGTCTCTTACATGCACAAAAAACTGGAATCTGTCCGGTTTAAATCCCTTATATATTCCCGTAGAATTAAATTCACAACAATACAAAAATATATAAATTATCCCATATATTTATATATTTTTGTATGAAAGAGGGTGATACAAGAAAATTATTTGCCCAAAATAAGATCTAGGCTTTCTTATTCAGGTTGATAAAATTTCGTTTTAGAGGAGAGTGTACGTTTTGTTATTCAAATTGAAGAAGTCAATTAGTGTTCTTTTGGCCCTCCTGACTGCCCTCCCGCTGATATTAACTCCAATTCAGGCTTCGGCTGCCAGCGATGTTACTGTAAACTTGTCTTCTCAAAAGCAGCTTATCAAGGGATTTGGGGGAATTAATCATCCGGCCTGGATAGGAGATTTGACACCATCGCAAAGAGATACAGCATTTGGTAATGGACAAAATCAGCTGGGTTTTTCAATTTTGCGTGTCTATATTGATGATAATAAAAACAATTGGTATAAAGAATTGCCTACCGCAAAACGAGCGATTGAACAAGGGGCAATCGTCTTTGCGTCACCATGGAATCCTCCAAGTGATATGGTGGAGACATTCAATCGTAATGGGGACACCACGGCCAAACGACTTAAATACGATAAATATGCTGCGTATTCACAGCATCTTAATGACTTTGTTTCTTACATGAAATCCAACGGTGTTAATCTCTATGCAATCTCCGTACAAAATGAACCGGATTATGCGCATGATTGGACGTGGTGGACGCCTCAGGAGATGCTTCGATTCATGAAAGATTATGCAGGCTCCATTACAGGAGCGAAAGTAATGGCGCCAGAATCCTTCTCCTACCTAAAAGAAATGTCAGATCCCATACTGAATGATCCTCAAGCTTTAGCAAACATGGACATTTTGGGTGCACATACGTATGGTACACAGTTTAACAATTTCCCTTACCCACTTTTTAAACAAAAAGGTGCTGGAAAGGAACTTTGGATGTCGGAGGTATATTACCCTAATAGTAACGCGAACTCAGCAGATAATTGGCCAGAGGCGCTGGATGTCTCCTATCACATCCATAATGCGATGGTAGAGGCAGATTTCCAGGCTTATGTATGGTGGTATATTCGTAGACAGTACGGTCCCATGAAAGAGGATGGCACCATAAGCAAACGGGGATATAACATGGCCCATTTTTCCAAGTTTGTTCGACCAGGCTTTGTAAGAGTTGAAGCGACGAAAAATCCGGATACCCAGACGTTTATCTCTGCTTACAAAGGAGACAACAAGGTGGTTATCGTAGCAATCAACCGAGGTACTTCCGCCGTAAACCAAAAATTTGTATTGCAGAACGGGAATGCCTCAACCGTATCTTCCTGGATTACGGACAGCACTAGAAATCTGGCAACCGGCTCTTCGATAAACGTCACTGGCAATTCCTTTACTGCTCAACTTCCTGCCCAGAGTGTTACCACATTCACAGCTCCATTAAAATAGTAACATGTCCGATCGCCTCACACTTTTCCTTGCATAAATGTTGATGTCCTCATATTAAAATCGTACCGCAAATAAACGCAAAACCCTTGAGACAACTTCCAATGATATTCATTGGGAGTTGTCTTCATATGAATGGTCAAAACCAGAATAAAAGACAAAAGCGCTCCCCTGTCTAAAACACAATAGGAGTGCTCTTGTCTTTTTGTTCTTGTCTATTTCTTGAACATGAACTCGTTATAGGCTTTTCCTTCCACTCCTTTTAATATTGAAAAATTAATTTGGAATATTGATACAGATCGTTCTTCCATACAGGCCAATCATGTCCACCGCTTTCCTCATACCAAATATGAGGTACTTCGTGTTGTGTCAAATAACCGTGCAACTGTTCGCTGATTTGCTTGAGGTTATCTTGGTCACCGCAGGACAACCAGAGCAAACGGAGAAGCGATGACGCTTCTGATGGATTCGGGAGGAGCAGCTCCGGGGCTTTGGTGTTTGGAGCTGCGGAGAACGCACCGATCCAGGCAAAATGGTTCAGATTGTTCAATCCGATATTTAAAGACTGGCCTCCGCCCATGGACAAACCTGCAATTGCCCGGTTCTCCCTTTTCGTCCGTACATGGTAATTCGATTCAATAAAAGGAATTAAATCGTGAAGTAAATCGGATTCAAACGTCTCGAATGCTTTTATTTTCTCAGGATCAAACAGATCTCCCTCAGCCCTGTCGTTTGGCATTGCGCGACCATTAGGAAATACGACAATCATCGGCTCAAGCTTTTTATCGTCGTACAGATTATCGAGAATCACTTGTGGATTGGCATGATTATGCCACTCGGCTTCGTCTCCACCGATCCCATGCAAAAGGTAGAGGACGTTATACGTATACTCAATGGAATATCCGGGTGGAGTATACACCATTGTTTTGCGCGAGTTCCCAACGGTTGCCGAGAAATATTCCACCATTTCCATGTTGCCGTGTAGTATGTTTTCCCTGTACTGGTCATACCCTTCTGGTGCTGTAGTTATCATCATATTCTCCCCTTCCAACATGCTTCTTTTGTTGCTGCTAAACAGGATGTTGTGACTAATCAACATAACCAAATCCCAGAATCGTAAATCGTTTGCCCTCGTGGCCTTCAGCCATCTCAATCTCCACCGTGTGCTCTCTGGAATGCTTTTCATCGTACAGGATTACGGCATGGCAGTGTGTCCAGTTCACTTGATGCGGATCGGCTGTCTTCATCAGTGTTCCGTCCACTCTAATATTCGCGGTTCCAAAATCCGCCCTTCCGGAATCCTTGAACACCAGAATAAGGCGCTTGCTCCGGAGGATCAGCTTAAAGCTGTCTTTACCCGCTACGTTCTGCCCCGTATGCATCCAGTTATTAGGAAATAGCGGTGTACTGTGTGCATGATCATCCATCTCTGTCAGTTGCAGATCGGTATCCGTCTCCCGAAACCCACCCGCCTCAATCCGGGCGATCCTGTCGCCATTCAGACGATCAAGCAGCTTCGTGTCAACAAAGGCATTTCCGAGCAGCGGTGGCTTTTCATTCGCGTTATCTTCCTCATCCGGGGCGGATCGATCCGTTACGTCGAACAACCAGCCCAGACAGTCGGCCATAATATGATGTCCGGCATTGGTCGGATGGTAGATGTCATGGAAAAATTGCTTTTTGGTAATGACATTGCCCTGTTCCTTCGTCCACTGGAATTGCTCCACCACAGCATCTTTTACACTCACCATAGGCAGATCATAATGCCAGCCAACAGGAGTCAGGCGATCCTGAAGATTCCAGTCATTCTCAAACACACTGAACAGCAGAATGACGGCTGGTTTGTTGTTAGCGCCAAGTGCCTTGAGCACCAGGCTCTCGTAACAAATGCCTTTGGTCTCATCGTCTGCATCATTGACGGCAAACTCCACAATGACAATATCAGGCTGGACTGTCCCGTCCCGCAGCACATCCCGATCATAGCGGACAATGCCCAGCTGTGAGGGAGTGCCGCCTACGCCTGCCTTGATCAGACGAATCGGACTGTCATCCGATGGAGCGAACATATGCTTGAAAATTTCATGCGAGCGATAGGCGTAACAATTCAGATGAAGAGGAACGGCGCCTGCGCCGTGGGTAATCGAGCCGCCAATGTAAGCGATGGTGACCGGCTCGCCGCGTTTTGCTTTTTCAATAGCAGCCTTCAATCTAGTGTTGTTTCCTTTGTTCAATAGAGATTTACCAATCATATCACGATAAGCCTGTGACTCGGGATCAACCGGCGGCTCATTCCCAGCTTCAGCAACCCCAACAGGGTCACACGGTGCCGTCGGACCTTCCTTTTCATTTGCCGAATCCGCTGAATTGTTGAGCATGGACATCCATCATCCTTTCCATCAACAAAGGGTTTAATTGGGTTACTGAAGCATATTATGAAGCACGCTAATAAACTTCAGGTATACTCCAAAAGCCTTGCTTAAATTTGCTAAGCCGGGCTTTTGGAGATACATCTTAATTGTTAACTGCGACAAATTTCCATTGCTGATTGGTTGCGTTTGTAAAACCGTTTTGCTGTAATTTGGCACCGTCTGCAGTTGAGGAGCCTGCGACCTCTATGGCCTTATTGCTGTTGACGTTTATAATACTCCAATAGCCATTGCCCAGATCGTTGATTTTAAAATGCTGCGCGGTGGTATTCAAATTGCTCATGAGCTGTACTGCCTCTCCGTTGTTACTGGTGCCATTACGAATGTCGATGACCTTATCGGGCGAATTTACACTCGTCAAACTGTAAATTCCACTAGCAATCTGGGTCAGGACCCACTTTTGAGGGTTGCCGCCCAGATCAGACCATTGCTGAAGCTGCAAATTGCTCTCATTTACCCCACCCGGTACATCAATAACCTTACTCGAATGTCTAGCCACGATCTTGTAGGTTGCCCCCGGCGTCAATCCGGTTGATGGAGTGCCACTGTTCGGGTAAGACTGTGCCCGTTCATAGAACCATTCGAACAGGAAACGTCCCATCGCGCTCCGTGAAGCATCACCGTCCCATTTTAGGCCTGCCGTCGGATCGGCAAAGGAGCTTCGTTCCCCAGCATCCAAAATGAAGCCGTTCATATGTGCTGCAATGCTGACATTGCCTGCCGCGTTGAAAATAGTCTTCGTATTGTTGCCGAAGCCTTCATTGCTGCCATTGAACAGATTCCAGTATTCGGAATCGCCTGCTTTTGTTTTGAACCACGTGACTTCGGTGATGTTAATCGGATATTTATCAGCCGCAGCCTTCACATTCGTATTCCACTGATCTTGCAGAATGGACATGTTGTCATGCGCTCCGTACCCCGGATACCAGTGAACGGCATAGCCGTAATTGTTCAGTGGATCTGTTAAAGGATGGCTTGCTGTCAGACTATAGAATTGGTTGTACCCCAAACCAGCGGCCCAGATAACATTATCCGCGCCTTGGCTGCGGATGGTCGAGATGATGGAGTTCTGAAAATTGCGCAGATCATTCCAGTGATCCACAAAGTCGTTCTCGCCGTTGTAGCCGCCCCAATGTCCGTTAGCGTACGATTTAACTGGCTCATTGATCAGCTCAAAGTGTACGTTGTCTGCGCTTTTAATTTCCGGGCGAGAAGCGAGATAACCCCAGATTTGATTGAACTTTTGCAGATTGGCTGCGGTCGTAGCTTGATCATCCTTCAATGTGAAGTCAAGTCCGAGTGTAACATAGACACCTTTCGTTTTTGCATATTGGATATAAGGGATAATGACGTTCTGCGTTACAGTTTGTACACCAGCAAAATTATAAGTGCCTGCTGCTACGTCTCCCATGTCCTCGCGGTCAATGAACAGACGAATCTGATTCATATTCCAGCCGTGGCTGCTTCCGTATTTAGGACTTGTACTTGTAAATGTATCGGTAATGTCTTTCAGATAAGCCAATGTAGCGGCATGGCGGTTGTTGCCGTTTCGAGTGAGATAATAGTTGCTGTTCTGGTAGGTCCAGTAGGCTCCTGAGGGCTGATGCCAGCCACTCATTACGACGGGTTGGTTACTGCTGTTCACTAGATTTTTCCCACTGACGTGAAGCTTGCCCATAGGCATGCCAACCCACGCGTCCGCGCGACCCGATCCGAGTGGCGTGATGGACAGCAGCAAAGCCAGAATGAGCATAAATTTACAGTAATTCAACATCTTCTTCAACATAATCCCTCCTGAGCTTGAATGGTCAAACGTGAAAACAGACGGCATCACCTCCTTCACTGAACTATATTGGGCTCGCCTTCGTAGCCCTTCTGATGGAGAAGCATCATCCAACGATGCCCGTGCGTTCAACACTCTCCACGAAATAACGCTGTA
The DNA here is from genome assembly GCF_900101205.1 of Paenibacillus sp. OK060. Lineage (NCBI taxonomy): Bacteria > Bacillati > Bacillota > Bacilli > Caryophanales > Paenibacillaceae > Paenibacillus > Paenibacillus sp. OK060. The sequence goes on from NZ_FNFR01000002.1 coordinate 117,760, forward strand.
CAAACAGGTAGATGATGATCAAAGGCAAGATGGCCAGTAAAATCCCGGTATCCTGTATCATGCTTAGATAAAAAGGATCGGCTTTGGATGCACCATCGCTTACCTGCTGGGCCAGATTATACGGTAGCGAGGACAGCTGGGTGGACATCACTTTGCTGGACGTCAGATAGGTTGTCGTATAGAAGCTGTCATTCCATTGCCAAACGAAGGAAAATAACAGCACCGTAACAATCGACGGTATCGCATTGGGCAGCATGATGCGTGCAAAAGTGCGGCTGATGCCAGCACCATCAACGTAAGCCGCTTCCTCCACTTCCTTGGGAATGCCTCTGAAAAACTGGCGGAAGATGAAAATATACAGCCCTGCCTTGAGCGAATTGGCCGTTATGGCAGTCAGAATAAACGGCCAGTACGTATTCAGCAGATTTGCGGGTTTGCCAGCGATCAGCGTCATCAGTCCCATCAGATCAAAGCTCTTCAAATTCAGGTACACCGGAATCAGGATGGTCGTTGGCGGAACTAGAATGGTCAGGATGACTCCCGCAAACAACAGATTGCTCCCTTTGAATTTCAAGCGGGCAAACCCGTATCCAGCGAGTGCGCAGGAGAGCGTCGTCAAAATGGTCGTTGTTGCAGACAGTGCAAACGTATTGAGCAAGGTGGCCCAATAATCCATGACACGAATGGCCTGCTTGAAATTGTCGATGGAGAAATTTTGCGGAATCCAGACCACGACGGCCGAATACAGGTCGCTCTTATCCTTGATGGACGTCGATATTTTCTTAAATATCGGAAACAGGATCACGAAGGAGAGCCCGGTAATCAGCGTGAACCGCACAACGGACCACAGCCAGCTTTTCCACTGCTCAAGTGAAAACAGCCTTGATATCATCAATCTGAACAACCCCCTTTCTAATCTTGATAGAAGACACGTTTGGAGAAAATAAGTGATACGATGACCAGAATGACGGCAATCGCCACGAAGTAGACCCACGCCATGGCTGAGCTTAGTCCAAAATCAAATTTGACAAAGCCCGTATCACGAATGAGCGTAGTCATGGCATTGTTGGCAAAGGAATCGACAATGGTATAGATCACGTTAACGAAAATAAGCGGGCTGACCATGGGGAACGTAATTTTCCAAAAGGCTTCATACCCCGTAGCCCCTTCCATTTTGGATGCCTCGTACAGCTGGGGCGATATGGTTTGGATGCCTGCCAAAAAGATCAGAATCTGCACGCCTGATTGACTGACGATCTGATAAATGCGATCTACGGCGCCGCTCAGATACATGACAACCCACTCGCTCAGCCCCGCGTCCAGCATCAGGTTTTCAATCTCAAATGTGCCCAGGGCACTGCCACCCGTACTGCTCTGGTTAACGGCCTCGATCAGACTGGTGCTTTCCAGCGCCATGATGACACCTGATGCCAAAATCACCGGCAGAAAAAAGATTGACCGCGCTATGGCCCGCCCCGGAAACTTCTGATTGAGAATGACGGCAAGGAACAGGCTGAATATAACGATGAGCGGCACATTGACGAATACATCCGTTATGGATCCGATCAGCGCTCGGTTGAAGCTGGTATTGACCGTCAGCGCCTGAATATAGTTGGCGAGACCTGTGAACTGGATGGATATGCCCTGCGCGTTCGCCTGAATTGAACTAAGGCTGTAGCGCAGGGAAGCCAGCAGCGGAACAAAGAAGAACAGGACAAAGCCGATAAGCCAGGGAAGCACATAAATTACTCCCCAGGCCGCCTTCTGCTGAGCATAGGTTCGACGTCCCCACTTTCCTTTCAGTAGCGCTTTCAGAGCTGCTCACCACCTGTCACGTAACTTTTGGCTTCTACGGTTCGGCCTGCTGCCTGCACGGGGGAGTCGTTATAATTCACCAGAGCGAAGCCTCCGTTTTCGTATGTCGTTTGAAATACCCCTTCAGCCAGCTTCTCGTGTGCGATCATGTGAAGCCCGGCGAATGGACGATTGGCCTGATTGACCTCTTCATACATCTCGGCTGCCAGGTCCATCCACTGCTCGTAATGGGCGGCGTACAGATCGTCGTAATCCGTTTCCTTCACGACATGGTTCGGCGCGTTGAACCATGTGAAGTAGGGGCTTGCTCCATACTCAACAAGCTTCAACACATATTGTCTCGCATCGGTATACGTTGACAGATTGTAGGCTGCTCCGGTGTAGCTGATGCCACCGTGAACAACCAGTTGGAAGAACGGAATCTCTTCATCCTCCAGCTTGAAGTGGCTGCTGGACATCGGCGCATCCGTCAACCCCGTCACATATGGCAGCGCATAAGCATTCCCACCCTCCGCCACAAGGGGCATCCCCTGCTGTGTAATTTGCTTCAATGCCTCCGTGACAGCAACTTGCGTTCCGGTTCGGTCCAGCAGTTTTTTCGGATTCATATCGCTATTCAGCTGCTCGGCCAGATCACGCATAGACAAGCCGCCTGTCTCATATGGCTGGAGTGCTTTTAGCATGTCTTCGGTCACATCACCCAGCAGGTTTGGAGAAAGGATATATGCCGGTTGTCGATCCCGGTCACGCCGCTGTGTTGCCGGGTCCATCGGATATAGAACCGCTGGCTCCTGCGTGAGTGTTCGGGAAGCTTCCGAGGAAGGCTTGAAGCCGCTCTTCGCATGCACGTTTAGGACCGCTACATCAGGATAAAAGCCGATCCCGGCCTCACGGGTATAGTCGCTAAATGCCTGCATGCCTTTACGTCCTCCCACCGCCCCATCCACCTTGATGGAATCCGGCAGCCGATGAAGGAGTCCTCCGTTGAACCAGCCCGCGTAGCGCACCTGAATGTTGGATACGTGTTTTTCTTTGAGCTCGGACAAGATGTGCTGCGCCTCTTCAAACGTGGTCAACGCCTCATTCGATTCGTAAGGTATACCCAGCAGGTGTTTTTGGGTGGTCATACTGCCGACAAGCTTCAGGTAAAACGGAATGCCCTTTTCTCCCTCAGCCGTTTGCTTCGCCGGAAGGCCGTCCGTCCGGGTTAAATAATCCCGGTACAGAGAGGCAAGACCGGAATAGGACGCATCCTCTGCTCCGGCAAAGGCGTAACGAACGACAAAATCGGATGCCGTCGGCTTCTTCTGGAACTTGGGCAGTGTCCGTACCATGTCGCTCGCCTGAAGCGTCACATCACTTTTGTTCACAACGTAAAAGCTTGGATACACATTGTTGTAGCTATTCAGCTTTCCGCTGATATCCGCATTAACAACGGCTGTAGCCGCACCTTCCTCGATGATGCCCAGGAACGCACCGCCCGAGTGAATCAGTCCGAAAACCGGCAGCCTGGCCTTTTCCTCAGTCGAGTCCACTTCACGAAGCTTCATCGTCAGGTCCGGTCCATACACGTCCTGCTGATAGGCGGGATATTGAACCTTGCCATTGTTGAAATGAATGAGTGCTCCCGAACCGTCGGGTACAAACAGGGAACCTTCTTCGTCCGCTGCACCAGCACCGAAATAATCCAGCACCGATATGCTATTGATCGGATATTGCTCGGGAAAATGAATGCCGGATGCCGGCACGCGTACGACCAGTGTTTCGTCATCCAGCTCGTATTCGATGGATAACATAAACATGCGTGGTCCGCTTTTTTCCTGCTCGATGCCATGCTCGACATTGTCCAGTTCAAGGTCCTCTGGTGTGTAACCGGCTGTCTCAAAAGCCTTGAGGGCACGCGTTAGCTGAAGTCCCTGCATCGCCTTGTCGATTCGGACGTAGACGCCTTCGTCCTTTTCCTCGGCATAGCCGACCTTCAAGGCACGCTGCCCGGCCTTATCGAGCGCGGCAAGCAGCTTCTGCTCGAAGCGCTCCTTGCTGATTTTCACAGGCAAATCCTCTATGGAGCTCTCATTACTGCCAAACTGGTAGTTCACCCGAACGCCATTTGGCAATACTTCGTAGCTTATCTGCTGGTGGGCTACACTATCCGTATAGGAGTTAACCGAGCTGCTCTGTCCCTGACTGTTATAAAAGCTGAGCTTGGCCTGCGAAGACAGCAGGTCCTTGTTGATTCCCGCCGCAAGCGTATCCAATTTGCGCTCTTCCGGATTGCTGCGCCAGATCTGCCCGCTCTGCTTGTGAATCACCGCAATCTCGGCTGTCTCTTCCTGGATGAACAGCTGCAGCGTTTCATTCTGGGCAAGCCCGATCATGCCCGGAAGACGTGTATCGTTGAAGGATGAGGCCAGCTTCTCTCCGGGCGGCAGCGCAGGCACTTCCGCTTGTTCACCCGAGCTCGCAGACATCCTGGGTTCAGGCATGGAAGCGGGCTGACACCCGCCAAGAAGAAGGCCGAATACGAGCAGGATCGCGATCATTTTTTTAGCCACGTACAAATTCATCTCCATTCTCCTTCCTTAGCCCCGGAGTACAAGTTCCTGATAGATGGTGGCTGCAAAGGACACAATCTGCTGCACCAGACTGAAGAACAGCAGGCAGAGAAATGCCATGAAGGCCATGGCAACCAACGTCAGAAGCATGGTCAGCACCGTTTTGGCGGGTGAGTATTGATGCACCGTCATATTGCCGACAAATAACAGGTATACCGTCCAGGCCGTGGCAGCCATGTTAAAGAAATAATAAAAGGCGGTTTCCTGCCCGGAAATGATCAGGCTGAGCCAAATCCAAGGAAACTGAATCAAAATCAGCGGAACCAGTGCAAAACACGTGGACATGAAAATTTCCGAGAATTTGCCCTCTCCGTCCATAAGCGTGGTGAGCGACCAGTTCGCTGTACACCAGAACAGCACCGGAACAATGACATAGACCATTTCCAGCAGGCTGTTCAATCGTTTCGGGTTATTGAAATTAACCAGGAAGCCGCTGTATTGGGCCTGAAGGATCGTTGTTATTGTCAACAAACCCAAAATGACCAATGCGATCATCAGCGTTGTTCTCTGATTTCGCTCGTATTTCAGCTCCCAATACCCGTCAAACGGATGAAATATGAGATGCAGCGGATATTGGATCAGCTGTCTACTTGATACCTGCATTCGTTGTCCCCCTTCTCTGTCTGCGAACGATGGTCACGGTTACCAGCACGGCAACAATCAGAAATAATCCCGACATGATCCATGAGAAATGCTCGCGGAGCAGCTCTTTGCGAAACAGGAGAAACGCTTTGGAATACCCTTCCCGCTCCATGCTTCGCTTAAAATATTGCGCAGATTCTGCATAATCCTTCTGACGCAGCAGCGCTTTTCCGATTCCTGCGTAGGCGTATTCAAGATTGGCATTCATATCTGCCGCTTTCGCAAAGCTTGCCGCAGATCCTTCCTCGTCTCCGTTGAAATAGCTTCGCACCGCTTCATGCAGTGTGCGTCCATATTCTGTCGTTTGAAATACAGTGATCTCGCCCAGTGCTTTGTCCAGCACAAGCATGCGGTCTCCTGCACGCTCCAGCGAAACAGGAGTGTTGAATTGTCCCAACCGGTTGCCGATGCCTCCGAACATGTGGAGCAAATATCCATCTCCGTTATAGGTAAACACTCGCCCCATCTTGGCATCAAGCACGGAATACATATCGCTGTCCCCCACGTCCACATCAACCAGCCGGGAAGGCCCTTTCTCATTGGTGTACAACAAATCCCCCTGCGGCGGATAGTAGCCTTCCCTTCTCAGGATGTCCGCGCCCTGCGCATTCAGTTTCTTAATCGGTAATCCCTTCTGGTCCCCGCTCGTTGCATAGATGAATCCTTCTTCGTCAATGTCCATATTGGTGAACTCGGTTGGTGTGAACATGACCATCTGGCTGCGCTGTTGACGGGTTGCGAATCGTTTCCAAAGATACTCCACCGGGTCGACCGATACCCTGTTGGCTCCGATAAACGAGGCAAAGGAACCGTCGGAATTAAACTCCATGAAGCCGTCAAAAACACCTTCAGCCATGACGTAAATCCGTTCGCCTTTATCCATAACAACCCGGAGCGGCTTGAATTGAAAGTCCGCTTTCAGCAGGTCGGATTGCGGCTGCTCCACAATTTTGATCAACTGCCCCTGCTCATCCAGATGAACCACCCGCTGATGATCCGAATCCGCAACGAGCAGCTGCCCATTGTCTGATACATACAATCCCTGCGGATTTTTGAAATAATCCTTCTGTCCGTCATGATCAAATGAATCGATAACTCGTCTCAGCTTCAATTCCCGATCCAGCTCGACGATTCGGCTGTTGCCCGAATCCAGCACGTAAACCCGCTCATCGGCTGTGACATGCATGTCGTTTGGTTCTTTGAATGTGCCAATCTTCAGCTCGGTGCCCGTCACTATTCGGGTCGCCTCATACGCGGCAGGAGAGCGAACCGCTTCTCCCCAGTAGGAGTAGTTGTACGCATCCGTCTGACCATCGGCAAAAGCCGTTGCCGCCGCATTTCCCAAGCACAGGAGGCAGGCAAGGCCCATCGTGAGCCATCCGCATTTTTTCCACATGTTTTTCAATATGTTGCTGCCCCCCTTCTACTCTTTCATACCGGAAGTTGCCATCGTCTGCATGACACTGCTCTGGGAGATGATGAACAGGACGATCGGCACGATCATGAGCAGAAGCGCTACCGCAGCGCCGACGCCTGCACGAGCAATTCCTCCCTGGATAATTTGACTGAGCGCATAGTGCAGTGTTTTCAGATTTTCACTGTAAATGAAGCTTCCGCCATCGGTCCCCCACAACGCCGGAAACTGTAAAATCATAAGCGTGAGCCAGGCTGGCTTCACATTGGGCATCACGATACTCCAGAATATCCGGTATTCGTTAGCCCCGTCGATTTTTGCGGCCTCCAACAGTGTATCCGGTATTTGCTCCATGAACTGCTTCATCAGGAAGAGTCCCAGGGAAAAGGCAAGCGAAGGCACAATAATGGATGCATGTGTGTTGATCCATCCTAGCCAGGACATCACCATGTAGTTCGGAATCGCCGTGACGTGTGGTGAAAACATCAGGGACAGAATGACGATGGTAAACAGCACCTTTGAACCGGGAAACCGGTATTTGGCCAGCGGGTACGCTGCTGCGGAAGCCAGCAGGATATGGCCTGCCGTTCCGAGCAGCGTAATAATCAGCGTGTTCGCAATGTATCTGGATAAGGGAACCCAGGAGTTCCCCATCAGATTGATCAGGTCTGCAAAATTTTCTGTCGTCGGATTGTTCACCCAAAAGCGCGGTGGAAAAATAAACAGCTCATCCAGCGGTTTGAAGGCATTGTTAACCGTGTAGATCAGCGGCAATACCATGAATGAACCAAACAGAGCCAGCAGTGCAAACAACATCAGGCTGACGGTAAATGACCGATTCAGTTTTCTGGACATGCCGAAGACGGCGCGTACCTTGCTGGTCATGTCATTCACCTATCTTTCTCAGCATTTTTTGTGTCAGTATGTTCGTTCCGAGCATCATGGCGAACAAAACAGTCGCAATGGCGGACGCATAGCCCATCTCGAAACGGATGGTGCCGTAGTCCATCAGATGTGTTACGACGGTATGTGCCGCATAGTTGACGCTTGGAAAGCCAGCCAGCGCGATGGAGATTTCGGCGACGGCGAACGAGGCTGTAATTTGCATCACTGCGCCGAACATAAGCTGCGGTCTCATGGAAGGCAGTGTAATGTACCATAGCTCCTGCCAGCGGTTTTTGATGCCATCCACAGTGCCCGCTTCAACCAACGATTGGTCGATGGTCTGGAGGCCCGCAATAAAGGCGAGAAAGCTCGTGCCAAGGCTAAGCCACAGCTGTACGAGGATGACGATCGCCAGCACGTACTTCTCGTTTGCAAGCCAAAGGATCGGCTCCAGAATAACGCCGAGGCGCATCAGAAAGCCGTTCATATATCCATAGCTGTCTCCCGAAAAAATGATCAGCCAGATGAAAAAAACGTTGCCTGAAATGGAAGGTGCATAGAACACAAGCGTCATGATGGCCCGAATTTTGGGCGACAGCTCGTTGATAATCCACGCAAACAAAAAGCAGGCAATATAGCTGACAGGACCCGTAATAACGGCAAATAGCAGCGTATTTTTAAGAGCGATCAAAAAAACATCGTCGTTCAGGAACAGCCGCGAGTAATTTTGCCAGCCGACAAATCGGGGCAGCTCCAGCATATTGAAGTGAAAAAAACTGAGGCCCAGCGAGAGGCCGACCGGAATGACCGTAAACAAGAAAAAGATCAGCATAAACGGTGCCATCAGTACGTAATAGTGTCTGCTTAGGTACAAATCCCTTTTCAAAAGGGACCACCTGCTCGCTTGCCTGGCGTTGATGGCAGGCGCAGCGGGTGTCTTGGTGATTTCTGCCTGCAACCGTTACCCTCCCTTCCTTCTACTTCAGATTAAATTCCTTGCGCTTGAGCTCGATCTCATCGTCGATGTACAGAACATAATCGGACAAGGCTTCACGCGGATTCTCGTTTGCATTGACCACCTTACGGAACGCGTTGTCGAGATGTCGGCCCGTGAAATAGCCACCGGGAACCTGGGGAATGCCCTCTACCCACTCCCACTGCTGCTCCAGGTTTTGATAATCCTTAACCGGCCAGGGCAACTGCTCTAATGCCTCGATGTTGGCGGTCGGATAACGCGCCGCTGCTCCCATCAGTCCCTCCATTTCCCTGCCATATTCAATCTGGGTCTGCTTGTCGGTCCACCATTTCATGAACGACCATGCAGCCTCCTTGTTCTTTGCGTTTTCCAGCATCATGACTGCACTCGTCGTGCTTGCCACCTCATGCCTTACGGAACCATCCTCCAGCTGCGTGCCCGGAACGATGGTGAAGTCCCACAGATTGCGGATCTCGGGCGCCATAACGGTCAACATGTTATAGGTTGTGTAATCCGCGATACCAAGCGGCATCTCCCCAGTACGGAAGCGGTTTGGAAAATCAGCTTTAAGCGGGAATTTGTAATTTGTATAAAATTGGGTCCACCTCTTGAACGCATCCATGGAAATTTCTGAATTCAGCGCGCTCTCCTTTTGATCTTCCTTATAGAAGTCGCCATCGTTCTGGTATAGCAGCATGGCGAAGGTGGCGTTGGGTATCATGTTGGCATTGTTTGTTGTATCCTCGATTGGCAAATAGAACTCCATATTGTGCTTTTGCAGCACCGAGATGGCATTATAGACGTCCTGCCACGTTTTTGGCGGCTCCAAGCCAAGCTCGTTGAGGACATCCTTGCGATAGAACAGCATCGGAAAATGCTGCTGCTCTGGAAGAGCATATACCCCGTTGTTATAGCGGTAAGGCGTCAATCCGCTCTCGCGAAATCGACTTGCAACCTGCTCAAAGTCCGGGAATCCGCTCAGGTCGGCTGCCGCATTACGCATCGCGTAATTGACCGGAATATCCTCGCCCATCTGCATCGCCACATCCGGGCCTTCCCCGGCCAGCGTTGCAGGCAGCAGGATGTTGGGAGGAACAAGGCGCAGCTGCACCGAAATATCGGTTTCCGGTGTAAAGGATTCATCAATCAGAGCTTTCAGCACCTGTGCCTGATCACGTCCGGTTGTAATCCATACGGTGATGGAATCCTTTTTCTGCTCCATGTTGCCGATGCTGTCATAATCCTCCGTGTAGGAAGCGACGTAGGCACCCACTTCATGCTTCATCTGTTGCAGCACAGTTGCCTCAGCCTCGGGCAGCTTCTGATCCGGTGAGGATACCAGGAGGTAATCCAGTGCTATAGGCTGTTCACGAACCGATAGAATCCATGTTCCCAACCCGCCCACGTTGATTTTGAAGGTATCCAGACGTTTGGGCACCGTTTCCGGTCTTGCCGCCATATCCTCCAGCTGCACGACCATCGCATGCAATACGGCTACCTTGTCGCTCTGCTCACCTGTCGCCTTCTCCAAATAGTCGGCAACGGAACGGAGAATGTCGGCCTGCCGCTGGAATACCTCGGTCATCTCGGGAATGCGCTGTTCAAGCTGGTAATCCCTCAAAGGATCAGGATTGTTAGAGGTAATCATCAAAATTTTGCGGTACATCTCATTCAGATCCAGCACGCTGGATTCCACCGTGCGCAGCAGCGGAGCGATATCGCCCAGCGTAACCGTCATTCGCAAGCGATGTGTTCCTTTTGAGAGCTGGAACAGGTAAGGCTCGCTTTCACCAAGAACCCGTGTCTGCCATTCGGGGCTATAGTTAAAGCGAATGCGTTCCATTTCCTTGAATGGAACCTTCCCGTCAATCATCAGACTTCGGGTGGCATAGACGCCGCGAAGCTGATCCTGTTTCACCTTGAGTGCAATCTGGTACAGGCCATCCTCCGGCACGTCTACATCCCATTCGATCCATTCGCCGGGAAGCTTCCAGTTGATGCCTCCAATGGCGTTGATCCGAATTTTGGATACATCATAGGGCTCAAGTGAAGGACTCGACCGATCCGAAATGGGGGCAAGGGTTGGTGACGATTTACTCACCGCCTGTTCTCCCTGTACCTTGAGCATGACAGCTTCCGCTGGCTTGAATCCTGCCGATTCATAAGTGGCCTGCAGCTCTGCGTAAGATGGAATGTCCTCTTCCTTGTACAGCTCGATATAATCGATCGCCATGCTTTCGCGCAGCGAGGTAAGCGAAAGCTTCTGGTTTCCCTTTTCAAAATAAAACTGGTACGGCTCCTCGAAGTAACCGGCGCTGTCCTTGAATGCAGCAAGCTGCCAAACGGGCTTCTCCACCTGCCGTGGTCTGAGATCATTGCCACGATCATCCCTTCGCACGCTGTCTTCGCGGTTCCCCCATACCCTGTCAAATAGCAGCACATCGGCTCCCCTGAACGGAACCTCTCCGTTCAGGGTCAGCTTCCGCTCAATGCCGGAGCTTTTGCCCGCGACGGGATAATAATGAACGCGGATCTGGTATAAACCGCTCGCCTGTACAGGGACCTCCCAGCTGATAGTGCCAACTTCCGGGGTGATGACCGCTTTCCCATCCAGTCCGGCATATTCATTGACAACCTCGAACTCATCGTCCGCAGCCTGAATGAAAGATTCTCCTTCGATTCTTACGGTCTGCTCCGGCTTGTCTGCGTTTGTATGCGTTGAGAGATAATGTTCATAGCTGCGTGGATCGTCTGTACCCGACACGGCTTCAAAATCCTCGCGCGCCTGAACGATGCCCGGACTACGATCCCGCGCAGGGTAAATGCTCCATATGGAGAAGATCAACGCAATGGCGAGCAGCAGAATCAATCCTTTTTTCTTTCGTGACCGCATGTTCCAATATGTCCCCCTTCCTTATGGCGTGGAGCATGGTTATGGTGTGTCACTCTCCGGGGACAGTGCGTAGGGCTTTGCATCCGTTCCGGAGAGGACAGCATCATTTCTTTTGCTTGTATACCTCATCGATGGCTGCCTGGAACGGCGTCTTGTATTTTTCAATGACGGTTGAAACGGAAACACCATCGACCAGCTCACCGTTGAAATCCCAGAAAGGCAGTGACGGGAACGTATTGTGGTCAAGCACCAGCATGCCGTCAGCAACCGTTCTGGCATTTTCGATGTCAGCTTCGTCCGCCAAGTGAGTCTCCAGGGTCGATTGTCCGGGGTAATCGTAGATTGAATCGATCTCATTGATTTTTTCCCAGATATACATCAATTGCTCCGGATGCTCGACTGCTTTTGGAATCGTCAGCGCCTGATATTGCGACTCGCCAGAGTGGTACGCGCTTGCACTTGGCCCTTTCGGGAAAGGCAGGAAGCCGATATCATAGTCCTGCATATCTGTTTTGATGCCTTCGATCTCGTACATGGCGCCCGAATACATTAGCGTATTGCCCTGACGGAAGAACGTGGCCGGTTCAGTCCAATCCCCGCCTTCCGAGGCTCTGCCGACTTGCTCGGTAGCCATTTTGGAAACGAAGCTCAGTGCTTCTTTTGTTTTTGGATCATCCAAATTTTGCTTGTCACCATTGGTCAGTGAGGCTTCGTTGGAATACAGCACCGGTTCAAGCAGTCCCCTTTGGGCCAATCCCCAGGTATCGAGCTTGCCGTCGTTATTGCGGTCCTTGTTTGCCTTTTTGGCTACTTCAATGAACGTATCCCAGTTCCACTGATCTTCGTCCACATATTCCTGCAAGGGCTTCATACCTAGCTCCTGCATGAGTGTGCGATTATAAAAAATGCCACTGATAAATGAAGATTGATCCTCGGTAAATCCGTAGCCCCTACCTTCGTACTGCATGTATTCGTTGGTCGTTTTCTGGTTGAACACCTTTTCGTTCTTGGTATACTCATCCACGGGCCATAACAAGTCTTGCTTGGTCAGTGCCGGAATAGCGTAGCTTTTGCCCAGCCGGACAATGTCGCCCAGCGGTTCTCCCGCCATCAGGGAAGCCACGACCTTCTCCTGGTATTCGCCAAAATCAATCGAAATGTATTCGATGTCAAAGTTGTGCTTTTTCTTCAGTGCTTCCAAGTTCTCGATTCGCTGAATGTTATCCGGGTTGCTATCGGTCATTTTCATGTCCCACCAGGCAACCACCTTGATTTTTCTTCCCCCCATGTCAAAATCCATCTCCGGCGTTGATGTCTCATTCTTAGGTTCTGTTTCATTCGTAGTTTGCTCCGCCTGCGGCGCCTTCGTTTCCGGCTCTGTCTGTGCGCTGGAGCCAGTGCTGCACGCGGTAATCAACAGCATGATTACAAGGACCAGGCTCATCAGCATGTACGTTTTTTTTCTCATCGTTGTCCCCCCTGAATGTGTTTTACAGTTTTCTATCAAAGTGTAGCTCTTGAATGAAAGCGCAAACAACCCGTTAAAGTAAAGGGGCTTACCCTGTCAAACTATAGGTTTTGGCAATTTGAATCCAGGTTGAAGCATTTTCGGCTTGAATTGGTAAACAAATGGTCCCTCCGCAAAGAGATGCACATTGTATGCGCTTTCTTTTATTCCCATAATGAAATAAAGACATGAGTCATACTAAGGACCGAGGGTTTTAGAGTGGTTCAGAGAGATTCAAATCAAGCGAAAGTGAGGTTTTGCTTCATGCATGACATCTTGCTTGTGGACTTCAGCGGCCACACGCACGGAGAATTGCAGAAGTTGCTGCGGCGCAGTAACTCCGATCACGTCATCGGAGACTGCGTAGTCTCTGCGTGCGCCGCCTTGTCAGCTTTGGCCGGTCGAGAATTTTCTGTCGTGCTCGTGAGCACCGGGGGATTTGCTGCTGCAGGTTTGTGGTTATGCCACTATATTCGAAAGAAAAGTCAGATTCCGATCCTTTTCATGGGGGGAGGGGATCATTTCAGGCTTGTACGCAAAGCGTTAGCATATCAGGTCAGCGATTATTTGCCAGGTCCGTTCCATGCCTTCGCCCTCCTGAACAGTCTGGATCGGCTCAAGTCCAGGCTTGATTCGGAGCCCGCGAAGAGACTTCCTTCTGCCTTCAGATCGCTGGTTCATTTGGAAGGCAAGCACGTGCATTCCAGCCAAGTGATCAAGATGGTAAAAGCTTATGTGCTCGATCACCTGAGCAGTGACATTACACTAAAGAGGATTTCCGACTTGCTTCATTTTAATTGTGCGTATCTTGGTCAAAAATTCAAAATGGAAGAGAACGTGTCCTTTAATCATTATTTAATGCAGCAGCGGATGGAAAAAGCCAAGCTGCTGTTGATATCCACCAATTTGCGGATTTACGAAATTGCCAGCGAGGTTGGATATACGGATACAGACTGGTTTTATAAAAAGTTCAGAGCATATACCGGGGAGACCCCCAATGTCTATCGAAAGCAAAAAACGTTCACCGCATAGTTGTGGAGCTGCCCCTTTGGGAATCATCAAACAAAAACAAAAGCAAGACCTCAGGTTCATCTCACCTGAGGTCTTGCTTCTGTTCATATCTACTTCTATTTTAACGGACCAAAAGGGATTCCCGGAATTCCTGGGGAGTCATGCCTGTCACCTTTTTGAAAAAACGAGTAAAGGAATGCGCTGCCTCATAACCAACCAGGAGTGCAACCTCCCGAACCATGAGATCGCTATTCCTGAGCAGTTCCTTTGCTCTTCTAACTCGCAGCTCGTCAATAAATTCGGAGAGGTTGATGCCCATCTCCTGTTTGAAGAAACGGGAGAGATAGGATGGATTGAAATGATGAAGCTCTGCCAGCCTCACTAGGGAAAGATCTTCTTCCAGGTGCTCCTTGACGTAAGTACACAGGGAATAAATGACCGCATTCGCTCGCTCCTGCTCATCCGAGCCCTTGAAGCGTACGAGCTTGTCGGTTGCCTGATACAGCACCTGCACCGCGTCCTTCATAGATGCGTACTCGCTCAGACGAAGCAATCTGCGCTGATCGGGAATATCCTGATACAGTCCCCATCGATTGATAGTCGAATACAGATACAGCGCCAGATTATAATAGGTTTCCATCGCCCTCTCCATCGTCACATCCTGTTGAAGCAGTTCATTGGCCAGCTCTTCAAACACTTCGTAAAATTGCTGAATTCGTCCCGTTTCCAAATACCCTGACATGACCTCAATTCGGCTGCTGACCCGTGTGAGCTCCCTTTGGCCCTGATTCGGCAAAGCATCATCATGATCGGTAAGCACCATGGAAATGCCATCACCAATCTTCATCCAATGCAGTTGCCTCAATCGCTCGTATTGCCGAGTAATGTCGTACCAGTTGCAGCTTTTCCCGCTTAACGCAAAAGCCACCGATATGCCAAGTGAAGCCATGCAGGCTTCCTGCACCAATTCGAGTATACCCTCCAGATATCGGATCAGTGAATGGCCTGGCTCTGCTTCCGGATGTTTTGGCTGAACCAGCCATACCACATCTCCATAATGGTCTGTTACGCTGGCGTGAAGGGTGTGCTCATCCATCAGGGAAGAACCGATCCTTCGCGCTGATGCCTGAATCTGTACGCGCTCCAGGTGCAGAGGTTTATCCTTATAATCAAATCGACCCATCACAATGTAAACAGGGGCCGAGAGATGAAGACTCATGTCTCGCCTTGCCCATTCATCCTGAATCTCACTGGAGCAACCTGCCACATATGGTGTGGAGTTCTGTAGCACGTTCCTCAAATACTCTTCCTGCTGAAGCACCTCCAGCTGACAGGTTGCCTCTTGGGACTGCTCCAGCAATTCGTGCATGCGGTGACTCTGCCGAATCTCTTGCATGACCTCCTCAACCACAGCCATGATCTTGTCATATCCTTCCGTTTTGAGTAAATAACGTACATTGGGCATTTGAAAAGCCTTGTAGGCATAATTAAAATCGCTGTAGCCGGTGAGAAAAATGACGCGGCAGTGCGACCAGTAAGCCTGGATCTGTTCTGTCAGTTCAAGACCGCTCATGCCAGGCATACGAATGTCTGTCAACACGATATCGATCCTTGAGCGTTCCATCCACGTTAATGCCTCCCTGGCTGAATAAGCCTTGCATACATCAAGCCGTTCCGGCATATGGCTTGCAAAGGTTTCGTAGAGGCTGTCCGTAATAATTTCCTCATCATCCACAATCAAAAGTCGATACATTCGCTTTGCCTTCCTTCCCTTCGGATTCGAATCGTGACCTTCAATCCCTGCAGCTCGCTTCTGGCCAAAAACAGGCCGCTTCCTTCCCCGAATGTCAGCACCAGGCGCCGATGAATATTCATGAGTCCGGTCATTTCATCCGAGTTGCCATCTTCAAGCAGACGCTCCTGAAGCGCATGAATGTGCAGGTCCGTCAACTCATGCCCGTTGTCCTCTACACTGATTTCAGCGATATTCCCCTTCATGCTGAACCGGACCCTAAGCATGCCCTGATCCGTCATTTTTTCAAGACTGTGCTCGTAAGCATTCTCAATGATTGGCTGTATGATTAACCGGGGAACACGAATCTGCTTCATATCCAGTGGCAGCTCCCCGAAGTCGGCCTGTATTCGTCTGGAAAAACGCAGCTTCTGAATTTCCGTATACACACTCGAATGGGCAGCTTCCTCCTCCAGTCTTACATGATCTGTCCCGTTTCGGGTAATGAACCTGAAATATTCACCAAGCATGTTGGCAAATTGCTCAATCCGCGCTGTATCCCCCGTTCTTGCGAGCGAATTGATAATGAAAAAGCTGTTATACAAAAAATGAGGATTAATCTGCGACTGAAGCTGCTTCAATTCGGCGCGCTGCATCATCATCGTCTTTTTGAAATCCCGATCGATAAGCAGTTGAAGCTTCTCAAGCATCTGATTGAACCGGGAGTACAGAAAGCCAAATTCATCCTTGCGCTTGTGCACGATGGGGATGTCCAGTACACCTGTCTCCATTTTTTTGAATCTTTTGACGAGCAACAGCAGCGGAATGTGAATCAGCCTGTAGCTAGAATAGAGATAAGCCGATATCGCGACGAAGGATGTCATTGCAAACAGCCAGGCCCAATGATAGAACTTGCTTAGCGGCCTCTTCACACTTTCCTCCGGTAAATACGTTGCTACCGATAAGCCCAATGGGCCCATATGGCTCTGGCTGACATAATAGCGTGTACCCTCGACCTTCACCTGAAAGCCGCCATGATCACTATCGGTGATGTGATCACGGTAGTAAGGGAGGATTAAGTCACGCTTGGAAACGTCTGTGATAATATGGCCCGTCTTTTCCTCAATGAGGAAGGAGCCACTGTCCGAGTACAGATTAAGCTGGGTCAGTGCATTTTGAAATTGCTCCGTATCCAGCTCGACCTGGACCGCAAACAGCGGTTCTTCTCCCTTCTTGCCAGTCAGGCGCACGGCACTCAGATTCATGGTGTCCTCCTTCACCGTAAAGCGCGCGCCTTTCCCCTGCATGCCGGAGCTAAAGTATTCATAGGAGGCTTTGTCATAATCATCGATGCCATGGGTGGCGGAGATGCTCTTGCCAATCGTGCGGATATGCACATAAACGTTCTTGATGTAAGCACTGCTGTTCTTGAACGTAGCCAGCCGCTCGGACAAATAATTCAATGTATCGCGGCGCTCTACCTGATCCATCATTCCCCACAGAATGGCGAGCCTGTTCAGCTTCCTGTCCTCAACGATGTCAAACTGCTGCAACTCCAGCCATTCAATTTCCCGATTCAATTCATCCAAATATCGGGTAAGCCGTCTTTCTGTTGACGAGGAAATTTCCTGGCTGGCATTGTCATAGCTCCAATTGTACAGATACAGGCCCAGGAGAATCAGTGGAAGAACAAAAATCAGATAGGTGATAACCAACCGGGCGAAAATGCTGCTGCGCCAGGATTGGGCAGGAAACTTAATCAACTCACTCCCCTCCATTGCTACAGGCTGGATTGTCTTTTTGCACATTTTGCATATGAAGGCACCATTGAGGAGCGGTCAGCGTTCCAGTGCTGTTTTGGTTTTGAGCCACGCATTAACCTCCGTTGTGATCTTTTCTCCGCCTAACTTGAGCCAACTCTCCACAAACTGGTCGAACTCTTCAATCGGTCTGCCGAGAATAATGTTCATGTATGCCTCAAGCTGAAGATCGTTCAGGATCATCTGACGGTCGACCATCGTTTCTGTAATCCCCCCCGTGAATTGGTCATATAAAAGCTGTCCGTTCCGCTCGTAACCATCAGCTATGCTAAATGCGCCTGTCGGTCCGTAGGTTTGATTCCAGCCCCAGCCGCTTTCGACACCTTCCGTCTCATAGGCCTCAACTCTTTTCTGAATAGCGGATGCTTCATCCTGAAGAACAGCAAGATTACCGGAACGCTGCGCCTCCCGAATTTGCCGGTAAGCATCCAGATTTTTGGTTCCCGGAAAGGGGGTCACCGGCGATAGCATCCACACTGCCTTGGAATCGTCATTGTAGTACGTTTCATACTGCGCCTGCTCCCCCCAGTTGGTCTGCAAATGAAGATTCATAAGCTTCATCACCACTTCAGGATGAGCATAGTCCTTCCTGACGGCGAAATATTGCCAGGTATTGGTGCGAAGTGGCACTTTAACCTGCCTGCCGGATTCTGCGGCAATGGGGTAAGGCTGCCAGTCCACTGCTGCATCGTTCTCTCGGCTCGACTGAATCATGAAGGGTGTCCATTGTTCTCCGTACAGCATGCCGATTTTTCCGTTTTTGATCAGTCGTACGGCCTGTGTTCCCTTCTTATAGCTGAATTCAGGGTCAAGCTGCCCCTCCAGGTACATCGTTTGCAGAACCTGCAGCGCCTCCCGGACTTCAGGCTGAATGCCGCCATAAACGAGCTTGCCATGTGCATCTTTAATCCATATATTCGGGTATGCACCATACCCTGCCATCAGACCAGCACCCCCCATGACCGGGTCCCACAGATGATTCGTTAGTGCAAGGCCGTAGGTATCCTGTTGGCCGTTGCCGTCAGGGTCTTCTTGTGTAAACGCTTTCGAAATCTCAAGTACGTCCTCCATCGTCTCAGGCGGCTGAAGTTCCAGACGTTCAAGCCAATCGGTTCTGATCCACAAGTACTGGGCTGTCTCGATGGAGGAGGCCGTTTCAGGTATCGCCATCAGCTTGCCATCGATGGTTGCCGCGTCAAAAGGCCCGCTTCCTTCCGCCTCCAATATGCTCTTCGCAAGCGGCGAAGCATATGTTGTGTACACCTCGGACAGATCCTGGATCAGCCCCGCATTGCTCAGCTGCCTTAATTGGTATGGATTTACCTTCACAACGTCCGGAATTCGACCTGCAGCGAGGGAAACACCCAGCTTCTGACCGTACATATCTCCTTTGGCGATCCAGTCATAGCGAAGCTTAATCCCAAGCTCTTGCTCATATAACCGGGTCCAGCGATTGTCCAGCAGTGTCTCTCCCGGCATCTGGCTGATCATGCGCTCCAGATCATCCCCGGCCTCTCTGACAAAAGATACTTCTACAGGAGAACTGTATTTTCCGAAAATGGAATGATCCTCGGATGGCTGCCCATCCACCACGGGCATGCTTTGTCCTGAATATCCGCTCGTATGGTCTGTTGGTATACATGCACTGAGCAACAGAATGACAACCCACTTTATTTTGGTTAAAGCAGAAATACGCACATCATGCACCCCCATTCGTCTGTAATGGACAACGTTTTTTGGCAACATCAGGAATTTTAACCTTTCTGATATTATAAAAAAAGCCGCCGGCTCGGCGACTTCTATGCAAGTTTGTTCTCGTCCTCCGACACGATCACATCATATTTAAAATTCGAAAAATCAGCGCTGCCCCCGGTCACTCTCGTCGAATATAAAAACAACCCGATCCGGCAGCCCATAAAATGATCCAGCTTATAAATCATTTTGTGGGAAATGCCAAGCGGCTTCCACTCTGTCCCCTCCAGATAGGAGAACGTACAGTCGTCCTGATTATTCACGAAGTTGCCAAAAGCCTTGAGCGTAACTACGGATCCTGAAACAGGTATCCTGGCATACTCGGTGGCAGGCTCCGTATCAACCAGATTGCCAAATATCGATGAGTCCTCGCTGTTTCTTGCCAGCATGACCAGGTAAAATTGCCCTTCAGTCTTCGTCAGCGCAATTAAACCGTATGTACCGATCAGGAAACACAAGCCTGCATAATCACCATCCTCCAGCCTGCTGCCATCCAGCGTAACGATTGCTTCACAGGCAGGGCCCATTGCACGCTGCGTCAGCGTATTAACCGCAAAGGTCAGATTGGGGCTGATGTGTGCGGTTTGAATCCGATACACCCCAGGCTGGTCGGTTACCGACCAGAGCGCATCATTCGGAGTGTGATTCCATTGCCAGACATCCTTGAGCCGTACCTTTCCTTCTGCATTCGCTTCATAGTGAAAGTCATCGCTGCCAATCAGAGGTTTGTAGACGTGATCCGGTCTCGTACTCGGCACAACGATCTCTTTTGGCGCTTCCGTGGGGAACACCGGGATATCGTTCTCAAAGTGAAGCGGAACCAGCACAGGGATGCGGCCAACCGCCCCGTGATCCTGAAACAGCATGGCGTACCAGTCGCCATCCGGTGTATCCACGATTCCGCCCTGGGCTACACCTGAATTAAAATAACCCATATCGTCGTTAAACACTTTTCCGCCAACAAATTCGTCTTCCAGGGAATCCGCCATGTAACACGCCTGTGTTCTTCGGCCGGTAGCTTGTGAAATATGAATCAGAAACACATAGTATTTTCCATTAATTTTGTAAAAATGGGCCCCCTCGTAACCGAGGAAATAAGGCTCTTTTTCTTTTACGATCATGCGCAGCACTCCACCGGGCTTGGGGCCGGACAGATCAGAGCTTAACTCGGTCAAATGAATTTCGGCATTACCATGGACCAGGTAAATTCGGTCATCTTCGTCGAAAAACAGGGAGCAATCATGATAAAAGCCTTCCACATACTGCTTGGCCCATGGACCCGAGATCGTATCGGCCGTGTACAAATATGTCTTATGGGTATCGTTTGCCACAAAAATAACATAGAACTTATGCTTGTGATATCGAAGCGACGCTGCCCACATGCCTTTGCTGTAAATCTGCCTGCCTTGCTCCAGCCGCTGCGCGGGTGTATCGTCAAGTCTGTCGTACACATGCGTAGCCACTTCCCAATGGATCAGGTCATAGGAACGCAGGATGACGCAGCCTGGCATCATATGCATGGTTGTGCTGACCATATAATACGTGTCTTCAACCCGAATCACATCTAGATCGGGATAATCGGCCCAAATAATTGGATTTGCATGCATGTTGGCCATTCTTCCTTTCTAGCTTTATTGGCCACACAATCTCAGCAGATATATTAGGCCCAAGTCTAGTTCCTTGCTTATTCAAAACTCCATTCCCTAATACTGAAGCCTTGCTTGCCCAATGCTCCCCCAACCACCATGTAGATGTCATGAACTCCCTGTGCATCAGTAATCCCGGTTGAATGCTCTTTCCATCGAGGTGATATGCCCGATTCAGGTGATCCACCCGATGCCGGAATCTCAAGCTGCCCAATCAGCAGTCCGTCCGGACGATCCAGATGAAGCTCCAGCACCGCCTCCGCGCCTTCATTG
Source organism: Paenibacillus sp. OK060 (assembly GCF_900101205.1). NCBI lineage: Bacteria > Bacillati > Bacillota > Bacilli > Caryophanales > Paenibacillaceae > Paenibacillus > Paenibacillus sp. OK060. Next base: position 138,741 of record NZ_FNFR01000002.1, read on the forward strand.
GAGATTGCAGCTGTAAAGCATGCTGCCCCTTCATTGCCAAAATCAACCTTCGATAACGCAATCCAGCTGCCTCTTTCCATCTCGGTAACAACAACCTCAGAATCGGCACCAGCCGTAGGCTTTGATGTACTTAATCGCTCCGTCTTCACCCCTGCGCTCCATCCCATTGTGGCAGCAGCTACCCTCTGATAAGGATTGAACAGCTTGATCTGTTCAACACCTTCATAATCTGCGTCCACCTCGTTCATACGACCATCTGCTTCGTTGAAGCTAATCTGGTTCAGATGTGTCGAACGATAACCATCAGGAACCTCCATCGCCTGTGATAACGTCTGGGCGTGATAAGCAATATACCAGTGATCCGCAAATTGAAATATGGCATGATGGTTGTTGCCGCCAACGCCAAAAAAGTGACCCGGATTTCGCAGGACCGTTCCTCTGTACGTCCATGGACCCATGGGCTGGCTGCTCGTCATGTAAGCAATCTCGCCGGGTGGCGGACTGCCCTCTGGACGAATACCCTCGTCAAAGTTAGAGCAGTAGGTAAAATAATAGATATTGTTAAATTTATGAATCCCCGCATCCTCAAACATGTACGGAGCAGGGATAACCCTCGCCCGGCCCACCACACTGGTCATATCTTCACCCAATGGCATAACTCTTGCGGTATCCGGCCTATCTGCTCTCCCTTCCGGTATACCACCCCCAAAATAGATATAAGCTCTGTGATCATCATCTACCAGCACGGCCGGATCGAACAGCCACGTCACATCCTCAACACCCGGAGTCTCTCTGGTAATGAGCGCTTTTCCAATAGGATCTGTCCAGGGCCCGACCGGACTCGGGGCTGACAATACGCCGATGCCGCTGGCATTGTTGGAAAAATAAAGGAAGAATCGATCCTGCCCGTCAATGATCTGATGGGCAGCGGCTGGTGCCCAGGATTGAGTGGCCCATGTGGCTGCGCCTTGGGGCCCTGCCACATGAATCTCCCCATGATCTGTCCAGTTAACCAAGTCGTCTGAAGAGATGACTGTTATGCGGTTGATCGAGTGGAAACTGTTTTTCTGCGGATTGCCCTCAGAATCATATTCCAGCTTATCACTCGTCATGTACAGATAGACACGCCCCTCGAACACCAGAGCATACGGATCGGCTCCAAATTTATGAGCAACCAAAGGATTTTTATTTGGTGGAAGTTTCCCTATGGCCTTACTGATCTTCACAGCAGCTATAGATGCATGATTCTGTTCCGTTTGTTCCCTCGCATTTGAAGCAGAATTGTAGTTCATCAGTCGTTCCTCCATTTGAGTTTGATATACATCTTATCGCCGCTCTGCGATTTGCCAGATCCAGGTTTAAAATGCAGGGAAACGCTTGCAATAGCAGATGCAGCATGTTAGGTTGATTACAGTTTAAGGTAAAGCTGATTACATTTTCATTGCGTATTCCGCTCTATTTATTGCGCGAAAGGACAAGGAGGTGCTATATGAACGGATCCACTGAATATTTTTACGATCCCATCCAGTCCGAGCTTTTATATCTTCATCGCGTAACTACGTATCCTTTGGAAACAATCTATCATCGACATGATGCATACGAGATCTACCTTTTTATTCGCGGCAATGTCAACTTTTATGTGGAGAACCGATGTTATCATCTGGAGCCGGGGGATTTGCTTATTATGTCTCCGGAGGAAATGCATCGCGCCTTTATTTTGGATGGAACCGAATATGAACGAATTACTATCAATCTAAAAAAAACATATCTTTGTCAGTTGTCGACTCTATCAACCAATCTATCCGCATGTTTTGATCATCGTCCAAAGGGACAACAAAACATCGTTCACTTAGATGATTACCATATGAAGCAGATTTTGCATTTAACTAGCGAACTGGAGGAATTGCTTGATTCAAATGTATATGGAACGGATGTTAAAACCAACGCAGTCATTGCACAATTGTTAGTTCTCATTAACAATTCGTTCCACAATCAGTCCTCTATACCAATCGATATCATGCCAGAGATGGTACGTAAAACAATGGATTATATTGAAGCGCACATTTCCCAGGAGATTACGCTTCACAAGCTTGCCGAGGCATTTTATATGAACAGCACGTATATCAGCCGCCAGTTTAAAAAGCATACCGGACTAACGATCCGCTCTTACATCTTGAACCGTCGTATTGAATTGGCGAGATATTACCTATCAGGCGGGGTGAGCATTACGGATGCCTGCTTCCAATCGGGGTTTCGCGATTATGCCAATTTTATTCGAACCTTCACCAAAATTACCGGAGTCTCTCCGGGCAAATATAGCAGACAAGCACAAAATATTCCTGATCCATCCTTTGCACACTATGCAGCATTAAACCCGGCAAAGGATGATCAAAAATAAACCCCTGCAATGAAGAGTATTCATCAACAACATTGAGCAATCCTACCCATTAGATTAACGAATTAAGAGGCGAAAATCGTTTAGATACATGCCTAATCGGTAATCGGAATATGTTCTTGTCCATTCAGGCAATCGGTACAAGTTCTTCTCCTTGGCCGGGACACGAACTTGTACCAACCTTCATATCGTGCATTCCCCTATAAAATGCAGCGTACATTCCTGCAGGACCGGACCGCCGCCCACAATCGTTAGAATTTATAATTCAGTCATCGTCGTCCTGTCCTTCTCCTGTTTAGTCTTGTTTGTATTGGTTACGTTCAAGAGGCTTGTGTCGCATACAATCGTGCATAAATACCTCCGCTATGCAGTAGTTCCTCATGCGTACCCATCTCGGCAATCTCTGTACGCTCCAGTACGACGATCTGATCGGCATGACGGACCGTCGATAGCCGATGGGCAATCACCAGTGTTGTGCGATCCTTCGATATTTCATCCAGTGCCTGTTGGATCTCTTGCTCGGTCTTGGTATCAAGCGCCGATGTCGCTTCATCCAGAATGAGGATCGGTGCATTGCGCAGAATCGCCCGTGCTATCGAAAGGCGCTGTTTCTGCCCTCCAGACAAACGCACACCGCGTTCACCAATTACCGTATCGTAGCCTTGCTCCATCTGAGATATAAATTCATGCGCTTTAGCTGCGGCAATCACATCTTTCCGGGTCGCGTCCTTCCATCCATAAGCAATATTGTCATACACCGAGCCATCAAACAGGAACGTATCCTGCAGCACCATTGAAATATTGTTACGCAGGGTGGAAGGCGTCACATCACGAATATCGATGCCATCCACTCGAATCGATCCCGCCTGCGGGTCGTAGAATCGGTTAACGAGACTGGCCAATGTCGACTTACCCACTCCTGTGGTGCCTACAAGAGCTACTGTTTTTCCATGATCAATGGTCAGGTTCAGCCCCTCTAGTACAGGCGAACCATCTTGATAAAGAAATGTGACATCTTGAAAGGAGATCTGTCCTTGTACACGCGGCAAATGGACTGCGTTTCGCTTCTCCTTTATGTCTTCCTCTTCTTCCAGCACATCATATACCCGTTTAAGGCCAGCAGAGGCTCGCCCTGCCATTTCCACCAAGCCGGAAAAAGACTTTATCGGTTGATAAAACATACCCAGGTAGGCAATGAATCCGATGATATCAGCAATGCTTACCTCGCCTGTTGCCATCAATCTGCCGCCCAGTATCACGACAAATACAGTCCCCAGTGTGGTCACAAATGCCAACAACGGCAAAGAGGTTTCATAGAACAAACTGGCGCGTAAATAGGTCTTCGAATATTTCATAGCCAGACGAGAAACGTTGACCCGCTCCTCCTCCTGTCGATTGAAAATTTGGATTTCTTTCATGCCCGACAAATTTTCCTGCACCTTTCCAGCGATATCTCCCCGAGCTTGGGAACTCTCTCCCCACAGCGGCTACAAGTGCTTGCTTTGCCATACCGTGATTACAAGCAGCAACGGAATCGTGATCAGACTGATCAGTGCCAGCTTCACATTGATCGTCAAGAGCAGGATGCCTACTCCGATAAAGGTCAGTCCGTTAACGATAAAGTCAGGTATAGCATGGGCAATGAAAATTTCCGCTTCCATCGCATCATTCACAACGCGCCCGGTCAAGTCACCCGTCCGGCTTCGATGGAAATAGCGCAAACTCATCTGCTGATATTTGCTATACAATCTTGTTCGTAAATCCGCCACGTAATGAAGTGCGGCATAATGGTTCATATAGCCTGCCAGTGATGTTCCGATGGCTTGCAAACAGGTAGCTCCAAGTAGCAATAAACCAATCTTCAATGCTTCTGCGGCAAACTGACTGCTACCTTCGGTCGCCAATTGTGTCAACGAACGGAGCGCCCAGGGCAAATAAAACCCGGCAATTGTGGCCAGCACGACACCGACTAATCCAATGCCTAACTGCAACCAGTATTTTCGTGCGCCCAGCAAGACACGCCATGCGATTTTCATGTGGCAATCTTCTCCTTCTTCTCCTTATCATTTAAGAATCCTTGATCTGCCCCTTGGCCTCTACGCTTATCACGCAATATCTCGTACGTCACATACACTGGTCGCCCCGTTCGTGGTTCCAGCATAATTTCGGCATCGATGGCAAACACCTCACGTAGCGTCCGTGCCGTCATTACGTGCTCTGGCGAGCCATGCTCCACCACCTGACCATCACGAATCGCCACCATATAGTCGGAGAAGCGTGCTGCCAGATTCAGGTCATGCAGCACCATCACAATCGTAACCTGCTGACTGCGATTCAGTTCATAGAGCAGCTCCAGCACTTCAAGCTGATGTGCCAGGTCCAGATAGGTGGTGGGTTCATCCAGCAGGATCAGATCGGTCTGCTGGGCGAGTGCCATCGCAATCCATACGCGCTGACGTTGACCGCCAGAGAGCGTATCGACCTCGCGATGCTCAAACGCTGTAAGCTGTGTAACTGATAGGGCCCAGGCAACTACTTGCTTATCCTCTTTGGAGAGCTTGCCGAAGCCCCGTTGATGAGGAAAACGCCCATAGGCCACTAATTGACCGACCGTCAAACCGCTCGGTGCAGTAGGCGTCTGCGGCAGAATTGCCATCTGCTTGGCCACTTCTTTGGTGGACAGTGTGCAAATATCAGCACCATTCAGATAAACCGTGCCATTTTTCGTCTTGAGCAGCCGACCGACTGCCTTTAGTACGGTTGATTTTCCGCAACCATTGGGGCCAATAATCGAGGTAATCTGTCCACACGGAATCTGCAAATCCAGTTCTTTTACGATAAGCGTGTCATTATAGGCAATATCGATTTGTTGCGCTGTAATACTCTCCATGACGTCCTCCTAATTGGCCTTCGATAGTAAATAAAGAAAGTACGGAACACTGATGACCGTAATGACGATTCCCGTCGGCACATCTCCCCCCAGGCTAACCGTGCGCGTAATTGTGTCAGCCAGCACCACGACTAATCCACCGGTCAGGCTGGCAGCCGGAACGAGCAATTTGTGATCGGGCCCGACCAGTTTTCTTGCCATATGCGGAGCGATCAAACCAACGAAGAAGAAGCTTCCGCCCACGGCCACACTGCCAGAGGATAAAGCAACAGCAGCGATCGACAACCCCAAAAACTGCCGCTTCACGGCAAGACCCAGTCCTTCTGCCGTCTGATTGCCCAGATGGAGGGTGTTGAGCATGCGAGACTTGTAAAAAATATAACCGAGTAAAATGAAGACCCATGGTGCCAGTACGGAAATATAGCGCCAATCAGCGCCCCACAAGCTTCCCGCCAGCCAGTGCAGCATGAAATCCATCTGCGAATCATTCAGCTTGAGTGTCAGGAAGGTGGTCAGCGCTTCATACCCGCTTCCGAGCGCGACCCCGGTTAAGATCAAACCGATTGACGAGATATCTCGCCCACGGCGATACGATAATAAGAAGATCAATCCCGCCGCCAACAATCCACCAATAAAAGCCAGTAGTGGCAGGGCAATAAAGGAGCCCTTTCCTGTCGATGCAATGAATACGACGAAGAACAATACAAACAAACCTGATCCCGAACTAATTCCCAGTGTCCCCGGACTAGCCATGTCATTGCGCAGCAAACTCTGCATCACGACCCCAGCCGCTCCCATGCCTAGACCCACCAAGATCGACAGTGCGATTCGTGGCAACCGAAAATCAAACACGATCAGATTTTGCTTGTCGTTGCCGTTTCCCACGAGAACATTCAACACTTCTAGCGGTGAAAGATTCATCTTGCCAGAATTCATGCTAATGATAGCAAACATAAGAATGAGCACCATAAGCACTACATTGATGATGATGCCCCGTTGCATCGTATAACGCTGCTTGATCATTCAGATTCCCTCCTTTGTCTGCGAGCCAGGAAGAGAAAGTACGGCACACCAATGATAGAAAATATAATGCCAATCGGCGTTTCGAACGGCTTATTGATCAAGCGTCCAGCCAGATCGGCTGACACGGTCAGCAACGCACCATATAACGCAGCCGCCGGAATAATGTAACGATAATCGACACCGACCATGTATCGCACAATATGTGGGGTAATCAGACCAACAAAACCGATCGGGCCAACCACGACAACTGCCAATCCAGTCAGCACGAGCACAATAATCGTCGATAATCCCTTGACCAGTCCGCTACGAATACCGAGTCCACTTGCCACATCATCCCCCAGACTGAGCAGTGTAACAGAAGGAGATAGCGCCAGCGCCAGCAGTACACCACCAACAAATAGCGGTGAGATAATCAGCAATTCCCCCCACTTGACCCCCGCTGTACTGCCTGCTGTCCAGAATGTCAATGCTCGACCCAAGTTATAATTGATCGCTAAATACTGACTGAGTGCACCAAATAGCATGGAAATGGACAGTCCTGCCAGTACCAGCCGCTGAGGCGTCATCCCGCGCTTGCCCATTGACGCGATGAAGTAAGTGATCCCGGTCGCGAGCGCTGCTCCCAGACAAGCAAACAGCATCATCTGTCCATACGAATAACCCGGCAGAAAGGCCAGGCAAAGAGCAATCGCGAATGCTGCCCCAGAGCTGATCCCCATCAGCCCGGAGTCGGCCAGCGGATTGCGCGTCGTTCCCTGCATAATAGCCCCGCATACCGCAAGGCTGCACCCGACGATCAGATCGGCTACGGTACGCGGAAGACGTAGGGTTTGAATAATGTGATGCTCAGTGAGCGTTGGATCAAATCGGAAAATAGCCTCCCATGCAGTCGCTAACCTCATGTCGGCGGCGCCGAAGCTAATCGACGCCGCCGACATGAGAACCGTTAATCCAAGCCCTACCACCATGTACATGGTGAAGTTCACCGCCCCACGGCGTTTTTGTTCAGGCTTGTTTTTCATCACGTTTTCCTTTCCTTACCTACTGACAGTCATATTTGTAAATTGGAGTACTTCTTTATACCTCGTCAAAACTCTTATTTAGCCATTGTCAGCAATTGATTTACAATATGATCAATTAATGCACTGGAAGTCATTATATCCGTGGACCAAGATAGCGATGTACCCACTGTTACGATCCGATTATGTTGCACAGCAGGTAGCGATTTCCAGACCGTATTATCAGTAGGAACTTTCGTATCTCCTATAGCGATTAGATAATCCCCTATGTAAGCAGCCAAGACCTCCATAGAGATATCTCCCCAATATTTATCTGAGTCAATAATATCAGTTTGAACTTTCGACGGTGCCTTCATTTTAAGTTCATTATAAACAAGGTCGCCAACCGCATGCTTGGCTCCAGCGATGTAGTTACTTTTATCACTGAATTCCCCCATAGTAATCGTCACGTCTGAAAGACCTGCATTCTGAAGGGCTAGCTTGGCTTCTTCGATTTTTCCGGCATAAGCACTCAAAACTGCCTTAGCCTCTTCCTGCTTGTTCAAAACATCGCCTATAAAATGTATCCGTTCTTCTGTAGTCATATCACCATAAGGGACATAAATTGTCAGGGCAATTTTGGATAAATCTTCATAATTTTCATCGCCCCATGCTAAAATGATCAGATCAGGCTCAAGAGTCATGACATCTTCCGGCTCCATAGCTACTTTAATGGAGTCTGTAATCTGGTTAGCAAAAACAGCCTCTTTCCCGTCCCTTGCCGCTCTCGCCACACCTAGTGGAGTTACACCTAGAGCCACTACATCGCCAACCAAATAATCGACTACAACACGCTGAGGGTTGTTAGGCACCTTAACGTCACCCTTTACTGTGGATATCGTTCTCGTCTGCGAAACTGCTTCTGAAGCTTTCGTATCCGATACTTCCGATTGTGTTGTCTGTTGTGTCTGCGCAGGGATTGGATTCACCGTTCCCCCGTTATTCGATGGCGTTCCCGACGCACATGCCGACAATAAAAACATCAAGCTCATTGCCGCCGCCAAGATCATTTCTTTACTTCTTACTTTTCCAAACATAGTTGATTCCCCTTCTCTATAAGACTGGACTAGACCCGCTAGTTCCCTCTCATAGTAAAGAAAATGAGAATCATTATCAATACCATCAACCTGCATGGATAGTGCGTTTATTTTCCGATAATCACTTGGTGTCATCTTGTAATACTTCTTAAACATCCGAAACAGATTTTTCTCATCTGTAAAACCAGATCCTGTTGCGATCTCTTTAATGGTTGCTTCTGTATGCTTCAAGTCATGACAGGCAGCCTCAATCCTTTTCTGAATGAGGTACTCCTGCAAGCTCATCCCTTCCTTCTTTTTGAACAGCCGCGTCAATTGCCCACCACTGATCCCAAACATATCGGCAATTTCTTGAAACATAATCGGCTGCATATAATGTTTATCGAGATATATCTTGGTAGAACAGGCTGGATCTGGCTGGAGATACCGAATCTCACCACTCTCAAAATCTCTGTATACCCCATGAACCAATTGATATAGAAAACTTTTGGCCTGCAGCTGATCCATCGCCTTGCCGCGGTTCCAACCATTCATCAACTGTTGAAACCAATCGAGTAGCAAAATAGGATTACTTGGTGTATAACCAAACTGTTGAACGAATGGATTCACTTCCTCCAGTAATTGCTGCAGGTGCCTCTTGAAAAAAAGAGGTGATTCTGCTTTATAAAACACCATAAAGGTCTTCACAATCTCCCCTTTAGGCGAAATACTGAGCAGGCTCCCCTTCCCACCGTGAATTAAACCGAAGCGTTCCATTCCAAATGTGGTTTCATTCAGTTGAATTTGCGCTTCTCCTCCATATGCATAGATAAACATGCTACTAGGCATTTTATACTGCTCCAAAGGGGTTTGGGACGCCGCTACATTCTGAAAGCGTACATCTATTAATGTAATGATCGAACGTGTCCAAATACGGGCCATCGTATCGATCATCTCCGGTGTAAATACCTGGCTTGCTTCTGCTTCTTCTTGCATCTATCCGCGCTCCCTCATCACACTTTTTCTATATATCAACCATTGATTGATATTGATTATCAATATCATTATTCATGAGGTAAGTATATCATCATTAAGTGATATTGGGGGAGCAGGCAACGGAAACTAAAAAAACTGACGCCGGTAGAGTACCGATGCCAGTTTGCCGCCTAGGTTCTTTTTAAATGTAAACAAAATGGGAAAAGAACTTGATTCCTTATAATAAAAAAGCCACTAAGATAGCGGCTTTACAGGGCATTGCTCATGTCTCTCGACATATTGAGTTTATCAACATCCCCCTAAGTGCTTAGGTAATGGAGCTGGTACCATGCGTAATTTTTATTTTACTACATACCGAATCTCTCGATATCCCCTTCAGAGAGCACGGTAACGCAACCCATCTACAAGCAGAGAAACAATATTTTTTGCATGCTCTATATCATCGTTGTCTACTGCCGTACTTAGGCTTGCTACCGCCCACAACAATTCATCTGGTGTAATCTTGGCACGTACTTCATCTGCAGCTGTTGCTGTTTCAATCAAAGTCTTTAGAGCTGGACTTAATTCCTCTACAAAGCAAATAGGTAAGGTTTCGTATGCCGGATCGCTAGAATGTAGAGCTGCAGCGAGTCCTCGTTTAGTTGCTATGAACTCCAAGTAACGCAACAGCCATCGCTCCAGTGCCTCAACAGGTTTATATTTATCAGCTAAGTCTACTGCAGCATCTGCACAAGCATCGATCTCCTGACGAAAAACAGCTTCAATTAAGTCTGAACGTTGTGGAAAATGACGGTAAACAGTTCCAACCCCTACGCCAGCCTTATCCGCAATCTCACGAACTGGAGCGTCTACCCCCGAGGTTGCGAACACTGTCATTGCTGACTGGAGCAAAGCATTAATGTTGCGTTGTGCATCGGCACGCACGCTTCGAACTGTCTGCTGACGAGGCTCCAATCCTTCACTGCGATCTTCCGTTTTGTCGTTCATATAAGTTATATCCCCCATAAGTTAATTCTACATTACGTCAATGGAATTTAGCTACTGTCCTATTCTTCATATTAACAAGACATAATCATAGCTTCAAACAAAAGAGTATTCCATATTCAAATTGGACATTGAAACAGGGCCTGTAGAATCCACTCATTACATCATCCAATGTAATCTAAAATACTGTGGATGTTATAAGTTTAATAAATATCTTGCAAGTGGAACTTCGTTCCGCATATAATAGGAACAACGTTCCACTTATGTTCTGCTATAGCAGAACATAGGCGAACTCATAAATTTTAATTGTTTAAAGAGAAAGGAAGGGATATTTAATATGAAAATCAATATGAGCGCTCACTCTACCATCGTCTCTGTGAAATCGATAGCACTAAAAGCCCCAGGTCGTGGTGAGGATTTGTTAGTGAAAATATCCGCCCCAACAACTGGAGGCAATTTGCCAATTATTCTTTTCGCACACGGTAACGGATCTTCGCTTGACGGCTATAGCCCTTTGACCGACTTCTGGGCTGCTCACGGTTTCGTGGTCATTCAACCTACGTTCCTCGATTCGAGAACTGTTGGCCTTACTCATGACGATCCCCGTAAACCACGGATTTGGCGTTACCGAGTCGAGGACATGAAGCGAATCCTCGATAATTTAGACCTTATTGAATCTGCCGTACCAGGCCTCAGTGGACGCACTGACCGAAGCCGAATAGCAGCAGCCGGACATTCCTTCGGCGGCCAAACGGCGGGCAATCTCTTGGGATTGCGAGTCCTCGACCCAGAAACTAAGAAGGACGTGGACCTGTCCGACTCACGCATCAAAGCGGGCGTGCTGTTCGCCACCGCTGGACAAGGTGGCGACAACCTGACACCGTTCGCGACCGAGAATATGCCGCACTTGAACGTGAGCTTCACGCACATGACCACGCCCACGCTTGTAATCGTCGGGGACCAGGACTATACCCCGCAAAAGTATCAGTTGACCGTCCGCGGCCCGGAATGGATGTCCGACCCCTACTTCCTAAGCCCAGGAGCCGAGAGCCTGCTCACCTTATTCGGTGCAGAACACTCACTTGGCGGAATCCCAGGTTATGAGGTTACGGAAACAACAGATGAAAATCCAGAACATGTCGCCTTAATTCAGCTGGTCTCATGGGCTTATCTTTGTCATGCGCTGGATATTGAACATGACAGCTGGTCGGCAGTTCAAAAGACTTTGTCAGAAGATCCAAATCCAATCGGTCGAATTGAATCCAAGTAAACTTTCACAAGAGCTAGATACGCTCCTTTACCCACCTCTCACTGGGAATGGAGAGCTAGTTCCAGTGTCAATATTTCGCTTTTTAAATACCTAGCCATCCGTATTTATCTCTTATCGTGTTTGTTGTTCCACAACAATATGAACATTTTCATATGTTATGATACTTAATGAAGGTTCTAACTGTATATCCTTCATTATTTATCGATCTAATCAGGAATCGGACCTAGTTCTTATCCGATGAATGGTCCACTAAATTATCAAATCTAAATTTAAACGACGGATTCCCAGGTAGAAATACTGGGAATCCGTCGTAAGCCTATTTTAGAATTAGCTTATTTAAAGGGATCCTTATGCCATGTATTATCCCCCATTATCCTATCAATAATATGTTGTGATTCCCAAACAGCTGCGATCTCTAATCCTTCGCATTCTTTTATGTCAGCAGGTTTAATCTCACCCTTGTAATAAATTGAATACTCACCTGTAAGTTGATCAATGACACATGCAGGAGCCTCTTCTTCATTAACAAATGGTCGGTTTTCTACTACAGGCCAATCACCTCATTTTAGAACATCATCATAAACCCCAACAATAAATTGATAATTCTCTTGCTGCGCTTATCCTCAAAGGTGTTTCCCATATAGTTATAGATGGCTATACTTGCATCTTTAAATCTTCTTCCAAATGCAAATTTACCATTTGGCAGAGGTATGGCATATAGATCTCCCAATTTAATGCGCTTGCGTTTTGTATTTTTCAGGGTTTTCCAAACTCCTTCGTAGCAGCTTTAGAATATGCGTACTTTCCAACAGTTGTTCATCTATTTGTTTGATAAGTATTTGGAGCTCTCTGCCAATCTATAAACCCGTCAGGTTCAAACCATCATACGTTTAGCTTTCTTTCCACCCAGAATTTGCACTTTCGTAACATCTAAGTCCTGATCCTAAGATTAATGAAAACATGTATGAGACTATTTCAAGGTATTCACTTGCTCACGGATCTTCTTTATAAAGTCATTTAAATCGTACTCATGTTTATGTTTCAATTTATAGCCCAAAAATATTTCATTCTTTACAATCATATCTCCGAAAACAACCTTAACCATGGAATTAGGCTGTTGTTGATTCAAAATATAAGTTGGAATAAGACTGATGCCCGCCCCATCTCCAATAACTCTTAATATCATATGAACATTTGGAATGATATGAACAGGTTTAATTAAGGGACGATTCCTGAAGTGTTCTCGCCAATATCTGCGTATAATAGGTAACTCCAATCCGTAACTGATCCATTGCTGTTTCAAAAGCCATTCTTCTCGAATTATTAACTCATTACTTACAGGTACATCCAAAGAATTCGGGGCAACTAAAACAAATTGTTCTTCTAAAAGCCTGGTGTATTCAATTCCTGGAGCCAGGAATTTCTTCGAGGTGATAATCACATCTACCCGGTCTTCTTTCAGAAGCTCTAAACATTGCTCTGCATCCCCAAAATAGGCTACAGTACTTACTTCATACTCGGATAGATTACGAAGAATGATTTCGCTATACATTTCTGGGGCAGACCCTATTTTCACAACGTTCATCGTCGGCAGTGAGGTTGATTTAAGTCCCATGGTTGCTTGTTCTAAGGCCTCAATAAGTGGGGCAACTTGTGAATACAATTCTTTTCCTCGTTCGGTTGGAATCATTTTCCGTGCAGTCCGCTTAAACAATGGTTCTCCAGTTTCAGCTTCCAGTGCAGCTAAATGTTGACTCATGGCTGGTTGAGTCATAATCCGTGCCTTCGCCGCTTCGGAGACAGAGCTATGTTTGTATATGGCAATAAAACTTCTGTACCACTCAAAATCGAGCATTAAAACATTCCTCCGATGTACTTAAGAGTCAATAATATGTTACCAACATACATCATACAAACATATTATTATAAAATTATTTATAATAATAATGAAATTTCATAATTTGATTTATGGAATTTGGTGACCTATGATAGCTTCATAACCATTAAGGAGGATTGAGAATGACTAAATACAAGGCTCTTGTCGTAGGTGCAACTGGTATTATTGGAAGCTATATTCTTGATCATTTAAGTATATTGGACGAATGGGATGCAATCGGTGTTGCAAGAAATATCCCCAAAAAGAACCCTGAACGTTATGTAAGTCTGGATTTATTAAATCCTGAATTGCTTAGGAATAAACTGGAACAAATCCGAGGCATCACTCATATCTTTTATGCTGCATATCAAGATTTCCCTGCACAATCTCAAGAACAGCTTGATGTGAATACAAGTATGCTGGCTAATGTCGTGAAAGCTGTTGAGGAGACCTCGAATTCATTGGACCGAGTTATTTTGATGCAGGGTGCAAAAGTATATGGGGTCCATCTCGGGAAATTTAAGACGCCTGCGAAAGAAAATGATCCAAGGCATCTTCCTCCAAACTTTTATTATAACCAGGAGGATTTTTTACGAACTCACCAAAAAGGAAAGAGTTGGACTTGGACGATTCTACGCCCTGATGTCGTTGCTGGTGTATCCATTGGTAATCCAATGAGTATTGCCATGGTTCTTGGCGTATATGCATCAATTTCCAAAGAGTTAGCCCTTCCACTTCGATTCCCAGGTAAAGAAAATGCTTATAAAGCACTAGTCCAATTTACAGATGCTTCTCTTCTTGCGCGAGCTTCTGAATGGGCAGCCCTTCAAAAACATACTGCACTTGAAGTTTTCAATATCACAAACGGAGACCTTTTCCGCTGGGAAGACCTTTGGCCAAAATTAGCTCAGTACTTTAAAATAGACGCTGGCCCGATACAGACGATTTCTTTGACAGAGCTAATGCCTTTACAAAAAGAAACTTGGGCCAGTATGGTTAACAAATATGATTTGCTGCAAACTCCATATGAAAAAGTTGCTGCTTGGCCATTTGGTGATTTTGTATTTGGATGCGACTATGATGTTATTTCAGATACTACAAAAATTAAGCAATTCGGTTTTCATGAAGTGATGGATACAGAAAAAGAATTATTTGCTGTTATGGATGAACTAAAAAAACAAAAACTCATTCCCTAAACTTAGTATTTCATATTACAATACAAATTCGAGTGTTTTGAGGGCGACCAATTGCTGATTCCGGAAATTGTAGATGCCGATACCGCTTTTCAAATGATTTCATCGATTGATATTGCGGCATTTGCCGTCATTGCCTTTAACTAGCCGGAGAAATTTACACGAGAAGTGGTTGAAATTGTCGGAGGTTAAATTTCCCTCCCATCCTTTGAAGGCCTTCTAAGAAATGTTTATACATTGGTTTACTGTCTTTAGTTCTGAAGAATCTCCATTCAACACTCCTCCAGTCAAGTGGACTACTTTGATGGATATATTCCCTCACTCGATCCCGTCATCACGGGCTACGGCGTCCGCGCTTAGGCCGCAAAAAAAGAATCCAGGTGCACCCGGATTCTTTTTTTGCGAACAGATATATTCTTTGGGGAAAGCATCCAAGCATTAATCTATGGTAGGCATTGGGTTATTTGGCTGGCCCCAAGTTAATCAGGGTGACATCAGACAATGTAATTGTCGTATCACTGTCTTCCGTCCCGGAAATGTTGCCCATGTCAAAAACAATTCGAGTATTCGCATAGCTTGGTTCGGTAGCTTCGAACTTGTAGGAATACTCTTGTTCCTCTGTGGACAGGTCCACTCGCTCTCCAAAAAAACCGTGCCAAGCATATTTGGCGGGAACGTCGACCCAGCCGATGCCCAATCCCATTTTTCGCGCCTTATCCGCTTTGGCTTTGAAGGTAAGTTTGTAGATATAACCTTGCTGAACGCCAAACCCTTCATTAATGACCTTTCGATCCCATGGATTGCTCCCTACTTGGCCGATTCGAGCTAGCAACTGTTGATTCGCAACACTAATTGCTAGATTTGCAGGATTGCCGTCTACGTACGTGAACCAGCCTTCGCTTCCTTTCGCAAAGTCGCCGTTCGGAATCAGATTGACAGACACCGGCTGTCCGCCCTGATCAGCGCCTGGATTCACTTCAAATAATGCCACGTTTTGGATCAACACGTTATGCGGTTTAGACAACGGATATCCCAATCCAAAGGCCAGCACGGCCTCTGAATCGGAAGTGCCTCCCATCGTAAATGTATACGCATACTGCTGCTTCTCCTCAGTCAGTTCCACCGTTTCTTCCATATACTTGGCGAATTCTCCGCCGCTCTGCGAGATCACGGCCTGCATTGATTTTGGATCGGATACGGAAGCCTCGAAGCTCAGCCGGTATGTCTTTCCGGCATCCAGCGCAAGTTGGCCTTGCTGCAATAACGCATCCCACCAATTTCCGATTGTCACTGGCAAGGCAATGCGGATGCCAGTTTGACCTTCATACGAAGCCGTGAGGTCGGCAGGAGTCAGTTCCCAATGGGTACGATCTGCTGCCAGCTCGCCATTCTTTAACTTATTCTGTGAAATGTCCAGCCAGTGTGTATTGTACTCATTGCCTTCAAAATTTACGTAATACTGGCTTCCCGCTTTCAGCGAAACCGGTGGTAAATAAACGGTTTTGTAAGTTTGCCAGCCCCCCGTGTCTCCAAGAAGAAGATCGGCGCTTGCAATCGTCGTCCCTTGTTCATCCTTGACGCTGAAGCGAACTTTTGAATCACTCTTAGCACTGGCTAACCGCGTGGAGAAAGCGTAAACTCCTTCGTTCGTCACATCGATCTTGTATTGCAGCAAGTCTCCTTCATCCATGTAGCTGACATGTTTGCCCCCTTCATCGGAGTTTTCTATTTGTAACCCTTGCATAATCCAGGCATCTACTGCAGGAATGTGCGTGTACCCATGAATCGTTACAGGTTTACCACGTTTCGTAAGGCGAACATTGTCTACATAGACCTTGCCCGTGGAACTGCCGAATAATAGACGAAGTTCGGACATTGCTGTAGCTGTACCCTCTCCGATCACAATCTCACCGGTGTAGTTCTTCATCTCTTGCCCAAGCCGGATCTGCTGTCCTTGATGAACCTGTACGACATGACCATCGCTGCTGGTCATGTCGATGTCCATTGTGCGAGGCGCATCGGACTTGGCGTCGAACGAGAAACCATAGGTTGTGCCTGCTTCCAGTTTCATATCCGGCTGAACCACAACTACTTGATCCGGCCGGCCGTTGGTTTGCGCAACATCAACCACGAGTTGTCTTTCCATGATCGGGAATTTCAAGAAGTTGTTTACGGAGACCTGGGCTTCCGCACCCGAATGGGTCTGAGTGGACCAGAATCCCAAACGGTTTTTGCCTTGATCAAACGTGCCGTTGAAGACGTAATTGCCATCCGGTAGCGCTTTTCGTTCTATCGGCAGTGGATCTGCTTCGCCAATTTCGATCAGTCTGACATTGGACACAGTCACGGAAGCGTCACTCAGTCCTAAATTGAATTCGAATCTGGCATTGTTGTCCGTACCATCCCGCATGTTGAAGGTGTATTCGTACGGGTTCCAATCCGTAGTTAAGGAGAAAGATTTTTCACCGGAATAGTTTGTCCAGCTTTTTTCAAACTGAGTCACTTTGGATCGTATCACCCGGTTTGCAGATGCCTTGGCATCAAACTGCACCTTATATTTTTTATTTTTCTTCACGTAGATCGGCATTTGCGTTAGTTGCACGGAATAATTTTCGGTTCCTGCCTGCGTGATCGTAACTTTCGCAGCTTTACCTTTCTGTTCATCCTCAACGACCTCTACCTTACCAGCCCCGCTGGCATTCGTGATGAATTTCCATTGGTTCGGCACACCATCAGCACCCAAACCTTCGGCAAAGCGTTCATTATAGATCTGGTTGCCATCCGCTTGAGGTTCGCGTTGTCGTTCAGGCTCGATCGGATTCGATGTTACGTCCGGCCATTCGTTCAGGTTTTTGTACGAATACACCCGGACGAAATCCACATTCATCTTTTCTGAGACAAACTCGCTTTCTGGTGATCCCGGCCAGTCTCCGCCTACCGCCAAGTTCAGGATCAGATAGAACGGACGATCGAACGGTGCTGGGAAGGTGTAACTCTCCGGCTGGCCCGCAGCTGTCGTCTGCCAGTTATTCACCTGATGATGCAGTTTCCCGTCAACGTAGAAGCGAATCAAACCTGGTAGCCACTCTACCTGAAAATCATGATATTCGTCTGCAAAGGACTTGCCTTCGGGCAATGTAAACTTCCCTTGATCATGACCGTGTGAACCGTCAGCCTTCACGGCATCATAGTGGAGTGTGCTGTATACTTCGTGTTCGGCCTCTTTGCCGCCGATCAACTCCATGATGTCGATCTCTCCGGATGACGGCCATCCTCCGTAATGGGCTTCATCCGTAGGCATCATCCAGATTGCGGGCCACATGCCTTTCTGTACAGGAAGTTTGGCGCGCACAACCACTTTGCCATATGTCCAGTCGCCTTTCCCCATCGTCATCAATTTGCCCGAGGTATACTCTTTGCCGCTCTTCGACTCCCGTTTTGCCTCGATTTGCAACACGTTTCGTTCGCCATCCTTGACGACGCGTGTATTGTTCGGGCTGTAATACTGCAATTCGTTGTTGTAGACGAGCCCGGTATCCTCAACGATCCATTTGGAAGCATCCACGGAAGACCCGCTGAATTCGTCGTTCCAAACCAGTTCCCATTGTTCATTCGGAATTGTCGTTGCAGGAATCGGCTTTTCACCTGCTGGATTTCCGGGAACGGATGGCGTCTGTCCGCTCGGTATCGACGATATCGGATCATTCGACCCATTGACGGGCGTTGATGGTTTGGATGGCACAGTCTGCTCAATTTCAGGCGTCATCATCGTGTGCTGCCCTGGAGTGATTTTTTTTCCGTTAACGAGTACGTCCGTTGCATCCACCTTCAGCAGCTTGATCTTGCCTTTTGTATTAATGCGGGTGTGCCGAGCTTTGTCCAAAATCGTAAGCGCATCGACGATGGTGTCGGAAGAAAGTTCAACCGTTGCTTTACGCAAGACAAGCATCTCTTCAACTTGACTGCCTCCTGCAATCTCCAGGTGTACTGGAACGGAAGCTTTGTCGACCACGACGCGCTTCAGTTTGGAGTTGCGGATAAGGATAGAGTGGCTTCCGCCGCCTTTCACGATTACGCTTCCGGTGACGGTCACACCATCCAGCGCCACGGTACCATCACCAATGCCTTCAGTTAGTAACAAGTTACCGTTTACGGTTGTGTTCTTTAACGTCGCGTCGGCAGACCGAACGATTAAATTACCCTCGACCTTGGATTCATACGTGCCCGGAGCGCTTATAACATCCCCAATCATAGAGGACAATAACATTGCTGCTTCTGCTCGCGTAATGTTCGACTGCGGAGTAAGTTTACCACTGTATCCGTTTACAATTTTCTCACTGATAAAATAACTGAGTGCTTTTCTGGCATACCCTGCTACATCTGTCTCATCTTTAAAACTTGACACTACTCGTTCATCTTCCTTGCCTGTCCATAACTGAAACGCACGATCCGCCATGACAGCAGCGTCTTGCCGGGTGATCGGTCGTTGCGGTGACAGGTGCGCTGCATCCGTTCCCTGGATGATTCCCGAGCCATTTGCCCGCATTAATGCATCATAGTACCAGTCCTCTTCATAAACGTCCGAAAAAGATGCTGATCGTGGACCGCCTGCAAATCCGAATACTCGGTCCAGCATCACCACAAACTCGGCCCGGCTGATGATTTCATTAGGCTTAAATGTGCCGTCCGCATAACCACTGGTCAAAGCAAGATCTTGCATGCGCGCCACGGCAGTTTCTGCCCAGTGTCCCGTCAGATCCTTATAAGGAGCGGAATGCAGGCTAGTCGCCTGCACATGTTCCGCCTCCGCTTGCTGCTGTGCGCTTTCTGCCCCGACAATTGCCGGATAAATCAGTGAAACCATCATGCTTCCTGCTACGAGACATGCCAATCCCTTTTTCAATCGTATTCCCCCTTCATCGTATTGTCATTGCCAGTCAGTGCTATTCTTTCACTGCCCCAATGACGATTCCTTTCACGAAAAAGCGTTGCAAAAATGGATAGACCAGCAAAATAGGCAATGCGCCGATAAAGATCTGTGCCGCGCGAACCGTACGCTGGGAGACGTTCTCCAGCATGGACGGGTCCACATTGATTTTACTGAGGTCTTGTTGCACGATAATCGTCTGAAGCAGCGAAGCTAGTGGATAATTTTTAACATCCGACATATAGATCATGCCGTCGAACCAGGAGTTCCATTGATACACCATGGTGAACAAGGACAGTGTGGCGATTGCCGGAAGGGACAGCGGGATGTAGACCAACACCAGGGTTTTGATATGACCCGCGCCATCCAGATAAGCCGCCTCCTCCAGTTCCTTAGGCAACCCCCGAAAGAAGTTCATCATGAGTATGACATTCCACACGGACAATGCTCCTGGCAGAATAAGCGCCCAGATCGTATCCATCAAACCGAGTTTCTGGATCAGAATATAACTCGGTATAAGACCGCCGCTGAATAAAATCGTGAAAACAAAGAACCACGTGTACATCGAGCGACCCTTAAAACTAATATCTTCCTTTGATAACGGAAAGGCCGTAATCAGCATAATGACCATCCCGATAATGGTAGCAATTACAGTACGTTTGACCGAGACCATCAAGGAGTTGATAAAGTTCGAATTGCCAAACGTCTTCACATAGGCATCAGTCGTAAACCCGATGGGCCAGAAGCTGACCAGATTGGAAGAGGCCGGTGCCATGCTGCTGAACGAAACAGCCAAAATATGAATGATAGGTAATATGCAGAGCAGCGATAACACTCCGAGAAAAATATAATTGGCAACACTGAATATTCGATACCCTTTTGTTTTGTAATACAAGCCCTTTTCTCCTCTCTAGAACACTCGGTAGTTAGCCATTTTATAAGCGAGTCGGTATGAGATAACAATCAAAATGGTTGCAACCACGGATTTGAACAACCCTACCGCTGTGGCAAAACTCATCTTGCCGTTCAGGATACCGAGTCGATATACGAAGGTATCGATAATGTCTCCTTTGTCATAAACAAGTGGATTGTACAGGTTGAACACCTGATCGAATCCCGCATTCAGAATGTTTCCGATGGAGAGTGTCATAAGTACTATGGTGATCGGCATCAGCGCAGGAATGGTAATATGCAGAGTCTGCTTGAACCGGTTGGCTCCATCCACTTCTGCTGCTTCATACAATGAAGGATTTATTCCTGCGAGAGAGGCCAAAAACACGATTGTTCCAAAGCCGAATTCTTTCCAAATATCACTAATTATAAGTGTTATGCGAAACCATGTTCCATCCCCCAGGAAAAATATCGGGTCCCCTCCCAGTGCAACAATAAGCCTGTTCACCATGCCTCCTTGCGGAGAAAGGATGTCAAGCAAAATCCCGCCCAAGATAACCCAAGAGAGGAAGTGAGGCAGATAAACGAGTGTTTGGCTTACTCTTTTAAAAGCGACCAAACGGACTTCGTTTAACAAGATTGCGAAAAGAAATGGTGCGACCAATCCTGCGACAATTTTGAAAAAAGAAATGATTAAGGTGTTCCAGATTACTTGGCCGACATCGGGATATAAAAACAAATATTTAAAATTGTCCCAACCCACCCATTTGGATTCTGAAAATCCAAGGTAGGGTTTGAAATCCTGGAAAGCGATAACAATCCCACCCATTGGTATGTACTGAAATACTACGGCCAGCAAAACCGCCGGAACGAGCATCATATGCAAGGACCAGTTTCGTTGTATATTCCAGCGCTTTTTTACCTTGATGGCCAGCCGCTTGCTCGGCGTTTCTATCGTATGTTCCTTCACCCCAACATCCCCCATGTTCTAAAAATTTATATTTTACAAGTCCGCAGGAACTTGTATATTAAAATTATAGCAACGGTCATTAGCGATCTATATCCTAATATTGCAACAACGATAACAATATTTTAATAAGTTGAGGAGGTTGAACGTTGCTCACCCGTTTGAATGTCTTTACCAAAATAACGCTGCTGTTTGTGATACTGCTTATTCTGGTTCTGTTTCTCTACACATACTCCAACAGAGAAAGCGTGCGTGTTATCAAACACGAGATTCAGAACAACACCATGAATCACTTGTCAACCTTTGCCGATTCTGTAGAATCCAATATATACCAACTATCCCTCTACGGAATGTCTATCGGACAGGATTCCAGCATTCAGGAGTACCAGCGCCCGGATTACAAGGATGTCCCCTATGAACGTGTCAAAGTCGGAAGTGCCATTTTGGAAAAAATGAATCTCTACAACGCGGCCAGCAAATGGCATTCGACTATCACGTTGTATTTTCCGCGTCTGCATAAAGTGATTTCAACGGACTATTATGCATTCATCCCGTACAGGGAAGATGAATTTACAGAACCGCTCTCGAAGTCATGGACGTATACCCATAATCAGTTTGAGTGGTATACTACGGAGCCAACTACAGCGATTGGCAAGCCGGGCAAGGCCAGATTAATTACCAAAATCAGCTTCCCTGTGCGTCACTTAACTGCCATGCTGGATCAGAACAAATTAAACAACAAAGGTGATCCCTTCATGTTTCATCCTGAGTTCGGCTTAATCACCAACAGCAGCGGAAAGGACACCCTGAATGCTGTCCAGTTCAAGCTGCAAGAGGCGAATTTACAGGCAAAAGGAGGATTCACCACCAAGATGAATCAAACGGAATACTATGTCTCGTATATTCAATCCGACAGTCTGGGATGGTACTATGTAGACTATGTTCCTATGCAGCAGATCCTAAGACCGATTACGAGCAGCCGTAACCTTTTTTACGCATCAATTGCTGTTCTGATCGCCATGAGCGTTGTTGTGTTGTATGTGCTGTATCGGAGTGTGCAACTCCCACTTCTTCAATTGGTGAAAGGAACGAATCGATTGTCGACCGGAGACTTTTCCGTTCGCCTGCATCATTCCTCACGCAATGAATTCAGCCTGTTGTTTGCACGATTCAACATCATGGCACAACGAATCCAGGAGTTGATTGAGAATGTGTACGAAGAAAAATTGAGGAGTCGCGAAGCCACGCTGAAACAGCTTCAATCTCAGATTAACCCGCATTTTCTCTACAATTGCCTCTTCTACATCAAGAACATGGCCAGGATGAAAAATGAAAAAGCAGTCGTAGCCATGGCTCTGAATCTGGGCGAGTATTATCGATACATAACAAGGTCTGAGAATGATCAGGCAACGATCAAGGAAGAACTGACGATGGTCAAAAACTATCTGGAGATCCAGTCGCTAAGGTTGGAACGAATGCATTTTACAATCGACGTGCCCCAAGATATTTTAGATAGGACCGTGCCCAGGTTGACGCTCCAGCCCATTATTGAGAACGCTATCATTCACGGGATTGAGCCCCGAATAGAAGACGGCGAGATCAGCATTCATGCAATTTACAAGAACGATATGTATACGATAACGGTCGAAGACAGTGGTCTTGGTATGACCGATGACCAACTCGATCAATTGAGGAGCAACCTTCACAAACCGCTCGACGGAAACATGGGTTGTGGTACCTGGAATGTCCATCAACGTTTGTATTTTCTGTATGGTGAAGGAGCAGGTCTGACTTATGAGCATTCGACCATGGGCGGAGTGAAAGTCAGCATCACATGGCACGACAATACCAACGAGTAGGTGACACTTATGTTACAGATTTTATTAGTCGACGATGAACGTTCGGTCGTGGAAACATTAGCCGAAACCATTCCATGGGAAAGCTGCGGAATCAGTGTAGTCCACGAAGCGTTATCTGGTGATGTAGCGCTCGAGATTATGGAGAATCACGACATAGATATCGTAATTACGGACATACGTATGCCGGAGATGTCTGGTATCGCCCTTATTACGGCAATCCACGAACGATGGCCGCATGTGCAGACCATCCTTTTGTCAGGATACGCCGATTTTGAATATGCGAAGCAGGCTATTGCAAAAGAAAGCTTTGATTATTTGCTGAAACCGGTGAGCGATGAAGACCTGATCGAAACCATGCAGCGTCTCGTGGACCGGATCAAGAAAAAGTGGGAAACCGCGGCGTCATACCAACGGGCATTAAATGCTTTTCAGGATAACCTGCCTTTATTGCAATCCACTATGCTTCATGAATTGCTGACGGGTAAAACCTATTCCTCAGCAGTGCTGGCAGACAAGCTCGAGCTGCTGGAACTACCCTACTCGATTGATGAAGATCTAGGTATGCTGGTCATACGTATGGAGGAACACTTGTCCGAAATGGCACACAGCGACCTCTCATTAATGGAATATGCCATATGCAATATCATTAGCGAAGTGACGCATAATCATTTTCATATCTGGCACACACGAGATGTTCATGATTATCTTGTCGTCCTGGTCAGTGTCAAACATTCCGGCGCCAAGAATTTTAACAAGGATGAGAAGCCGCAAACGCTGCTGGAGCATTATGCGGCCCAAATTCAAACGAACGTGCAGTTGTACTTGAAAGGCGCCATCTCCATCTCGGTTTCCCGTTGGGGCAAGTTTCCTTACGAAATTGGAGAAATATATGAGGGTGCCGTAAGGTCCATGCGAAAGCGGATGGGTCAAACACAAGGTTTGTTCGTGACGGCTTCGGATGAAACGGATGTCCATCCACTGCCAGCAATCCGTTCTCTCTACAAGCCGCCAACACTCATTAGTCTGTTGGAAGCCGGACGTTTCGACGATGTGGAACAGAAAATCGAGGTGATTTTTGAAGAGCTGCTGCATTCGGGAGAGCATCATGATATCGTGGAGACGACGATTGAAGTGTACCATGCCTTAGCCGGGGCCTTTGCTTATATAATCCACAAAAACGGGAAGCAGATCTCTACCCTCCTGCCCGCTGAAACATATCGGTATTTTCAAGCACCAAGTTATGGTACCGCACAGCAGTTGAAAGACTGGTCCATCCGGACACTCCATTACATAAGCGAAGATGCTGAACAAGAGCTGAAGGACAATCACAGCACCATCGTCCGCAGTGTCAAAAGCTTTGTGGACCTGCACCTGGCTTCAGACGTATCCTTGCCAGCGATTGCAGATCATGTTCACCTGCATCCTGTTTACTTATCCAAAGTCTATAAGGCAGAGACTGGAGAAGCCCTTACAGCATATGTATATCGATTACGAATGGAAAAAGCGGCCTATTATTTGCGGACGTCAGGCGCGAAGGTATTCGAAATAGCCGATCTTGTCGGATATAACAATACTGCATATTTCATACGTGTTTTCAAAAAGTTCTATGACCTTACTCCGCAAGAATACAGGGAGAATCTACCCGTCTGAACCTAACATCGTCCCGTCCATTTGCTATCTTAGCCGCTTTTCATGACGTATCTCCAAACAAGGCATTGCCGGAGATCTTCTCCAGCAATGCCTCTTCAAGTTGTTTAGCGCGTTTACAAAAATGCGGTGTTTTATTCGTTCTTATTTTCCGCTGGTTACAGACTGATACCACTCGTTCACTTCCTGCGTGATCTGATCCCCGCCAGAAGATTTCCACTTCTCAACAAAGGAGTCAAATGCGTCAATCGAAGTTTTCCCATAGATAATTTGAGCAAACATGTCCTTCTCCATCTTGGCTAATATATCATTGTTCATCTGCATGGTCATCGTAGGAGCGCCAGTGAACATCTGGCTGTAAACAATGTCCTTTTGATCCAAAACAATCTTGGCTGCCTCCAGCATCGGTGCCGGTACTCCAGAATTGATTTTTTTCTCGAAAGGCGTCGTGGCCTCTTCGCCGCCGGCAAGCTTCGCGAGCGTTGTCATGCTCAAATTCGGAATTCGTGCTCCGTCAAAGGTCAACGTGTATTTCTCAGGAGCATAACCGTCTGTAAGGCTTGCATCCGTAGAAGGTTTACCATCTACCATTACCCAATCATATCCTTCGGCGAAGCCATGTTCGAATTCATCGCCCTCCGGCGGATTGGCATAATGATCAAACAGATAATTTTGGTACGTGAAAAATGTTTCCGGGTTCTTCATATCCTTGTTAATCAGGATCACGCCGTTACCATTAGATGTACCATGTCTGCCTGCTTTGCCCTCAGGTCCGGCCGGAATCGGATACGCCTTGTATTCAGCTTCAGGATTATTTTTCTTCACGTCCTCCAGCGGCCATGACGGCATCCAGTGAGGCCCCACGACGATACCTGCTTTGCCTGCAGTAAACTCTTCAGCAGCCTTGGTCTCATCATATACGCCCGCTTCTTCAGGAATATACCCCTTGCTCATCCAATCTTGCAATGTAGCAAGAGCCTCTTTGGCGCCTGGCGTCACCGAGCCGTATTCAAGCTTTCCGTCTGCGGTCAGGTTCCACTGATTCGGCATCGTGCCATAAGCTCCAAAAATCCAGCCTGCATCAGACATCCAGGTATTTATCCAGTTCTTGAATCCGATCGTCAGTCCGAACGTATCCTTTTTTCCGTTTCCATCCGGGTCTTTATTTGTAAACGTTTCCATAATAACCTCAAGATCACTTAATGTTTCGGGTGCCTTCAGATTAAATTTCTTCATCCAGTCTTCCCGAACCCACATGACTGGGTCTCCGTTGTACGCATAATCCAGAATGGGAATACCGATTCGTTTACCGTCCTGCATGTAAGGATACCACACGGAAGGATCTTCATTCACAGCTGATTTCCATGCATCGCTCGCATATTTATCAAATAATTCGCCGGCATCGACAAACTTGCCGGTTTCGATCAACTCACGCACCAGATTGAACTCGCCGCGATACGAAATAATGTCTGGCATTTCTGCATTGGAAGCAAGCGACAGACGCAGCTTCGTTTCAAAAGCGTTATTGGTGGACGGAGATACCCACTGATTTTTCAGTTCAATCCCCAGCTTGTCTTTTGCCCATCGGGTATGAACGTTGTTGTCCTGATCCTCTCCCGACTTGAACTTCACATCTGGTCCCCACGGCCGCAAATATGTGATGCTCACTGGCGGATCATATTTTCCATCCTTCAATTCCAATGCAGTACTTGGTGCACTTGGCTCAGCTTCTTTGCTCGGCCCGCTGCTACTGCATCCACTCAGGACGGCTGACAACGCGAACATCCCTGCTAGCGCCAAACTACCTATTCGTTTCTTTTTGCTAGTGTCCAACCTTTATTTCCCCCTGTCTATGTAATGTTGTTTACAGAGTACATCATAATGAATAATCGATGTGTAAGCCCATACTAATATTGCAACATTTATTGCATTAATTTAGGATATTGGAAAATGGATATGAATCTTGTATAAATGCAATCCTCTTGAGATACAAAAAAAAGCAGCCTGACGAACGGCTGCTTCTGCATGTGATTCTAGTTACTCGTATATTTCACCCAATCGTATTCAGCGTAGAGCGGATTAGCCCCGTTATATGGCCCAAGCCAGTCGTCAACGCCAGTTCCGTTCCAGAGGTTCATCATGATTTTGCCGGGTGTAATGGGAATGTTGGACGTTGCAGTATGTTTCAGCACACCGTCCACATACCATTTGATATAACCTGGTTGCCAATCGAAAGCATACGTATGGAAGCCTTGGGACGCATCAAAGCCAAGGTTAATAACCTTCTCATGACCGCCGACTCCGTTCGTATAATAATTGAATTGGACTTTCGTAGTATCTTTTCCCAGGAATTCAATATCAATTTCATCCCACTGCGTGCCATTTGCAGGCCCTGTATAGGTGAAGAAGGAAGAAACGATTCCCGTATTCTTCGCAGGCTTCATGCTCAACTCGTACAAGCCATATCCATAATTGTTGGTTGATCGATATTCCCCGCAATCGAATTTGTTGTATGCAGAACTTGTTAAGCCGAGCCTGAGTTTACCGTCACTCGTAAAATTAACATTGTTAGCCCGCCAAGTACAATTGAACATTGAACCATTGGAGTAACCGTCTGCTTTTTGCCACGTACTCGGGTTGAAGTAACTTAATGGCTCCCAGAACACATACCCGGCGAAAGCGCTTACGGAAAAGAATAAAGAAACGATTCCTGACATAATTAATGTGTACCATGCCTTTCTTTTCATCATACACCTCCATCACTGATTCCAACCTGCAAGCAATCGTTATAAGTCAATTGGCATAAGTCATTCGTGAAAATCAACTACATTAATAGCCTTTCAACTTATAAAACGCTTTCATGGTTGGTGCTTCTATTTTATATGGATCAGGATAGGCGAACTATAACAAACTTTAAAGAATGAATATTCAATTTTCAAGATAATCATTTCTACATAGATTCTTTTCAAGAACTTCTGCCCAAAATAAATATGGGTTCATTAATCAGGGCTTTCACTACTCTTTCGAAGGAATCACTGGTACCAAAAGGAATGAATCATACTTGCCACCGACATGAATGGAATGAGTTCCTTTGTTCACTGTATCGGTGTGCCCATAACCCCTTGAACCTGTTGGGTTGTCATCGATAATGATATCGCTTCCTTTTATAACCAGCACCAGACTTTCCCCACTATTGAGGAAGACGCTTGAAGGCAATATTTCAATTTCTACCGGCACGATCTCACCTTTAGTAAGCTTCAATAATCTCTTGTGCTTCAGTACAGGCTGATATGGCGTAGATTTCACAGGATCCCGCTCTCTATGGGAAACTCTTAACCATCCACTAGCCACCTGACCGTTTTCAAGATGGTTGAAGTCAGGCAAGAATACTTTATTACCCCGTCTGTCGAATTTCTTAATGCCGACAAAAAGATCCATATCATCCGTGTCATCGGTGGAGACCCAGGCTTGAGCTTCATATTTCCGGTGATCTCCATGTCCTCGTTGGCGGTAAATCTAAACCGTAAATCACTGTTTGCAGTCTGACCAAGCTCGGCATTAAAGGTCAGTGTGGATTCGTTCTGAACCTCAGCTGACGTATATTGTGACCTTATGCTCACTATCAAGACAAATTTGATTTAATGACAAAATGCGAAGAGGAAATTATGCTTGATTTGTCCAGACTTACGAAAGAAAGCTACCCAAGTGTTATTTCCGCACTTGAAACTGATTCAGAAACATTAATGCCATTTACCTTTACTATTTCATTATTTGAGTATTTAAATATAAATAGCGGATTTATTTGCCGTGTTAGGTCCAAATGGGGATTTAACATTTCAAACCAGATTGAAAGAATTCATGTGGGAAACACTCTATGGAAACAATCCAAATGCTTTTTTAAAGGAAGAAGACTTCCTTGTTCCAGGACAATATTTAGCTGCTTATATGGGAAGTGCGATAATAGTGGTATTTCAACAATGGTTGGAAAGTGGCACAAAAGAATCTCCTCTTGAAATGGCTCGTATCCTAACAACCATTTCGGTTAATGGTCCCTTCTTCGCAGCTGGTTTAAAAAAATAATTCACCCAGAGAATCT
The DNA here is from genome assembly GCF_900101205.1 of Paenibacillus sp. OK060. Classification (NCBI taxonomy): domain Bacteria; kingdom Bacillati; phylum Bacillota; class Bacilli; order Caryophanales; family Paenibacillaceae; genus Paenibacillus; species Paenibacillus sp. OK060. The sequence goes on from NZ_FNFR01000002.1 coordinate 167,829, forward strand.
GATTTTGACATTAAACATGGGTCGTAAGGAATGTGAATACTAACCGACAGCGCCAGAGATCAGGACTATTGTCGAATTCTTGCGAAACTAAATAACCAGCCGCCGGTAGGATTACAGCGACTGGTTACATAAAAGAACAGTATTATATGAAACTCTACACTAATATGCCAATGATCGGCACGTAGTTGACGCTGTGTAGGGAAACTTCGAATGCAGCCAGCTTGCCTTAAACCAGGGACGGATGATTGCTCATCAACCCCTTTTAACATATCCTTCTCAGTGCTCTACTCTCAAATTCACTTTGACAGCTTTTCACCGCTTCTTACATTAAACAAACAATTCTTCTAAAGTGTGAGCAAATTCCTGCGGCTTTTGAGCATAGCCTAAATGAGCGCCTGCGATGGAGTGAATCGGTAAACCAAGTTTCTCGGATAAGTCTTTGACTACATCTTGAGGAAAGGAGCCAACGGAATCTGTTCCATTAAATAAGACAATTTCAGCTTTTTGTTCGGTCAGCTTGTTGATATCGATTTTACGGCTAGTATATTGGCGAATTTCATATTTGAACCAATCAACCATTCCTTTAACCACGGGATTATCAACATTTTCAATCGAAACTGCTGGCTTAGCCATCATCTGGGTATCCATCGGAACGGTATGCATAGCTTCAGCGAATAGTTTCATGGCTGCTGCCATTCCCTCTGTTTGAAAAGTTTCAACTATTTTATCATTCATTGCTGCCCATTCTGCGGAATCAGCCAAAAATGTGTTAATAGGCGGTTCATGGAATGCAATTTTTTTAACAATATCAGGATGGTCTTGAAAGGTTTCCATTGCGACAATTGCTCCTGAACTGCTGCCTAAAATATATATAGGTTCATCACTTAGATGTTTTGCCAAAGCAGCTATATCATTAGCGTCGGTTTCAAGACGGTACGTGCTATGTGGATTGTGAGCATCTTCTGGCAACGGTGATGTTAATTCACTCTGTCCGTAGCCGCGGCGGTCATATGTTACCACAGTATATCGGCTTTGTAGAAATTTTGCGGTGCCCGTATAAATATCCCCAGTGCCATTAGCTCCCGGAATAAAGAGGAGAACAGGACCTTGGCCCACTGTTTCATAATGTAAATTGGCACCATTAACTTGTAATCTGCTCATTGGAAATCGCTCCTTTAAAAGTATTTGAAAACTATTGCTAACTCATGACATGAACTATATACTCATGGTATGAGTTGGTCAAGTCAGCAAACAAAAAAGGATGGAATTATGACAAAGAGAATTAGTTTATCAAGAGAACTTGTCCTTGAACAAGGATTAAAAATCAGCAGTGAACTGGGCTTTGATAAGCTGACCTACAACGGGTTGGCCCGTTCATTATCCATTCAGCCACAGTCGTTATATCGGTATGTAAGTAATTTGGAGGATTTAAAAAGTGGAGTTGTAGCTATCTACATAAAGGGCTTGGTCGACTTAATCTACCATGAATTATTAGCGTACTCTGGAAAAGACGCGTTACGTAAATTCGCATTATGCGTAATTTCATATTCACAATCTAAACTCACATTCCCAGAAATGGTTGGAGGACTGGCTGAATTCAGCTATACCGAAGCAGTTTCGCAACAAATGGAACATTTGCATAACATTTTAGTTGAACTTATTAAAGCCATTACAAAAGATCAATCAAAGATTGAACAAAATGAACAATTATTTCTGAGTTATGTACTTGGACATCTGCAACTCATGAATAATGGGATTGCTCCGAAAAAAGTAAATATTCAACAAAACTTTGAAGAGAACATTGAACGATTATTCTCGTTATTTTAATGGAGGCGACTTTTATTATCCTTATCTGAATTACAATTATTCCTTAAAGTTGCTCATGCCGATCAGAAAGTTGGACTCCATCCTCATAACAACAAACTATTAATGAGAAAAGTCAATGGTCCTTTATAGGAAGGAAGAATCATTATCTACTGTTCTAAAATAAAAGCACCCCAAGTGAACCACTGACTACGACAAGAGCTATCAAGAAATCAATGCAATAAAAAAGACACTGATATTTTATTCATCAGTGTCTTTTTTATGGATACTTTTCAACCAACATCATGTTTCATCGTTGAACTCAAGACTAATTCACTTTAAAGCAACTTAATTAGCTCTTCTAGCTCATCGACCAAACCTTTTGCAAGTTCAAAATTCGTATCTTTTAAAGCCAATTCTATTTTCATTTCAACAGACTTTTTCTTTTGTTCAATTTCTAGATAGTCTTCATTAAAATGACTCGCATAAATCATCTGTCTAAATTCTAGTATACTCATTTTACTAATCGTCTTGTCCTCAATAATTAAAACATAATCCATACCATTAACAACAGAATAGAAATCATGAGAAATCATGAGAATCGCACCTTTGTAGTCTTCAATGGCTTTCTCCAATGCGATTTGTGTATATATGTCCAAATGGCTTGTCGGTTCATCTAGGAGCAATACGCTGGCTTGACTGGCAGAAACTTTAGCCAATTGAAGCATGTTTTTTTCTCCGCCAGATAACGATTCAATCTTTTGATCAAGGATTTCTCCTTCAAAGCCATAGTTTGGAAGATACGATCTAATCTCATCATACGTTTGAAACCCAGCATCTATGAATTCATTTAGTATGGTATTCGAATCTTTTAGCATTTCGCCTTGAACCTGAGATAAATAAGCCACGTTAACATCAGCATTGATTTCAATGGAATCCTGATTATTTTTAAAGATTTCTCGGAGTAAAGTCGTTTTCCCGGTACCGTTCGGACCGATCAGGGCTACTTTATCTGTCGATTTGATCTCGAAGTTCACATTTTCCAAAAGCAGCTCATCAAAGGAAACGCTATAATTATTGACTTTAACCACTACAGCTTCTTCCATTTCCTTATCGATACCAAAACTGATATTCGGCTGCTTGATATCGACAAAGGGCTCTTTTATTCGACGTGCTTCCAATCTCTCTTGAAACTTGACTCTGGCTTTTAACGCTCTGCCTCTGGAGGCTTCCGAATTGTACGTGGCGATCTCTCTAAGATTGTCGATGATGTGATCGTATCTCTCAATTTCTTCAGCTTCAGCAACCGCGATTTCTTGCAGCTCGATCTTAGTCTGAAGCAGCGAGAAGTTATAATCAATGTACCGCCCATCAAACTCTTGGATCTCCGTGTTTTCAAGGTGTATAATTTTGTTGAAACAATGATTCAACAGATACCGGTTGTGCGTAACAACCAGCAGCATTCCCTTGTGGGAATTAATAAGCTTTTTAAGTGCGTTCAGATTTTCAAAGTCTAAAAATACATCGGGTTCGTCCATAATCATTAAGTCTGGACGATTCAGCATTTCCTTCATCACTTGAATAAGTTTGAATTCCCCGCCACTTATGGCGGATATACTAAGATCTTTGAGCTTCATGAGGTTGGCAAGGTTTAACTGTTTATTGATGTTTTTTTCGAAATTATCCCCATCCATCGCCTCGAAGGCATCCAAAGCCAATTGAACCTTTTCCATCAGGGAATCCATATCCGATGTGGTGGCCATCTCCGCATAAATCGCTGTAATTTCATCTTGTATCTTGATGAATTCTTCTGCGATATATTCAAAAACGGTCATTTCTTTCGTTTTGTCTACTTGTAAAAACTGACTCACATACCCGATTCTGCAATCGGGGTCTATCTCTAACTTGCCCTCGAACAAATATCGTTCCGGATCCATCAGGATATCGATCAGTGTACTTTTCCCACTGCCACTTGTTCCGATAAAAGCACAATGTTGTGCCTCTTCAAACGTAAATGAAATGTTTTTATATAGTTCCTTTTGTGGAAATGAGAAGGATAAGTTATCAACTTTTATCATAGTGTTACCTTTCTTTACAACTAAAATGGTGACTATTATTAAATATATTGTCGAACACAGACTTTTAGAGTAACACTGTTTACCCCCAAGTTCAATCTATTTGTAGCCCCTTACCCTCACTTCGAAATTCTAGTACTTTCTTTAAAATGGTGACTTGTTGGACGATTCTCAGAATTAATCATTGAACTTGTACCGTAAAAACAAAAAAAGCCGCTAATTGCGACTTTCAAAGGGATCTACCTTTCCCCCGACACATGTACGTACCGGTTCCAGTCATTTATAACACTCCCTTCACTCTTTCTTTTTTTTGAAGAAATCGAACTTGATCACATAATCAAAGAGAAAGGTGATTGCAACAGCTCCAAGTGGAATCATTGCATAGGCCCAAGGCGGATTATTCGGAGCTTCACCAGGGGGTGCGTCAATTAAAATCTCAAAAAGAACAACACAGTAAATTACGGCCAAAACAATACCTGTTACGTTCCTATCTTTTTTACGCATAGCTACTTTCACCTCCCTTACTTACGTTATTCTTCCCGTTAATCGACACCATGTTCTTATCGATTCCAGCATTCGGTACAAACTCTTATCCCTTGCCATTATTTTTCAGGAAAAAAAGCCCCAATTTGGGGCTTGTTATTGAGTCACACTATTAACATATACCCCTACATATCATTTTTATAATACAGAGGATGTACCACCATCTATGTTCACGGCAGTTCCTGTTACATAGGAGGCTGCACCCGACACAAGAAAAGCAATCACTTTTGCCGCCTCTTCTGTTTGACCTATTCTCTTGAGTGGGATACCGTGAATGGGGTTAGAAGCGAACTCCTCCCAACTCTGCTCTGGTGCTGAAGCCTTCCACATCCGCTCAATCTGATCGCTACGAATCAGACCGATGCACACGGCGTTAACACGAATATTGTCCTTGGCGAGGTCTTTGCTCATGGCCTTCGTTAGTGCAAGTCCTGCCGCCCGACTGACTGATGTTGGCAAAGATGATGCAGATGGTGTCTTCCCTACAGTCGCCGTCACATTAAGGATGGAACCGCCACCTCTTTGACGCATATGAGATACTGCTGCCTTAGAACTGTGGACTGCTCCTAACAATTTCAAATCCAGATCTGAATACCAGCTTTCGCTGCTAACCTCTTCAAACGGATTAGCCGCAGCCGTTCCAGCATTGTTAATCAAAATATCCAATCCACCGAAATGCTGCACAGTCTGCTCTACCACACCTCGTACCTCTGCTTCTACTGAAATATCTGCAGAGATGACCAGTGCATCTGTCCCTGTCGTTTGCTTAATACGTTTCGCCGCAGCTTGAAGCGCCTCTTCGTTGCGGGCAACGATTGCCACCTTTGCGCCTTCCGATGCTAGAACAACTGCTGTCTCTAGTCCAATTCCTTTGCTACCGCCTGTTATTAGTGCAATTTTATCCTTTAATCCTAAATCCATTTGTATTTCCTCCCTTATTGCCTCCACTAATTGAACTAGACTGGTTATATTCAACTATCATTCCCGTTAGCGTAATCATCTTAAGTGACAAGGTCATCTTACCGTCTGGTAAACGAGGCCTATCGCTCCAGAATCAAAGGTCTTGTTTTCGATTAGCTTAAGATTGATCTTCTCCTTGAGACCTTGGAATAACGGCAATCCTTTACCGATCAGGACAGGAGAAACCGTAATTTTATACTCATCAATTAAATCAAGCTGCATAAGATGGTGTGCGAACCTAGGACTACCGAGGATGACCATATCCTTGCCTGGCTGCTGTTTGAGACTATTGATCTCTTCCTCGACATTTTCTTTCACGAGTCTGGAATTATTCCATTCAACTTTCTCCAGCGTCGTGGAAAAAACGATTTTGGCTGTGTTTTCGATCCACTCGGCATGATTCCGTTCATGCTGCGAAGCTGATGGGTTTGAGGGTACAGATGGCCAGTAACTGTGCATCATCTGATAAGTCCCACGCCCCCAAATGACAGTGTCGGCAGTACTCAGAATTTCTTTCGCGTGTTTCTCCAAATCAGCATCGTAGGAAACCCAGCCAATATCCATTTCACCGTTCGGCCCTTCTACAAAACCGTCAAGAGATGCGTGCAGAAATAGAACGAGTTTTCTCATTTTCAGTTCTCCTTTTTTCAAGAGGGATATTTACATTTTACATTTACTACATTTTACCATAATTTAAGTTGGGTTGTTTCTTATGGATTGCTAATCTCCAACCTGTCCGTTAACAAAAAAAGCAGCTGAATTTGGTATTACCCCCTTTTAGTCGACAAGGGATCAAAGACATCTTTAAGATGGACTTATCTTGCCTAACGAAGGGGATAACACTAATATTTCCACTTTCAAAGTTGAACAATTTCATATCCATCGATATTTATTCCCGACCGTAAAGTAAATTACACCATCACTCTATTAATAACTACAACGCCTTTAGCTAGTGCAGTTCATTTATTGTGCTTGTTGTTCATCTGCATAATACCTTTCATATTCTTTAGTCAACGTGTAACGCTGTACACCTTTGCACGCATTCATCGCTTCCTTAGTGTGTTGGATAGCCAGTTCGCGCCGACCCAATTTGCGTTCTATTTCAGCAAGAATCGCAGATCGCATCCATTGTCTTCTAATCGATTTCAGATGCTCCCTTGCTTGCTCACTCTTCTCTTCCTCCGAAAACAAAAACGTCTCGTAATATGTACGATAATCTGATCTGCGCATCTGGAGTACCGCTTGCCGAACGGCAGTGATGTCCTTGCGATAAGCACCGTAAGCTGCCTGATATATTGCTTGCCTCGATTTTATCGTCGTCTGTTTTCTTAGTTTTTCCATCGTGATCTCGACTTCATCATCCAGTCTGTTGGCAGTCACATAAAAAATATAAATATAAGGCGTATGATGATTTTTACGTAAAAAAGCTTCCACACGGTCCATCCGGGTTTCCCATGCCATTGGGTAGATAACGTAAATCGTAAACGCAATAACTGTGGCGACCAGCACCGTTCCTACGATAAGAAAAACAGATTGTTCATTCCACAACATCACCAGCACAAATACAAATACAACGGAATAAAACGCTACATTCCACCTACTCATTCTCATCTATCATTCCCTTCAGCATCTAAATCATGAAGTTTCTATTATATCAGAATTAAAACTATTTATTGTATAAATTTAGGAAACAAAGATTGATTTCACCAACAAAATAGAATTTCAACAGATATGGTGAAAACAAGTCTTCAACGTGCTTCCTGTACGCTGTGAGAACCATACGTATAGCTCGCTGTATGTAATGACAACAAAACAGGGCATCTTCAGTAGATGCCCTGTTTTGTTTCAAAAAATGGTCTTCCATTCATCACACTTGTTAAACACCCAAATTTGTTTTGTATTCAGCATTTTGCAAATGTCCGAATTGCTGAAATATTCATCCCCGTCCCAGTTTCTAAATGAGCCACTGAAACAATACAGATTCCGCTTAAGGTCCGTATTAGGTTTAGGTTCTGGGTTGAGATTAGAGTTGAGATTGGAATTGAGATTAGAGCCTGATCGAATCTCGATTCTTATTCTCCTTCATCGACATATTTCATTATCAGCTCACTGCAAATGGAGTTGGCCCAGGCGAACCAAGGTCTGGTGAATTTCCCGGGATCATTGACATCAAAACCTTCATGCATAAACCCGGTATCGGCATCTGTTGTCTCCAGCAGAACCAGCAACTGTTCCAGCTCTTCAGGGTCCTCGGTAGTCAGCCCTTGCATCGCCAAGGCAATATGCCAGATGTAATTATGCGGGGTATGCGGACTGCCAATCCCCTTTGCTTTTTCACCAGCAAAATAATAGGGATTATCCTTACTCAGAATAAACCGTCGGGTGTTCAAGTACACCGGATCATCGGCCTTGCAATATCCAAGATAAGGAAGGGACAACAGGCTGGGCACATTCGCGTCGTCCATCAGATTGTAGTTGCCCATTCCGTCCGTCTCATAAGCATAGATTCGTCCATATACGGGATGCTCCGTGATCGCATACGTCTGAATGCCTTCTTCGATCTCATCCAGCAGCAGCTGGGACCGGCGGCCGATATCCTGATGTCGTAGTACATCTTTATTAATCTCCACAATATAGCGCAGAGCCACGGCAGCGAACATATTCGCCGGAACCAGATACCCGTAAGTGCAAGCATCATCGCTTGGACGGAAGCCGCTCCAGGTCATCCCGGTATAAGCTACAGGCGTGCCGCGCCCACCATAACTCAGCGTATCCGTCTCCGGGCAGTTCAATCGCTCAAACGTGTACGGAGATTGCTCGTGGCGCTGTTCTTTTGTCCACAGATCGAGGATATTCAAAACTGCTTCCTGAAAAACATCGTCGAAAATCTCAATATCGCCGGTTGCCTTCCAAAACAGATACGCCAGCTGTATCGGGTAACATAGGGAGTCGATCTCGTATTTGCGTTCCCACACCCAAGGATTATGTTCGGTAATATCGTCCTTGTGGCCGTGATTATTGCCTTCACGGTTGAACGCATTGGCATACGGGTCCAGATTAATGTAAAACATTTGCTTGCGGATTACCCCTTTGATCATATCAGCTAGCTCGGAGTCCTTCACGGCATCGCCAATATAGTGCCGCACCTGGGCAGAGGAATCTCTCAGCCACATTGCCGGTATATCTCCCGTAATTACAAAAGCCGTTCCGTCTTCAAGTTGCTGAAAGGTGGTCTCCAGCGTGTTGGGATAACAGTTCTGGAACAGCTGCGCCAGTTTGGGGCGGTGGGAAAGCTTGCTTGTTACACGTTCAATCGTCTCCTTGATAGCGGTGATGTCAGATTTCATTTCCATAATCCTCCGTTGTTAATTATTATTCTATCTATATTTGGGCTGAGCCAAAATCAGCGTTTCACGTTGTGAATAAAGACGCTACATATTCAAAAGGTTCTTATGCTCTATTCGCACTTTATATCAACCTCTGATTCTTAAATTCAGCCTCTATATCAGTTCCAGCTAAAATAGCCCGAGCAGGCTTCGATACTCCCCTTATCCGTCCAGTCATAATCTGAAATTACCCCACCCGATTTCCAGCGGGAAGGTGCCATATTGGAGAGCCAGTCCAATGGCTCAGAGACTGCTGTAGCTATAGCTGCCCGTTCAAAGGCTTCGGTGACCGCCTTGCGCTGTTCACTGCCCATGGCTTTGGGATCGGCCGACACGAAGAGCGGGGTGCCGCTGCGCGACAGAACATCCAGCCACTGTCTGTTCATTTTCCAATCCACATTGTTTGTCAATCCCACACAATCAGCGTCAACGGCATAGAGCGTGTCATGCTGAGGCATTCGGAAGGCCAAGGTGTTGATCCCCATCCGGCGAGTGCGTTCCCATTGAAGACCACTGGTATCGTCGCCGGTACGCTGAATTTCAAAGATGCCTGCCGACAAGTGGGACAGTGTGTTGCAGCCGATAATGAGCGTATCTCCAGCATTACGTTTGATCGCCTTGTACAACGCAAGAATAATCTCTGCAGATGTTCTGGAACGGTCGGCGAAATGCCAGCCGTCATCGGTAATACCCATGCCAAAGCGGCTGCCCCAACGACCAAACAGATCATAGGTTGTAAAATCATGCTTCAGCAACTTGTAGCCCCAGCCTGTATAACGGGCTACATAGTCTGCGATGGACTCCAGCACCTCCGGAATGCTGGGATCCAGAATGTAACCTTCCGGCTGTTCCGCTTTTGCTAATGGATTGTTTAGCAGCCACTCCTTGGGCGAATCCATCGTTGTCAACAGCGGGCGGAACCACATGCCAGGACGCACGCCCGTCTCTGTCATTTGCCTGGCCAGCTGTTCCATATCCGGGAACAGCTGCTCGTCCGGCAGCCATGGCTGATGGCGGCTCGCGGCAAATTTGCCCCAGTTTTTCTGCCAACCGTCGTCAATGACCATGTATGGACGATTGACAGAAGAAGTGGCCAGCGAGGACATCAGCTTGCTGTCTTCAAGAATCTGTCCATGGGAGCTGTGCCCATAGGCATAATACCAGTTGTTTCCCCCGTAGACGGGGAATTTCGGCAGCACCGGTTGCTCGCACATTACACGGCAGAACGCCTGCGTTGCCTCAAATGGTGTCTCTCCAAGCTCTCCCTTACGGCTGACCACTTCAGCCGCCTCGAGCTGGCGACCACTCAGTAGCACGCCCGTACCCCCGCATCGCACATCAAGGACCAGCGTCACCCAGTGGGCGTCGACGAACCAACAGCATAGCGAGGCAGGCCCGGTCTTCACGCCGTAACCATGCGTGATGCCGTCTTGGAGGGCCATGAAATACCAGGGCATCTCCCGGTCTGGCATAATACCCGCCCATTGCAGATCACCATAAGATCTCTCCCAGTGGTCACCGAGCAGTCTAACATGCTCGCCGATCTCCCGGTTCCATCTCAGCGCAATCCGGCTAACCGGAGTCTGATCGGCAGATAGACTCACGCCTAGGCTTCCGGTCTGCTTACGTACCTCTACCCGGATATCCTTATCCGTATATACGCCGCTTTGCGACTCCATGCGGCTCCAGCTTTTGTCCTCCTGGACCAATACGATTTCGGGAAGTTCAATAAGATCAAGATAAGCCATACCATTCCTCACCCTTTCACAGCACCTGATGAGATGCCTTTAATAAATTGTTTCTGGAAAATCAGAAATAGCACAATCATAGGTGCAGCCGACATTAAACAACCCGCCGCCACCCAGTTCATCTGCGATTGGTACTGCCCAACGAATCTGGACAAAGCCACCGTAAGATTCTGCACATCCTTGTTCTGCAAAATATAGAGCGACATGCCGTACTCGTTCCAGATACCCACCCCTTGTAGAATTACCACTGACGCCGTAATCGGCTTCAGCAGCGGCAGAATCAGCTTGAAGAAAATACCGATTCGGCTCGCACCGTCAATATAACCGGCTTCATCCAGTTCTTTGGGGATCGAACTGATAAAGCCCGTATAAAGAAAGATGGACATCGGCAGTGAGAAGGCCGTCTGAACCAGAATCGCTCCCCATAGCGTGTTCAGCGCATGCATTTTGATCAAAATCATATACAGTGGCACAATCAGCGTCAGCGAAGGAATGATCATACAAGCGATAAAGGTGGTATAGATCGCTTTATTCAGTTTAGACTTGTTTCTCGACAGCGGGTATGAGGCCATGGAAGAGACCAAGATAACAAGTAGTAACGTAAAGACCGTAATAATAATATTGTTCATGAAAGCTGTGCCGAGACCCGCGCTTTTCCAAGCATCCACAAAGTTCGCAAATACAAACTCTTTCGGAATGCTGATCGTCGACTTGTAGTCGGTTACATCCTTCAGTGAGATGTTGATCATCATATAGAAAGGGATCAGCGGAATCAGGCATATGATTAGACTGACAACGGCAATGAAGATTTTCTTGACGGTATTATTCCGCTTCATCAATATTCGACCTCCCGTTTCCGCAGATTACCCAGCACAAGCAGACCGACGACACCGATAATGACGAACATAAAGTTTCCGACCGTTGTGGCATAGCCTGCATCCTGCTGCCCCGAGTAGACGGAGTACATGAATGTGGACAGGGACGAAGTTGTATATCCAGGTCCGCCATTCGTCAAAGCCATGATAATATCGAACAACTTGAGACCGCCGATAAGATTGTACACGACATTAATGGTGATGGCTGGCATAAGCAGCGGCAGGGTAATCGATCTGAACTTAGCAAAAGCAGAGGCACCATCCAGATCGGCCGCTTCATAGTAATCGGAAGATATCGACTGAAGTCCAGTCAGATAGATAATCATCGCCGGTCCAATGAACTGGAACGTATTCACAATAATGATGCTGGTTACAGAGCTGCTCCATTGATTAAGCCAGTTCTTCGGCTCTATGCCGAACCAGGAAATCACTTCATTCATCGTTCCGCCGTTATATTGGAAGAAATAGTACAAGATGTATCCCATAATGAGCGGTGAGACAATAACGGGCAAATACACGATCGTACGGACAACGCCCCGCAGACGGAATTTCATATCTACAAACAGTGCATACAGCAGCCCGAATAAGTTCTGGAAGACGGTACTCAGAATTCCATATAAAAAGGTATTGAAAATGACAAGCCCCATATCTTTATCCGCAAACAGGCGGGCGTAATTTTTCCACCCAATAAAATTCCGTGCTTCAGAGTAACCGTTCCAGTCAGTAAATGAGATCATAATGCCCTGAATGAACGGGTAGGCAATAAAAACAAAGAAAAAGATCAGTGCAGGAATGTACATTACGTTGATGCTTGACTGGGAATGTCTTATCTTTTTGAAGGTGTTCATTCGGCTTTACTCCTCCTATCTGTATTGCTTATCTTTGGCCTGAAATGAAGATACCTTCATCAGTCCCAAAGAGGGAACTTATGAAGGTACGTTATCCATCAAACCTTATTTATCGAGCAACCGGGTATAGCTATCGTTCATGTCCTTGGCAAATTGATCCACGGAGTACGACCCGGTGAACAGCATTTGACCGTATTTGGAGATAGCATCCCACATTCCACTTGGCAGGAAGGCCCGGTCAAAGTAAGGCACAATTCTCGCATTTTTGGAAGCTTCGTAATAAGGCGTCATCTCTCCCAAGTCCACATTGACATCGGTAAAGGCCGAGCGGATATTCGCTTCTTCACAGAGCTGCTTGTTGATCTCTGGCTTGGCAAAATACGCGATGTATTTCTTAGCAGCTTCCATATGCTTCGTGTTCTTCGAGATCCCCCAGGCATCAGTCTCTCCACCAACCAATACAGGCTCATCCTTATCGGAGAAGGTCGGAATTGGGAAGAATCCGATTTTCACATTGGGATTGTATTTCACTGCGGAATCCTTGATTCCAAATCCGGTGATAGCAATAAGCGCCTCATTGTTAGCAATGGCTTTGGCAGTATCGTCATTCTTGGCCGTAAGAATATCCACGTTGACATAACCCTTGGCTTTCATAGTCTGGAACAGCTCGCCAAGCGGCTTATAGTGATTCCAATCGAACGTGCCGTTCTTCAATTCTTCGCCGTAGTTATTGTTGCTGTCTGTCGTAAGCAGTGTGCTGGAGAAAAAATCTACAGCCTGGCCGATCGGCCAGCCGTCGCCACCGCCAATATGGATCGGAACTACTTTACCACCACTCTCGGTTTTAACCTTCTCACACAATGCCAGCAGCTCATCTACCGTCTTCGGCACTTGAAGATTGTATTTCTCAAACAGATCCACATTGTAAGCGATTGCAGAAGTGTCAGAATCAATCGTCATAGACAGCACCCGGCCATCCGCATCCGTTACCTGCTCTTTCAGGGAAGGAATTAAGCGGGGTACCCATTCCTCATTCGAGAGATCGGCCAGTTGGTCGCTGTACTTGCCAATGGCCCAGCCATGTGTTGACCAGATATCCGGCATCTCATCCGATGACATCTTGATCTTCAGGATGTTCTCATATTCCTTACCCGGGGCATTGAAATCAATTTTGATGCCCGGATTCTCGGCTTCGAATTGTCTCGATACTTTCTCCAGAGCGGCTGCACCTTCACCACTACGCTGGGTCCATACGGATAAAGTAATGGTATCTTCCTTACTGGAGCCTCCAGATTCCTTGCTGGAGTTGGAGCTGGAACAGCCGGTAAACAGTGCGGCAGCCATCGTCAGCATCATTGAAACCGCTAACATTCTTTTCAATCTTTTTCCTTTTGCCATCTGTCTGATTTCCCCTTCTGCATTTGTATTTGTAAGGCTTAATTCAATTCTAGGGCAGCCGCAACTGAATGTGCAGATAGCCAATCTACACTCCAGGTGCAAATTTCTATAATATCGGAGGGCTCACTTCGCTCGAAGCTCCGCCCTAAACTCCGAAGGGTAACTTCCACTATGCTCTTTGAACAGCTTGGCAAAATGTTTGGGACTGTTAAAGCCCACTGCTGCCGCTACCTCCTGCACCTGAAGGTCATGTCCAGCCAGCAGTTCTTTGGCCTTAGCAATACGCAGGTGGGTCATATATTTGACGAAGGTGCTGCCTGTTTTTTTATGGAAAAGTGAGCTGAGATAATTGGGCGTGATACTGAAAATCTCTGCTACCCCCGCCACGCCTATATCTTCGGCATAATTCCGCTCAATGTATTCGACGACACGATCAATCATATCCGTACTGCCTTCGGTATCACGGAGCAGTTCCTTCTCTCCACGTTCGAGCAGTTGTCTCCAAGCTGCAGCATCAGGTAGCGACTTTTCACGGGGGTCTGTGCCTGTAGACAACGCATTGTTGAGAAAAGATCCGGCATGATTTCTGGCCTGAATCGGCAGGCTGTCGTACCCTTTATCCAAGAAGCTCCCGATCCCTCGGCTAAGCATGACATACCGGTAGTAATCCTTTTTCCTATAAGTGTCAGCAAGCTCCACCAGCGCTCTAGACCATTCCCTCGCTTCCTTGGATAGCGTGCCCACCAGCCCGGATAGCTCCTTCCAGCGGATTAGATCATTGCGAGCCAGCAAAGCCTTTATCAGCAAAGCAGCTTCAATAATAGCGATATGGGCCTCCAGTTCTTGCAATCCGGCGCAAGGTTCGCCTGCCAAGGCATAGAATCCCAGACTACCACCACTCAAGCGTCCCAGCACCTTATTGATTTTGCCATAAGCGCTCTGCATCACCCACTGCTCCGTATGTTCATCTTCCCGGTCCCAGCCAAGCATGATTCCCACCGTACCTCCGGGTACAACGACCAGCGCAGCGCGCAGGCTCCGATTATTCAATTGCTGGACTGCGTTCTCCATCTCCGTATACCAGCCGGTAAGTTCCTCGGAATGTTGCCCCTTCTCCACATACCTGTCCAGTGCAAAAAGGATAGGCACATAGCTCAGTTGCTTCAGCTCATGTCCCTCCGGCAGCGTTCTGAGGCTCAGCGTGCGGTTAAATACAGCCGTCAAATTCTGCTTGAACGTGCTGCAGCGAACCTCGGTCTGTGCCAGCATTCGCTTCCTAATATCAGCCGTAATCAGCTCCAGTTGCTCCGGGGAGACGGGCTTGAGCAAATAATCTACCGCGCCAAGCTGTAGCGCTTTTCTGGCATATTCAAAATCAGCATAACCGCTGATCACAATCCATTGCGTCTCCGGAGACAGACCATAGGCCTGTTGAAATGCTTCAAGACCGCTCATCCGCGGCATCTTGATATCCAGGAACACCACATTCGGCTGAATCTCCCGAATCTTGTCCAGTACCTGGTGACCATTCTCCACCTCAATAATGGAGTACTCCTCCGTCAAAATTTCTTCCAGCATTTTTACCAGCCCGATCCGAACGTAGTACTCATCATCAGCTATGACGATCTTCATCGTTATCATCCTCCAGTGGAATGGTTATTGTAATTCGGGTGCCCACGTTCACCCTGCTCTGAATATTTAAATCGGCTTTCTTATAGGCATATTGAAGTCTGTTCTTCACATTGGTCAATCCCACACCCATCCATTTTGAACCTTCGGTCTGCTCCAGACCGGTGCCAGAATCCTCGATGACAATGACCACACAGCGCTGGAAATGCACAGTTTCTATACTCCCCAAGACCGTCAGTTGACCCGTTTCGCCAAGCGGCTCAATACCGTGCACAATCGCATTCTCCACCAATGGCTGAATCAGCAGTTTCGGGATTTTCATTGGTTCCGCTTCTGGGTCCAGTTGGATGGTGTATTCCAGCCGATTCTGGAATCTGAGCTTCTGTAGATAGCAGTATTGATTCAGCATCTGGAATTCTTCGTTCAGGGTTGTCCAATCGGCCTGCTCTGTCATATAACGCATCATACCAGTCAGTGACAGGATTGCTTGCTCCAGCACCTTGCTGTCGCCCAGACGGTTGATGCCAATCATTGTATTGAGCGTGTTGTATAGAAAATGAGGTTCAATCTGGGATTGCAGCGCCTTATACTCTGCGGATTGCTTGCTCAGAACTGCCCTATATTCACGATTCAACAGGTTGTTCACTTCGCTGAGCATCAAGTTGAAGGAGCTGCCAAGGATGGCTATCTCATCTCTTCCTCTCACTGGGACACGTACATTGAAATTGCCGGTCTCTACCTTGGCCATCACATTCACCATTTTTCGCAGGGGCTTCATCATACGTTGTGACAGAAGCGCCACCAGAAGTACAGAGAAAATCGAGACTAGAACATACACCCCTGTAACTGTGGCCTGCATAACATTAATTCTGTTGATATATTCCGTCTCAGAGACCATAGCCACCATGTTCCAATCCGTCTTCTCAATATGCTGGGTTGTTACACTGTACACCTCGCCGTGATCATCAATTTTGGAGGAATTGCTTTTGTTGCGGAGTTCTTTTAGCATCGTGTCCGATAACGGTTTGTTGGAATAGATCACATTGCCTTGCTCGTCGATAACGGACATAATCGAAGACACATTCAGTTTGATTTTATCCAGTATGACAGACAGCACCCGAGTATCCGCATCCGCCTTAACAACGGCGATTGGCTGTCTTGTATCCAGATCCTTGACCAACTTCACTATAGAAAAAACTTTATCTGCGGCCGGATCTGTCAGATAGTCCTGCTTATGCGAGCTAATGAATACCGTCTTGCCTTCGGCTGCTAACGCTTGTTTGTACCAGGTCTGTTCCGTAAAGGGATAGTCGCTGACCAGCCCACTATTGTTGGTGTACACGGCGAACACGGTCTTTGGAATGAAGCACACTAGCGTCCCTGTTATATCCTTACGCAAATTCTGTGTGTAATTGGGCAGGGTCGTGTTCATCGTTCTTGTGGCTTGCAGCTGCTCTAAGAGGGATACCGTCTTTCCGCTGTCAATCTTCCGAAAAGTGTTAAAAGCATCCATAATGGAATCATTCAGATAAGGCACCACGACGAGTCGCTCCAGATCCTCGATGTACGTATTCAGGTTAATGAGTGCAGATGAAATCGTAGCTTGCGTGGCGAAATTTATATCATGAGTCATATTCTTGTTATAATAAGAGGGTACAAATAACACGAAGGCTAGTGCTGGTATAAGTAATCCAATTAGCGAGATACCGATCATTTTGAAGCGGACACCGAGGCGGGGTTTCAGGGTTGGTCTCATCGTTGCACCCTCTCCGGCGTGTGATTACTCAGTTGCAGATTTATCCAATTAGTCCTCATCTTGTTTTTCCTCCTTCATCCAGCTTGCCCACCAGGGACAGGGCTCTATTCCAGCATTATAGCAAAATAGTCATGATACTTAGGTCAGAATCTACTTCAGAAGAAACTAAACAACCGTCCCCCGGTAGACTCCGGGAGACGGCCAAAGCGTAGTAATGACATTCTAGTCCTATCCTACTCGAAGGAGTTATTGCGTCGGTCCGTATACCTCAAATTCCCAAATTGAATACCCATAGATCGTAGCTCGGACAGTCCCGTACATACGAACATAACGTGCTTCCACTTCGTTAAAAGTAATCCTCTCTAAACCACCTTTGCCGTTAGTGGTGCTATAAACGTCCCTCCAATTTGCCTCCTGGTTTGGAGCATCGGCTACCTGTATGCGATAACTTTTACCGTACGCGGCTTCCCAGTACAACCTGACTTCATTGATCTTTTTAGTTTCTCCGAGATCCACATAAATCCAGCCTGGGTCCACCCCGCGCTTTGAACCAAAGCGGGTTGTTAAGTTTCCATCGGTCACATACGGTGCGGTGTTCTCAATTCCATCATTGGATGAAGCTACCGCTGGGCGATGGAGCGCCAAATTAATTAAGGGAAGCGGCTCAGTATTCTGAACCGGCTTAATCGTAACTCCGCTGTAATGCTCTTTATTTAGGAAATTCATCTCTTGTAGCGTACGAGCAGGAGTGTTGCTACCAGGCATGTAGACGTTCTCAAACGTCAGATCAGTAATCATGGCTCCTTCCAATCCTTTAATCTTGGCAAAGCTTTCCCCTGCGTCACGGACCGTAATATCTTTTACTGTGACTCCTCGAATGGTTCCCACTCCATGGTTGCCACCATTAACCGTGAACAGGGTCATCCAGGCACTATTGTCTTCGTTACTTCCACTGATGTCCTCGACATCCATTGATTCAAACCTCACATCACTAACGATTCCGGTCCCATATTTATGATGAATAGCGAAGCCCACTGCGGCTTTGTAAACGACTCCGTTTCTGAATACAATATTAGATTGATCTTGCATAACTCCTTGACCAATCTTATAACCATAACATAACGTCCACGCTATCGTATCCTTGAATAACACGTTTTGAACCGGTTCTGGATTCCCCGGCCAAGGTACTTTACCTGAAGCGATGTCTGTGTCCGCTTTCCAGGCTTTCGTAGAAAATGGATCATCCAAGGAAATACCGATCGCATTTTGTACAACTACATCCTGGGATTCGCAAATATCAATGCCGTCATTCTCGCCCATTCCCAGACTATTGAACAATTTCAAATTTGTGAAGGTCAGATCGTTAGAGCGCACCGTAACAACGGCCCAGCCAGATGATTCCCGTATAAGGATACCATCCATGACAAAATTGGAAGTGGCAATGGGAACAACCAGATTATTGATCATTCCTTTACCATTGCTAGTCTTATCATCGTGCAAGGCTTGCCCGTTGCCATCAATCGTACCCCGTCCATATATCCGAATATTTTCGGATTGAAATGCAGTTGAGATCCACCAGGTAGCCGGCCTTCCCATGGAATCCTTAAACCAGTGCTCCGTATAATCAACTGTCTTTCCTGTACCGATGAACGTTGCTCCAGGCTCCATGTAGACAGCAGTATTACTTTTTAATACCAGATTACCAATATAATAAGTTCCGGCCGGTACATAGACAATGCCCTGTTTACCGCCTCCTTGAAGGGTTCCGTATTGGCTGGCATCATTAATTGCTTGCTGAATGGAAGCCGTTCTCGTGCTTACTCCGGTTGCTGGTGTGCCTGAGGACACCACATGATATGGAGCGGATGTAACATTAAAAATGCCTTCTCCGTTTGAGGCGGGAACATCCTTCTCCATCGGATCTGCAGCGATAACCATGCGTGTTTGGCGATTATTCATTGTCACGATCAGGTATTCGTCAGATTGTGTTGTGAAGGTTATCGTCCTTCCCTCTATCTTTTCAGCTTGTATACCGAGCTTCTTTGGACTTATAGAATATTCATGTACTTTATCGGTATTTAAAATCGTTAATTCATACGTAACAGGCCCTTCCGACATGGAAAAATGAGCATAGTCGTAATCACTAAATCCTTTGACAACCGGCACAACGACCCCGTTTGCTTTTAACGTATAATTAGCCGAGTTAGTATAGCGCACTGATGGTTGATAAGTGTGAATCGTTGCTGGTGCCAAGCGAGTTTCTTCCGCATTTTCTACTCCAGATTGGGCGTTCGAGGTAAGTGTAAAAATGGTAGCAACTAGCATCACCACCAGAGTAGAGCATAAAAATTTTCTAAACATTGTCATCACATTTGCCTCCTTTAATTTTTTGAAAGCCCTTTCAAATTAAGTTGGACTGAAATTGCAGTCCCGCCGGCATGCAATTTCTCCCAGCACAATCATTATAAACTGCATCTATAAATCGAATAATGAGGGTAACTCCACAAAAAGGGCAGATTTCACACATTAATTATGTGAGCATCTGCCCTGAAAGGGAATCATTAATTAACACCATATGTCCTTTTATAAAGATCAAACTGACCACGTATCTTCTTGCTCTTTCAAGTCATCATAACTATCCGTGGTAATGTACTTAGTCCAAAGCGAACAAAAGCATAATGAGATTGATACAAATTGATATCTGGGTCTAGGTCTCTATCCATCCAACCGACTCTATTTTTAAAACTATCTGGGCCAACCTTCATTGGTTCACCTTTCACATGATGGTGAGGTCCAAGCAAGTTTCTACAACTGCTGGTCAGCTCCAGCTCAATCAGATTCTCTCCTTGTTGGAGATATTCTGAAATATCTGCTTCATAGGGTTCCCATAAAAAGGTACGAACTTCTTGTCCGTTAATTGATAATCTTGTGACAATCGCATTCGGATGTGAGCCGAATTGCCATACCCGTGAAACACTGTCTTCAAAATGTATTGCAACCTTCTGCACAAGTTGAATACTGCCTGCAAAGAACGGTAATCCCTGACAACCTAGATCAGTTATCAAGGAATATTGATGAGGGAGTTCTTCAAGTATAAATGGACCATCTGTATATATAACACCATGCTCGCCATTTTTATAAGGAGATTCCGATTTCACTGCAAAATGTCCAACTAGATACACGCTTTCAAGTTCCGTATCG
Source organism: Paenibacillus sp. OK060 (assembly GCF_900101205.1). Classification (NCBI taxonomy): domain Bacteria; kingdom Bacillati; phylum Bacillota; class Bacilli; order Caryophanales; family Paenibacillaceae; genus Paenibacillus; species Paenibacillus sp. OK060. Next base: position 188,051 of record NZ_FNFR01000002.1, read on the forward strand.
AATTTCAGCTTATTCCCCTCAGACTCAAAACTTTGAGCACGTTCAATAGCTGCATACGTTTCAGCAGAATTCCAAAAATCCAATGTTAACCTGATGGTATTTCGACCATGCTGAAGGAACCCACTTAGATCAATTTTCTTGAAGGATACATCTCTCCACCAATCACAGCTATGAGATGCTATCTTACTGTCATTAATAAGAATTTGCACTTTCTCCGGATTTTCCATCACCAGATGCATTTCCCGCACGAGCGCAGGATCAAAGGCGATCTGAAATTCGAATTCCAATTCGACTTGAACAGGATATCCTATCTGAAGCAGTTCTTCTTGAATAAAAATAATAGGCTTAGGTTCCGACCAATCACCATTCTCCAGCCTGTACCTGCAAGTGTCCATCGTCAAGCTATTGTGATCGATATGGTCAATTTCCCATAACTCACTTAGTTCCTGAATGAACCTAGCTGAATTGTCTGTTTGGAGTAGAGTTACCTCATCCGTTTCCAGTTGACCTTTCGTCGGAACTAGTTTGATAACATAGGATTGGGTAGGGTACAGAGTCATGTTCAATTTGACGCCGTTACCTACCCTGGTATAGTTAAGTGGCCTGATATCACCACTCTCCAAATCAATTAGAGACAGTATACCCCTTCGAGGGAGAGTCACCTCTACATCTGGATAACACTTTTCTCCGGAATTCACCAGGTAATAGAGATAGGAATCTTCTAACTTAAGCGTCTGGATATTGACCATGTCCGATACGATAGGTAGTCCTTCCCTGTCAACGATAGCGATCGATGGAGAAACGGTTCTGGAAACAGATTCTACCAAGGCGTTGCGATTCCAATCGGGTTTTACTGCACCATTCACTAAACGACGGATTTCTTCACCCGGTTGTCCATTGATGAGGAACGGAACGGGTTCCAATACAACTAAGCTTCCTCCATGAAATACAAACTGATGGAGCAATTTCACCGTCATCTCGCTTAAGGTCACACTCGGTGGAACGACAACAACTCGGTAACCTATCTCTCCTACAACAAAAAGATTCCCCTCTACTCTGCCATGACGTTCAATAATTCCCTCGCTTCCATAATCATGCTCGATAAACGATTGGCACAACCAGCGAGAAAGCTGTGCAAATGATTCATGATATTGCTCAACCTGTGATGAGTTAGAACCCTCCAGTTCCACCCAAGCTGTTCGAATGGGATGAAGCAGTAATACCTCAGCTTGCCGTACTCCTTCCACAAGGAGCATGGACAAACGGGCAAAGTAATCATTAAAGTGATAATAGTACCTCCACCAAGGCTGCTGATAAAACAAAGATGGTGGATAATCCCGTTTACGAAGTCCCCTCAGCGTATAAGCTTGCAAATGTTGACACATTAGATTCATTCCATGAACAAATTGCCATTCCCCAATCCGCTTTAAATCCTGAAAGCTGACATTCCAACCGGAACAGCCGTAACTCTCCGTGATGGCTTGCTTTTTGCCCAACTGGCGAACAACGGAGCTAACTTGCTTAGGAACAACCGGCTCTTCACTCACAGAACGTCCAAGCCAGTCACAACCGGGGATTTGCAGATATTCATAGAAGAGCAGTGGATCGCCCACTGAAGTCGCTTGACTCATAAGGGTTTGCTCGTCTACAACATGACCCGTAGCTAACCATCCCCTTTGCTCGCACCACTCTCCAATTTGCTTGGCGTAGGACTCAGTAAACAAGGTGGTGACACATGACCAATAATCATACCTGACCCTGCGGCAGTCCTTCGTTTCCAAGAACAGAGCTGGAATTACCTTACGTAGCGAATACCCGTGCTGGTTCTGAAAGGCATCTTCGAGTTCTAACGACCACGGAAGATCTCCGCGTCCAAACTGCGGTTCATCCGTGAATATTCCTTTCAACACAGAGCCGAATTGTTCACCGAACTCCGCCCAGTAAGCATTATAGGTGGAATCAATGAACGCAGCTACAGCCTTTTTGCTTAACGTGTCGATATAATAAGGATTCAACTCGTAATATACTCGAAAGTCAGGTTTGCGTGTGTCGCCAGTAGTAAGCAGATGCAATTCTTCCTCAGACTGGACATAGGAGGCAATTGTCACTCTATTCCCCCGATTAAAAGGAGCCCATTCATAAGCTAACCGCTTCTGTTGATAAGCCACTCCAAGTGCAGGCACCTTTCCGTCAGCAAAACCACTAGGCCAGCCATTTTCATCATAGAGCCATGTTTCCATCCCAAGTTCCTGACTTTTCTTGATGCAGATCTGTATGGCCTCCATCCACTCTTTGCCCATGTAAGGAACAGTAAGGCCTCCCCTGGCATGTATAAAAAAACCACCGATTCCCGCACTATGCATTTCTTCGATCTGCCGTACGAGTTCATTGTGATCTAGATCGTCATTCCAGGACCAAAATGGCACCGTACGATAATCAGCAGGGGGATTTTGTAGGAGATCCCATATGGTCATTGTCTTATTCCCTCCTGTTAACCCTTCAGACATAACTGGATCAAATCATCAATATGGGCTGTTGCGAGACATTCAATCGTGTCTGCTGCACCATAATAAATCTTAACCTCACCATCATCTTCGAGTACCATTCCGCCTGGGAAGATGACATTGTTACGGAATCCTCCTTCAATCTCATAGCTAGCTTCTGGAGCCAGCAGCGGATTCTGATACATGCCGATTATTTTTTTGGGATTCTCCAAATCAAGCAGCATTAAGCCTGCTGTATACCGTTTCTGCCATGACGTTTCCCATCCGTTCTTGCCTCTTGTAGGGTCAATATCAACGGCATGAAATGTAGTAAGCCATCCCTGCTCTGTCTTGATGGGGGGAGCTGCAGGACCGATCTTATCATTGGCAAATGGTACATCTTCAACAGCAAGCAGCAAGTCAGAATTTCCCCAGTACCTCAAATCCGGGGATTCTGAAATCCACATGTCGAATCGGTCAACTCCCCCGCGGCTGTAGACTGTGAAAGGCCGTTCAAGCCTCATAAATTTTCCGCCAATCTTCTCCGGGAATAGTACCATGTTTCGCAAATCCGGTGTCGACAAACTCAGTATTTCAAATTCTTCAAAATCGTCGGTAACGGCCACACCACCGCGGATGCCATGCTGCGTGTCTACGGCAAAGCACATATAGCAGCGTCCGTCAATTACGGTAAGCCTTGGGTCATAGGCACGAATAATTTCTTGGTCATGTAGCTTAAAACACGGCTTCGGTTGCACCTCCCAATGAATTCCGTCATCGCTGAAGGCAACACCAAGATCTGTTGTATGATGTGCCTCGATCGTCTGCTGCTCCAAAGACCCATAGTCGTTTCGAAAAACCATCACATATTTTCCATTGAATTTCGTTACACCTGCATTAAACACAAGTGCAGTGGGATAGGGAACTCGAGAAGCATCTAGAATCGGGTTATTCAGATAACGTTCAATTACAGAACTTGATGTCAGTTTTCCAATATAAGGTGAATTCATTTCCATTCCTCCTGATGATGTTAAGAATACCACTAGCCCTTTAAGGAGCCCGCAGTCATTTGCATAAAGGATTTGTTAGCAAAAATATAAGCAATAAGGATCGGGAGAATGGACAGACACGCCCCCGCCATCATGAAGTGTGTCTGTGAAGCAGCGGTGATTCCGTACTTCAAATTGGCTAGTCCGACGGTCAATGTCTGCAGTTCGGGTTTACTGAGCGTAAACACAAATGGAATCAGGTATTCGTTCCACGCTCCCCGGAAGGCAAACAAGGCACACACTCCTAGCCCAGGCGTAAGCAGCGGAATAATGATTCTCCAGAATGTTCTGCCCGGAGAGCACCCATCGATGCGTGCAGCCTCATCAAGCTCTTTAGGAATTCCGTTCATGAAGCTGAGCAGGATAAAGAATGCCGAAGCATGTGTGCTGATCAGAATCAAAATTACGCCCCACAGCGTATTATGCAGATGAAGTTTAATCATCAGCTCGAATTGAGGTCGAAGAACGACTGCTCCGATCGCTACAAACATAGTAAATGCCTGGATGCTGACGTATAGTTTTTTGCCAATAAAGTCCATTCTGTTCACGACATAGGCTGCCATGGACGAGACAATTAATGTTCCTATGGTTGACGCGACGGCAACAAATACACTATTTAGTGTGTATGTTGAAAAATTAGCCTGTTTCCACGCTTCGATATAGTTGGTGAACTGCCAAATAGCTGGCAGAAAAGTCGCTCCGGCAGTAAGTTCGGCATTCGTTTTAAAGGAACCGAGCAGGGTGATAATTATAGGAAACAGCGTTAGAAATGCTACTATTAACAGAAACGCCCACAGTACGGTATTCCATGCAATTCTCATGAACGTTCCTCCCTTATTCGTTATGACTCATCCGTTTTGATCCATAAAAGTAAAGTATCGTGATGATGCCAACAATAACAGCTGTGACAAAAGCGACAGCACTACCATAGCCAAATTCTTGAATTTGTGTAGATGCCGTGGAACCCGCAGGCGGGAAAAATAATTTATATACATATAAGAACATGACATTGGTTTTTCCAATTGGCCCGCCATCAGTCATCACCATAATACTCTCATAACCTTTTAGCGCATTAATAATGGCTAGCATAATGATCATTTGCATGACAGGGCCCAGCATTGGAATGGTAATGTAACGAAATTGTTGGAATTTGTTAGCCCCATCCAGAGCAGAACTCTCGTACACATCTTCGGGAATATTTTGGAGCCCTGCTAGAAACAAAAGCATATAATTGCCTACCGCCCCCCATACAGCAACGAGGATGATCGTCAGCATGGCATAATCAACGCCCAGCCAATCTATAGCACTGCCGATCAATTTATATTTCAGAAGGAACTGATTGAGGATGCCATTATACGAGTTGAAAATGGTGAAAAATACGACCGCCATAACCGCTGTACTAATGATCGTAGGCATAAATATAATAGCTCTCAGCAGATTTCTCCCTTTAATTTTCCAATTCAGGATGACGGCCAATATCAGAGCGAGCGGTATCGATAGCAGGAGCTTGCCTCCAGCATAAACGAACGTGTTGGATACTGAATCCCAAAACTGATGATCTGTCATTACGCGTTCTAGATTTGCCAGTCCTACAAATCGTGCAGTCCCAAACCCTTTGTAATCGTAGAACATATATCTCATGGCCCACATAATCGGGTAGATGCCCAGAACAATGGTAAGAATATAGCTTGGCAAAAGAAAGCTGTATGAAAAAGCTAGATTCTTTGCTTTATTCATATCCTCTCAACTCCTTGCAATCTCTGTAAGATTTAATGAAAGGATGGAGCGTGCCCCACCCTTTTTAAACACCTCTATTTTATTTTACGTATTTTCCTGCAAGTTCCGCTGGATCGAAATCTGCAATAGGCTCGGCCTTCGTTTCTCCACTCGCAATTGCTGTATCCAAAGCAGCGTTATAACGAGTATTCAAATCGTTGATAATGGTATCCAGATTACCTCCGCTTAGAATGTACTTGACGAAGGCATCGTCAGATTTCATACCGTGTACCGGCACTGTAGGGTAGACCGGCCAGACACCGTCGTACTTGTTCGGCAGGAAACCTTCTATGCCTTTAACTTCCGGTTTCGCTGCAACAGCACTTACTGAAGGGACCATGGATATGCCAAAGCCTTTCTCTTGATATTGTTGAAGAACAGATTCATTATACATATACTCCAGGAACTTCCAGGCTGCTTCCTTATTTTCGGTCTCTGAACTTATTGCCAACCATTGGCCCCCTAAGAACCCAGAAGCACCATTGAAATTTCCGTCAATGGATGGTGCAGGTGCTGCAGCCCAATCAATTTTAGCTGGAAATTGAGATTGGTAGACTCCCGCTTCAGCAGAAAAGGATAAGTACATCCCGATTTTCCCTTCAGCGAATTGGGCGCGCAATGGGTCGATATCAAGCGATTCGACACCGGGCAACATACTTCCATCATCCTTGATTTGCTTAAATGCTTCCATGATGGGTTTAAAGCCACTATAGTCATATCGAGCTGTCTTAAAATCATAACCATATCCGCCGTAACCACTTACTTCTGCAATAACACGGGCAGATCGGCCCAAGGCACTGGAAGGATTTTTAAAATTCTGTGCGAAACCGTAGGCTCCGTTTGATTTACCCACTTGCGTAATTTTCTTGGCTGCCTCAACCAACTCATTCAGTGTAGTCGGAGGTTGTTCAATACCTGCTTTGGCGAAAAGCTCTTTGTTGTAAATCAGACGCATCGTTGTCCCATAGTTCGGCAAGCTATAGCGTTTTCCATCGAAGCTGTTCAGATCCTCCATGACAGGAAATGTATCTTTCATTTTATCTGTGAGAAACTCGTCAATTGGAGCTAGGAATCCTTTTTTATAGAAGGTCTGTATGGTGTTTTCTTTAACACGAATGACATCCGGTGGTTCTGAGGTCTGAAAAGACATATCCAGCGCTTGATCGAAATCATCTCCCTTGATAACCAGTTCCACTTCGATGTTATCCTTATTGGTTTCATTGAATTTATCGATCGTTTCTTTCACGAACTCAGAATCATGGCGGTCTCCAGTCCAGTAGGTGATCTTGGTTTTAGCCGCTGCGCTTGCTCCTTTATCTGTGGACTTAGGGCTACTGCAAGCCGCTAGGCTTCCCGTGAGCACGATACACAGTGCAGACATAAGAAATTTCTTGTTTAATTTCATTCGTATTACCTCCCCTTTTTATCTGTTATTCTCTTTCTTCTTCATTATAGTTTCTTGTAATCGTTTACATAATGCGGTAAACCACACATCAAGGGCAGGTTTTCTTATGAATCTGTCATTAAAAAACTAGCCCTGCATCCGAAACTTTCGGAAACAAGGCTATCTTTCGAGTTATGATTGATCATAGGCCAGATCCACAGGCGGACTGATCTTCCCTGTACTATATAATTTGAATTCGGATGGTGTCATATTGGTATGCTTCTTGAAAATTTCGCTAAAATAACGTCGATGCTCATACCCCAATTCCCTAGCGATCTCCTGTACCTGATAATCATTGATTAGCATTTCTTTAGCTTTTTCCATTCTTTGATGGATTACGAATCGCTGAAATGAAATATTTAGCACTTTTTTGAACAGATTCGAAAAATATCCGGGACTTAAATTGAACTGCTTTGCACATAAATCAAGTGATAAATTTAAATGCAAGTTGGCACATATATAATCCTTCGCCTGATAGATCAACTTGGTCGTTTCATCCGAACGCTCGTGCTCAATCCACGAACACGCTTCAAGACAAAGTTCTTTTACTGTATCCCGCATAATCTGAAATGTAACCACACCTGTGCGCTTTACATGGTTCCACTGCTTCTCAAGGTTCTTCACCCGATCAGGCGGAAATTGTTCTAACATGACTCGACATATCTTGGATGACAGCTCATAACAAAGGTTTTCGACTTGTTGCGGTTTGGGAAGAGGATCTCGCTGCAATAAATCATTAAAGATCTGCTCCAGAATAAGTCGGCATTTTTCTCGATTGCCCGAGCGCAAAGCCATTAAAAACTCGTGCTCCGTGGACGCAGTATAATGAAGCAAGGTTTTCTCATCATCCGATGTACTTGAATAACTGTTAACACCATTACCATCTGTATAAAAATGATAGGCCAGAGCACTTAAGGCTAGTTGATATGAATCCGGTAATTCATCGATAGATGTTACACAACTACCAATACCGATTGAGATGGTAGAGTTCGTGAATTGATAAATATTTAATCTGCATGCTTCAGAAATCTGCTCTGCGATTCTCATATCTTCACAATTGATCAGACAGATGAACCGATTTAACGCTTCACTAAAAACAACACCACTGCTAAAAGCTGCGATAGTTTCCTCCAAAATATTTCGAAGGCTGAATCTGATCAATTCCACTTCCCTTGAGGGTTGTGCTTTATATTTGTCCATAAAACGGTCTAGCTCCACAATAAAAAGATTGAAATTCTGAGGAGCAAGTTGAATGCCGAGTGTTTGCCATTTTTGAAAGGCTACGACAGCATTCGTCCTATGATGAACTAGCAAGGACAAATACTCCTGCTGTAATACAGGTAAGCTTTTTCTTACATGTTGCTTCAGTTCTATCGCCTTGCTCTGCTCCTGCCATTCTTCTTCGATTGCTGCCTTTGCTTTCAACACGACCTGAATGATTTCATCTATAGAGAATGGTTTCTTTACGAAATCAAATGCGCCTAATCGAATCGCTTGTCTCGTAAATGAGAAATCGGTATACGCGCTGAGAATGACAATTTTCGTAAAAGGAGCGTTTACGAGAATTTCTTGCGTCATGGCTAGCCCATCCTTTTTGGGCATCCGTATGTCTGTAAGAACAATATCCGGTTTGGTCTCTTGGATTAGGCGAATGCCTTCCTCCCCATCGAGTGCCGTACCAACCACTTCAATGTGATGTTCTTCCCAGGGCGGCTTCTGAGAAATCATATCGACTACACTTCGAATATCATCAATGATGCATAATTTAATCCGTTGGAGTTCTTCTATCATGATTCAACTTCTCCTTCTCTAATCGGAATCCAAATGTCAGTTCTCGATCCCTTGCCAGGACTGCTGTGAAGTTCGATTCGTGCTTCTTCTCCATAAAATAGGTTGAGCCGATTCACGATATTGTTCAGAGCATAACCCTTCTTGGAGACAGGCGGTTTCAACATCGCTTGACTTACCATAGCCGCATCCATGCCTGCACCGTTATCCTCAATAATCAAATGAACCCAATTGTTTTGTCTGTCCACCTGTATATGAATCTGACCTCCGAAAGTAATGTCCTTAAAGCCGTGTTGAATGCTATTTTCCACAATTGGCTGCAAGAGAATCTTTGGCAAAAGGCTGTTCAGCACAGATTTATCAAGTACAGTAACTTCAAACACAAACAGTCCTTCATAGCATTTTTGTTGAATTAAACAATACTGCTGTGCGTGCAACAATTCATCCTGCAGCGTGTTCCAATCCTTCCCCCCACTCAAGCCAAGCTGAAACATCTGGGACAAGGAGAGAATCATCTCATTGACTTCTTCATTTTCCCCCAGAACGGATTTGCAGTAAATCGTATTAAGAGTGTTATACAAAAAGTGTGGTTCCATTTGCGCAGTTAAAGCTCTCATCTCGGCCTTACGTTTTCCGGATTCGCTCAACCTTACATCATCAATGAGTCTGTTGATTTCATCCAACATGCGATTGAATTGAAAACCGACCTGAGCTACTTCATCGGACGAACGGCTGGCAAAGCGAACATTCAGGCGGTTATTCTCTACCTCGCGCATAAGTCGTTGAAGCTTGTATAGAGGATTTAGCAACAGCGCCGTCAGTTTATTGGATAAAAGGCTAGTGAACAGCAGAAAGAAAAGCATTATATAAAGGGTTGTGCGCTTTACACCGTTCATTTGTTCAAGCAGTTTATCCTTCTGTTGAATACCGAATAAGCTCCAATCTTTGACAACTGTTGATCTTGTGTAATTGACTAGGTAATCCGTTTCATCAAAATTATGAAAGAAAGAGCCCATATTGCTCTCAGATACATTGTACAAGAAAGGTTTATCTTTCATTAGATTATGGCTGGATGACCATGAAGTTCGGATGACTTCCTCGCCATTGGAATCGATTACAAAATAGTCGCTGTCATCATTCGAAGAATGTTTGTTAACCAGTCCTATTAGTCCACTCTCATTTACATTCACGACAATGTATACATTTGTATTGGGGACATTCTCTTGAGTTCCCTTTGTAACAAATGAAATAGCACGCTTATTACCAGAAAAAAACTTATCAGAATGCCCTTTTATCCACTTTCCTCCATAATTCTCAATCATATCGAAATACATACTGGATTCATAAAAGGATTGTGTCTGAGAACGTCTTTGTGAAATAGGATAAAAATCTCCAATGGGCGTGGCAATAAGTATACTTTCGATTAGAGGTTCGTTGAAATAAACCTGTGAAAACACATATTGGAGCTCTGACAAATGCACATAGTAATTGGAGATATCATTACTCTGTACATCCAGCATCATATCTTTGAAGGCATAGCTAAAAGTCAGTGAACGAATGGAGTTGGAGATCCCCGTTAATTTATCATCCAGTATCTGAGTGGTTTTGTTTACGGTTTCTTGACTAGTCTCAAATGCATTCTTCTGGAGCTCTTTGGATGCAATCCAGTAGGTTGTCAGACCTACCGCCCCAATTGCAAGCGTTATCATAGTTATGATGGATAAGCGAATTCTCTGTTTGAATGAACTGCTGTATATCAAACGATTGAATTTTTTAGTGATGTGCTCTGCCCAAAGTCGTCTCATAAATTCGGTATCAACCTCTCTTGTAAATAAAAGAAGTCTTGCTGAAATTAAACTTATCTATTTGCGAATCATTTTACATTAAAATATCAATTTAGCAATACATTCTTCATGTCAATACGGATTTATTACAAATATACTGTTCCATTCGGATCATCAATTAAACAATTCCACGCTCCGGTTTAATATGTTTCAATTCTTTTGCTGCCAAGAAGAAAAAATTTATATCAACTTAAATTTATTTGACTCGCCGATATAATCATTTTACTACTAAGGGGGGCTGAGGTTTTGCCGATCAGGGAGATTTTTTGTTTAGTTCGTTTCACGCACTCAATTGGCTTAAGCCATAACAAAAAAGCCGCTATATAGCGACTTCCAATGGAATCATGTTCTTGTCCCTCGACACTTCCCTTAAATCATCGTCTGTCTAAATGATCCTTCTATTTTTGGTCAACGTTGTTAGCCTTATGAATACCACATCATACGTTGGTTTAAATCACTTTAATTGTTTTAAATATTGCTCCATTACTTGTAACCACACTCTTAATTGACTCAAATTTTCTACTGAATGAGAGCCATATGGAAACAATTCAAATTGATATAGCTCTGGACTTCCAAATACATGACTAAAATTAACTTCAATTTGGTCTTTCGTAAAATTTAAACATTCATAGTAGCTCGTAATTTCTGCTTCACTATATTCATCTGGGCAGATGTAGTCGATTGCCTGTATGATTTGCTCATAATTATAATCTTCGGCTTTTACTTCAAATATGACCATATCTTCATGTGAAAACTCACGAAACATGGTTGCCACCTACCCTAATCATTTTTTGGTGAACGTTGCTGCCTTAATGGGGGTTAGTCATAGAAGAAGAGTTGTACGTAATAGCATATCAAAATTGGTAGCCTGTTTGTAATTTATAATAGCGAGGTTACGAACTTCACCTCCTGAAAACGGCTGTCCGGTCCTTTCATTAAGATTCCGCCTTGATTCTTTAGATACATATCGAAGAAATCCAGCATATAGGCATTGATCACGGAGTTCGCTCTTTCTGGCAGAATCTTCCCTGTAATGCCCAGCATATTGAAAACCGGAGAAATGAACTGTACGTCGGTAAAATTCAAATGCTCTGTATTTTCGATATAGAGGATTTGTCCTCCTTCGTCAACCGTTTCGCGCATCCGTTCAAGCTCCAACTTTTTATCTTCCGTTACTTGATCCATCCACTCTCTTGTTGATCCCATCCGGTTAAGCTCTGCATCAGTGTAGACCCGATTATTTATCACCCTGTTTAATTCTTCGAAATAGCTTTCAGAGTTGATGAACAAAAACGGCTTTCGCAGATCCTCGCTGTCACGCAGTCGATACAGCCCTCCATCCAAGTCTATTCCGACCGTGATTCGTGGATCGTAAGAAGCGTCGTAGGCTGTCGCTCCGCCGATGGAATGACCGAACACCCCGACATGACCGAGATCAATCCTCCCTTTTAAAGGACTTGGAATCTGTCCCGATTGGATGAGCTCGAATTGGTCCAGCGTAAACGCCACATCGGCGGTTAACACTTTTCCCAACTTGTCGCGATTTTCTCTTCCCGTTCGGTAATCATCTTCGGGAGAGAATAAGTCGTTGGTTGTGCTGGTCGTGATTCGACCGTCCGGAAACTCGGTTGCAACTGTATTGTAGGTGTGATCGATCACTGCCACGATATATCCGTGACTCGCGAGATTCTCAGCTTGCGACGTATGGAGGAACCTGGACGAGCCAAAGCCGGGATTTGCAAGGATCAGCGGATATGAAGTCTGTGCCGAGGAGACTTCGGCCCCCGAATAAGCATGACTGGATACGTACTTCAAGTGCTGAAGAGTAAACTCAGGAAGGCCATAGTTCGCGGCCATATAACGTAAAATTGGAGTATCGGGAATAAAGGGAGCGTACTTGCTGGTGCCAACTTTAACCGGATACCATACCTGAACCATCAACTCTCTCTTACCCTCTCTGGCTTCGTCGAAAATCTCTTCCCTATTAGTATCCACGAGATGAAAAGTTTGCGTTCCTACCTTAAATTCGCCTGTAGGTTTAGGTAGATTAAATACTGGAAAAGCATACATGACACCCGCTGTTACGACCAGCATTATCGCTATAACGGTATAAGCTGAACCCAACAAGAATCGCGGGATTTTTTTGGGGCCGTTTTTTCTAAAATAGCTATAACCTGAAATGGCTAAAAAAAAGATCGTTATGCAATATGAGAAAAATAGTTGAACTCTGTATCCTTCCACAGTCCAATGAATGACCAATAAAAGAGTGGCGATTCCGCTTGCAATGAATACCTTACGCCGTCCTTTCTTTAATAGGAATGTTAATGCAAACAAGCCGATGTTTGACAATAAAAGCAACAGTTCAAACAGCCTCATCTCGATTCTCCTTTTAAAAATTTTCTATTTTCGTTTGTTCCAATATTATCCTGCCAGGATGGCCTTAGCTATCGATTCCACTTACATTCACCTTACAATTTTGTAATTCTACCTTGTAGTACTGGAGGACTCGGAAAACGGAAATGACACAAAGTTCTTGTCTTCAGCTTTGGACAAGAACTTGATTCCTTAAAACAAAAAAAGCCGCTATATAGCGACTTTGAATGGAACAATGTTCTTGTCCCGGGACAACTGATAAATGACCTAATTAGTCTTTCAGTTTAGGGACATCGTTGTTATCCTTATAATATCTAGTTACACATTTACCTTAATTAAAAAAATTGAGAGCAATGAGCCCATTAAGCTTAAATTGAACATAAACTAATTTTTATAAATTAACTCATTATAGTACGTATCCCATTCTCCAGTTACAAATCTAGCATTGGCTGCTTTTTCTAGACTAACAGGTGACCAAGACTCCAGTTCGGGGACTTCTTCAATCTCCGAAGCACTGGGATCTTTATTCACAACATCACCCTTATGATCTACCAGCATATATCCATCTTCAGTTTCCACTTTGTACAACGGAAATGTCATGCTTGGTATTGGCCCATTTCCAATCACTATCCAGATACCATCTTCAATCCTAGAGTTTACAGTCTGTATTAAGAAAATGATGGATTTCGAGGTGATTTCACTAACCGTTGGGTGTTCCATTGATACCAAATCATATACAATCATACAATCTGATATTCTTCCTTCAGAAACAACTTGTCCGTAACAATAACGACCCTGATTAAGACTTATTGCGAAGATATCTCCTAACTTCAACTTAGGCACTATTAGTCTCCCTTGCTATCTCTTTTTAGGTGGACTAATACCATATTCTTTCCACCTTTTCTCACTAATCTGATTTTGTTTATTTTGTAACGCCAAAGAAAGTTATACGAAATCCTTGTAAATGCAGAATTAAACTAGAGCTATCGTGTCCCGTTAGTTTAAAGACTTATTAGTCATTTTGGGAGTTGGAAATTCCACAACTTGAATTTCAAATAGATCCAAAACCGCAATTATAGACAAAGCGAAACCACTGTTCCAACCCTCATCTATCCAATTTCCTTCAAATTTCTCCGTACATTCATTAATAAAATCTTGATTGATCAGGATTGGAGATGTTTCTGCCACTTCAGAGTATAGATGTTCCTCAACTCCAATTTTATCTATCATCCATCTTCAACTATCGTTTTTCTTTATCCAAGAACGCAACTTATCAGCATAGAAATCGCGTTCATCTGGATCGGATGGAGAACCCTTTGACAGATAAAGTTGATCATTCACATATCTAGGGTAAACATGGAGATGATAATGCCACACGTCTTGATTGCCAGCAGGCTCATTATGTTGGCGTGTAGAAATCCCATCACATCCATATGTACTTTTCATTGCAAATGCTGTGAGCTGCGCCGCGCGGTGAATTTCACCAGCGTAATCCGCTGGGAGATCAAAGATGTTCTCGAAATGTTGATTCGGAACAACAAGAACATGTCCTTTATTGTTTGGCCACCATTTGCTCGCTATAAATGCCGTTACCTTTTCATTCTGATAGATGATATCCCTTTCTTTTGTTCCCTGATTAGTTCGCTCGATACCCCAAACACAACAAAATGGACATACGTATCCTTCGGGCTTATGTGAAATTGATGCTGTCATCTTTCTCATTCCACTCCTTTCATATTTTTCCAACTAGCTATTAGACGCAGGCAACTTTTGTTCGTTGCGTTATCCTCAACATTGATAATCAATCTGAGCTCGTTTTTATTCCGGCATGACCGGCTCATTTGATCACCACTCCTGAATATATCCACCTTATCAAGTCTTTCCAGTAAGTTGGCAAGGCTTTTTTGTCTTGAACGTACCGTAGTTGTACCGCTTTGATTATGTAATCTTTAGATTTTCTTCAGAATTATGCTTATTAATTCCTTAGTTTTTTTCATTATGATTTCTATATCGACAAGAGAGGAGGCAAAACAATGATCAGTAATACGATCTTAGAGCTACTACATCAGTATGGATATCTGATTTTTTATTTTGCCTTCTCATTAGGGCCATTTGGCATTCCAATTCCGAATGAGATCACGATTATCAGTGGTGCTATTTTGAGTCACACGGGTGTTATCAGCTCATGTATCACATACTTCTGCATTTTAACAGGACTATTAACTGCCATTACCTTTGCTTATTTTGCAGGGAAGTTATTTGGGCCCAAGATAAAACACAAATTTCAACATAATAAACACTTCGTTAAGGCTGAACTGATTCTGAATAAGAGTGGCAATTGGGCGATGTGCATCGGTTTATTCATTCCAATCGTGCGATATGTTCTCCCTCTGGTCATTGGACTGAGCGGCGTTCAGTATCGGAAATTTGCTCTCATTTCATATTCCAGTGCTTTGCTTTGGACCATAACGTATTTTACAGCGGGAATCTACTTCGGCGCTCCCATTCTATCAATGCTTCATTTATTAAAATTTTGATCGAATTTGATAAAATACCATCACGTATACGGAGGAACCACAAACAATGAATTCCAATGAACCTATTTTATTTCTGAAAAGCTTTCTTCAAAGCCCAAAACATGTTGGTAGCATCATACCCAGTTCCCGGTTTCTCGCTAACAAAATGGTGAACCAAGCGCCTTGGCTAGAGGTAAAAGCAGTCGCCGAACTCGGATCGGGCACAGGTGCCATCACTCGTTATATTCATCAACAGGCACAAGATTCGACCCAAGTGTTATTGTTTGAGATGAACGAGACGATGAGGAATAATCTGAAGACTGAATACCCTTCATTCCCCTGTTATTCAGATGCCTCTCGATTAGTGGAATCCATGAAGCAAGAGGGCGTTGAGCAACTGGACTGTGTATTTAGCGGGTTGCCTTTCTTCAACTTTGAGTCTGAATTAAGGAATACGTTGGTAGACCAAATCCATAAGGCGCTTAAACCCGAGGGGTTATTTATCGCCTTTCAATATTCGCTTCAAATGAAAAAAACACTATCCGAAAAGTTTATCATCGAAAAGATAGAATTAGTGCCCTTGAATGTCCCTCCTGCCTTCGTTTATGTCTGTCGCAAAAAGGAAACAATTTAAACAACTCAGGCTATGGTTTACACTGATATTATCCTCTTTATAAGGATTTAAAATTTTATTTAGAACAGTCATAAAAGGAGTGTTGGATTGTGAGTACCGTTCTCATTGTTGATGATGAACCCGACATCCGTGATGTCATTCATGTCTATTTACGTAACGAAGGATATCAGGTCATTGAAGCAACCAATGGTGAAGAAGCACTAAATATTATCAAAACTACATCGGTCCAGCTCGTTATACTGGATGTCATGATGCCCATTATGGACGGAATCAAAGCCTGCTTCAAAATAAGAGAAATATCAACCTCTCCCATTATTATGCTATCCGCCAAAGAAGAGGACATAGATAAAATTACAGGCCTGACTACCGGGGCTGACGATTACATGGTCAAACCGTTTAATCCGTTAGAATTACTAGCTCGCGTTAAGGCTCAGCTACGACGCCAAACACTGATTGGCAAAGCAGAATTCAATTCACTTATCCTGATCAAGGACCTTGTCATTGATACAAGTAAACATTCCGTGAAGTTAAAGGAGAATGACATTCCACTAACTCCACTGGAGTTTTCCATTCTGGTGCTGCTTGCAAGCCATCCTGGACAAGTATTTAGCTCCGAAAAGATCTACGAAACCGTATGGAAAGAACCTTACGGGTATTCGGATAATACGGTTATGGTCCATATTCGCAATCTGCGAGAGAAACTGGAAGTGAATCCACGAGAACCTCAGTATATTAAAACGGTATGGGGAGTGGGTTATAAACTTGATTAGACGATCTAACCCCTCTCATCGAACTCGAAAGAAGAAAATACAGATTAACATTTTGATCCGAATTATTTTGAGCACCATTGCTGCAGCTGTCTTTAATAATATGCTCATTTACCTATCTATAGATGTTTTTAAAGCTTGGGAGCAGGCTTGGTTTCGCAATTCGCTTCCGTATGTCATTACTCCAATTTTTATATTAACTTTTATCTTAACCTTCCTATTTTTAACACGTCGAATGGTTAAAGATATTATTCATTTGGAGCAAGGATTGCAATTCATTTCAGAAGGAAATCTGGACTACCGGGTGCCCGTTAATCGACAAGATGAACTTGGGCGAGTCGCTTCCAACATTAATCACATGACTGAACAGTTGCAGCTGCAGATGGTTAAGGAGCGCGAGCTGGAGAAATCCAAGATGGACATGATCACGGGTATCTCACATGACCTGCGCACACCGCTTACCAGCATCATCGGCTATATTGAGCTTCTAAGAACAGAATCATTTCAAGACAAAGCAGAGTATGACCGCTTCATCCAGAACACCCATAACAAAGCAACGCATTTAAAGAAGCTGCTCGATGACTTATTTGAATACACACGTCTAACCTCAGTAGATACCCAATTGGATTTGAAAAAGGTTGACCTATATCAGCTATTGGACCAGTTGCTGTTTGAATTTGAACCTTTAGCTCAGGAGAATGGAATTCATATTGAGAAAGAGATTGGCGATTCCCCAATCATGGCCTGCGTGGATAGTGATAAGATTGCTCGGGCCATCGATAATCTTCTTATGAACGCCCTGAAGTATTCTGTGAAACCTGGTGCGATTCATATTCGAATGAGTATGCGTCATGAGTACATTATCATTAAAGTCGAAAATAAAGGTGAGCCGCTCACAATAGAGCAAAAAAGTAAGCTGTTTGATCGATTTTATAAGGTTGATTATTCAAGAAGCAGCGAAGGTATTCAAACGGGGTCTGGTTTGGGTCTTTCGATTGCAAGAAATATTGCGGAGTTACATCAGGGTACCTTAACGCTTCAACATACGCATAACGTATTTACGTTCCAGTTAAGCTTGCCTGCCAACATCAAGTGAAACATTATTGAATTCAACAATGGAGGATACCGCATTGAAAACATCCGAACCGTTTCTTTTCCTGCAAGGATTCTTAAAGAACCCCAAACGAGTAGGAAGTGTCCTGCCCAGTTCCAAATTTCTAGCCCATAAAATCGTCCAGTCTGTACAATGGGAAGAAGTTAAAACCATTGCAGAACTGGGGCCAGGAACAGGTGTTATCACACGTCTTATGAGAGCAAAATTACCGAAATCTTCAATCGTGTTTTTATTTGAGAGAGACCCCAAAATGAGGAGTAATCTGAAGAAAACATATCCTGAATTCATGTTCCATTCGAATGCATCCTATCTTTTGAAAAGGATCAATCATGAACATGTGCATCAGTTGGATAGTATCATTTGCGGACTACCATTTTTTAATTTTTCCAGAGAAATGAAACAAAACATCCTTTCACAGATGCATACAGCGCTTCGACCTGGAGGGATGTTAGTGTTGTACCAGTACTCACTTCATATGAAGAAACGATTGGCTGATTTATTCGATATTGAGAGAATTAAATTTGTGCCCCTCAGCTTCCCTCCTGTTTTTGTCTATACTTGTCGCAAAAAGAAAGATGAAGGACACAGTGAAACGAGGGAATCAGTATACTAACCATAACCATACGAAGTGATGTGAAAAAAAATGAGAAGTCTCTCTCTCTTCAAGCTCGAAGACGATTCTGCGTTTCCGCCCGGCTCAAGCTCGATTTTGGTAAAAGCTTTTATTCACTTCTCCGGGCCGGTCCAGTTTCATCATGAATAGAGTGCCGTAGCTTCCCCGCTTGTTGGGACGCAAACGTACTGCTAAATCGCATCTCATGATGAGACAATTTAATTGAGCTTATGAAGTGTACCGTTCTTATGTTCATTGAGCAGCTTTGAGAAAAGCTTGCTAGAGTAATCAATCCTACGCTCTGGAAACTCGCCTGTAAGTATAATCTTCAACATATGAAGCAGACGTTTACCCGTTAGTTCAGTAGGCCCGAGAGACCATTGTCTAATACTGGGATATAAGTATATCAACCCAGAGTAACGAAATGCTGCCCTCAATCTTTCATAAAAATCATCATAGCTAAGTGATATACCATTTGCAATTAATTCCTTGTAATAAATTTTGGCATCCTCAAGGTTAAAATAACTAGCCAGATCAATATAAAAGGGTGCATAATAACACCACCCGAAGTCAATAAAATAGGGTTTTCCATTGTAATAATGGATGTGGGAACCGTCTACGGATTGCAAATCTCCATGCGTAAGAGTTAGGCTTTCCTTCTCATCATACAAAGCCACCATATCACGTGCAAAAGCGTTTGCTTTTTCACGTAGTAATGGCAGATACGCGCCAAATTCCCTGTAAAAGTCGGGGTTCTGCTCTATAAGCGTTTGAAAATGGTCCACAGACACTTGTGTAACTAAATAATTTTCCCAATAATGACGGTCAGCATGGGGGAGCCACAGCATCTCCGAACCTCTATGCATATTAAGGGCATGGATTCTGGCTAATGCCTCCGCAACTCTTGGCGACCAGTCTACGCCAGGTGGAGGAGATTTAACACTACCCAAATCTTCTATCGCCATCCATCTAGGCTCATCTGTTTCTAGATCTAGTGAAAAAGTGGCGGGTGTGTTCTGATGGCCCTGGTCAGTTAACGTTTTCATTGCCATGCGTTCTTTTAGGGCAGCTTCTTTAAATATTACGCTCTCCTTTTGACCATTTTCATAAGTAACCTCTATACGACGTACATCCGCACCAGACCACCCACGTTCAGCATCCGTCATATACCCTTGCTCTAAATGACGGATCTTTCCACGTTGTAGTTCTTCGGCTAAACCTTGAGCAATTATGATCATATTATGTTCCAAATTAATCTACCTACCATTCTAGTTAATATAGGTTACTCAATAGAGCAATTTTTTGAACTCCTAAGAAATCTCAAGCAAACAGGTGTCCGACGTGCCTTCGAGTTCACTTCCTTCCTCATTATTTTTCAAAACAAAAAAAGGGCAGAAAATGAACAAATTGTTCATCTTCTGCCCCTGTAGAGAATTGACTAACGGATAACATGATGTCCAATTCAACCGAATGTCAAACAAATGACACTTGTCAAAATAGGCTTAATGTAAAAAAACCATGCATGAGAGCACGGTTCCGCAGTCAACTAGAAGTAGTCGATGTCCCATGTTCTTAACTAATGCAGGGGTTATTCCATTTTATTACATGAAGAAATAAACCACTTAAATAAGCGGATTTCTGCAAATTAAATGAAATAAACCTAATGCAATTAACTAGCTAAGAACAACAGCAGACACTTGATACTTCCCCCTTATATTGAAACTAGCTATAGTATAGATTGAAAACACGAACTAGTCAAAATTCTAAATGCTTTATGAGGAGCATCTGCAAGGTCTTCAGCTGACAACCCTCCATCCTTATGGAATACAAGCACAGTTGGCATTCCGCTGCTGGTGCCAGAGCTGTCGTTCTCTCCAATGGCTTTTTCTAATTCGCGGGCTACGGTCGAGGAGTACCCATCTGGAACATTAATCTGCCCCTTTGTTCGTACCAGATCCTGCATCCCCGGTGCGGTAACCATCAGTCCCACCGTTGCAATCAGCCAAACCGCAATTACCAGCCATCTAAACTTCAGTATTGTTCTCATTTCTAATCTCCCTCTTAATAAAGTAAAACTAAGGATTCATCATTTCCATTGCGAGTCTCTCGAAGGAAGATTAATTCCCGTTCTGTGTATTCTTTTTGTTTTTAATCAAAATTGCACTCGCGATTGTACCAATTATTAAGAAAATACCAATCAATAGTGTTACATTTTGCATACCTGAATTAAAAGCATTAAACACGAGTGACTTCATTTCATCAAAAGCTGGCATAGCTTTAAATGCTTCAGCTTGCTTGCTATCAAAAACTTGTGAACCCCCAAAAGCTCCAGCTTTATGGAAAACATCCAGCATTTGATTTCTAAACTCGGTAGGAATATTGGCTAAATTCATGATACTTGTGTTCAATGAAGCGTTATAACCTTCCGTTAATTTAATTCCAAGCATTACAACACCAAAGGAGATACCCACTTGTCTAAAAACATTTAAAATACCCGAAGCCATACCTACATACTCTTTATCAACTGAACTCATAGCAGCATTAGTAATAGGTGGATTAACTAGAGCATTACTAATACCTAAAAGAATAAAACCAGGCATCAGATAGCTCCACTCAAACGGAGCTTTGATCATATAACGCATAACAAATATTCCGATTGCACCGATCAATAGTGCTCCACTAACTAACCAACGGTTACCAATTTTCCCCGAGATAATTCCTGCAATTGGACCAAGAACTATCGTAAAACCACTAATGAGTAACATTTTTGCACCTGTATCAAAAGCCGAGTAACCCATGTAATTTTGCATAAGAATGGTTAAATAGGTAAAGCCTCCATATAGTCCAGCACCTAATACAAAAGCTGCGATATTAGCACCATTAAATGTCCAATTTCTAAAAATAGATAATTCAATCATCGGCTGTTCTACTTTTTTTTCGGTAATGATAAAAGCTATAAGTAAAATAAGTGATAATCCAAGTAGACTTAAAATGTGCCAATCAGTCCATGCGTAATCTCCATTCACTGACTTTTGAATTAAGGCTAGAATCATCGTAAAAATCATCGCTGTACTGAAAATCAGTCCCCAAATATCAATTCGTCCATTTTTGTTTGTTTCACTTTCTTTAATCACAAACATTCCTAATATAATTGCTACAACCGCAACTGGAATGTTAACAAGAAAAATAGATCTCCAACCAAAAACATCGACTAATGCTCCTCCGACCAAAGGACCACCGGCAATAGCAAGCCCAACGGCACTACTCCAAATACCTAGTGCAAGTCCTCTTTGATTTTCAGGAAATGAAGAAGTAACTATCGTTAAAGATAATGACATCATAGCTGCGCCACCAATTCCTTGAAATCCACGGAAGATGTTTAACCAAATATCACTGTTTGCCAATCCACTGGCTAAAGAGCCAATCATAAAAATACCCAATCCTAATAAAAAGACTTTTTTACGTCCGATAATGTCGCCTAATTTTGAAACTGGCAACAACATTGCCGCATAAACTAAAGTATAGGCATTCAACACCCATTGGAGATTTGAAAAACTCGATGAAAAATTTTGTTGTATATCTGGTAATGCAACATTGACAATTGTAATGTCTAACATGGCCATAAATACGGTTAAACTTACCGTGGCTAGAACCCACCATTTTCTTTTTGATTGTGTCAAAATAAAAACTCCTCTCATGTATACGTGCGTACAAATGCATATATATATTAAAATGAAGAGCACTACATTATTTCGAATTCATGAGTGCTTTCATATTGTTAGCCGTTATCTGAATATCAACAGAGGAAAAGTTATAAAAGTACCCTGCAAGTTCACTTCATATTCCGATAATCCAGATCATGCATCTTTGATTGAATTAAAATAAACCTCTTTATCGTGTATACGTGTGTACAAATGCATATATATATTAATATAAAAAGCACTGCATTATTGCAAATTCATGAGTGCTTTCATATTGTTAGCCGTTATCTGAATATCAACAGAGGAAAAGTTATAAAAGTACCCTGCAAGTTCACTTCATATTCCGATAATCCAGATCATGCATCTTTGATTGAATTAAAATAAACCTCTTTATCGTGTATACGTGTGTACAAATGCATATATATATCAATATAAAAAGCACTGCATTATTGCAAATTCATGAGTGCTTTCATATTGTTAGCTGTTTGTTCAAATTTATCTACAATGAAATTGTTATTCGTTTTGTAATAAACTTCTCGCCCTTCTTTTCTCCTTTGAACGATACCAAAACGACTCATGAAGTCAAGGTGCCGAGAAATAACTGAACGATTCTGTGGAAAATATTCTGCAATACCACCGATTGTCATTTCACCATTTGCAGAAAGAAAAATTAACAACTCACTCCGCACTGGATCAAGTACCGCTCGAAAAAACTCAATATCAATATTGTCTTCTATCAGCTTTTTACATTTATTTGGATCAAGATTTAATCCCATTGTCATACCCCCTGAATTCATTATATGCATTCGTGTGCACATGTCAATGTTTTCGGGAAAATTCAATGAACGAAATTTTATATCCCGTACTTACACCTCCATAAAATCAGTCAGGGAGTCTCTATATCTTTTGATCAGCTGTTATTCATTTTTCTTACCTACTGCTCAATCCCAGTGCTTTTCCATGGCTTCTTCACATCGAGAAAAACCATTTTTTGAATAAAACTTTACACTCTCACTACTTGGCCAAAGTATAAGAAACTCAACCTCATTTTCTTTTGACCATTTTTCCATAGCTTTATGAATTTCTGAGCCGATACCTAGATTCCTGAAAGCAGGGCGAGTATAAACATTCGTAACGTAACCGTAATAAGGATCTGGTGATTTCCCTGGCCTCGGAACTTTATGTATTAATTGCATATACATATGTGAGACAAGACTTAGACTTCCACTAATCTCTGCAATCCAAATATACCAATCTCCACTTTTGATAGCTTTCACCAAGAACTCACTACAAACCTGGTTAAATTCCTCAAATGTGACCGCAGTATCCACACTTTCCTCTTCCGAGAAGTCCCAACGCATTTGAACAAGCTGAGGCACATCCTCCAACGTGGCCAAGCGAATTATCATCATACATCCCACCTTGCTTTTAAATATCTTTAAACTTCATTTTATTATATCTTTGCGCTAACCAGCCCGTTAGTTGAATGCCTCAATAGAATTAAATGCAAACATTATTTCTGCTTCACAAACCAATTCATTGTTTACCTTTGCGATGCCTATTCCTTTGACAATCTGTCCCTTGGCTCGGGTCACTTCGAATTCCAGATGGAGTTGATCCCCTGGTTTTACTTGCTTTTTGAACCGACAATTATCAATACCAGTCAGTAACCCTATCTTATGGTTATTACTCTCTACGTTGGACATAGCGATACCACCCACCTGTGCCAGTGCTTCTACAATCAAGACTCCAGGCATGACAGGATAATCGGGAAAGTGACCAAGGAAATAAGGTTCATTAAAAGTCACATTTTTGATTCCAACAGCTTTCTTTCCCTCAACAATTTCTAAGATTCTATCGACCAAAAGAAAGGGATATCTATGGGGAATAAGCTCTATAATTCGATTAATATCAAGCATGGATTTCCTCCTCTAATATTGGCTTATAACCATTCTAACGTCATTTGGAGAAATCAGCCATTTTTATACTAACCTGCCCCCTGACCTTTCTCTTCTTTCACCAACCCTAATCTTCCCAGCCGCTACAAAAATCGGACATGCTCGAGTACCCGGCAATAAAGAACAAGGAAAGTCAATAAGCGATTGGACTTCTGCATTGTGGCTATGAGTATGAGAAATAACGATGCTCCTATTCCTAACAATTGACAGCTAATATAAATACCGCTTTAACAGAACGTACGTTCCTGTTATTATGTAATTATAGTGTTTTTGTTCTGGATTATATTTCTACTTAGAAAGGATACATAATATGAATTTATATAAGTTTGAATTAACGGTTAACGGATTTCTTTTACGCGTTCATTTTAGTGCCTCTGAAGAAAGTGGGCTAAAATGGTGTAAACGAATTGCTTCTGAATTCCAGAGTCATGTTGCTAATTTGGAGATAAAAGTTGATATACATAAAAAGGAGAAGCAAAAGAATGCATGGGAATATCACGGAAAACCTTATTTATATGATCGAACACTGAGGAAAAAGCCGCTGACAAAGAAAAACAATGTAGCTGAATCAACTGCTGCTATGTAAAGGGAATTATAGAGACGGAGAATTTAGCATACTGGAACATTTATTTGTTGTGTTTGAATTTCACGTTAAGTACGATACTGAAAATAAAATATTTTTATTGAAATCGAGGAATACTTTCAACATTAATATTAACTTCTCGCCATAAGCTCAGCTCAAGCATAGTTATTTTAGGATTTAGTGTGGGCGGATTTTGGGCTATCTCTATTGCAGTTAATATACCCACAAACCCAATCTGGGTATAACGGATCGAACCCAGCTTTTTTACAAACCCGTTCAATCAGGCCGGAAACATGCCGACAAGCAGTACGATCAGGCAAATCGTGGCTACGACTGACAGAGCCGGGATCATGATACCGATCACTCGGGCAATTCCCAGATACCCGGTCGTGGTTATGATCCATTCTTTTCCGGCAATATCCGCGTCAGTTGCTATGAACTTGATAATCTAGCCCTGTTTGCTGTCGTAAATTTTTTTCAGCAGGTCCGCAAACTGCTGTGTATCGCTTTCGGACAAACAATTCGTCATCTGAAGGCTGAACTCATCCAAAATCCGTTTCAGCACAGGTTCGAAATCTTTCGCTTTTTGCGTTGGATAAAGCAGGTATGAACGACGATCGCGAGCATCCACCGAACGGTAAACGTATCCAGCCTCCTCTAGCTGCTTGACGCAACGGGTCGTAGTCGCTTTATCGAACTTCACTTCATTTGTGAGCTGGTCCTGGTTAAGCCCGGGATTCGACAAGATCGCCTTAAGATAACTGTGGTGCCCGCCCCCGCCGATATCAAATGGTTTTAATATACCAGCCAATTCTTTTTGGTTAATACGATGAACGTAGGACAACATTTTGCCAATCGAAGGTTTCTTCAACCCAGTACCTCCTTAAAATCTTTTGTATCCAAAAATTTTACCTCATGCAAGTTGCGTACGCAACTAACTTAAAGTATAATCAAAACCAAATTAGTTGCTAATGCAACTAATTGTTTTTGACGATAGTAAGGAGTGATTATTTAGTGAAACTGAAACTGGAAGACGAGAATCGTTTCATTACTTATCAAGATGACCCAGTTATCCAGAAAAGACGTTGGATCATCCTGATAGTCCTGAATTTATTTACATTTATGTCGACGCTCGACGGCAGCATCGTCAATATTGCTCTGCCCGTTATCGCGAAGCGGATGGATCTGACAGTCGCTGAAGCGGAATGGATAGTCACCGCTTACCTGATGACCATTTGTGCAGCGATCCTCTTTTTCGGTAAGCTTGGAGACATTGTTGGTAAAATTAAAGTGTTCAAATGGGGTATGGTTATTTTCACGCTTGGTTCCCTTCTGTGTGGGTTCAGCTTCAGCCTGCCTCTTCTCCTGGGTTCACGACTACTCCAAGCCCTGGGCGCAGCGATGACGATGGCCAACAGCCAGGGCATCATTACAGACATCTTCCCAACAACAGAACGTGGAAAAGCATTGGGGTTGATCGGGACATTTGTCTCCCTTGGCAGTATAGCTGGACCGAGCCTGGGCGGTTTTATCGTATCCGGACTGGGTTGGGAGTATATATTTTTGGTGAATATACCGGTTGGGCTGATCGCGATTGCGATTGGGTGGAAGGTACTTCCTGCTGATCGCACCAAACTGAAGGTCCTTATTGATAAGGCCGGGGGTTTTCTATTCCCTCTATTTATCATAGCTTTGTTTTCAGGTCTACTGCTCGGGCAGCAGGTCGGTTATGGAGATATGCGGATCGTCGCTGCATTAATCATCTCCGCCATTGTTTTTGTTATTTTCCTTTTCGTTGAGATTCGTAAACCAGAACCCATGCTAAAGCTTACCCTGTTTAAAAATCCGCTGTTCAGCTTAAGCATTTTATGCGGCTTTCTGGTATTTGTGGCCAACTTTTGTTTTAACATCATCGCACCGTTCTATACGCAAAGTATTTTGAATCTTACACCCTCCCATGCTGGGCTCCTGCTAATGCTGTTTCCGATTGTCATGGTAATCGTAGCTCCACTCAGTGGCGCACTATCGGACAAAATTGGTTCCGAGCTGCTCACTTTTGCAGGACTCATTGTGATGGTTATCGCTCAAGTCGGACTTGCACGACTTCATAGCGGCAGCTCTATCATTCTGGTTGGGAGTTGGATTGGTATGCTCGGTCTCGGCAGCGGTTTGTTTCAATCACCGAACAACTCGTTGGTAATGTCGAAAGTGCCCAAAACCCAGCTCGGAATTGCAGGGAGTATTAACTCACTTGTCCGCAATATGGGCATGGTCGTGGGAATTACGGTTGCTACTACCACCCTATTTGGTGTTATGAGTAACTTAGCTGGTCATAGGGTCACAGGACTTGTGCCGGGCCGCCCCGATCTTTTTCTATCGGGCATGCACGTGGTTTTCATGACCTCCGCTTCAATATGCTTAGTAGCTGCAGTACTTACGGGTTGGAGGCTGTGGTCGGCAAAACGGACTTTACGCCGCGAACATTTACGGTCTCGATAATAATATACTGGAACTGTAAATCAACTGAGGTGCTGTTCTAGTCAAAAAAATAAATTATGTGAAAAGTAAAAATGTTAATTAGTAAAATTATTTATGTACTCTTTTTTTTCGGGCATAAATTAGATTGATACCCAATCATAAATAAAGGCACTCAGTAATTGCGTGCCTTCTATGCCCGAGAGGTACAACCCTTTTCACTTCTTATCCTCCCCAAAATGGAAAAACCCTCTCTAATACAGCTGACCTCGTGTTAATTGTTAACCGTATTTTTTGCGCTAACGATCATTCAATCCATGTTCAATAGATTAGGGGTTATTCCAGAAAGTTCCCCGCCATTTTGCCTATAAGGTATGCCTGAAACCAGGTTTACCGTTTTTTTAATCGGCTCCCAAATGTCTTCAACTGCTTGTCACATCGAAAAAGCGAATAAACTCTTCAAGGATCGCATCCAAGAAGAGTTTATTACAAAAGTTTTAGCTTATAGAATCGATGTTGTTGGTGAGGATATCGATACAGAACGGTATCATAATAAAGGATATGTGTCCAATTTATACTAATGCATGTGGTATATAAAGTTCTTCTAAACGGGTAATTTCTTCAGACGTTAATTTAACCGATAACGCTGAAACCGCATCTTCAAGATGGCTGATTTTGGTCGAACCGATTATTGGTGCTGTGACCTCTTCCTTTTGCAGCAACCATGCAAGAGCAACTTGTGCGCGCGGAATCCCTCGGTTAGCGGCAACTTCTGCTACTCTTTCAGCAACTTTGCGATCAGCTTCTTCCGTTTTTATAAACAACGCTTTTGCTATTTGGTCGTTCTCGGATCGCGAGGTCTGCTCATTCCAGTCCCGGGTTAACCGGCCTGCCGCCAAAGGCAGGTAAGGAGTGATGCCAACGCCCTCATCTTTGCAAAGGGGGAGCATTTCTCTTTCTTCTTCCCGATAAAGCAAGTTGAGTCTATTTTCCATGGAAACAAAACGTGTCCAGCCATTGCGCTCCGCGACATGCTGCGCTTTCGCAAATTGCCATGCCAACATGGAGGATGCTCCGATATATCTAACCTTTCCCGCCTTAACTAAATCGTGAAGAGCCTCCATTGTCTCCTCGATTGGTGTATTAGGATCCCACCGATGGATCTGGTACAAATCGACGTAGTCCGTTCCAAGCCGTTTTAGACTGTTATCAATTTCGGTCATGATGGCTTTACGAGAAAGTCCCATTGCATTCGGACCTTTGCGCATCGGAACAAATACCTTTGTAGCAATGACGGTTTCATCACGACGGGCGAAATCCTTTAATGCACGTCCAAGAAATTCTTCACTTGTTCCATCCGAATACATATTAGCAGTACTAAAAAAATTAATGCCCATTTCGACTGCTTCTTTAATGATCGCTCTGCTGTCCTCTTCATCCAATGACCATGGGGTATTGCCGCGTTCAGGTACGCCGAAGCTCATGGTTCCAAGACTTAACTTCGAAACATCCAAACCGCTTTGTCCCAGTTTCACATATTCCATTTAATAACACACTCCTTATATTTGTAGGCGTTACGCCTTATATTATCTGTAGATCTTCTGTTGAGTCACAAAATTGTTAAGATCCGTTGGGATGAAGTCAACCAACTCGAGCCGCTTGACACGTTAACAATACGTTCCGCTGCTGCTTCAATCAGAAGTGGCAGGATCGCTTGCGTGACAGCAATTACATCGAACACATTCGTTTCGAAAACTGTGCGTATCTCGTCGAGAGACGCGATGCTTGGGGAGCGGACCTTCCAACTTCCTCCAGTGGCCTACCTGGCAGACCTGCGGATGATATACCCGCGTTGTTAACAAGCACGTCAAGAGAGCCGAGTTCGCTGCGAATACGTGCTGAAGCAGCTGAGATGAAATCCTGATTCGTGACGTCGAGCTGTAGAGCACGAGCATCTTCACCGATACTTTTCTCTGCTGCATCCCCTTTTTCGAGATTGCGCGAGCCGATGAGTACCGCAAAGCCTTGTGACGCGAGAACTTTCGCTATTTAAAGCCCGATTCCTTTGTTTGCCCCAGTGACCAAGGCGACAGGTTTATGCATTTTTCACTCCTTCCTTTACATCCTTTGCAGAACTTTATAATTTTCATAGGTTGACATATCAACCTAAAAACAAATTCAATTCCCTTGGTTGATATGTCAACTAACAAAACAAACTGTACCATCTTGTGGTTGACGTGTCAACCATGGTATTATATTGGCATGGATATTAATGAACTAAACGACGACGAAATGCGACTATGGAATACATGGAAAGGCTCCTTTAAACGAGTCTTTGGCCACGTTGTAAAAGAAATGTCTGAATATACAGGACTATCAGAAGGTGATTTTGGAGTATTAGATCGTTTAGTCCAATTTGGGGATGGAAAACTTCGCCAACAGGAATTAGCTGACTCGATGGACTGGGATAAGAGCCGACTATCTCATCATCTAACGCGTATGGAAAAACGAGGTCTAGTTCTGAGGAAACCACTGGACACAGATCGCGGTGTGCAAGTCATTATTACTCCCGTCGGAAAGTCAGCCTTGGATGAAGCCCTTCCCATAGTCTCAAAGGCAATACGCAAGTATTTTCTAGATCTATTAACTGATCAAGATATTAAGTCAATAACTGAACTGGCGGAACGAACCAAAAAAATTGACAGATCGCCTAGTAACGACTCTTCATCTTGATCGCTGTTTTGGATGGCATGCACAACATATAAGTACTGCAATTGACAAGTAACGGGCCTCTCTCGCTAAAAATAGCGGAGGGGTCAGTTTAATTTTTCCAGTTGAAGTCGTATAGGTGTAATGCAGTCGAAACTTTATTAAATAATCATCAAATCAGTAATGTTATTGTTTTTTTATTTGGCACTAGTGTCCTAAAACAAGATTAGGGCAGCGCGATAGAAAACATCGATAACTTCCGTAATTATCATCTTTCTATGCTTGAAGCCCAATTTTTAAAGTGAATCAGTATCTCTTCTAGATTCGTTGCTCCGCCTGCACCATGAAATACTCCATCCCTCACAATACAGTAGAACCAATCTTCATCAGTTCTCTCTTCTTCTATCGAATCAAATGGCGTATCCTCTAAATAAGTTTCCGCCAAATTGATTTCAACAGACCAACCGGGATTATCCACTGTATCAATTTTCACACCATATGAATGTTCCCAATCTCCATTACAGTTTTCATAATACCAGTTCTGAAGCCATTTTAATGTATTCATCATCTCTACCTCTTCTTTGGAATTCCGTCTGGTCTAGTTAGTCTTACTACTACAGATCCGTTCAATCTCCTCAACTGGAAAAATCGTAGTTCTGCTCATCGAAACGAGATTAGTGTAGAAATCATTCATCACTACGGCTATTGGAGCGTACCGCATGATAATCTTTGCTGCTGAATCCATCATCTCTGGCAACTCGTCGCGCTCAGTACAACGGCGTATGTAGTCTATACGTTCAGTTCGGTTTACCGTGCCAACTAATGCCGTTACAAGCCAGTTCACTAACGTTGTTACCACATAACACCCATCATGAGTCTTGTTCACTTCAAGAAAATTCAATTCAGAATCGGACAGTTCAAACCGAGAAGACGTCGCAAGACCAAAGTCCGAAATATAAACACGGTTTCCGTCGGTTAAAACATTCTTAAAGTGGAGATCGAAATGATGTAACTTGTTTGCATTCATAAAGGAGACAGCGGATCGCAGATTCAAATCCACCATGGACAGTGCTGAAGCGGCTTTACTCTCACCAATAGCAATCTGTTCGGAAAGCCAGTCGTGCAGGTTGTAGGGAATGTACTCACAGAACAGTACAACACTGTACTCGGATTGTTCAAGTGCCTCAATACGGTCACCCATTTTTGAAGTATCCCAAAACTCAACCATACGGGAAACATCGCTCAGTTCATCAGAGATTGGAGTTCGTCGTTCTGGACTTTTTAACACCCGCCAGTGGTACATTAACGGAAAACTCGCACAGTGAGTTGCCAGCACCCAGTTGGTGGTCATGGTATGGGCTGCAACCTCGCGCCACACACTAAAACCTGGAGAACCTATGCCATACTGGCAATATGGAGGAAGTTTGAAAACGTTTTTCGTGGACATGGCATTTTCAGTGAGCCTTTCTTTTTCCGTAAGTGGTATTATTTTCACGAAGATGGGCGTTTCCTCAATCTGCATCAAAGCCGTTGCACCACCAATGCCAGTATCAAGACCCGTAGCATCTTCTACTCGTTCTCGAAGCTGTTCATCACTGAGCAATGTTACGGAAGTGGACACGATAGCATAGCGGGTAAGGCGAGTTTCATGAGACACATAAGACTCCTTCGGTGATGATGTCATAGGGGGTATTCTCCTTTTTTCCCAGATCGGATGGCGTGAAGTATGTACATTTTGTACATTGACATAAAGTTCCCTAACTTTCTCTGATCATAGCATATTTAACGACGTTCCATTGCCCTTGCTGGTAAGCAAGTATCATGTCTAAAGAGATTGATCCCTCGTTTGCACGATACTTACTAACCTCAATAGTCATCTCATCTGGGCTGATCGATTGCTTCTGTTTTTCAATGGTTAGAAGAATGCCTTTAAGCATCGTTTTCCCCTGCTCATATAACTTTTGCTCTATTAATTGTTCATAGTTGTAGTTATAAATCTTGATGTTATATTCTTTTTGTAAGTATTCTTCAATAACTTGTTTATCAGAACTTTTCAAAATAACTCCCTCTTCCCAAACCAGAGAAATGTACTCCATATCGGCATTAAGAGCTGTATCATTTGAAATCACTT
The DNA here is from genome assembly GCF_900101205.1 of Paenibacillus sp. OK060. NCBI lineage: Bacteria > Bacillati > Bacillota > Bacilli > Caryophanales > Paenibacillaceae > Paenibacillus > Paenibacillus sp. OK060. The sequence goes on from NZ_FNFR01000002.1 coordinate 220,009, forward strand.
CATCCAACGCTACGCGATAAGGTCCAGTAAGATCCTCCTGTGAAGCTGAACTAGTCAAACTGCTGGAGCAAGCTGTTGTTAGAATAATCAGCATAATGTTGAGAATAAAATATAAATATTTTACTTTTATTATAATCATCCCCTTTAAAGTACTTACTTAAATGAACGCAATACAACTATATAATGTTGCCATACAATGGAAAAACGTTCTTTTCCCTCGACTTTCCCCTCTGAACACAGTCTGTTAAACGTGTATAAAACATCGTTGTTAGCCTTATGAATATCACAACATACGTTGGTTTAATTCACTTTAATTGTTTTAAATACTGCTCCATTAATTGATTTATAAAAAAAATAGATTTTGATTCTTGCGAATATGCAAGAATCAAAATCTATTCCTCTATTAGCTTAGATGATCAATACTAACTCACCTTATACTTTACTCTTTCAATCCAGCTGATATGGCTTCCCAGAACCCTGAATCTTCTGTTCCCATAGACCAGATGGAGATGCCCGCGAGATTATACTTTATTGTTAAATGAGTTTTTTCCTGGATACTTGCTGCATTTTCGTACCAAACCACATGATTTGAACCATCATCTGCCTGATAGCGGAGAGATATTGAAGACGAAGACTCATCCCATTCTGGTTTAGCGCCTGTTGAAGCAATCAAAGCAGGGATATCTTTTAAACCTATAATATCTCCATTCTTCTTCGTTTCATTCCAATTATATCCATAAGCTGGCACTCCAATAATTACTTTTTGAAGAGGAATTTCAGATATAGTGTACTGAATGGCAGCCTCCATCCAATCTTTACCTGCTACTGGTCCAGAAGGTCCCCATGGACCATTCTGGTCATAAGTCATAACTTGAATATAATCAGCATGCTTGCCTAATTCCTTGTAATCGAAGGCACCTGACCAGCTATTAGTAGGATCATTTTCAAACTCAGCTGGAACCGATACCATTGTGAGATATCCCTTAGGTCGTAACGTTTGAGAAATCTCTCCAATAAAACTACTGAAAGCTTTACGATCCTTAGCCTCAATATTCTCAAAGTCGATATTAATACCTTTATATTGATTCGTTTTAACTAGGTTAAGAATACTCTTGATAGCCTCTTTCCTTACTTTCGAATCGCCTACAATTTTGTGAGCTAGTGCCGCATTGAAGTAATCTCCTTGCCAATTGGAAACCGCTGCAAACGTTTCGATATTTTTCTTATTAGCAAAAGAAATAGCTTCCTTGGGGGCAGAACCAACAATTTTACCCTTCGAGTCGAATGTAAATGAATCTGTGGAAACTTGAGTGAGGTAAGAATAATTAGTAATAAGAGAGTCATAAGCATTTTCATCTTGAGCATAGTATCCCAAAACTATTTTGGAGTTGGAACCCGCTGAAACATAACTCGACGATAAAAGAAAACTACTTAATATTGTGCTGATTATGGAGAGATATAAAAGTTTTTTCATTACAATACACACACCTCGTATTTAGTTATTTATTAATTTATCAGTATTTATGAATTGATTAATCTCTGGCATGACGTCATACCCAATTTCCCTAACGAACATTCGTTAAGCCACTGTAGCATAGCGTTTTTTTGAATACAATATATATAGATATAATCTCATATTATTAGTAATTCACTAAGACATTAGGATAGACAAATATAAGTGCCTCCCCATTCCTTGCCATTTTGCACTCAAGAAACTAACATTATTTATTTTAAAATTGTAATGAAATTTACTTTATTTTCTCTTTTGCAACAAATTGATATGTTGCTCCGTTAGAGGTGCTGAATACATCCTAGGAGGAAAACATATGAACACTCGTAACAAAAAAATAGCCTTAACTTTAGCCGCAACGATTATAGCTGGAGGAGCTTTGTCATTTACTAACTTTAACAGTTCCGATGCGGCAGAACTTAATTCAACTAAGGAAATCCACATTCTTCCTATGAAGATTTCAGAGGAACTGAACAATAAACTAAAAAATGTTAAGCTCTCATATCAAATTCCGAGTATCGTTATTTTCAACAAACATCTCAGTGATAAAGAATATAAGGATTTAGAGAAGAAGATTGGTAAGTTCCACATCAAAAATACGTATAGCAACGTTCTTGAAGGATTCTCTGCAAATCTCACAAAAAGACAAATTGAGCTGTTAAATAATGTCTCATTCGTGTCTTTAATTGATTTAGATTCAAAAATTTCATTGGGTAAAGAAATTACCATAACATCAGATTTTGTTAAGAATAGCGACCAATGGTCCGCCGGATTCGCAGATTACCCCAAAAAGGATCGTTCAATCTATAAACTGAATTATTCGTTTAATTCACTACCGAAAGAAATCAATATGAATCAAAGGGGGCTGTACCTGAGTGGTGTTAATCGTAGTGATGATTTATTCATGTTCGTGAAGAAAAAAATAGATAAGACATCTAAATTAAAGCCAAATCAGACCTATCTTGTAACCTTTGATTTTGATATTGCGACTAACGCAGCGAAGGATAGTATGGGTGCTGGTGGTTCTCCAGGAGAGAGTGTGTATGTAAAAGCTGGAGTAACTAAGCAAGAACCCAAATCGATTCTAAATAAGGATTATTTCTATCAAATGAATATTGATAAGGGCCAGCAGTCTCAAGAAGGCAAAGATGCTTTTGTGCTCGGAAATTTATCGAAGAGTACATCTACAGATCAAACATATGAAGTAAAAACGTTCAATAATAAAAACCGACCTTTTCTCGTGAAAACGGATGCGAAGGGAGAATTGTGGATTATCCTTGGCACGGATTCAGCATTTGAAAGCGAAACCAGTATTTATATCACAAGAACTAAAATAACCCTCAAAGAAATTTAGATTTTGAGTAAGGAGCTGTGCTAATGACAGCTCCTTTTATCTTTTTACACTCGCAGACGAAAAGTCTCTTTCTTCTTTTCTTCACTCCGGTTTTCAGTGTTGAGATCGTCCAAACATGATCTCTTTTTATTTAGAATCCTTACCTCCCATGGCAGAACTGCGGCAAATATTTACGGTTCTGCTCCAGCATTTCATTCAGGATCTCTTCTGATATACACACGGAATCGGTTAGCGGATGAGAGCTAAGGGCGAGCAGTGCCTTCTCCCTGCTTCCCGAGACTGCCGCTTCGATGGCCAGACTCTCATAGGTCTTCACCGCTTGAATCAGGCCAACTGCGGCATCCGGTATTCGTGTAATAGGTACCGGAACAGCTCCTTTCTTCGTTACCAGGCAATTCACTTCGATACTGACATCCTGTGGCAAAAAGTCCAGGGTATCGCCGTTCATGACGTTTAGCGTTAGAACCTCTCCGCTATCCGTATGAATCGCCTTCATCAGATTGACAGCCGCCTCGGAATAATAGGCACCTCCACGCTGCTCCAGCTGCTTCGGTTTCTCCACTAGCTCTGGCCGCTTGTAAATCTCAAATAGTTCATCCTCAAGGCGCTTGACCATCTCAGCCCTCGTCTCGCCTATGGCTGCGGCAGCCTGCTGCTCCGCCAACATCTCACGGTGAAGGTAATAATATTTCAGATAATAGGACGGAATAGCGCCAATCGCCCGAATCAGCGTAGCGTTCCAAGCAAGCTGTGGCACGTTACTGGCCGAGTAGCTTCCCCCTGCGTCCAACATCTCCTCCATCTTGGACTCTCCATCAATCTCGATCCGGCTGATCCAGTGCAGATGATTTAACCCGACAAACTCGCAATAGATGCGTTCCTCAGGCACCTGGTAGAGCGCAGACAGCCACTTGTAGGCGGCGATCGGGGAATTGCATAAACCAATGGAGCGGATGCTGGAATGCTTCATGATGGCTTCCGTTACCATTCCGGACGGATTCGTGAAATTAAGTAGCCAGGCGTCAGGACATAATAACTCCATATCCTTGCATATATCCAAGAGTACAGGTATGGTACGAAGAGCCTTCATCATTCCGCCGGCTCCGGTCGTCTCCTGCCCGAGCATTCCATATTTCAACGGGATCGTTTCGTCCCATGCTCTAGCCTCCAGCAATCCTACCCGCATCTGTGTAGATACATAATGGGCATCCCTAAGTCCTTCCTTGCGGTCCAAAGTTAAAGTAATATTAATCGGCAGTCCGCTTCGTTCAACCATTCGCTTCGCCAGCCCGCCAACAATGGTGAGTTTATGAAGGCCTTCCGGAATATCCACTAGCACGATATGCTTAACAGGAAAGCTCTCATAATGACGGATGAAACCTTCGATCAGCTCAGGGGTATAGGAAGAGCTTCCCCCAATAACAGCAACCTTTAATCCAGGGCCCATTTCACATTCCTCTCCTTTACGGCAAGTCCTTTGTGCAATTGGTCATATACAATGGAATCTGGTTTCACTCCGTTCTCATCCATTGCGAGCAGGATGGCACCCGCTGCTGGCTCAAGGTCCAAGATACGCAACCTGCACTTCGGTGCTGCTGTAGTAACCTGAGACTCGATATGCCGAACCACATAATCTCCTTCTCCACGAGTTAGCACGCTCCCGGCCAATACAACATCAAAGGAATCATTGCCCATACCTAGTTTATGAATAACTGCACTGGCGACTTTCCCCAGCTCCAAACCTTGCCTTTCCAATATTTTTCTTGCGACTTCATCCCCAGGCGCAGCCTGAAACAGCAGTTTCGCCAGCGTATGTGGTGCCCTTCTTCCATCGTCCAAAAAACGGTGGTACATCTCTTCCACGGTCTCGAAGGTAAGCGCATTCAACGTAAGCGAGGTCAATGTAGTAGGCTGCTCCCTACCTTCCCATGAACGAATGACTGTCCGAAACACCTCGACGGCCAGATCACCGCCTCCGCCGAAATCGCCGAATTCATAACCGAATCCTCCGATCTGAACCTCCTCGCCTGCAACGTTAACACCATATCCATTCGTCCCGCTTCCGCATATAAGGACAACCCCATCCGTCTGCCTTGTGCCGGCTCTCATGGCAATGACAGTATCGCATACGATACGATGTTTCTTTAAACCCATTGCACCTATTATTGGACGTAAGATGCGGAAATCCGCCTCACGATCGGCTCCCGCAAGCCCGAATGTAGCGTAAGTGATATTCTCTTTGTTAAGCCCCGCCTGTGCATAAGCCTCATCAACGGCCTGGGTTATACTACTTTCTGCAATGGCAGCACCAAGCTGATGATTGCCACAGCCGCTGATTCCCCTGCCTAATATTCGTCCCGTTTCGTCCGCCACGACGGCCAATGTCTTACTACCTCCACCATCTACTCCCAAGTAATAGTTCAAGTATGATCTCTCCTATGTTTCTCGGCTAATGAAGCAGCCAACCAAGACTCTCGTGCGAAAGCTATAGCTTCCCGCAAAAATCTTAACGAAAGGGCTGCTTCCAACCATGACTTTTATTTCGCAGCTGCCATTTTCGCCTTATTCTCCTGCCATCTCGCTGTTTTGTACTTCAACAACTTGTCATAACCGGATTTTTGCGCATCCGCCTCAGCCTTATCCAGAAGCGAAAGCACTTCCTGATCCGAGGTCGTGGAGCTTATCGCTTTAGCTCTAACTTGCTCATAGATCTCAAACACCCGCTGCGCAATAATGCCTTCTTCCGAATCGCTTGCAGGATCCAGATTGGCGAACTCCGTAGTGTTCATCTGCGTCTTCCACGTAATCTCCGATTGCCAATACGTTTCAAAGTTTCGCTTCTCTGGCGGAAGTTTAGACTCGAATTTCATCTTAGAATTGTCCACATAGACTGTGTTACCGTTCCACTGAAAGTTGACGGTTGCGTTCATCAACTCATCACGACCTTTAGCATCGCTTGTGAATTTGTCGGTGAACAACGGCATATCCTCCTCGTCCGTTCCATCCCAATATAATCCTTCTGGCCCCCACATAATCGTACGTTGGCCATCAGGACCTGTGAACCAATCCAAGAAGGCGAAGATGGCCTCTGGATCTTTGGCCGATTTCGTAATGACGCTGACATTCCAGCCTAGCTGTTTATAATCACCCGGGAAAATCTTGTTGCGATCCAACTCCGCTTTGTGTACAGGCCATACCATGATGTAACCAGCATCCGGGTCTTGCGCTTTAAGCAGATTGTTGCCCTTGGAGCCAAACTCGGTGGGACTGGACGCCACATAAATGGCTACTTTGCCGTTGATAACCTTCTGCTCGACCTGCTCCAGCTTCTGTGTGAAGGCATCCTGAGTGACAAGTTTTTCACGGTACAGACGGCTCATATACTGCAGCAGCTCACGATAGACAGGATCCGTGAACAGCGATACGAGTTGATCCCCTTGTGGAACGGCGATCATACTGTTGAATGTATGTGGGCGATTTTCTGCAAACGCAGATACCATGATGTCCACTCCTGCAGCAGTTTGACCAACCTCCAGCGGAACAACATCTGGATACTTTGACTTCACTTGCTTCAAATAGACGTACAGATCCTCTGGTGTTTCCAGGCTCGGCGAGCCGAGTTCCTCGTAAATCTTCTTATTGACGAGATATCCTGCGTTGCCGTTTGGCTGCGTGGTATACCAGTTAGGGAACTGATATAGCTTACCGTCAGGTGAGCGAAGCAATTCGAGCGTAGACTCCCCAGCCCACTTTTTCAGATTGGGGTATTTATTCAGATAATCATCGAACGGGACCAACATCCCCTCAGAACGGAGCTTTTCGACATCCGCTCCACGATCCATCCATATAACATCCGGCAGTTCACCGGCCACGATCATGGTACTGAGCTTGTTCTTGGCGACGCCACCGGAGCTGATCGGCACTACGTCGATCTTTTTATTCTCTTTGATCCACTTCGTCGAAGCATCTTTACCCCAATCCGGCATTGTGTACCAGTCATAATGGCCGTAGAATGAGAATTCCAGCGGTTTCTCTCCCAGTACAAAGGTATCCCCCGAGACTGGGTAATTCTTCTCTTGGCTTGCAGTATTACCTCCTGAACCCGAACATCCCATTAAAGCCATGACAATGATAAGTGTGAGTGACAAGCCAGAGAGAAGGTTCTTTTCCCCTTTTTTCATTATGAGTGCTCCCTTCGCGATTCATCTATGGTCAAAGCGGACGCTTAAAGCCTTGTCCGGGATTTGCTTGAATTACTCCTTCAAAGAACCGATTAATACACCCTTCACAAAATATTTCTGTACGAATGGATAGACGCAGAGGATCGGAATGGTTGCCACCATCATCGTCGACATGGACAACGATTTGGTAGTTACGGTTTTCATCGCGCTCATCCGGCCCTGTGCAGCAGCATCCATGTTCTGCATCTGTTCCATCATGATATTGGCATTAAGTATCTGCTGAAGCTTAGTTTGAATGGGTAGAAGATCCGTGTTAGATATGTAGATACTTGGCGCAAACCAATCATTCCAGTGATACACTGCCGTAAACAGCGACAGCGTAGCAATGACCGGTCCCGATAAAGGAAGTACGATTCGGATGAATACCCCCCAGTTCGAGGAACCGTCGATACGGGCGGACTCCTCAAGCCCGGGCGGGATACCCTTAAAGAACGTCCGGAATATGATCATATTCCACACGCTGATAATGCCTGGTATGACCATAACCCAAAAAGAGTTCATCAGACCCAGCTCCCGAATGAGCAAGTAGTTGGGTATAAGTCCGCCGCTGAAGTACATCGTTATGATACAAGTTACCATATAAAAGTTGCGACCCATCAATTCGCGTTTAGAAATGCCATAAGCTAATATGGCTGTTGCCACAATGGAGAGCAGTGTACCCAGCAACGTTCGGAGCACCGAGATGATGAAACCGTCAATCAGTCGCTCATCCTTAAACACCACATGATAATTTTCAAGCGTGAATTCACGCGGCCAGAATGTAATGCCGCCCTGCATCGTATCTGTCCCGGAGTTAAATGAAATGGCGGCAGCGTTCCAGAACGGATATAACGCAATAAATGTAAACAAAGCCAATGAGACGTAAATTATGCCAACAAACCATCGATCCCCATTCGACAGCCTCATGTGTATCTCTCCCCCTTCTCTCCTACCAAAGGCTGTTCCCCGATCGACGAGCCCAATAGTTGGCTCCGGACAATAACACAACGCTGATGATGGCCTTAAACAGCCCTGCCGCCGTTGCGTAGGAGTATCTGCTGTTCTGAATGCCAATTCGATATACATAGGTGTCCAGCACGTCGCTGACATCTCGCAAAACCGGATTGCCTCCCAGCAGCAATATGTCCTCAAACCCTGCATTTAGGAAATTACCGATAGCCAGAATCGAGAACACAACGATAATTGGCATAATAGACGGAATAGTGATGGAAAAAATCTGCTTCAGACGGCTCGCACCATCAATCGAAGCCGCTTCATACAGCTGGGGATTGATGCCCGCAATTGCCGCCAGATACACAATGGAGGAGAAACCAATCTCCTTCCACACATTCGTTACGGTCAAAATACTCCAAAAGTACTTTGGCTCCGACAGAAAGTTAATCGGCTCATCGATAAGACTCAGCTTCTGCAGCAGTATGTTTAGGCTGCCGTTGTCCGTAGACAAGATGGAGATCACAAAGCCCGATACGATGACCCACGACAAAAAGTGAGGCAAATAGCTGATCGTTTGAACAATTCTTTTGAAAGAATGTTTCCCTACTTCATTGAGCATCACCGCGAGAAGGATGGGGGCAGGAAACCCGATGCACAGTTTAAGCATGCCAATGACGAGAGTATTCCGCATAATGGTCCAAAACTCCGGCGTCCCGAAAAACGCGTCAAAATGTTTGAAGCCTACCCAGGGACTGTTCAGAAACCCTTTGAATAAACTGTAGTCCTGAAACGCCATCAGCACTCCGTACATGGGAATGTAGCTGAAGACCAGGATAAACATCATGGCCGGAAGCACCATAAGTTGAATATCCCATTGCTTCAGAAAGCGGTGCAGGTGACTTTTCTTAACAAGCGGCTTCGTTTTGCTGCTCATCTCCACTTGCGGCATTGGCATCTCCCCTTTTTAATTTAGTGTTAGATTTATTAACATAATTATGAGATGCTTGCCACTTCATTGTATCTCCTGCACCAGTTCATTTCTCTGCTAAAACCAGTAAAATATAGCACTATATTACTGATTTCTAGGGATTTTGCTTTTGTGAAGTCTTTGGCGTCATGCCGATGTGCTTTTTAAACAGCCGATTAAAGTTGGTCAGCGTGCGGAAGCCACATTCCAGAGCAATATCCATTACCTTCATATGGCCTCCCTCCAGCATTGTGACAGCTTGCTCCAGTCGAATATGGATCAGGTACAGCATCGGAGGCATGCCGACCGCGCGTTTGAATATTTCGCTGAACCTTGAAGGACTGAGATAGACAAGAGAGGCCAGCTCCTCCAGCGTCCATGGATGGGCGAAGTTTTGTTCCATAACCATAATCACCTGACGTATTTTCTCATACTGTCTCTCACTGATGAGGTGTTGACTACCGCAAATCCCCTCTATTCGACACTCCCGATTTACTATAGTCAGAAACTGGAGTATAAGCGAATATACAACCGTAGCGTAGGAACGCTGCTCCCTCTCATGCTCCAATTGGAGTTCAAGAAGAAGTGACCGCAGTCTGTCCATGGCCGGATGATCACGGTGGATTAGATTCGTGTAATGTTTGTCTATGTCGCGGAACGGGCTGAATAGCTCCGGATCGAATCGGAGATTATGAATAAACCAGGTCGAATCGAACGTAATGACAGTCATGACAAGATCCTTCGTTTCGTAAGCGCAGTGAAGATCATTCGAATTGATGAGCAGCACATCTCCCTGCTGGAAATCAAATTTTTGACCGTTGATGATGTAGTAGCCCGTGCCGGATTTGATATAATTAATCTCCAGAACATTATGCCAATGAAGCTTTTGATAATGGATAGTCACACCAATCGTGTCGCCGATATAAACTGGATAATTCTTATTCATTTTTACCTTTTCCTTCGGAACCACTTCTTCCCTTATGATAGATGGCATTCATAACTCCCCCCACAACTTTTCTTGTAAGCGCTACCAAATACATATCTTGTAAAAAACTCTATCACCTATATTCCATTGTTGTAAATAAAAAAGCTATCCCAAGAGCCATTACTGACCCGGGACAGCTTTTTAAAAGTAAACTCTGTAGTGCCTTTCAGATACACCTTATCGCTGCTAATTCTTCAGGACTTCAACTTCTGCCATATCGTTCAGAGTTATATTCAGATTATTTCACCTTATTTGTAAGTTTCGTTATAAATTCCATCTTTCGAACGTCAGTTGGCCGGTTTAAATTTGATCCAATCAAAATAGGCCCGTACCGGCATACCTGGGTAATTGAATTTTCCTGTCCATATTTCAGCCGGTCCCGAGCCCGACCACAGATTAACCATAATATAGCCAGGACTGGTCGGAAGTGTTCCACGTGATCCAGTCTCCGTGTGTACCAGTTTACCGTCTACATACCACTTAATGGATGATGGCGACCATTCGAACGCATAATTATGAAAATCGAGCGAGGCATCAAACCCCAGATTGATGATCGTGCTATGCTGGCCTACGCCATTCGTAAAATAATTAGTTTCCATCTTCGTCGTGTCTTTGCCCAAAATTTCAATGTCGATTTCGTCATTGGATGTGCCTGTTCCTTGCCCGGAATACGTGAAGAGGCTTGTGACGAGACCGACTCCTGAAGCCGCTTTTAAACGTGCTTCAACCCGGCCATAGCCATACTTCACATGGGTCGAATATTCAGCGGAAGCATAATTTTTCCCCGAGCAACTTGCGGGACACCCAGTATTGTCAAGTCGCAGAGCCATAATTCCATTCACGAATTCCTGATTAACCGCCTTCCAGCCCACTCCGAAATCTGGACCATTAGCCCATCCATCTGAGGTATAGAACAAATTAGGATTCACGCCGTTTAAAGGTTCGTTAAAAGCAATGTCTGCCGCCGACGCTTGAATGGGCAACAGCATCGCGCATATCAGGCCACTTGCCATTAACACAGCCGACATTTTCTTTCTAAAATCCATTAACTTTTTCATAAACAACACCTCTTCCTTGGAATGTAATTAAGAAAACATAAGCACGAGAAGTTATGCACTTCTGGGATTCCGGAATGAATAATTCCATCCTGAATCAACTTCATACTACATGTAAAAATGTAGTAAATCTCAATCATTTCAATGATTAAACTGCACTATTTAACGGTTTTTCGCATCAGTCCATTAGTTAAAAGGCTACAAACAGCCTATAGTTCCTTCCTGTTACGGTCTTCTTCAGCCTTCTTATCTCTAATCTTAGGCAGCGACCTGCGATACTATTTTGCAAATATTCTCGGAAATCTGTGCATATTGGAGCACTATAGTGACGCTATTGCCAATGAACTGTCCTGTCGGTTAGTTAAACAAGAAGACAGCCGATCGTGATCGGCTGTCTTCTTGTTTTTTTGCTCTATCGTGTCCCGTTTGCTTAATGATGTGTGTTGCTTTATTTCTTGTATCATGTATTCAACGAATGCTAAAAAAATTTGTAAGTCAACATTACTATTATCTATCTGTTTCTCTTTTATCTTAGTTAAGATCCATATTTCGCATCATGAGCACTTGCTCAACATTCGTTGTGAAACCTAATTTTAACAATAGATCGTTCAGAGGTTGATTGGATTTACGCAGGTTAGATGTCCCTCGTCTGCAAACATAGTCTAACGGGGCGAACAGTTCACTGAGTGCAAGCTTATAAATCTCCTCTGCATCTTCCCGCCCTGGAAGGACCTCACATTGATAGAGCGAAATGGTTACCATTTTACCCTCATGATCAAATGTTCGCTTATACAACGCATAGCATACAGGCTCGCTATCTTGTCTAATGATTATAGATTCACCCTCCTTCATGCTAGGCCATTGTGTCTGCCAAGCGGATAAACCTCGATAGAAGTCTAGCGCATATACATCACGGGGCAATCCTTTGGTGATAGAAAAGGGATGCTCAACAGATCGCTTCAATAATTGGGGATCTATTGTACCCGTATGTTGTAAAATCATTAATCGATCCGTAATTTCATACCCCACATACTGATATAGCTTGATCGCACTCTCATTCTGCGTGAGCGCTTCAAGTAACGCAAGTTCCACGCCTTGTTCTCGGTACAACTCTAGATTTCTTAACATGAGCGCTCTGCCAATGCCCTGCCCTCTAAATGCAGGCGCAATACCTGTCCCACCGTTCCATGCCACTTTCTTTCCATCTACGTCACGAAATCCATTCATGACAAACCCTGCAGGTTCACCATCCACATAAATAGCGAGTGAATTCTCCAAGGAAAGTCCTTCGTTAACAACCCTGGTCATCAAAGCATCAATCGTCATGACCATCTGTATAAAATAGCCCTCGAATCCTAGATTCCAAATACGTACATTTTCCTCCATCGATAGCTCACTTAGTTTCCTAAACGTCATTGTCATAAGTACAAACCTCTCTTTTACTTCGTTTAATGTGATCATTTTCGTATTTTCGTCCAACCTATATGCATTCTACTTTAACCGCTCGATAATGAAAAGTAAGGGAGCCATGGTCGAGTCGAACAACTAGACCTTTCCAATTCAAGAGTCACAGATTATAAAGAAATAGAACTAAGATATTTTTCTTACAGCAAACCATAGCTCAACAAAATTCAGACCATCTTTACCTCCAGTAATTTCAAATTCCATTCCGTCTAACTGTTCATATCCTGTAGTAGGAAGCCATTCAGAAAAGAATCGTCTATATAATGTTTCAATGGTTTCATCGAATTTATCCCATGTAAAGGGATCAGATGAAAAGATCGCCCACGTATGTGCTGGTATCGTTATACTTGTATACCCCTCGGCTTTACTTGTTTCATCTTTAAATGCACACAGCATGTATGGGAAAGTATCCTCTCCAGTTTTTTTGTAGCTACAAGCAGCATGTACTTTATGATAATACGGATTCACAAGATCTGGAAGGTCACTGGCATTTGCAGCAAGTCTTTCAACCTCGCCGTTTTCGTGGCTTTGCTTCCATAACTCTGCCGGAGTCTCTATCCCGTTTAATTGAAAAACTTTCTCAATTCCAAATATTTGAAAGGTTTCTTTTGTTTCGATACGATAGTTCATAGGCTCTTCCCCTTTAATTGAAATAAGGAAGGAAAGCCGAGGATAGGCTTTGAGAACAGTCCCTTCTTCACGGGCCATTGCTGGATTAACACCATGCAACGATTGAAAAGCCCTTGCGAATGAAACTGGTGATTCATAACCATACTTTATGGCAATATCAACAACTCTCATATCACTATTCTGCAATTCAATTGCAGCAAGCGTAAGCCGTCTTCTTCTTATGTATTCTGCAAGTGAAACATTTGTAATGAATGAGAACATTCTCTGAAACTGATGTGAAGAACAACAAGCACATTGAGCAATTTCCTTCAATTCGATCTCACCGACTAGATTGATTTCAATATAATCCAATGCCCGATTCATCCTCATAAGCCAATCCATCTGATCCCTCCTCTTAACAAAAGTATAGTTGTACTAGGGTTTCATATCGCAACTTTTTGTGCACAATTAAGTTTCGTATCCGTCGAAAAGTTTATGTCGTTATAAGTCCTCAGAACGTTGAGAGACCTCCAACTAATCTGCACGTTAGATTAATGTATTAGCGGCGGATAAATCTTTGAATACATACCTAATCGTTATAAGCTCACGTACTTGTCCCTCGACTTTAGTTCGAAAGAAGGAAAAATTTGACTCCTTAAAACCAAAAATATCAAAATCTATCCGAAATATTGAAGAATTAACTGGTATATTGCTATAGAAAGCCCTAAAATACTCGCTTTCATCTTAGAAGGATGATTTCTTTCGCTGCGAAACAAGTAAAAGAAAACCACTATAAATCCTAAGGGAATCCATAACTGAAAGACACCTTCTGTTGTAGCACGAGAATAAATGGAAGTAATGAAAGTACTAATTAAAAAGTAAAAGAAAACCGTAAAACGTCTTGTTTCTAATTGCTTGCTCCACCTTATTAAAAAGAAAATAATAATTATTGCGATAATTGTAATGTGTAAAGGGGGTAGAAAAATAGCAGCGTCCCCAAACTTGAATTCCATTCTACATCGTCCTCCTCATCTTTAGTACATCGCCAAATTTGATCAATGCAAATCTTGATCCTATTCAAACTGCATATACTGCTATCTTAAGATAGATTAAGAATTAATTACAGGTTAAAGAAGGCCCCACTACTTTTATTCCGAACTTCAAATTAATCTGTTGAGTTGGACAATAGTAGATGCATGACTATTTCGGCCATATCTTCGGGGGATTCGCGTTGGTTATTCTTAATCCAATGGACCAGCACACCAATCGATGAACCAACATAATGAAAAAATAAGTGAAGACAGCTTATATTTAAATGTATGGTTAGGTGCTACATCAGATCAGGAAAAGCTGCCTGTATTGGTGTACATCCATGGAGGGACATGTAAAAAACGGATCAGGTTCCATGGACTTGTACAACGGCGAAAACATGGCAAAAAAGGGAGTTGTATTCGTAACGATTAATTACCGACTCGGTATTTTCGGTTTTACGTATTGGGTAAATTTCGCCAAGAGTGGCGACCCTAACGATGATACACTACCATTTTTGGGCGCCATATGATGCTAAAACGAACCAGGTTATGACACTCGGAACGAAACTGGGAATGATCAAAATGCCTCGCAGAACATATATGAATTTCTTTGACGATTATGAGAGAAGAATCTACAAATACACCCTGTATGATCAATTCGATAAGCTTTCAACTCCTCTGTTATTTCCGGATACAACCAAGTTTCTTGTCTTGTCTCAGAATAAGAACTTAATATTATGTAGCAAAAAGGACGGCTTCGCCGTCCCTTATGGGAACTATAATTGAAAGCAGATTCACTAGTAACCCTTCTTCTGTGCAATAATGATATAGACGGGTTGGTTAGCAACTTGTGTTGGTGGATGAATCGTATCAATAACTGTAAAACCTGCCTTAACGATTTCTTCCTCCATCTCCTTCGATGAAACCCTTGGAGCATTAGTCATCTCCGTCTTCTCTAATTCAATGCACAAAAAGATCCCTTTGTCTTTTAAAACTCTGTGGATTTCATCCAACACCAATGAAAGAGGTTGAACCTCGTGTAACGAGATTGAAGCAACAGCTTTTTCGAATCTATCGTTCTCTAATGGCATTTCTTTAAAGTTTGCAGCGGTGGTCTCAATATTGGTTATCCCTTTTTCCTTAGCTTTTAGCTCTAGATACTGTAAAATATCAATATCGTAATCAAACGCAACTACCTTTTTCACATATTTAGCAAAAGAAAAGCTTATATAACCTGTACCAGCTCCAAGATCTAATAGTTCGTCCTCTTTATTAAGCTGTATAAACTTAAATAACTCCTCTGCTGGGAACCTCTCAATATTCTCCAAGTGCTCAATTTTTCTTTGTAGTTTTGGATTCATTTTTATACTCCTTGTATAATCGTATTTGTAAAAATATTTTGTTTTTTTCCAGCTGACGTCGAGGTAGATCCCAGTCTTGCCTGTTGAACTAAGGGATCAACAAGTTCTGCTTAGGAGATTTTCTATAGGCTTTTTAGTTCATATATTATTCTAACCACCGAAATTACCTCTCTGAGCACATTAAAGATATTCATTATCCATAATAACTATAATGTACAAAATAAGATTTGTAAATAACAATGTTTAACACACCAACCCCCTAATTTCCTACACTTGACCTAACCCGATATTTCATAAAAATTGGCAGAATCCTCCATCTATCACCAACGATCCAAGCTGGCATGAAACATGGAGTAAGGTGCTTGCTATCGTTCTCCTCAGTCTTGTAAGTCTGTTGGGTACTCGACCATGAAGCCTAATAGCCCGTCGCTCCAATCTCGACGAAAACGTAAAAAGAAGTATCGTTTTTCGAGCATCTTTCATTATTTTATCCTCATATCGCCTTGTCGCCAGAAGCTCTGCTAAAGTTAATGAATCGCGATCTCCTCATTCAGAGAACAGGCCGTTTGCGTATGACAGTCTCTTGGCAGGCGAATTTTATTCAATTTTTATCCATAAAAGAAAAATATATGATATATTTGATAAGTCACTTAAAACATATCAGGAAAAGAGGATGTTCTATGAAAAAAGTCTTTTTATCATGTATTGCCATGCTCTTGTTTTTGATTTCATTTTCCCCTGTGACTTCCGCCGCCAGTGGAGATCGTCTGATTTATGACACGATGTATAACGTCGCCGGTGGCGGGTTAGTGTCAAACAATATCAGGTTTTCGTTTCAATTTGATAATTATGGTGATGCGCAGATCTGGGACGTCAAGGCACGCAAGATGATATGGAACAGCAAAACCAAGGACACAAGAATACATAAACTCCAGATTAATTATTTCAGCGGGAAGTTGGTTATATCAGATCCGCAAAACACACCTTATTGGACGTCGGATAACCTAGCATGGTCTAAGACATATTATGGAGCAGACAATGTGCCAGCCAATCTTAGAGGCAATGTGCTGATCATGCAAAATGACGGCAATCTGGTACTGTACAACAATGAAAATCCGGCCTTGGGCTGGTATCCTGTCTGGGCTTCCGATACAGGTGGACATTAAACACCATAACAGTACCTTGCAAATGGATACACGCACTCATCTGCAATCATTATGTAATGTAATCTGACACTCATTAAACAGTTGTTGTACACCAAAAGATCTCTTCAATAACGAAGAGATCTTTTGGTGTTTCACATATAACCGACATTTGCAACTCAAAAATTCAATAATTCTCGCTTGCTCACTACATAGGAATACAAATTGAGGATGGGACTCTTCTTTATCCGCGATTTAAATCTATTGCGCCACCCCACACTTATGAAGATAAACAGCTTTATCTCTTCTGTATTGGTATCCATATCTCGCTTCTGTATTGCAAAGAAGTAACATCCTTGTGCTCATTCCACAGGATTTCCGGTCCTTCGCTCAGCTCATAATCTGAAGAAGGAAACCACTCGGAATAGATTCTTCCCCAGATATCCTGAAGCGTACCGGGAAAAGGACCAACGACAGTAAACACTGCCCATGTCGAGGAAGGCACTTCCAGTTGTGCCAAACCCTCAGGAGCCTTTTGGGTCGTAGCTGCACCGATATAATAATCTAGTTCCCCCTTTTCCTCCATCCGTTCCTCACTAAAATGAGCCGAAGCACTAATTAGCCCAAGCGGCTGAACATTGGATATCCTCTTAATCGTCTCAATTAATTCCGGCGTAAGACGTTGATACATCGCAGCAATGTCCGGGTTTACCCCGTTGAACACGATCGGCACCCTTTTACTGATACCCACAATCCGAAAGGCGTCTTTGTCTTCAATACGGTAGTTCATTTCGCTTCCTCCTTGAATGGTCAATTGGAATGTCATTCGAGGGAAGGCCTTGAGTGATGGACCATGATTTTTCGCTTCCGAGGGCGTAACCCCATGCATGCTCTGAAAAGCTCTAGCGAAGGAATCCGGAGAAGTATATCCATATTTGAGGGCAACATCTATGACTTTACTGTCATTCCGGCTTAGTTCCAGAGCTGCCAGCGTCAAGCGCCGACGTCGGATATACTCTGACAAAGTAATGCCGCTTAGAAAGGAAAACATACGTGTAAAATGGTATTGCGAGCAGCAGGCGATTCGTGCTACCTCTTTCATCTCCACAGAATCCGTTAGATTCTCCTCAATATAGCTCAAGCCCTCATTCAATCGTGCTAGTGCATTCATGATCTTTCCCTCCCTCGTTGATCTAAGCATATCAGAGCCTTTCTTCTCGTATCCGACATTCCCTGCACCATTTTGCAGGCCTTGCTACTTTCATAATTTCATAACCAGCCTCATTAAACGCCTCTCCCGCTCTTGTCCACAACGTCAATTTGATGGCCCATGGCAAACCTGTATTAATTTACGTCTACTTGTTATTAGATAATATATTAAATTACTAATGGTGTCTTTTTAAAGCATTTGCTAAAAGGAGCGACTTCAATGGGAACATGTTCTTGTCCCCGACCAAAAAAGCCGAATGGATTGTTCTCATCCACTCAGCTTTTAGGGTAATTTCACAATAATTTGTATAGCATCACCTCAATAACTCACAAGTACAACTAACTGCATCATGTAAGCCTGTCGCAACACCGCTATTATTCAGAAAGTATTGGTTCACCACCTGGCGCCTCATTTGCAAGCAGCTCTGAACCATCGGAATGCCGTTCGAACATAACTGCGTCAACCCTCGTATAGATCATATCGGCAGGAAGCGTTGGCGGGTCTACGGTTGTAGGAGTAACCCTGGTTAACCGGACATACTCGCTACTGTCACCCGTAAAGTCGAACGTTCCTAAATTAACCCAACCCGATGAGCCGGCCGTTGCATCGATATAGGTGACCTCAGTACCCGTCTTATGCTTCACTTCCACTTTGACATTATTATCGTTTCCCGTCGTATGGACGAGCTTGTAGATCGAGACTGTATATTTCCCCTCTGGAAACTGGCCTTTCCACGTTGCAGATGATCCTTGAACTGTAGAGTAACGGGACTTAACCCCAATTTTGTATCCGGCTAAATTGCTTTGACTCCAAGACCCTTCTGTCGTGTATAACCCAGTTGTATTTGTACTGTCCACGATAACCGTTAAGTCCTTGATCGTGATGTTCAAAGATGGTGTGGTTATGGTCACTCCGTCAATCGTGACAGTAGCCCATACCTCAATGTGATCCGTGTCCCCATCGAGATTAAGAAGGGTCAACACCCCACTGCTATCCACTTCGGCCAGATCCGTACGATCAACGAAATACTGCACATCGGCCTGTGTTAAATCACCGATCAAACCGTTATCCAAATAGCCGGTTACGCTCAGCTGTGCGGTTTGAGTCATCTGCAGCTCGTTCCGATCAGACAGGATCACAGCAGACTCCAATTGCGGTACCCTGTTCGGGTCCACCCACATGATCGCATCGGCAATGACCCTGGACTTGTTGGCTTTATTGGTTAGTTCCACGTACCCACTATCGCCTGCAGCAAAAGGATAATCCCCTAGGTGCACCCAAGTACCATTCGCCGCTGTCTCATCAACAGTAACCGTCTCGGAGCCCCCGCTATAATAAACAGTAAAAGAAGCATTCGTTGCCCAATTTTCACTCGCAGCGGTGATTTGCGGAATCTTGTAATACACACTGTAAGTGACACTTTCCGGCAGCTCAGGCCGCCATCTCATTTTGCTTGTCGCGTTGCCGGCCGTAGATTTGGCATACACATAGTTATCATAGTAATAGTTGTCAGCCGTCGTATCCCTTATCCAGACGCCTTCTGTCTCCGCCTCCGTATTATCCACAATGATAGATGAACTCTCCTGCCCATCGGGTTGGACTGGAGTTTCCGTTACCTCATCAGGCAGATAGAGTGTCCGCTTACGGGTCTGTTTCCCCTCCGATTCCACGTAATACGTGAAAGTTTGGGATAAATCATTCACCCGTATCGACCATTCCATTGGGTATATCGTATCTGGGATGGTCGTGTACGTGGCCCCTCCATCCAAGGAATAATGAATGGTCGCGGGTTTCGTCGTTTTGGCCTGCACATAAGCATCATAGACCGTTTCGTCGGGTTTAACCATCAGCATGCCTTTAACCGCATCAATTGGACTATGGGTATCAAAGAAATAACTTGCATCCGATGGTTCAGCCGTTCTAACCTGATGCAGCGGCACATCAATGTTAAGTCCTTCTACAATGATCGCGGTGATTCCCTTACCTGAAACCGTGGCTTGAATGATTCCGCCACTCATAACTGCTTGCTCTGGTGTACCATTGTCGCGGATGATCGTTACAGTATAATCCTGTGTCGGGTTGAATCCAATGATTTGTTCATTCAATTCGATCGGAGTCTGAACTTCATCTGACGATGCATTACTTAGCCCGATGTAGAATTTATCCCCGCTTTCACCCGTTATCCAATTCAATTGAGGATGGTTGGTCTTAATAATCCCCTTGGGCATCCAAAGCCAAACGTCGGAATTACCATAAAATTGACCTGGTTTATTACCATAGAGGTGATATTTGAACCATAAAAAATTCGTTTCAAATACGGAAGGAAATGTAATGCTCCCGTTCGATTTCAATGATTGTTCGCTGATCAAATAATCCATCGTTTGTCCTAGCTGCCCCGGAATATGGTGATAATAGATGGATGTAGCCCCGCTTGGGCCTTCCAGAGGAAAGTCCGGTTCAAGTTGGCTAACGGCGAAGCCTTTATAGTAATAACCTGGATAACTGGAATATCGACCAATAACCGCATTATGAGCAATATCCTGCAGCAGTTTATCCCCTGTATAGAGCGACAATCTCAGCATGAATGGAGCTTCCTGAGCATTCATCCGATAATAGCCGGTTGTACTTCCTGCTTCAAACGTCAATCCGCTCGGTGAAACAAGCCAACGATCCGCTTGAACGCCTCCGGCTATATCTTCTGGAAGCTTGAGCCTAGGATATTGAAATTTACCACTTTCCGGCCAATGGAACGACTCCGCGTAATTATACGTCTCAGGCTGAGGAATCGTAACGTTACCTTCAGGAACTGGACGAGCAACGAACATGGTTGCATACCGTTTGGCTTCCTTATAAGCGGCATTCAAGTATTTGGGATCCTGAGTTTCCTCATATAGCTCCAAGATCTCCATCCACAGCTTGCTATAATAATAAATGAACTCATTTTTACTCACATCCACGGTTGCAGGCGTATCGATATATTGCAAGATATAACTATCGGCTGCATCCTTGGCAGCCTGCAAATACTGCGCCTCTCCTGTCATTCGATACATCATCAGGGGTTGAATGACAGGCCCCCGGTCTTTCTGGTCCGGGTCTCGCATGAGGTACTCTTCCTGTGCCAGCGCCCCAATTCCTGCCGAAGTGCCCATCATCTGATTGACGGCGGCTACGCTTGAAACATCGAACGGCAGAGTAGCCATTTTCCATAAGGAAGGCACACCGTATACTTTCTTCTGCGTCGGCGACCAACCGATACCATTTCGCGATACGCCATACTGGACGGACGGCAGTGCTCTCGTATCGTAAAGCTGGTCATCCCCAGTCAAATAGTAAGCCCCCAAAAGAACCGCATTCGAGCTTGTTCGGACGCTGTCCTCGTTTTCGATATCAATAAAGCCCTTGGCACGGCTCCACCACCCGCTGGGTGACGGGACATAATTAACAGAGTCGTCCCCTTGCGGCTCAATCTTAAGTAAATCGATCATATTGAACATCGCGTCAGTTAGCGACTGATCTGACACATTTTCGCGGTATGCTGAATAACCGTACTCATTGCGAAGAATATCCGCGTAGGATTCATACAGATTGCTTTTTTGAGCGATTAGCCCCATATGAAATTGATAAGTGCTCTCTGCGGTCATTTGCGAATAAGTTCCTAATTGAGGCGCATACAAGATTGGCTGCACGCTGCCTTCGTTGTTGACCAGACTCATGCCAAGCCGTTGTTTCGTAACGCCTCCCGTCGGTTCAAATTCAACCGGAAGCTCTGCCGAAGGTACAAATACACCATACGTTAATGGATTTCCCGAACCATCATTTTTCTCAACCAGGCTCATCGGAGCGCTCAGCTCTCTCAAGCTTGTTGATTCCACTGTACCTACCATTTTGGCATGTGACCTGAATCCATTTAACACTTCATTGATGCCCGAGACTGCTTCTGTTGTGAAGGACTGATATCCAATCACATAATTGCCGTCGCGACGAGGCGTAAAGGCGAAAGAAACATCTGGTTTTTCCCCTGCCATGGACCAGTTCACTTCAAAATCGTAATCACTGCCATGCGTAGAATCGGTTAACACCGCCGTGTGGTTATCGGGAAAATGGACCCCATCGAATGTAATCCAGCGTTTGTTCATCGTATCGTAGTAATTGGTTCGGCTGCCCGCATTCCCATCCAATAAAACCCATTGCTCCTCAAGTCTTTCCGATACGTTATTGATTGGCGTCCAGTTTCCCGTGTCCGTGTTCTTATAGAACATGTCACGAACGATGGATTTCCCCCCATCCCATGCTGCCTCATAGAAGGTCGCCTTATAGTTAGCATTTTCGATGCTGCCTTTTTCCGTATAACTGAGATTCGCTAATGTGCGGCTCCGCAGCGGGGGCAAGGGTGGTGCTTGCTGCCGGATATTTCCTTCGAACTTGACTGCATCGGCCCGAGTAATAATCGTACCCGTCGTAGGTTGCGTTCGAGTCAGCCTGACAAATTCGCTATCATCACCACTAAACTCATACTCCCCCAGATCCACCCATCCAACCGATGGACCTGACGAAGGTCTAAGATCCATAAACTTAACATCCGTAATCCCGTTATGAACAATCTCAATCTTCACATTACTATCTGCTTTATCCGCCCAATCCAGCTTATAGAACGATATTTTCGCCGTCCCTGCTTCCAAGCGCGGATTCCATGTGATAGTTCTACCTACAGCATCCGTATATTTGGAACTGGAATTATTGTATCCCTTTACTCCTGCGCTTGTGGTCCAATATGGAGCGGAGAACCCGTTATTGACGTTGCCTGAATCAACAGTGACGACATTATCAATTGTGAGGCTTCCATCATCAATGATGATCGTCTTGTGTGGTTCTTTCTGCCTTATATTCCCTTCGAACTTTACCGCATCCGCACGCGTAAGGATCGTATTCGTGGTGCCGGTAGACCGGGTCAATTTAACGAATTCTTCACCAACTCCGGAAAAATAGTACTCTCCCAAATCAACCCAACCAGCTGGAGCGCCAGATGAGGGTCTTAAATCCATAAAGACTACATCCGTCGTTCCATTATGAACAATTTCGATTTTCACATTGCTATCAGCCTTATCTGCCCAATCCAGCTTATAGAAAGATATTTTCGCCGTTCCTG
Source organism: Paenibacillus sp. OK060 (assembly GCF_900101205.1). Lineage (NCBI taxonomy): Bacteria > Bacillati > Bacillota > Bacilli > Caryophanales > Paenibacillaceae > Paenibacillus > Paenibacillus sp. OK060. Next base: position 243,017 of record NZ_FNFR01000002.1, read on the forward strand.
CTTCCAAGCGTGGGTTCCATGTTATCGTTCTGCCCGCTGTACTCGTATATTGGGTGCTGGAAAGATCATACCCCTTCACCCCTGTGCTTGTGGTCCAATTTGGAGCCGAATATCCATTGTTCTCGTTACCCGCATCAGGTGTCACAACATCATTAATCTTAATGCTCCCGTCATCGATGATAATGGTCTGATAAGGTAAGGTCTCCGCATAAGCGGCCCTTATTCCGATCAGGCTGGAAGGAACTACTATCGTCAACATGAAAACGATGAAGAAAAACAGCTTCCTTTTGACCATACAACTCACAGCCTCTCCTATTAATGATAACGCTTCCGAAAAGTAATACCCCTTTAATCAAATGATCGTAAAAAAGCAATTAACCTTAACATTCTGGCTAATCCCGCTCTGTCGTTTCTATCTTAGCATGTCACATTACCGTGAAATTTCTTTCATTTTAAGAATTTCTTATACGATTTTAAGTAAAAAAAGAAACCTACATCCTAATTGAGCGCTCATTGCAGTCAGATAGAATATAGGTCTTCCAAGTAGACCAATCAATTATAATGGCGGCTGCACCAATAGCAACTTCCCAAGCTGAATGACCGTTTGATCATACCAAGCCGGATGTTGTCGAACATGTTCCATACCTCTTTCATTGCCACTTGCCTCAAACACGGCCGCTTTGTCTGTCTTCTTGTGATCGATTTCGAAGCGAACCGTATGTTTCCCATTCGGTAGCTCAGGTAAGTAAACATATTGATTTCGATTATGATCGTTATATGAAGTGAATCGATCGATAAGAAAGGGTTCACCCTCATCCACCGTCACCTTCAATCTGCCGGAATCCGGCCCCCCAATATCGAATAATCCGATGTGGGTTCCCTCAAACTCCACTGTGATCGTCTCTCCGGGATCGACTGCTCGCCATAGACCGGGGAACAACCAATCATACTCGCGCACTAAAGCAAAATCATCAGGGGTCATGTAAGACCACCCCGCGGAAAAATGAGTAAGACTATCCAGTGGCAGCATGGTTGCATACTCCCAAGGGTTGGCCGGGACCAAAGGCTCCTGCGGCAAGTGATGTTCGACTTTTCCTACGTGATCTCGAAGCTCTCTGATTTTCTCAAACGACCGGGTGATTGTATCCGTGTAAATCTGATGTCCTTCGGGAATCGTTGGATGGATCGAATCATGCGTAAAAATAACGGCTCCTGGAATAGATACGTCTGCTCTTAAGGTGAAAATGAGCTTACCTTCCAAAACCAATTGACTGACTGCTACGCCCAGATGAATCGAAGGAATGCCGTAATAGTCAGCGACTTCCTCTTGCATACGAGCGCCCTTCTGGTATTGGCCGGATTGAAATGAGGTCAAATCCCGTTCCTTAACCGTATACACAAACAGAATATCGGTAAACCGGTTCCGCTTGCGAATCTGTCGGACAATACCTTCGATCCGCGCCTTGGATTCGGGAACTCCGCCATCGTTACCAACAAATTCAACAAACACGAGATCAGGCTGATGACGCAGTACATCTACCTCCAAACGGGCGCAGCCGAGGTCCGATCCTGTCCCATCAATGCCTGCATTCACAGAGCGGATATCTGCATTGGGATATTGCCCTCGCAGCCAATCCGCCGTCATGACCCTATATCCTTTAGAACGCGTATTACTGCCGCCAAAATAGACAATTGTTACTGTTTCCCCATTTTCCAACTTTTGAATGACATTAGGCAGCCCTCTTCGAGGGAAAAATTCCTTCATCGTGACTTCACCCGCCCTCACTTAGCGTTTTTAGGAGCAAAAATTTGACAGCAAACACTTCATAATAAGGTGAACCATACGTCGCACAGAAATCAAACCGGATTCGGATTACACCTTTTGCATGCATCTGATGTTTATTCAACGAAAGATAGTTCCCACGGATATTCATTGCACTCTCGGTTCCGTCTTCTAAGGTTAAGATCACATCATAATCTTGAATCAACGGCTCGATCGGATCGTCGAAATGCTCCAAATTCAGCTGCGAATTGAAAACAAGATGGATTTCATCCAGATTCTTGGGGCTTGCAAAAGCAAATTCCAACCACTCCTGTCCTTCTGAACGTTCAGAAATCCAGCTGTTCGGTAGACCATAAGGTCTGGAAAAGCCATTGACGACATTCTCAGGGCTATACATATTTTGGGATGGCGATAGGTCTTTGAAGCAAATACTCTTATTAAGCTTCTTCAGTCTGGATGGCTCTTCTGGTTTATAAAAGAAGCTCACCGCTCCAGTCATTTTCTCTTCATTGCCGTGTACGGCAAGGCTCGCCGCACCTTCCAATACGATGTAGATTTTGTCATCAGCTGGCTTCTTGCAGCTGAGGTCCAGTGTAATCCAGTCATCGTGACCCGCTGAAATCAACAAGTTGTAGCCTTTCAGCTCGCTGGCGGGAATATAGTTTTCCTTCCGCTCCCCGCCAAACAGCTTCACTTGCAACGTTTCCGATTGCTCGGATCTATTTTTAATTTTGATCTGCACGCTTTCAGCCAAGGATGTCTGAATCGGTAAGACCAAACATAACGCTTTTTCCAAGGAGATCTCTTCGGTAGGATGCAGATGATCATAGCTTCGCTGAGACGAGGCACGAATCGTTAAGCCGTCAGCAAAATAAGGATCCAACTGGTCTTGAAGCCCTACAATCGTTTGCCCGTCTCGTAGCAGCTGCGTCTGAAGCTCATCCATATGCGCTTTGACGATGTCCGCGGGGTCTGTATCATATTTTACGCATAACGCAGCAGCCGTTCCTACCGCCTGCCCCATACAACCACAGGTTGCCATCACCCTTGTAGACCCGAAAGCCACATGGGTAGCGCTTATATTGCGGCCAGCGAACATGAGATTAGGAATATTACGTGAAAATAAGCTGCGGAAAGGGATATTATACAATCCCGGTACGAAATTCCACGCTGTAGCGGGTCCCTCATCGTAGATGCCTTTATTCGCATGCAGATCCATATACCAGCCCCCGACGGATACAGCATCTTCGAAATGAGTCTTTGCTGTAAGATCGTTCTGAGACAGCATGTGCTCCCCGATAAACCGTCTTGACTCCCGCTTTCCCGGAATCGGGCATACATAATCCAAGATGAGATTGTCTACATCATCAAACTCACCGCTATTTTTGATATAATCCCAGATCCCGTACACCAATTTCCGCAATTCCAATGCGATGTCTTCATTATTCTTGATAATATCCATATGTCCGCCGTATTCCAGCCACCACAATCCGCCAAGCCCGTTGATTTTCCTTGGAAAAGACCGATGGTTTAATCCTTTTCTGATACTATCGAAAAACTCCAGCTTCGTGATATCATACGCAAAGCCAGGCCTTTTGTAAGGAACGGCATAGTTTACGTCACGGGCTTGAAACAGAATCGTATCGCCCATCGTGTAATGATCCGCCACTTCTGGAGCGAGCTCCTCCTTGTATTCATGCTTCGCTTCTCTTCCCCATCGGAAGTCAGCACCTGCTTGGTATCCAACTATTCCATCACCGGAGCAATCAATATAGGTTGGGCTTTCAAAACGAAATTTTCTTTCGGAAGCTAATTGAAGACCCTCCACCCATTGAATTCTGCCGTTCTCCATGCCCGTTTCATGTACACATGTATTCAGAAACAGAGAAATGTTAGGCTCATCATAAACCATGTCGAGCAAGACCGTATCCGAAAGCGAAAGCATAAGCTTCTTGTTGTATAACGGATTATAATGAAAGATCTTCAGCTTGAGTTCTTCTACCAACCCGCCCTCGCGGGCATAATAGGATGGACTATTTCCGAGATATGCCGACCCGTTGATATGAACTCTGACCTCGCTGCTCGCATTTCCCCCAAGCACCGGCCGATCATTAATAAGTGAAACCTGCAGACCTTGGCGTGCAGCCGCAATGGCAGCGCATATCCCTGCAATACCTCCACCTACGACGGTTACATCTGCTTTCATAAGCTCCATTTTGATAACCTCCATGATTAGATGCTCCTATCATGGTAATGGTTTTGGCCTCTTTTTTTTTACAGGATTTCACGAAAAAATCATACATTTTTTGCATCCTTATTTGGATTCGTACCGTGTCATTTTTATCCGATATTGCTTAGGTGTATCACCCGTATATTCTTTAAACAGTTTGCAAAAGTAACCTTCATTGACGATGCCTACTTCCTCGCACAATTCCAATAAAGAATAATCCCGGACGTTTAACAACTCGAGAGCAAGATGGATTTTTTTACGGTTGATGTAGCTGATCACGCCTTCGCTCATTGTTTTTTTGAATAAGCTGCTAAAATACGATGGCGCTAGATTCACTTCCTCCGCAATTGCCTCCAACGTTAAGCGTTGTTTCAGGTTTTTCTCGATAAAATGCATAGCACTCATGATTTCTGCACGATGTAATAGTTGGCCCGCGTGTACGTATTCGAATGTGAAGTCACCAATATAGGCAAGCTGCTCCTGAAAAGCCATAAATTCCATGGGGAAGTCTGGGACTTCCGTGGCCATCTTGTTCCCTGATTTAAACTTTACGGTAATGTCTCTGTACAAGTCTCTAATCATGGGCGCCATGATGGACTTGTGGATTTTATGGTCCGAAACAAATTGAGACAGATCGGCAAGTGCATTCTCCAGCTCTTCCTTGGAAATCTTCCTTTTCATCCGTATAAGAAAATCAGCCAGCTTCTGCTGAAAGTCTGCTTTTTTGTCATTATCGTATTGGAACCGATGCATCGGTGTTTTCACTACTTTTTCTGTATGATAATAGAAATCCTCACTCACATTTTTAGCTTCCGTGTATGCCTGTTTGATCGATTCCCAGCCTCGGTGTGGACCACCAAAAGCGACGGATACCCTTTGATTCAAATATTGATGCAAATGAGAGACGATCTGCCCTCCCAGTGATAGGCAAGCATATTCCGTTTCCATATCACTGCGGTTATTTTCCCAGGATAGAAAGCCAATAAAACGATTATCGGACAGATCCGCAGCTACCCCACTGCCACCATTCATTACCGTTTCTTCGATGATATTCGTAATCGCATATTTCAAGATGTTTTGATCTGCGGCAGCGTATTCGTTGCGGAAACTTTCATACGTATTCATCTCAACGATGAAGCAGCAATAGTTGGCTTGAAAGAAATGGAACTGCATGCGATTAGCAAAATCCGATGCCCGATGAGAAGGAATTTCGCCTCTGATCAGTTCGTTGAAAAATTGCTTGCGCACTCTATATTTATTTTCAAGCACGGATACGTTTAACGATTGAAATTCCGCTTCTTTTTTCTTGAACTCATTTAAAATTCCGGCTGCCTTATCCAAAGCTCGATTCAAATCCGCTTCCCTCAGCGGAACCTTTACAATGTACTCCAATACGTTGGCTTGAATCGCTCGCTGGGCGTATTCAAAGGATGAATAGGCGGTCAAAAGTATGTATTGCGTATGGGGGAGCTCCGCCTTGAGCTGCTCAATCATGGAGATTCCGTCCATTCGCGGCATAACGATATCGGATATGACGATGTCCGGCTTAAGTTTTATGATCTCCTCGATCCCATTCTGCCCATTATTCGCTTTGCCCACTAGAACAAATCGCTTATCCCTATGAGAGAGTTCATTAAAAAACAATTCCAATCTTTGAATGATCAGGTCTTCATCGTCAACAATGAAGCAGGTATAATCTCTCACCATTATGCATCTCCTTTTTGCAATTCTGCCGGGAATACAGCGCGTATACGGGTTATTTCCTTAGGTATGCTTATGATTTGCAGTCCAAATTGATCGCCATAGTGAAGTCTTATTCGGCCATGAATATTATTTAGCCCGATTCTTTTCCTTTTTAATTCCATTTCACTCGGTTCTGAGATTAAAATATGCTTTATTTTATCAGCTGGAATTCCCTCGCCTTGATCAACAACTTCTATGATGACGATACCGTCCTCCCTGTACGCATGAATCGTAATCGGTCCCTCAATTCCCCCTCCGTTATAACCATGGAAGATGCTATTCTCCACAAGAGGCTGCAGCAGCATTCGAAAAACAGGAAAATCCATTAACCCTGCTTCGATATTTTCAATCAAGTGGAAGCTTCGGTTATACCGAATGTTCTGGATCTCGATATAGTCTGCTACATTGCGTAGTTCCTGACTTAAGGAAACCTTCTCTGAAGCATCGTCTATCCCGTATTCCAATAATGAAATTAGCGATCCGATCACCACATCTACTTTCTCTATTTGTCCGAGACGTATAACGTTGCTGATCGAACCAAGTGTGTTATACAGAAAATGAGGGTTAATTTGAGACTGTAGCACCTGGATTTCCAACTTCCGCTCAAGTTCATTATGAAGTTCCGCTCGCCGAATCAGTTCCACAATTTGCTGCAGCATACGATCGAATGCTCGTGAAAGATCTCCAAACTCATCGTTTCGATTAACCGTAATTGTCGTTGTGAGTAAGCCTTGCTCCACTTGCTTCATTTTTGTTTTGAGTGTATAGAGTGGTTTCCTTATATATTTGGCAACCAAAAAAGAAATGATCAAACTTAAGAGAAGACCTGCAGCTAAAAGCTCAATATAATAGGTTTCTAATCTGGACAAAGCTGCTTTCAAGCGTGATTCATCATTGATTGAGATGATGGTCCAGTTGAATTTCTCCGTCGGTTTTTTTAGAAGGGAGACCGGAATGCCATCCATGGTATGCAGTTGAAGACTTGTTTCTGTCGTATCCAGGATTTGTTCAGCTGACGTTTCCCCGATTGAAAACGTATGATCTTGAATATTCAGTAGTCCTTTATTTTCAGAAAATCCGGCAATGATTTTACCTGAAGCTGTAATCAGAGCCAGATTCATTTGTTCTTGTTTATTAATCTTGAACAAGGTTTCTTCAATGGCATTTAGATCCAAGTCAACCGCAATGGCCATTGGAAACGAAGCGCCGTTCAGATATCGAACCATCGTAACGGTCCAGCCGGAATACTTCGATTTGTAAGGTTCACTAACAAAAGTAGTCCTTCTGTTCTTGTCAGCCGCATCAAACAAAGGTGCTCTTTCAGATAAAGGTTCATCGAATATTCGGGTAGCTGTACTTCCACCTAGAATGGATAAATCACTTTTGATCAAATAGATATTACTGACGTAATTACTATTGAGTTCATACAGTTCTCTTAATTGCTTTTTAATCACTTCCGCATTGTCAATATTGGCTTTCACTGATGTTTCGACTGAGAAGAGAATCGTCTGGAAGGAGGAAAAATTAACAGTGAAGTACTGGTCTACCTTGTCAAGGATTTGGTTGGTGTAAAAAATGTCATTGGTTCTTATTTCCTTTTGGACATAGCGATAAGACAATTGGCTTATCAAGATGATGCAACCTAATACAAACGCAAACACGAGAAAAAATAATTTTAAAGGCAAGCTGATTCTTCTTCGCATCCATCATCTTCCTTTTAATTCTATAGTAAACTAAGAATAGCATATGCTAATAAAGAGAGGGGCTACGAATAGCCACTCTCTTTGTTTATTTATTTTACTTAATAAGGCCGGCCTCTTTAAATTGTTTGATTGCTGTTTCCTTATATTTCTGCATGTCAAACTTGGTATCCAATGTTTGGAGGAAATTGTCCCAATTCGAAAGAGGTTCTTTGCCCGTCATAAATTTAACTAAGCTTTCATTAATGAAACGAGTGCGGTCAGCATCCAAAGTATCGTTGGGGTCTGGAGTCAATAAATTTCCGGGCAACGTTGGCCCCACATATTGCTGATTGTCCTTGAAAGCCTCCGCCGTCTTCGGATTCTGGAAGCTGAAGTACTCCGCATCATCACCACGGCGCGGCATTCTATAATGATCGACCCACAGGTACTTCTCTTTCATTTCCTTCGATAACTCGGAGGTTTTATTTTTGATCTTGCCGTCCACCACATCCCAATGAATACCTTTAATTCCGTATGCAAAGTTAGGATAAGCTTCTTCGTCTGTAAAGAGATAATTCAGCATGGACAAGATCCGAATGATTTTGTCCTTATCCGCTTTCGCGGAAATGGCCCATGAATTACCTTGGAATGATTTTCTTTCTACAATTTGATCCCCGTAAGGACCTTTCATCGGAGGAATGACGATCCATTCCGGCACCTCGCCACTAATCTCTTTCATTTTCTGCTGATAATCCGGCTCCAGCCTACGGGCATCTCTGATCATGAAGCCAACTTTACCCTTAAACATTTTTTGGTCCAACAGATCAGGTGAATTCATCGTCACCCAGTCTGGGTCTACCACGTTGGCGGCCATCATTTTGTTAATGTAAGCAAGCGCCTCTTTCATTTTGGGATCGATAAACAGAAATACCGGTTCATTATCTTTTATCTCAACGGCCGAAGGAGGATTGACACCAAACATCCACATCAAGCTATCGAAGCCATAGGTTTGCAGATTACCTTCTTTATTCATACCGCCGATAAATCCGTACGTATCGTTTTTACCATTCCCGTCCGGATCTTTCTCTGTAAAGGCTTTCATAACTTCGAACAACTCATCCGGTGTCGTTGGTACCTCCATATTCAGCTTTTTCAGCCAATCATTGCGGATGAAGAAGCTTCGACTGATACCGTTAACATTATCATAGCCTGGAACTCCAATCGTTTTTCCTTGATAGGACATTGCATCCCATGAGTCGTTGCCAAACCGTTTCTTTAATTCAGGGAATTGATCCAGATACGGTGTCAAATCCGCAAGAACGCCTTGGTCGTAATATTGCGCGAGATCAGCCCGACTCTTCAAGAAGATCAAATCTGGAATATCTCCGCCTGCAATGAGTGTATTCAGTTTGGTTGTTGCTTGCCCAGCTTGAGGAATCATCATATCCAAGTCGATGTTCATCTCTTTTTCCAACATTTGACGTTGAACATCTTCATCACGTGGAGGTACCGGAGCAGCAGCGTTGAAAGTGCCTTGGTTAAACATTGAGATTTTCATTTTGGTTGCAAACTGGCCAGACTGCCCTTGAGAATTACCCGAAGCTGTCGATGTAACTTCTTCATTTCCCCCACATCCTGACAGTAGCGTTCCCAATCCTAAGATTGCCGACAGAATAGCAAATGAAATCTTCTTACGCTGCATATTGACCTCTCCTTTGCTTGTATTTGTATATTATCACGGTTTCCCCGTAATAAGTTAGGTTGGAACACTTTTAACCTTTAACGGATCCCAAGAGCACACCTTTGGTAAAATGCTTCTGTAAAAATGGGTAAACGATCAAAATTGGAATCGTAGTCACAACAACTGTAGCCATCTGCACAGCGAATGTACTTACAGCTCCGGAATTGGCGAGCGACTCAGCGCTTTGTGTTGCGACGTTAAGAAGGATGTTGCGCAAGACTACTTGAAGCGGCATGAGGTTGGAATCATTGATATAAACAATAGCATCAAAATAACTGTTCCAATGCCCCACTGCGTAAAATAAAGAAATGGTGGAAATGACGGGCAAAGACAGTGGTAAAATGATCCGCCATAACGATTGAAGTTCACTTGCACCGTCAACCCTCGCTGATTCCTCGATTTCACCAGGCAATTGCTCGAAAAAGCCTTTAATGATTACCAGATTAAATGCACTAATGAGATTTGGAATAATCAATACCCACGGACTGTTTAGCAACCCCAGAGAGCGAATTAGTAGATAAGTCGGAATTAACCCCCCACTGAACATCATGGTAAACACAATGAATAGTAAAAACGGACTGCGTCCCGGCAAATATTTTTTGGATAACGGATAAGCTGCTAAGACCGTAAATAACACATTAAGCACCGTGCCTACAATCGTTCGAAACAACGTAATTTTATACGCCTGCCAGATCCCATGAGAAATGAATACTTCTTTATAGGCTAGAAAGGTAAAAGATTCTGGTATAATCACAATCCCTCTTCTTAACACTTCCGATTCTGGCGTCACGGAGACAGCAATCACATACAGAAAGGGTAGTAAGCAAAGTAGTGATAAGAAAATAAGAATCACATAAACGACGGATTGCCAGACTTTTTCCCCGATTGTCAAATTGATCATTTTAAAAACCACCTCACCAAATTTGCCCATCGAATTTTTTGGCGAGCTTATTGGCTGCCAAAACTAAACCAAATCCAATGACAGCTTTAAACAATCCTACAGCAGTAGCCAAGCCAATCTTAAGACGCTCCAACCCTTCACGGTATACCCATGTGTCGATAATGTCGATCTTCTCCTGGTTAAAGGTGTTGGCAAACATGAATATTTGGTCAAAGCCAGCATCCAGAATATGGCTTAATTTAAGAATCAGCATCAGAATAATGACTCCTCGAATGCCGGGTAAAGTGATATGCCAGAGCTGTCTCCATTTGGAAGCACCATCCATTCGAGCCGCTTCATATAAGCTTGGATCAATACCTGCTAATGCGGCGAGGTACAAAATCGCTCCCCATCCAATGTCCTTCCAAATTTCAGATGCGATGACCAGCAGTCTACCCCAAGCAGGCTCCGTTAAAAATGAGATGGGCTGAAAACCACTTTCTTTCAAAATCATATTGAAAAGACCATCACCTGGGGCTAATAAGGCTACCATCAATCCATATACAATGACCCAAGACAGAAAGTGGGGTAAATAAGTAATGGTTTGTACGATTTTCTTAAACCATTGGGTATGAACTTCATTGAGCAGTAAAGCAAGTAAGATGGGAGCGGAAAAACCGAACAATAGCTTATAGAGCGAAATAACAATCGTATTTTTCATGATGTCCCAGAAATAAACGCCGTTCATAAAATCCGTAAAATTTTTGAATCCCACCCACGGGCTATCCCATACGCCCAAAGCCAGGTTGTAGTTTTTAAAAGCAATCAATATTCCCGCCATAGGAATGTATTTGAATACGGCAAAGTAAATTAAGGCGGGTAATAAGAGAGCATACATCACTTTATATTTTTGGATCGTCCTTATCCATGACTTCCGCTTTTTGGAGAGGGGAATGGCGTCCGCTGCCAATTTCACTTGCATATCATCACCTCGTCTTTGTTTGTATTTGTATATTAGCACCCCCCTATCGGATAAATTTCTGAAATTTCAAGAATTTCTTATAAGATATTAAGGAAGTGTGCCTTGGATCGTTCCAACAGCTCATCCAGGAAAGCGGGATAAGAACTTGTATCGCTAAATAAAAAAAGCCGCTAAAATAGCGACTTTCAAATGGGGCTATGTTCTTGTCTCTCGACAAGTGTTTAGAACGGAGAATCTTAACCAACAATAACATTTGCCTTTTTTTCAATTGTTGACTTACAAAAAACATGCTGTTAATATTAGTTTCACAGTCTAACCATTAGACAATGAAACTAATTTCGTAAAGGAGCAATTAACTATGGATATGGATAGAAAGCAATTAGAACAACATATTGATCTGTATACTCAGAGAGCAATATCAATTTCAATCAGTATGCAATCTATTCAAAAGAATATTTCAAAAGATAGCAGTGTTACTCCAGACCAGTTTAATTTATTGAATGTCATTAATACGACTGATCATTGCACAGCCAGTTTTTTAGCTAAAGCACTTAATGTCAAAAAAAGTTCTATTACTGCTATCGTGAATCGATTAACGGATAAAGAATTAATTAAACGTGAGTACAATGAAAAAGATAAACGCGTGGTCTGGCTTGAATTAACAGAAAAAGGACAGCACATTGTGTTGGAAGAGAGACAGAAAATACTGGCTGTATTGATGCCTTTAGGAAATAAGCTCACTGTTAAAGAGCTGGAGGAATTAAACCAATATTTATCTGTGATTGATACACAATTAAATAATATAAAGAAGGATATGGTTAAAAATGAAATTTAGTATGAGGTTATACGGAGTTATTGTAGGGTTAATTACGATCTTATTGTCTTGGTCACAGTCATTTTTTATCAATTATCTTATCCCATTAGGAATCGTAGCCATGGTTGTGTCTGTAGTTAATATTCTAGTCGTTAAGAAGCACTTAAATGAAAAGATCTATCGTGCCTGGTTAGGTATCTCGGCTTTGTTTATAGCTACTGAAATCTTCTGGATGATATTTGATAAAATCGGATTATTTGTAGTTGCACAAGTTTCATTTGCAGTAACCGGGTTTGCATTAATTATTTTTGCCTTAGGCATGCATAAGAAAATGAATCGAAGTTTCAAATCATTAACGTTGAGAATTAGCAAATGGGTTCTCGTCCTTGTCTTAATGTTGGGGACATCCATATTAATATTATTTACAGCTACGCCAAAACCAGTTGCTTTATATTTGCAAAGCAGTTCTGGAGCAGAAAATACTTATACAGCAGAACCATCTACTACCACAACTATTGATGGTAAATATCAGTTAACAACGAATATTCAATATGGAGATAAGTATCCAAGAAGTTTTTTAAATATCATTACACCCGATGGTCAATTGGATGAAGAACGTCCAACATACTTTTATGTGCACGGCGGTGGCTTTATAGCGGGAGATTCAATTGGAGGTGATCCTAACGCAGGAGCGGCTTCAAATACAATGTTATATCATTATGAATTAATGGTTGATCATGGTTATAATGTGGTGACCATAAATTATGCTTTAGCTCCAGAATATATACACCCTACACCCATAAAACAATTATCAGAAGCGGTGCAATATATGCAGCAAAATGGCAAACAGTACGGAATTAATATGAACAATGTAATCTTTGGCGGGGGAAGCGCAGGTGGATTTATCGCTGCAGACTTTGTGACAATTCAAGCTAACCCTGAGTATGCGAAAGAAATCGATATTAATCCTGTCATAGAGCTTACGGATATCAAAGCTTTAGTATTAGAAGTACCCATTCTTGACTTTAGTCGGGGCCATAGAACCGTAACCGAAGACATCGTGACTGACTATATTTTCGCTCAATCAGGAAGTGCATACATTGGTCAGCCGGTGGTTAGCGCTGATAAAGATATCTTACAATCCTTAAATGTAATACCAAGAGCGACGAGTAATTTCCCTCCAACTTTTATAACGGATGGAAACACGGGGACATTCACAGATCAGGCTGAAGATTATTATAACCGCTTAAAAGAATTAGGGGTCAAGACAGATTTATATATTCCTGATATCCATGAGAGCAAAGAAGTTCATGGATATATGAACACGATTGATACTAAAGCAACTCGAACTTATATTCAGAGAAAATTAGCCTTCTTGGATAGTTTAGATTAATGGTGTTAGACATTTATAAACAAAAAGTCGTTGCCTACTTATCACTTAGGCAACGAATCAACATCTAGGCGTACAATCGTTAAAAGGCTCTATGGACGTAAACTCCACAAACATACCCAGCTATAGCTTGATGATATAGCTGGGTATCATTTTGTTGATCTATACTTCTCCCCAAAAAATCTCAGTTTCATAATCGAATTCAACAATACCATCTTGATTATTTTTATCAAATAAATTCCGCAGTTCTGTCATCATAGGATCGTAATTTGCATGCCCGGGTACAGGGCTGTAGGAAGATGATAGCAAACGGCCTTTCAAACCCTCGAAATCGAACTCCTGACTCATTCTGAATCGCATTTCATGCATTGAACCTTCCTTGAAAAAAGAGAGCAGAATCGTCTTAGAAATATTTTTATGATTGACTTTTTCGTAGTCGGTTCCGTATGTATGAAGCAGTTGATTGTACTCTTCACGAAATGGAGTACCGTTTGTAAGACGTGAATTCCAGATGAGTATTACTCTCCCACCTGGCCGTAAAATTCTGCGAAACTCCATTTGGGCTGCGGAGCGATCGAACCAATGAAACGCCTGAGCGCAGACAATAAAATCAACCGACTCATCAGGTAACCCAGTAGATTCTGCAGAACCTGATGTACTCTGAAATTTCGGATTACTTTCTAACATTTGCTCGGCGGCTTCCCGCATTGCCTGATTTGGCTCGACCGCGATAACATAGCTTCCGCGTTCCAGAAGTAGCTTTGAGATGATCCCAGTACCTGAACCGATGTCTGCTATGTTGCTGTTCGCACGTAAACCGACGACGTCGTACAAATGGTCAATAGCCTCTTTGGGATAGCTCGGGCGGTATTTCAAATACGAATCGACCCGACTCGAAAACCGTTCTCTGTTGTTCATCGATCGTCACGCTCCCATCAATATTTTGACATCCTATATATCGGCCACAGTACCAGCTTCAACATCTTACTGCCCCAAAAAGCCAATACGGTCGTTCCGGTCCATGAACTGCGCTTATCTTGGCTGTATTGATCGTTGATCATATAAGTCCGAGTCGAAATAGGACTCTTCAGACCGAACTGTTCCCATTTCGCCGGATCATTCGAACCTCCGAGTTTTCTAAGCATATTCGCCGACTCATGATCTATTTTAGCCGGAATTTGCTCGAATGCTGGGTAATTTGCGTATGAAACTCGTCGATCGGGTTACGACTGGTAATGCTCTCGAGATGGATGCTTTCGCGAATGTAAGAAACGTATGCCAGATGGTCAGCCCAGAACTCGTCGATATAAAAAAGCCGTACCCGCTGCTCTGAAGGACTCATCTTCCTCTCGCCTTTCAATATTTCGAGCCGCTCCTCGTAAAGGATTCGCCGCTGATCCTCCACCATATCCGAATAACCGTTCAATTCCCGCTGAATATCGAAGTTTTGGCCAATAATCACGCGCTGAATATGCTCGATTTTGCTGCGGAGCGCCGGATCATTCAGAACCTCGTCCTGCCTGGGGGCACGAAACAATTTATGAATGCCGAAGCGAAGCATCAACTCGTCTTCCAGGCTTATATAGAATACGGAAGCACCCGGATCACCTTGGCGGCCGGAACGCCCGCGCAACTGGTTGTCAATCCGCATGCTCTCGTTCACATATGTACCTATCACGTATAATCCGCCCAGCTTGGCAACCACTTCTGCCTGCGCTGGGTTGCCTCCACCGAGACGAATGTCGACGCCGCGTCCTGCCATATTCGTAGATACCGTTATGGCCCCGATTTCTCCCGCTTTGTCGATGATCTCGGCTTCTTTCGCATCGTTTTTCGCATTCAGAACCTGGCAAGATACGCCGGCAATCGCAAGCGCCTCCGCCAGCATGTCAGACTCCTCGACGCTTGACGTACCAATAAGAATAGGGCGTCCCACCCTATGGACGGAAGAGATTTCTTGTACAAGCGCCTTATATTTGGCTTCTTTATGGGTGTAAATTCGGTGCTGGTGGTCTATCCGTATGTTTGGCTGGTTCGGCGGAATTTGCACGACCTGCAGCGCATAGATATCTTCGAATTCCATTGCTGAAGCGAGCGCCGTAGCCGTCATTCCGCAAATTCCCGAATACAGGCTAATGAAATGTTGAATGGTGATCGTACCGAGAATTCTACCACCGGCCTTCCACTGCAACCCTTCTTTCGCCACCAGTGCAGCTTGCAGCCCGTCCGGCAAATACCTGTTCTCAGCCACACGGCCGGTATGTTCTTCGATTAACTCAATTTCACCATCCCGGACGATGTAATCGACGTCTTTTTTTAATAACGCTTCCACATGCAGCGCACAATTCAATGACGTTAACAAATGACTATTATGGCTATCGTACAAATTGCCGCATCCCAGCAGCAACTCCGCTTTCGCAGCACCCGCATCATTCAAGTAAACGTTCCGCTGGAACTCGTCAAAATCGTAATGCTCTGCTGGCTGAAGCTGCCGGGCCACTTCTGCGAAAAGAATACCGTCATTCTTGGAAGCGCTCGAATCGCCACTAATGACTAGCGGCACCCGCGCTTCATCAAGAAGCAATGAATCCGCTTCGTCGACGATGACGTAGTGGAAAGGACGGTGTACGGTATCAGCTTCATTTAATGCTATTGTGTCACGCAAATAATCGAACCCTGCTTCTTTAGCCGTAACATAGGTTATATCCTTGGCGTACGCTTCCCGTTTCTCCAACAGGCTCATGCCCGCTTGAACCGAGCTTACCGTTAACCCAAGGAAACGGTAGATCGGACCCATCCACTCCGCATCTCGATTTGCCAAGTAGTCGTTAAAAGTGAGTACATGAACGCCTTCGCCTGTCAACGCGTTGAGATAAGCAGGCATAACAGCAGAGAGTGTTTTTCCTTCACCGGTATGCTGCTCGATCAAAAATCTCTCGTGCAAAGCGATAGCAGCCATAATCTGGACATCGTAAGGCTGTAATCCGAGTGTTCTCTTCGCAGCCTCGCAGACTAACGCATAAGCATCAACAAGCAGCTCATCCAAATGCGTGCCTGATCGTGCTTCTTCTTGCAGCCGAAGGGATTCCACTTGTAGACGCTGATCTTCCCAAGCTTCCAAATTCCGTTTCCTGATAAGCTCCACTTCGTCTCGATAATCTTTCAACAAACGCCGGGTATCGCGCTTCTTGAATTCACGTATCAACTTGACGACTACATTCATCGGAATTTGATTCCTCCTCAGTAGAAATAAGCGGTTCTATAGTGGCTTTTTAAGCAGCATCCATCCCGTATATCCTCATATCCCCAGTGAAAAGAAAAGACTCCTTATGGAGTCCTTCTTTCGATAGTTAATACGCCAACCCAATCATTCATTCCCGCTCTAGCTTATGAGAGACAACTTCATCACTTCTCCGATGGGAGCGGTGTAAAAAGTAGATTAACCGGCAGGTTGCTTCCTGGCGCGGCAGAGAAAAGAATCGTTACGCTCTCTCCATATGCCCCTGTGCGGTAAAGAACGCTTTGTTCACTTGAATTGCTAACAGCAACGTTACCATCGGCAATGGATACAACCTGATTGTTCACTAGAGCCACTCCTGAGTATTTCCCTCCACGAGGGTTAAATGAGATTAACGTACGCGGAGCCACATTATTCAGCGTGATTTTGTACAATACGCCAAAATTACCCGCGTTGGATGCGTCTGTGTAAGCCATTGGATCTGTTCCAACCAGATTGGGATCGCTTGCGTTATCACCCAGTGGCAGACGAGCAGGTTTGACTCCCACTAGCTGATCATACGTAATGATACGAGTCGCATTCGGGTACGTTCCACGGTTGTGCACACCGTCACGATCAAGCACAGGTAGCATTGGTAAAGTCTCGAACGGATCTTTATTTTCTTCGACGAGGATAACGTTATAGTCCAGGGAATAATCACTATAAGCATCCGAATAGAGTGAGATCACTTGTCCTTCTTTCATCGGAGTTTTATTTAGCTCGGTCAAAATCAGTTTGCTTTCTCCAGGTTGAATAACTTCTTTCTTCTGATCGGCTCCGGTCTGAATCGATTTGAACCATTTATCAATCGACAGTTTCCCAGCTACGGTAGCATACGGTGTAGGCCCGGCAAAGCCCATATTTTGTTGTTCGAATACGGCCGGATTGGGGTTGTTATTGGTTGCAATAACATACATTTTTACTCTTTTGCCTGTATTGTTAACATGATGAATCATGAAACGGGTCTGCCCTGAAGATGATTCTTTATATACGATGCCTTCCGTATTAACCGTTTCAGGACTGTTGCTGCGGATCAGCAGACTTGGCTCATCCCTGTACGTATAAGGTACTTTTTCCATAGAAGTCACTTCGCCACCGTTGAAGGTGAATTTCTGTCCTACCGGCGTGAAGAGTAAATTGAAATCGGAAAATGAATATAATGTCTCATTGGTTATGGTTATAACTTTGGAGTACATGTTCGTCGCGCCGTGATTGTCAGTAACGGTGAGTGTTACCGTTTTTGGACCGGGTTCAAAGAAGGCCAGCGAATTGTTTTCCCATACCGTTTTTTCAATACTGTTTTCATCATCTGTACTTTGGTCGATGTATGTTATTTTTTCGCCCATTTTATATTGTTCCTTGTCTGTAGTGAACATGGCTACAGGAGGAAGATTAGGACTCAGTACTTGAATCGTCATCGAATAGGGATCGCTCCATTGACCATTGGAATCCTGTACTTGATATGAAATCGTATATGTACCCGCTTGATCAAATGATTCCTGACGACCTGTCCAGCGTTCATCTAGGATATCCAGACCATTTGGAGAACTGGAAGAAGTCACATAGTCCACTTTATCGCCCGCAAAAATTTCCTTTTGGGAAATCACAAAGCTTGCAACGGGTTTAGTATTGAGATTCAGCACAACCGTTTTAGCCGACTGATTCACTTTATAGGTGATGTTCAGAGCTTGAGTAATGGAAGTTAACGGCACCATGAACGTATTTTTTTGCTGATAAGCAGGGCCTTTCATCGTTCTGGACTCTCCATTTACGGTATAGACCGTGCTGTTGGTTTTGAATCGGAGCTCATTATCACCACTGATGATGATCGTTTCTTTGGTTTTATTATCGTATTTGACCCCGTATCCCACACGGTCCACCAGTGCACGGATCGCAACATAGGATACGCCGTTTTTTACAGTCATGGGCTGGCCAGCAAGATACGTTTTGCCATCCTGCTCCATTTTGTTGCTATTCATGTACAACGTCAGATTGCCGCCTGCTGCTACGGCAGAATTTCCATCAATAGATGGTTGCTCTATTTGAGCTGGCGTAGCTGGCGTTTCAACATCCTCGGGGGTTCCCTCTTGGTTTACAGG
Organism: Paenibacillus sp. OK060; assembly: GCF_900101205.1. Classification (NCBI taxonomy): domain Bacteria; kingdom Bacillati; phylum Bacillota; class Bacilli; order Caryophanales; family Paenibacillaceae; genus Paenibacillus; species Paenibacillus sp. OK060. Next base: position 261,638 of record NZ_FNFR01000002.1, read on the forward strand.
TTTCGTACTCGTTTCGTTTGTAGTCGACCCTTCGCCATCAATGGCGGATTTCTCGATATCTGTTTTGGGTGTTTCCTCAATGCCTGTCAAAGTTCCGGTTTCTTTTCCTTTAGTGGACGGCGTATTGGTGGATGCATTATTGCTCCCTGTCTTTACTTCACTCTCAGCGATCGGCTGCTCCTGCTTCAATACCTCAACCGATTCTACTTTGGCCGTATTTACTGATGCTGTGTCATCTTGCGGTGCTGATTGCGCACTCACTGAACCGACTGCAAATGCTTGAAAAACGGCTAAAGCGGTAAAAATGGACAATTTCTTCTTCATATTCATGCTTTGTCTTTGGCTCCTTCTGCTCCCAAGTAATTGTTATCCTCTCAAAAAGTCATACTATTAGACGCTAGATTTAGGAAAAAGTTTCTAGTAAACTTGTAAATTATGGATCGTGTTCAGCTATTTTCAATGGAAATGCTATTTAATCAACAAATAAATTATAAAAGAATCATTTAAGAGTCTTCAAAAGATTACCTTTTAAGCAGCGGATAGCGCAAACGTATAAGCCTTCACTAACATTACTGGCTAACCGTAGTAATACAAAAAGCCGCTATAAAATAGCGACTTTGAATTGGAACAATCGTTTTCTACCTCGACAATTGATTTTTCTTACGTTCTTTATGCATCGATTTTACCAGCCAGAATGTACTATAATGTCCTACTTGCTAGCAAATCTAACTTAGTACTTTTCGTAGTATCTTCTGCCAGCGCTCTTGTGTGTCTGGAGATGTATATTCCAGATGATGAAGCAGGTCGCCATATGCATCGGCATTTAAATTTCGAATGACTCTGATCATCGTTTGTTCATTTTCTACGTGAGACAAAAAATGGACTAATTCATACCGCATTGATGGACTCCCTCCTCATAACCCACAACCTTGTGGGCATCTGTACTCATGACATCTGTAGACAACCAAAAAAGACGTCTTTCCCCTGAAAAAGCATAGGGAAAGACGCCTCCATAATTATGCAAATTATGACGGTTCATCTAACACCTTCCTATCTCCCGTAGGTACAGCAGTGCTGTCGAAACAGGCAGGTCTCCTGGCTCCGGAATCGTCACATGGCAGCGGCCTTCCCGATTGATCTCAATCAGTGGCTAAGTAGGCTACCTGCTCCTCCGTCACAGTGGCGGGACCGCGTCGGCATCGCACCGACTTCCCTTTTAAGTTTGGCCGACAAGCAATGTTTGCGACCAGACACCTGTTCCCGATATTTAATTTGGGTATTTTAAAATCTCTTACATCTTACTCGACAACGAAAGACAAATACAAGCGTTCAATTACAAAGGAGTAAATACCACATCCTGAACACCCTTTCAATTGGCAAATAATTTAGTGAGCTTTTTGACGAACACTGTGAATGCCATGCATCTGATCAACACGCCAAACGTCAAGTTGCCTCTGCACTTCTGTCCGCACCTCGTCCAGACCTGCCTGCTTCAGCTCCTCATTAAATTTGGGCAGTACCCTGTCCACATCCACACTGCCGGTCATCAGGCTTGGATAGTACTTTTCCCAAACCATTTTTATGAGGTTGACCTGAATGGACATACTGGTTAAATTCGGCGTAAATCCGAGCAACTTCGATGTAACGTATTCCGCGTTTGCTGCTCGGTACTGATCCCACTTATCCAACGGATCGGGATATTTTCCACCGATCGTTTTGAGAATGAACCAGTTTCCTTGTGTATATTGCACACCTTCATAGCCGACTTCTGATACCGGATCATTGCCGCTGTCTCCCGAAGATTTCAGCAGCACCTGCCCGTTCTTGTCCAACGTATAATGCACACCTTCAATACCGTAATTAAACAGATTGCGGATCTCCGGGTCCGTGTTGAGCAAATTCAAAAACTTTACGCTTTCAACGGGGTGCGCTGACTTTGCGTTTATTGCCATAATCCCGCCGCGAACGGATTCCGTCGTGATTAGTGGCGGGGTCACAGGATAAGCAACAACTTTATAGCCGCGATCCTTGCTCCAGCTGTTTTCCGAAAGTGGTCCCCCTCCCGCAGATTTCCAGAAAACCCGTTCTTCGCGTTTGAGATTTTGGCTCTCCCGCAGGGCCGCGTCTTCATTGATGTAACCCTTGACGTAATAGCTGCGGAGTGTATCCAGCACCTGCCTTGCTTCCTTGGCCTCAAATATATTGATCACATGCGCGTCGGGATCCAGAGAACGCACCATGAGCGGTAGCGGTTTGTCCAGCACATATTCGTAACCGTACATGGCGAAGAAGTTCTGGGAATCCTTGTCCATCTCCATCAACTGATAGGAGGGTTCCTTTTCCTTGATCATTTGGAACAGCGGATCCAGAGATTCCAGGCTGTTGTACTTCGTAATATCAATGTCATACTTTTGGACAAGCGTCTCCGGATACATCCATTGCATACGGACCGCAAGCTCCTTATTCGTGGGCACACCGTAGATGCCGCCGTCTTCCATGCGAACGCCCTGCCAGAGAACGGGGTCGATCGCGTCGTACATATCCTTGCCGAAGTTGGATAAGTAGCTGTCCAGTCTCAGCCATGCTCCCCGTTGAACATAGCTTGAGTAATCCGTGGTAAAAGCGATATCAAAAGGAGTTCCCGTCGAAATTAGCGTATTGATCCGGTCATTGTACTCCTGCCAACCAATCTTGATATATGTAATAGTGATTCCGATTTTTTGAGCCAACACTTCATTGATTTTATCGTTTACCATCTTCAGATCCGGATCAGAATTGCCAAGCGTATAATAAATCAGATTCACTGTGTTGATATTTTTGTCGAATTCCTCGTTCTTGCCCGATATGGAGATACACCCGGACAGAGGCAGCGTCAACATCGTTGTAATCAGGACAGACTTGATAAATCTATTCCAGATACATGAATGTATCATTTCTGAACTACTCCTTTCTCCGCAGATCGGAAGGCGATTTGCTGAAGTAGGCTTGGAAATGCGTGTAAAAGTAGTTTAGATTGGCGTAACCGACGGAAAGCGCAATCGTCGATATCTTCTCGTTTGTAGCCTGAATACGATCTCGCGCACATAACATCCGGTAAGCCATAAGGTACTCCGAAAATTTCATCTTGGTTTCCTTCAGAAACAACTGTCCAAGATAGGTTCCGTTCATGCGAAAACGGCTCGCCAACTCTTTGAGATTAAGATTTTGATTGTATTCAGCCTTAACCATTAGCAAAATACGGTTGGTTAGCTTGGATAAGCTGTCGTAGCGCACTTCCAATATGGGGTCTATATCACGGTGGCTCAGATTTCTTCCCTCCAGCGTACCGTTCAAATTTTCGACGATGACTCGTTCAATCAGAGCTTGAAGCTTTGCTCGCTCAACGGGTTTGAGTAGATAATCCTTAACCCCACAATGAATAGCCTCCAGGGCGTATTCGAACTCACCATAACCGCTCATCATAATATAGGTAGTCGGGAGCCCGAGCTCATTAAGCTTGTGAATGGCGTTATAGCCGCGATCCTTGCCAATGCAAACGTCAAAGATTGCTAGGTCCGGCCAAAACTCCACGGCCTTTGTTAGCGCATCCCCATAGGTTTCGCTGGTCTCGATCTGTCTGAAGCCAAGCATTTCCCAATCTAGCGTTCGCTTGATTCCTTCCAGAATTAGCGGCTCGTCATCAACGATTAGAAGTTTGTACATACGTTATGCCTCCTTCGCTATGGTTAAGGTAACTTTGACACCAGCTTCCACATTATTTTCAATTTGCATGGTAAAGCCTTTCCCATAGAAAAAATGAAGCCGTGTATAAACGTTGCGTAGGCCGATGCTCTCCGATGCCGAGTCCCCGACAAAAGACAGATTGCGGCGGATATCAGCTAATCGATCTTCCGAGATCGAGTTCCCATTGTCTACAATCTCCAATACGTATGAGTGGGCATTTTCCAATCCATTCACAACAAGCAGATTAAATTCGTGGTCCGAATGGAAGCCGTGTACTAAAAAGTTCTCGGCGAGCGGCTGCATCCAGAACTTAACGGTAGGTAAAGCCAGCAGTCCCTGGTCCACATTGATTTGATAATAGAATTTGTCCGGATATTTAAATTCCATGATCTTTAAGTATTTTTCAAGCAAAGCCAGCTCACTGCCCAACAGAATAATATCTTCGTTCTTCACGATTTCACGATATAACGAGCCCAGTGTAGCTACCGCTTCAGCCGTATCAACCGCGCGGCCCGCCAACGCAAACGATCGGATTATTTCAAGTGTATTGTACAAAAAATGAGGGTTAATTTGATTTTGAAGCGCTTTCATTTCTGTTTCCTTCTGTTTCAGTTTTAGCAAGTACTCGGTTCGAATATGTTGGTTGAGCTGATGCGTCATATCGTCGAGTTCCCTCGCGATCATTCCGTACTCATTCTTTCGATAGCGGGTCGGACTGATTGGCGTAAAATTGGCGGATTTTACACGTTGGATGGAATAGATAATTCGTTGCAAAAAACCTGCGTCTTCACGAAGATTGTATCCGATTAACAGGAGAAAACTGACCATAGCTGCCAAAAAGATCAAGAACACGGTAATCAGCATGCCGGCTTTTTGCCGGAAAAGCACTGCCATGTCTACAATACTAATCAATTGGTAATCGTAAGCATTGGACGAATGGGTCACATAAAATGCGCGATCCAGCTTGCCTAACTGCATAAACCCCTTGGTACGTTCTTTTGAAGCAGCCTTTATGAATAATTCCTGGGTGGCTCTGTCTCCAACGTCCATGAGATAGACATCTCCAGCCGCGCTGACGACTCCGTTTTCGATCCATTGATTGTTCTGCACGCCTTTGAATAATACATCGCTACTGACCAAAAAACGAAACTCACCGAGCTGGCGTGAGATTTGATTTTCGTCCAGCAGCTGCTTACGGATCACGAAACCTCTTTGGATTGTCTCTCGAAATATATCATCCGTGTTAGGCAGATTAAACAAAAAGCTCGTCGCACCGTTACTGGCGAAACGTACTACGTTGCCTCGTTCCTCGGTATGCAGACTCACCTGGATAATATCTTCCTGCCCACTGCCGAGAAAAGCTTTCACATCCTCTGGAAACGATGCAAGAGGCTGATCATAGCGGCTGTTCTGGAGTCTTCCCGTCAGATAACCTTCCGCGCTGTTGGCGAGAAAATAACGAACGTCTGCCACCAGACCGTTATTGGAGTAAACTCGCTGTAAATAGGATTCGATCCGCTCAGCATCGTTTTGAAGAATGCTTTCAACCCGGGAGAATGCATCTGCCGCTTGATTCTGAGCATTCTCTAACCACTGCTGCAGCAAAACAAATGTGGTCAATACGCTTAAAATCAGACCCATGAATAACGTAAAAATCGCGTAAGCAATAAATTTGCGGCGGTAGATTTTGATTTGAAAGAAGGAAAACATGCAGCTCTCCTTAGCAGTTGGATTATATTGAGACTTATAGTTTTACCATATAGCTATTTGTCGGACAAATCAATCCGTTATAAACTCAAATTAAATGCAAATGTCACCAGTAAGATTGGAAAACCCGAACGGCCACAACGGCTCCGTTCGGGTTATTGTCTCAAGTCTCAAGGATTATGATTTGAAATATGCGTTGATCTGTTCTTGTGCGGCTTCCATAATCTTATCCAATCCAGCTTTCTTCAACTCTTCTATAATTTGCGGTATCTTTTTTTCCGGATCGGATGCGCCAGTGATCAGCTCATAATTGTATTTGTTCCATACAGCCTTCACATTGGCTACTTCAGTGCCGAGTTCGCTAATATCCAGTGCAAAGCCAAGGATTGAAGATGAGGTGGCTGCTTCATTCAGCTTGCGGACCTGATCCCACTGATCTTCAGGTGCGCCTTTTGTGACAGCCATGTTGAAGAACGTTCCTTGTGTATAGGCCGCCAGCGGCCACGAATCCGTTTTCCGTTCAACTGTATTGTCGTTTACATAATCGAAATCGACACCCTCTTCGCCATAAGCAAGCATATTGCGCAGCTTGGGGTCGGTGTTTACCAGTTCCAGATATTTAAGCGCTTCTTCCTTGTACTTGGAGTTGGCAGAGATTGCGTTCATGGATCCCTGGATTGTGCTGGTTGTATAGATCGGACCTAGAATTTGAACCATGTCGTATTTATCAATACCCGCCGAGATCTGCCAATTCACTTCTGCACCAGGGAACGCCTGCGCACTGAAGAACGGGCGATAAGGGTCGGCCTCGATCTTGGTTGGCGCATCCGGATTGATAATGCCGTCCTTGTACCATTGATGCATGAGCTTCAGTTTTCCCTGTATATCCGGTTGTTCCAGAACAGAAACGACTGTACGGGATTCATCTTCGGCCTTTACGCCGATCGGCTGAAAGCCGAGAGTCATATCGTCATAGTCATTAAAGAAACCGTTAATGCCCTCTCCTTGAGTCAAGGACAGTGGATAGAACCCTTTGCCTTCACCAGCCTTGAAGTCACGGAATGGCTTGTCCAGATCCTGTAGTGTCTTGATGCTGCCGAGGTCGACATTGTACTTTTGCACGAGCGCATCGTCAAACACCCAGTACTGGGTTAATGAAGAATCCTTATATGTTGGAACAGCGTAAATCTTGCCACCGACTTTCGTTCCATCCCACACCAATTCTGGGATATAGCTGTGCAAGTCCGGTACCGTACTTGGCACAAGGTCAGTAATATCCGTGAATGCGCCCATGTTGACCTGTTGACTGTATTTTCCGTTATTCGTAAACATAATGTCGAAAGCTTCACCGGAGTTTACAATCGTATTGATCTTGGTGTCCCAATCGCCCCAACTGGCAACGCGGAGATCGATTTTTACACCAATCTTCTCTGCCGTATATTCGTTTATCTTCTCAATTGCCTTATCAAAATTGGCTGGCACTTGTCCGCCGATCGTCCACCACACCAGCGTAGGTACCTCGCCGGAACCTTCGCCTGCATTCGATCCTGAGTTTTCCGCTGACGTGTTGTTTGACGCGTTATTGTTGTCTGAGCCGGAACAGCCTGTTAAACCAAAGATAGCCAGCGTTACCACTCCAATCAAAAGCGGAGTTTTCATCCATGCTTTAAACCTTGTCCTCATTCCTCTATTCCCTCCCTTAAGTTAACACGCACCGATCCTGCGAAAAAATTATGATAAACCTGAAATTTCCAGATTTATTTCGATTTATCCCTTAACTGCACCCACCGTCAAACCGGAGATAAAGTATTTCTGGAAGAAGGGGTAGGCCAGAGCAACGGGCAGTACAATAATGATCGCAACAGCCATACGTGCCGATTCTTTGGGCATGGTGGCGACAAGCTCGGCGTAGCTTATGCCCATCGTCGAGGCGTTTTTAGCCAGCGCATCAACGTTGCTCATCAGGCTGTTCAGTAGCGCCTGCAGCGAATACAAGCTTTGGTCGTCAATATACAACATCGATTGAAACCAGTCATTCCAGTACGAGAAGCAGAGAAACAGACCAATCGTCGCTAGAACTGGCAGTGAGATCGGGAGCACGATTGTGAAGAAGATGCGGAATTGACCTGCTCCGTCAATTTCAGCCGATTCGATCAGCCCGTCCGGAATGGTCGTCTTGAAAAAAGTTTTGCAGATGATGACATTAAAGGAAGAAACGGCTAATGGTAAAATCAGCGCCCAGATTGTATTGCTTAATCCCAACATCGTCGAATTGATGTAATAGCTGGAGACAAGACCGCCGTTAAAAACCATCGGGATGAACACAATCCATGTCAAAAGTCCTTTTAGCTTAAATTGGGGACGGGACAATGCATAACCCATCGTAGTGGTGAGCAGTACGCCGATCAGTGTGCCTATTACCGTAACGAATACGGAGACTCCGAGCGCACGTACAATCATCGAGCCCTGCTTAACGATATAGTTGTAGGACTCAGCCGAGAATGCCGACGGCAGGAGTTGGTAACCGGTCTCTCGAATGGATGCTTCGCTAGACAGTGAAATAGATAGCACGACGACGATAGGGACTACGCATAACAAAGCTAAAATGATAAAGATGAGGTGAAAAAAAATGTTCGTTCCTTTGCCGACTCGGTTAAACTTTTCAAGACCGGAATCGTAGCTTGATTGTGTTGACATCTTCCTGCCTCCTCTCTAAATCAGTGCGCTTTCTGGGTCAACTTTGCGAACGACCCAGTTCGCGAATAGGATCATTCCGCAGCCCAGTACAGATTGCATGAAGGCAGAGGCGGACGCCATCCCGACCGTCGCGGTTTTGAGTTGTTTGTACACAAGCACATCGACCGTCGTGGTCACGTTGTAGAGAGAATTGGAGTCCCGCGGCACTTGGAAGAACAAACCAAAATCCGTGGAAAAGATGCCTCCGACTGACAGGATAAACATCAGCACGATAACAAATTTCATTAAAGGCAGCGTAATATACCGTGTCTGCTGCCACTTACTGGCACCATCAATGACGGCGGCTTCGTAATACGTTGAATCCATGCTTGTGATTGTCGCCAAGTAGACAACCATCCCATAGCCGAGACCCTTCCACATGTTCATAAACACAAGGAGATAAGGCCAATACGATGGTTCCATGTACCAATTTTTTGGATCCTGGTTGAAATGGGTCAGAACTTGATTGGCAATCCCCTTGTCATAGCTCAAGAATGCCCAAAGCACCGCGGAAACGACAACCCAAGATAGGAAATACGGGAGAAACATCATCGTCTGATAGATCTTGGCTGCCTTGCGGCTGTGCAGCTGTCCAACCATCAATGCAAGTGACACAGGCACGATGATACCCAGAATAATAAAAATCATGTTGTAACCGATTGTATTGCGAATTACGATCCAGACGTCGTTCGAACTGAACAGGAATTCAAAGTTTTTGAACCCGATCCAGTCGCTGTTTATAACATTACTGAGAAAATTCCCGTGAATCTTGAAATTCTTAAAAGCGATAATGACACCGAACATCGGCAAGAAGCTGAACAAAATGTACCAGATTGTGGTCGGAAGCACGAGCAGCGTGAGCTCGGTGTCATGCTTGCGCCAGCGTGTTCGTACTCTTTTGCGGGTGACTTTTGCTCCCATATCATTCTTCCCTTCTTGTAGAACCTATCCTCGATTAGTTGTAATTCTATGTAAATCACCAGATAATTCCTAGATCAAAAACGTTAGATAATAGTCAAAAAACAATAGGTTTTAATATATTTAACATCGATACTGGGTGAGAGAATATAAGAAAGACCTTGAGAGTTTACCACCCTCAAGGTCTGGAACTATCTATTAACTTACGGACGAACCACAACACCATTTTTAAAATTCATCTGCGGAAACTCCCACCTGCTATTTCATTCTCTGGAATTGCGGCTTCAATTCTTTTCAGGTCACTTTTAATAAATTGGACATCCAGAGACCGGATTGATAAAGATCGATATATTCTACGTTTAACCGTTTTAGCGTGTAGGCCAGATAATTTTTTATATGTTGAGGCCTAACATCCAGGCCGTACATGAATCCGTCTAGCGCCACTAATGCTCCAAACGTTACAGCTAAAAAAGCCTTCTCTCTTTGGCTGCCTTTAAGTGCCTCGCCAATAAGCATTTCGTTATGTCCGCTGCTATAAAAATCAGCCGTATTTAAATGAGAAATTCCAGCATCCAACGCGGCAGCCACTGCTCAAAATAATGAATAAGGGACTCGATTTCTCCACGAAACTGCTCTAAGCCCTTAAGTTTTAGATCCGTCACAGCAAGGTGTTCACGAAGGGTCTCATCGTGAAATCGACATTATGATATCCTGGGTATCGCTTAAAGAAACAAACCAGTTTTGTAGAAGGATATTATGATGTGTAATGATTTGATCTGCAATTAAAAAGGAAGAGTCCGCAGTACTGTGACCATCTTTGGCTAAAATAACATCATATCCTAAGCTAAATGCTCTACGACATGTAGCATCAACACATATCTCAGTCTGAATTCCTGCGACAATCAGTTGATTAACGTCTAGCTGATTTAAATGTGATTCAAGGGTGGTATCTTGAAATGAATCTGGAAAGTCCTTTTCAATTTTCACATCTTGAGCGATCAAGGGTAAGGCGGGATGAAGACTCCACCCTGAGGATTTTTTTGAGGTTAGCGACCCTAATTTCCCATTATGCTGCGTAAGTATGACTGGAATCTTACTTATGTGGGCCCACGTAATAAGTTGTTTGATATTATCTAATAATTTTTCACTGTTATGTATAAAGAGAGGATTCATAAATGATCCGATTTGTACATCTATGATCAATAATGCTGGCTTGTAGATCATAACTTTCCCCTCCTCATCCTAGATACTTCTTCATTCATTCATTCTAGAGGTTAGAATTGCCCGTAAGCATAATTATATTCATCATTTTATACACCTAATCAGTTATGAGACAAAGTTCTTGCCCTCTGTTTGGTACAAGAACTTTGTTTTGAATAAACTCTGAAATACTCATACTTCTTATGAATTCCATGCGTGTTGAGGAGGCTCAAAAAAAGCTGCTTCAAAAGTATGTCTCTATAGATAATATTGATAAGGTGTTTCCAGAGGACATCTCTAAGCAAACGTACTTGGATGGACAACTTTATAATTTGTTATTGCTTGTCCATCGAGCTATCGTAAAGGATCTTAAACCAGACCATCCTTTCCTACAGCAGCAGTTGCATGGCATATTTGCAGATACTCCATTACGTAATCTCATTTTCAATGACGAGGCAAATAACGAAGAACTGTATAAAAACGTAAAACCCTATGAGTCGTTGGTGCCTAAGCATACTATGGATTTTTTAATAGAAGCATTTGAGGTATTAAATACGAAGAAGAATTCTTCTCTAAAGGATTAAACCGAGGGTTACATATAAATAAGGAGAACTGCCTATATATAAGCAGTTCTCCTTATTTGGATTAAACCGTTTCTTAGTGGTCCAGGAATACAAGCTGGATGAAGAACAATACCGCAAAAATGTAGAATATCGGATGAACATCCTTGCCCTTTCCGCGAAGCAGCTTGAGTACCGGATAGAAAATGAATCCAACACCGATACCTGTCGCAATACTGTGCGTCAATGGAGTAAGTATGATAATCAGAAAGGCAGGAAATGTTTCTTCGAGATCCTTCCAATTGATTTTGCTGATTACGCTAATCATAAAGTAACCCACAATAATCAGTGCCGGAGAAGTAATCGCCGGGATACCTGATATCACACTAACGATAGGTGTAAAGAACAAAGTAAGAGCAAGCAGTACACTTACCGTGACCGCCGTCAGTCCTGTTCTTCCTCCTGCAGCCACCCCTGTGCTGGACTCGATATAAGCCGATGTTGGGCTCGTTCCGAGCAAAGCGCCAGTCGTAGTCCCTACAGCATCTGCCAATAGGGCGCCGCGTGAGCGCGGAAACTTACCTTCCTTCAGCAGTCCTGCTTGTTCAGCAACGCCGAGCATTGTCCCCGTCGTATCAAACAGCGTGATCAACAGGAACGTGAATATGATGGTATACAAACCATTAGAGAATACGCCTGCCAAATCCAGTTGGAAAGCCGTTGACGTGAGGCCTTGCGGCAAGGATACAATTGACTCCGGCATTTGAAATAGTCCCATGATCCAGGCAAGAACCGCTGTTACCACCATTCCGATGAACAGATAACCTTTTACATTGTAAGCCATAAGCACAACCGTGATAATCAAACCGATAATGGTCAGGTAAGTCATAGGCTCTGCCAAGTTCCCGATCGTAATCAAATTTGATTCTGAATCGGCAATAATCCCGGAATTTTGCAGGCCGACCGTTGTAATAAACAATCCAATCCCTGCTGTTATCGCGTGCTTAAGACTCGCAGGAATGGCATCAAGCAGCATGTAACGAAATGAAGTAAGCGATAAAATAATAAACAAAAGCCCTGCTATAAATACAGCTCCTAGTGCAACCTGCCAAGACACCCCATATCCAGCAACTACACTATAGGCAAAGAAAGCATTCAGACCCATGCCAGGCGCTATGACAATCGGATAATTGGACCCGATTCCCATAATCAGCGTCGCCACAATACTCGCCAACACCGTAGCAATGAATACTCCGTTAAAGTCCATTCCTGTGCTGCTGAGTATTCCCGGGTTTACGATAACTATGTATACCATTGTGAAGAAAGTCGTGATCCCTGCGATGATCTCTGTTGAAACAGTCGTACCTCTTTCTTTTAGTTTGAACCAATTGTCCATGATTAAAGCCAGCCTCCAACTTTCAAATTATTCTCCAGAGCAAAAACAAAAAAATCCTAATCATCGTAATAGGATTGTAATATTACCGCTCCTATATTCGTCATTAGGATTAAAAAGCTAAGATTCTAAACCAATGATAAGGATACTCATATCTGCTTTACCCTGATGCCCTTTCGAATTTTAATAAATATAACACTCATTGTCAATGAATTAACGTATTGTTCACAGTTATTTACGAACTATATAGAGATGACATTAAGTATTCATTCGTTTTTCTGGAATAAGTTATACTGAATTTAATTCCCAATTCGCATGTATTTGCTTAAATGTTTTTAATTACGGCGATCAAAGAAAACGCCGATATACGGCAAAAGAGGCCCATTCCTTTAAATACTTATACCGATAAAACAAAAAAGCCGCTGAAATAGCGACTATAATTAAGACTATATTTTTGTCGTGGATAAAGTAAAATTCACAATAGAAAGTTCCGTTGTTGTTTGATACCCCAAGCCTTCATATAAGCGAACAGCAGGCAAGTTATTTGCCAATACGCCCAGATAGACATCTGGTGACAGTTTTTTACCGAGGTGTGTCAATTCACTTGTTAGGCGTTTAGCTAATCCTCTTCCTCTGTAATCTAACCTGGTAACAATGTTCCCAAGCTCTACTAGCTGAGAGTCATAAAAATGGTATCCGCCCACAGCTATGAAATCTTCACTTTCCTTAATTCCAAGAAAAGGATAATCCACTAACTCACTCCTTGTGAAAAACCTCATTTCCCCACTATGTAAAAAATCAATTACCTTAGAATAATCATTTTCATTTATCTTTTTTGCAATGTTAGATTCAAGGAGTTTCGATTCATCCTGATGTTTCATAGTTAAAAAACGTTGAGGAATTCCTTTGATAAGACCGAAGGATTGAAAAAGTTCAAGATCCCGTTGACAGAGTATCGTGCCACATACAGCACTTTCGTCAAGTTGGATCGTTTCTCTTGTAAAAGCAATGAGTTCTGGAAAAAAGATATCACGATCTTCAACTCGGAAGAAAGAAAATGCAGGAAAGGATAGTTCGCTAAAATAAGCTAATACGGCTGTAAGTTGACTATTCGTAAATTGACCAACATATTGAGCCTTATCCTTACGTTGCGTTAAATAACTATAAAAAAGCAAATTCTGTTCTGTATTAATGTGGGGCAATAATTCAAGAATTGTATCGTGAGTAAGCAATTGATGCGAAACCATTTTAACACCTCTCAAACTATAATTTCTATTCTGTTTTTTTATATTTTTTTCTTTCAACAAATACCCAGATATAGTACGTCAACCAAAATACAATAGGAACTAAGAATACATAAGCTCTCTGATTTACTGGAAGAAAATACATTATAAACAGTCCAATTATTAACATCGGTGGCATCAGGATAAAGTACTTTTTCTTATCTATGTTCATCCCTCCATTTGTTCAATATTCATAATAATAACATTCATTTATTTCTTTGATAAGATTCGCATCTGCTGCCAAAAGTAGAGTATAGTAGGCGTAGTTAAAATTATATTCTAGGAGGCTACAACCATGTCACAGGAGATCTGGATTAACCTGCCTGTCAAAGATGTTGAGAAGTCAACTGCCTTTTTCAATGAAATTGGATTCCATGCGGTGAGCGTTGGGAACGAGAGAGCCCAGCTTTCCATAGGTCAAACAACGATTTTGCTGTTCCCGGAGTCGGCGTTTGAGAAATTCACAGGTTCAAAAACAGCAGATACTTCCAATAGCGCTGAAGTAATATTTTCCATTGGCGCTGAAAGCAGAGAAAAAGTAGATACCTTTATTCAAAAAGTAGAGTCTGCCGGAGGAAGCATCTTTGGCAAACCGAGTGAAATCGACGGCTGGATGTACGGCGCAGGATTTGCCGACCTGGACGGTCACCGCTGGAACCTGCTTTACATGGATGAGAGCAAAATGCCGAAAAAATAAGTGAAAACGCCGGTTACCTGTTTAAGGTCATCGGCGTTCCTCCTATTTCTAAGTACAACGCAGCTGCCGGAGCATACATGTGACGAACAAACTACAAAATGGATTGAGATGGATGAGTTACCCCGTCTGCTCTTTCTTCGACATCTCCCTCTGGGCTGTAATCAGTGTGTAGTAAATGCCCTTTTTCTCTATTAGCTCGGCATGGGAGCCAATTTCTGCAATCTTGCCTTTCTCCAGTACCATCAGCCGGTCGGCATTGCGGAGAGTTGACAGCCTGTGGGCAATGGCAATCGTTGTCCTTCCTCTCATTACCTGCTGGAGCGCCGTCTGAATGACACTTTCCGTCTCAATATCGAGTGCAGAAGTCGCTTCATCCAGAATAAGAATTGGCGGATCATTCAGAATCGCTCTTGCAATTGCCAGACGCTGGCGCTCACCACCGGATATATTGTTCCCGTTCTCCTGAAGCAGCGTGTCGTACCCATCCGGCAGATTGATAATAAATGAATGCGCATTAGCAATCCTGGCCGCCCGGATGACTTCTTCCTCCGTCGCTTGCGGCTTAGAGTAACGGATATTATCAAGTATCGTGCCTGTGAATAGGAAGGTCTCCTGAAGCACGACACCAATCTGGGAGTGAATGTCATCCTTCTGGATGTCCCGAATGTCTACACCATCAATTTTAATTTGACCTTCATTCACATCATAGAAGCGGGAGACGAGATTAATCAGGGTAGACTTGCCCGATCCCGAATGACCCACCAACCCAATCATTTCCCCATTACGAATATCAAAAGACACATCCTTCAGCACCGGCTCATAGGAGTTATAGCCAAAGTACACACCGCGGAACGAAACCTCGCCATGAATCGTATGTCTCACTGTTTTATCAGTCTCCACTACCTCTGGCTGCTCGTCAATGACCGAAAAAACGCGGTCAATGGAAATCATCGCATTGGAGACCCATCTTGGCATGAACATCATCCAGGCGATCGGTCCAAACACCATGGAAGCATACATGCTGAACTTGATCAGTTCACCTACATTCATCTGATTGTTCAAAATCATGTTAGAGCCAAGCAGCAACACAACATATTGGCCAAGCTGAATTAAATAATTCGTTATCGGGGCCAGCATGTTGAACAGACTCTCGGTTCTTATCGTAGCGGCAGCAAAATCACTGTTATGGGACCGGAATTTTTTGATCTCCGTGGCTTCCTTGCCGAATGCCTTGACAACCCGGATTCCGCTCAGCACATCATGCAGAAAAGAACTCCCCCGGTCGTAGATTGCCCACTGTTTTTGATACAGTTTCCAGAGCACATGTTTCCAGATGTACATATTCATGTAGGCGACAATAGGGGCAGGCAACAGCACAACACATGCCAGGCGCCAGTCAGCGCTGAAGAGTAAGCTACTGGCCGCAACCAGCAAAATCATTTGATAGATTGCTGTTGTGCATAGCTCTTGAATCAATTGCCGAATCCGGTCTGTATCCGCCGTTACCCGGTTCATTATATCTCCCGCCCGTTGAGAGGTCATGAAGCCAAGCGGCAGGCTCAGTACTCGTTCATACACCATTTTGCGCAGATCGGCGGCAATATTGGAGCTGACATTCGCCATGACCCGTGCCCGAATAATCGCCAGCAGTTCTCCGGCCACAAGTCCTCCGATCATGGCGGCAAGTGCGAGATAGAACAGCTTCATGCTCGGACTATGTCCGTCAGACGGCTGCAAGACACCGTTAATCAGAATTTCCTGAAAATAAGGTCCTGCCAGTGCAATAGCGGAAGCCGCTATCATGACAATAAGACCCATCGCCAGCGGCTTCCAATGCTGCTTCGAGACACCGAACAGCTTTTTGAACGCCGCGGACTTGCTCATGCATCTGGGGCATACACGGGTTCCTTGCACTAGTCGATCACCGCACTTAACACAGACGTTTTCCTCATCATTATTGAAAATCCGAACTTTGCGGGCTGCTGATTTATCATTCAGCACTTGTGCAATATAACCGAAGCGTGGAGCATGCTCCATGGAGGAGCGGACGAGGATACGCTTTCCCTGCTCATCTTCGGTCTCCAGCACAATATTTCCGATAAGCGGAATGACTTTGTACTCCCATGAGTCAGCAATAATACCGGTTTCCTTCGCTTGACCATGCTCGATGTAAGCCCATTTATTCTGCCCGATAACCAGAAATCCGGCCGTACGGTAGCCAAGTAGCGACAGATTAGCGGGCACACAATATTCAATGTCAGTTCCGACAGCCTGCACAGCAGCTTTCACATCCGGCTCTGCAAGCGAAAAATTCAAATCCATAGGCATTCACCATCCTTCATGTCCGCTCTAGTCAACTTGATTAACCATACATACATAGCTCTACCATCCGGTACTCCTTGTCTGTCAGCTTATTTATATTTGGGATGACAAACCGATTACCGTCCACGTCAGTGACGAGCAGTCGGTCTGGGGTTACTAGCTTGGCGTTGCCACCACCACCTCTGACTGTGAATCGGCATAGTCCGCCTGTCGTCTCTGCTTCCCAGTAGGAGTAGCCAAACTCCTCCTTCACGTTAATCAACCTGCTAATTTCTGGAGTGAAATAACGGATTTGCAGCTGCTCCTCTAACAGCTGCGCTGTCTCTTCCGTAAAATCCTCCAGACTGTGGATCATACCAATTTCCTTGTTTTCAACCGTCCGGATGGACAAATACATGCGTTTATTCGTATGAGGGAAAGAGCAATGTACATACACGACTGGATGCGTCTTTTCCCCCACCGTTACGGATAACATCCGACCTTCCGTTTTATGAAATGTTGCATTATCCTCTGTGAGATAGTGAATGTCGGCGGCATCGGACAGCGAACCGGCCACGCCCTTTTCCTCCTGTAGCTCTGTATCCTGGGTTGGAGTTGTCTTCTTCTGTGATGCAGACGAACTCATGCTGAAATCACCTCGCTTATTTTTAATGCTTCATCATGCTTTTTCACCAATTGATAATAAGCGCCCTCGGTACTCATTAGCGATTCATGTGTTCCTTCTTCCACAACCTTGCCCTGATCCATCACGACCAGATAGTCGGCATTGCGAAGCGTGGAGAGCCGATGCGCAATGGCAATCGTTGTACGTCCCTTGATAAGTTTATCCAGCGCCTCTTGGATTTGCAGCTCGGTCTCCGTATCCAGAGAAGCTGTCGCTTCATCTAGAATCAGTATTATTGGGTTATGCAGAATTGCCCTCGCAATGGAGAGGCGTTGCTTTTCACCACCTGACAGATTGTATCCGCCCGTACCCACGATCGTATCGTAGCCGTCCGGCAGCTTCTCAATAAAATCATGGGCGTTGGCTATTTTCGCCGCATGAACGATATCTATGACACTGCAATCCGGCTTGGCATAGGCAATATTTTCAGCAATACTGCCTGATAGCACGTACACATCCTGCGATACGATTCCGATATTGGAGCGCAACGATTCAGCAGCCACATCCTTCACATTTACTCCGTCGATCGTAATTGCACCTTCATTCACATCGTAAAGCCGGGAAATGAGGTTGACGAGAGTTGATTTTCCTGCTCCAGATTGTCCGACGACGCCAATCATTTGTCCTGCCTTCACCTGCAGCGTAACATTCTTCAGAATCGATTTATTCGGCTCATAGCCAAATACAACATTTGATACTTGAATATCTCCCTTCATGACTGGAATCCGAATCGCATTCTCCTTCTCCTTCACATCAGGGCTTGCGTCCACAATTTCAAATAATCGCTGCGAAGCCGTCATGCAACGCGACCACCAGCCTACAATATTGTTCATAAACTCAATGGGCCCATATAACATATACATATAATTGACAAAGGTCAGCATAAGCCCGAACGAAATTTCACCCTTGAGTATCATCCATCCTCCAAATCCCCAGATGAGCATACCGCCTATTTGAGTCAGCCCATTAAGTACTGGAAAGATCGTACCGCTCAAACGGTTATAATTTTGCTCCGAGCCGGAGAAGTTCGCATTTGCCTGCTGGAAGCGCTGCATTTCTTTGTGCTCCATGCCAAATGCCTTGACGACCCGGACACCTTTGATCGAGTCACTAATGATGGAGTTCAATGATGATACCTGGCGGTTCATCCGCCATGATAGCCTCGACAGCTTGGGGAATACTTGGCGTGCCAGAAAAATAACAATCGGCATCGGCAAAAAACATAGCAGTGTGAGCTTCCAGTCCAATACCAGCAAAATGACGGTAATGCCGATGATATTCATTACATTCACAACAAAATAGGACAGTACATCAATGAAAAATATTTGCAGTTCAGCGGCGTCGTAATTAACTCTGGTCATCAGCTGTCCGGTCTGCTTCCGCTTGAAAAAGTTTAGTGATAAGCGCTGCATTGCAGTAAAAATGACAGATTTTATATCAAAAACAATGTTTGCGGCCAGCCTCGCATTGATGATTCCGAAGAAGACACCAAATAATAGGGATATAGTGCGAAAAATAATGACTAGCAAGATGACTAGCCCTACCTGTCCGCCAAAATATCCTTCGCCTTTTAGCGCCTGATCAAATAAGGCCGTACCCGTCAAATATGGAATGACAAGCCCAGTCACGGAATTTAAAAGCATCAACACAATAATGAGCAACAAAGAGGCTCTATAGGGCTTGGCAAACGATAACAGCCGGAGGATCAATGCGCTTTTCTTCATGCATTTCGGGCAAATCTCTCGACCTTCTTCCGGGTAAATCCTCCCGCATTTGGGACAAGAGGCATTTGCCTCCTCATCCTCCAGTAACTCGCTGTCCACCTCCTCCTGCTTTTTCAGCTTCGTAAAGATTGCTGCCAGCCTGGATGCCTTGCTCATCAGTCCATTCGTGAACGCCGCTATGATTCGCTCATCTGGAGCCTTCATTACAAGCATCCCGGATGCAACAAGGTTCACAATGAGAACGGATTCAATTCCACTGATTTTCAACGTTTGAACCGACCATTTCCCCTCCTCCTGCGGATCCTGACGTGGATAACTTTTGACAGGGATCGAATAGCCCTTAAAGGTCTTTTCGTGATCCGGTTCCTTGAGACTTGTTGCAATAAGCATTTCATGCTGGGACAAGGCTATGTATGTATCGAGAAAATGCCCCTCTGGCGTACGATCACATGTCATTTCGAACAGGATATCCTTCTCCGCCCATTTCTGCTGCTGCAGCAATATTAATTTTTCTGTAGAATGAATAGTCATCAACTCCATATAAAATATCGAAACAAAATCCTTTTTTTACTAATTTTATTTTTAGAATGCTTCTATCTTATTTTCGGACCTTTACTTTGTCAACATTTTTGTTTAAAAAGTGTTGGATTCTGTATGCTCCATTCACATCGTAAATAAATTATCTTAAAAGTGCGTATTGACACTGAATTAATTGTGTATTAAAGTTACGTCATACATTTTACACTTTTATATTTAAAAAGTAACAAAGTGAATATTGATAGGTTTTTGCTGAAAGAAATGAATCTGAAGTAGACGCTCAATAATCGAGATAGAGGGGGATTTTGAAGGCTTTGTTGTTCAAAAATCAAGGGACTATGTTATATAAAGAAAGACTATCCATAAGTTCTGGATAGCCTCGTCATAGGATTCAACATTTTTAGCTGACAAAATAGAATATAAATCTCACTTCATGAATACTTAACTCACCGTTTCTTCCGTATCGATGTATCTATTTACTTTTAGTCCATTCCTCCGATACGTAAGAGCACCAATAAAGGAAAGAGAAAATCCAATTGATGCGTAGATGTAGAGCGTTTGAATACCTACAGTATCCGCTAACCAACCAGATAATAATAATGATACACCATATAGAATTGAGGTAAGTGATGATTGGGCCGCAAATAACGGTGGAAGCTCTGAAGCGGGAACGCTTGTTTGGTAAGAAGTACGTTCCGCTAAATCCTTTATGGCTTGAGAAGCCCCGATTGCGAACATGATAAAGAGTGTCACTAACGGGCTAGTAGAAAAACTGAATGCGAGTGTTAGCGCAGCAACGCATCCACTGCCCACCGCTAGCATGCCCCCTAGATTCCAGTTTCCGTTCGATAAACGGCTCATAAGAATGCTAATGAGAACGAATCCACCTAAATTGGCGCCATTCATCCATCCCCACCATACTTCACCCACATGTAGTCGTTCTCCTACGAACACGAGCAATAGCGCCCCTGCGAATGCACCTCTAAATAAGCCTTCCCATACATCCATCCATAACAAAACACGTAACTGCGGTAACCTAAAATAATTCTGCCATCCATCTTGAAGCGATCGTCTCCAAGAACCCACTGGTGTTTGGTGTGTACTGTTTCTAGTTTCGTATATCATGGAGGATGATAACCAAGCACCGCCTAATAACATTGTAGAAAGGAGCAGCACTTGACTTGCACCAAGCCAACTGACTGTCATGGATCCGAACGCCCATCCGGCCAGAGAACATGACTGTACAATACCCACTAGCACGCTGTTCGCTTTAAGCAACGATGCTTCAGGCACGGTTAGAGCAACAAGAGAAGATCTTACTGGGCCCGCTACCCCCTCCAGAATTGATATCCCAAAAACCATTCCGATCAATATAGCAATATTAGGATTGTCTTTGCCCATTAGAAACATATATATGGTGAGCAATGCCAAGCCAATAGTTTGCCCTCCAAGACTAGATGCAAGTAAGCGGTTCAAGCGCAACTTACGCATGATAAGAGGAGCCGCGATGCTGCCGATTGTCATACCAGCAACTCTAAGTAGGGGATACAAAGCCGTTACGGTAGCAGAACCAGATAGATGGTAAAGCGTGACGACAAGCGCCAAAATGTACCAGATGTCTCCTAAAGTAGATAGAGCCTGACTAAGCCAGAGTCTATGAAATGATTTTGTAAGCATTGTACTCATCCTTTTCAATATTCAGTTGTATTCAGGAAAAGGAATGAGATTCTACAATGGTCTGCCTCCGATCAGATTGAAAAAGATTTTTTTATTATAGCATTTGTTTTTGATTTTAAATAGTTTTGTACCTACTTTATATGTGTTGAAACTAATCATGTTATGACCTTCATGATCACTCTCATTCATTAAGGATACTTCTATCTCACCTATTTGTTCAGCTAGTTCATTCTCTGAGATGATATCATTTCTTGTTATATGAACTACTTTCTTTAGATTTATCATTTTGTAATGTAAGATCTAATTGTTCTTTGAGTTCTTCCACATTATGACAAACAACTGAAGAATTCATCAACATCAGATGTCCCCATTGATTGATATTGAATTCACCTTCATGTAGACAAAAGATTGGTTTCTTATGCGCATAAGCATAACCAAGCTCCCAGCAGGTATTACTTAAATTCAAGCCATTGTTGTTTAAAACAGCGACAAACATATCACATTCTTCTATTGCCTTAACTGCAGATTTGAACATTTCATCTCCACTTTTTGAGTGTATAGATTGATTTTCTATGTCTCTATGTGGTAGATGTGTGGTTAAAAAGTGTGCTTCCATAATCGTATTTAACCGTTCCAACTTTCGTCGTTCCCCAGAAGTAAGTATAGAGCCTGACAAATATACATTTTTACGCAAATATCCCACGCTCCTATTCACAGGCTTCGTCATATAGTAATTTCTATTTGAATGATTAGAGCAGTCCTACTGTAAATCCATCATTTTTTGAATGGTTATAAGAACACCATTTTCTTCATTAGATTTTGTGATGAAACTTGCTGCTTTTTTGGTGTTCTCGCAAGCATTGCTAACAGCAAAGCTGTACTTAGCAATTGCCATCAGTTCAACATCGTTCTCTCCATCACCGAACGACATCGTTTCCTCCGCAGTTACCCCCAGCATATCCTGTAATTTTTTTACCGTTTCGCCTTTATGGGTATGAAGAGCAGTAATATCGAGCCACCTGGCTTCAGAGTCGACAATGTAGATTTGGCCATTTAACGTCTGTTCCACATGTTTTCTAAGCATTGTGCTTCTGCCTTCTGTATCAAATACGGTTATTTTGATAAAATCACTATCGATTTCGGAGAAGGAATCCATTTTTATGACTTGTTCATAAGAGCCTTTAACTACGTTGTACATATCATCAGAGATAGAGGAATGTACGTATGCTGCATCGCTTGCACATACAATGATTGTCATGTGGGGATCAAAACCTTGAATTTCTTCAATTGCTCGCAGAACGAGTGTGCGATCAATGCTAAACTCTTTGACGACTTTTCCATCTTTCTTGATTCTGGCTGCGCTATCTCCAAGAATCCAAATCCCTTTTCCATGGTCACCAAACAACTTTTCTACTCGTTCACACTGTTTTCCCGTGCAGGCTACAAACGTTATTCCTTTCTTTTGCATTTCTTCATGTACTTCATTAAAAAGTTCAATATCAAACGAACCTTGATTATTCAGAAATGTTCCATCCAGATCAGTTACTACGAGTTTAATCATTTAAAATCCTCCGAGTTCAAGTTGGATTTATTATTCATCTTTATAAAGTTAACTTATTAAGTATTCATGGCAAAACCTTTATCTATTCAAAGAGATCATTAATTGATCGAATTGGCTTCACTTCTATAGGCTGATTCGACGATTTCAAAGCCGCATATGCCCCAATCCAAATGATAACTGCTAAAATTATATATACCATAACCCTCACCTCCCGTATTTCCGTAGATCCTTCTAATGTAGCCAGCGCTTTTTGTAATCCTCTTTATAAAACAACTTTATAAAGTCAGTATGCAGCAAACCTTAATGCTCTGTCAAAGGGTAATTAAGGAATCTTCTATAGCCTCCGCCGTATGTAAAAGAAAACCTCTACATCAATGAAGAAGTCTTCAATGATATAGAGGTTTATTTCGATTTGAAAATTGGTTTTCAGGTAAATTATCTTTTATCTGACCTGAATTAATGTGCGGTATAGCCTCCATCAACAAGCAAGGTAGTACCATTCACGAAACTAGCATCATCGCTGGCTAAGAACAACACAGCTTTTGCGACTTCTTCTGGTCGTCCAAGTCTGCCCTGTGGATGAAGTGAAGTTAAATATTCTTTGCTTTTTGCATCTACGTTCTTCAAGAGAGGCGTTTCAATGTATCCAGGACATACGGCGTTAACACGGATTCCCTTACTGGCATAAGCAGTACATAAATTCTGAGTTAACAGTTTAACGCCTCCTTTTGCCGAGGCATAAGCTGTCGTTTTAGGCAATGCAACAAAGCTGTGGATTGAGCCAGCATTAACAATAACGCCGCCATTTCCTTGCTTAAGGAACTGCTCAATAGCATATTTATCGGAAAGAAATACACCTGACAAGTTAATATCGATGGTTCGTTTCCATTTATCATATGACAATACATCAGCGGCTTCGTCATCGGCAACCCCTGCATTTGCATACATAATATCCAACTTACCATATTTCTCAACGGTTTCATTAATCATGTGTTTAATATCTTCTTCTTTAGTCACATCTGTTTTGACAAATAACGTATCATGACCTTCCCCATTGAGTTCGGCAGCTAGTTCTTTACCATGTTCAGAGAAGTCAGCAATGACCACTTTTGCTCCTTCTTTTGCGAAAAGGCGAACGGTGGCTTCACCAATTCCACTAGCACCACCTGTAACAATAGCTACTTTTTCATTTAATTTCATAAGATTCAACCGCTCCATTTCTTCATAGTAAGATTCATGAACTTGTACTCCTCAATCTTACTCCTTTAATTTTGAAATACTATCCTATAAAGTTCTGTGTAATAATGGATTGTATACCCCCCATTTGTAGGGTATTTCACTTGAAGGGAACGGCTTATTATGACACAAAATTTTCATCCATATACTGAAATGACTTTTCAGGAATTTGTATTATTTTTCAAAACGCATAGCAAACAGCTCGAAGAAAACACAAATATTTACCTGATCTCGGAAGCTAACATCTCTGAGACACATCGGAACGAAACGGGAGTACTGATGAGATCCTTTTTTCAGATGTTTACTTATTCAGACTTGGATCATATGGATAATCATTATTCTTCTTATTTGGATACCTGGGTTCAATCCCAGCTAACTATTTTAAATATGGCAAGCTTACAATGGCTTCAAATTATATTGGAAAAATCTTTACTAACACTATTAATACAACTGAAACATCAACGGATGTTGGACCCGCTTATGTTCCTGTTATCTGTCTTTTCGTATCTGATGCATAGCTTTCATAAGTGGGCTGATACGGAGTCTGGTAATCATGAAACGGAGGAAAATAACGAATTAATAAAACTGCGTCTGTTGGACCAATTAAACCAACTCCTAGTCAGTTCTTCGGGAGCTTCAGATCTAGCCTTTATCCTGAAAAAATGTGAGAAGTATTTCAATTATAAACGTTGTGTCTTCTATGCCTATGTACCTTGGTCCAACCAGTTCTATGGGGTCATTGGTGAAGAACTTCCGAAAATTCAGAGTATGAAAGGACAATTGACCGAGCAAAATCTAATCTTCAACTCAAAAAGACCGATCTATTTGAAGAATCCAAAACCTTATCTAAGGGATGAGCATATCCAGTTATTTCAGTTGTCTTCGATTATATTTATACCGATTGCTCACGAGCATCAATTGTATGGCTGGGTCACTTTTGACCAAATGGGAGATTCATTTGATTGCACGAAGGCTGAGCTGGATTTGCTTGAACAAGTGGGGAAAAGGATTGGTTTGTTTTTATCTAGAAAAGAGAAGGAAAACACCGCCAAAACGATGGCCATCGCTTTAACAGAAAGAGAGGCAACCGTTCTCGAACTTCTGGCGGAAGGTTATGATAACAAGAAAATCGCTTCCTTGTTGTTCCTCAGCGAGTATACAGTGAGAGATTACGTAAGCAGCTTGATGACCAAGCTGCGTGCAAAAAATCGAACACAGGTCGTTGCCTATGCTTTTCGTTGGGGGTTATTGAGTTAGTACCTTTGAATTTAGTTCGTCAAAAAAATAAGATCACCAACATGTGTATCATGTTGGTGATCTTTTATTCATTCAGCCCTTCTTGGGTAAATGCACAATAACGTTGAATTGATCGCCGTGAATCTCGACCTTAATCTTGCCTCCATGCAACTCAACGATGCTTTTCACAATAGCCAGCCCTAGTCCCGAGCCTTCTGTCTGGCGGGATTCGTCTGCTCTTTTGAAACGTTCGAACAGTTCTTCCGCATCAAAATCAATCTCATAGGCAGAGGTGTTTTGAATTTTGAACCTTACCAGATCATCCGTCTCGTCCAGATAAATATAGATGCGGGTTCCTGGAAGCGAATATTTCTGTGCGTTGCTAATTAAATTTTCGAATACACGCCATATTTTATTACCATCCAAATTCGCATGGATCGGAAACTTGGCAATCCTCTCCCGAATTTCGAGCGACGCTTGTCCCATATGGGTGTTTGATTCTGCTATCGCTTGTGTCAATAACGTTGCCACATCGACATACTCCATATCCAGCTCTATTGTACCGCTGGCCATCTTAGAGATATCGAACAGGTCTTCAATTAATAGTTTCAGTCGAAGCGCCTTGCGTTCCAGCGTTTCAATATAGGCTCGGGTTGTTTCCGAAGGATGATTTTCTTTTTTTAATAAATCGACATAGTTGATAATTGAAGTAAGCGGAGTCTTCAAATCATGCGATACGTTGGTAATCAGTTCCGTTTTTAACCGCTCGCTTTTCATTTGATGTTCCAACGCGCTTTGATACCCGGCTTTCATATTGTTAATATAGCCGGCAAGTTCAGATAGGGAATCGTTTCCGTTATCTTGAATTGAGTTCTGAATATTCCCTTTGGCAATCTCTTTACTTCCATTGATGATGGCCATGAAACGCCCAAGCTTGGAGAGCATATAAGGAACCAGAAACAGCACAAATAGCAACAAATAAAGAATGAGCCATCCCTGTCCGTAATATGTGACTGCTTCCCAAAAACAAATGCCGGCTAAGGCGGTCAGCAGAAACATAAGAATGAGGCCAAACGTTAGTCTCCCGTTTTGCAGACTGGCTCTAAAGCCGGTTCTCCAAATATGAAAATAATCTATCAACACACTGCCA
Organism: Paenibacillus sp. OK060; assembly: GCF_900101205.1. Lineage (NCBI taxonomy): Bacteria > Bacillati > Bacillota > Bacilli > Caryophanales > Paenibacillaceae > Paenibacillus > Paenibacillus sp. OK060. The sequence continues at coordinate 287,962 of NZ_FNFR01000002.1, forward strand.
TCCCAGAAGGAACGTTTATTATGTGGTGCCTTAAAATAACGAAACAGTCTGGCTACCAACAAACCCAAGATAATACTGGAAAGCAATTCCCAGATGAAACGTGAAGTTGAAAATCTCAGACTCAACCCCAGGTATAAATACTCGTTTATAAGTATAAAGATCCCTATAATAACTGCGATTATGATGACAAGAAGGTCGATTCCAATCTTTCGATCTTCTTTACTTTTTCTCGATTTTGTATCCAATTCCCCATACCACCTTCAAATATTTTGGGTCTTTAGGATTGATCTCAATTTTCTCACGAATGTTTCTCACATGTACGGCAACCGTATTCTCTGAAGCAAAGACCGGCTCATTCCACACGCGCTCATAAATCTCTTCAATCGAGAAAACTCTGCCCTTGTTTTCCATTAACAACTCCAAAATTTTGTATTCCTTCGCCGTCAGTCTAACGTCCTCTCCATCCACTTCAACAGTCTTGGAGCTTTTGTTCAGCACAAGTCCTTTGACTTGAATGATCTCTTCTCCAATGGAGTGAAAGGAACCTAAATTCGTAAACCGGCGCAGCTGGGATCGGACTCTTGCGATCAGTTCCAAGGGATTAAACGGCTTCGTTATATAATCGTCAGCTCCAACATTAAGTCCCAAAATCTTGTCACTATCCTCCGATTTGGCGGAGAGCATAATGATTGGTATATTTTTATCTTCACGAATTTTAAATGTCGTCTTGATTCCATCAAGCTGCGGCATCATGAGGTCCATGATAATAAGATGAATCGTTTCTTGTTCAAGGATCTCCAGTGCCTCCACTCCGTTAGAGGCCGTAAATACGTCTACATCATTGCTTTTTAAGTAAATAACGAGAGCTTCTCGAATTTCCGGTTCATCGTCTACAACAAGAATATTATTGATCTCCATATTTCTCACCTTCATCGCGTAATTGCTCCTACAACTCTACAATACTTTCTGCGGAGGCACCAGTTATGTAAAGCGAATACATTTTTCCATTTTCGTTTCATCAGACCATCATACACAATCTACATGAAAAATCTCTGGTATAAAAACGAAGGAATTTATGAAGTTTTAATACATCGTTAGATAGTGATTGAGAACTTAATGAATCTCATGGGCAATGTTTATTCAACATGGTTATTCCCTTCGCATACGTTTATGCGTGTCGAAAAAAAGGATGAAATCGAATAGATATCATTTTCCCTCTATGCACCCTTACATTTCAATAGAAAAAAGCGGGGCATTAAGCCCCGCCAATAGTAATGTTTGTAATCCAGCCTTCAGGCGCTGGGAGAACTCCCATCTGGATACCAGTAAGAGTTTCTAGTAGTTTCTTTGAAATAGGTCCCATTTCTGACATACCACTTGGGAAATATATTTCTTTACCATGGTCATCTATTTTACCCACAGGAGAAATAACAGCTGCAGTTCCACATAAACCACATTCTGCAAAATCTTTTACCTCTTCGAAAAGAACTTCCCTTTCCTCAACTTCAAGGCCGAGATATTTCTCAGCAACGACCATTAAAGATCGTCTGGTGATGGACGGAAGAATACTTTCTGACTTAGGTGTAACAACTTTATTGTCTTTGGTTATAAAGATAAAATTGGCCCCGCCTGTTTCTTCAACCTTGGTTCTGGTTGCAGCATCCAAAAACATATTTTCATCAAATCCATTTTTTTGGGCTGTTCTTAGCGCATGAAGACTCATGGCATAATTCAATCCTGCTTTGATATGTCCTGTACCATAAGGCGCAGCACGATCATAATCACTAACACAGAGGGTAAGGGGCTTGGCTCCTCCTTTAAAATAAGGGCCTACTGGTGTAGTAAATACTCTAAACTGATACTCTTCAGAAGGTTTAATCCCAATAACAGGACCACTTCCGAATAGAGTAGGTCGTATGTATAGTGTAGCACCAGAGCCATACGGTGGTACATATGATGCATTTGCTTTTACTGTCTCGACAATAGCATCTATAAACCTATCCTTTGGAAAGGGTTGCATATGAAGTCTTATAGCGGAATCCTCCATGCGCTGTGCATTTAAATCGGGACGAAAAATAGCAATTTGTCCGTCTTGGGTGGTATAGGCTTTTAAACCTTCAAAGCATGTCTGCGCATATTGGAGAACGCCTGCCGATTCGTTGAGCACTACATTGGTATCCTCTGTTAAAATTCCATCATCCCATTTTCCTTCTATAAAATTTGAAACATATCGTTTTTCTGTCTTTCTGTAATTGAATCCGAGATTACTCCAGTCCAAGTTTTGCTTTTCCATTTTGTCACCATACCTTTATTTTATCATTTCAATTTTGAACCATTTACTGCGATACTGCCTTTTCTAAAGCTTTAGGAATTCTTCCATTTGTAAGTTACACAATTAAATTCTATTGTCAAAATAACACGTTCAAACAATTCAGGTCAATTAATAACAATAAAAAGTTGGAGTTGTTTAAGTCTTATATGTATCTATCCCTCTATCCCCGTTCTTCTTTAATATCTAAAGAAGAACGGGGATCTTCATTAATAACATCAACCTTAGTACCGGGAATCAGGTTTCGTTATACCTTTAGAAGGTCAGAATCACTTTGCCCTGGGAGTGACCCGTCGACACTTTATTCAATGCCTTTTCGATATCATCAAACGTGTAAGTTGAGTCTATAGATGGCTTAATATCTTCTTTTTTTATTAGGCTTGTGATCTCTTGTAATTGAATTCCACTGGCTTGTACAAATAAAAAGCGGTATTCATTCTGATTCTTACGCGCTAGAGAATCCAATCGAGCACCTGCCAGACCAAACAATGCTTTTTTCCACATCGGAAAATCATTATCAACCGCAAAGCGATAATTAGGGCCAGCTTTCAAGGATACCAATTTCCCATGTGGTTTTAGAATACCCAGTTCAGCTTTGATATCTTCGGCACCCAAGGTGTCTATCACATAATCGATATCGGACAAGATGTCAGCATAATGTTCTTCCTTATAATTAATGAATTGATCTGCCCCGATTGATAATGTACGTGATCTGCCTCTTTCACTGCCACTTGTAATAACCGTTAATCCCATGGACTTAGCAATGGGGATAGCCATCGCACCGAATCCTCCGGTTCCTCCAGGAATAAACAGCTTTTTATTGGTTTTGGCTTGAAGTACATCATGTAACGCTTGATACGCAGTTAAGGAAGTAAGCGGCACGGCAGCAGCTTCAATAAAAGATAGATTCTCGGGCATCATGGATAAAGCATCTTCATTCACAGCTGCATATTCAGCAAAAGCACCAATTTTATTCAGCGGCAACCTTGTGTACACATGGTCCCCTAATTTAAAATTCAAAACATCTTCACCAACAGCTTCAATCACACCAGATAGTTCATTCCCTAGAGTTAAAGGCAACTTATAGTTGGCAATCATCCGAACGCTGCCGTTCATATTCATGATATCCAGTGGATTGACACCCGCAGCTTTTACTTTGACAAGGACCTCTCGACTATCGATATGAGGGATGTCCATCCGGTTTAATTCTACATGAATGGTTTTGGAATACTTCTGTATTTGAGCTGCTCTCATCATCTTCCTCTTCCTCTGCTATTAGACTAAAAATATGGCGTACAATGTTCAGTTGTACGCCACGTTTCACGCTTGATGTTAGTGTAGCTCCTCTGTTGAAAGCTAAATCTAATTGAGCTAATTCCTTTACAAGGTAGAGATAAAGTTCAGGACCTTGTTCACCATCTTGGACTCCACCCAGAGGTGTATCCTCTCTGTCATGGGTGCCATCGCGAGTTGATGGGGCAATTCTATCTTACCAATTTTCGTTGTACTCCATAATTTCACCAATGGATTCACTGCTTTTTTGATGTATTCCACAGCTATGTGAATTGAATTTATAATTCTGAAATAACTGGATAGATCGGACCTCTCAGATTGAAATTATAGTTCTGATCTACGATCCCTACTACTTCGTTGTGATCATACAGTTCCACCATAAAGCCCGCCATTTCTTTAGCCGTGTGGTACTTAGGCATGTTTGCTTTGTAGTCAAATTCTTCAGCATCTATGGATCTCTTCACAAATTCCGTTTCCGTTATCGCGGGTGCCAGGATTTTCGCTTTTAGTTTTGCACCTTTCAGTTCCAGTTCTTTGGCAAGACCTTCTGTGAAGGCACTAACATAATATTTCGATGCAGAATAAGCAACACTACCAACAGCAATGGCATATCCGAGTGCGGAAGAGACGTTAATTAACTGAGTACCTTCAACCTCAGCATAATCTCGCACATACAGTGTAGAAAGGATGGTCAGGGATTCAATGTTCACTCGTAACATCGTTTCAACTTTATCTAATTTCTGTTCTGCTATAAATGAACCTTCACCGAGCCCTGCATTGTTGATCCAGGTCTCAATCTGGTATTCCTTCAGATTGTTATATAGTGTGTAAGCCTGATCTGTAACAGATAGGTCACTTGTCTGAACAATAACATTTACTTGGGGATCTATACTCTGAATGGTTGATTTAAGCTCCTCCAGTTTATCCAATCTTCTAGCTACCAAAATCAAGTTTTTTCCACGTGCTGCAAATGCTAATGCCGTTTCATATCCAATCCCTGAACTTGCTCCAGTAATCACTGTGTATTTCATCATAATCTCTCCTTAGGTTCCTACATATTTTTTAGAATGATCGTTCTCTAATGTGTAAAAAAACAGTTAGATCTAACTTGCTGTTTAATCTAAAGCAGACAGTGTCATATCAATAATATTCATTATTTTTTGTTGATCTGTTGTTGTCTTAACCAACGTACGCAGTCCTAGCCAAGCGTTCATTAGATAATGAGAAATAACGACCGAGTCAAGATCAGAATTAATCTCACCCGTTTGTTGCCCCTCCAGAACAAGGTTAGTCAAACATTCCTCGGTTCGCGCATAACTCTCACCCACGAAGCATGAAACTTCAGTGTCTAATACACCTAACTCCACACCTGAATTCACCAAAAAGCACCCCAGAGGTTCTCCTTCGTTTCTTACAGTAAACTCAAACATCTCACGGATTAATTGTTTGATTGGTTTTTGTTTTTCAATCAGAATCTTCATTCTGCTGGTCTGCTTCGTTTCATATCGTTCCAGAGCTTTCATAAATAAAGCATGTTTATCCCCAAAGGTATCATAGATACTTCTTCTATGAATACCCATAAACTCAACCAAGTCTTGCATTGAAGTTTTCTCATATCCTTGTGTCCAGAAGAGATGCATTGCTTTATCTAATACTTCATTAACTTCAAACTCTTTGGATCTTGCCATCGTCATCACCTCAAATAATCATTATACATTAAGTGATTGTTCGGCAAACTGAGATAGTTAAATTGAACATATCTCAGTGATAAGACATGTCGAATTAAGCCTGGATTCTTCGTTTGTTTGCTTGTAGCCAATCCGGTGTCCAACCTTTTTCCAGAGCATCCAGGGTCACACCCGGCGGAACGATGGCGTCGATTGCATCCAGGATATCAGTGCTTAACCGGATATCGCTGCCTTTTAATGTTTCACGCAGTTGCTCAATTGTTCTTGCCCCCACTATTGCAGAGGTAATCGACGAATGAGCTTGTGTAAAAGCCATGGCAAGATGAGGCAACGTTAATCCTGCTTCATTTGCAAGGGTTTGGAGCTTGGCAACGGCTTCGAACTTGGTACGATTTTCTTCTCGATTCGGGTCGACAACAACCGAAAGTTGCCCTAGTGATCCCGCTGCTCTTGAATCTGGAGCAGCCGCTTCTCCCGAGCGGTATTTTCCAGTTAATAAGCCACCCGAAAGCGGGCTCCAAACCAGGACACCCATTCCATATTTCGCGGTCGCGGCAAGCAAATCGAATTCGATACTCCGATTCAAAATGGAATAAGGGGCTTGCTCAGATACGAAGCGTGCCATATTTTTACGTTCACTAGCCCATTGTGCTTCGGTTACCTGCCATGCTTGAAAATTGGATGTACCGATATAGCGAATCTTCCCTTCACGAACCAAATCCGTCAACGCGTCAAGACTCTCTTCAATATCGGTATGGAGATCTGGCTGATGCAGTTGATACACATCGATATGATCCGTTTGCAGCCTTCTCAAGCTTCCCTCGACTGCACGCTTGATCCAATACTTCGAGTTACCAGATTGATTAAGTCCACTGCCCATGGGCATTCCGCCTTTTGTGGCTAGAATAACATCCTGTCTGCGGCCCTGTAGGAGCTTACCCAGAATCTCTTCGGATTGACCACTGGAGTAAACATCCGCCGTATCAATCAGGTTAATGCCTCCAGCCAAAGCCTCATCCAACATGACTGCAGCCTCTTTTTCCGTATTATTTCCCCAAAAACCAAATGTGCCTGTACCTAATACAAAACTGCTTACTTTAAGACCTGTATTTCCTAATACACGATACTCCATGTTCAATTCATCCCTTCTACATATTGATATATTGAGAACGAACATTCTAATATAGGCATAAAACTACGTAGTAAGATCTTACACCGAGCCCCATCACTCTCTGCTTCGTAATCGTGTATATCTCCTACGCCAACAATATAACATATCTAGAACGATTGGTAAAGAATCGTTTTATAACTGTCTTGTGATCGTTATTAGTAAACTTATAGGATAGTAAAATCCCCTTTCAGCATCCTCGACTTCGAACAAGAACATGTACCGATACAACAAAAAAAGCCGCTGTAATAGCGACTTCAATGGTTTTGTCCCACGATACTTTGTCACGGATGTTAATTGTTTTTCAACGGGTTAACATGTTGTTCCATATGCTCTTCTCATAAATTCTAAGCCATTGCCTCTTCTCGCAGATCATGCTCCATGAAGAGAATATCACGTTTCATTTCTTTCATGCCCTGTCTTGAAATCCGCCCTGTCTCAAACATAGATTGAATGTTGTCTCGCTCCAGTTGAATTCCGACCCGGCCCAGATCCTGCATCGATAGGTCGAACTCTCGTCGGGAGTATGTGTCCGATTCGTTTCTGGTCATACGCAGCAGTATACTTTCATATTGCAAGATCAGTGAGCTGACTGCCTCTATATCTGATTCGCCTTCTGAAAGCAGACCTTTTAGCTGCTCAATGACATAAGCCATATTTTGAATTTTGAGTCTGGTCAATTCAGCGCGTCTTTCTCGAATGCTTAGTCGGGCAGGATTCAGCATCCCGAACATTTCGACCCATTGCTTAATGGGAAAAACCTCTTTTTTATAGCGGACATCTCTTGTGCGCATAAACAACAGTTGGTTAATTCTTTTAAGGTAATTGTACGCTGTATACGGATTTACTTCTTTCTTTTCAAGAGCAAGCAACGTATTCTCTCTTTCCCATTTCATGACATACAGACCCAAGGACCGCTGTGTCTTATCTTTCTTTTCATCTTTCCTAAGTGTTCGGATTCTGGAAGTATACATATTGATAATATGGGCGGTCGCAAGCCGGTTCTGGTCCGTGGTCAGTTCATTTAATCCGGTAACCACATTCCTCAGAATCTCAATTTTCGCCTGAATTTCGTCCTCTTCCTGCTCCGTTTGTGTTTCTTTACCTAATAAAAGCGGCAACAGATAGTTGGATGCCAGAAGAGTCCACAAGATAACTCCAGCCGCAAGGAAAATGATCAGATCTCTGGCTGGAAATGCAGTTCCATCATTCAGAAAAAACGGCAGTGACAAGGTACTCGCCAGTGTAATCGTTCCCCGGACTCCCGATAGACTGAGGATAAGCGCATTCTTCAACCGGAGCCGCCAAGGTTCGCGCGGTTTGGCACCTTCAGGATTATCCATTAGCATTGCCCAGATGAGACGCAGCCCGAGTACAGCTAAAGTCAATAATAGTGTGTACATAATGACTTTAAAATTCCCTATGTCCGGGTTACTCCAAATCGTCTGGATAATATCAGGAAGCTGTGTTCCAAGTAGTAGGAAAACCAGTCCGTTCAATACAAAGATAATGACCGACCAGGTGCTTTTGGATACAACACTCAGCTTGGCTAACTCGGGGTTCATTTTCTTGTAACCAAAAGAATGGGCGATTCCTGCGGCGACAACAGCCAGGATACCGTTGACCCCTAATTCCTCCGCAGCCATGAAAATCAAAAAAGGAGTCAGGATCTCAATCAGCATGTGGAGCGTGACATTTTCCATCCCCAATTTGCGCAACCACTTCACCACACCATATTTTACTAAGGTAAGCAGAAGGCCTAACACCACACCGCCAAGTGAAATGGCAATAAAACTGATACTGGCCGTTTTGAAAGAGAATACACCTGTGACCATTGCAGCTACAGCGAATTGAAAGGAGACCAGCCCTGATGCGTCATTTATTAACGACTCTCCCTCAAGAATTTGCATCGTCTGATGGGGGATCTTCACTTTCTGCTCCAGTGCACCCACGGCCACAGCATCGGTAGGTGCTAGTGCAGCTGCCAATGCGAAGGCTGCCGCCAGCGGGATGACCGGAAGTAGCCAATTCAGGAAATATCCCATCACGGCTACCGTTACAAACACCAGACCCAGCGCTAGCAAAAGGATCGGTTTCTTCAGCTTCCAAAGCGCTTCTTTATCCGCATGCCTGCCATCATTGAATAGCAACGGGGCAATGAATAAAAGCAAAAACAACTCTGGATTTAATTTCAGTTCATAATGCAAGGGCAGCAAAGTAATTAACATCCCCAGCGCAATTTGAATAATAGGCACGGAGACCGAAGGGATAAACCGGTTTACTAAATTGGATAAAGAGACTGCCGCCAGCATCAACAAAATAAATTCAAACAATTCCAAACGTATCTTACCTCCATATTTATCTGCAATAAGCAGCTTTTCGTAAAACAGGTTTCTAACAAGAAGTCATCTTATTTTAAAATGCATTTATGAACTGTATATGAATCGCTTTGCACCTAGCCTGCCCAGAGCAATATTCTATAATCCACATAGGTATTTTTATCGGAATTGCCGATAATTTCATTAATACTTTCTAATCGAAATTTCTTTTCAGAAGGTACCCCGCGCTGTTGAAAAACAAAAGCAGCCGCTTAGCGGCTGCTTCTGCATAACTACATTCATATTCAGTTCACAAAGCTATTTTATTCTATACAACATCATTAGAAATATTATGGATCATGGGAGGAACGAATATGAAAAAAAATATTCTAGTTAGCGGGGCGAGTTTCGCCGGAATTTCAACAGCCTATTGGATGAAGCAGTTTGGCTACAACGTGACCGTTGTTGAGATCGCTGAAGGTCTTAAAAAAGGCGGCACACCTGTAAATATCCGCGAAAATACCGCCGACATCGCGAAACGTATGGGGCTTCTAGACCAAATCCAGTCGAACAAAATAGACATGGAATTGATGGAATTCAAAAATTCCGATGATGTCACTGAAAGAGTCGAAATCCGTGAGCAGCTTGCAGAAGATGAATATGAAATCGAGCGAGATGTATTGCTGGATATCATGTTCGAGGTTGTCCAAGATGACGTTGAGTTTATTTTCGGAGATAGCATTACGTCATTAAAGGAAGAAAGTAATGGCGTTGAAGTAGTTTTCAAAGGAGGACAAAAGCGCTCGTATGACCTGGTATTCGGCTGTGATGGTATTCATTCGGCCGTCAGAAAATTATGGTTCGGCGAGGAAGCGGAATTTTCGCATTTTCTTAAAACGTATTTCTCTATCACAATCGTGGATAAGTTGTTGATCCGGGAGAATACGACACAGATGTACAACGAGCCGGGCAAGGCGGTCATGCTGAACTCTTATAACAATAAAACCGATATCGTGCTCTGCTTTTCTTCGGAGAAGGAACTCCCTTACGACTACCGAAACGAGGAACAGCAGCGGGATATCATTTTGAATCAATTTTCCGGACTAGGCTGGCGAACGCCGGAATTGCTGGAAGAAGTGAAGAACTCAAAAACTTTTTACTTTGACAAGCTGTGCCAAATGAAAATGCCGTCGTGGACAAAAGGCAGGGTAGCCCTAGTCGGTGATGCTGGATACTGCGCCTCTCCGGCTGCTGGCATGGGTGGATCACTCGCAATAGATGGAGCGGCAGCCTTGGCTGATGCTTTCCAAAAAAACCATGGGAATTATGAACTTGCGTTCCAAGAATATAATCAGAGTTTCCGTCCTTTCATCGAGGAAGTTCAAGCAAACGCAGAAATGATGGTAGATTTTCTAGTCCCACGAACTGAAGAAGACATTCGCGAAAGAATTTCGCAAACGGCATCCATCAAGGACATATAAGGACCGATCTGTAGGATATTGAGACTATCCTTTGAGGGTATTTTTTCAGTGTGTATTTGTTGAGTTTAATGATTAGAATCAAGTTCTTGTCCTCAGTTTGGGGCAAGAACTTGACTCCTCAAACAAAAAAAACCGCTAAATTAGCGGTTTTCAATGGATGCATGCAAAGTTTATTGGTGATTTATCATATAGATCAATCCTATAAGATTACCTTTTACCTCGTATACCAAGTTAAAGGTGTAATATCCTTTTTCTTCATTGGACATATCTATAGTGAACTTGTCGGGGCTCTTTTCCCATTCGCTCACATTGATCAGTGTTTCTTTAAACGTTTTATTGTTTCTAACACTTGCTGAATAGGGGATCACTTTATTACCATCTATTCCTGTAACCAAATTTGTGACTTCAATGCTAGGGCCCGTTAGCTCTCCTACTTCAATGATTTGAGGATTTGCCAACAAGTTAGCGAGTTTGGTTAACCCTTTTAATGGCGAGAAATCCGTAATTGCATTGCCTGTGATATCTAACGTCACCAAGTTATTTGCGTACTGCAACCCCTCTAGGGATTTAACTCTTCCAGATTTACTATTAAATGTTGTCAACTTCAGCATATCGCCAAGGGTTAGATCTCCCGTTATTCCTAGCGTTGTCTTAATAGAATCTCTTAAATATTCATCTTGTATGACAATCGACGCAGTTAAATCAACTTCGGTTAATCCAGCTATTGCTGCCCGTAATGCCGCTAGTGCTGTATCTACTTCTTCTTGCTTAACTTCCTTATTAGCCAGGATCTCCCCGGCGGCGGATAAGCTAGCGGTGAACGCCGCAGCACTCTCCTCTGTGTACCCATCAAGATTAATCACTTTAGCATCTGTAACAACTTGTTCCAGATCTTCAGTATATAGTCTAGCCGCGTTGACAAAATGTAGCTTTGTATCTCCCCATGTGGCATGGTCAGATCCATTGCCATTTTCACCGTCTGTTACGACTAATTTAAGCTCTTTCGCTCCGTTAATGTCTACTTCAATGAATTTTTGCGGATCTCTAGAGTTCATAACTCCACTGTCGAATTTCTTATCTCCATCCACATAAACCTCAAAGCTTACAGAGCCGACAGAACCATACATTTGCCGATCTACACCCACATAGGACGTGAAGTAATCATAATTCTTATCGCTTAAATCATACACAATCGTAGAGTTCGAATGTGCTCCAATGCCTCTGTCATAGATTACTTCACGATTATTCTCATCCGTTAATCTCAAAGCATGATTACTAATCGAAATATCCTTTTGCGGAGCAGCATAGCTATTTTGGTTAGAAGTCCAATCAACATCTGTCAGATACTTGTAATCCTCCATGTTAACGACAGCGATCGTACGTGTTTGCGTCACTACATTACCATCGCTATCCGCTACAGTGTAAGTGATTGGATATTCTCCAACTCGATTGAAATTCACTTGCTCTCTTCCCGTAACCACTACACTAGAAGTTAAATCCCCATCCTCAGCATCCACGGCTTTATAATTTTCATCGATCTGGAGGGTTTGTCCTACTTTTGTCGATATCGATTTCGGTATCGTAAGTGTTGGCACACTATTTAGTACAAGGAACTTTGCATCTGCAAAATCAGCATGATCAGAAGCATTTCCGTTACCTGCATTATCTACGATTAGCTTCAATTGCTGTACACCCGCAAGCGGGATTTGAACCCTTTTGGCTTCCGTACCATATTTCATCAATCCACTGTTATACACTTCTTGGCCATCTGCCAGAATACTGAACTTCACGCTAGAGTTATTCTGCTCCGGAATATTGCGATCGACACCTACGATCGTTTCAAAATAGGCGTAGTTATTATGGGCAAGATTATATACGATCTCCGAATTGGCGTGTGTTCCAATTCCCTTTTCAAACTCTTGAATTGCACCATTGACGAGTAACTTGATTGGATTGTTCGAACTGGCTTTATCCTTTCTAACCACATTATAATCTGTTTTAGCCGACTCCCAGTTCAAATCGCTTGCATAGGGACTGGCGCTGTAAACAACGATTTGTCGTGTCTTTGTAACGGTATTTCCATCGCTGTCAGTCACTTTGAATTGGACTTGATACGTTCCAGACTTACCTGGATTGAAACCATTCAAGTTCACTTCAACTTGTGCTGTTAAATTACCATCTTCGGCATCAAATGCTTCTACGCCCTTCAGCACATCAAACTCACTATTTAACTTCACTGTAGCCATTTCTTCAGGAACCGTTAACGTAGGTAGGCTAGCATTATTTGTGAACTTTGCATCTGCCCATACCGTGTGATCCGCTGTATTTCCATTGTGGTTCGCATCGGTTGTGACGAGCTTCACTTCTCTTGCGTCTGTTACAGGGATCTGTACAAATGCATGTTCTGTACTCGATTTGAACACATCACTGCTAAATTTCTGTTCCCCGTCGACGTAGATTTCGAACGTTGCAGAGGAAGCCGCATTACCTTTCACAGCCTGATCGATACCAATATAACTTTCGAAAAAGTCATACCCTTTGCCTTCAATGTTGTACACAACTTCAGAGTTGGCATGAACACCTAACCCCTTAATATACATTGCAGCTAGACCTTGTCTTACTAAAGTAATTGCGCTACCTGATGGTGCCTGATCCTTCTTCAAGGAGCCCCAACCTACACTAGCTGATGCCGTATCCAGATCGGAGGCGTACACATAATCACTTGTTACGGTTACGTGCGCCGTTTTGGTTTCGGTAGTTCCTTCATTCTTGATTTCATAGACAACCTCATAATTTCCTTTTGTCGTGATATCCACGTTATTTGTTTTTACAGCGATAGTATCGGTAAGATCTTTCCCTTGATAATTCGCTGCCTTAACGTAGCTGATTGGATCAAAAGCCTGATTCAGCTTGAGCGTAATATGCTCTTCAACCGATAGCATTGGTTTGAATGCCTTAACCTCTACCGGGCTCAGCGCATTCAATTTTTTATCATAACCAATGATCTTATAGGTATAGTTTTGAGCCATATCGACATTGGCGTCTACAAATTGGTCCGTACCCGTAAATCCAACTAAGACATTGTCCCGGTATATTTCATAACCCAGCATATCTTCCTTGTAGGCTTTATCCATATTAAAGGTCAACGTATTCGTTTTTGCTGCTGCATTCGAGCTAATATTGATGTTGATAGGAACATTTTTATTAGCGATCCCTGTTCCTTCATAGTGGACGACTGAATTATTTAAATACCATAACTTGTTGGACGCCGGGTATTTGCTTACCTTCACTTTGGTCTCGGGATTGACTGTAAAACCGTGTCTAGCAAAAAAGCTGCTCAAATCCTGACCTAATACTTCTGACGAGAATTCTACTAAATATTGTTGTCTGGAGCTTTCCCCATTAGGAAGGGATACTTTACGATCTCGATATAGACTATTTAACTCCGCCCAGTACCCTGGATGGGCCAATTCTAATTGCCAGAATGCGCCGAGTCTCGCAAAAAGACCCTGCTGTTCCATCGCTACTTTATTTTCTTGAATAACATATTTATAAATATCCGATTCAAATGGGATGCGTGTATCTATGGAATTACGCTCTACTGACATCAACATAGGTAACATGTTATTGCTGACCTCACCATACTCCCGTTCACCTACAGCCATGCGGTGCCCGATCTCATGCGATAAACCCCAACCTGGATATACCTTGCTGAAATCTTGTAGCATCAAAGGTACGGTTTCAGCCTGAATTCCAGTATGGTCACCTGCTGCATACATCGCACCATACGGCTGCATTAATCTAATATTCTCTCGAATAAGCTTAGGATCATGGTTCTCACTGCGGCCATCTAGACCAAAGTAATCAAATAATCTATTAATCCATACATCATAACCCGTTAAGGTAGCCACAGGATTTTGACTCTTCGTAATAAACTCATTGTAGGCTTGTGTAGCCGTACCTGTAAAAATAATACGATCACTCACCATTTCAACTACGTCGATCATTTCACGGTCTTTAATGTTCGGATGGGCTGCTTTATCTGCATCTAATCTTTGTTTATAATCGTTCAAGAAAGCAACAAATTCGGCCGGATCAGAGTCCTGCGTCATCATCGGGAATCGTTCTACACCTTCAAAACGAATACGAGGCGCTTGGCCTTGCTCTTCAGACGTATAAGGATTAACGATGTAGATAGGTCCACCTTTTGTTACATCATGGGCGTAAGCACTGGTTGTAGGGTTTTCAGGTACCACGATCGTATTTTTTCCAAGACGCAATTGCACTCCTTTTGCCCAGCTATTCCAAGCACCTTCTTGCTGCGAAAAGATTAATGAAGGCACTTTATCAGTAGAATCGACATCCACATATACGTTAATCGTATCGCCCGGCATGGCTACAAGTCCGGTAGGCTGGTTATTGGTGCCCATACTAAATCTTAAGTTTTGCTGCGCATGCTTCTTCATATCGCCATGTTGTTCAGCTGTAATGATCATTCCTGCGGTTTGCAGTTCACCGCTCACGATCTTTTGGGCTACATCAAGCTGAGCTTTAAACTGAGAATATAAAGGATGGAACTTTGCCTCATTTTCCAAAGCAGTTATTTTCTCTACTGTGTTAAACTCCCCGCTAACCTGACTATATGTATTATCCGTAAACAGTTTGTTCATCTTATCCGACAGAGCATCTTCTTTATAAAAAGCAAACTCAGCCGCACTCGCCCAATCTTGATTTGCCTTCTTGAAGACAAACTTGATTCGCTTAAATGCTGTTGGCGCAAATTTCATTTCAACTACGTCACCTGTGGAGCCTTTATACTCCCCCGTGGATACTAACGTGAAATCATCGCCTGCATCCGTCATTGAACTGTAAATCTCAAACTCTTGAGCGAATCCTTTCCCTTTAGCTCCAGTTTGTCTAGCTGCGTACACGATTCTATTTAATGTAGTCGATTCATCCAAAAGAAGTACGACCTCATTTGTAAATGTTGAAGAATTGGGTTTACCTGTTTCCCAGTGTGTATTTATATCTCCATCAATCCCCTTATTTATGGTGGAACTTGAGTAGTTCCCCCCATTATTAGTGATTGACTTAATATGAGTAGTGTTCATTTTAAAGACATCATTATAAGCATTTAAAATGTCTTTTCCGTATAAATCAAACAGTTTAACGGATGCCACAGTGGGTACAATAGTGCCACGATCCCCTGCCTGGTTTGTCACAGTAGCATTAGAAACACTGGATAGTTGACTTCCTGCAGCATACCCTGCTTCACTTGACAGGCCAACGAGTAGTGCTGCAGATGTAGCGATTGCAATCATTTTTTTCATAATTGTTTCCTCCTGATGAATGATAGTTATGACAACTGACCTAAAATAGCGCAAAAAAAAACTACCCATAAGAGTAGTTTTATTGCACGCAAAGCTATTAAAAGATGAAGACTTCACCTTTTATAAACTTCTAAGAACAAAAAGCATCATATACTCTTTGGCAACTGGCTGACATTGTCATAAAACTTGAAACTTTAGTCCCTGTAGCTTTGCGTCCCTACATTTCCATAGGTTTGCCTATTCAGTTGTAAGTACATTTAGACATATTATCACAGCAATACATCAATCACATGGTTAATTAGTATGATATAGGACTAGGTAATTTAAATTATTTTTTAATGATTCTTGGCAGCTAATCACGTTGATTAGCTGCCTTCTTGATTTTATTGATCTATCGTTACTCGTTAGTGCAAAGTTTTTTAAACGCAAACCCACTTACAATTAAACACGCTTTTGAAGCTTGACATCACATTCTGACATATTCCCAGTGACGTATTCGATATAATTCACAGAGCCATTAAAGTTCAAATATGCTTCATAACGCATGCGGATGGCGGGTAATGTAATCCAATCCAGAACATTTTCCTTTGGAACCCAACTACATTCGCTCGTTTCATCAGAAGTCGCTAACTCTCCACCTACAGCTTTGCACACGAAATCAAACATAACCTTTGTGGGAACATCCGTCACACCGTCATACCACTTATGTATCGCTGTATTCGAAACAACATTAATTAAATGGTTAACCTCCGCGTCAATTCCACTTTCCTCTTTTATTTCACGAATCACACCATCAATCAGATTTTCTCCAACTTCAGTTATACCACCAGGATACACCCAACCATCATCATGGGCTTTTACTAATAGGATATTTCCATTTCCATCTTCTACAATTCCACCTGATGAGACAATATGTGTCGGAAACGTCATTTCACAACCTCCAATTTCAGTAAATTTGTATATTTATTCCACAGACTCCCTGAATTGTCCTCCTTTTGTGAACATACTTGAAAGTGGCTTAAACTCAGCTTAAGCTTATTTCCCGAACAAGATCAATGTATGGAGATCGAAACTTTAGTTTTTGATATTCTAGGGACCTTAGTCGACGAGGATGGCACCATAAATCGTGAGGTATAGGCAAAATGAGCTGAACCTACACGAAATTGCAGTAAGCAAAAAGTCATTTGTATCTAAATCTGAAATTTGATTAAAATCATTAAAATTCAAAAAGGGATCTGAGATAATTTGTTTAATGTCCGAATCTTAATCTCTGGACCCTCCTCCACAGTCCGCTTAATTCATTAAGTTCGTACACGCTGTACGCGCTTGATTCCTGTGCGCAGTGAAAGCCCAAAGCAAAGAATCAGGATGATTCCGGCAACCACATAAGGGTAGTTAACATTGATATCAAACATCAGTCCAGCTACTACCGGCCCGATGATATTGCCAAGGCTGGTAAAAGCGGAGTTAAGTCCAGCCAAATATCCTTGATGTTCTTTTGCGACCATGGACATTTGAGTGCTGATGGCCGGACGCAAAATATCGATGGACAAGAAGACAACAAAGGTGACGGCGAAGATCAGCCAGTATTGGTGTACGAACAACGTCAACAGAACAAATACCCCGGCAAGGATCAAGCAGACTGTAATGACTGTTTTCTCACCATAACGGCTTATAATCCAACCGAAAATGGTTAACTGAATCAACGCGCCCCCAATAGAGCCGAATGTGAAAATGAAGGCAATATCCTTTGGTGTGAAGCCAAACTTATGGTCAACGAACAGACCGTATACCGCTTCATAGTTGGCAAGTCCAAAGGACATGACGAACACAATAATTAAACTGATAAAATAAGGCTCGCGGTATGTAAACCGTAACTGTTGAATTAGACTTCTTTTGGGTTCCAGATTAGGCATTGCTTTGTCGCTATTCCCATTACCCTTTACAAGGGATGAAAGAGATTCCGGCAGGACAATCATAGTAAGGATCGCAGCGATTAGACCAGCAACCCCCGCAGCATAGAACGGAACACGAATGCCGAATTCGGCAATATAGCCCCCGATGCCGGGGCCAATGATGTAGCCTGTCGAGATCGAGGCATTAATGAATCCCATTCCCTTCGCACGATCTTCCTCGGAGGTTACATCCGCCACATAAGCCATAACCGTTGGCATGATGAGTGCTCCACTAACGCCACCCATCATCCGGGATACAAAAAGCAGCAGAGCTGAGTCAGCTAACCCAAATATCACCTCGGCACAGGCGAAAACTAGCATTCCGGCGACAATCATTCGCTTGCGTCCTAAGGAATCGGATAATCGTCCCGCCAGTGGTGAGAAAATCAACTGTGTAAATGCAAAGGAAGCAGTAAGCATCCCAGCAATCGTA
Source organism: Paenibacillus sp. OK060 (assembly GCF_900101205.1). Lineage (NCBI taxonomy): Bacteria > Bacillati > Bacillota > Bacilli > Caryophanales > Paenibacillaceae > Paenibacillus > Paenibacillus sp. OK060. The sequence goes on from NZ_FNFR01000002.1 coordinate 305,957, forward strand.
CCGTTAATATCTAAAATAGTAATATATTGCGGTATCACTGGTATGACCAGACCGATACCAGCAAAAACTAAAAATAGGTTAAACATCAGAAGCAGCAGAGCGCCCCGATTTTTGAATAATAAAGCCATCTAAATTGTCCTCCCTAAATCAAATATTGAATATGTATGCTAAATATGTAACTTCCGCAGACGCTGATCTAACCCATTGTGAAGTGAAGAATAACCAACATATGATACCTATTTTCATTCAAAGATACTTTTTAAATATAAATGTTTAAAAAGTGTGGAGTTAAATGTAATACACATTTTTTCCGCTGTCAATATATACTTTCTTAAATTTAATGTGTTGATCGGTGAGTGAGCCGATTCCCTCGATCGACGTATTGGACTGACAGTCTGTAATTATTCAATGTACAGTTCAGGCTGAAAACCCCGGTCTGACCGCTCGTGACTATATAGACAGCAACCGGTACGTCGTCCCAAATATGAGCAAACAGACGAAAAAAAAGCCGCTAAAATTAGCGACTTTTAATGTGATAATTTTTATGTCCCTCTGACATCAACTGTCTTTTTGGAACAGCTCCATTTCGAGTTCAATGGTATTCAAAATAGAAATGATTCAACTAAAATATAATTCCGATAATTATAGCGGATAAAACGCTTACAAGTGTTGCGCCATATAACAGCTTCAATCCAAAGCGAGCAACAATATTCCCCTGTTTTTCATTCAGCCCTTTTACTGCACCCACGATAGTACCAATGGACCCAAAGTTAGCAAATGAGATTAGAAAAACGGAAACAATAGCTGTAGTACGGCCACTTAAACCGTCTTGAATCTTAACAAAGTCTAGCATGGCAACAAATTCATTCGCAACCAGCTTCGTTGCCATGATACTCCCCGCATGAACCGCTTCATGCCATGGCACACCGATCATAAAGGCAATTGGTGCAAAGACATACCCTAGAACTCCCTGAAATGATATTCCAAATATGCCACTAAAGACCCCGTTAATTAAAGCAATGATTCCAACAAAACCAACTAACATTACCCCAACTACGATGGCTACTTTAAATCCATCCATAATATATTCGCCCAGCATTTCAAAAAACGTTTGTTTGCCCTCTTCCTTAACTTCAACGATATCTTCTTCTGCTGTAACTTCATACGGATTAATGATGGATGTAATGATAAAGCCGCCAAATAGGTTTAATATTAATGCAGCTACTACATATTTAGGTTCCAGCATCGTCATATATGAACCAACAATGGACATCGATACCGTCGACATTGCAGATGCACATAATGTATACAAGCGATGTTTTGGCAATAATCCAAGCTGATTTTTCACAGAAATAAATACTTCATTCTGTCCTACAATTGCGGCTGCAACCGCATTATAAGATTCCAATTTTCCCATGCCATTTACTTTACTTAGCACCAGACCAATATACTTGATAATGAACGGCAGTATTTTGTAATGTTGCAGGATTCCTATTAATGCTGACATAAAAACAATTGGCATCAACACAAACAGGAAAAAGGTATGAGCTCCTTCATTGGCAATCCCACCAAAAACAAAGTTCGTTCCTTCGTTGGCATATCCAAGTAATTTCGAAAAACTATCGGCAAACCCTTTAATTAAGAATTCGCCTATACTCGTTTTTAGTATAATTAATCCCAATCCTAACTGAATAACAATCATTATGATGATTGGACGATATTTGATTTTCCGTTTATTATTACTCGCAAGCCAGGCTAGTAATAGAACAATAACCAGACCAACAACAGAAATTAGATAATGCATAATTAACCCTCCAAATTATCGATACTTTTTTTGGAATCCTCATATCGATTTGCATCTTTCCACATTAACCCTTGTTCCAAAATAATCGCCAATAGACTTCCGCAAATTAACCCATTATTCAAAATGGCTATTACAATCGGAGATAAATGGCTGGTAGCGGATGTAGGAATAAACATTAAACCCACACCAACTAAAAGAGAAACTCCGCTAACAACAAATGTTCGTTCTTCATGCAGAACCTTCTTCAATTCCTTCAGCGATAATCCAACCATCTTCACAAAGATAACGAATGTAACGGCATAGCCTATAGGCGCTGGAATACCGGATATTACGTTCATTATTGGCGGAAACAAGGATACAGAGATGACTAAGGTGCATCCAATTAAAAACGATTTCCGTTCCCTCATCCCTGTTTGTTCAACATATCCCGCCGCTCCCGAAATAGGCACTGAGCCAATCGCTCCGAAACTGCCACCAATAAAATGGGTAATGCCAGAAGTAAATCCGGCACGCAAATAACGGTTATGATCCAATTTCTTTTGTTTCATAACGGTATCCATCAACCGAATAGACGCAAGCGCATTGGTTATTAACAATAGTGTTAATAGAAAGGCAGTTGTGACTGTCCCGCTATCAAATCTTGGACTTCCAAAAGGAAATAGTTTTGGCAGTTTAAATAGTGTATCCGCCGGTGAAATCACCGGCATCTTGTCGCATATGATAAACAATAAGCAGCCTATCGATATACTGATTATTACTGAAAATTGGCGCAGCAAAACAAAGCGACTGTTCCCTAACCCAAAGGTAATGCAAATCACAATCACACTCAGCACGAACACTTTAACATCTAACAAGGTGTGGCTGGACGTGATCCCCATCATACCTTTCATAAAAGAACCGCTTAATTGAAAGATCAATAAGAGCAAATATATAAAAGTGACCGTTGGCGTAAATAGACGAGCGATTTTATCCATCAGCTTAAATGCTGAGATTAGGATAAATAAAACTCCACTACAGATCATTCCCCCACTTAAAGCTTGCAGGGCAGCAATATTCGAAGAATACAATACCCCCACTAAACTTGCGTAAATAGTGAAAATGCTCCACCATAACCCTGCTGGACCTTCATGAATAGGGAATTTATGGCCGATGACGCCTTGTAAAAATCCAGCTATTCCTAAAGTAATTAGTGTGCTCTGGATGAGTCCAGAAGCCTCCATGGGTGTTAGGTTATATAAATCTGCGATAGCAATTGGCGCAGCAATTGCACCTGCGATCATAAAAATCATCCACTGCAATCCAGATAGTATTCCCTTCATTTCTTACTCACTCTCTCTTCTTGCACCAGTACTCTTATCGATAGATTAGCTCTCAATGGCCGTGTTAAGAGCGATTTCGACCATTTCATAAAATGATTGTTCACTTTCTTGATGAGTTAAGTGCTCTTGTGTTAACAATTGACTACCTACTGTCAAAATAGATAGCGCTTTCACGCCATATTTAGCGGCTAACGTATATAGGGCTGTGCTTTCCATTTCAACTCCTAATACACCAAAATCCATAAACTTGTGAAGTCGATCTAAGCTCTCACGGTAGAATTCATCGGAGTTATAGATGTTGCCGACAAAGACATTTACTTGTTTAGCTTGTGCTTGTTGATACGCTTTCATTAACAATGAGAAATCTGCTGTAGGTGCATAATTACAGCCATGGAAGATCTTATCCGTCATATTACTATCTGAAGACACGGATTGGGCTATTACAATATCGCGGATATTAATTTCTTTCTGCATCGCGCCACATGTACCAATACGAATCAATTTCTTCACTTCATAATCGACAATCAATTCCGTTGCATAGATGCTCATCGATGGATTTCCCATCCCTGTCCCCTGAACTGATACCCGTATCCCCTTGTATAATCCAGTGTACCCATACATGCCTCTTACTTCGTTATAACAATTGGCCTCATCTAAAAAGTGTTCTGCTACAAATTTTGCACGTAAAGGATCTCCTGGAAGCAAAACGATGTCCGCTATTTCTCCTTTTTTCGCGCCTAAATGCCTACTCATATTTCTGCCTCCTACTCTCAATGTTGAACTCAGGCTTACCGAAATCTCTTCCGCTTGCCTTCAAGAAAATCTGTTCGGAAAGTACATTGAGCATAAGATTTTTCAGCATAACAAACTAGACCAAAATCTTACGAAGGATACGGGAAATAATTGATCAAATTATAAAAGTAATTCTTTACGAATATTGTCCAGATCTCTTTTAGACGGGATCGTAGAGATAATAACAACAGGCACGGTCTGCAATGCAACAGGGATATTACTAATGACAAAATCAATCTGATGTTGCTGCATCATTTCGTCGGAGAGCCCTTTCATTATGGAAGTAATGATGATCAGCTGATCCCCAATTTCCTTCTTGATCAAATCCGCTATGTAATGACGAATTGAAAATTCTTCTCCAATCACCAAGAAGGCCCTTTTCCTTTTATAACGTAAATTGGAACGAACAATTAAGGTTAGCTTGGTTAAATGAAAATTATTGTACAAGACGGCTGGATAAGCTTTACTCCACGTTTGCATGCAGGTTTGCAGTTCTTGATAAAGCTGTTGGCATTCCTTTTGAACATAAGCCGTTAAATTACTTTGTGAAATCATCATCCATTCAGGAATTGCATTATCGATTAATAACTTGTCAAAAAACGCGTATATCTCCAATAGAAATCGTTCTTCCATCTCCAAGTTAGGGTATACTTTGGCTAGTAGCCTTAGAAGCAGATTACCCATTTGATATTCTTCTTTGTCCTTATGCAATTCAACTTCTTTCATCGGCGTTATTTCTGATCCTTCATAATAATGATATTGGCTGAGACTGACCAGGGATTGCATAAAGTAAATTTCACTATGGGGAAAATCAATGGAAAGCTTCTCTCCAAGACTCTTGGCAAGGGTCTTCACAGGCAAATAAAACATTCCCTTTTCCCAAGGGTAAGCACTTTCGTCGATTTTTACGTATTTGCCTTTAGCGACTCTTTCCACAACAATGGCCAACAAAAAGGATAATCTCCGTTTGGAATTGATAAAATACACAATATTTTTCTCATTCTCTGTATTTGTGATTAACTGATTGATATATGCAAAATCGACATTCGCAAAGGGCCATCCTGTGAACTCATACGCATCACAATATAACTTCCAATAGAAATATCGAATATTCATTTCATTCCCTTTGATCATCGGGGTTGAATATGTAATGCGTAACTTATACGCTTTTAGATCATTATTATTTAATTGCACGATCAGTTTCTTCAACGACGAGGTACTCATAAACATGACTCCGGCAAGCTCCTCCACGGACAGTCGATCCACATTCGTGAACAAAACATTCATCAGTCGATAAAAAATGGTTTGTCTGAACATTGAAGAAATCACTTCACTCATCGTCTCACTTCGCCCATCGCGCCGAAGAACGATTCCCTTTCCTCTAGAAACTTCTATGGTTACCGTAGGGGGTAATTGCTTGCTGATTTCCTCAACCATCTTACGTATGGTTTTATCGGAGATACCTAAACTTTTTTCAACTTCAGCTAAGGTAAACCATCTTTGTTCCGTATCAAGCAGCGTTAATAGTTGATTAGCTAATGTAAATCCTTTATCCATGTTTCCACCCTATTTCAATATGATTTGAATGTCATCGTGTTTTTGGCTAATGAAACGTCAATTCCCTCATAAGAAAAGAATCGGCTCTTTAATGTATTTAAATACGATCTATGATAAACCAGTGTGAATAAGCTTAAACTATCCAATGCGTTAGTTCAATCCATATACAAGTCGACCCTTTCGGCCACACCATTGATATGATTTCCCTTTTTTATCCATAAAAAAATCCCCTCCGCTCAGCAAGATTAAGTCCATCTTAACAGATGTCTTTTTTTTCTTGTCTACGAAAAGGGGATAAAAGCAATTTATATCTATAAATCTTATACTTTAATATTCAATTTGTGTTGTCTTCATAAAGATTAAGATTTCTTTCAAATTGTTCTTCTAAATGCTCTGCGTAACTGACAACTCGTGGGGATTCCAATAACCTACCTACTACACAATATAATCCAATCAAAATACATACAGATATAATGATTTCAACAATAAATGGCATCATTCTTCCATATTCTCTCCTTACCAGGTAACGTCTAAGTCGGCCCACGTTAGATTTGATTATTTGCTTGGTTATCCACTACCATTCGACTTGGTCGAAACGCATGTTTTTATAGTAATACTCTCTGTCATGATCGGTGATTTCACGAAGGACCCTGCAGGGATTACCCACAGCGATAACATTACTAGGAATATCCTTGGTTACCACGCTTCCTGCACCGATCACACTACCCGCACCAATAGTAACTCCTGGCACAATCACAGCGCAGCTACCGATCCATGCGCCATCCTCGATGACTACCGGTAGGGCGAACATTCCACCTTCTTTGCGCTTTTCTGGGTGTACTGGATGATTGGTTACAGCAATCGTGACATTTGGACCAAACATGACATCGTTTCCAATCGTGACTTTATAGTCATCGACAACAGTTAAATTAAAGTTGATATAGACATTGTTGCCTACTGTAGTGTTTGATCCATACGACATCCGAATAGGAGGTTCCATCCAAACATTTTCACCAATACTACCGAAAAGTTGTTCCATCAGAGTCTTACGCATTTCAATATCATCGGGATGTAAGCGATTGATCTCATAACATAGTGCCTTTCCTCGTTGACGCGCCCGAGCCAGATCAGAAGCTTCCTGTGGATAATTCGCATCGTGATCCGTAAACAGTTGTCGGCTTGCCATTCGTTCTGTAATATTCATGCCTTAGTCTCCTCTGAATTTAATCTAATCTATTTATTTTAGTTGACCTTACATTCTTTGACCGTCTATTTCTTAACCTACTGGTGAAAAAGTCCTTGTAATATTATTTAGCCATTTGTATTGGCGATAACGGTAAAATGCCAATGGCAACTTAATGATCTCATCCAAACTAATGACGATATATAATACAAGGGGTGATACGTGCCAGACAAAAGCACAGAGATAACCAAGCGGCAAAATAATACCCCACATTACAATCGAATCACACCAAAAGCCAAATTTAGAGTCACCACCTGCAGTAAATATTCCTGAGATATTAGTGGCATTAATGGATTTAGCAATACAATAAAATGCACTGATATATAACATTCCATCCAAGTAGTTTTGAGAAATGACATTTAGATTTACTACGGAGAAAACAAGCGGTTTTATCAGGATAATTGTACATCCTGCTAATACTCCAAATAGTAAAGCATAAAGATTCATTCTGCTTCCCACCTGTTTTGCTTTGTCGATCTCCCCTTTACCTAGATATTTCCCAACCAATATAGATCCCCCACTAGCAATACCTCCACACAGGACAATGGTTAAATTCTTAACCACGGATGCAACAGAATTCGCTGCAACCATATCAGCACTTACATGTCCAATAATTGCGGCAGTCGCAGTTAGTGCCCCTCCCCAAACAATGTAATTGCCTTGAACAGGCATGGTGTATTTCAGGAAATCCTTTAGGAGATTGCGCTGAATTCCATCCCATTTGGGAAAACGAAAGCGAATCGATCCTCTCGTCACTGAGTATATAACACAGCAGCCCAACTCAATAAACCGAGCTAAAACTGTAGCAAGAGCTACCGCCATGATTGCCATTTCAGGTCTGTCTGGGAAAAGGACAAAGATACATAACGCATTAAACAAAATGTTTAACATTAAACATAGTGAACTAATCCAAGCGCTTAGTTTTGCATTTTCCATACTTCTAATCACGCTAAGATACATTTGTGAAATGCCCATTGCAAGATAAGAAAACGAATTCATCTTTAGAAATATTGAACCAAATCGAATTAATTCACTATCATTTGTAAAAAAACGCATTAACGTTTCAGGATATAAAAAAGATACTAAAAAAAACAAAATAGAGATACTAAATGAGAACAAGCAGGCAGTGCTGAGAATACGCTGTATGGTTTGTACATCCTTCTTCCCCCAATATTGTGCAGTCAAAACCCCTGCTCCCGTAGCCATTCCCATGTAAAACAATGTTAATGCGAAGGTGATTTGTCCCGCTAGCGATACGGCCGACATTGTAGATTGGCTAATCATTCCCAACATAACTACATCAGCTGATATGACTGTGGCTGAGATTAGATTTTGTAATGCAATGGGAATGACAAGCGTGATTAATTCCTTATTAAAATCTCGCGTCATAGGAGTAGTTAACTGTATGCGCTTTTTCTTTTTAACGTACATCCACTCCTCTCTGTTGGTATCCATATTATCAAGATAGGATAAATTCATTGTCCTTTCCATAAATATTGGCTATACTTTTGTCAAAATCGTATATTTATTGGAGGCACTTTGTTGGATGAAAAATTTAGAGGTATTTTCTGATTTATCGGAAAGATTGAATTATAATCTACCTGACCTACCCTTGTATGTCCGGAGAGGAAGCTTGAATGAATTTGATAATTTTGCAGCTGCCGCTCATTGGCATTCGGATGTTGAGTTCATTTACATTCTGGAAGGCTCCATGGAGTATTCTGTTAACGGACAGACCATTAAATTAGAGCAAGGAAATGGGATTTTTGTGAATAGCCATCGTTTGCATTTTGGTTTTTCTAACAGTCATTGTAATTGTTCATTTATCGTTATAGTGATCCATTCCTCTCTCATCGGGGAAGGTTCGTTCATACGAGCTTACTGGGAAGAGAAGTTTGGGCCAAACATGGATGATTTTGTATTACTAGCAGAACAGATCTCCTGGCAGCAAGAGATATTGTTATCCATTCAAGCGATCTATGCTGAAATGCATAATAGCTTTGCTCCAAATCCGTTCCGCTTAACTTCTCAGGCTTTATCTTTATGTGCTGGTATTGGAGATCACTTGCAACCGAAGGTGGGAGATATCCACGATGTGCAATTATGGACAAATATTCAGCAAATGACTCGATTCATTCATCAAAACTACGAGCAAAAAATAACTCTTGAAGACATTGCGTCCTCAGGAGCCGTTTGTCGAAGCCGCTGCTGTACTTTATTTAATAAATACGTGGGTCAAACTCCCAACAACTATCTAACTCGATACCGCCTTCATAAAAGTTGTGAGATGTTGAGGGAAACCAAAAGATCTGTGAGTGAAATCGCACTTGCCTGCGGCTTTCAAAGTGTGAGCTACTTCTCATCCCTTTTTCGCAAGCACATAGGATTAGTTCCGCTAGCATATCGAAAAAGCGACATAAATGGCTTAAGTAAAACGGAGAATTAAACCTATAAATTACTTAGAGTGGACCTTTAAACAACACGACTTAAAGTTCAGTTCTGTCCCGCCAAGCAAACCAGTATCTAAAAAAAGATTTTCCACAGTTAGCGATCCTCCCTCGCGTGGGAAAAGAACTTGTAGCAATAAAACAAAAAAGCCGCTGAATTAGCGACCCTCTTTATCTTTTTTTCATTTTCAACGTATCTGTTCTCGGGTTAACGCGACCCTCCTTAGATTCCTTTCATGGGCGTTGCCTTTGGAGTTCTTGGTGTTCTCCCTCTTATGAGCCAGATACTTCTTCCGTTTTTAACTCACTCTTTGCGATATCGATGAAGGCAGCCATTGATGGAGAAATCCATTTCTCACGATGCCAGAGCATCTGTGCGGAAAAGGATACATCCGATAAATCCCATGGTAAAGCAACTAGTCTCCCCTCTCTTAATTCTTCCTTTAAAGCCATCTCAGGTAACAGGGCGATCCCAAGACCAGCCACAGCGCATTGTTTAATTGCTTCGACACTATGAAACTCCAGTTCTGTCAATGCATCGGCTCCTTTTTTCAATAAGGACTGGTTAAAAGGAGTGCGATAAGAACAGTTTTTTTCAGTCAACAAAAAATGCTGTTTGTGAAAGTCATCAATGTTCAATGAGGAGTGCGTTGCTAACATATGATCTGGAGAAACCACCATTTTAAAATACTCATCTTTCAAAAATTCTGAATGAAGATCTTTGGCTGCAACGAATTCATCCAATACAAATATCACATCTGTAAGTCCTTCTCTTAGGCTGTTTCTAAGCTCTTGTCCGGACAAGGGACGAAACAAAAGACGAACGTCTGGGTAGTTCTCCCGGAAGCGTTTGAACAAAGCAGGAAGAAAGTATGCACAAATAACTTCGTCTGCCCCGATAGTAACCGTTCCTGTCGTTTCCCCGTGCTGACTTGATACACACTTGGCCTCTTCTACATCGTTCAGGATTTTAGTAGCATAAGGCAAGAATTGTTGGCCGGCATCCGTTAACATGACATTTTTGCCTAGTCGATCCAGCAATTTTACGCCCAACTCTTCTTCCAAGGATTTGATCTGCATGGTTATGGTAGATGGTACATAGCTCAATAGTTCAGCAGTCCGACTAAAGCTGCGTGTAGAAGCCAGAGTCCAAAAGGTTTTTAGTTGACGTATTTCCATAATCGAACACCTTCTTTGTTCAAAAAAATTGAATGTTACCTTCAAAAACGTTTCGTTGAATTGATGATAAGCGTATTGTAGAGTGAAAATCAAGTTATTACTAATTTGGTTATAAAGGAGCATCCATCAATGAAAGATTATGAAACGTATCCCCTTGGAGATCTATTGCTTCAATCTGGTCAGCAACTCCCTCAAGCATTTATTGCTTATAAGACCTACGGTACCTTAAATGCCGCAAAAAACAATGTCATTGTGTATCCCACTTGGTTTGCTGGTCTTCACACCGATAATGAATGGTTAATTGGAGAGAACAAGGCATTAGATCCTAATCGATATTTTATCATTGTGCCCAATATGTTGGGTAACGGATTATCTTCCTCTCCCAGTAATACTCCTGCTCCTTTTGATAAGTCCAATTTCCCTCTCATCTCTATGTATGACAATGTACGTTCTCAACATCAACTCATGACTGAGAAATTCGGTATCAGCAAAATCAAGCTAGTTGTGGGTTGGTCTCTAGGAGCAATGCAAGTTTTTCAATGGGGAACAAGTTATCCTGAAATGGTCGAACGTATTGCACCATTTGGCGGAACGGCGAAAACCAGGCCGCTAGCACAACTGGTATTCCAGAGTATGATCGCAGCATTACAAGCGGATTCAAAATGGGAAAGAGGACTTTACAAGCACCCACCTATTGACGGTCTTGCAGCGATGGGGAGAGTTTATGCCCCTTGGGGATTTTCAAATTCATACTATTTGGAGAGATTGTATCAATCCGAGGGATACAGCTCATTGAAACATTATGCAGAAGAATACTGGGACCAAGTATTTTTGTCCTTTGATGCGAATGACTTGATTGCCATGTTACGTACAGGAATAAGTGGAGACATTAGCGATAATCCCGTCGACCAGTACAACTTCGAACAGGCATTACGTAAAATCTCCTCTCCTGCACTCGTTATGCCGGGATCAAGTGATTTGTTTTTCACTCCAGAGGATAGTAGGTATGACGTTCAACATATGTCGAATGCTGTTTTTCAACCCATAGAATCCAATTGGGGACACTGCTTTGGAATCGGTGCAAACGAAGCGGATTCACTCGTTATAGATAGTCATCTAAAGCGATTTTTGGAATTAGGCTAATTAAATAGGGACTTTCAGTGGGACTAAAACCTTTTAATCAGCCATCATTTCATAGGGAAGTGTCTTCTTTATATAGTCTCATTGATTTTGATCAACAATTTCTTTAATACTTGCTTCTCTTCGTCGGTAAGGACTTGAATGATTTCTTCCTCCACCTTTTGGAAAGAGTCTTGAAAATCTTCAATCAGTTCAATCGCTTTTGGCAATACGTATATGTTTTTTTGCCGTTCATTATTGGCCGGGATTTTACGCTCGATTAACCCTTTTTGCTCTAGAGCTTGAAGCATACTTGTAATGCTGGCCCGACTTAGATGAAACCGATCTGCAAGATCCATTTGAATAATATGACTATTTTGGTTTTCGTAAATATAATCGATTACTTTTCCTTGTTGAGCGTTTAAGCCCAGCTCTTTTATACTCTCGTCCGCTCTTTTCTTTAACTTAAGACCGATAATCTGAAATAAATCCAGATAAGGTGTTTCCTTTCGGGATTTCATAATCTTCCCTCCTGTGATTGTTAGGAATCTAATTGTAAGTAAATAAACTATACAGCGATCCTATTGGCTTGTCAAAAAAACATTAGCTCGTTGACAGTTAGAAGACTAACAGTTATGATTCGAATTGTTCGATAAACAAACACTTGGGAGGAATTCAAATGGAGAAGGTAACTCAAAATGCTGCGTTAGAACAAGTTACAGTGATTACAAATGTACGTATCTTTGATGGGGAGCAAATCATTGCGCCTAGACATGTTGTCATTAAAGGGAAGTCTATTGTTTCAGTCGGTGGAGACCTTCCGGCGGATGCAACAATTATCGATGGAGAAAATGCGACTCTAATGCCTGGTCTGATTGATGCACATGTCCACACTTCCATCGGCGGATTACGAGATGCGCTAAAATTCGGCGTTACCACTGAACTCGAAATGAACGGTGATTTTACTAAACGAGGGCGCGAAATTCAGTTGAAAAATGTGAATGACATCGCAGATGTCCGTTCCGCTGGCACAGCAATCACCGCTCCGGGTGGACATCCGGATGAATTATTGCCGGATGGAGATGAAATACCTGAATTCGTATTAAAGGAACTAGAGAAGTTATCGGAGGAAGATCGGGAAGCAATGTTAGCCGCATACGCTCACGATCACGATGAAATACCGCAAGTGACAACAGTCGAAGAATCGAGTAAACATGTGCATACCCAAGTCGAGAATGGGGCCGACTATATTAAGATCATGATTGAAGAAGGAACGGTCATGGGTGCACCTGGCCTGCCTGTATTAAGCGATGAGATTCTAAAAACAGCCGTGACAGAAGCCCACAAGTCCGGTAAGCTGGTTATCGCCCACGTCTTGACAGCTCTTTCATCGCAACAAGCCATCGATTTTGGAGTCGACGGTTTGGGCCACTTGTTTATCGACAGACCCGAGTACACCTCCGAGTTAGTGAAATCCATAGCAGCTTCAGGCGCTTTTGTTACACCGTGCTTGGTGTTGAATTCGTCGATTATCGGAAATCCGGCATCCGAATTGGCCAATGATCCGCGTGTTCATTCCAAATTAAATTCTGATTGGATTGATATTTTGAACTCAAGCTTCAATACGTTCCCACAAGGCAATATGGAGAACAGCTTTAAAAATGTGATGGACCTTCACCGAGCCGGAGTTGATATTCTGGTAGGGACGGATGTCGCGCCGGTTCCCGTTCCAAACCTCGGTGGCCTTGCTCATGGGGCAAGTGTCCACCACGAAATGCAACTGCTGGTGAAGGCTGGGTTCACTCCGATCGAAGCTCTTCAGTCGGCCACTTCGAAACCGGCTCGTTGCTTTGGTCTCCATGATCGCGGCCGTATTACCGAAGGTGCGCGCGCAGATCTTATTCTCGTGGACGGTGATCCAACAACTAATATTTCGGATACCTTGTCGATCAAATCCGTGTGGTTCAATGGTTCGCAGCAACTAGGTTAATCCCATTCGATCTGCCCGTATATTGGAAAACTCCGTGCTTTGGCACGGAGTTTTAAGCATTTTCCTCTTTGAAAACCGTATCCTTGCCCTGAAATGCGTATTCACTCTAGGGCTCTTCAGGATCTACAGTTATAGGTAAAAGGATACGGGTTACCGTCCTATTCACATCCATTTCACTTGTCTGGATACGGATCAATCATGCGAATCGTGCCATCCGGATTGTACGTTAACTCAGCAAACTTTACGCAGCGCTTGTAATCGACGCCGCCAGAAAGGGAACAATCGTGATAGAACAAATACCACTTTTCCCGAAATTGTACAATCGAATGATGCGTTGTCCAGCCCATGACTGGCGGCAAAATGGTACCTTGGAATGTAAACGGACCCATCGGATTGTCGCCAATGGCGTACACCAGCTTGTGCGTTGTTCCTGTGGAGTAGGACAAATAATATTTCCCGTTATATTTGTGCATCCAAGGGCCTTCAAAATATCTGCGATCCTCATCCCCAGCGGTCAGCAGCTTTCCATCCTGATCTACGATGGATAACTCCAGCGGCTCCGACACCATAGAGAGCATATCTTCACTCAGCTTTGCAACTTTTGGTCCGATCGCCGAAGCATCCGGAGCAGGACCTTCCGCATGTTCCACGTAGCTTCCAGTCTGCCATTTCTCCAACTGTCCCCCCCACAACCCGCCAAAGAACATATAAGCCTGCTCATCATCGTCTACAAACACTGCGGGGTCAATGCTGAAGCTGCCCTGAATATATTGCTCCTCCGGTTTGAACGGCCCTGTCGGTGAAGACGATGTAGCCACGCCGATGCGGAAAATGCCATCATGGTCCCGAGCCGGGAAAAACAAATAATAGGTGCCTTTTCTGTATGCGGCATCCGGAGCCCACATTTGACTGGACGCCCAAGGTACATCCTTCACATGCAGAGCTTCGCCATGGTCCGTCACGGCTGAATTCATGTCCGCCATAGAGAGTACATGATAATCCTCCATCTTGTACTGATCTCCATTGTCATTCACCGGACCGTCGTGATCCAGATCATGGGAAGGATAAATATAAATACGATCCTCGAATACATGCGCTGACGGATCAGCAGTAAATATATGGGTAACTATAGGTTGATGCGGTTTCGGTAATTCGGACATACAAATGGCTCCTTCCAATAGATATGTACTCCCAAGTATCTCTTCGAGATGCTGTGGGTTAAACGAATCGATATTGATCCGTTTCATGTCACTTGGGTACAATGATTCGCGCAACACGCTGATACGCTTCCTTTGGACGATGCAACTCATCGAACAGGAATGGCCAGTTTTTTCGCCCTCGAACAGGGAAATTGTCAAGCCAGGTGTAGTCGTCGGCAGCCCCCCAGAATGTCACAGCGCTAATATGCTCCTTATATTCGTGGAGCAGGCGGAAGATGGATTCGTATCGCTCGGCTTGCAATTCCAGCATCTCTTGCGATGGCTGAACGAGATCTGTACGTCTGTCTTCAAAGCGAAATACCGATACATCCAGTTCGGTGAGCTGAAGCTGCAGTCCAAGCTGCGCATACCGCTCAATTGCTGCGCGCATATCATCCAAGGACGGATCATACAGATTCCAGTGCGCCTGCAGACCAACGCCATGAATTGGCACGCCTTGATCGAGTAATGAACGGACGAGCCGATAGATGCGTTCCCGCTTATGTGGATCAGATTCGTTATAATCGTTGTAGAACAACAACGCTTGCGGATCTGCTTCATGCGCGAATTCAAACGCTTTGGCAATAAAATCCTCTCCGGCGATATCCAGCCATTTGGATGGGCGCAGGAATGCGTTTGCATCATCCGCATCATCGGAAATAACTTCGTTTACAACGTCCCAAGCATAGATAACGTCCTTATATCTGCCAACAACGGTCTCAATGTGTGCCTTCAATCGCTCCAGCAATACATCGCGCTCCACCAGTCCGCCAGTTTCATTCTCGAACAACCAATCCGGAGTCTGGTTGTGCCAGACCAGCGTATGACCACGCAGCGCCATGCCCTGCTCTCTGGCAAAGGAAGCGATGACATCCGCATCCTCAAACGTATACCGTTCCTGCTGCGGATGCACACTGGAGAATTTCATTTCATTTTCTGCCGACAGACTGTTGAAGTGATAGGCGAGCAATGAACGCTGGCTGTCAATCGTCTTCGGACTCACTGCTGCTCCAATGTGGAATGCATCCTTGTACAATTCCTTCAGTGAAGCCTCTTTTCGAAACGAACCCATAATTTCCCTCCTTTAAATTTCCTTCTTCGCATTGATTTATTAGCAACTGAATCAGACCGAGTACTCGAACCAATCAAAATGGGCAGGTGTGCTGCTTGCCTTACCATTGCCGGTAGCGTATAGTCCGACCACCGCTCCGGTAAAGCACATTTTGTGCACAAAGTCCTCCGGTGATATGGCACGTGCCGAGCCTGAACCCAATGCTGTCCAGTTCTGTCCGTCCTCGGAACAAGTCAGCCTATATTCCTTCTCTGTCGATTCGATTCGGAGCGACAGCCGCTCCGTTACAGTCTCGCTCTCGTGAACCATGTTCGACTCTCCGCGCACCGTCAAGCGAGCAAAGAGTATGTTTCGTCCGTTCAACCGTCTTATGCCAATCTCATAGTGTGCATCCTCATCCCGGCGAACACATAATCCCGCTTCTTCTCCATCGGCAACTGGCATGAAAGTCAGGCAGGTCGTAAAGCTGGCATGAATATGCTGCTGCCTGCGGCCAACAAACGTGATCTGACCCACGTCTTCAAGACTTCCATCCTGCCCATACAACGTCAGGTAACCTGGTTTTTCTGTAAGCGAGCATGCTCCTTCTGTAGGGTTGCGCACAAATATCCATTGCGACCCGAGTTCTCCGTCGAATTCGTCCCGGCCGACAACGATGGCAGTATGGCTCCCGGGCAAAGAAGGTAATGTCATTGGCAATCGCTGGACCTTCATGTCCAGACTCACTATTCCTTCATTGTTGTCAATGTGGGGCCACCCCTCGTTCCAAACGACCGGGGCGAGGAGGGTTTCACGTCCAAGCACACTATATCCTTCCTCTGTCAAACGCACGCCAAGGAAAACGGCCCACCAGTCTCCGTGGTGATCCTCCACCAGATCGGCATGACCCAAATACTGGATCGGATGGTCCAGATGGCGATGGGTCAGGATCGGCTCAGGATAGCGTTCAAACGGACCATAAGGTCGATCGCTTCGGCCGATGATCTCACGATGATCCTTGGCCGTCCCACCAGAAGCAGACATCATGTAATACAAACCATTGATTTTGTACAGATGTGGCCCTTCGGTCCATGGCCCTCCATCTCCGTGCCAGACAACTTGTGGTTCAGAGAGAGCCTCACCTGTAGCGATGTCGATCTCATACTGGATGGCATGAGAATCGTAATCGGCACCTTGTTGTGCGGTCACGTACACTTTGCCATCGTCGTCAAAAAACAGCGATGGGTCAATTCCACCGTATGGAATACGAATTGGATCAGACCAGGGGCCAGCAGGGTCGGTTGCCGTCACGTAGAAATTGCCGATGCCTCTCACATCTGTCGTAATCATGTAAAATGTACCTTCATGGTAACGCAGTGCCGGAGCATAAATGCCGTCTGAGCTTTTCCGTCCGGTCAAATCAAGCTGGCTGACCCGATCCAACACATTGCCGATTTGCTCCCAGTGAATGAGATCCCGGCTCCGAAAGATCGGCACTCCGGGAAAATACTCAAATGAACTGCAAATGAGGTAAAAAAATTCTTCAGCCTTCACAATGCTGGGGTCCGGATAGAATCCAGGAAGGATTGGGTTCGCATAACAGATGGTATTAGCTTGGAGTTGCTTCATCTATTCCTTCACACTCCCTACATTAAGTCCCACAACAAAGTATTTTTGCATAAACGGATACACCAGCAGAATCGGTACCGAAGCAACAATTGTAACTGCAGCACGAATGGAAATTGGAGTTACCTGTGTTGAATGCTCCACCCCCACGCCGTTCGCAACGGAAGGATTACTGTTGGCATTCATACTGGAAGACAACAGCTTCATCAGTTCGTATTGCAGTGTGCTGAGCTCCTGACGTGATGACGTGTACAGAAAAGCATCGAACCAGGAATTCCACGCGCCGACTGCGACAAAGAGCGCAATGGTCGCCAGCACAGGCTTGCACAGTGGAAAAATAATTCTCCAGAAAATTCTGAAATCTCCTGCTCCGTCAATTTTGGCAGATTCAATCAAGCTTTCAGGGATCGTGTATATATAAGTACGAATGACGATCAGGTTAAACGCACTAATCAGCGATGGTAAAACATATACCCAGAATGAATTGATTAAGTGCAGGTCCTTCATCAGGAAGTATCCCGGAATAAGCCCTGCGTTGAAATACATGGTGAGTACAAAAATGGTCGTAATCAGCTTGCGGAAAATATAATCGCGCCGACTCAGCGTATAAGCCAGCATGGTGGTCAAGAAAATGTTTAAAACGGTGGATAGTACTGTACGTGCAACGGAAATCAAAAATGCGTTATAAATTGTGCCTGATGCAAATACTGCTTTGTAATTCTGCATGGTGAAATCGCGGGGCCACAAATATAAGCCTCCTCGAATGGTGTCATTCCCTGCATTAAACGAAACCACAATTGTGTTCAAAAATGGATACAACGTCACAATCACCAGCAGAACCATGAAGATGGTGTTAAAGGTGTTGAACAGAAACGGTTCCATGCCTCTGCCACCTGGGCGGCGTACGGAAAGCGCCGCTGTATTTCCTAAACCAGACAATGGTGTTTTTTTCGTCATTATAACAGCCTCTCTTCCCCAAGCCGCTTGGCGGTCCAATTCGCTACAAGTAACATCGTAATGCTGACCACGGTCTTGAATATTCCGCCTGCAGTTGCGAGCGAATAGTTGCCCTGTGCAATCCCGTATTTGAGCACAAAGATATCAATCGTTTCCGACCAGTCCACAACGAGTCCGTTGCCCAGCAAATACTGAACCTCAAAGCCGGCTTCCAGAATATGTCCAATCGACATAATCAGCAGGATGACAATGGTAGGCTTGATTCCTGGCAAGGTGACATTCCACATTTTTTGATATCGATTGGCTCCATCAATATCGGCTGCTTCATACTGTGCCGGGTCAATAGAGGCCATGGCCGCCAAATAAATAATGGTGCTCCATCCGACTTCTTTCCAAATATGAGAACTTGCAACAACGCCCCAGAAATACTTCCCTTCCGTCAGCCACAAGATCGGCTCGTTGATTAAGTGCAGTTTCATGAGGATATCGTTGACAATGCCGTCAGAAGCAAGCGATGTCGCTACGATGCCGGTAACGATAATCCATGATAAGAAGTGAGGAAGATAAGAGATGGTTTGTACCGTCCGCTTCCACATGATCTTCTTGATTTCATTGAGCAACAATGCCAAAACAATAGCGGTAACGAAACCCAAAATCATGTTGATGATACTCATGGCAAGCGTATTACGAAGCACGCGCAAGAAATTGTCATCCGTGAACAAAAATTGAAAATGCTTGAACCCTACCCACGTTTGCTGCGAGAAACTTCTGGCCGGTTTGTAATCCTGAAAAGCCATCGTCCAGCCCCAGACAGGCACATAAGCAAAGATAATAATGTACGCAAGCAGAGGAACAGACATCCATATGAGCTGTCTCTGTGCTTTGATATTTTGCCAAGTAATCCGCCTAATTTTCGGTTTTTTCTTCGGTCGGAGCGGCTTGGTACCCACTACAATTTCCTCCATAATATCAGGCTCCTATCCATCTTTATATTGAAAGGAATAACGTCCAGCGATATGTTCTTTAAAAAAATCAGGAAGGAAGGTAGCCCTCCTTCCTGACAGCATTTTCTTATTTCACTGACCAGTTATCGATTCTCCACTGCAATACTTCATTGATACGGCCTTCGAAAGCCTTGATATCCAGCTTTTGAATTTCGGAAACGTATTCGCTCCATACACTGCTGAATTCGGATGTGTTAGCCAAAATCGCTTTCGGTAAATATTTGGTTGATAATTCGTTCAGCTTCGTATTGGCAATTTTGGCTGGAGATCCCTCAACCAGATCGACGGACCAAGCCGGGTAAGTAATCGGATTCTCTGGTGGAGCACTGAAGAAATCCACATAGCTGTTGAAACCGTAGGCGTCCAAAACTTCCTTATCAAACGGTCTCAAGCTGGCTTGATATTCTTCCGGCTGATTGCTTGCTGAAGTAGCGTTGCCATCGCTAAAGTAACCTTCCATCTTCGGTGCGGTTCCATAGAAAGCATCTGCTTTATTGGCCAGTTTCCAGGCCGCATCTGCGGCATTGTCGCGCTGCTCTTGGGTTTTCATGAAACGGCCTTCGTCATTCACGTAATAGTCTTCATCCTGAATGCCCCAAGTGAGTGTCTTTTGCCAATCTTCTTCCATAAGCTTGTCGAGCGCTTTAATAATTTTCACAGGGTCCTTGGCACTTACAGTAATGCCGTAACCATTGTTCAGGTTGAGCGCCGCGCGGTCGCGATAGTAGTCCTTCGTGCTGCTGTCGTATACCAGCGGGAAGCCGACGTACGTGCGTTCAATTTTGTCCTGAGTTATGAGCGAATCTTCCGCGCTGAGAAAATTCCAGTGTTGGTCGAACATGCCGAGTACTGCCCCACTGGACAATTTGGCCATATATTGGTCGTAGTTTTGTGCAAAAGCCTCCTTGTCGAGCAAGCCTTGGCCGTTAATTTCATTAAGTTTCTCATAGTAGGTTTTGGCATAATCTTTGTCTGCAAAGATCTCTGCTTTGCCGTCGTTTACAACGACTCCCCCGTCATTCGGATGACCAATCAAATGCTGTGGCGGGTTCAACAACCCCCAGTTTTTCCAGTCATAGTTCAATACTTCAAAGCCAATGGTCGGCTTGCCGTCGATCGTGGGATACTTCTCCTTGTATTTGGCGATCAAGTCAAAGTACTCGTCCAATGTTTTTGGCGTAGGATAACCAAACTCTTTCAACACGGCTTTCTGAATCCAGAAGGCAGGTCCGCTGTAGTAGGTGTCCGACACCTCACCGTTGTATGCACCATAGTTGGGCAAGTAATAGATATGTCCATCGTTAGGGTCCTTCATCTGGTTCCAGTACTTCTCATAATGCTTCTTCAGATTAGGCGCATGCTCCTCGATCAGGTCTTCCAACGGAATGACCGAACCGGCTGCTGTCAGTTTGGTGTCCGCAGAGATCAGATCCGGATAATCTCCTCCGGCAATCATAACGCCAAGCTTTTGGTTTTTGTCGCCAGCCAAAAATTCAAATTTGAATGTAACGCCAAGCTCATCCTTGATTTTTTTGTAGATTTTGTTGTCAGCGGTTGGCTGTTGTCCGGCCTCGTTCAGGAATACCGAGATTTCTAACGGATTGTCAGCCCCCACCTCACTACCTTTACTACTCTCTTCTCCACTGCCTGAATTGCCGCCTGAGCAACCTGCTAGCATAACACTCAACGACAATAACAGTGTTGCCCCCATACGGAAGAATGATTTTTTACTGTCCCCCATAAAGCACCTCCAAAGTTTGATCTCACTATATGAAAGCCCTTTCATTTGAATAATTTAATTATAAATTTACATCTCTATGGAAACTATATTCGAATTATAGCTCTTTCCGAGAAAAGCTCAGGTTTTCTTATATTCGTTAGGAGACATGCCCATGCGTTTCTCAAATTGTTTTAAAAAATGATGGTAATTGGCGTATCCAACCTTTTCCGAGACCTCGCTATTTTTGTACTGATTCATCTGTAGCAACCGACATGCCTCCTCAACCCTCAGGTTATGAAGCAGCTCATTGAAGCCGATCCCATTTTTGCGTATCAACAGTTGTCCCAAGTAGGCCGGATGCAGGAAGAAACGTTCCGATAGCATCTTAATGGTCAGTCCCTCCCGGAAATGCGCATGAATATAATCGTTGATATCCTGTACAATACCCTGTGCTTCGAAGACGCTCTCTTTAAGCAAAAACTCAAAGCAGACTCTTCCGCACGAATGCAGTATGCCAATCAAATCATCAAAGGTTAACAGTGCTTCATCCAGATCCGGGATTTCGAACGAACGGTAATTCTCTGAATCTTCTGCCATTTGCGCCCTCATGTAAGCACGAATTTCATGAAGAAGGTAAATCACAAATTTTCGGGCTTCATCCGGGTGGACCCGCATCTGTCGAAAGGATTGCTCAATAAACTCCACAGCGGACTGGTAGTTGGCGTAATCAATGAGCTGAAGTGCTCCCAGCACTCGCTCGATCAGTTCAACCTGTTGGTTATGCCTTTGAAAATCGTGGTTCTGGATATCGGCATAATCCAATATGCTGTTCTCTTCCGCTTCATAAAAAGCGTGCAGCAACGCCTTCTCTGCTGTTATGCGGGAGTTGCTGATGTGATGAAGAGAGGATTCGGTTGAGCCAATCGCCATATATGTACGAAAGCCCGCCAGACGGCGAGCCAGTGTTTCTAATTGTTTTCTAAAATTTCCGCTCGTTCTCTGAGGTCCGGGGGAAACATCGCCAAACACAATGGATACAAGATCATTTCGCATACGAATGATATAGAGGACATCCCGTCCGTTCAGAATCTCTGAAGCAAGACTGCTCCACCGGCCAAACTCTTTCTCCGATACCTGAACCAGGCACACAATCCAGGATTCAGCTGACTGGGAAAGGGACTGCATCAATTGAGTACCCTCTGCAGACAGCACTTTGCCTAATAAAGCCTGCTTCATCGTCAACATTTCCTGCTCTCTCAATGCAATCTGCCCAATATAAAGCTGCTCTTGCTCCTTCATCAGTTCCATGCCCATCATGCGAATCTCGGACTCCGCCTGTTCCTCATCCAATGGTTTTAACAGATAACCGGAAACTTTGAATTTAAGCGCTTTTCGCGCAAACTCGAAATCGCTGTACCCCGTAAGAATAATGAACTTGGTCGACCAGTTTCCTCTACGTCGCCATTCTTCAATCATCTCTAGCCCATTCATAATTGGCATTTGAATATCAACCATGACAAGATCCGGCTGTAACTCTTCCATTCGTTCCAACCCTTCCGCACCGTTGCCACACATAGCGCATACCTCAAAGCCAAGACTTTCCCATGGAATCCACAGCTGCAAGCCCTCTAGCGCCCACGGCTCGTCATCAATCAGCAGCGCTCTAAATGCCATTGTCCTTACCTCCTTCTTCACCCTGATGATCTAACAGTTGCAATGGAATTTCGAAGGAGACCTCTGTCCCTTCTCCTATTCTGCTCACCAAATTAAAATCCACTTTATCGTCATAATACAATTCAAGACGGCGATATACGTTACGTATGCCAATGTTACTCCCTCCGCTCTCCTCCTTGCTCCGCATATGATACAGAACCTCTTGCAGCCGTTCCTTATCCATGCCCTTACCATTATCGGATACAACGACGCGCAGGCGTTCGCTCACAACTTCCGCTTTAATCTTCACATACCCTAACCCCTCAATAGCCTGAATTCCATGTTTGCAAGCATTCTCGGCCAACTGCTGGATACTCATTTTTGGAATTCTATACTGCCTCGCCTCTTCGCTAATATCAATGTAATATTCAAACTTGTCTCGAAAACGGAATTTTTCAATTCCCAGATACATGACCGTAAAACTCATTTCCTCTTCCAGGGTGACCACATCGTCCTTCCAATTCAACAGACGGCGAAGCAGCTTGGATAGGTCCTTGATAATATCCTTGACATCCGCATAATTGTTTTTGGTGCTGACCACCAGCAGCGCATTGAGTGTATTGAATAAAAAATGGGGATTCATCTGGCTTTGCAGCAAATTCAGTTCAGCGCGAATGCGCTCAGCCTCCTGGCTCCGCTGCTGAATTTCAAGCTTGTACACATTATTGATCAAGGAATGGATCTGAGCGGTCATCATATTGAAATTACGAATCAGATGACCTATCTCATCCTGTCCCCCATCAATGTTGATCAGATCAAATTTCTCGTTCCCCACCTTTTGCATATGTCTGGACAGACGTTTCACTCGATAATTGTATGAGCGCAGCATGACATAGATGAAGATGGAGGTAACCAAAGTAATGATACCAGCGAGCATGCCGAAATAAAGCTTCATGGAGAGCATCGCTTGTTTGACACGTGTTTCCTGAGGTACGCCAATGAGCTTCCAACCTTTCACATAGCTGGCCTTGCCAATCGGTACGATATGTAGGTCCTTGTCCGCCGCCTTGCTCGTATCAAATAACGCATAATCACTATCTACCTCACCCTGATACTTGTCATCTGTGGACACGATAATCTGATTCTTCGCGTTGACCAGATACAGGTCCAGCGAGCTTTTCTCTCTCGCAATAACGTCATAGAATCGATTAAGGTAAAAATCAATGCGCACTAACTTCTCGTAAGAGTTGTCTGCGTTATAATAGTCCATTTTTTCAATCACGCTAAAATACGACGAGGTCGCCGCGCGATCATTCGCTGCCTGATCGCGATAAGCGAGTACACTTAGTGATTCCCCTGCTGCTTCCCATTGTCTGAACCAGGCACTGGCGTTCATTGAGCTGTCCAGATAATAATAATCCCCTCCAGACACAATCGTTGGATTATCTGTGTAGATGCCGATCCGCTGGATTTGATTGTTCACGGGAATATAGGAAGTCACTCGATGGCGAAGCTGTTCATCGAATGTATTGTAGAAATCCAATTGGTCTTTGTATACACGATCCATGGATTCGGACAACAGCTTGTCCGTGATTAAGGCGTGACTGACAGCGATCCCCCCGTCAATCATGGTGTGAATGTCCTTTCTCGCCCGCTCCAGCGATATTTGCAGATTCTGCTCTTCCCGCTCCTTGATTAGCCCCGACATACGATCCATGAACAAATAATTGCTTGCTATGATCGGAAGCAAAATACCGATAACATAGATCAGCATAAACTTGTAGTTCAAAGGAATATCGTTCACGATGCCGCGAAATCGAAATTTGTTAAACATGTCTTCCATCGCCATCCTTCATTCATTACTTGTCGAGTCCCAATCTATGGTTGTTTTCGATACGCGGAGGGAGCCATCCCCGTCATTCGCTTGAACTGACTTACAAAATAGTCGGCATTAGGATATCCTGAATGGACCGCAACTTCGGCTATGCTACAACAGCTCTGACGTAACAGTCTCTTCGCCTCCTCGATCCGTTTATCATTCAGATATTCCCGAAAAGACTTGCCAGTCTGCTGTCTGAAGGCTTGCCCCAGATAGTTGGCATTCATATGAAATTTCTGTGCAATCTCCTGGAGCTGCAGCTTCTCCCGAAACTCATGGTTAACATATTGCACTACACGAAAAATCGTGCTGCATTCTTTTTCTTTCCGCTGCTCCTGTAGAGCTCTCAAAGCGTTGAGACTTAATATAAGTGCATATTCCCTAAATGCAGGAAAGGAATCAATGTCAGATAAATCGCCCAACATATGTTGTAACTGCAACACAAACCTGTCTACATTCCCATCCAGCTCCTTCATTTGCTTGAGAACTCCCATTTCAAGAGCAAGCAATTGTACCCGAACATATTCTATATCCGACACAGACAGCCCTGAATCTGGACTCGCAAGCAACTCGTGTACCTCTCTCTCCAACCCATTCTCTTCACCCGTTAAAATGGTTTTAAACAGGTTACTCAACGCTTTTTGATTTACAACCGCCATGTTACTATGCCGTGGCAAATCTTGATCTCGAATAATGCCGCTTTCTTTTTGATAACGCTTCCATTTCAAAGCAGATAACGCTTTTTCAAATGCTGACCGCATAGCGACTACTCCACCTGAGTGATATCCAAATGCCACAATAATTGATCCATGACCGGAGTAAATCTCAAACAAAGTTCTCCCTAGCCTCTCAAGCCAACTCAGAGAATCTTCAATTACAGCAGCAAACACACCCATTCTTCCTTCAGCATCCATAAAAAATTCGTAGTGATGAGCGCTAGCAAAACGCTGTACCTGTGACTTTATGTCTTCATTGCAAATATCCGTTTCAATTAAAAGACAGGCCATATTCTCATGACCCTCCATTTGCAATATACTTTCCACTTCGGCTTGCAGTTCGCTGCTATCCTCCCCCTGAAACAGACGGTTGAACAAGCAATTTACATATAAAGTACGCTCGTGTTGATGCAATTTCTCTGCGACAAGCTCGTTCTGAATTTTACGACTCATCTGTTCTAATACGTTTTCAATCTCAACCTCATCAATGGGTTTGAGTAAATAATCCTCCACACGCTGTTCCAGCGCTGTTTTCGCATAATCAAAGCTATCGTATCCGCTTAATATGACAAATCGCGGCGGTTTGGCTAGTTTTTGTATCGAGCGGTCAATCAGTTCAAGTCCGCTCACTGAAGGCATATGAATATCTGTAAACACCAGGTCTGGCCGAAGGTTCTCAATAATGGACCAAGCAGCGTTCCCGTTCTCAGCCTCTCCACAAATTTGAAAACCGTATTTGTTCCAATCTACCATTGTCCGCAGACCTTCCAGTACCCATGGCTCATCATCCACTAACAAAACATTCATCATTCTTGTTTCCCCCCGTTAATAGTGATGAATAATCTGCGTTTACCTTGGACAAAACATGGATCATTGTACTTTGGAAAATGTTTACCTATAGCTTTATGTACCACATTCGACGGTTATTCTGGTTCAATTCTGTCATTGTTCACCTTGAATTTGCGACTTTTATATAATCATAACATCCGAGCAAAGAATGCCAATACTTCAAACCAATATACAATAATTTTTAAAGAAAGTACTTTAATTTGAACAGTAACTCTGCTTGTATACACTCCCTGACAACTGATTTAATGTCTATGAGCAAGAATATTGATCAACTTACCAAATGGATCACGGACATAGAATCGACGAACTCCCCAAGGCTCATCCGTAAGTTCATATTCTATTGTATAACCCGCGCTTTTCATGCGTTCGTACACTACATCGACATCATCAACTTCAATCGAAAGGTCAGGTGTAGGTGTATTGGAGCCACCTTGTGTGGCGATACTTATTTGAACGTTCTCCTCTCCAAGTAATCCGTATGTTTCAATCCAACCATGATTCATCAATAAATCTAGTTCAAGCACATCCTGGTAAAAGCTTTTTGCTGCTGGAACGTTTTGTGTATTAATATTGGTGACAATTCGTTTCACCCTCATTTTCAGAACCTCGATTCAATTAGTATATTCCCCCAACGAGGAATCCTCGCCCTTATTTTACATTATCATCTAGTACCACGTTATTCAATCGACAAAAAGACCAACCAAGGGATTCTGGCTAGCCTGATAATACAAAAGTGGGATGCATCCCTTATGAAATTATAAATTTGGTTAATAATAAGAAATTATTCAGGTGAAAACCTATGGGAGTGATTCGATGCTGGGGAATGTCATTTTTGGTATGGTTATCCCCATCTTAATCGGTGGATGGATTCTACGTAGAAACGTCAACATCCTCTTAGCTTATTATCCGCTGGGAGTAGCCACCTCTTCTTGTTTAAACAGTGCGGGCTTCAATTTTTTCTGGAATATCCTTCCCAATACCCGTAACCAATCATATGCGGGGCTCCCTTTCGACTTAGGTATATACCCTATTGCTGGATGCCTCATGATATACATGATTCTTGAAAAAAATACGAAGTCGTGGCTAGCAATCCTAATAACCTCTTTTACATTAACGCTGATCGAATGGTTGGCTAAAGAAATGGGTAGAGTTCTTTATTTTAATGGCTGGAACATCTATTGGACTTTCTTTTCTTATTTTCTTCCTTTAGTCGTGGTGTACGGATATAGTAAAGTATTCACTCTGATGTACAACGTTTCTGATAAGAGGAGAACATAAAGTTGGTTCTTTCCAACATAACAATTATTGCGATGCAAGAATATATCGATTCCATTTCTGCTGCCAGGGGACATCGTCCCAGAAAGGATGATGCGGCGCACAGTTAGAGCATAGAGTCATTCCCCAGAAGCCAAGAGCCATTCCTTTACGCAGCGCGTACTCTGCAATGAATTTCCCAACAGGCCCCTCTTCGAATCCCGCCAACAGCGGCGTATAACCAACATATCCTTCCCCAATAACGACCGGCAAGCCAGAATGAGCCGCCCATTCGTGGGCTTCCTCGAAGCGCATATCTGCCTTTTGCAGCATAGCCAGCTTATGTTTACTATAATTGTCGTATAAAAAAAGATCCCATTTATCCGGCTCCACCCAGTCATGCAGATAGAGCAGCCTTAACCCTACCGGATTACCTTCCATTCTCCATTCTTGGTCGCGCGGTAGCGTATACTCTTCAAATGGAGGCGCATCCTCCCGCAGGAGCGATTGGACGAATGAGCCGGGAAAAGGCGCCTGCTCATCATCAATTCCAGCCGCTT
This sequence comes from Paenibacillus sp. OK060, assembly GCF_900101205.1. Classification (NCBI taxonomy): domain Bacteria; kingdom Bacillati; phylum Bacillota; class Bacilli; order Caryophanales; family Paenibacillaceae; genus Paenibacillus; species Paenibacillus sp. OK060. The sequence goes on from NZ_FNFR01000002.1 coordinate 333,875, forward strand.
CGGTTAATTCATTCAATACCCCTTTGATATAGAGATGGAAATGTGCAACCTGTAAATTTCCCGCTACATAGGATTTGGGATAGGCTTCATTTAGTGTATAGCTTGCTGTCATCAAAATATCCGGGTGGACACTTCTAAGATAACCTACGGCCTCTTCAATATAAGGCTGCATGGCTTCCACCAGTGCCGGTACATTGGACGGGGCAATGCCTCGAGCGGTTCCAATCTCGGTCAGTTGCCCGAACTCCACCTCATTATGCAGCTCCGCGTAGACGATCTGCTTGTCGTATCCTTCCGCTTTTATATACCGGATAAGCTGATCCATGGATCTCGCAATAGCCATAAACCGCTCCTCCGGAGATATGGCAGCCAGTTCATCGCGCAACCCGGGAAATGCCAGAAAGCTGGGGCTCTGCTGATATTCCCAAGAAGACAGGATGATATAACAGCCATGGGCCTTGGCCTGTCCGAACAACTCCAGCAAATGTGCATGTCCATCCAGCTGGGCGCCACCTCGGCAGTTGTACCAGCGTGTCCGCTGCCCGATCTCTCCAAGGCTGCCGAAGTATAATGGACCCGGCCGCTTGCCTTCCGCCGTGAACAATAAAAAGGGCATCGCACAGATTCGGATCGTATTGTAGCCCCTCTCCACTGCTTCCTTAAATCTCGCCTCAAGGTCGCTATAGGGTTCTCCCGGTAAGGTCATGGTGTACCAGGAAAAATCCCACATCGTGATGGTCAGTTTGCGCGGCAACTCCCTACGCCCTACATCCATTATCATTACACCTTCCTTTTTGTTTGTAGCAATACAGGTTTATTCTCTATAATACAGCCAATGGAAAATATCTCTACATCTCTTTGATGATGGAGCATTAAGGTTGAAATCCTTCGCGCAGTCGTTGGGAATACCGTCTATGAACCATTGCCCCTTGATGATTAGGCTCCATTTTCAGAGCCAACTCAAGTTCGGTTCCGGCTTCTTTGTCACGGCCAAGCCCCAGAAGTCCCAATCCCCTCATGTACCTGCAATGGATTACATTTCGCCGGTTCAAATCATCCTCAAATACCAGGAAATCCGGCAATGATACCGCAAAATAGTTCATTTTGATATCGTCAAAAATATGCTTTTCAGCATAATCAATCAGTTTATTAAAACGGCGCTTAGCTTCCTTCCTGTTACGGAGCTTTAACCAGGCCAACCCTTGGTAGAAGATCATTTCTGGCGGCTGATCGTTGTAGAACAACGCACTTGTCGGCTCGGCTAGACCCTGTGAAGCTATGGTATAACTAGCGATAGCTTCTGTTTCCCGCTGCAGACCTTCGTAAGCCATGCCTAGATAATAATAAATATTATTCTCCTGAGTTCCTTCCAACTTACCTTCTCCCAGATTCAACGGATAGACTAATGCTTGTTGTAAATGCTGAACTGCTGCTTCATATTGACCGTTTTGCAGCGCTTGTATACCAAGCTCGGTATGAGCCAACTTATATTGCCCAGTCACTTTCCCTTCTCCACCTTCCCACGGATGGAAATTGCGCAGAGACAAGGCAGCGATTGCCTCTTGATAACGTTCAAGATTGTTTAGCAGGGATACGTATTCCACATACAGATCATCTCGCTTCTCGACCAGATCTCGCCGCTCTTCAAGGAACTGGAGGCGTTTGTCTGTTGACCAGGCAAGCTTCTTACGCAGCTGATCCAGTTCAAAGAAAATACGACCATCATCCGGTGCACAAGCAAAGGCCTGTTCAAGCGAAGCTAGGGCCGCTTGCGGATTGTCCTGTTTGTTGTAATAGGCCAGCCCCAAGTTGCGGTGTACCGTCGGAAAATCATCCCGCAGTTCGCGGGATTTCTCCCAGCTCGCAATCGCCTCGATAGGTCGTTTTTTGTCATAATAAAAGTTTCCGAGGTAGTAATGAGCCTTGTCGTCCTTCGGGTTAGCATGAACTGCACTTACCAGCAGCTCAAGTTCAAACAACGTGTTCGGGAAACAATAGGTTGGATTGGCCAATTGTCCCTTACGACGTGCTTCTTGAGCATGTTCATGTTGTCCGATACGTTTATATAATTCAGCCAGTGTATAATGCAGCATCGGATAGACTGAATTTTCCGGGTCCACTATTCTTTTCCCTACTGCAATGGCTTCTTCATAGAAACCGCTGTCCATATAATCTGCGATGACATTCAGATAGTTGTGGGCGTCATCTCTCATCAATTGCTGTAATTCAGTCAGAATACCTTGTGCAGCATCCTTGTCTCCCATAGCTGTATGAGCCAAAGCCAACTCATTATAAGCTCCAAAATCCGCAATATCCAATTCAAGGGTTTCAAGCGCACAGGCCTTTGCATTATCAATCAGACCAAGCTTGCGCAGCAGTGCGGCTTTCAGATTACGTGCTTTGTAGTTTCGTGAATTGCGGATGAGTGAACGCTCAATCTGCTCCAGTGCCTCGGTGTACTGGCCTTTCACGCTGGAAATCTGAGCAAGAGAGAAGTACCCCGCATCCTGCCACGTTGCCGACCATACCGATTTGTGAAAAGCAGTAAACGCTTCATCCAAACGGCCTTGGCCACGAAGTGCTACCCCCAGCTGGTAGTAGGCCTCGCTGTCATATGGGTTCGGATTACGCCAGGTCAACCGCTCAATCGCTTTACGGAAATACTGCTCGCTGTCTATGTATAATCCACGACGAAGTAGTAACGTTCCATAAGCTACATTTAACCGGATATCTCCGTTATCCCGCTTCAATCCTTGCAGATAGTACGCTTCAGGCTCAAACGTAGCATGCCGATATTGCTCCAGATGCTTGCCTGCCAGATACAGTTCTTCGGTCGAACGAAGTTCTTCTGGTGCTGCCAGTGGTTTAGAAGCTTCAGGAATCTGTTCAATATCCGGACGTTTCGGTTGATAGGAAATCAGCACTCTGCCTTCCCTATTTCGAACCAAAAGCTTCAGATCATGCTCCTGCTCCCCGCTCTCCAGCGGAATAACCTTCTGATATACATCTACAGGGGACAATTCAACCGTTTCCTGCAAATACCGGGTTGCCGCCCCACTCAACTCCACAACGGCATGTTCGAGTTTAGATGTTGCATATACCTTGATCACTGCCTCTCCGACTTCAGCATCAACTTCCAGATTGATGGCTGCTTCGATGGAGGCATTTTTTACGACACCGATGTTTTTGTAAGGCATGAAATACTGGGTAAAGGTCTTCTCCTCGTAGGGCTGTAGCCAAGTGAAGTCGGGCTGATTGTCTGTGTACACTCCAGTCATAAGTTCAATGTATGGGCCATCTTCATCCGTCAATTGACGGTCCCACGCCTGACCGAACTCCCCATTCCCCCAAGTCCATTGTTTCTTGCCGGGAGAAATATGATGATTCGCCACATGCAGCAATCCGGCTTCTACGCCGTGGTCGTATGCGCCGACGAAATTATATTCGGATTTATAAGCCATGTACGAAGTCGGAACCGGTATGTTCTTGTACCGGGAAATATCAACGCCTTCCGAGTAATCCTGTTTGTAATAAGTTCCGGTAGCAATAGGAAAACGGGAGACATCCCTTTTGCCATGATCGAATACAGCCGTTACGTCTGGTGGAAACACGGATTGTGTATATTCATTAACTGCTACGGCCGGGTTTGCCCACCACAGAAAGGTCTGTGGCTCAGGTGTCCGGTTGTATAATTGAGCTTGGATCTCCAAATAGGCTTTATCCGGATAGAGTTTGAAGGCTGCAGTGACTTTTGTACCGTACATTCGATCAATCTCACTAACCCATACTGTAGCACTGCCATCGCCAGTTGCTTCGTATTTGTATTCAACCGGACCAAATGTATTAGGACGGTGATGCTGCGGCCAGTTAAATTCAATTCCTCCGGAGATCCAAGGACCAGCAAGGCCCACCAGTGCAGGCTTAATGACGCGGTTATAATAAACAAAATCATAATTGTTCGTTTTATCAAGCGCACGATAGATTCTACCGCCGATTTCCGGCATGATCTCCATACGGATATATTGATTTTCCAGAATAACCAATTTGTAATTTTTATCATGCTTCACATCCGAGATACTCTCGATCACTGGATGCGGATACACACGACCGGTGCTTCCCTGATAGACTCTTTTCTCCAGAAACATCGGATTTGGGTCAGCTTCACCCGCCTCATATGTAGGTATCAACACGCTTGTCTCCCACACTTGTACCTGACTGGATCCGGTTGGATCCGCCTCCAGCTTGTGATCCACAGCCTCATGCTTCATGTTAGAACTGCCTCCCTTGTCTTGATAGTTATACTGTATATTCTGGCAAGGAAGGTTCCAATTGACGAAATGCGGGAAGTGATGGATTATATTCTTATTCGGATTATGAATTACGGGGGTAACTGGAATGAGTCCTGACCACATACGCAAGCGTGAAGGATTTGCAGAGGAGAAGCTATATGTACTTCCTGAATACTGGATGAAAGAACTGGAACAAGAAGAACTAACCTCTACCTTATTTATTACGGACATCGGCTATTTCCCCAACGCTCACTATCATTTCAGGGAGCGTCTGGAGGGCAGCCCCTCGCATATTTTCATCTTTTGCGAAGCGGGAGAAGGATGGGTTGAGTTGAATCATGGAGAGCGATTAATCATGCAGCAAGGAGATATGATGATAATCCCACCCGAAACTGCACATCGTTACGGGGCAATGCAGGAGAATCCATGGAGTATCTACTGGTTTCATTTCAAAGGCAGCCATTCGAATCGATTGGTGAAGATGTTTGGTTTATCTAACGCCACACTCGCTTTATCCCCAAGCGGCAAGGCCCGTTTAATGGAATGGTTCCTACCTACCTATGAAATGCTGGCCGAGCGGACATATGCCCTGACTACCCATGTACATGTGGCCCAAACTACTAGACAGTTGCTCTCCGGGATTGGCTTAAATGCCGTCAAATCGGCACAAGAGAAGAAACGTGAAACTTATCTGGAACAGGCCATTCAATACATGAATGTACATATGAGTGGCTCTATTTCTCTTACGGAGTTGGCTAATCATGTCGGGGTGTCGAAACAGCATCTGATCTTTCTGTTTAAATCTGAAACGGGCGTCGCTCCGATCGAATATTTTCTACAGCTCAAAATTCAGCGGGCAGGTCATCTTCTGGATCTTACCGAATTGAGTATTAAGGAAGTCAGCTATGCAGTGGGCATTAGTGATCCCTATTATTTCTCCAGGCTCTTCAAGAAGATATCGGGATTCTCCCCTTCCAGCTACCGGAAGATTCCGAAAGGCTAGCCTTTCAAAAGTTCTTTGCCGTCTTTCCTTCATTACCATAATAAAAAACCGTTGAGTCTTTAAATTAAAGATCAACGGTTTTTTATATCTAATAGGATCAATCCCTCATATTCTCAATTAAAAGTTAGCATCAGACTGAGCATGCTGAGGTGTGTGATGCGATATTTTTTTAACGAGTAGGAAGTACGTAAGAATCGCAACGAGACTGGTCATTAATAAAGTGAGTCCAAGTGGGACGGCAGTGTCTTCACCTGCGATACCAACCAGAGGAGCAACCAGCGCGCCTAAAAGGAAAGGAACAACTCCGAGTAGCGCTGCTGCACTTCCAGCCATCTTGGCTTGGCTCTCCATCGCAAGCGGAAATGCTGCAGTAGACGTAATACCTATGGAGCAAACAAAGAAGAACAATGGAATGACCAATGCGAACAGCGGGCCATGAACTATGGTTACCACCAAAGCTGCAACGCTTGCCGCTAGAGCAAGCCACAGTCCAGATAATAGAAGAGTCTGCTCAGGTATACGTTGTGCTAACCGACCCACAATTTGGGAACCGATGATCAAGCTGATCCCGTTCGAAGCAAACAATATAGCAAATACAGTTGGTGTGACTCCATAAATATTTTGGTAAATAAATGGTGTTCCTGCTACATATGCAAATACCCCAGCCGTCATGATTCCCTGTGCAAGCATATAGCCGACAAACTTGCGGTCACGTAGTAGCGTTCTGTAATTGCCCAACTGTTGTTTGAAGTTGGGAGCCATACGTCGTTCAGGTGGGTTAGACTCCTTCAAGCCCCACTTTGTCATTATTAATAAGAAAACGCCCAAAAATGAGAGTGAGATAAACACTCCAATCCATGTCGTGAATGAAAGAATGCCACTTCCAGCGATCGGTGCTGCCAAAGGCCCTAAATTCCCTACAAGCAACAGCAAAGAGAAGAATTTAGTGAGTTCATGTCCACTGTACAGGTCTCTAGCTATCGCGCGAGAAATAACAATTCCTGCTGAAGCCGCAAACCCTTGAGTGAACCGAAACAAAATCAATAGTCCGATATTAGGAGCAAAAGCGCACGCCAAGGAGCAAATAATATAGGCTGCCATGGAGATTAACAACGGTTTACGTCTACCGTGAGCATCACTCAAAGGACCCATAACGAGCTGCCCCACACCTAGACCTAATAAACAAGCAGTAAGACTAAACTGAACAAGTGATGCACTTGTATTGAAATTCTTTGCAATCTCAGGAAAAGCCGGTAAATACATATCAATAGTAAATGGGCCTAATGTTGAAAACAAACCCAGCAACAAAGCCAGGCCAAATACATTCCAATTATTACTCTTTATCATTGTTGATTAAATCTCCAATTCATTACGTAATTTAGTTTATTTGAATCGTCATTACAATCCATTTAGCGTTACCTATCCCCCGTTCACACCCCACATCTATGATCCTAACAACTTGTAACTGCCCTACTCCAGAAAAGCCACTTATTTTTCTTTCCTATTCGGAGTATAGGACATAGAGTTAACTGTAAGTCAATAGTTCGTTTAAAAGCAATCATAAAACCCCCTACTAGAGCAAATTATAGTTTTGCTCTAGTAGGGGGTTTTAGACTATTAATGTAACTCGTGTTCCGCATTAGTATATCAATGCATCAGCCTTGCAGTTTCCTAAGGATTTAGTGCACAATGAGCACTGGGCATTTCGATAACTGTGAAACCTTGTGGCTGACACTTCCAAGCATCATTTCTTTTATGCCACTTAGCCCCCGGCTACCAATAATAATAAGTTGCTGCTCAGTAACCTTAGCATATTTTAATATTTCATGTGCAGGATCTCCCTTAAGATGAACTGTTTCTGAGTTAATCCCCGCAGATTTTAATTTGGATTTGGCGCGTTGCAACTGTTCCAGACTCGCTTTCTTCATTTCGTTCAATATTTCTTCCAAGAAATTCTCTGGTAAATAGGTCATACCACTCGATACATATTCCTGGCTAACATTAACCAAGGTAACTTGGCTTTGTTTGTCTCGGGCTATTTCAACGGTTGCATTGAGAAGTTTGTTCGTTATTCCAGCTTGATCAATTGCCACAATAATTTTGTCAAACATAGTTATCGTCCTTTCCGTGGCAGCTCGTAACGACTTCCGCTACCTACAAAACGGTTTCTTGCTGCTCCCATTCCGGCTAACAAAAGTAAGACCGAAGCGCCCAGCAGAATGAAAAGTGGCATATCCCAACTATTTGTCGCATCATGCAGATATCCAATAAGTGCAGGACCAATTGCGGCAAGAAGATATCCGATCGATTGCGCCATGCCAGACAATTCCGCTGCTTGATGCGCATTTTCAGTGCGTAACCCAAAAAACATCATGGATAAACTAAAGGCGAAACCTACACCAATTCCCAGTATTATGATCCACAATAATATAATATTGGAGCTTCCGTAAAGAAGCCCGAGTGTTCCCGTCAAAAGCAAAATGGTTGTGATAACCACTAACAAACGTTGGCTAGACATGCGCCCAGCAATAACAGGAACAATAAATGTAAATGGAAGCAGTGCTAACTGCATTATCGAGAGGTACCAACCTGATTGGGTTGAATCAATTCCTTGCTGCTTTAAAATTTCAGGTAACCATGCGATCAACACATAGAAAACCATGGACTGTATACCCATAAATAAGGTTACCTGCCATGCAAGAGGGGACCGCCAAACATTCACATCGTTGCTGGCCCTCTGCTGACTGGTCGTGACTGTTTGCTTCGATTGATTTCTTAATTGGGGTAACCAACAGAGAATGGCTACAAAACTTAGAACCCCCCATATTCCTAATGCTCCCTGCCATTTTAGACCTGCGTTCACAGCTAGCGGTACACTGATTCCTGATGCAATGGCTCCACATAAACACATTGAAACGGAGTAAAGACCTGTCATAGAGCCAATTTTGTTGGGGAAATCCCTTTTGATTATACTTGGCAATAATACATTACATATGGCAATTGCAAATCCTAGAATTACTGTTCCAATATACAGATTAGCTGCACCAGATAAAGAACGTATTACAATGCCAATTGTCAAAAAGATTAGGGCAAGCAAAATGATACGTTCAACCCCATACTTTCGGCCTAATTTCGGTACTAGAGGCGATAATAAAGCAAAGGCTAGCAAGGGTAAAGTCGTTATCAAGCCCGCTAATGTATTTGAAATATGAACGTCATCCCTTATTAGACTCACTAAAGGACCGACTGATGTTAAGGGAGTACGTAAATTAGCAGCAATAAAAATAATGCCGAGAATGATAAACCCTATAGAGGAAGGTAGGGCTTTTGTATTTTGATTGTTCAGCATTCTTCAATTCTCCTTCCTGAAATCACAGATATTATTTGTTCCCTGTTGATTGTAAAAATGGTGCAATAATTATCCGCGCGGACAACAAAAGTATATTATAGTATATCATTATTTACAATAAGTATTTTATAATATAATTAAATTGTCTAAAAAAACAAAAATACAACTCTGAATTCCGGTAATGGAATTCGGAGTTGTATTCATAAGTGGAATTTGCGACTTTTAGAAACCATACTTCAAGGCTATATGCAGCACGGTTTCACTATTCGTATGATTAGTATAAGAGTGAGGAGAATCAGCACGAAAACTAATCGTATCGTATTGATTCAAGATGTGAATCTCTCCATTGACTTGAATTTCAATGGATCCCGTCATTACGGTCGCAATTTCAGTTGTATTCACATGATGTCCTTCAGGATGGTAGGAGCTATTGGGCTGTAAGTAAGCCCGACACATTTCAATATCGCTGCTAGCGTTTTTAAAGACGGGTTCAATAACCCAATTTTTTTGTTCATTAGAAAACCGCAGTCCTTCGCCTGCTCGATACAAACTTACAGGGTCTTCTGATTTGAACAAAGCCAAGAGTGGTAAAGATATGCCTTTTGAGATTTTCCATATGATCGCCAAAGTTGGATTTGTCTCGCCACGTTCGATATTTCCCAGAGTAAGTTTGCTTACGCCTGTCAATTCCGCTAAGTCGTCTAAGCTCATGTTGTTTTCTTTTCTGTACCTTTTCAAGGCAGCGCCAATTTGTAATACAAGTTGTTTGGATTCGTCGACTTCTTCCATTTGCTATTCACCTCAACAAAAAAGCAGTTATAAGCTAGTATATCGTTTATCTAGATTCTTTTCCATACGATTAGAGTTCAGAAGAAGAAGGCGAGATTTCGGCCAATCATTTATTTGTGGATGCTAGCTGCGGAACACGGGTGCCGTCATCTATAAGAATCATATAGTCGAATTTCAAACACTTCTGCCCGATCGCCACCGTGCGTTTCCTTAATGATCACCCTAATCCGTTTTGATTGGATCGGATTCTCAAGACGATGAATCTTTTTGCGAGTAAGGTTATGGCTATCACCAGCAAAACGTTCCCATTCCCCATTAATATATGCCTGCACCTCGTAGCTCTTAACCAACTCGGGAATGATCAGAAACGGTGTCTCGTGATGATGCAAATTGATCAAATCCTCATTAACATCGTCATTAAAGGTAAGGTGAATTTCCCGAATATCCACTGGTTCTGGAAGCTTGACTTCAATCCATTCTTCACGGCCATTAGTGATGGGCTCCGATATCCACAACTGTGGACCGCCAAACGGGCGGACATAGCCGTTGATGACTTTATCAGGTGAATACGCGCCAGTCTCAACTGCAAAACAGAATGGCTTTCGGACAAGTCGCTTCATCGACCATTCGATAATGGGCTGATTCGGCTGATGATCCTCCAGATCAGAGCTGATTATTGGCTTAACTCCCCGCTCAAACGCGAGGACACCGCTGATCGGGACAGCTGATGTATAGAGACTGACTGCTTCATTCGCACGAACAATGATAAAAACATTACAAGGATCGCCTCCAAACATTGCACTGTCTGCAGGCACATCCAACCATTGATTTTCACCTGCATCGATCTGGATATGCAAAGCTTGCTTGAAGTTTGCCGGTACATAATTCTCATGGCGACCGGTATCCCATAGTTCTATAGTGAGACTTGTAGCCTCACGGGCAGAGACCAACAGCGTAAATCCCTCAATTCCACCCTCGGTCGGGAACAGCCATCCAACATCAGTGACCAGCCGGTATTCCTCGGAAGGTTCGTTGATCAAAATTCGGGTCATCGTGCTTGAAGCCGTGATGGTCCCCTTTCTCGCAATGTCAGCAGAATCCATATTTCTCAGTCCTATAATTGAGGCATCGGTCCGTAACATCGTTTGCTGCAATTCGGTTAAATGCTGCTCACGCAGCTCACGAGGCGTAACGCCTTTGATTACCGACAAGGCAGCGCCTACACCTGCCGCTTCTCCCATTACCGCACAAGTTGCCATGACGCGGGTTGTTCCGAATGCAACATGCGATGCACTGATATTACGTCCCGCAAACAGCAGATTGCTGACATTGCGGGAGTACAGACATCCAAACGGAATATGATAAATGCCATCCGCATGCAGATGTTTGGAGCCGCTCTCGCTTGCATACATCCCTTGTGGGGGATGCAGGTCGATGGACCAACCACCAAAGGCGACCCGGTCTTCGAATGGGCGTTGAGAGATAACATCATTTTGCGTCAGAATCGTATCACCAAGGAAGCGGCGGTATTCGCGTTTGCCTGGAATCGAGCCTACCCATTCCAGCGTCATCTCCTCGGCCTGAAACTTGCCGGAGTTCTTAATATAATCCCAGATGCCATAAATAATAGACCATAACTCATCCCGAATCTGCTCATTCTCATGTACCGTATCCAGCTCGCCGCCCCATTCAATCCACCAGTAATGACAGCCAGAATCTCCACTACGGATCACACGCTTTAGCGGAATTGGGGTTGTCGTAATGTCTTTAGCAAACGATGGAGCTACAAACCGTACCGGTTTTCCGGTATCTTTCGTATAGAACAACAGTGTGCTGCCAAGCGTAATATCATCAGCAACTTCCGGTGCCCATTCTTCCCCGAACTCATGACGGGCTTCACGGCCAATCCGGTATGCTGCTCCAGCGAGAAATCCAACAAGTCCGTCCCCTGTACAGTCAAGAAAGATCTTACTTTCAAACGTAATCTCACGCTCGGAGCCCATCATCCAGCCTTTCACGCTACGAATTATCCTTGCATCCTTCTCACCGTCTGCTTCTACTTCTCTAACATCCGTATTCATAAATAGAGTCAGATTAGGTTCGGCTCTTACCGCCTCCAGCAAAGTAACATCCCACAAATAGGGGTTGCCTTCCGGATTCCGTTGTTGATTCTGAATGAATAATTCACCCATAATGCCGGTCTCCCGGGCATAACGGTTCACGCCATGCCCCGTTGCACCGCATACCCATACACGTACCTCGGAGCTGGAATTGCCGCCAAGTACAGGACGATTATGCACGAGGGCAACCTTTTGACCTAATCTTGCCGCTGCAATAGCGGCACAAATCCCGGAAAGTCCTCCGCCAATGACCGTAACATCGAATAATAGTTTCTCGCGTCTCATTATATAAGCCTCCTTTGAATTAGCCTTTTACAGCTGAACTGGATACACCTTGAATAATATATTTCTGACCAAGCAGAAAGATTAAAATCATAGGGATAATCGCTGCGGAAGAAGCTGCCATCATTCCGTTATAATCAACGTTGTTTTCCAAAACGAAATTTTGTAGACCAAGCGGAATCGTATAAAGCTTTGGACTCTGCAGGAAAACCAGAGCATTCTCATAATCATTCCACTGCCAGGAAAAATCGATAATCGCAAACGTTGCAAGCGCTGGTTTGGCTAACGGTAACACCAGCTTGAAGAAAATTCGAAAATGACCCGCACCATCGAGTAATGCAGATTCTGTAATCTCGTTCGGTATACTGAGAAAGAATTGACGGAGCATAAATACGCCAAATATCGAGAACATGGCTGGCAGAATTAATGCCCAATGCGTGTTATAAATATGAAGCCAGTTAAACAGGATAAACTTCGGAACAAAAACGACTTGAGGAGGAATCATCATCATGGATAGATACACGATGAAGAGGGTATTACGTCCTTTAAATTCCGTACGGGCGAAGCCATAAGCAGCAAAAGCCGACAAAAAAACGGCACCTGCTGTACCAATCACGGCAATCTTAATTGAGTTCAAATAATAAGGGAGAAAGTTATAGTTTCCCGTCCAGATTCGCTTATGGCTGGTCCAGTCCAGCTTCGAAGGAAGCCATTGGCGGAATACTTCACTTGGGGTCTGGAAGGAAGTACTGAGCATCCATAAAAAAGGGACTATCATAAACAACCCTGCAATCAGCATAAGGATCGTGACAGAAAGCTTAACCGAGCGTGTCTTCGTTGTTCTAAACATAGAGCCAGCTCCTCTCTAGTAATGGACCCAGCGTTTTTGGCCGACCCATTGGATAATGGTAATGACAAGAATAACCGCAAACAGGAACCAGGAAATGGTTGACGCATAGCCCATCTCATAATAGCTAAATGCCGTTTTGTAGACGAACAGCGACAGAATCGTAGTGCTTCCGCTTGGGCCGCCGCCCGTAATCGCTTGGATGAGAGAGAAGGATTTGACCGTCATAATCAGCCCCGTAATCAATAGCATAAATGTCGTTGGACTAACAAGTGGCCACACAATTCTCCATGTAATAGTCACTTTCCCTGCCCCGTCGATACGGGCCGCTTCAAGTTGCTCGGTCGAAATCTCTTGCAGAGCTGCCAAATAGATAATCATGTTGTAACCTAACATAAACCAGATTTGCACGACGTCAATGGCATACATCGCCGAACTCGAATCAGCGAACCAGCCCGGAGGCGATACAATGCCGATAAAGCGAAGTACTTCATTAATTGGCCCCTGGGAAGGCTGGAACAGCAGCATCCATACAAAAGCAACAGCAACACCGCTTGAGATATATGGCAGGAAGAACATGCCTCTAAGCAATCCTTTCAAATACACGCTCCGGTTAAGCACAAGAGCAACGAGAAATGCAATTGCTAATGAGACCGGAACGGACATCAGGAATATGATCGTATATTTGATTGAAGCATAGAACTGATCATCACCAAAAAGGCGTTGGATATTATCTAATCCGGTGAACGTCCAATTCGGATTGGCGAATTGATAGTCCGTGAACATCATAAAGAAGGAGTACAAGGCAGGCAGAATAAAAAATGCCAGGATACCGAGCATATTAGGCAAAATAAATATGTAGCCCACCCAGCCTTGTTTCCGAATCCAGCTGTTCCTTTTCACAGAAAACGCCGCCTTTCTTCTCGTATGAAACTTTTTAAATACAGCAAAGAGAGAAGACGGAAGCGAAGAATCCTTCTTCTCTCTTAAGGATATTGTCAATATTCGATTATTCGATTATTTGATTATTTGATATATTCCTGATGGCGTTTGGCCATATTCTTAAGTGTTGTATCAATATCCTGCTCATTCAGGAAGTATTTCTCATATTCTTCCTTGCGGGCATCCAGCGCTTGCTGCGGTACATTCAGCTGGAATGATGGGAACTCACCGAACACAACGCTATTCATCGACTCTGTATCGTATTTGTCTTCAACACCTTTGAGCAGCAGGTCCATCGCCTGCTTGTTATCAACGCTCTTCGAGGATGGAAGGCGCCCTCCACTTGCCATCGGCAACATTCCGCCGTCCGCATACCACTTTGCGAACTTCCATGCCGCATCCTGATGTTTGGATTTTGCGTTAACGGAGAGCATATCACCTAAACCACCAGCATACTTATAATCCTTCTGATCGGCAGATACTTTCGGAATTGTAGCGAATGCGATTTTGAAGTCATGTGGAAAATCCTTCAGGTTATTGGCGTTGCGGAAAATAAATTCTCCTGCGGCTAACATAGCTGCTTCCCCTTTAAGGAACATTGTGTCTACCGGCATCTTGCTTGTTACTTGTTCTCCATATTCGGGCGTCGATTTGTCCACAAACATCATGTCATGTACGATTTGAAGCTGCTTTTTCCAAAGATCATTATTAAAGTTAGATGTTCCTTCTGGCGTGGTTACCCCAAGACCCGCTATGGTACCGTCAATTGCGGCGGTAAAGGCAGCATCATGCTGCATAAGGCCGTACACATTTGATTTTGTTAGCGCTTTCGCATATTCTCTCAAGTCATCCCATGTCCAATCAACGGGAGGAATCGGAAGACCGGCTTCATCCAGCATGCTTTTGTTAAGCCAGATGAATAACATGTTTTTCTTTGTCGGAATGCCATAATACTTATCCCCGATTTTCCATTGAGAGGCGTCTACCCCCATTTGCTCGTCGATGTTGTAATCTGTTCGGCTGCTCAGATCCAAAGCGACTCCTGCATCAACACGTTTCTGTAAACGGTTAAGCGTGTAGTTGACGAACAAGTCTGCGTCCTGACCCGTCATGAGCGCCGTATCCAGCTTTAGGTTACCGGGGTCATCATTTACATAACGGAAGTACTCGACCTGAATGTCGGGATTTTCTTTGTTCCAGCTGTCAATCACTTCTTGAGGTCCAGCCTCGGCAGGAACAGCTCCCCAAAGCGTGAGGTTGATGGTCTCACCGGCATTTTGATTTGCCGATCCTGCACTCGCTCCCTCGTTGTTAGCCCCTCCGCACGCGCTGAGCATCGAAGCTGTCAAAGTCGTAATCAAAGCTGCCTTTAACCAATTTCTATATTTCATTTACAGTCCCCCTTATCGAGTTGATAAGCTGCTTGCTACGTCTTTAACTTTATCACCAGCCTGACATTGGGGGTATGAACGGTGTTTGTATATTCATAGAACGATTTTTTGTTCTTTCCGGTATTCGTTCGGGGTCAACCCACACCACCGCTTGAATATTTTAATGAAATAATTGTCGTTCTCGAAGCCTACCAACCTGCCAACTTCACTCACCGTTTTCTCCGTCTCTGTCAGCAGCATTTTCGCTGCTTGAACGCGGCGGTTCTGAATAAAATGCGTCATCGTGATCCCCATCTTTTTCTTAAATAAGTCACTGACATAACTGGCATCCATGCGAACATATTCAGCCAATCTCTTTAATGTCACATCCTCGGCGAAATGCTCCTCAATGTAGGTAATCATTCGGTTCAGCTCTGGATGATCTGTTGGTTCTTGGGTAGTCTTATCCGGGAACCATTTATCTGCCAAGCGAAGCTTATCCATTCTTGTCAGCTCTCCGGCTACTTTGTCCATGGTTTGCTTCAGTTCCTTCAAATCCAGAGAAAGTTTCATCAAATAACCTGTAGCCCCGTATTCCAATGCTTGTCTGGCATACTCGAATTCACTTACTGCCGTCAACATAACGAACCGGCATTCATGTCCTTCCTTTCTCGTGAGCTGGAGTAAACGGATGCCATCCATTAGCGGCATGAAAATGTCGGAAATGACAACATCAGGCTGCAGTTCCCGAATCAACTGCAAACCTTCCTCGCCATTTACCGCCTCACCGATAATTTCAAACGGAATATTCGCCTTTGTAAACAATTTGCACAAGCTTGCTCTTGCGTACTGTTCATCTTCAACGATCAATGTGCGCCACAATGGTGCTCCCCTCCTTCAAATAGGGTTTGGATAACAATAATGGGAAATGCATGATGACCTTCGTCCCTTCGTCCGTCGACTCTATCCGAAGTCCTGTTGGCTGGTTCTTAAACATAAGCTCCAAACTCTCGCGAAGGTTCTGTACACCAATGCTTTTTCGTTTCCGGTAGGACTGATTCGCCTGGGATTTTTTCATTCCTATGCCATTATCCGCGACCTCCAAAATAAGCAGAGAGTGGTGGCTTGATGCACGAATGTCGATCTGCCCCTCAAGCTGTGTTTGTCCAAACCCGTGAATCAATGAATTTTCTACCAGCGGCTGTAGACAAAATTTCGGAATCAACGCATACTCCAGATCTCTGGAAACTTCATAGTGGAGCTCGATGCCATGTCCAAACCGTTTCCGTTGGATATCCATATAGGATTCAATTAGCACAATTTCCTCCTTCAGAAGAATAAGATCAACCTCCAAATTCAGCGTAGTTTCTAATATTTTTCCTAGCGATACACAAATCTCGTAAATCTCATCTTCATCCTTATCCAGTGCAATGCTCTTGATTGTATTCAGCGTATTCAGCAAAAAATGAGGGTTCATCTGACCAAGCAACACCTGAAATCGGACAAACTGCTTCTGCCGCTCCTCAAGCTTTAACTGTTCCAATAGATTATTGATGTCTGTGATCATGAAATTGAAGCTTCGGGTTAGCGCCAGCAATTCACCTCTGCCTTGTTCCGGCAGCTTTGTCTTCAAATTCAATTTTACGGTTGTCTCCATCTTTCGTTGAAGATGCTTTAAAGGACCGGTAACGGTTGAGGAAATGAAGTAAGTCAGCAACACAAACAGCAGCAGGATGGCCCCATATACGGTATAGAACCTCAGCTTCTGTTTGTTCACTTCTTCAAATAACAAGGACAAGGGAATCTTTTTCACAAGATAACCGTCAAGCTCTTGAATTTTGTTATAGGTATACATCATATGATTGTTCACAATGGATTGGGAGGAGGTATCCTGTCCCTGGCTTTGACTTGCTGCTGTTATGGCAGATGACACGGTAGAGGGTATGTTCTGCCCCGACTTGGATTGGAGCATAATATTCCCATATCCATCCATTAGAAAATAGGCTCCTTCGCTATCGCTGCCGAATGTATTTCCCTCCGTTTTTTCCTGAAACCATGCTTCATAATCGATACTAAAACGTCCATAAGCAAATGGTTTTAGTCCGTCGTCACGCAGCACTTCGTAAAGGCTCAGCATCCGATTTCCTTTTCTCTCACGAACGCCAGTCGTCAAATCATTGGATTTCCATACGTACCGTTGTCCCTCAGTCCTCTTCAGCTCCTGTACCCAAGGCTCGGAACTGATGTGGGCATAATTCAGAGAATTCTCTGGCGTATACGAAGTGTAAGCGTTTCCTTTTAAATCGATCAATGTGTAGAATACGGTAGCTCCTGTAAGGAAAAAGCTGTTTTCAATACTAGCGAATTTATTTTCCACAATCCGCTTTCGATGGATAGCATCATATAATTCCGGCTTCTGCATCACTTCCCGGAGGACAGAATCCTGATCCAGCAGCATCCCAGTCTTCATCACAAGACTCATCAAATCAATAAGATCGGCTTTGATGCCTTCGAGTTGCTTGACGTTAATGTCCGAAGCATCCCGCTGGAGCATAACTTCCGTTTCTCGGAAGTTGTAGAGAACTAATATGGCTATAGGCGTCAGGAGGAATAACAGAAACGAAAATAGTATTCGGTGTTTAAACGTGCCAGGCGTTATTCGTCGCAGCCATCTGGTCAACATGATTATTGCTCAGCCCTCCCATCGGTGTATACCTCCCAATTTACTGAACATTATGGGAGATCGCAACAGTAAAATGTAAGCGCTCATATGAGAAGTTGGGAGTCTCCTCTTTCTTATGGATAAAAAACGACAGCCAAATAATTGACTGTCGTTAAGTTGATGCTATTTCCGAATCGACTTGAAGGACTCCGTCTGCTGTGTAATACCTTTCTCTGCCGCAAAGCGCTCGATGCTGGATGCGCCGAAGAATCCATCGATGCCCTTTGTTCTCTCAATGACATAGGCCGCATCCTCCGGCTCTGCAATGGGTCCACCGTGGCAAATAATCATGATCTCCGGGTTCACAGCCCGCCCTGCTTCAATAATAGCTTCAATTCGTTGTACACAGTCGTCCAGGGTCAGTGCTGTTTTTGCACCAATGGAGCCCTTGGTCGTCAACCCCATGTGCGCAACCAAAATGTCAGCCCCCGCCTCCGCCATAGCTTTTGCCTGAGCAGGATCAAAAACATACGGCGTAGTCAGCAAATCCAATTCATGGGCGATACGGATCATTTCAACCTCCAGGTCGTACCCCATACCGGTTTCCTCCAGGTTTTGTCTGAACACCCCATCAATCAAACCAACGGTTGGGAAGTTTTGAACTCCGCTGAAGCCCTGCTCCTTCAACTGCTTCAGGTATACCTCCATTATTCGGAAGGGGTCGGTGCCGCACACCCCTGCCAGAACAGGCGTATGTTTGACGACGGGCAGCACCTCGGCTCCCATCTCAACGACGATTTGATTGGCATCTCCATAGGAGAGCAGGCCCGCCAGCGAGCCGCGGCCCGCCATTCTGTACCGACCGGAATTGTATACGATTAACATATCTGCTCCGCCCGCTTCACTGCTCTTGGCCGTAATGCCTGTGCCTGCTCCGACACCTAGTAAGATTTTACCCTGCTCTACCTCTCCCCTAAATTTGTCCATAATTTCTGATCTGTTCAGCTTATTCATTTCGTTATCCTCCTTATTGGATTCATTAGGAATTTGATGTCATGAGAGCGATCAGCTTTTGTGCTGCGGCCTCTGCAAAGGCTGGATCGTTGATGGCGCAATCCATTTCAATCACTTCAACAATTGAGCGATCGACATACTGGCGCAGGGTATCAAACAACATCCGGTCCTCCTCCGGTCCGTAGAAAGGCTCCCCCTCTACATCAATTGCGGATACGCCTCTAAGTGGTAGCATTAGCACGGTGCGTTCCTTTGCCATGTTCAGCTTCTCCGCAAGCTTCCTGCCGATCTGCTCATTCTCTTCCACCGTGGTTCTCATCAGGGTTACCGTCGGATTATGCTGATAAAATTTATGATCCTTGAATTTCTCCGGCACAGTATCGCTCGGCCCAAAATTGCACATATCCAAGGCGCCCACCGAGACTACCTGCGGAATGCGATTGTGGCCTGCAGCCTCTAAGCGATTCGGCCCCGCATTTAAGACACCGCCGATGATTTCATCCGCCCACTCCGTCGTGGTCAAGTCCAATACCCCTTCAATGAAGCCTGCTTCAATCAACGCCTCCATCGACTGCCCTCCGATGCCCGTGGCGTGGAACACAAGCACCTCATAGCCCCGCTCCTCCAAATATTTTCTTGCCGCTGTCACACATGGTGTTGTCACTCCGAACATCGTGGCTGCAACCAGCGGCTTCTTATCCGGTTTGTGCGTATGCTCAAACTTGAGCATGCCCGCCATCGCAAATAATGCATTTGTAAATATTTTCGTAGAAATGGAGTTCAATCCGGCTACATCCACCACAGACGGAATCATGACAATATCACTCGTGCCTACGTATGGAGCTGTGTTTCCAGAAGCAACGGTCGATACCATCACCTTAGGGACACCAATCGGCAGAGCTCTCATGGCAGGTGTGACCAGTGAGGTTCCGCCAGTGCCACCAAAGGAAATGATTCCGTCAAATTTACCTTGTTTGTACAACTGTGGCACCAGCTTCTTCAAGCCTATGGACAAAACCTCTGTAGCCAAAGCCCGATCCTTCTTTGCCGCAAGTTCTTCTATGATCATGCCTGCGGCGTGGGCGACTTCCTGATTGGACACATCCGGAACAAAGGACGGTTCAAATACACCTGTATGAATCATCAAAGTCCCTAACCCAAGCTCCTCTGCAATGCTCTTGATGTAAAGGTATTCATCACCCTTCGTATCAAATGTTCCAATGATTGCGACGGTCTTCATTCCACGGCCTCCTCGTATGACTCTTTAGAAACCAAGCTCGATCGCAGGTAGCACGCTGATTTTTTTTGCTAACAGAAAAACCAGTACGATCGTTATAGCTTCATCATACTGGTCCTGTTTATATATGAAAACGCTTTTAAGTTCTATGTTTTTGTGTTTAGGTTAGATCTGTACTTTTTGGGAGAGCAGCCCTTAAGCTTTTTAAACATTTTGCTGAATTGTGCGTAATTGGGATACCCTACCATCTCAGCCACCTCGGATAATTGAAGCTGCGGCGCATGAAGAAGCGTGACGGCTTTATTGATGCGGAAGCTTACCAGATAGGTCTGAAAGCTGCAGCCAACCTCCTTTTTAAACAAACTGCTCAAATAGCTGCGGGAAACATGAGCAACCTTGGCCAGATCCGAAAAAGTAATTTCACTACTGTAGTTTTGCGCCACATACTCTTTGACAAACTCAACGTAATCATAATGCTGGGTGATGCCTTTCAGCATTTTGACCATAAAATCGTCCTCATCCAGTTTACCCAGGCGTTTAAAATCGCGAGTAATTGCCGTAATCGACTTCTCGGAAGGAATTCGTTCAAAAGCAGACCCGCCAATATAGCCCATAATGTCTGTGTTGTCGCTATACATGTACTGGACATCGATAGGCGTCTTTACCGGACCGCCATAAATCATCTTGATCAAATCCGGCTTAAGCTGATTGCAGGTATCAAAAATACGCAGTGCCTTTGATTTGGCGGCCTCCAAGGATACAACCTTCCGTGCACCCAATAACCCGCCTTCGGTCAGGCCAAGATGAGCACAGATTACATCTGCCCCCGCTTCAATCATCTGGGCAGCCTGAAGCTCATCAAATACGAACGCCACCGTAAACAAATCCTGTCGATGGGCCATACGTATGGCCTCAACCTCGACGTCATAACGAATCCCGTCTTCCTCCAAAGCCTCTCTGAATAATCCGTCTATCAAGCCGACCGTAGGATAGTTGTTGACTCCTGAAAACCCTCTCCTCTTGATTTCCTCTATATAATCAGTCATTTCTATGGTTGGATCATTCGCATTCAGTCCAAAGAGTACGGGAGAATGCCTCACCAGCGGCACAATTTCTCTTGACGCAAAATCCATCACCATATCATTACTGTTGCAAAACGACAAAAAGCCGGCTAGAGAGCTTCTCCCCATCTGGCGAAACTTACCGGAGTTCAGCATTAAAATAAAGTCCGCTCCGCTCTGAGCTGCATACTTGGCTGTAATCCCCGTGCCTGTCGAGACACCGATGATGTGATTTCCCTCGCACAGCTGTGATTGAAGACGCTCCAGTATGACTGTTCTGTTCAAACTCCATCCGCTCCTCATCACAATTTAACAATTGTAGTTTTTGTTCCTCAATATTGTTATTGTACATCATTCCATATAGCTCATTCCCTCCTTCCTCGAACCGCTTTGTTAAGGGGCATTAAAAAAAAGCCGATTTCCCTGTTGGGAAATCGACCTTAGACATGCTCTTGATATTATTGTGTGACAATGATCGGACCATTTTTAGTAAGGATAATCGTATGTTCCACTTGAGCTACATAGCTTTTTTCTGTAGCAAAGGTCCATTCGTCTTCTTTTTGATACACTTGTTCTTCTAAAGTTGAGATAAATGGTTCGAAAGCAATAACCATGCCTTCTTTTAATAACTCATCATCCGATGTATCGTTATAATTATAAATATGGTCAGGTGCTTCGTGTATGTTACGTCCAACACCATGTCCTGTAAGGTTTTTAATAACGGTTAATCCATGCTGTTTTGCTGTTAGGAATACCGCTTTTCCGATGCCGCTTTTTTTGGAACCAGGTTTTGCTTTTTTAAGACCTGCTTCAAATGCTAGTTTAGCAACGTCGCATATTTTCGTTAACACTTCTTCTCCTTCGCCTACTACAAACGAGATTCCTGTATCAGCGAAATAACTGTTCTTCGAGCCAGAGACATCTATGTTGACTAGATCTCCTTCTTGAATAACCCGTTGCCCCGGAATACCATGTGCTACTTCTTCATTAACACTAATGCAAGTATAGCCAGGAAAATTATATGCACTTTTTGGAGCTGAGACTGCGCCTTCTTTCTCAAAAAGCTCTCCAGCTATATCATCAAGTTCCTTCGTCGTTATGCCAGGAACTGTTCTTTGCACCAATTCATCTCTGATAAAGGCAACAATTCTGCCAATTTCCTTCAAACCATTAAAGTCTTCCTCTGTTTTTGCAATCATTGTTTTCTGACCTCACTATCTTTTATCATCAATTAAATGTATAAGCTGAAACAACCAATTAGATAATCATATCCAAATGGTCAAAGCTTCGCAACTTTTTTTATCAATAACACCTTGACACTAAAAAAAGAAAAGCCCCTTCCGTCTTCAAAGGGGCTGAATATTGCATTATACCTCTTGTTCTTCGGCCTGACTAGGCGGAGCCATCAGACCTTTGACGGCACCCATAAACGGATGGATGGATTTGATCATGCCGTAGCCCATTTTCATGACCGGCATGAATTGCTGGATCATGCCGAATATCCGCATTCCGCCGCCAAGCATACCGCCAGCCGAAGCCGCACCGCCAAGCCCGCCAAACAGCGAACCCATCATCGGTAGAAAGGACGAAACCTGCGCACGCGACACTGTGCGCGAACGGGTAGACGGCTTGCGCGTACCATTCACCCGTTTCCGGTTCTGAGAACGACCGCTCTTGCTGGGTGCAACCTTTTGCTTGGAACGCTGGGAACTGTCCCCTGTGGTCGCCGTCCGCGATATTTTTCCTCCCCCGGTAAGCACCACGCCTCCGCTATTCACGTCAGAAATGTAACCGATATACGTTTCACCACTATGAAGAGTCACGCAGACGGGCCGGGCTTTATACCGCTTTGCCTTTAGGCGTATTTCGTTGGTTTTAGCCATTGAATTTCACCTCGCTCTACTGAATCTACTTCAGTTTACGCGATAAGTGGACTGCTTGCCTGTGCGAATGGGACATCTGTGCGGTATTCGCTATAGGTCAATTCATCAATTTAAATGATCCCAATGGAAATATAACTACATATCTCACGGAGCCTACCACCAACAAAAGCAAAGAGCTAAGCAGGACATATGCCGCTTAGCTCCTTGGTCTCTTTAAATTATAACTCTACTTATTCAGCAAGGCATTGGCCTTCTTCGCCGCTTCAGCTACAGCGGCCTCTGCCGAAACGGAAGAATCCACAGCCGCACGCAGAATCTCATTCTTGATCATCTCACCAATCTCTGGATAAACCTTCTGCATTGGACG
Source organism: Paenibacillus sp. OK060 (assembly GCF_900101205.1). NCBI lineage: Bacteria > Bacillati > Bacillota > Bacilli > Caryophanales > Paenibacillaceae > Paenibacillus > Paenibacillus sp. OK060. Next base: position 357,090 of record NZ_FNFR01000002.1, read on the forward strand.
TGGACCCGCATATTCCAGTTGGTCTACCGCCACCTTGAACAGCGGCTTTTCCTCATAAAGCTTCTTCATTTCATCGCTCTCCACTGCACTGATTCGGCTAGGCAAATAGCCCGTGAAGGAGCTTGCATAAATCGTTTGTTCTTTAGAGGTCATCCACTTGATAAACTTCCACGCCGCTTCCTGTTTTTCGGGCGACAGGCCAGAAGTCATAACCAAATTGGCACCGCCTGTCGGCACTCCATACGTATCATTTGCAGGCATAAATGTCGTTCCGAGTTCAAAGCCTTGCTCTTCTGCAACCTTCATATTATTGGTCAGATCCGCAGTTGAGGAGAACAGCATCGCTGAACGCTGATTGTGGAAATCCGTTTTGGCTTGCGTACCTGCATCATCGGTCGTACCGATGCTCATAATGCCTTCATCCTTCATCTTAAGCCACAGCTTCACAGGTTCAATGCCGGTTTCATTATCGAATGCCGCACTTTTTCCGTCCTCGCTGATCATCGTGCCTCCACTCTGTCTCACAAAAGCTTCATAAAGCCAAATATCGACAGGCATCGAGATGCCGTAGCGCTGATCCTTAATCGTTAGCTTGCGCGCATAATCTTCAAACTCTGCCCAATTCTTAGGTCCAGCAGGATCAAGGCCAGCCTCCTTCAGGATCGTACGATTAAAGTACAGGATCGGGGTACTGCGTAAATAAGGAAGAGCATACAGTTTATCATTCACATAGGAATTCCCCATGAGCCCTTGAATAAAATCTTCCATATCCAGCTGATCCTTCTCCACAAAAGAAGTCAACTCCTGCGTCATGCCTGATTCCGCAAACACACCCACTGAAGCAATTTCATTTTGCCATACTTCGGGGGCATTGCCCGCTGCAAAAGCAGCTTGTGCCTTAGAATGCTGATCTGCATACGTCCCTTGATATTCCGCCTTCACGATCACTTCATCTTGGGATTCATTAAACATCTTTACTAAGTTCTCATTGTTCTCAGCGATCTTGTCTCCCCAAGAGTACCAATATGTAATCTCTATTGGTTTGTTGGCCGTATCATTGGAATTGCTCCCGGAAGCAGCTCCGGTTGAACCATCAGAATTAGAAGCACCACAAGCAGTCATCGTAAGAGCAAGCGTTGCCGCTAACAAAACAGATCCAAATTTTTTCATGAATAAACCCTCCTGTTAATCTGATTATTTAACACCCGAATAGACAAATGCTTTAATAATTTGACGTTGTCCAAATAAGAAAACAATAAGAATCGGAACGACCAAAATCATGTTTCCAGCCATCAAAATATGCCAGGCAGCTCCTCCGTCAACCTCGCGCAGCTTAGAAATCCCGATCGGAAGCGTTCTTGCTGCATCGGAGGTTGTCATCACGAGCGGCCAGAAATAATCATTCCAGTGTGCAATGAAGCTGAACAATGCAAATGTTACTAACGTAGGACGCGCCATTGGCACCATAATCTTAAGAATGATCTTCCATTCCGGCGCCTGGTCAAGTCGCGCCGCTTCAATAAGCTCTTCCTGTACTTGCTTGAAGGACTGCCTGAGCATGAATATGCCAAAGGCGCTGGAAGAGAAGGGCAAAATGAGTGCCAGCAAATTGTTAATGAGTCCCCACTTGCTCATCAACAAATACACAGGTAGGAAAATGAGCTGACCAGGAATCATCAAGGTCACCATCGTTATCCCGAATAACAGCTTGTCTCCTTTGAAGGAGTATCTTGCAAAAGCATAGGCTGCCAATATTATTGTCGTGAATTGAAGAACGAGTATGCTGACCGATACAACAACGCTGTTCATTAGATATTTCAAAAAAGGCCCCGATTCCCACGCCGCTTGAAAATTGCTCCACATCACCTTGGAGGGAATCCACTTGGGTGGAAAAATCACCGTCTCCGGGTAAGACTTCAAAGATGTTGAAATCATCCATAGAAAAGGGATAGCAAAAATCGCAACCAATGCTATTGTGGCAGTAATATTGAGCGTACGCAGCAATGACTTCCTTGCCATAAAATTCCCCTTCTCCTTTCTATTGGTAGTGAACCTTGCGGCTCAGCAATTTGAAGTAGACTAGCGTAAGTAGACCAACGACAACGAGCAATATAACTCCTGCTGCCGATGCATAACCGATCTTGAAGTAGCGGAATCCATACTCGTAGATGTAAAAGACGAGCGTATTGGTTGAATTGATCGGACCCCCGTTGGTCATAATGGCAATAGTCTCAAACACCTGGAATGAACTGATCAGATTGATGATTATTAAGAAAAATAGTGTCGGCGAAAGCATGGGAAGCGTAATTTTGTAGAATTTGCGCCACCAATTGGCCTCGTCCAGAGCTGAAGCTTCATACACATTCCTGGGAATGCTTTGGAGGCCCGCGATGAAGATGAGGGCGTTATAGCCTACGCCTTTCCAGACCGAAACAAGCACAAGCGACAGCAATGAACTGTCTGGACTACTCAGCCATGCCAGCTTAGGCAAGCCAACCATATCAAGCAAACCGTTAAGCAAACCGAATTTGGGATCCATCAGCCACATCCACACCAAGGATACCGATACAAGTGAAACAATATGCGGACTGAAAAGTGCCCCTTGAACAAACCCGTACCATGCCCCTTCCCGATTCAGCCAGATCGCAAGCAAAAGCGAGATCACAATGGATAAGGATACGGAAAGAAGCGTATAGTTCAAGGAATTGCTTAACACCTGAAGAAATGCACTATCCTTAAATAGTTCAACAAAGTTGTTGAATCCCACGAACTCCTTGACCGGATTAATAAAATCCCAGTTGTAAAAGCTTAAGAAGATCATATAGAAGATCGGATAAAGGAAAAAAATAGAGAATATTGTGATGGAGGGTGCCACCAACACATAGGGACGGAGCTTGGACCAGACGGTCATGAATATCCTCCTCCCAGGACAATCAGCTCTCCCGCTTCGGCCAGCTCATGCTGACGAGCACGTTCACCCTTCCGATCAAAATAGTACAGGTCCTGCATAGACACGTTGATGTTTACCTCAAAGGCTGACTCCAACGGTTTCAAGAAGCTCTTCACGGAGATAAGTCCAAGCGCGGAATCCAGTTGATAGATGATCTCTGCTCCCAGTGTCTCGCGTGTCATGATATGAGCCGAGAACTGAATATGCCCGGTCTGCGGTCTGTTCTCAAGCGTCATCGTTGCTTTTTCTGGTCGAAAGCCAATATGGCCAATATCATCATGAAGCTGTCCATTCAAAAAAGGCAGGATACGTTCACGATCTATCACATTCATCGGCGGTGTACCGATAAACTGCGCTGTGAAAACATTATCCGGATCATTGTAGATTTTCATTGGACTGTCTGCTTGTTGAATACGCCCTTTATTCATGATGACGATGCGATCTCCCATCGACATGGCCTCAACCTGATCATGAGTTACAAAAACAAAGGTTGCGCCCAGCCGTTTGTGAAGCTGAATCAGTTCCGTGCGCATCTGATGGCGTAGCTTGGCATCCAGATTCGACAATGGCTCGTCCATCAGGAAGACTGCGGGACTTTTAACCATGGCCCGAGCCAAGGCAACCCGCTGACGTTGACCTCCGGACAGAGCCTGCGGCTTCTTATGCAAATACTCTGCCAGGCCGACGACCTCAGTGATCTCCTTTATAAGACGCTCACGTTCGGGCCGAGGCACCTTGCGATTTACTAATCCGAATTCAATATTCTCCTTGACTGTCATCATTGGATACAATGCATAGTTTTGAAATACCATCGCCACATTACGCTTGCCTGGCTCTACTCCATTGACACGATGGTCCCCAATCCAAATTTCACCGCCTGTTTCTTTCTCAAGTCCTGCGATCATCCGGAGTGTCGTCGATTTTCCACAGCCAGACGGACCGACCAATACCGTAAAGGAACCATCCTTAATGGTCAGATCGAGACCTTCGATGACTTTATCCTGCTTGAAGCTTTTTTCGATCTGCTTTAACACAATTTGAGCCATGACATTCCCTCCTTTTTCTTCACATTATTGTGCGGCCGATGTTATTCGAACGGATAAGATAAGGTCGCTTTCTTCACCCACTGCATTAGCGACAGGTCCAAAGCCCGGCGTATCATGACAAAAGCTCTGAATATCATTCATGAGATCAGCATCCAGCATTCGTTGGTGAGCAACGACTACTTCGCCCTCATGAACTTCAATAACGCGGTATGCTGGTACATCGAGACAAGCTGCAGTTTGTACATAATGCCATTCTTCTTGCTTAACGATGGAGTTCATGTGGTTATGCCCGCAAAAATAGATGCCTCCACCTGGCCGACTATTGAATATCCCCCTCAGTTCATTCTGCGGACGGATGTAAAGCTTATCTAGTGTTGAGCGCGCAGTTGTATCGAATACCGGATGATGCCCGAAGACGAGCACTTGCTTTTCATGTGAATTGGCAAGTTGGCCTTTAATCCATGTCAGCTGCTCTTCGTCCAGCTCTCCTCCCCAATCCTCTCGATTCATTTCCTGGGTAGTATCCAGAAAAAACAGCCTGACGTGAGGTGTATCAATAGCCCGGTAGCGCTCCTGTCCTGATAGCGTGTAAATTTCATGCTTTGGCAGTGAATACGTATCATGATTACCCAGCACATGAATGAATTTCCGTTCACTTTTTGTAAGCATGGAGAAAATGGATCGAAGTTCCTCAGCTGTCCCTTCATGCGTTAAATCACCAATTGAGATATGATAGTCCGCATCCTCCTTCAGAAAAGCCTTGAGCATATGCTCGTATGCCCGGAATCTTGCAGCCCTCATTTCTTCCGTCCCGTGACTCATGCATGAATAATGAAGATCACCAAGTAATGCCAGACGCATAAACGCCACCTCCATCTTTATTTTGGATACCTAGCGGTTCAAGCCTTCTTCACCTGCAACACATTTGAAGGCTTTGGATGGGCCTGCTGCTCCATGATGAATTCGTTGAATGAAGGCCATATATAATCCGGAACGATATCTGTCTTTCCGATATCCTCTCTTGAAGAGATCCCCGTAAGCACGAGCGCAGTCTTCATTCCATTTTGCTGTCCAAATAAAATATCTGTTTGGAGCCTGTCACCTATCATGAGGCATCTGCTGCGATCCACGTCCAATAGCTGAAGCGCCTTCTCTGCATAATAGCGGGAAGGCTTGCCAATCACGACCGATGCTTTCTGCTGGCTGGCCGCCTCAATCGAACTTAGAATGGCTCCGGTATCCGGAATGATATCCCCTTGAACGGGACAACAGCTGTCCGGATTAGTTGCGAGCAGAGCCGCTCCGTGGCGCACTGCTTTTGCCGCCAGATGGAGCTTATCATAGTTAAATTTCCGATCCATTCCGACTAATACATGTGTTGATTGATATGGATCCTCGGTAATGGCTATCCCAAGTGCCTGAAGTTCCCTCCGTAAAGCCACCTCACCTACAACTAGCACCTTGGCGTCCGGCGCATGCTCTGCAAAATACATTCCCGAAAGGTAACCTGCAGTCAGAATTTCATCAGGCTGGCACGAAATGCCCAAACTCAGCAGCCGTTGGTAGCAATCTTCCTTGGTATGAACGGGAGTATTGGTAAGGAACAACAGGCGCTTGCCTCGTGAACGCAAGTTGTTTATAAAGTTATTCACGCCAGGGAGCCTCATCTGGCCAATATAGATGGTCCCGTCTAGATCAAAGCAATAAGCATCGTAAGCATATACATCTTCCATGACATTACTCCTGCCCGCTCACAGTGAGCTGGACAACTCCAATACATCTATGAAGCTTTCCAGTTCGTCAGTGCAGACCCATACGGACGGATACTCCTGAAATTTTTTCATGATGGAAGTCTCGTTGATTGTCCACGCCATCAATTGGATTCCTAATTCTTTGCATTGATGAATGTAATGCTCGGTCACAAAAGCATGGTGTATGGACAAGAACGTCGCACCCATTTCTAATGACCAGTCCAGAATAGCTTTCGAACAGCCGAAAGTAATGAGACCAATGCGTACATCGCCAGATCGTTCCCTGATCTTCTCCAGGGCATCGAAATCAAAAGACGTAATTACCACCTGATTCAGCATGCTCAATTCCTCGATAACTTCAAGTACCCTTTCCTCCAGATGAGGGTAATAGCTTCCCATCTGCTTGAGCTCAATGTTAAGTTGAATCTTACCCTTCAAAGCACGCAGTACCTCTTCAAGGGTTGGAATATGTTCACCTTGCCTGATTTCTAAAGATTGCAGCTCCGAAGCAGTATAATCAGCCACTCTGCCTGTTCCATTTGTCATGCGGTCAAGCGTATGGTCATGAATCACCACTGGAATTCCATCCTTGCTGAGATGAACATCTAGTTCGAGATGTGTGAACCCAAGCTCTACCGCCTTTAAAAAGGAAGACATCGTATTTTCAGGATACTTACTTGGATAGCCGCGATGCGCAACTGCTTGAATGATCATGTTCTGTTACCTCCTGTTATATATTTTTGGACAACACAAAAAACCCAGCAGCAAATCACCCTCCTTCAACATCAAGGTTGTATTGATTTACTTACCACCGGGTTTTCTCGTCGTCTCCACCCAAGGATAAATGTATGAAATTAATTAATTCCAGAACTTCTCATGGCCTACTGAAACAAAATCTGCCCCGCTCTTTAATGCTTGTTGTATTTCTTCCTCATACCGGATAAGGCCACCCACAATCAAAGGCTGCGAGATGCGTTCTTTCAGTTCTTGGATAACTCGAGGCATTAACCCCGGCATCAGTTCAACCTCATCAGGCTTATAGCTCATAATCATACGAATCGCAGTCGTAATTGCTGCTGTATCAATGGCGAATATGCGCTGAATGCTTAATATGCCCGCTTGCTTGGCCGCAGAAACTGCGTTGCTCTTTGTCGTCACGATCCCGTCGATGTTGAACACATCTGCAAGATATTGAATTGCTGAGGCATCTCGTCCAATCCCGGATACCATCTCGGTATGCACATAAGCTTTTTTGCCACTTTGATGCAAACTCTCTATGATTGAACCCAGATTGGTAATGTTGCCTGTCATCAGAATAACTCGCTGCACATCGCTTGCTATCGCTTGTGAAATTTGTTCATCTGTCGTGATGGAGGCTATGATCGGATAATTCTTCATGTGTGAGTCCTCGTTCCTTTGTTTGTCATCTTAAATGTTAAAGCTAAAGTATTCGTTATGTATCATTGTGATGTAAACGGGTTGTTAATTTTCACCTTTGCCAACTAGAGAAAGTGCTGATCTTTTTTTCCATCAAAAAAAAGAAAAGCGCTCCCTATAAAGGACCACTTCAGCTTTTTGGAACTCGTCTAAACCTTCGCCTTCTCCTCTTCCGCCATCGACCGGATGTAGAAAGCACCCAGCACCGAGCAGAGCAGGAATGAGAAGAAAGCAATCGCTGCGGCTTGTTCACGCTCCTGGAAAACGCTGAATACCTGCTGCATGGAGACACCAAGCATCTGCGGAGAGTTGGCTCCGATCAGATAGGGTGCAGTGAACGAGCCGATGACCCCCATGAAGACAAAGGTCAGGGCAACAAGAAATGTCTTGTACGACAGCGGGAAAATAAACCGGGTAAATAGCGTCAGTCTGCCTACACCCACGTCCTTTGCACTCTCAATGATCGATGAAGGAATGCCCGACAGCGCGGAACTGAGCAGCATCGTCGTAAATGGAATGTTGAACCACAGGTTGGCGATGATGATTCCTTTCTCGTCAAAGATGATGCGTGGCAGCGTAATCCCGACCACCTCAAGCATACGGGCGAGCCAGCCATGATTGCCAAGCAAATTGATCAGACCGTAAGTTGCAATAACACCAGGGATAAACAGCGGAATCATGTACGTTTTACGAATCAGATTGACGATCGGCCCCTGGTTGAAGCGCATATAGATCGCCAGGGTGTAGCTGATCAAGATTACGGCAACACACGTAATGGCAGTGACCCGAAGTGTAAATACGATATTGCTGCGCATCCCCTTATCTGTGAACAGATAGGTATAGCGGCTCAGATCGTATCCACCCGAGCCGTTGCTCAGGCTCATGATGAAGGATTGAACAATCGGGATAATGACAACGATCAACAGGATGGCGAAGGAGGGGAGCACCATCGCCAGGCCTGTGATCGACTGTCTGGCTTCCTTACTCATTTCGCGGCAACGTCGCTCTGCCAGCGTTTGTTAATTTCCGTGCCCAGATCCCCGATGTTGAACGTACGGAAGCCTTCGGCCACACCGTCGAACTTATTTTGCATTTCCTGTGACATATTGGAGAGCTCAATGCCCGGGAAGCCATTCATTTTGTCAACGATCACTTCCTGCGCTTCAGGGGACAGAACAAAGTTCAGGAATTCATTGATCGCTTGCTTCTTGTCCGACTCCTGGTTGACCATCAGGTACGTTGGTCCGCCGTTGAAGCCTGGCGTGATCTGCTGCATCTTAATTGTATCCGGCAACAAACCTTCGTTCAGCTGCTGCAACACCATGTCGGACCAGGCCGGAATTAAGGACACTTCGCCATTCATCAACAGATCCAGCGTGCCCTGGTTTTTCTTCGGATAGATGCCCTGCCCATAGACATATGGTCCGATTTCTTTGAGCGTGTCAAAACCGCCATCCCACTTCTCCATGATCGCCGGATCGGAGTTGTGGATGTCCTCTTCCGGCAGGTCCTTGTAGACAATCGTCTGCACGAACGAACTGCCGGAACCACCCGTTGACGGGTCATTGTAAGCGAACTGCTCGGGATTGGCTTTGATCCACTGCAACAGCTCGTCCAGCGTAGTTGGTGGATTGGAGATTTTGCTGCTGTCATAGGCTAGAACCACGGCGGACGAACGATACGGAACAGCGAAGTTGTCCACATCCTTCATCGTGTCTGTGTTGACTTTGCTCAGGTTAGCAATGTCCTTCTCGTTCAGTTGCTCCCAAATACCATCCTTTGTGCCCTGAGCAACGGAGGTGATTCCGTCCTCGTACAGGTCAATGTCTCCTGAGCCCTTACCCGCTTTCTTGGCGGCCACGATCCGGTCGTAGGTCGGCTCAGCACCAGTACCGGACGGGATATAGACCAGATTCACGTCGATATCCGGATGCTGTTTCTCAAACATTGGCTCCAGCGAATCCCACAGATCCTTGACGTTCTGAGAGCCCGTAAAGTAGAAGTTAAATTTCACCTGATCGCTTGATGCAGCAGCGTTCCCCCCGGTGGTGGTTGTACTTTTTATCTCACTTCCGTTTCCACACCCGGCCAGCAATGACATTGATAATCCCACAACAGTCAACAATGATAAAAATGGCTTTTTCATACGCATATCATTCATCCTCCTCAGTTCGATTCATCGACCGGGAATCCGGTCATTTTCGAGATCGAGACGCCGACGTCTTTTCCTACCTGCAGCTGCTCAACGAATTCCTTGTTCAGAAAAGCACGTATAATGCCGAATTCCACCAGTTCCACGGTAACTTCGGCGTAATGTCCAAGAATCATGACCTGCTTGACCTTACCCGCCAAAGTACCTTCACCCATCATAGTACTGCTCACCTGTACGTCTTCTGGTCGGACCGCAGCTGTCACCTGTCCACTTAACCCCTTCTCGTTCGGCAGGCGAAGATGTGCAATCCGGATGCTCTCCCCTTCCGCCACCCCCTTAAGGAAATTCATTTTGCCGATAAAACCGGCGACGTATAATGAAGCGGGCTCATCGTAAATCTGCTGCGGATGAGCAATTTGCTCGATGCGCCCGTGATTCATGACGATAATGCGGTCGGACAACGACAGTGCTTCTTCCTGATCATGCGTGACAAAGACCATTGTCAGCCCGGTCTTCATTTGGATCTCACGCAGCTCCTCACGCATTTCGTGCCGCAGCTTGGCGTCCAGCGCCGAGAAAGGCTCGTCCAATAGCAGTACCGCCGGATTCAGCAGCAAAGACCGAGCCAGCGCAACCCGCTGCTGCTGTCCTCCCGAAAGCTCGGCCGGATATTTCTTCTCAAAACCCGACAGTCGGACCAGCTTGAGCGCATCTTCGACCGCTGTGCGGATCTCTTCCTTCGGCATTTTGCGGATCTTCAGGCCGAAGGCCAGATTGTCGTATACCGACATATGCGACCACAAGTTATAGCTCTGGAACACCATCGAGGTCGGCCGTTTCTCCGGTGGCAGTTGAATGACACTCTTGCCCTCGATCAATATGTCACCGGAGTCCGGTTCGAGAAATCCGCCGATGCTCCGGAGTACGGTAGTTTTCCCGCACCCGGAGGGACCAAGAAGGGTGACCAGCTCGCCTTTTTCAATATCGATGTTGATGCCGCTGACCCCGTCACCCGTTTTGTAGCGTTTGGCTAACTCTCGTACAGACAACTGCATACTTCTGCCTCCCCTTGCTTCGGTATATCGACCGAAATATTTTTATTTCATTTGAAAACCACTCGCCAGCACGTCCGCGCTCACCAGCCGCTGAGCTGCCACTAGCAAAATAATAGTAGGCAGCGTCAGGATGATCGAGAATACTGCTCCGGCGCTGCTCGGAAAGTCGGAAATAATGGAGTACATGACGATTGGCATTGTTTTGTAATCGGGAATACCAACCAGGAACGTGCCCTGCGCTTCGTCGAGCGAATTGAGGAACGTGAAGATCGAAGCGACCATGATGCCGGGCATCGCCATTGGCAGGGTGATGCTGCGGAACACTTTGAACGGGCTTGCCCCAACGTCCCGCGCCGATTCTTCCTGCGCCCGGTGCACGTTGCGAAAGGCGGAGGTCGGAATCCAGGTCATGAACATCAACACATTGATCATATGGATCAGCACAACGCCGAGCAGCGTATTCATCAGTCCAATCCGGTAGAAAAGAACCGCAATGGAAACATACAACCCCATTTTCGGAAAAGCATGTGTCAGCAGGAACGAGAACAGGAACATCCGCTTCAGCGGAAACTGGAGTCTTGCGAAGGCATACGCTGCTGGGATGCAGACGACGATGGACAGCAGGGTCACCAGAGTAGCAATGAGGAACGACAGTGAGATCGACGAGACAATATCGTCCTTTGCCAGTACGAACTCCCACCATTTGAAGCCCCATACCTGGGGCAGAATATCCGGATAATTCCACTTTTCACTAAAGGCAAGCACTAGCAGGTTGACCAGCGGACCTGCGAAAAAAATGGCGAACACGGTCAGCAACACAAATTCGATTATTCTTCTGGGACCTACGTGTTTCCAGTACCAAGACATGTTCCGTCCTCCCCTCCATTTGTCGATTGACGAACAATCACTTCGCTTTCGTATTCAATCAGGCGCGGCACGCTCCCCTCGCCGCTAATCAGGCGATCCAGAATCGATACCGCGTCTCGGCCAATACCAGATGCATCCACGCTGACGGTAGTCAGTGATGGGTGGTACATTCCGGCCACTTCGGTATTGTCGTAGCCCATAACGGATACTTCCTCCGGAACGCGGACTCCGCGCTCCAGAAGCACCTTCATCGCACCCAGTGCAAGCATGTCATTTGTACTGAACAGAGCGCTGTATCGTCCATCCCGGAATGCCACATAATGCTCCTCCATCAACTTCCGACCGGAATCGAAGCTCGATTCCGATGACTCGACAACGGTAAATCCGTCCTGTTCAGAACTAACGCCGAGGGACTCCAGCCGTTTTCGGAAGCCCTCCAATCGCAGCGAGTGGCTCCGATGTTCGCCCGGTCCAGCGATGATAAAGAATTTGCGGTGTCCGCAGTCATATAAATGCTGTGCCGCCCGTTCTCCACCGGCTTCATCGTTGCTCACGAGATGCACGACGTCCGGATCTTCCGTCGATCCGTTGACCATCAGATAAGGGATATTGAAGTTTTTGACGTAATCGATGACGTTCTTCTGCAGCCGGCTGACCAGGATGAGTCCATCCACCCGCTGTTCCAGCATATAATCAGTGGAGCGCAGCGACATTTCCCTATCGGTCTTCAGGAAAATCGAGTAGCCCATCTCTTCAGCGGACATCAGTATCTCGTCAATGATTCTGCCATACAGCGTGTGGGACACGATCGGCAGCCTGTCACGGAAAACGATGACTCCGATGTTGTACGTGCGCTTGGCGACCATCGCTCGGGCGACGGCGCTCGGCTTGTAGCGAAGCTGCTCGACCGCCTTGAGAACGCGATCCCGGACTTCAGGACTCGCATATCCGTTTCCGGAGATAACCCGAGAAGCAGTCGATTTCGATACACCAGCCAGTTGAGCCAGCTCCCGCAAACTATGATTCAGCTTATTGTCCAATCCCTATTCTCCTTTGCAAAATCCGTCTCTTCCCGGACGGCAATTAGCTTCGCCGGATCACGGGTTGTTATCGAGTCGACGCCCAACTGTGCAAGTCGCCGCATATCGTCCGCCTCTGAAACCGTCCAGACGTAGATAGCCAGACCGCTCCGCTGCACAGCTTCCATAAGTTCTGGCTGAACGACCTGATACGGCACGTTAATCCCAAAGCAGCCGGCTTCGCGAGCATCTGCACACGCCTGGAACACTGCCTCGTCGTAGCTCAGACTGCCGAAGCTTTGCTTGTTCACATTAAGAAGCCTGCGTATGCTTGGAGCGTAACGACTAGCTTTAACCGCTGACCCGTAATCGCAGCCACTGAGAAACACCATCTCCGCCATACCCATCCGATTCACCAGAGCTGAGACCGGCTCCAGAGCACTGTCTGTTTTGATATCAAGGTTCATCACTTTACCGGCTGCGCGTATCTGCTCAAGCACATCCTGAAGTGTTGGAATAGGCGATAGTCTAGCGGTGTTCAACTCCTTCAGTGTCATTTCTGCAAGACTGCCGCAGCTTCCATCTGCCAAAGTGATATTGTCATCGTGGGCAAGCACCGGCACATGGTCCCGAGTCGAACGGATATCGTCTTCGTAAATATCTACGCCAAGTGTTAGGGCTGCCTGAAGTGACTCGAAAGAATGATCAGGATGGCCCATACAGCCAGTATGGGCTGTGATCAGCGGGAATTTGTTCATCGCGGGTATCCTCCTTCTTCGAAATAGATCGCGTTGGTAAAGGCGATCAGTACATGGACTCCTCGTACGGTTCCCCACAGCTCGGCACGAATCCAACTGCGGGGGATTTCTGGAGCGGACTCCCTCAGTTGGGCTTCAAATTGCATCATCTGTTCGTCCGATGAAGACGGAACTTCAAGATTAAGCTCCTCGCCCAGATTGGAACATAGCTTCAATCTGCAGACCTGCTTCTGTAGCGACCAGAGTCCGGAACGGACCGAGAAGTCCAGCATCAAGTTCGCCCGGACCGGATCCTCTGCAGCTTCCCGTCTCTCGACTACCGTTGGAACGGTAGAGCCGATTGCATACAATGCATCTCCAGCTTCCAGCGTCAAGGTCAGCAGAGGACCTATCGTTACCGACGCGCGCCCTTCCCGCAGCGCTTGGATAAGCGTTTCTTCATGGAGCGAAAGGGCTGTCGAGCCTCCGTTCCCCGCCACTGCGTCGTCCTCAATCCCGAGATAAGTAACTGAGATCGGATCGTCTGTCTCGCCCTGCGCATGCCAGTCCCTGCCTGAAGTGGCTGCAATCCGATATCCTTCGTTCAGCTTGTGAGTCCACAGATCAAAAGCTCGCCGATTGTTCGTCTGAATGGAAGGGAACGTGCCGGACCAGACTTCGATGTAATCGACAGCGGACCAGTTCCCAATCTCGTATTCCCAGAAGCAACCGGTACAGGCAGGACTGCCGATTCGGAAGGGATGAGCAAGCCCGGCGATTCCACCGAGTCGATGCACGTTCTCGATCCCCGCATCAATTCCATCCCGATTCGCTTGACGCCAGTCGGCAAAAGCGCTAAGTCCTATCGTCACCATATGACCGTAAAAAGTTGTCCACTCCATACCGGGAATGATTCGTAGTCCGTACCTCTGCTCGATTTCCGCTTTGCCGCTCAAGCCGGACATCGTGTTGTGATCGGTCAGCGCGATGGCGTCGAAGCCCAGATTGGCTGCTCCCGCTGCCAGTTCTCCCAGCGTCTGACTGCCATCGCTGTGCAGCGTATGTGTATGCAGTTCACAGGCGAACCACTTCATATCGAGTCCTCCTCTGTCGTCCAGACTTCCAGCCGATAAGTGCACGTATCGGTCACGATGCAATGCAGGCTTAATGTGACGCTCCAGGGCCCCGGAACCAGCTCACCCGCCATAAGGCCGGGAGAAGCTTCTCTCTCCGATACATATAGATCCTGCACCTCGTCTTGGCGGTGGCACGCCCCTCGGTATCCGCGAGCATCGTCCAGCGAGAGTGTGATCAGATTTTTCAGAGGGAGATGCCGATCAGCATTGGCAATCGCGTATTCCCGATGTTCCGGCAAAATGTATAGATCGTAACTTTCCTCGAGCAGCCGTAGCGCATTCTCCCGATTCTCAAGCGTCTTCGGCGTATATTGTAATCGCAGGTTCAGCTTCACGCAGCCCTCTTCCAACTCAAAAGGAATGTGGATATGTGTTTTGGAATCCTCCGGAGATGCGTATCCTTGTAGATCCAGCAGCTTCATTGCGGCGCACCACCTTTCATTAATCCGTTATCTTCATGACTTACGTTATGCACGTTTTGCTGAATGTGGGACCGTTCCCACATCTAATACTTATGTTACGGGTTAAAAATCAGGTCCATATCTGCATCGTGTTAATATTCTGTAAATGCAAAAAAGACCGAACTTCTATTAAAAGAAGACCGGTCTTTGTATTTTTTTATCGCTAGATTGTTTTCGCACTGCATACAAGTGGCAGCACATAAAATTTCTCTTGAATGGATTCTTAAAATCGATTGATTGAAAATGGAGAAATGTTATGTTCCGTTTTCCCTGATATAATCAAATCACTTAAAATCTGTCCAACTACACTACTAAATTTAAAGCCATGTCCTGAGAAACCTGATGCAATGGCAACGTTTGGATAGTTAGGATGTGTATCTATAATGAAATCTTCGTCAGGAGTCATTGTATACATACACGTTTTACCGAACTTCAATTCTTGTGCTGAGGGCATATAGTGTTGCAAAAATTGTTTTAAATCTGTCGTGTCTTCCTCTAGTTCACCAAATTCCAGGATGGCTTCATCTGGATTGATTGTATCTCCTCCATCATGTCGGCCTAATTTTAATCCGGAACCATCAATGCTTGGGAAACCATAATAATGTCCGTGAGATGTTTCAAACGAAAAGGCTGGGAACTCCTTATGATTATATAAATCATCTTTAGTATCAAACCAGGCAAATGTTTTTCTTATAGGATTAAGAGGAAGATTTAGATCCAACATGGAAAGGAGACTTCCTGACCAGGCCCCTGCTGAAACTACTAACGCATTAGCACTAAAAGTATGATCTTCGGTCTTGATGGTAACTCTTTTATCATGAACCATAATTTCTTTTACTTTACTATTGGTTATGATGGTAGCTCCGTTTTGCTCTGCGAGTTCTCGATATGCTTCAATGCATTCCTCACATTTCAACACTCCTGAGGTTGGTTCGTAGCAACCAATGTAATTGTTCGGTAAATTGATGCCTGGCCAGCGCTTATTTACTTCATTGGAATCTAAAATCTCAAGTGGTAATGAATAGGTTTTTGAGCTTGAAATGATATTTTGGATAAAATCTGTTTTCTCGTAACCCACGTTTATAACCCCAGTAGGGAGAAATAATTGTTTTCCCGACACTTTCTCTAAGTCATTCCATAATTCTTGAGCCTTGAGTGCCAACGGAACATAATTTTCACCTTCACCATACGCGTGCCGAATGATTCTTGTCTCTCCGTGATGACTGCCTTTGTTATGGGGCGGGTTAAAGGAATCTATTAATAGTGTACTTTTCCCACTCTTGGATAAAAAATAACCCGCCGCCATCCCCATTGAACCTGCTCCTATTACAATTACGTCATAATGCATTGCAAGTTGCCTCCTTGTAAGAAATCCCCATGTAACTTAAGTATTAAGTATGGCTAGTATTCTTCTATATTACTAATGATATTAACACTTAACAATTGCGCTATCCTGGACATGATACCCAAGTCATAATAAAAAAACCGCATAACAATGCGGTTTTCTTAGATTCGTAAATTTACTATTACTGAGCCGTTAAAATCAGCGGTCCATCCGAGGTGATTGCGATCGTATGCTCATATTGTGCCGACAACTTGCCGTCGGCCGTTCTCGCCGTCCACTGATCGTCGTCGATCCTGATACGGAACGTTCCTTCGTTGATCATCGGTTCAATCGTAAACACCATGCCTTCTTTTAATCGAATGCCTTTGCCGGCTACGCCGATATGCTCATAGGTCGGTTCCTCATGCAGGCTCCGCCCAATCCCGTGTGCCAACAGATCACGTACCACCGAGTACCCATGCGCTTCCGCATGCTTTTGAATCGCCGACGTTATGTCGCCGAGCCGGCCTCCGGGTATAGCCCGAGCAATTCCCAGATCCAAGCATTCCTTTGTCACCTTCATTAACTTTTGCACTTCCGGCCGAATATTGCCTACCGCATAGCTCACACACGAATCGCCGAACCATCCCCCGTATTCCACGACGATGTCGAGTTTTAGCAAGTCTCCATCCATGATTACCCGTTTCGAAGGAATGCCGTGGGCCACCACATCGTTGATCGAAATGCAGGTTTCGGCGGGGAAACCATTATAGCCTTTCGTAAACTGCTTGCCACCCAGCTTGGTGATGTGCCTGGCAACAAAATCATTGATTTCTAGTGTGGTGATGCCAGGCTCGATTAGTTTGGTCACCTCGCGGTAACAGTCCGCAACGATTTGGCTCGCCGGCTTCATTTCTTCAATTTCCCTAGGTGATTTTATAATGATCATCTTTTGTATATTCACTCCTTAGGCATCCTATAATTTTAAAAACCCGACGATATCCCCTGCCTCCTCGTGCAGCTTTTCGCGACGCAGCGAAAGCGAGGCGCACCCAACCAAGGCAGCCATCAGCATTTCCGCGCGCTGTAGCCGATACGGCTGCTCCGCCGCGTTTCCGCCGGAAGCATCATCCTCGTCTGCCGCACGCCCGGTGTCCACCAGCGCAGCAAACGTCGAGAGCACCTCATCTTGAAAAGCAGCCATAAGCTTGGTCGAGCGTGCTTCAGGTAGCGAGGCAAACCCCTCAAGAGCCAGCTTATACAGCAGGTATATGGCGTGGTCCTCCGCCCAAAGCTGCAGCAACTGGACGCTGGCTGCCGCGACGGGGCCAAGTTCTGCGGAAGCGGTCGTTTCGTAGTTTCCGCTTTGGGAATCCGCGACAGCAAAGTTTCCGGTATTCGCCGCAGAAGCAAAGGCGAGGAGCCCATTCGCTGGCTCATCCCCCGAATTCGAAGCGTGTGGGGCTGCCGGTGCTCCCCCGGCCCGCTCCAACGCATCCCACAGCAGATCGTGGAGCAAATCGCCTTTATTACTGTAATAATGGTATACCGTGCCATATCCGAGTCCCGCCTCAATGGCCACATCTCGGATTTCGAGTAAAGACCCTTTATTCAAAAACACATCGGCAGCGGCTTTACGAATTTGCGCCAGGCGCCGCAGCCGGATCTCTTCGTTTTGTTCTTTTGTGCGTGGAGTCATCTCGTCCGCTCACCTCTTTTATTTTTGACCTACTCTTATGTCAATATAAAACATTAGCTTGCAAATAACAAGAATTAGCTGGAGGATTACGGAAAAACAGACATACTAAGCGGGTGCCCCGGCTTAATATGTCTGTTACTTAACGAGTATATAGCTTTACCACAACATAATGACAAAGCCTTTTAACACTTCGTTCTTGTCCTTCCAAATTAATTCGCGCCATTTTACCCCTTTGATTAGCCGTTGAATGTTACTCTAACCAAAATACATTTGGATACCATTGCTTTGCAGATGGGATTACCAGGCGTACACGCCTTGCTCATTCAAGAATTCGCCGTTATGATGTTTGCCATCTGTCGCATAACCCACGATAATCGCAGCAGCTGCCTCTTTTGATTTACCGCCTTCAGCATTTCCGTTGAGGTCTGTTGATGTGAATCCAGGCGTTACCGCAAATACTTGAGCCCTGCTGCTTTTAAGTTCATAAGCCATCGAAACTGTCATAGCATTGTTGGCCGTTTTGGATGAGTTATAATCGAATGCGTTTAAAGCAAATCCAGCATTTTGCATATGATCCAGAGAAGCCATGTCGGTCGATACATTAACGATTGTGCCTTCGTTATCTTTGATTAACGGGAACAAACGCTGGTTCAGACGAAAGGTTCCGAAAAAGTTGACTTCAAAAGCGCTCCTCAGATTCTCTTCTTTGGTATCCGTAAAAGAACGGGCGAAAGCACCCGGCATACCCGCATTATTGATCAAAAGTGTTAAGTACGGATAATCCTTGGCAATCATATCGGCTGCCCTTTCGATAGTTTCCAAGTCACTCATGTCAATTTGCACAAATTCTATGTCTAACCCCTCAGAAGTTAACTCGGTAACAGCCGCTTCGCCCCGTTCAACGCTGCGTGCACCAAGGACGACTTTCCAGCCGGCTTGTCCTAACTGCTTAACGATTTCGAATCCGATTCCTTTATTTGCTCCAGTTACAAAAGCGGTCTTCTTCATGTGAATCCTCTTTTCTCTAATTTGATTTCATTAACAATACATAAGTTACTATGCTACACTTAGTGTAGGTCAACTATAAATTTTGATAAAAAAGAGGGTTAACATGTTAACGATTGGAGAAGTAGCGAAGAAAGTCGATATCGCTATCGGGGCGATACGCTTTTACGAAAGAAAGGGCCTGTTGAAGCCTGCTGCGCGAAGTGAGCAGAATAACCGTCTTTACACGGAAGATGATCTGAACTGGCTGGTTTTTATCAAATGTCTTCGCGAAACCGGGATGAGTGTGGAGGATATCAAAACGTATTATGACAAAGTAAATGAAGGAACCTCGACTCTGCCGGAAAGAACCAAACTGATTCAAGATCAAAGGCAAAAGTTGCTGGAAGATATCGAGGAGAAAAAAGCGCAGCTCGTTCATTTGGATCACAAATTGGAGCGCTATTATCGCGGAGAAAATTATTAAGATAAGTCTTTTCCTAAAGACAAAACTTTTGAATTTCATGTAATTAGAACGTTGAACCCAAAAAAGGCAGACGATCACGTTTGATCGTCTGCCTTCTTCATTTTATTTAGCTATAGTTCGCATAAGCTAAAGTTTCAACATCGATGAAACTATTGTTTAAATAGGTTGACAATGAGAATTGTTATCAATAATGTGGAGTAAGTTACTATCGAAATGAGGTACACAACGTGAAAATAGATGTGAATCAGTTAGCAGAACATTTTGCACACATTCCTTTTCAAGTAGAGGGAATATATAGATATGCTACAAATCCAGGAGTGAATCACGCTGACTATACCGACTCTTTTCCTGGATTTGTGTTTCCCCTTACAGGAAAGATACAATTTCAATTTAATGGAACACCTTATATTCTTTCGCCAGGAAAAGTGGTGCATGGTGGTGCAAAAATGAAATTGGATGAAAAAACGTTTGATAACTCCAACTGGGAATATATCCTTGTTTTATACCGTATATGTAGCTCAGAACTAGAAGAGTCAAGCTTTTCCCATCAGCATTTTGAATTATCAACGGGACAATCCCCACGTCTTATCGAATTAATTATGCAGCTTTGGCATGTGTATAATCAGCGTGGAGGCATTTCAAAATTTCAGACTGAAATGCTGTTTCGCGATGTGCTGAACGAAGCCTTAATAAGTGTGTCGAATAGGCAAATGAGTAGTGAATCACATACTTTATTCGAACGGGTATCTAATTATATTCATGAATACTACTATCATGGCCTTACCATAACATCGCTCGCAGAACAATATAACGTTAATCGAAATCGACTTTCTTACGTATTCAAAAAACATGCAGGGATGGGCCCGGCAGAATATCTATTAAAATACCGTATAAACATGGCACAAAAAATGCTATTTACAAGTGATGTGCCAGTACAGCAAATTGCACAAGCGGTTGGAATTGCTGACCCTTTTTATTTCAGTAAAGTGTTCAAGAAACAATTTGGCTTTTCTCCTACTGAATATCGACGGAAGTTCATCAATAATCCATGCTAACTTCAACAGGCATCCATTTTAAAGCAAAAATTAAATCAGTATACTTATGGCAGACCAAGAAAAACATCATCATGTCTTGAGTTGCGTATGCAGCATTGTATCGAAAGTGAAAAATAAGGAGGGCTTACTATCCATCATCAAGCGATTAAACTAAGCGAGGAACTATCTAAAATAAAAGATAATTGGTCACCCCAATTAATTGGTGAAATGAATGACTATCAATTTAAAATTGTTAAGATTGCTGGCGATTATGAATGGCATGTTCATCCCGAAACCGATAAGTTATTTTTCGTGATTGAAGGCGAGATGATCATTGATTTTCGTGATGGTCAGGTGAGAATTTCCAAGGATGAGATGTTTATTGTCCCGAGGGGACTTGAGATCAAACCCTCCGCCGAAAAGGAATGTCATATCATGTTGATGGAACCTAAAAGTGAAGGAAACACTGGCGGGACTGAGTCCGCATAAATACCCTACTACGTTTCATCGAACGGACATTGTAATAAACGAATCTAAGCCCCTTCAGCAATGAAGGGGCTTTTGCTTTTTAAGATAACACATGTCACTAAACAGTTGAATGGTTTTATTAACAAACCGATTTTAAATAAATAGATTATGATTTGCATGAGCTGCCTGCCCCAGATAGTAGCCCACTCCACCGATGTTAACCGAATCCATTAATTCTTCACGCTGAATCCCCATTAAATCCATGGACATCTGGCAAGCGACAAACTCAACTCCCTGCGCAGTTGCGGTCTGCATCAGTTCTTCCAGAGAAGCAACATTATTATTCTTCATAATGCCTCGAATAATCTTTGGGCCAACTCCAAGCATATTCATTTTGGACATGCCTAGCTTGTGGCTGCCGCGCGGTAACATCATGTCAAACATGCGGCCAATCATTGTTTTGGATACAGGCTGTGGCTGATGCTTACGGATAATATTCAATCCCCAGAAAGTGAAGAACATGGTTACTTTACGTCCACTTGCTGCTGCCCCATTTGCAATAATAAGAGAAGCAATCGCTTTATCTAGATCACCACTGAAGACAACCAGCGTGCTCGCAGGCTCCTCTTTAGGAGTTTCCATAGCTGACGATGCGGTCTGCGCAGTATTTTTGGCAATTACAGCTTCAATAGTACCGCTTTGGGATCGTTCCAAGTGTAGAAGTGAGGAACCAGACATCGTTGCCCATGCTTTCACATCTTCATAAAATCCTGGATCGGAAGCTTTCACCCGTAGAGTCTCTCCATTCGATAGTTGATCCATTTTCTGCTTAAGTTGTATCAGCGGACCGGGACAACTTAAACCGCACACGTTCAACTCATTATCAATACGCTGTGGCTCTGTAAAGATTGGATTGGAGAGCTCTGCTTCCTTTACAGCATGTTTCGGATTGTTGTTCTGACCCTGTCCATCATTATTATCATGGTTTCCGGTAGAAATTGGAGCAGGCCGAAATTGTGCTTGGCGGTATGTTTTATAACCTCCACTCAGATTTTTCACATTAAAGCCATGCTGACGCAAAATCTGCGAAGCTGTATATCCACGCAGACCAACCTGGCAGTATACCCAAATATCTTTGGTTGAGTCTAATTCATCTAATCGCTGACGAAGCTCATCCACTGAAATATTTATGGAGTCCGGAATATTCCCATTGCGATGCTCCAGCTCACTGCGTACATCCAGCAATATCGACTGCTCCGGCTGGCGTTCAGTTAGCTGATCATAGGTGAACGTTTCAACACGTCCAGCCGTAATATTTTCAGCTGCATAACCAGCCATATTAACTGGATCTTTCGCAGAGGAATACGGTGGCGCGTAACTCAACTCAAGCTCTGATAAATCACTGATGTGACCCCCAAAATGAATGGCTACAGCTATGTCATCAATCCGTTTATCCACACCGTCATAACCAATTGCTTGTGCACCTAAAATTTTACCTACCGGAGTAAACAGCAGTTTAAGTGTAATCGCGCTGGAACCCGGATAATACGATGCATGAGATGCAGGATGCACAATTACAGTTCGATAATCGATGCCGAGACGTTTTAGTGTTTTCTCATTACTACCTGTAGTTGCTCCGGTCATTCCAAACACTTTAATAATTGCCGTTCCTTGTGTTCCTTTGTAGATGGAACTTAGTCCGGCGATTCGATCTGCAACAATTCGTCCCTGTTTGTTGGCAGGTCCAGCAAGCGGAATAGCTGTCTTTGTGCCATGAATGGTTTCAGTTACTTCGATGGCATCGCCAACAGCATAGATATGTGGCATACTGCTTTCGAGTGCTTCGTTGACCATAATATGTCCACGTGTTCCTAGGGAAACTCCGCTATTTCTCAGAAAAGCTGTATCTGGAGTTACTCCTATCGCAAGAATAACCAGGTCAGCTGTCAGAACACGACCATCTGCAAGCTCAACACTAATTCCCTGCTCAAGTGCCTGAAAGCTCTGAACCCGCTGGGAAAACAACAGCTTCACCCCATTTTGCTCCATTTCCTGTGCCAATGCTGCTGCCAACTCAGCATCAAATGGGGTGAGCAGCTGACCATTACCCTCTACCAACGTTACATCCAATCCAGCTTCCTTCAAATTTTCTGCCATTTCAACACCAATAAATCCCCCGCCTATAACAATCGATGATAGGTTGTTAGAAGAACTTATTTGTTCCTTGATGCGATCAATATCTGGAATGCTGCGCACTGTATAAATCAGTGGATTATCCGTACCCGGCAGATCGGGAATAATTGGCTTGGCACCTGGTGACAAAATCAATTCGTCATAGCTTTCTTCATATTGACCGCGCTCCTGGCTTTGTACCTGAACTGTACGAGTATGCGGATCAATAGCGACGACCTCACTTCGTGTACGCACATCAATATTAAATCGATCGACCATACCTTTGGGAGTTTGTACTAGCAAACGCTCTCGATCCTCGATCGAGCCACCAATATAATAAGGTAAGCCGCAATTGGCAAACGATATATAGGGTCCTTTTTCAAATATGATAATTTCGGCATGTTCATCCAGACGGCGCAGACGGGCAGCTGCTGATGCACCACCCGCTACTCCGCCCACAATCAGTACTTTTTTACTCATGATTCACAATCTCCTCTCCAAACAAAATAGGTATCATCTGTTCAATCCGTTGGTCGGCAAGCACGTAATTTACTTCAAGGCCATTGCGCTCAGTCGTTACAATACCTGCACTGCGTAGCTTCTGCAAATGCTGGGACACTGTTGATTGGGGAAGGTCTAGACACTCCTGCATATATGAAACATTACATTTCTTTTTTCGCATCAACCCGCGCACAATGCACAGGCGAATTGGATGAGATAGAGCTTTCAGTAAATTAGCAGGTTCATCGAACTGTTTTAAATTAGTGCTATCAAAAGCTTCAGTATTCAAAAATACCCCTCCTGAATCGTTATATCGTAATATTACGATATTTGAATTGGGATGTCAAAATATTTTCATCTTATGCTCATGGCCCTATAATAATTTTAACCAACAAATTTATAAGGCAGCTGAACGTATTCAATCAATAATCAATTAAGTAAAGTATTTCTTTTAATATGTTAATCCTAAAATTAATACCTGAGGATACATAAAAATATTCCTTATATCTAGAAGCTGATTTTCACCTCTTACTCTCCCAATCTGTTAGTCACATCTAACATATAGGGGTTTATTTACTACGTCCACTTCAAAAATCGGTGCGTTCTTCCATGTCGCCCCCTACTTCTCTTCTAACTAAGTCGACCTTCCTTAAAACAACAATCCCAACAGTTTTATCGAGTTTTAGTCTACAGCTAGTGTAATTCAGTTTAAGTAACAATTCTCGAATGAAAACATATCAATCACGTTTACTATGTCCCATCAATATGTTATATAACACCCATGGCTAAAATAAACATCTCCATACTAAATCCGATCATACTAATAGAATGGCTTCTCTCCACAATGTGTCGTCCTCTGTTTATATGACTTAAGCCGCTCGGCTTATACACGAATTTAACATTTTTTCCCCACTAAAATCTAGAATAAATATAAGAAAACAAAATCATTTTTCGGAGGCACTTTTCTTTGTCTTCAAGTGTTATAGGGATAAAAGGTCAAGGAGGTGTTGGCATCGCCGCAGGAATACATTAACTCAGAAGAAGTGGAAACGCTTATCTCCAACATTCAACAAGGAAATACAAACGAATATGAAGCGATCATCAAGATATTTCAACAGCCGATTTTCCGCTATTGCTACCGTTTGCTGGGCAACAGACAAGACGCTGAAGACGCCGTACAGGATGTATTGGTCAAAGCCTATCAATCGCTGCATCAATACAAGAAAGAGAATCATTTTTCGGCTTGGCTGTATCGGATCGCCTATCATCATTGCCTGAATCTGCTGCGAAGACGCCGTATTTATCTTAATGTATTGAAGATTATTTCCTTAGAATCCGTTGTAATAAGCTACGAACAGGAGCTGGATAATATATTGTACAAGCCTCTATGGGCTGCAGCACTGTCTCGATTATCACTGGAGGAACGAAACTTGCTTATACTTCGGGTGTTTGAAGACAAGACTTTCGCGGAGATCGGCACCATTTTGAAGGTCAACCCTAATGCGCTTGTAAAGAGAATGAAACGGATCCAGCAGAAGATTCGGAAATCCATGAAATTGAAGGAGGAATTCGTTTGGAACGAAACAGAGTTGCCCATGAATACCAAGATTTAAAACAAGCATTGAGCAACGAGAGGATGCCTGAAATCGACGTCACCTGCCAGGTAATGCGCAGAATCTCTTTAATTGAAAGCCGCCGTCATTCGGTCTTGAAAAAAACAACGAGAAGCACAGTTGCAATGGGTGGTATGCTCGCCCTCATTTTGCTAATCTCAGTCAGCGCTTATGCCGCTTCGGAATACATCCAGCTCTTTACTCGTGACGGGGTCGTTAAGGTCCAACATGTTGCTTCGGATGAACCTGCTACTGGCACGGCAAACGTATATGATTATTCTGCTGCCCAGGTACAGGACTTTGCTAAGCCGGGGGAATTAATCGCTTTTTTTGTGAAAAGCGACAGAATTTCAGAAATTACAGAGCTTGGACTACGTTTTGAGTATAAAGAACAGCAAATAACTTCGTACTCCGACTTCTTGAAGGAAATCAAACGTACAGGAGCTCCTAACCTGCCTCTAACCGCCATGGGCTATTCCTTCGAGTACGGAAAGATAAACCCAAAATTTCCAACAATTGATGTGCAAAAGGAAGACTCCTATTACCAGAAAGTATATAGTGATCTTAGAGTTCAAGCTGCCAAATCTTCTTCAGGGCAAAAGGTGTTCATGAAGACCGTACCATGGTCAGAGCCTTTAAGCATTAGCGGAATATATTCAAAAGGAAAGGCCCATATCGGAATTTCTGTCATCCTCATGAATGGAGGAAATATGGTTGTAGAGCAGGAGAAAGAGAATTCAACGGACAAAATTTTAGTCGCCGGAACGGAAGTTGTCTATAACAATATGAAAAAAAATGCCGTAAGTTATCATTACCTAAACTGGTACAATGAAGAGCAAGATGCATATTACACACTTTCCAGCTTTGGGGACAAAGAATTAACCAAAGCACAATTTTTACAATTGGCCGGAGAGTTACTAAGAAAAGGAACATCATAAGAAAGCCGATAAACACACAGAAGCTGTTGTGTTTATCGGCTTTCTTAAGTGCCCTTATATCATGAATGAATAATTCCCGATCTTCGGAATCAATATAAAATTAAAGACCTGATAAGAAAGAACGCACACAAAACACCCAGCAATAGAAACATCATTGCTGACTGACGTTCACTCTTCCACAATCGAATTGTATTAGCAATACTCAAAATTTCCAATGCAAGCATATTAATTCTAGTATTCATTTCAATAAAATTAATACACAGTAGAATAAATACCACTATCCCTACAAAAAGAAACCATATCGGTATATTCTTACTAAGCCGTTTAATCATTTCATTCCCCTTCTAAAATTAATATTCTATCTCTAATAGGGTATTCTTCAACTTTATTGAAATACCTTTATAATTTCAATAAAGTAGGAATCGTAGACGTCCACGCTAGTCACGGAAATGCGGGCTTTAATCCCCACTCGTAGCCGTTAACTCATACTCCTGCTCAATGTGGGAATAGCCGATTATTGCGGTGTTTCCAGTTCCAAGGTTGAATTTTTATACGAAACGTCGGATTCCGAGCTCATGCATCATGAGGTGCCTTTTCCACATATGACACGGTGTCATTTTTATTATTGACTTGTGACACAAGTGTCATATATAATTCATTAATCAGCAATTGTGACACGGTGTCACTTATTAGGATTGGAGGATCATATTTGCCCAAAAAAACATTTTTTCACTTATCGAAAGATAAACAGGACACGTTAATTCAATGTGCCAAAAGGGAATTTTCTCGAGTTCCATTACACGAAGCATCTATTGCCAATATCATCAAAGACGCGGGGATCTCTAGAGGAAGTTTTTATCAATACTTTGAGGAAAAAGAGGATCTGTATTATTACCTGTTGAACCAGTCCTCACAAAAAAATAGTGACCGATTTATCGCAGCTTTAAAGGAGAACAACGGAGACATATTCGAAGCTTTTATCGATTCATTTCAATTTATGATTCAGAATCACACCAATCAAGAACACAAAAACTTTTTTAGAAATGCCTTTTTAAATATGAATTATAAAACGGAAAAAACATTTACGAAGAACATTTATGAAGAAAATAGGGATAGCCATCTTTTACCTATCATTGGGTTAATGAATACGGAAACTTTAAATATACAAGGGGACCGAGAATTGCAACATATTTTAAAAATCATTATAGCTGTAACCTTTGATAACCTTATTCAAATATTCGTAAAAGATTTAACCTATGATGAAGCTTTAAAAAATTATGGTGAGCAGATGGAACTGCTGAAAAAAGGATTTAAAAAAATTTAAATAAATAGATGTTTATACACAAATATTTAAACGACTAAGGGATTAAATGAAGTGTAAAAAAAGGAGAAAAGACATATATGGATTCAGCTTTACAAGAAAAAAAACCACCCTATTTAATGATTGCGATTCTTTTTATTGGTGCATTTGTTTCATTTCTAAATAACTCGCTCTTAAATGTAGCGCTGCCATCCATCATGGTGGATTTGAACATTAAAGATTATTCCACGATCCAGTGGCTTTCCACTGGCTATATGCTGGTCAGTGGTATATTGATTCCGGCGTCAGCATTTTTATTAACACGTTTCTCCAATAGAAGTTTGTTTATTACTTCCATGACCATCTTCACTTTAGGTACGGCCATAGCAGCCGTTGCACCAAACTTTGGCATATTGCTTACAGGAAGAATGGTTCAAGCAGCAGGCTCTTCAGTAATGGGACCACTGTTAATGAATATTATGCTGGTAAGTTTCCCACGCGAAAAACGCGGAACAGCAATGGGTATTTTCGGATTAGTTATGATTACAGCCCCTGCAATCGGGCCAACATTATCAGGTTTCATTGTAGAATATTATGACTGGCGCTTGCTTTTCGAAATGATTTTACCGTTAGCCGTCATTAGTTTACTATTAGGGATTTGGAAATCCAAAAATATAATGCAGCAAAACAAAAATGCAACACTGGACTATTTCTCCATCATATTATCTTCCATCGGTTTTGGTGGTTTGTTATATGGGTTTAGTTCTGCAAGTTCAGATGGCTGGACAGATCAAGTTGTCTTAATCACTTTAATCGTTGGAGCTATTGCTCTGATCTCCTTCGTTGTCCGTCAATTGAAAATGGAGACGCCATTATTGGATTTACGGGTTTACAAGTATCCGATGTTTGCCCTTGGCTCTGTTATTGCGATTGTAAACGCAGTGGCGATGTTCTCCGGAATGATTTTAACACCGGCATACGTACAAAACGTAAGAGGTATTACACCACTTGATTCAGGTTTAATGATGTTGCCTGGTGCGATAATCATGGGGATTATGTCACCTATTACAGGTAGACTATTTGATAAATACGGCCCACGTGTTCTTGGCGTAATCGGACTTACGATTACAGCGATCTCAACGTACATGTTGGCAAACTTACAAATCGACTCGACTCACACTTATATTATCCTTGTGTACACTCTGCGTATGTTTGGTATGGCTATGGTGATGATGCCTATTATGACAAACGGCCTGAATCAATTGCCAACACGCTTAAATCCACATGGTACAGCTGTCAACAATACAGCTCAGCAAGTGTCCGGTTCGATTGGTACGGCTATTTTGATTACGATTATGAATTCTGTGACAAAAACAAAAGCTGAAGATTTAATGACTGGTGTTGATCCAACAACTTTGACAGCAGCCAATAAAGCTTTATTAACCCAAGAAGCGTTATTAGCCGGAATTCAATATTCATTCTATATCGCACTTGGCATTAACATTGTTGCATTAATATTAGTTTTCTTCATTAAACGTGCGGAAGTAAGTGATGAACCTGTCGAGGCTTTAAAAAATCAGCAGGGTAACACTAAAACTAAAACCGCAGTAAATTAATTAAAAGCATTTGATCAAAAAAAAATACAGACAATATCAAAGAAATATAATAACTAGGGGCCTACTATCTTAAGGATAGCAGGCTCCATTTTCTTTTCTCTAAACTTACATGTTATGTATGTTTTCAATCTAATCGACCGCGTAAATATTCATCAATGACTTGTTCATTGGGGAGGTTAGATAAATATGTTTATGGAATTAACCATCAAACTAGTGATTAGCTTTTTTGGGCTATGGGCCATCACTTTTATTACAGGTAGAAAAACCGAACGATCATTAGAAATATGACATAAAAACTTACTTTCCCCTCCTCTACCTAAAGAGCTTCATTAAGTCCATGCTTGTCCTATTAGTATTATGGAGAACCACATCATTTAACCACTAAACGATAAGAAACCTGTAGCCGTATAATAGGCTACAGGTTTCTTATACTTAAAAAATGTTAGGATTACTTCTTAAGAAAGTATAATTCCTTGTAGAGAGTTTTTCTTGGGTTTCAATACTTAACCTCAATCATCAAGTCTGGTCCCTTGCCTAAAACCTGTACCTCTTTCACTATTTCTTGGCCGTTTGGAACAATAACTGGACTCAATAGGTCATAACCGGCCTTTTTGATTAAAGGAATATCAAACTCAAGCAGCACTTGACCTTGTACGACACGATCTCCGGTTTGTACATGAGCAGTAAATCCTTCACCTTTTAAAGATACCGTGTTCATGCCGACATGAATTAGAATTTGAACACCAGAATCGTGCTCAAGAATAAGTGCATGCTTGCTCTTCTCCATGATATGGGCAATCTTACCCGAAAATGGCGCTGTCACTTTTCCTTCGGAAGGTTCAACTGCAAATCCGTCGCCCAACGCTCTGCTGGAAAAAGCTTCGTCTTCTACCTCATCCAAAGAGCGAGTTGTACCTTGAATTGGGGAAAAAATCTCCATTGTATGTTCTTGTTTTCTTTTAAATCCAAACATGTTGTTTCCTCTTTTCCTTAGCAGAAGTCTGCCTCTAATCCCATTACTGTCTTCAATCTTCTAAATGCTCACCGTTACTTTTGATACAATTTTGATACCAATAAAATGAATCCTTTTTATACCGTTTATTCGTACCCTGTCCACGGTCATCCCGGTCAACGTAGATTACACCATAACGCTTCCTCATTTCGATCGTACCACAGGAAACAATATCAATAATCCCCCACATCGTGTAGCCGATTAATTCAACTCCATCAATAATAGCCTCTTTCATTTGTTTGAAATGTTCCTTGAGATAGTCAATTCGGTAAGAATCATGAATTTCGCCTTCATTCAATTCATCAAGGGCACCTATTCCATTTTCCGCAATGAAGATGGGCAGTTGATAACGATCGTACATTTGGTTTAAAGAAACCCTCAGACCAATCGGGTCAATTTGCCAGCCCCAATCACTTGCTTTTAGATACGGATTTTTGTTTCCTGTCACTAGGTTCCCGCCGGTTCGATCCCAGTTTTTATCGGTTGTCGCTACCATGGACATATAGTAAGAAAAACTCAGGAAATCAACAGTGTATTCCCGCAAAATATTATCGTCATCCGCCTCTTTATGGACATTGATGTCGTTGTCATTAAAGTAACGTTCCATATAAGCGGGATACTTGCCTCGCGCCATAATATCCATATAAAAATAGTTGGCATATTGTTCATCTAAAATGGACTGCATTACGTCTTCCGGCTTACAGGTCGCAGGATAAGTCGTGAAACGGGCAATCATGCCGCCTACCTTAGAACCCGGGATGATCTCGTGTGCCAGCTTAACAGTTAGGGCATTCGCTATGAATTGGTGATGTAGACATTGGTAAATTGCATTTTCATAGTCTTCTTCCTGATCTTTTATCAAGCACACACCGTTATAGGGGTTAAACTTGCCGGCATTGATCTCATTGAATGGCAGCCAATAATCCACCCGATCTCCCAGTCTTTCGAACAGCACTCTGGCATATCGCAAGTAAAATTCGATGGTTTGCCGGTTTTTCCAGCCGCCGTATTTCGTAACCAAGTTAACCGGAATATTGTAATGCAGGATTGTGGCAAAGACTTTCATTCCTCTTTTGCGACATTCATCAAACAAATCAATGTAAAATTGTATACCTGTCTCATTCGGCTCTGCATCATCACCGTTAGGAAAGATTCGAGCCCAGTTAATGGATGTCCGGAAGATTTTTAATCCTAATTCTTCCATCAATCTTAAATCCTCTTTATAGTTGCTGTAAAAATCAATTCCCCAGCGAAATGGGTAATGGGTCATATCTTTGTCCAATAATGCTTGCTTGAACCGCTCACCAGTCATGTTGATGTTACGATGATGGTCACGCTCCTCTTTGGTCCAGTTGCTGTCAAAATAACGCAAGTCTTGGGTATCCAAACCTTTTCCGCCCACGTCATAGGCACCGTCCGCTTGGGATGCTGAAATTGCCCCGCCCCATAAGAAATCTTCCGAAAACCCTGTTCTCATATTCATATCCTCCAATCAATATTTACATTTTTCTATTTTTGAATGGGGTTTAATCAGAACCCTCGTCCTTATCATATAAAGACTTAAGGTGATGGAACAATGTCAAAAGATCAAATAAAAATAACAAAAAGTAAGATTGTAATTCTAATGTTTAGTGTTTAGATTTTTTCAACAGTACGGTTGTTAAGAAGTAGGACAGGATAAAACTGATGATAGCGCCGATAATTGCATACACAAGATTCATCGCATGATTTGGATCTGCAAAAATGGGTAGAGTCAGTAATCCAGTCGGAGCAAGCGCCAGTCTCTTAACTCCCATAAGGCCAACAAACAATCCACTAATTCCTCCGGCAACCAGTACGGCATAAAATGGTTTTTTCAGCTTGAGATTCACCCCGTAAATGGCAGGCTCTGTTACGCCGAGGAGAGCGGTAAAAGCCGCGGAGTTAGCCAATACTTTAAAATCCGGATCATTCTTGACGTGTCTGGCCACCGCAAATGCAGCTGCGCCTTGTGCAACGTTAGCTACCAGAAATCCGGCGCCAATCATATCGAACCCATAGGTTGTAATGGATTGAATGACAATGGGTATGGTAACAGCGTAATGCATACCCAGCATGATAAATACCGGCCCGAAAATACCAAAAATGAAAGGTAAAATCCACACGAGATGGTTATTCAAAAAATTGATTCCCACTGCAACATATGTTCCGACGATGTTACCTAGTGGAGCTATAAAAATTAGTGCAACCGGTGCCATTACAAGTAATGTGATTAACGGCTTCATAAAGAAACGAACTGATTTTGGGGTTACCCGATCCGCAAACCGTTCAACATAAGAAGCAGCCCAAATCACCAAAATAATCGGGATAACGGATGAACCATAGCTTACCAAGGATACGGGTATCCCCAAAAAGTAAACAGGGTCTTTGGCTTCTACCATAGCCACAAAACTCGGGTGTAATAGAACGCCGCCTAAGGACACAGCCATCATTGGATTCATCTTAAATTTGTTTGCTGCCGAGAATGCCAGCATAACCGGCAGGAAATAAAAAGCCGCATCTGTAACAAAGTTAAGAATGGCATAGGTTTGTGTTTCTTTGGACATAAGATGAGTCATCGTTAAAATGATGAGAAGCGTTTTGAGCATTGCAGCCCCAGTGATAGCAGGCAGTATGGGCGTGAAAATCCCAGAAATCGTACCCAACAAACGCGAAATGACAGACTCTTTTCTTGCAGAGACGTTTGAATCTTCGATTTTGATCTCTTCCTGGTCAGAAGTGTTATCGCTTAACAATGGAACGATCTCATTGTATATTCGCGCCACCTCTTGTCCTACGATAACCTGGAACTGTCCACCACTGTTAACCACACCAAGGACACCAGGAATCGCCTTCATCTTCTCTTGATCTGCCTTAGCAGAATCTTGGAGTGTAAAACGTAATCTTGTAGCGCAATGCGTTAACTGGTTGACATTCTCTCTGCCCCCGATTTCTTTTATGATGTTACTTCCTGTACGCTTGTAGTCCATATCTTCTTCCCCCTATTCCCTGACTTAATATCACTTTTCAATTTGCGGAAAATGTATGACCAGTGATACACTTAAATTGTAAAAAGCTTTGGAAGCGGTAACAATATCATAAAGAAAGCTATACTATATCAAAAGGTAAGGTTGAGTGATATGAACTATAACCAATTGGATTTTTTTCTAAAATCATACACCGATAGTGAAAAAAAGTATTTGGCTAATCCGGATGCGGTAAGCCCGATCTACCAAGATATGATTCAGGTAGATGTCCGGGGGCATATGGTCTATCGCTTTAAACCTCTAAATGTCATTGAAACCGGAATCGCCATTAGTAAGGACTCTCGCTTTACTAGCGTTCCTCTTTACGTTCATACCAATGTCAATATGAACTATATATACTCAGGAGAATGCACGTATGTGGTGGATGATAAAACCATAACGTTAAAGGAGGGTGATGTTTGTGTTTTTGATAAAGACGTTATTCGTATGAAGAACAAGATCGGGGAAAACGATCTTGTCATCAATATCAGTATGAGTGACCAATTTTTATCAAGTAATTTCCTCAGCCGATTAGCTAAACAAAGCATTGTATCCAACCTAATCCTTTCAGCCATATCCAACAGTCAAAATCATGATAACTTTCTGATCTTCCGTACTAAAGGAAACCATAAAATTAAACGTTTGTTTGCCGATTTGCTTTGTGAGTATTATGACTTGCGTATGTACTCAAGTGAGATTATAAACTCGTATCTGGTGATTATTTTTACAGAGCTGCTGCGTATATATCAGGATGACTCCGAAAATCAGAAAATTCAGTTATCCAACGATTCTTCAGGCAATATAGTGGATATCCTGCGTTATATTGAAAAGGAATATTTGAACTGCACCTTATCGTCATTATCCAAACAGTTTGGTTATCATCCGAAATACCTTTCTTATCTTATCAAGGAAAAATCGGGAAAGAATTTCAAAGAACTTCAGGTTTCTTTGAAATTGAAGTTAGCTTGTTATTACTTGGCTAATACTTCATTATCGATTCAAGAAATTGCCGAGAAGGTTCAAATCAGCAACCTGAATTCGTTTTATCAAAAATTCGCAGTGACTTACAATATGACGCCAAAAGCTTATCGCCAGGCTCATAGTTAACCGATTTGGAGAGGAACGTATGAGACCACATCATTAGCTATGATCTATGCATCCTATTCTTCCCCATGAATTTAAAATGTAATAAAAAAGCCGCTGATCTGTTCAGACCAGCGGTGGTACCCTTTGCTTTTTGAGTTATGTTTAACAGCAGTTTGAACCCCCACTAATGACTCGCGTTAATCTCTTGCCACCACATCACTCTCTAGACTTCAGTCCACTTCTTTAAACTGTCATAACTAACGGCTTCTTTGGGTTCCCACGGTATAATCACGGTGTGGTTATTCGAAGCTTTCTAAATCTTCTTAATCCATTCCCGCTCAGCTATTGCTCCCTCTAAGTATTGGATCCATAATGTTAAGTTGCAGGAAAGCTCTGTTTGTGTTATCTGCCTGTTTCAGCGAACGTCTTCATGCGCTCCCCAATCTGGTCACGAACCCTTTGGAATACAGCCCATCTCTCTTCTTCTGTACCTTGTGCTTTCGTGGGATGGTCGAATCCCCAGTGTTCTCGCTTCACTTGTGGAGGGGTTATTGGACATTTATCTGCCGCATCCCCGCATAATGTGACGACGAAATCTGCACTGTTCAGTAGCTCGGAGTTAATGATGTCCGAAGTTTGGGTTGAAATATCGATACCTACTTCGTTCATCGCTTCCACTGCTTTTGGATTCAAACCGTGTGCTTCGATTCCTGCGCTATAAATGTTCCAGTCCTCACTCAGGTATTTCTTAGCCCAACCTTCAGCCATTTGGCTCCGACACGAGTTGCCTGTGCATAGGAAATAAAGTGTTTTTTTGCTCATGTTCATCATCATTACTTGCAATTTGCAAATAAATTTCGAGTTATCGACTAGAATGATGCAAAGCGCTTCTCTGTTTTTTCTAATGCTTTCGTTCTAACTTCTAGTGTACGACCATCCATACCAGCATAGTTATACCATTTCAACTTGTGAAACCCCATTTTCCGAAATGTACCACGAAATAGTATTTTAGTTATGGGATTACCAAATATCCATCTATAGAAGAACCCTGGAGTGGCCATTACTGTTAATAGCGATACTCCCTTAAGCTTTTTTAACTGGCTAACAAAGGGCCTACCTTTTTTAGGTTCCTCATAAATGATTCCTTTGGCAAACACTTTATCCAAAAAGCCTTTCGTTGATGCAGGCATCGCTTCCCACCATATTGGGAAAATAAAGATTATATGATCCGCTGCAAGCAATCTTTTTTGATAATCTTTTACCAGAGGATCAAGGGTTTTCTTTTGTCTCCACGCCGAGAGTTCTGCCCCTGACATCACAGGATTAAATCCATCTGCGTGCAAGTCAATGAGATCTACATTGTGTCCACTGGATTGAAGCCCTCTAGTAACCGAAGCCAATAATGCTGCTGAATAGCTTCTATGATGAGGAACATTCTCAGAAGAATTAGCTGTGTAAGGATGGTCAAATATAATAAGCACTTTCATAGGACTCTTTTCCCTCCTGTTATTCACAAATAATAGCGTCTTTGATGTTGCTAAAGAACATCTGTTCCCAGAGACCTTCCTGCTGATGTACCTCTTGCTTCCCATTCTCATTGACGGTCAACTTAACTGTCCCTATACTACGAACGTATGTTGGATTTATTTTCAAGACTTTTACAGCCACACGCATCGGTAAAGAAAGCTTCATGCCCTCCAATAGAGAACTTGCAACGATATCCGCTTCCCGATGATACTCAATTTGATAAGAAGTGTTATTGCCAGAGGACTGAATAAATTTCAATTGGTTATCCATGAATTTCTTTGTAAAGGGATGCTTAATCGTATCCGTTCGTTCTATCCTCGTGTTCTCCTCACGATCTTCCAGAATCACACCGTCTTTAGCAATCATGATGATAGGCATGCGTGTATAACCATACTTTTTCTCCGCAATGATATCGCAAGATATCACGGTATACGGTCCAATATTAGCACGGCACCAGTACCAATGGTTGATGAGCTTGTTCATTTCTGCGTTTCCCCAATTATGATCGTGATATCCGTTACCAACTAATTCACGGCGTTGTCCATTTACAGTAAGTACGGCCTCCAGATCGGCAGAAGGCTGGGCAACGAACCATGCAAAGAAGTCCTTTTGTTTTTCTCCAAAAAATATATGTCCTGTTTTAGGTCTCCACATGGGCACGATAGATTTCATGGTACAGCGATATTCAATGTCATCGTCAACGAAATGGATTATATAATCCCCATTGGAGTATTGGATACTACTTCTATCAATTTTCACATCACATGTTTCTTTGGAAGCGCGGATTGTACTACCTTTCTCTTCGGATATTTTTTTCGAAATGTTTCTACCATCCGGCATCGTCAGATCAAACCTTATTGTTGGGCATGCCTCACCTTTGAGGTCGAACTCATACTTCGTGTAGAACACGACCACAATCTTAGTACCATCTGTAAATTCGGCGTCAAAATACCACCACTCATAACTACCTGCTTGACCATCTGTTCTCATACCATCTTCCCAATTGGCAGGTTCTTTATTAATCCCTAATCTTTTGTAATCTTCATAGGTATGTGCTAAAGTCACTACCTTGTTCATCCTAAATTCCTCCGCTTCCCATTAGTGTCACACTTGTGTAACTTGTTGGGTTCGATTATAATTGGATGTCTATAAAGCAGTCAATACGTGTGACAGAGGTTACACATTAGAGGTGATTTGTGACATGTCTACTCGCGTTAATCCTATTGCTCAACGATCAAAGAAATGGTTATGTGATGCTTTAATTGAACTTTTACAGGAAAAACCCTATAGCGCAATCACGATAACAGAGATGTGTGATAAAGCCGGTCTAGTAAGAAAAACCTTTTACCGCAACTTCACATCCAAGGAATCTGTACTCGTCGAAATCATTGATTTAATGTTTCAGGATTTTTTTGAATATATTAGTGATCAAAACTTAGGGCCTCATGAAATGCCCCTTGCCTATTTCACATTTTGGGAGAAACATAACGTTTTTCTGCACATTTTAATCGAAAATCAATTATTTGGACTTCTTAACGACCAATACGTTCTTTACTTGGAAGCGATGGAGCATATTATAGGTACTAAGCATGAGTACCAGAGCGAAATAGAAAAAGATTATATGAGAACGATGGTGGCTGCGGGGTTATGGAGCATATTAAAAAAGTGGATAATACGCGGTTGTACGGAGTCAAAAGAAGAAATGGCCAAAATGACACTTGATTTTTTTGATATAGAGTGAAACTTATATTTAGGTTAGACCATACTCTAACTAAGAACTAAACATAGATTATAGAAAGAGATATCAACAAAATGTCAATTTATCTTCATACTATTACGACAATCCTTTGACTTGTCTGTGACAATAGTCACGTTCTTATGATAATTCTGATATATTAGTACATGAGTGAGATGAATGATCTTGATCGTAATGTTATGAGTAGATAACTACCATCATTACTGTATGGATATTAGGAGGAATAAGATTGTGTTATTAGCGATATTAAGTATAGTTATGGTCGTACTTTTTACAGCATTCATTGTTCTTAAAACGTATAAGCGAAAAGAAAAACTTACAGGTATGCCTGGCATGATGATCGCTATGACCATTGGCATGATGTCCAGCCTTGTACTTGGTGTACAATTAGGCATTGTGTTTCCTCGTGATCTAACAGTCCCATCCATTGCCGCCATATTGTTTGGCTTAGGAGCCGGATACTTCACAGGCAAACCTATCAGTATATTGGCAACTTTGGATGGTATGTTGGCAGGAATCATGGGTGGCATGATGGGCGCAATGCTCGGGGTAATGATTGGTCCTTCCTATATCATGATGATATTTGTTGATATCCTATTCATTTTTATTTTGAGCGTTGCTCTTCAATTGTCGAATCAAGAAACGGATACTAGCGCTAAAACAAATAAAAGTGGAATTGGTGTGCCGTTTATTGGAGGTATACTCACTGTAGCTTTTGGAATTGTAGCTGTGGGTGCAACGTTATTTTACCAATTCCAACCGAATGATACATCGGCAATTAAATCACAAGAATCACAGAGTGAGCAAGCTAATTCTGTTCAAGAAAATTCAGGATATCAGATTGTTTCTGTCGACGTAAAATCAGATGGTTTTAGTCAAGAAAATATTAAAGTAAAAGCTGGCGTTCCGACGAAAATAAATTTTATAAAACATTCAGGTTATACATGTATAAGAAGTGTTCAGTCTAAAGATTTAGGAATAGATGTGTATCTTGAAAAAGGTGACAACTTCATTACCTTAAAAGATCTGAAACCTGGAACGTACAACTTTAATTGTGGCATGTACATGTATTATGGAACGATCACCGTAGTATAAGCGAGAAATGTAGGATCATGTTAGGGAACATTATGTCAGTTAATCATGACATAACGTTCCCTATTTAAATTGCTTTTGTTGACCTTTACATAACAAAAAAAACCGCCAGCGAAAGCCAGCGGAAATTCTAAGCTTAATATTAAACTAAGAATGCTTTGGAGATGATAACCAACAGAATAAACAATACCAGAATTGCACCAACGGACGTGAAGCCACCGTATCCTCCACCAAGTCCGCCTACATTTCCATATCCAACTTCGCTCATGTTTCTTCCCCCTCTTTTGTGGTATGTGTTAGATTATTCAGGATTTGTTAATTTGACAAGGCTAAAAATAAAAAAGGCTACTGCTTCCTCTTCCCTTTCAACCGTAAGATTTTTGTAAGAATGAATTAATAAAAAATCAGGATTCACACTCTAGAATGAAGATATATTGGTTGATATCATTCATATCTATGAGGAGGACAATAATGAGTTTAACGAGAGAATTGGGCAGCTTCAAGAAGTACATAGTAGGGTTCATGGCATTTTGGATTGTGTTAGCATGCGCTACAGGTACCGGTTATGCAAGCATTGAACCTGCGACAAGGCAGACGTTAGCGCTTGAGCATGCGACGATTGTAGATGTAAGGTCCGGAAAGTTAGCCAGCGATCAGACCATTATCATTAAGGATAACAAGATCAGTTACATTGGAAGTAGCAGTCAAACGGCCATTCCCGATTACGCGCAAGTACGGAATGCTAAGGCCCAATACATCATTCCCGGTCTGTGGGACATGCATGTCCATCTGGAAGATAACTATAAAGACGCTTTTCCTCTCTTTCTGGCTAATGGTGTAACCGGAGTAAGGGAGATGGGCGCGGCGCTGACAAACGTCGATATATGGAAAACGAGTATTCAAGCCGGAATGCCTGCACCACGTCTATTCTATGCAGGTTCGACTCTAAATGGAGGTCCTGCTGACGAAGCCCCACACATGTTCTACCTGAGCACAGAGGAACAAGCGCGGGAAGCTGTACGTCTCAATGTGGCAAAAGGCGCGGATCATATCAAAGTGTACTCTTGGTTGCCGCGTCCTCTGTTTCTAGCAGTCATGGATGAAGCCCAAAAATACGGTTTGCCAGTTGTCGGTCATTTGCCGGTAGAGGTTCGAGCCAGCGAAGCCGTTCAGCTAGGATTTAAGAGCATAGAGCACCTACACGGGTTGTTTATTGCCACTTCGAGCATCGAGGATGAACTTTTCAAACATGCCGACATGAGTGATTTGCTTGGTTATTCGCTCGCAGAGGTCGCGGCTTCCCAATCTTATGATTCAGTAAAGGCTAACAAGCTGTTCCGCAAATTCAAAGAAAAAGGTGTCTGGCCTGTACCGACCATGGTTACCTATTTGAATATGGCCAAAACCGAAATCGATCCGCGGTCCAAATACGTACCGACGGCCGTGCAGAAGCAATGGGCCGAAGTGATTCGTGCCACCCCTCCCGAACAAACGGAATTAATGGAGGCCATCAATTCCCTAACGCCGGGCATGGTCAAAAAGTTAAATGATGCTGGCGTGCCTATGCTTGCAGGCACCGATTCCAGTTACGAAATGACTAACTTTATATACGGCATTTCCTTGCACGATGAACTTGAATTGCTAGTTAAAAGCGGCCTCACCCCACTCCAGGCCTTGCAGTCAGCAACGTTGAATCCGGCACGATATTTGGAAAGAGAGCAGGAACTGGGCACCGTAGAAAAAGGAAAACTTGCCGATCTCGTAATTCTTGATAAGAATCCGTTAGAGGATATCCGAAATACGACAAGCATCTCAGCCGTTATCTTGGATGGGAAACTGATGGAGAAACAAACTTTGGACCATGCAGTTCAAACCTATCCCGTGATAAAAGTGGTCGATGTGAAAGAGGAAACGCAATAATCTGGGTCTTCTGCCAATAAAAACATCCTTCATTAATCATTAATGCGGACAAGCCCTTCTCTTCCCGAATATGAAGAGGAAGGGCCTTATCCTGTTTCGATACTTTGATCATATTAAAATGAAAACGACAGCCCAGTAAATTACTGTTCTGCCGTTAAAATAAACATGATATTTATCGGATCATGGTAATCAAGCAAGCGCATGTGCCCTTACAAGTTCAGATCATCTGCAAGTGCTTCAACTCCTGTGAAGATAGAATCCCCGTAACCCCAGAAGTTGTTGAAATCGATAACGTAAATTTTCTTGTTTTTAATCGCGTTAATACTTTGCAATTGCTTGTTGGCTAGCAGCTTTTCAATCGTTTGTTCTGGATCAATACCGCCGGCATATTTCGAAATAATCATGGCATCTGGATTGATCTCGATTAGCTTCTCCAAACTGAGGGTGCCTTCTTCGTTAATCAGCATATTATGGATATTGATTAATGACATTGCACTTTCAATAAATGTGTCTCCATTTCCGTTGTACACTCCAATGGTTCCATCACCATTATCAAAGAAAGATGCATAATTGATCGTTTCAGCGCTTGCTCGAGCCGATAACGCTTTCTCACGTGCTTTGAGCTGATCGATATATGCCGCTGCATTCGCTTGTACGTTAAATATTTTACCTAGCTCAGTGATATCCTGATATAGATTATCTAATTTTGCGTCAGTAACACTGGTACTTTGTACAAATGTTTTGATATTCATCTCATTCAGACTGTTTACAGTGCCAACGCCCCAATCAGCATCTTCAAACAATCCCCCGCGCCCCATAATCAGATCAGGTGAAGCACCTATGGTCACTTCTTTACCTACATAACCTTCAGATAACACAGGAATTTTTTTGAAATCTTCAGCAATATCATCAGGTACATTGCCAAACAACGCCGCTACGCCAACAATCTTGTCAGTCAAACCAAGACGAATCAATAACTCTGCTGCACCTTGTGTATTGGCAACTACTCGTTCAGGTGCCTTATCAAAGGTTTGTTCCTTTGCCACCCAGGTGCCGTTTTCAGTTGTATAGTTTGACACAACAAATGGGTATGTTGTTTGAGCTGCGCCTGTAGCATCCGCATCCGTTTTTTGCTCATCTGTTGAAGCATTCGTAGCGGTATCCGTCACTGCTCCCTGTGAGCTAGTGTTTGCATCTTTGCTGCTGCCATTACTACTGGAGCAAGCTGCAAGCACAAAAACAAGTGCAGTAATTAAACAAAGGATTGCTCCTTTTTTCACTCGTAAAAACATTCAAAATCTCTCCCTTTTC
The DNA here is from genome assembly GCF_900101205.1 of Paenibacillus sp. OK060. NCBI lineage: Bacteria > Bacillati > Bacillota > Bacilli > Caryophanales > Paenibacillaceae > Paenibacillus > Paenibacillus sp. OK060. The sequence goes on from NZ_FNFR01000002.1 coordinate 398,585, forward strand.
CTTTTTCTTTTTGGCCATTATGTATCATAGTCATTGTCAGTATACAGCAAATGTCGAACTACGTAAATGAGAATGATAACTATTATCATATAAAGAAGTTGCGATTTATAGAGCCCCACATTCCATTGGTGAAATTTCCACGACAGATCAACTATCCATGCCCTCGAGATCTTCCGTTTCTAGTAGCACATCCAGATAAAACAAAAAAAGCCGCTATAATAGCGACTTTCAATGGAGCCCTAACCGATTGTGCCAGTCGGAACGTGCCGTCTTCGAACCTTCTACTCATCCGTTCGTTACATTGCCGCTGATATTAAACATTAATTGTATTGACGAATATCAGGCGGTACATAAGTACTTATAAAAGTGTTAATTTCGTCTAAAGAATCTGTAACAAGTATCTTTTGTCTATCTGTTTTCGTTAAGAAACCTTCTTCGACCATTTTGTCATAGAATTGGCCAATCAGATCATAATATCCGTTCACATTGTAGAAGATGCATGGATTGACATGCTGCCCAATTCTCCCCCACGAAATGACCTCTGTAATTTCTTCAAGTGTCCCTGGTCCACCTGGAATTGCAATATAGCAGTCTGCAAGTTCAATCATTTTAGCTTTTCTCTCATGCATATTAGACACAATAATGATTTTGTTAAGCTGCTCATGGGCCAGTTCTCTCGCTTGCAAAAAGGTGGGTATAACCCCAGTAACAATGCCACTACGTTGAATCACAGTATCAGCGAGTACTCCCATTAATCCTGCTTTTCCGCCACCATAGACTAGTTCATGTTCCTGGTCAACAATCCAGTTACCTATCTGAACGGCAGCTTTCTCGTAAATAGCGTTGTTACCTTTACTTGCACCACAATATACCGCAATCCGTTTCAATTCAATTCCCCCGTCCATAGTAAATTAGCCGCGCCAACTGCTTACATCACATTGACCATATTCATTATCCCCCACAGCCACCACCGTGCCGTCTGATTTAATGCCAAGAGTATGAGCACAACCCGCAGCTACCGCCACAATATCACACCAGCCCCCTACATTGCACTGTTCATGCTTATTCAACCCCACAGCCACAACCGTACCGTCCGATTTAAGGCCAATGGTATGATTACTTCCTACCGCTATCGCCGTAATATTACCCCAGTCGCTTGTATCGCATTGGCCATGTTTATTCCTACCCACGGCAACCGCCTTACCGTCCGATGTAAGCCCCACGGTATGAAGATACCCTGCCGCTACTTCGACAATGTCGCTCCAACCGCTTACTTCACATTGGCCATACTGATTATTGCCCACAATCGTCACCGTTCCGTCTGATTTAAGTCCGACGGTATGCCAGTCACCCGCCGCTACCGCCAACATATCACGCCAGCTGCTTACATCGCATTCGCCTTCATTATTTCGTCCCACTGCAATCACTGTGCCGTCCGATTTAAGACCAACGGTACGACGCCACCCCGCAGCAATTGCTACAATATCGTGCCAGTCGTTGACTTCGCATTGATCGTGTATATTCCAACCCACAGCCACTACAGTGCCCCGAGACGTTAGGCCGATGGTATGCGCATTACCCGTGTTCGTTGCCATGTGAACATTACCAGCAGCTACCGCCACCATATCGCGCCAACCGTTTACATCACATTGTCCAACTTTATGATCACCCACTGCCGTCACCGTTCCGTCCGATCTAAGACCAATGGTATGACGTCGCCCCGCCGCTATGGCGGTATATTTAGGGCGCTTCACCTTTAATGCTGCTTCAATCGACGAAATGTAATCCATCTTTTACCTCCTTAAAATAAATTACCAGAACCCCGTTGCAGTATGAATATTATTTTTTTACATCTTACTCTACAATAAATAGTAAATACAACGATTAGAAAGGTCAAAAAAACCGTTAACTCTTTTCAGAATTAACGGTTTGGAAATCGTACCCTATTTTAATTTAGCCGGTGGAATACTTTGCGGGTTATTAAACACATTTTTCGGATCATATTTCGCTTTTACTTTTCTCAATCTGGCAAAGTTCTTGCCATAATAGGTCGGCCCTGGATTTTTAATACCTTGGTCTGGTACGTTAATGTACGACCCAACAATATAAGGTTGCAATTTCTTTCTTGTGTTCCGAGTCAAAGCAATATTTTTAGCTGCACGCGATGGCTTCACCCATGAGCTGTTCCATTCTACATAAAATTCAGCTTTACGCCAATAAAACGCAGTGGCTTGAGGAGCGACTCGACTTACAGCACCGCCCCAGTTAAGGAAATAGAAACCGGCTGGTGTACCTTCCTCTGCATTTTCCAGAAACTCACGCATGACTTTGAAGGCTTTATCCGGGAATGGCTGTCTACCAAAGCCACTGGAAAACTGGTTGCTGTACCTTTGAGTGAGCACAGGATCTGGGGCTAGCAAAAACTTCGTGGCTGCCCTGTATGGCAGGTACAGAATGCTTTTTTTGGTAGGCGTTCCTACGCTAAGAATGGGTTCCAACTGACGGAGGGCTTCACTCTTCGAACCGAGGTATACCCCTATCATGCTAACATTTCCGCCTTTTTTGGGACCAACACTTAATTCACTTCCCAGCTTGGTACTGGCATTAGGCGCCCATACTTGCCATTTCTTCACGACTTTTTCGAACTGATTCCATGGCCATGTGATACTAAATACAGTAGCTTTGGCTGGAGAGCGCCGCACCTTGAATTTATATTTAGTATATACACCGAAGTTACCGCCTCCGCCGCCACGTGTAGCCCACAGAAGATCGGAATTTTTCTTTTTGTTCGCCCGAATAATCCGCCCTTTAGCGTCAACCATTTCGAGCTCGATTAGATTATCACAGATGAGACCCGTTGTCCTTTGCAGTGGACCAATTCCACCACCAGGTGTTATTCCACCAATTCCAACCGTTGGACTGTCACCAAATGGGGCCATATATCCTTGTCGAGCCAACGTATCCACGATTCTTCCTACCCGATTACCTGTCTCCACGACGGCCGTTCCGCTTTTTTTGTTTAATTTGATTCTCTTCATTTCGCTAACGTCGATGACAATACCACCATTGACCTGTGATAGGTTGGGCTCTAAAGCGTGCCTCCCACTTCTCGGACGAATAGGGACCTTATTTTGACGCGCCCATCTTATGGCATTGGCTACATCCTGTGTTTTTTGAGCAAATACAAAAACTTTAGGGAATCTGTCCGTATGCGGATCCCAGTTCTTCCGAGCCACTTCATATCCAGGGTCACCTTTAAACACCACTCGCCCTGTAAGCTTAACTTTTGAAATCACGTATCTATCCAACTCCTTAGTTATGAAAACACATAATTTTCATTAACAAATTAGGCTGATTCCATATAACCTATGAAGGAGAATCATGTTGTGTTTGGGCGTATAAAAAAAGAAAAATATCGGATCACGAGCAACCTACGCTCAGAATCCGATATTTTCGAATGAAATCATTTTTCCTTATGCAATCACTTTAGTTGAATCTTGAAGACATCTCCCGCTTCACCACCAAAGACGATAAAACCACCTTTAGGAAGCAGCGTTGATTGTTGATTCGTTGCTTTTGAAAATTGAAGCACTTCACCTTTATCGTTATATACCGCATAACCTCCGCTCTCCGGAGAATCCACCGTTAGCGTTTTATTCGCTGAGCGGGAATCGATGGCATACCACCGAGCTTGACCGTTTGAAGGGATGGTGGTGATGCCTTTTTTCCCACCGAAGATTGGTGTAATGGCTTCCTCCGCAATATACTCCTGTCCATCCTGAGTTAAGTACTCCGCTTCGTTCTTCGTGCGGAAATGCAGATCGAAAGCATCTCTTCCGTTCATCACAGGAATCTGGGCAACATTCTCTGCATTATACGGATCTACAATTTGTGTGCCATTCGCATAACCGTTCTCCACATCTACGGTCAGGTTTTTGATCAGCATCGATGGCACCAGATAGAAGATCGACGTTATCTTTTCATCCAGCGCGTAATATTTCGAGCCGTTTCTAGCCTTCCATTTCTCTTTCGATGCTGTATCCAGTGAATTCTTTTCCAATTTTTGATAATCATATGTGTTCATGACCGTTTGGCCTAATCCAGGCAGCGTGATATTCGCCTGAACTTTAAAATATACCTTGTCGTTGCTTTCTTTCTCGAAGCTGACCTTCACACTTCCATCGTCACTCGTAAATTCCCCTTCACCTGTGTACACGTAATTCTGCTCCGGGATAAGTCCTCCCTGCATAGCCGGAAGTGCGATCTCGCCATTTTTAACCTCTATATCAAGGGTTGAACCTACCGTACCATAGTGGCCTGAATACGCCGTTAATTCCGATGGCATCGTTGTTTTGACAGGTTGTGAGAAAGTTTGTTCAGGCTCTATCTCGTCGATGATGCCTTGATCCTGAAGAACCTCCAGCAGAACTTTAGTGGCAAACATCTGATTATAGATAGAAGACCCGCCCGAAGATAGGACCGCTATTGATATATCATGTTCCGGTATAGTGATTAATGAGGCATGATACATCATGGTGTCTCCACCTTTGGCAAGTGCGGTAATGCCATAATCGCTGAACGGTGCTAGTGCTACAGCATCCCATCCGAGACCATAGTTGAAGGTATTTCTCTCTTCGGACACCCATATTCCCCGACGATATTCATGATTTTGCATGGACTCTGCTGCTGATTTGGACAGAATATCCGGTTTGTTTCCTATCAACACTTCAGCGAACTTGCTTAATTCTTCTGCAGTCGAGTAGACTCCACCTGCACCGATGATATTGGCATTTTCGACAGGCAGTTTCGTTTCAAACGAAGGCCAATAGGTTTCCGATAATTGTTTTCTATCAAAAGAATCAAGCGGTGTCTTGGTTGCTTGCAGCTGTAACGGCTCACTGATGAACTTGGCAATAAATTCGCTGTAGCTCAATCCACTCACACGTTCAACCAATATCTCAAGCAATTGAAAGCCATCATTGCTATAGACGGAATAGGCTCCCGGGGTTGATTTCAATTTCTCTGACTTTAGTTTGAGTAGTAATTCATCATGATTGCGGGTATCGGTATCGTCAAATAACATACTGTTTCCATAATGGGTGCCATAAAGCCCGGAGGAATGGTTCATGAGCATTCGTGGGGTTATTTGGGTATACCGGGCGTCTGCCATTTCAAAATCTTTAATATAGGAAGTGAGGGACTGATCCAGATCCACTTTACCGGAATCCACCAGCATCATGGTGGCAGCCGTGACAACCATTTTGCTAACGGAGCCTATTCCAAACATGGTATCCTTGTCGACTGGTGTCTTGGATGCTTTGTCCTGAAATCCAACACTGTCGGACAAAATGATCTTCCCTTCATCCATGATCGCATATTGTAAACCTGTGACACCATAATTCTGCACCATCTCTGTGGCGAGTCGCCCAGCCTGATCTTCAATCGCTCCCATCTTGTTCGTCTCTGCACTGACATCTGTCATCGGAATGACTACAAGTACAGCCGTACATAGCATACTGATTAGTTTCTTCATGATAATAACTTCCTCCCTTATGATACTGCTCATATAATTACATTCATCATATCGGGGAAGAAGCATATAGAATGATAACGAACCCTGAATGGAAAAAAACAATCCCCGAACGGTATGTTCAGAGACTGTTCATGTCAAAAGGAAGAACGACCATGTTATTAAATGTCCGATGATGATTCTCGATACTCATATGTCCGCCATACTTGTCGCACATTCTCGATATATTGGTTAAGCCGATCCCATGGAACTCGGGATTGGGCTTCTCACTCTTGAGGTGAGTCAATTTTTGCTCCACATGATTTAGAATCTGGATTACGAGTGCAGACGCCGTGGAGTGAATTGCAACCAGGATATACCTGTCTTCGGCATGTCTAACTTTCTTGGAAGCTTCGATGGCATTATCCAACATATTGCCGAGCACAACGCACAGATCATAACGATCGATATGGAGATGTTGTGAATGGAGTTGAATACGGGTGTCGACTTTGATCCCATTTGCCTTCCCCACGGCGATGGTATTCGTAACAAGGGCATCGATAACAAGATTGCCGGAGTTCACACGCTGGTACGCTCCTTCAATCTTATTCAATGTGAGTTTAATATGCTCACCTGCGGCATCAAGCTTGTTTTGCTTGATACACTCTTCAATGTACAGGAACTGCTGATTGGTATCATGGATGATGCTTTTCACGTTTTTGAAACTGTGCACTGTCTTTTCATAGTTGGCATCCTGATAGTCCATCTGACGCTGTAGTTGAACATTTTCATGTGCGAGCTGAACCTTTTCCACCATATTATCGAATACATAAACAATGAACACATTGAGAAAAAGAGAGCCCAGCACGGAAACGACGTAATATATATTTTTTTCACTATAAGTCGAGGCCACATTGATCTGATAGATCGTAATGGTAGGTACGATCAGAAACAAGAAATAATAACGATAATGCACAGCGAAACTTCTCCGTTTGGCAATCAAACGCACAATCTGGATAACAATGAACATGATACTGCAACCAAGCAACATCACTTTGGAGAACACCCAGTGATAATCCACGTTGAAATGATCCCATATGCTGTAATCCGTGGAATCGATCGCACTCATAATATATACGGCAATGTAATTTACCGTTGTGAGTAGTACTGCATAGAGGATGGTAAAAGCAAGTTTTATGATGAATTCCACCTCATAGGATTGTGCCAGGCTGAAGATGAATAACAATGCAAAAGCGGACGAAACGACAGGTGAAAATGAAGATACCAAATAGAAATACCCTAGTACGATAAATACAATGAAATAGATTGCTCTATATGGCTTTCGTCTGGACTTGCCCAGCACGGAATTGAAATAAAAATTCACCTGAAATGCCATAAGTAAAGGAACGACGAAGACGGACAAGATTACATACATATCCATATCACTGAATCCTCATGATCATATATTTGGTATAAGCATCCTTGACTTCCTTTACTTTGGAGCGGCCTATAGGCAATTCCGTACCATTTAACATGACGACTTGGGTACCCGCAAACTTCTGAACATGCATCAGGTTGATGATAATCGAGCGATGAATCTGCAAGAAACCATGATCTTTCAAAGCGGTAGCGTAACCGGATAAGATGCCTTTGCTCTCATGCGAATTTTCCTGAGTCACAAATTTTAATTTGTTCTTGATCGTCAAACTCTTCATGACCTCAATCCAGAGAATATCATCGTATTTCAATAGAAGCTCTTCATAGTCTGATTTAATCAGTACATACTTTTTGTCCAGCGCTATAAAATATTGGCACAGCTTAATCATTTTCTCCTCGAAGATATCCGGCAGGATTGGTTTGATCAGATATTGAAAAGTAACCACATCAAAACTCTCCACCATATACTCGGGGTAGCTGGTCAGAAACATGATTTGCACATCCAGATACTTCATATTCCTGATTTCTTTGGCTGTCTGGATTCCGTTCATTCCGCTCATCTCCACATCCATGATGAGGATATGAAACGTGTCTCCAACGTTTTTATAATGTGAGACGAGCTGCTCACCGGATGCAAATAATGTAATTTGAAAATCAATATTCGTTTTTAGAGATAAGGAGATAAGCATCGTTTTTACAAGTTCTCTTTGGTTCTCCTCGTCATCACAGATTGCAACATTGAACATGTTTGAACATCCGCCTTTCATCGACATCGATGCTGAATTTCACTCTCAAATATACTATTTTATCACAGGTTTAAGAGCGAGATTCGGATGAAACGCATGATTCAGACCCTAAAGCGCAACAAAGCCGATCAATTTTATCCATTGATCGGCTTTTCTTGATATCTATTCCTACTTCATTCAGGCTCAATGCTCATATACAGCGTTGTGCAAAATCATAACACTACTTTAAAACTACTGTTCTATTTACGCCTTACCAACCGCGGTTGGACATGCGCTCTTCTGGAGCCAATTTAGAAATTTCAATGCCTTTCATAGGGGCACCCAAGTTTTTGGATACTTCGGCAATCAGTTTGTAATCCGTGTAATGTGTTGTAGCTTCAACGATTGCACGAGCGAATTTCTCAGGGTTATCTGATTTGAAAATACCTGATCCTACAAACACACCGTCTGCTCCCAGATGCATCATTAGTGCTGCGTCTGCCGGAGTGGCTACACCGCCTGCTGCAAAGTTAACGACTGGAAGTTTTCCATTTTCATGAACATCGCGCAGTAATTCATAAGCTACGCCCAGATTCTTGGCTTCAGCGTACAACTCATCCTTGGACATGTTTTTCACTTTGCGGATCTGGCTGTTAATCAGACGCATATGACGAACTGCCTCAACAATGTTGCCCGTTCCAGGCTCACCTTTTGTACGAATCATCGATGCACCCTCACCAATACGGCGAAGAGCTTCTCCCAAATCTTTGGCTCCACATACAAAAGGTACAGTGAATTCATGTTTATCGATATGGAATACTTCGTCTGCAGGCGTAAGAACTTCACTTTCATCGAGATAGTCCACACCTAGGGATTCAAGTACTTTGGCTTCTATGTAATGACCGATACGCGCCTTGGCCATAACCGGAATAGACACAACCTTCATAACCTCTTCCACGATGGTTGGGTCTGCCATGCGAGCTACACCACCGGCTGCGCGAATATCGGAGGGTACCCGTTCAAGAGCCATAACAGCTGTTGCCCCTGCTGCTTCAGCAATTTTAGCTTGTTCTGCATTCATAACGTCCATGATGACGCCGCCCTTTTGCATCTCAGCCATTCCTCTTTTTACACGATCTGTACCTGTTTGCATGATTGTATTCCTCCTAATTAAATTTATTGTTTCACTTCAAGCTATGATTTAGTATAGAATGAGAATGGACAACTAAAAAGATCCAATAATTTCGGTTTTTATTGTACCACTTCTAAATTAAACTCTGGAGGGCATATGCAATTTCATGTAGCTTACAGTTCATATTTGAACCGAAAATATACCAAGATGAAGGCTCTCTATCATGCGATTCGTGATGCTATTCATGAAGGTAATCTGGTGCATGGCGAGAAGTTACCATCTACGAGAGAGTTAGCTGCGACGTATCACATTTCCCGAGGCACAGTGAATCAGGTTTATGATACATTGACTGCTCAAGGTTACATTCATTCAGAGCATGGAAGAGGAACCTTTGTTGCTTATCAGTTGGATTTAAGCAATGATGCGTCCACCGTGAAAGCTTGCGCTCATCACTTATCAGCCTGGGGGAATCGTATTCAGCAGTTTGAACAGCACACAACTCAAAGGAATTCACAAACCAATGCACAAACAAGCAATTCCAGAATAGAAAGCGACGAAGTTATTGATTTTAGCAAATACCAGCCTGATTTCTCCAAATTCCCTTACGATGAATGGAACAATCGATTGTATGCTGAGATACGAAATCGAGAGCATCACATAGAAACAACCTCTGCTCTTGTTAGTTCAACAGGAGAGCCGAAATTGCGAGAAGCCATTGCTGCCTACCTTCGGCGGATGCGGGGGATTCAAGTCGATGCGGATCATATTGCAGTGACTGCAGGCTCTATGCAAGCTATAGCTCTACTCACTCAATTACTTGCAGATCCCGGGGATCATGTAGTGACGGAGAGTCCTTGTTATATCGGGATTTCTCAAGCCATTTTGGCTGCAGGTGCAACGTTGATTGAAGCCAATCTCGATGGTCAAGGCGTTGTTCCCCAAAACTGGGAAGCACGTATGTTGTTTGTCACGCCGTCCCGACAATTCCCTACTGGCGAAATGCTCAGCCTTGAACGCAGACAAACATTGCTGGACTGGGCACATCGTCATGATGCCATGATTGTCGAGGATGATTATGATAGTGAATTCCGATATCGCGGAATGCATGTTGAACCGCTGAAAACATTGGATAAAGCGGGGCGCGTAATCTACCTGGGTAGCTTCACGAAAACCTTGCCTTTGGAAGTACGGCTTGGTTATGTGGTTCTCCCCCCTACTTTGGCAGACACCTTTAGAAAAGCACAGGCATTATACGAGCCAAGACCCGTCAATCTGATCGAGCAGCGGGCATTAGCCGCATTTATGACAAGCGGCCAATATGAGCGTCATCTGCGCAGGATGAATCGTTTATACAGTCGCAAATTTCATCTGTTACTCAAACTTTTGAACCAGCAACTCTCAACATGGTTTGATTGGGTGGAAAATGAAGCCGGTCTGCACGTGTTTGGCTGGTGGCGAGGTGATGCGTCCACTTATGAAGTCTTTCGTTCGTCGGCTAGATCAGAAGGGGTTGTATACGCAGAAGTCAGCAGTTCAACGTCTGACGGTACGAAGTATGGTATCTATTTATCATTTGCACATTTGTCAGATGTTCAATTACAGGAAGGCGTATCCAAATTAAAAAATGCCGTCACAGCTCCATTGTGAGGTACTCTCTCTCGTCTCTATCTCGACTTTCAAAACGGAACAACAAAAATCCCCTCTTTTGTACAGGAAGATTCCACAATCATGGAATCTCTATGGACCTGTCCACCCTGAGGGGATTTATTGGCTAATGCGAGGGCTATGGTTGATGCATCGCACTTTTCATTTAATTATTTATTGAACGTAACCTTCTCCGAACCACCTTCAAGAATGATCGACGTGTCACGAGGTTTTGTTTCCGCGATTTTACGGCCACCTCTATACGAGTACAGTACACCAGCCTGTTTTCGAACAGCCTCGTATTCATTCTCTGCTTCAAGAACGATGAAGTTGGCAGGTTTTCCTACTTCAATGCCGTATACATCCTCGATATGCAACGTTCTTGCGCTGTTTTTCGTAATGAGATCGACCGAATTTACGATTTGATCATAACCCAGCAACTGCGAAGCATGAATACCCATATGCAGTACTTGGAGCATGTTGCCCGTTCCTAGCGGATACCATGGATCGAAAATGTCATCATGACCGAAGCACACGTTAAGACCAGCTTCCTGCAGTTCTTTGACGCGAGTCAGACCTCTTCTTTTTGGATACGTGTCGAAGCGCCCTTGCAGGTGAATGTTGACCAACGGATTGGAGACGAAATTGAGGTCAGCCATCTTCAGCAATCTGAACAATTTGTACGTATATGCGTCATTATAAGACCCCATCGCTGTCGTGTGGCTTGCTGTTGTACGAGAGCCCAGTCCGCGTTCGTAGGCTTCCTTGGCAACGACTTCCACGAAGCGGGATTGCTCATCATCGATCTCGTCGCAATGGATGTCGATCAAACGGTCGTATTTTTCAGCAAGGTCAAAAGCAACCTTCATCGAATCGACGCCGTATTCTCTCGTGAATTCGAAGTGCGGAATGCCGCCGACCACGTCAACGCCCATTTTCAGTGACTCTTCCAGCAGTTCTGCACCGTTTGGATAGGAATGAATACCTTCCTGTGGGAAAGCCACAAGCTGAATGTCGATGTATGGTGCCATCTCTTCTTTTACTTCAAGCATCGCTTTGACTGCAGTCAAGGTTGGGTCTGTAACGTCCACATGTGTCCGCACATGTTGGATTCCTTGCGCCATTTGCCATTTCAGTGCTGTTTTGGAGCGAGTTTTAACATCTTCATGTGTCAAGAATGCTTTACGTTCCGACCAACGCTGGATGCCTTCAAACAGCGTCCCACTCAAATTCCACTCCGGCTCGCCAGCCGTTAACGTTGTATCCAGATGGATGTGAGGCTCAATGAACGGTGGCAATACAAGTGAACCGTTGACGTCAAGTACTTCCTCATTTGCAGTGGCTTGTAGCTCCTGTGTAATTTGTTCGAACTTCCCGTCTTTTACAACGATATTCCATAGACCTTCTTTACCCCGCAATTTTGCGTTCTGTATAATCATTTATTTTCCCCTTTTCTTTAATGGATTCTTTGTTAGGAACGATCAGCATCAATACGATGTAGGCCACTGCCGTACCGATCAGTGCATTCAGTGGTGTTACGCCTGGAGCCAACTGAGCAAACGCAACGCCGATGGCCCAAGCCACCATTGCTACCCAGTTTACAGTTTTGAAACTCATCTCAGCAAACGGTTTATAGTTTCTGCGCTTCACGAAGAAGTAGTCTGCGATGATGATGGCCCCAATGGACGGTACTGCCGCGCCCAGCACATTCAGAAAGCTGACGAAATTGTTGTACATCCACATGGCAAATACTGTACCCACAATGCCGTTTACGATGACGAAGAACTTTTTCGAAATTTTAGTAATGTTGGCAAAACCCAATCCGGAGGCGTACAAGGCGTTATCGTTGGTTGTCCAGATATTGAGTCCAAGAACGATAATCGCAGGAATGAGCAGGCCTTGTAGGAACATGACCTCCGAGATATCAGCCAGGTTATATGCCATTGCACCAACTGCCCCGAACAGGAACATAAGCGAGTTCCCAAGGAAGAAGGCAATAACCGTTGCGGTAACCGCCTGCTTGGACGTCCGGGAAAACCGAGCAAAATCGGGCGTCAACGTTCCGCCACTAATGAATGAACCGATACAAATGGTCAATGCTGCTGCCGCGGTGAGTGTCTCTGTCGGCGTGTAATCGAGCAATCCTTGCAGACCTCCCAGCGAGCCTGCACCTTCGAACATGGAGTAACCGCCGAGAATGGCAATTGCCGGTACCGCGATATAACCCAAGATGACGAGCGATTTCATACCGAAGATGGCTGATGCCGTCATAGCAAGACCAAACAGGATAATCAGCAAGTACACGTTCCAATCCATTGCTTTGGCAACCGGAATTGCGAACATGGCCACGCCTACCCCGAACCATCCGACCTGTGTGAAGCCGAGCAGGAACGATGGCAGGTACGATCCTTTCGCACCGAACGCATATTTAGCAAGTAAATGTGTGGAAAGGCCTGTCTTGGCAGCGATATGCGCCAGTGCTCCTGTATAGATACCGAGCACCAGATTGCCCGCAAGCACGATGCCAATGAATTCCATGAACGTCAAACTGACTCCAAGCGTACCCCCTGCCAACATACTCGCCGAGAAGAAGGTGAAACCCAACATTACGGATAACGTCTTCCAAAAATGATTTCTCTGCGTTTTTGGCACCTCTTGCCATGAAAACTCTTGATCTTGTTTGCTCATCAGAATACCTCCAGCTTAAAGTGTATCTGATACCAAAAAAAAGCAGAAAAAAGAGGCTACTCGTCAAGTTACACACTGACAAGTAGCCTCTTTTTACATCATAATCCGCGCGAAGACGCAGAGCATCCCTGTGGGGATATGCCCTGATTCACGCGTGATTATAAAATCCGCTGCCCTTGCCAGCCTCTCTGGACTGAATTAAAGGTACCAGTATTCAATTACATTTATTATTTTAGAAAACGCCGCAGATGTCAATGTCATTATTATCCAAAGGTTATAAAACCCTTCTACAGTAAGCTTTTTTATACTTCTTTATCTTTTAAATGAACTAGGATTTATTAATAAAATCAAAGACCACGTAGTTTCCTTCAGAAGGGTTAACGTGGTCTTTTATCATTATCTATACTTAGCTATACTGCAGTCTGTCCTTGTACCAGACGTCGGGAATCATATCACGTTCCAGTTCCAACAATTCATGAATGATCTTGTCCGCGTCACTGATGGAACTCACGAGTGGATCGGTGAGCATCGCCCTTCTCAGCTTCTCGTAGCTCTGCTCCAGAACAGCTTCGACCGTCAGCTCATGTGTATCCAGTACAAGTTCTTGCATTCCTCTTACTCCACGCGGCATCTCGCCTACATGAACTGGCTTAACTCCGTCCATTCCCACATCGCACAGCACTTCCAGGAACGAATCGGCATTCATATTGGTTACCGCGCCTTGATTAAGCGTATTGATGAAAAACTTCTTCCCCAAATTCCCTACCATGTTCTCAATGATATCAGTCGCATGGTCTGGCCCAAAGGTGCTCATGTAATCGGCAATCGGGATGTTCCCCGCAAGAAAGTCATCCACCTGACGCCACATTTCGTCGTGACGCTGATACCTGTCCTCTGTCTCCCAGATGGATAATGGCGGAATTGCGTCTGTAGTCTTACCCAGACCTTGCCAATACCGAACGTATTCCTTCGTATGAGCCGTGCAAGTGGGGATGATTCCGAAAATATCATACAGTTCGTAGGTAATCGCATCGTTAAAAATAGCTTTTGCTCCGCGATCACCGCCGTTGTTCTCATCACCTGCCATTTTGCGCATGGCTTCCGCGATTAGGGGCATCACATTTTTCCCTTCGAATTCCGCTTTAAGCAGCCAAGTGAAATGATTGACGCCAGCGATGCGGAAATCGAATTTCTGATCGATCTCATTGGTGAACTCGTCTGTCTTTTCGATGATTCCAGCGCTTACAGCGTAATAGGCTTTCTTATGCGGCATATGATGACTATCGCACAGGGCAAACGATTTCAGCTTCGGCGCATAGCGATGTAATGCGATGCCATGAACGGTAGACGGGTTAATATAATTAATTACCCAGGCATCAGGACATAGCTCTTCAATGTCTCTGGCGCATTCCATAATAACCGGAAGCTCTCTCATTGCCCTAAAAATTCCGCCGGGGCCAATCGTATCGCCGGAACACATACGAATGCCATACTTTAGAGAGACTTGGCAGTCAATTCCTCGATATTTGACTGATTGCTCTGCAAAGCTAAGCACAACGAAGTCAGCTCCCGGAAGCACTTGTCTTCGGTCCACCGAGCCCTCAATCTTTAAGGATACATTGTTTTCCCGGGCGACCCTCTCTGCAAGTGTTACCATTTTCGAGAGCCGCTCCTCGTCCGTATCCACTAAAGCTAAAGTTCCCTGGTTCAAGTATGGTGAGTGAACCATCTGCCAGATGGACTGACGACCAAAAAACAGGCTTCCCGCCCCAATAACAACTACCTTTGGATGCTGTGTGTTTGTACCATTCATTACGAACCCCTCCTCTTAACGATATAAGTTCATTATAGGCGAGTCGTCTGAGATCGGAATGTGTGATAGTTTTCAAAACATGTCATATGGTACGATGATTAACAAGAGATAAAACCTTGGTTATATTAGTGATAAATCAAAGGATGTCATAAAGTGGAGGGGTGATGAGTTGGATCAGACGCATGCAGGGATAGTAAATATGAGTATAATGGACGAACTTTCGGAGTATATCACACTTCGTATGAGCTCTTATTTGGAACAAACTCACGATAGCAATTGGATGGAGCACAAGTCACATTCCGATTATGATCTGTGGTTTATTACAGCAGGCTCCGTCCAGATCACCATCGATGGAATCGCGTATACAGCGAACCCGGATGACGTCGTGTTTTTTTATCCAGATATGCCCTATATTGCTTCTACGACTGGAGAGCTGTGCCGATTCATATACATGCACTTTGATTTCAGCATTGCCGAGCAAAAGCGAATTCTAGGCGAGTTTCAACTGCCGGGCATCGTACCTGGCAACCTGGTTCGGGAGGAATCAACACTGTTCACCTCGTCCTATCGAAGGTTCAAGCAGGACAGCGGCGCTTCCGGAAGTCCACTCTATTTGAAGGCTTCCCTGCTTCTCGTCATTGCAAAAATTTTGGAGCTTCACGGGCAAGGTCTGTATAACGGTGAATTTCTAAAAGACCAAAAACCGAGGAAAACGGAAGGAAGTCTGGAGGTTCTACAGAACGTATTTCCATACGTGGATGCGAATCTGCACCGTGTCATCCGAGTTAGCGAACTTGCGGCCATTGCCGGTGTCTCTGAGAAATATTTCATTTCTTTGTTCAAGAAAATTCTGGGCATTACGCCGGGACAGTACATCAATCAAATCAAGATGAACCGGGCACGTGACTATCTGTATGAGAAAAAATATACGGTCCAGCAAATTGCCGGATTTCTGGGCTATCCCGATCCCTTCACCTTTTCCAAAGCATTTAAAAAATTTTACAACGTGCCTCCTTCCAAATTCGAATAGAGTGCCATAGCTAAACGAAGAGGCAACCGGTCTATGCCGGCTGCCTCTTTGTTTAGTCACTGGTTATTCATGCTTCAGGTGTATGTCACTTCAGCGGTCCTCATAACGTAAAGGGTGCTTCACTCGAATACATGTCATGGAAAAATCCCCTGTACGGTATATCCTCTTCCAGACATTTAATGAGATACAACACTTCTTCGTTATCCTCCGGTTCTTCGCCCGTATGCTGCATTTCCTCCAATTGACCTAGGATATTCTCCAAAAGGGTAACTTGAATAAATAAAGGCAGCTTCTCCAACATCGAATCTTCGATCTTGGTTTCGGAAGTATAACCAGCGAGGGCGGTTTCAAAATAATCATGCATGAACGCTTTGCGTTTACCAGCGTCAGGTTCGAATTGTATCCAGCCCACACCATGTGTCCATAGATCTGCTAGATCATACATATACCAACCGAAGCATGAATTATCGAAATCATACACCGTGATCTGACCCGTATCAAAATCGATCGAGTAATTCCCATCGTTATAATCGAAATGGATCATTCCGAATGTTTCCTGGTTTGTATCCAAACCTGTTAAAGTATTCAGCAGCTCGACCATCTTCTCCTTAAGCAGCGAGAATGATTCAGGTATCAAGTTGTTGATATATTCACCTTTGTAATTATCAAAAAAATGATGCCGGCGATGGACGGGTACATAGCTTTTGGATAGCTGATGCATTTTGCCCAGAACTTTGCCGCTATTATAATAGTATTCGGTAAGTGGAACACCTTCTCGGTACTGATAATTATTTTCTACCAGCAACTTTCCCTTGGCCTTGTTAAACAGGCTGACAAAAAACGTATGATGATCATAAGTGATCTCTTCTAACAGACTGCCCTTCTTGGAACTCACTACATTCGAAACGCTGGCTCCATGATCAAACAGATACTGGACATATTCCAGCTCGGCAATGTAATCTTCCCGCTTTCTGTCAGGCAAAAAAGACACTCGGAGAATTAGCGATTCATCCCCCTCTTGCTCACAGGTGTAAACGACATTCCGCCCACCCTCATGAGGTGGAATAAGCTGAATGTTATAACCCTCCAGATGAAACAGCTCGGATACCAATGCCAGTACATGCGTATTGCTGATGTTAACAGCTTCGTTAAAGTTAATAATAATCTCCTCCAGTAAACATTGTCGGGACGATCTCCCGCACTGCAATGTCCACAAAAGGAATTCCCATGCCGCAAATATCCTTCTGTGAACCTAAAGCACAATCACCTTGTTAGTCATTGAAATTCGCTCCTTTTTGTTCAGATGTATATATCTTAACCTAAAATTCCAGATTCTTCTATTGTTTTTGTTAATACTGCCGCCACGTAATAATATCGAATCAAAATATCTGGGTCGTTGTCATTGGGCCATGAGTAAAAAAAGATTTGGTGAAAAGTAAAAAAAGTGCACAACCCACTTTTGTCATTTCTCCGCTTTAACCCAAAAGTAAAAAAACATGTGGATTCTCGTCAATAACCTTTATATCCCGTTCTCCCTTTCTCGTTTAGACTATTTTCAAGAAAACGTATTCAAATATGACGCTTAAGGGGGAAAGGAAATGAACAAGAAAACCAAAACTTTGATGTTGTCTTTATGCCTGTCGACCTTATTGGTCGCCGCCTGTACAAATGGAAGCAGCACCGAGAAAAGTACATCCAATACCGATTCGGATGCCAACGAGGGCGGAATAACAACCATCCACACCGTAACGTCAGAATATACTTCTGCCAAATATCCAAAGGGAGATGATATCACAAACAATGTGTGGATTAAGCGATACAAAGAGCAGTTTAATATCGATGTCAAAACAGACTGGGTCAGCGATGAGTATGATACCAAATTGAATTTGGCTATAGCATCGAATGATCTCCCCGACGTGTTTAGGGTTAATCCATCACAATTAAGGCAGCTAGTCGAAGCAGATATGGTAATGGACCTTACCGATGTCTTTGAACAACACGCTTCAGAACGTCTCAAAGGCTATATGGAAACGGATGCGGATAGCTATGAGTCTGGTAAAAAGGACGGCAAACTGTACGGGATACCGCAGATGCACTGGGGATTAATTGAACAACCCGATTTCATCTGGATTCGGAACGATTGGAAAGAAGAACTGGGTCTCCAAGATCCGAAATCGGTGGAAGACATCAAGAACATTGCACTGAAATTTATGGAAAAGCACGGCGGATATGGCATAGCAGTAGATCAATCACTCGATTACCTCAACCTGCTCGCCATTGCATGGAATGCGCATCCAGATATGTGGATGGAGGATAACAGTGGGAAATTAGTGTATGGCTCAGTCCAGCCTGAGATGAAGAATGCACTGGCTGAGTGGTCGGAATGGTACAAGCAAGGTATCATTGATCCGGAATTTGCAATCAAAGACTTTAATGCGATGAACGCGGATATCGTAGCCGGCAAAGTGGGCGTACAGCCTTATTACCAGTGGTGGGGTTATAATCCTGGCGTTGATACAGTAGCCAATCTGGGTAAAGACGCGATCTTTTATCCGTATATCATCCCTACCATTGATGGTAAGGAAGCGAAACAATCCATCTTCTTCGCCAACAACAATTATATTGTCATGAAAAAGGGATTTAAGAGCCCTCAAGAAGTGATTAAGATTTTGAATGACTATGCTTATATCGTTGATGAAGGCAATGGTAAGGAATCCAAAGAAACACTATCCGCTTTGCTCGACAATGATATTGCCCATGTGGTCGGGGCGTTCCGTGTACTTAATCCGAATTCAGATTACGAGCAGTTCGAGGCTGTATCAGCAGCCCTTCAATCCGAGGATACCAGTGGGCTCACAACTTCGGGAATGTGGCAGAAATATAACAACAGCGTTGAGTTTATGAAGAATGCAACACCGGGAGCAGTTGGTGATTATCTGCAACAGGGTGCTCCAAAGAATGCGTATGGTCTGGCTAAGAAAGTACTCGATAGCGAGAACTACACAAAGACGGCGCTATGGGGTGTTTCACCGGAGGTGCTATCAAGTTACGGTACAACGCTGGATGATATTCTGACAGAAGGCTTCACCAAGATCATCATGGGTAGTGAACGTATCGATTATTTCGATGTTGTCGTCCAGAATTGGCGAGCGGCCGGAGGCGATGAAGCAACCCAGGCAGTTAATGATGCCTACGGAAAATAATAATGCGGTTGCCAAGAACGGAGGAATATGAATGCTGAGAAAATGGAAGCAGCAGAGTCCCTACCATCTCATGTTGATCCCAAGCCTAGTCTTGGTCTTCATCTTTAGCTACATCCCTTTTTATGGGCTTATTATTGCATTTCAAAAATACAATCCGGGTCTCGGCTTTAACTCTCCATGGGTTGGATGGGACAATTTTTCCCATGTATTTAGTCAGCCAAACTTCGTAAGAACCATCTGGAATACACTGTATATGTCCGTCTTTAAGATTATCGGGGGCATTATCGTGCCTGTTATTTTCGCATTACTGCTTAACGAAGTGCTGAACAGTGGTGTCAAACGTACATTTCAAACCCTGGTTTATATTCCGAACTTTCTGTCTTGGGTCATTATGGCTGGCATCATGCTGGATATACTTAGCTCCGATGGCATCATCAACACATTTCTAGGCGTATTCGGGATTGCACCTATCTCTTTTCTGGGCACACCGTCCATATTCCCATGGACGATGATCGTGAGTGATATCTGGAAAGGCTTCGGATTCGGCACGGTTGTATATCTAGCAGCCCTGACCAGTATTGACCCTGGTCTATATGAGGCTGCGGTAATTGATGGAGCCAAACGATGGAAGCAGACCATCTACATCACTTTGCCCCTCCTCATGCCAACGATTGTCTTAATGACTGTGTTGTCACTTGGTAACGTCCTCAATGCCGGATTCGATCAAATCTATAACCTGTATTCCCCTGTCGTGTATCAGACTGGAGATATTATTGATACCTATGTATACCGTCTAGGAATTCAGCAGGCACAGTATTCGATTGGTACGGCTGTCGGATTATTTAAATCCATCATTTCCAGTGTTCTCGTTGCCGTATCGTATTTCCTGGCTTACAGGGTAGCCGGCTATCGTATCTTCTAAGGAGGAACGTTCATTATGATCTGTGATAAAAGTATGAGCAGGCGTTTGTTCCATATCCTAAACTACATGATATTGCTTCTAATCTCCCTACTCTGTATCCTTCCATTTATCAACCTGTTGGCTGTTTCATTCAGTAGCAGTTCGGCTGTATCCGCGGGCAGTGTTACGTTCTGGCCAGTTGAATTCACAACTAAGGCTTATGAATTTGCATTATCTGGAGGGTCATTTTTCTCCTCTCTCTGGGTGGCGATCCAACGAACCGTTCTCGGTACGTTTGTAAATCTGGTTCTGATCGTGCTCACCGCCTATCCACTATCCAAATCCAAACAAAAATTGATGGGCCGTAATATCTATATGGGATTTTTCATTGTGACCATGTTATTTAGCGGAGGATTAATTCCTACCTATCTGGTGGTCGTCAAAATGGGCTTGATTGATTCGATTTGGTCTCTGATCCTGCCCGGAGCTCTGCCCGTATTTAGTATGATTATTCTTATGAATTTCATTAGAGGTTTGCCGGAGGAGATAGAAGAATCAGCGATCATCGACGGTGCAGGGCCTGTGCAGGTATTGCTTCGTATTCTACTGCCGCTCCTCAAGCCCGCTCTCGCTACGGTCGGTTTGTTCAGTATCGTCGGCCATTGGAATTCATGGTTCGATGGCATTATCTATATGAACAATCCAGCCAATTATCCATTACAAAGCTACCTACAGACCCTGCTGCAGAGCTTTGAGCAAATCATGCTGAAATCCGGCTCCGATTACACTCAACTGTTATCGATGATGAACGCCAGAACTGGACGCGCTGCTCAAATGTTCTTGGGTGCCATTCCGATTTTGCTCGTTTATCCGTTCTTGCAGAAATACTTTACCAAGGGTTTGGTACTCGGTAGTGTCAAAGGATAACCAAAAGAGCTTGCAGTTAATCCTGCAAGCTCTTTGCGTGTGTTTAACCTACGAAATATACTTGGAATCGTTCTAACATTGTAAACGTTTGCATGATAATTTCTATGACTACAGTGTTTCTTTGATGGCAGGTAGCAGAATGGTAAAAGTCGTACCTTCTCCAATCTGACTAGCCACCTGTATTCCATAAGGCTTGCCAAAATGAAGTTGAATACGCCGCTGCACATTATGCAGGCCGATGCCTGTTCCTTTGTCTGCTTCGAGCTTATCTTCCATAAAGTTCTGGATCGTATGTTGATCCATACCAATGCCATTATCGCAGACTTCAATCACAATATCTCTGCCCCGTGATTGAATCCGAATGGTAATGACTCCGTCTTCTTCAAGTTCGGCCAGACCGTGAAAGATTGCATTCTCCACAATGGGCTGCAGAATCATTTTGGGCATACGATAATCGAGCAGTCTATCCTCAATCTCATATTTCATTTGAATACAGTCGTAGTACCTGACATTCTGGATCGTCACGTAATTCGCTATATTATCTATTTCTTCACGAATCGTTACGAGGGTTCCATCGGATCTAGTTGCATAACGAAGCATCGAGATTAATGCATCGGTCATTTCCACGATTTTGTCAGCCTGCTGCATGGAGGCGATCCATTTCACTGAACCCAGAGTATTATACAGAAAATGAGGCTTGATCTGGTCGTGAAGCGCACGCATCTCGGCCTTTGCCTTCTCTATTTCTTCCTGTTGCATCCGCTCAACCATACGCTTCAATTCATGTGACATCTTGTTAAATCGAACTGATAAGTGCCCAATCTCATCGCGAGAACGAATATGTTCAACTTGTTCAAACTGCCCCTTCTCGACCAACGAGATATTGCGCAGCAGCTTCTTGATGGGGGTGGTGATGACATGAGATAGAAAAATCGAAATAATGGCAGCAAAAAGAACCAGGACAATGGACAGTGTCACCAGATTATGCCCTAATATTTTGCCGTCGGCAGTCAGCTCATCCAAAGGCATGTATAAGTAAGTAGTCCATTTCTGCTGACTAAGTGGACTGGTCACCACAACATTTAATGATTCGGGAGGACGAACGTTGTCCCGGAACAATGTACCGATTAAGCGGTCATCTACGTTATATACAATTTTGTCATTCTCATCGACAATCATGAACCTGGAACGTAGCCCTTCCTGCAAGTTACGATTAACGATTTCGATGAACTTTATATCAATGCTGACGACAATCACGCCAAGCAGTTCCCCGCTAGCCACATCATGAATTTTACGAGCGTGTGACACTGCCAGAATTTTATTCTCCAATTGCTCATCGATTCGGGTTGTCAACGTGATGGTTCGATCATTATCATGCATGAACTTTTTAAACCACAATTCGTTCGCCACTTTGAAGTCCGGGTCAATAGGCTGGTTAGGACTGACGAAGAGATCTTGTCCCCCGTTCAAATTATAGAGGTAGATGGAAAATACGCGATCCTTCATCATGATATAATTCATCAAAATATTGTATGCGGCAATCTCATTTTGTTCATCACCCTCTCGCAGGAAATCCTGGATCGGAAAGCTTCCTTCATGGGTTGCAGATAAATTGTCGCTCAGTCCATTACTGGCAAGCAGTGTGATCTTCTCAATCTCCTTTAGGAACTCGTCAATGCGAATATTCGTTTGCTTGGCCAGATCGTTGAGCAGATTTGTATAATTCTGTGCCAGTAATCGCTCAGAAGAGTAATACGAGCTAATCGTCATCACAAGTACTGGAAGAATGATGACTGTAATGCATATCACCATGATTTTGTACTTGATTGGTAAGAGCTGGGCATGCTTCATATGCTGCACCTCTATTCACCGATTACATGAGTCCCTGCTGTTGATCTCGATATTCCTCAGGAGTGAATCCTACCGATTTTTTGAAAATCTTACTGAAGTACGTGTAATTATGGTAGCCCACCTTGTCAGCGATTTCATATACTCTCAGTTCCCTGCTCAATAGGTAAGCCTTGGCATGTTCAATCCGAACTCGTGTCAGGTATGCGATGAAGTTCTCTCCTTTTTCCTGCTTAAACAATCGGCTAAGATACGAAGGATTGACACTGATCTGGCTAGCAATACTATGCAACGAAATATCCTCAGCATAATACTTGTCCATTAACTCAATGGCGAGGTCTGTGTAGGAACGTTCCTGCATGATCTGGGAATCGGTTTTAAAGTAATACGCGATATGAGCCAGCATATCTTGGTGAATATCCTCCCAATACTCTCCTCTCAAAACGATTTCGTAAGGCGATCTCTCGGTAAATGAAAGCTTGCCTCTTTCAGTAACTCGTGAGAGATGGGAGTGTATGGTTTCCATCACCATGATATATTGCTTGCGAATACTGCTCTCATCTGCTCGTTGCACCTCCAGATCAGAGCGAATTTCTTCAAGGAACTCCTCCGCCTTTTTGTTATCTTTACTCACCCATAATTTGAGGAAATCTCGTTCTTGCTCCGGACTGAGCATTCCATTCACTTCTCTCCGAGATGGAGCTTGAATCACGTCCGCGTAATACAGTATCTGGTTACTGCCTTTAAAGAAACTTTGTTTTAGGGCGAATTCCGCTTCTCGACATGCCTGTCTTATGCCATGGAAATCGGAAACGATTGTACTTACACCCGCTGAGAGTGACAGATTCATAAAATCTTTGATTGAAGACAGAAGCTTATTACATAGTTTGTTTAGATCAGCTTGTACAGACTCACTCCCAGGAAGAACATTGACAATAACCCAATATTCAGAGGAGCTTTCCACGAAAATCTCTTTCTCCCATTTGGATGGAATGATCTCTTCCATAATATTCAGAATAGAGAATCGAAGTAGTTTTTCCCCCTTCTCGACATATTTCCTCTTCGCTTCCTCGTAATAGTCCACAATAAACTGGATGACGACCAACTTGTCTGATCGTATACGGAAATGCATTTCTTCAGCTTTGGGAACCATATCCTTTTCATTTATGAATCCGCTTACAATATCTTGGAAAAAGCTATCCTTTAGATGTCTCAGGCTCTTGAAATAGTCGTGTGTCATAAATGGTACGTTGGTCTTAGTGTCACGTTCACTTTTTAATTTCTCTTCAATGGTGATAAGAAGATCAACTAGAGAGGTTTCTGTAATCTCACTTTTAATCAAGTAGTCTACAGCCCCAAGCTTCAGTGCCTCTTTTACATAATGGAATTCGTCAAAATTGCTCAGGATGACATATTTACAGGTTTTCAATAAACAAGATGCCTCTTGTATGAGCTCTAACCCATCCATGATCGGCATCTTGATATCGGTAATAATTAGATCAGGGGTCACTTCTAGCGCGAGTTCCAACGCTTCCCTCCCGTTCCCCGCTTCTCCCGCAACATAGAAATTGTAGTCTTCCCAGTTTAGCATGGAACGAATTCCAACCCGCATGAGCAGTTCATCCTCTACGATCATCAGTTTATACATGAGCATCCTCCAACATGAACCATTTTCACTATTTTACCATTAAACCGTTTATTGCAAAGATGTCTAGCCGCCCTATTAATTGTGATTTCTAATCAAATGGATGTCCCTTTCGTTCTTGTTCTCAACAGATGTATCCTATGATAAACTTGGATTGCTTAATGATGTAAATGAAAAAAGATAATTCAGAGGAGATGTCACTTGGGATTGAATGCAGAACAATTTGATTATATTTCAGAGACAGAACGGTTAGTAATAAGACCTTTAAAAAAAGACGACTATGAAAATTGGTTAAATGCATTTGAAAACCGTTTTCCCTCCCAACACCGAAACGATAAAGGGAAAATGGATATGACTGAATGTACACCGAATTGGTTTCATCATCTTGTAGATCGACATCAAGAGTTAGCGCGTACAGATGCCGTTTATGTATTTGGTGTATTTAGAAAGGAAGATGGTACACATCTGGGTATGATTGATATTGCGACTTTAGCAAGAGCGGATTTTCAATGGGCAAGCTTCGGATATACCATCCATAATCAGTATTGGAGAAAAGGCTACGGCAAAGAAGCCGTGAATGAAGCTCTTCTTATTGCATTTGAACAACTGAAATTCCACCGTATAGAAGCCCATATTAATATGGATAATATATCTTCTATGAAACTTGCGGAAAGTGTAGGCATGGAATTTGAATGTGTTCGCAAAGGTTTCATACACGAAAACGATGAGTGGACAGATCATTTGGTTTATTATAAGAATTTCAATTAATCAATTCCAACCGTTGATTAAGAAGAGCGAACAAAGCACTGGTGTGCCCTGTTCGCTCTTCTCCTTGTCTTCATATTACTGTCTTCGTCTTATTCGGCCCAATGTTTTTTCGTATCTGACCAATTAGCTGGTTGCTTACCTTCTATCGCTTCCTTATGAACACTTGACTGTTATCTCAGTATCTAAGATAATTACAGTTTGACTAAAAAATTCCTTACAAGAAGATCATTCATTTGGAAGAGGGGCGATCGTTATGAATTGGTTAAATGAACTCTATACGATAAATAAGCGGGAATCGAAAAGGGAAATCGAACGTTCTTTGGTTAACGCCATCTTCCGAATCTATGATCGGTTCCCTCGAATTGGTCTTAGAGAGCGAATCGGGCAGCAAGAAATGTCTCTCGATATAGCCGAAGCTTATATCCACGGGCATAACGCCATGATTGAAGCTGGTGTCGGAATCGGCAAGTCTTTTGGGTACCTGATACCGAGCCTGCTCATGAATCAAATGTCGCAGAAACCGGTCATTATAGCTACATCTTCCATTCAGCTTTCGGAACAGATACATAAAGATTTAAGGGTCATTGGTAGCCGGTTGGGCTTCACAACGGTTCGCTCTGTCGTTGGGAAAGGTATGGGTCAGTATGCCTGCCGAAGTAGGGCCGCGGAATGGAACAGGCCTGATGATCCGAACTCCTCACTGTCTACCCTTGCCCAGCGCATTTTAGATTTTGAAATTGATGAAAGAGCGGATATTAAAGCTGGAATTAGTGATCCCGAATGGTCCAACTTTTCCGTAAATGATTGCAAATTTGAACGTTGCCATCATAAAAATGCGTGCTTGTTTTACGATATGAGAGCTAAATTAAATGCAAAGGCCCATGAGATTGATTTTATTATTGTGAACCAGGACCTGCTCATACGGGATTTGATGAAGAAAAAAGAAGGCACCAAGAGTATCATCTCAGAACAGCCTGCTCTGATCGTCATTGATGAAGCGCATAATCTGGAAGCAAAAGTTCGAGATGCCCGAACGCTCGAGTTCACTTATCGGGGAATCTGCCGCATACTGGATAACACTGTGCAGCTTCTCACGAAGCAGTCCGGGGATAAAAGTCTCTTCTCACAATCCAAGTTTATAAAAAAATGTATTGAACGCATCTTCCAACAGATAAATGCGGATCTGCTCCACCATGCCAAGCAGGATAGCGACCGTATAAAAGTGTCGGAGATCAAAGGAATACCGTTATATCAAGTCTCGAACGATTTGAAAGATCTTAGTCTTCGCCTTTCCATTTTGACCTCCCGTCACGAACGGGAGATTGATGACGCTTTTGAAGCTATAAACGGGCTTATTACCCTCATCCATGTTTTGGCTGAAATAGAGGATAACTATCTCATATGGGCAAGCAGTCCCTTGGGAGTAGCCACAATCAGCATCTGTCCCAAAGATATAAGCCAATTTCTGAAGTATGCTTTATTTAATGGCAAAGCGCCTGTTATCCTAACGTCGGCAACGCTGTGCCAAGGCGGGGATACGCTGGAGGAACAATACTCTTATTTGACGCAGTCCCTCGGTTATAAGGGGGATTTTATGGATCGAAAATCCTCCCCTTTTGATTACACCAACCATACCATGATGTACATCTCCAACAAAGTTCCATATTACCACCATGACCAGCGTGAAGACTATCTTGAAGCAGCCTACAACGAATTGGTTCAACTCTGTAATTTAACACAAGGAAGAACAATCGTCCTTTTTTCAGCAAAGGAAGACATGAAGTTCATTCATAAGAAGCTGATTTCAAGGCCTGATGAATATAAAGGGTCAGTTCATGTTCAAAAAGAAGGATCTTCCCAGGACAGTGTCATCGCCGAATTCAGGAAAAGCAAAGGTGTGCTCCTGGGTACCGGTGTATTCTGGGAAGGCGTGAATATCGAGGGTTCTGACCTGTCACAGGTCATTATTTTCCGGCTGCCCTTCCCTGTTCCTTCGGATCCTATTTATGAATATAAGGCATCTGTAACGAAGAATTCGTTCATGGAGGTGTTTGTACCGGATATGCTTCTCCGGTTAAGGCAAGGAACGGGACGCTTGATTCGCAGTGAAACGGATCTTGGCATACTCAGCATACTAGACTCCCGTCTCAGCGCAGCGGCAAAAAAGAATTACCGGGAACAGGTGCTGGACACGCTACCATTCAAAGAAGTGACTGAGGATTTTTCGATTTTGGAGAAATTTGTTCAACAAAAGGCGATACGACGTACGGATTGAAAGTGGAACAGCCCAACCATAAAACTGTGCAAATCACATGAAATCGGCCCTTCCGCCCATAAAGCGGAGGGGCCGATTTCAATGCTGGAAGCAAGATATGTGCTACAATATATTCCAGAGCTATGAATCCCAAAGGAGGCATTTACATGGTTGAAAGACCTACTACAGCGGAATATGCAGCTTTTTATGAAGGGTACATCCGGCTTATTCCTGAAGGAAATATCATCGAAAGGTTAGAGCAGCAGGCCAACATCGTACAAACTTTGCTTTCTTCATTAACAGAGGAGCAAGCAAATTATCGTTACGCCGAAGGCAAATGGAGCGTGAAGGAGGTCATTGGCCACCTTTTGGATAACGAACGTATCATGAGCGGCCGACTGCTTCGCATCGCCAGAGGCGACAAAGCGAATCATCCTGGCTACGATCAGGACGTGCTTATGCAGAGCCAACCCTTCAATGCGTATACCGCAGCCGATCTGAACGAAGAATATGCCGTCACACGCCGCTCAACCATTCTTATGCTCCGTCGCCTCACACCAGAAGCTTGGCTCTGTAGAGGGATCGTCAGTGATAATCCTGCTTCAGCTCGATCGATCGCATTTGTTATGGCTGGACATGAGCTCCACCATTTGTCAGTACTTCGCGATCGCTATTCGCTGGATGTGAAATTATAATCACTACTAAATGATTGCTCTGGCTTCTTCTACCATTTGATTAATGATATCGCTTGCAGATTGGTTATCTGTTAACATTCTCGTTCCCTGACCTGCCCAAAGGGCCATATACTCGGGATTATTTTGCTTAGCAGAAGCATTCCTGATCTCGCGAGTTAATGTATTTTGGGTAGGAAAGGTTAGCGGCTTAATACTGGATGCTTCCCAATGCTGTATAAAGTCGTTCTTGATGCCACGCGCTGGCCGTCCAGAAAAGGCATTTGTAATTACAGTGCTTTCCTCTGTGCTATCAAGCAACGCACGTTTATATACCTCATGTGCACCAGACTCAACTGATGTCAAGAAACGAGTCCCCATTTGCACCCCTTGTGCTCCCAAAGCAAGTGAAGCCACCAGCCCTCTACCATCCATAATTCCGCCTGCCGCAAGGACTGGAATATGGACATGATCTACAATTTGTGGGACAAGTGCCATGGTTCCGATATTTGCTCCACTGAGCTGAGATGATACATCAAAAGTTCCTCGATGCCCTCCTGCTTCACTACCTTGAGCAACAATGACATCACATCCGCGCATCTCCGCTTGAATAGCTTCCTCTACCGTGGTGACCTTACTCATAATTTTGATGCCTAACGATTTTGCCTTCTGCATATGATGCTCGGAAAGTAATCCAAACGTTGTACTAATAATCGGAACTTTTTCGTCCAACAAGATGTCAAACTGTTCTTCAAAATGATTGGGTGTACGTATTTCATCTTGAGCACGCTGCTTCACACCCAAGAATTCTCGAATCGGGGTCAACTCTTCGTTTACCGCATCAAAATTCGTATAATGATCCGGTCCAACATGAGCAAAAATATTTACGGCAAACGGTGCTTGCGTCCGTTTTTTAATCTCGTGTATGGCGCCTCTTAGTTCCTCAGGACTCATATACGCAGCGCCTAACGTCCCTAACCCACCTGCATTAGAAACCGCAGCGACTAGGGGTGCCATGTTTGCAATACCGGCCATCCCCGCAAGAACGATTGGATAACGAATATTGAAGCTTTCACAGAGCTTATTGTTTAATTGAATAGACATCGAGGTTTCCTCCCCATCAATTCAGATTCCATTCTTTATAGTTTACATCGAGTTTATCCATCTTGTATAATCCGTAAATCAGATGTTACATATCATGATTTCAGATAGATTGTTTTCTAAAGGAGTGTCAACTTGGAAATTCACTTACTGGAAATTTTCATTCAAACCGTTCAAGAAGGAAGTATTTCCAAAACAGCGAAAAAACTAAATTATGCTCAGTCCAATGTTACAAACAAAATTCAACAGTTAGAGGCGGATCTTCAGACCGCATTATTTTACCGTCACAAAAAGGGAGTTACACTTACTCCTTCAGGACAAATTTTAGTCGGTTACGCCGAAAAGATTCTACATACCATTAACGAAGCCAAAGCCGCAGTAGGAAGCAGCTCCATTCCTTCAGGTCCTCTGGTTATCGGTTCTATGGAAACAACTGCAGCGGTCCGGCTGCCTTCCGTGTTCGCGCAATATCATTTGAAATATCACAATGTTGATTTCTCTTTAGTTACAGGGCCAACAGAAAAGCTGCTTCATGGAGTTCTGCATTATGAACTGCATGGAGCTTTTGTTTCCGGTCCGATAGAACACGCAGATCTCACGCAGGACAAAGTCATCAATGAGAAACTTGTTCTTGTCACTTCACCCAAACATCCCTTGATACAATCGATCCATGATTTACAAAATCATACGATGCTGGTTTTTCCCAAAGGATGTTCATACCGAGCCAAACTTAACACTCTCCTGCAAGAAGAAGGATTATTGCCTGTGAAATTAATGGAATTTGGAACCCTCGAAACGATAATTGCTTGTGTTAGTGCTGGTATGGGTATTACTTTACTGCCTTATTCCATCATTGCGGATTATGAAGTCCGTGACAAGGTAACCTGCCACTCCTTACCGGAGAAGTATTCTTCAGTAACGACCATGTTTATTAAACGAAAAGACACCCTCATTACACCGGCGCTATCTGCTTTTTTAGATGAAACCAAGAAAGAGATTCTCCAAAGCTAGTTGCACAGATAAAACAAAAAAAGCCGCTAATACAGCGACTTTCAATGGGGCTATGCTCAGCTTCTTCCACATGCACTTTTGCCCACTTCAATACTCTCTCTTGATTACAAAAAATGAGCCCCGAATGGTTCCAGCTAACTTAGATTTCTGTCTGGCAAACTTAAACTTGCCTTCTAACTCCGCTGGAACTTCCATCCCCTCAGAAAGCTTAAAACCCACGGCCCGCTTCTTAGGGTCATCCACCGTATACATGACATTGAGTCCAAGACCATCTTCATAAAAGACGTAGGAGAATCGAATGTTTTCCACTTGAAAAGCTGATGTTTCCAAGGGCTTGGCTGCAAACTCAATATCACGTTCTTCCTTCAAAATTCGTGTTACATAGTCAAGGGTGTCCTGACTTTCGCTAGCAGGAACAACCGTAAATTCATGCTTATATTTGTTCATAAAATAACGGGCTTCATTTGCACGCAAACCTGCAAGCGCTGCTGCTACTGGTGAGGACTCTAGACCGACTGTAGACACATTTTTAAAATCAACGATATATGACATTCCGATCTCTCCTTTACCTTATTTCCTAACAACAGGAATCCATATTTCACCAAATAACAAGCCGTTTTGTTGTCCCATCTCGACCGTAGTATTTGGCCCACCAACATATGCATAATTCGTTTCCGCTGGTAGAACTTGTCCGAATGCAACGCCAGTAAGGTTATTACTCAACTCATCAGATGTTGTCCCTTCCCCTTTAACGACCAGGTATTCTCCCTTGGGGAATTGGATTACTCTAGTTGCTTCTGGCAGTGTTTCTTCTGTCATGACGCCCGCATAATGCATCATCTTGTTATTCACCGCTTCGTTCACGGCAAAAATATAGTCATTTGTCGCTATAGCTTTTAAAGCATCCAGGCTTCCATCTTCTTTCACAGCCGACCAAAAATCCACCTTTTCTTTGTTAATACCAGCAAAGTCGGTGTAGTGGCTCTTAAGCTCAGTTCCTATACCTAAAACGATAAAGCTGTCTTTTTCCTCAATATTGTAATTACTCATTCCTAACACCGTCCTCTTTAAATTTATCAATGGATTTGTCTTTTCACTTGATGGGTTTATAATAACCTTAAATCATGTCAAATTATGATACTGTTTAGGGGGACCCATGAAAAAAGTTGAACGGATCAATATCATCATGAGGTATATCAATAACCGCGCCCACTTTACCATTTCCGAAATCATGCGGGAATTTAACATCTCTCGTTCGACCGCTATTCGAGATATCCGAGAAATTGAAGCTATGGGTATGCCGCTTGTGGCTGAAGTTGGGAGGGATGGGGGTTATTTTGTCATGAACAACTCTGTCCTGCCTACGGTCCGCTTTACGGATAATGAAATCAAAGCTCTTTTTCTCGCCTTTATGGCAACCCGAAATCAACAACTTCCTTATCTGAAGAGTCGTCAAACTTTAACCGAAAAGTTACTGGGCCTCATCTCCGAAAATCAGCAAGATGACCTTGTTCTTTTAAATCAAATATTGCTTTTTGAAGGAACCAACCCCCATAATCCCGACTTGCTTGATCTGTCAGACCTGCCCCACCCTATGTTGGAAAAACTCATACAGCTTCTTCTTATAGAGAACTATCTGTTGGTTACCGTCCAAGAAGAGATGGAAATAAAGTCTTATCCCATTTATCTTTTGCACCTTTATCGTGAAAAAAGCCTATGGCTCATTGAAGGCTTTGACTTAGAGGAAGAAAAGAGACGGATTTTATCTGTCGATAATCTCACCCATATAGAATTATTCCCTGTGAAAAAAAAGTTAAGTAAGAAAAAGATTTTAGAACAACTAAGTAAGCAGGAGAAAATGATTAACCTTGTCCTTGAACTGGGTCCAAAAGCGATTGGCCAATTCAAGAAATACCATCCTTTAAAGCTTTCACTTTCTTATACGAACCCTTACCAAACCACAGCCGTTATAAAGACCTTCATCAATGTTCATCATGCAGAAGAATTAACCGAAATAACCAATTGGTTGCTTTTCTTAGGTGGAGATATCAAGATCAAGGAGATGCCAGAAGAAATCTTAGCAGGTGTACAAAAGAGATTAAGCTTATATTGCCCGTAAGTAGTGGATAGTTAAAAACAAATAACTTTGAGCATGGCCGTGTTTTTATTATCTGCTGTTTCTACTGAGATCTACTATGGGACATTATCCCAATTGCCCTTAACTTTAAGGAAACGTTTAGCGATAAAAAAACGCATTGAGGAATTATCTCCTCAACACGTTTTCTGGCGATCTATAACTCACTCACATCATCTGTTATTGTTAAGCTCTTCAAAGAACTTAATATTAGTCTCGAAATTAGGCACAGTTTGAGATTCTTCAGCTTGTTTGACTAATCTTACAACCATATCATTATAAGGTGTTGAGATTTGTTTGCCTGAAGCTGAGCGCGGAACTACTCCACTGATATAATCAATTTCGGTCTTCCGTTGCTTTTCGAGATCCTGTAGCATGCTTGCTTTTAACAGTCTGGACGACTCCATGAGAACCCGAAGTGTTTTAATTCGTTCCGGGATATCCTCTTCACTTTGTATTTCCAAAGATTCAATATCAAAGCCACTCATCGTGGCAAATTTCACACCATTTGCGTGTCCAACTTTGACCGTTTCATTGGCAATACGGACGGCACTTACGATACTAATATCATGGTCAAGCACAACGCCATACTCCACGTTTAGTGCTGCAGATAG
The DNA here is from genome assembly GCF_900101205.1 of Paenibacillus sp. OK060. Classification (NCBI taxonomy): domain Bacteria; kingdom Bacillati; phylum Bacillota; class Bacilli; order Caryophanales; family Paenibacillaceae; genus Paenibacillus; species Paenibacillus sp. OK060. Next base: position 431,640 of record NZ_FNFR01000002.1, read on the forward strand.
GCCGCTAAATGCATTGTTAATAAGCAATTTAGACCACTTCGTGCCCACCAGGTTATCGGAAATATGTGTTCCACCCACAAGGTCTAGTATAGATTTGATCTGTTGAATTCTTTCGGTTGTTTCACCATTTAATTCGCCGATTTGAAAAGCGTACTGCTTAAAGCGATTGAACTCTGTTGTAAGCCTTGATACTCCCGGTTCAATAAACGTAGCACCAAATTCAACAGATCCGGCAATCACCCGTTCTCGGCCAACAATGGAAGCCACCTTTTCTTCAGGGATACCGTTTTGCAAGGAAAGCACAACACTTTGGTCATCTAAAAACGGCAACAGGTCTTGTAGAACGGACTCGTTATATAGCTGTTTAGTTAAAAGCAAGATTAGATCATAAGTTCCTGACATCTCGTCAGGAGTAATGGCCTTCACCTTTGCCTGAAAATCCGTAGTGCCAGTAATTTGGGCCCCTGTCTGCTTTAATGCGTCCACATGTGCTTGATAGACATCGATCAACTCTACATCTTGTCCGCCGGCAGCAATATATGCACCAGCAATGGTCCCTAAGGAACCTGCTCCTAAAATTGCAATTCTCATATGAATTTCCCTACCTTTTATGTTTGATTGCTTTTAATGACGTTTATTTTTCATCAGCTAAATAATCATATATAACTGTTGGAGAAGGCAGCGAAAGCTCTGTTATGATATGGGAAGCTGAAACAACCTCAAGTACAGGCAAATCTGCCATTGGCGCAAGAGCATGAGCGAATAGCTCCAGTCTTGCAGGACCTGACCAGGCGCCCTGAATTTTAATATCCGTAATTTGGCTCCGTACCAATTCACAGATTCTTGGATATCCGTCATAATCAGGCATCTTTTTCAGCATATAATTTGGTTTAACAATCTCTTGTAGCGCCTCCGAATGATCAAGCGGAAAATGCTTATATCCCATGGTCGCGGTAGCCACTCTTAAAGAGCCATAATCCATAAGTCCAACCAATGTGTCGGAATCTACATACAAACTGGGTTTGCCCATTTTTTTAGGATAGGCACCTATTTCCCTGCCTGATGCGATTGCAGGAAAACTGTCTACGTACATTGCGTGGAGATAATCTCCTTCCTCCCCTTCAAAGTTAACAGGTATTACCTGTCCACACTCTGTATAGGAACCAAGGCCTGTTACATCCGGCATTTTAATGATCTCAAACCTTACAAACGGAGAGGTAACTTCCAATGGCTCCGGAACGATTTTTCTTAAGCTCTCCAGATCAGTTCTATATAAAATGTTCAAGTATTCGCGATTATAGAAACGATATGGTCCCAAAGGAAATGCCCCTGCATCCAGCGGAGTTGTAAATTGCCTAACCACTTCTTCCTTTCTCATCTGAATGACACCTTCCGATCTCTAATTTCTTCATTCTGTTGTCTGATTTCTCTACCGAAATGATGATTACATAATCAATCTTACATCTCAATTTACATTTAATCTAATACATGATAATATATAAACTCATTTATTATAATAAATATAAGAGGTGCACTATAGTGGAGCTGCTTCAGTTGAAATACTTTCAGACCGTCGCTTATACAGAACATATATCTAAGGCTGCCGAACAACTAAATATTGCTCAGCCTTCTTTAAGCCTGACGATAAAGAGACTTGAGGATGAATTGGGTACAACCTTATTCGATCGGAAAGGAAGAAATATTCAATTGAATGTATCCGGAAAAATCCTCTTGAAACATGTCAACAGGATTTTCACCGAAATTGAAAATGCAAGAATGGAAATACAAACGCAGGATAACGAAATGGCCCATACCATCAAAATATCGATTTCAAATCCCAGATTCCTATCAGGACTGATCACCAGGTATATTACCCAGTGTCCGGATACCAATATACAACAGGGACTTGGAGCTAGAAATGACATCCTTGCAAGCTTAAAAAAAGGGGATATTGATTTGGGGATCGCAGGTCCACCTATAGCGGACGATGAGATTGAGAGTTGTGTCCTTATTAATGAAGATATCGTGCTGGTTTTACCTTCCACACACAAGTTTGCGACAAAATCTGAAATTTCGTTAAGCAAATTGGCCGAAGAATCTTTTATTTCCCTTGCTAATAATGAGGAATATAGCTTTTTCACAACCGAGCTTTGCAAAAAAGCAGGATTCACTCCCAAGAATATATTCGAGGTGGACTCTCATTTACTCGCGGAGATTATTAAGGTCAATCAGGGTATCTCGTTAATCCCTATCTCGGTCTGTAGAAAGTTGGATTTGAATTACGTCAGAATCGCAGATATTAATCCCACCTATCCAGTGGGGCTATCTTGGGTGAAGGATAGACATTTATCCTCCTCCACCAGAAATTTCCGGGACTTTATTATTGCATATTTTAATGATCATTATGCATTGTACAAAGTTTAAAAACTACATATTCGGAGCATTCTGTGACTTTTGCGACTTGAAATTAGTCATTGGTTTTCATCTAAAATGCAGTAAAATATCGTTCACTGATTGTTCAGCGGACTGCTCCGAACTATCCAGCCAAAATCCGATTTGAGGCGTTTCCTTCAAAAAGTCTGAATACAAATTCTCTACCGTGAAGCCAGTGTACCCCACTTTTCCTCTTGATTTTTCACGCTCTTTTACCACTTCTACCTTCGGACACAGCACAACTAACTGAACCGGGTAATCCTTTAACTGCTCCATCATATAGACTAATTCCGCGCCGTAGTAATTATCCTGCAAAACAACAGAAAAACCATTCTCATAATAGGTTTTTGCGGCATTTGCGGCTAACTGATAACGCAAATATAATTGACGGAATGCTTCTTCCGACGGTTCAGCGGACATGTCTTCGCGGCCGGATACAATCATGCGACGGAATATATCACCACGCAGATGCACGGCTTTTCCCAGCTTGGAAGCCAGCAGCTCCGACACTGTTGACTTACCAGAAGCCATTACGCCTGTAATTAAGTAGATCGCTTTTTCCATAACTAAATACCTCCTTCTTATCATAAAAAGAGACCGGCCTATACAAAGAAGAAACATTCAACAGAATTAAGATATGGGTTCTTAGACATATTTATTTATCATGGCATTTAGAAACTCTCGAAATTCTTCAACATATGCTTTAGGTTCTATGATTTCCAAATCCGTTCCAAAGCTAGCTAAAAACCGGAATCCAAAGTGGTTTTGCGGCATATCTATTTCGGCTATAAGCAGTTCGGAATTGTGAGCCTCAATCCTTTTTTGACCGTATCTTTCAATAAATTGATCTTTTATTCGATGTGAGATCAATACTTTAATTGTAATTAGATTCGGTTGATAATATTGCTCTGTTTTCTGTTCAGTCATATAATCTCTAGCAATAAATGTTTTAATATCGATATTCAGATTATCCGTTCTGGACAGTTTAAACGTTCGATACTCCATTCGATCTAAACAAAACCCCTTCAAATACCAACTCGTTTCACTAAAATGAAGTTGGTATGGCTCGACCCGTCTCTGTGACTTGACCCCACTTTGATCTATATAATCGAATGTAAGTAACCTTCCTTGCTCTATTGCTTCCTGACAGGTCTTTAAGATTTGGACAATTTCAGGACGACCATCCCAATTATAAAAAGACAGTTGAATTGTACCTCCCGAAATCGTTGAACCTATCATCGATTCAATCTTTTTAAGCGTTGATTCTACTTCGTCACTAAAGAGAATTTTCCCTAATCCGCCCAGTGCAGTTAGTATATTTTCTAAATCATTGCTACTTAGAAGTCGTTTGTCTATTTTGTATTCATCCATAATCCCGTATCCACCGTTCACTCCATTTATAGAATAAATGGGAATGTTAGATAATCCAAGTGTTTCCATATCACGTAGAATCGTTCTTTTGGACACATTGAATAATTTTGCAAATTCGGTAGCTGATACGACATTCTTTTGCAGCAAGATCATTATGATCGATATTAATCTTTCAATTTTGTTCATGATAATCCTCTTTAGGTAAATGAATTTCGAATATAGCTATAATAGGTGACAATCTAGCTGTCACCTATTATAGCTTACACTTCATGTATTACAAGAAGGAGGTTTTATCATGTCAGTTATTGCATATTTAAATTTTGATGGGAACACAGAACAGGTCATCGCGTTTTACTCAGAAGCTTTAAACGCAAATGAGGTAAAAAAAGTGAAATTCAAGGATTTTCCACAAGATCCAAACTATCCTTTACCAGAAAATGAATTGAATATGATTATGGAGTCATCGTTAGAATTCGCTGGTGGGAAAATAATGATGTCGGATCTTCTTCCTTCGATGAAGAACGTAACGGGTGAGCTGGTTAAAGGTAACAATGTAATCATTAGTATCATTATTGATGATAAACAGGCAATGAAAAACTACTTTACTAATTTGTCTGAAGGCGGCTATGTGATCATGCCATTATCAGAGATGCCTTGGTCTTCCTGCTTCGGAATGTTGGTTGATAAATTTGGTATCGTTTGGAAGTTTAATAGCGATGCTTACACATTCCTGGATAGCGTAATTTCTAATGCTACTTAATGAACTGCTTCCAGCAAAGTCAAAAAGCGAATTGAGATTTTGGTTTCAAGAACATTGCCTGACTGAAAATTCTTGCTGGATCGTTGTGAGTATGAAATCAACACCAGGTACGCTGCTGTATCTGGATGCTGTTGAAGAAGCCTTGTGTTTTGGATGGATTGATGGACAAAAAAAGAAAATTTCCGAGACTCAATTAGCTCAAAGACTATCTCCGAGAAGCAAAAATAGTTCGTGGACTGAATTGAATAAAGAACGAGCCCGTCGCCTTGAATCGTTGGGATTAATGACAGATGAAGGTCGAAAGGCTCTCCCTGATCTCAGTTACGAATCATTTAAAATTGACCCTATTATTGAGCAGAGGTTGAAAGAGGACACGGATGTATATCAGAATTTTGCGGCATTCCCAGATCTTTATAAAAGAATTCGAATCGACACCATCCAAAGCTATAAAACTCAACCTGAGTTATTTAACAAAAGATTAGATAAATTTATAACAAACACCAAACAAAATAAAATGTATGGCAATTGGAATGACAATGAGCGCCTATACAACCAAAACACCTCACCTTGAATATTCAAGGTGAGGTGTTTAACCTGTTAAATGCCTGTCTTTTTCTTCTCAGATTCGGGATAGCGGTCACCAACAATTTGGATCTTGCTGATCTCATCATTAATTGTCATCAATTCTTGCTCGGTGAAGACGATATCAGTTGCTGCAACATTTTCTGAGATTCTACTGACATTTGTTGTGCCTGGGATAGGAACAATAGAGGGTTTCTGAGCAAGAATCCATGCTAGTGCAATTTGCGCTGTGGTTACATTTTTCATCTCAGCAAGCTTGTTTAGGTACTGAATAAACACCTGATTCGCTTCCATCGCTTCCTTTGTAAACCGCGGAAGCTCGCCCCTATTGTCGTTCTCGGTGAATGAAGCATTCTTGTCTAATTTCCCGGTAAGAAATCCACGACCCAAGGGACTATAGGCTACCAAACCGATCCCCAATTCATCGAGTACGGGAAAAATGTCTCTTTCCAGCTCTCGCCACCACATCGAGTATTCACTTTCCACTGCCGTCAGTGGTTCAACGCTATGCGCACGACGAATCGTTGTAGCGCTCGCCTCTGACAAACCCCAGTGGAGAATCTTACCTTCTTTTTTCAGCTTTTGCATCGTCAACGCCACATCTTCAATTGGAACCTTTGGATCAACACGGTGGATGTAGTATAAATCGATATAATCTGTTTTTAATCTTTTTAATGATCCTTCAACCGAACGAATAATGGATTCTGGACGGCTGTCCAGTTCATTTGTTGTGCTAGCAATTTTATGGCCTCCTTTCGTTGCAATCTGTACCTTATGCCGACGCCCTGTGAGCGCCTCACCAACAAGCTCCTCATTGGTGTAAGGCCCATAAACCTCCGCTGTATCAAACATCGTGATGCCTGCATCAATAGCTGAGTGTACAACGGATATCATTTCACCCCGGTCTTTTGCCGGTCCCCGATGGTAGTTCAGCCCCATACATCCAAATCCAACTTCAGAGGTTTCCAAACCGTTGACTCCCAAAATTCTTTTCTTCATCATCGTTTCCTTTCTTAACCGTATTTTTTATCAGGCTTATAAATTTGTGTAAGAGTATCTACTCCTATGGTAATTTCCAAAGTGAAAGATTTCTAATACCTATGATGAATGTTTTATCATGCCTAATATGTATCGTATAATAATCTGTAAGTTATCCATTAGTGGACTTATGGAAGGATGATTAGAATGGATATTCGTGTTTTGAAGTATTTTTTAACTGTGGCTAACGTAGGCAATATAACAAAAGCAGCAGAAATCCTTCACATTACACAACCAACATTAAGCCGACAGCTTATGGATCTTGAAGAAGAGCTGGGTACTCGTTTGTTTATACGGGGCAAGAGGCAAATTACGCTGACCGATAGCGGGCTACTTTTTCAACAACGGGTAAAAGAAATTATTTCCCTTCTAGATAAGACAGAAAGAGATCTGGCAGAACAAAAAGATTTGATTGGTGGCGTTGTTTCTATTGGATGTGTTGAGTCCACCGTTTCTAGAGCGTTGCCAGAATTATTAGAGGAATTCTCCAATCGGCACCCTAGGGTACAATATGAATTGTACAGCGCAGATGGAGATGACATTAGAGAGAAACTTGATCGAGGGAATATCGATATCGGTATATTTTTGGAACCAATTGAAGCTGCAAAGTATGAATATATTCGATTACCTTATGAGGAAAAGTGGGGGATTCTGATGAGACGTGATGATCCTCTTGCTCAGAAAAAATTTATTGGTATTGAAGATATTCTTGCTTTACCCTTAATTCCGCCCCGACGTACAATTGTACAAAATGAGATTGCAAGCTGGCTTGGAGTTGAGAATGATAGCCTGTCAATTTTTGCATCACATAATTTACTGACGAATGCTATGCTGTTGGTAGAACGGAAACTTGGATATGCCATTTGTGTGAGTGGATCTTATACGATCCGGGAAAGTAGTCGTACTTGTTTTGTTCCATTTGAACCTGAACGAACCACTAGTCATGTACTCGCTTGGAAAAAGAATAAAATATTCAGTTCAGCTACTGCACACTTTATTCAGTTTATAAAAGATACCTATCAAACTTAATCTCCATGATTATTAAAATAACCCAAAGCCCACGTACTGCTCCAACTTGAGCAATACATGGGCTTTTACGATCTTAATTCATCTGAACAGTTAGGTGACCTTCTCCGGTATTTTTGGATTCAGCATGAAGTCATCTCCCTAATCCTAAATGTTCATCAATCGCTAGCTTCGCCTTACTCGCCCAGGCTGTTCCAGAACGCTTGGAAGGCACCTTTCTCGATTTCGAAGAATACCGGTACATTGCCGTAACGCACCAGACCTTCCCCAAACAGAACTAATTGGACCTGCGTCTTATCTTCGAGCGTCAGGTAGATGATCTTGCGATTTTCCTGCCCGTAAAGGCGCTCCTCCAGTTGAGGGCTTGTTGCTATCGGTTTAGCCGCGTAAAGCGCTGAGATAAAGCTGTTAAGCGATTTGTCCGCTGCGAGCGGCTGCAGTTGCTGCAAGCCGTTGTTCCAGCTGGCGAAGGTCTCCCACTGCGCCGAAGTGACGTTGCCTTCGAGATGAAGCTTGCCGATAAGGTCTTCGCCGCTGCCGATAGTGATGCCGTTGCTCTGGTCAAACAGTTGGGCATATACCTGACCATCGATCTCGGTGTAAGACATGATACGGAAATTCGTGTCGTAGCCGTTGACCGCATAGATGTCCGCTTCTCCAATGTTGGAGGCCAGCTCCGTGTACTCACCCTTGTCGCTCAGCTCATGAATGCCCCCTGTTGTAGTACCGAGCTTCTCGCCTCGCAGGGCAAGCGCATCCGTACCGTCAAGCGATGTAGCAGACTGTGTATAGACGTTGCCCTGATAAACCACCAGTTGAAGCATATCGGCCTTCACGCCGTTCTTTGAATCCGGCAGCTCTGTCTTCGGAATCACCACAGGGTCGAATGATGCGCCCGGAGTGACCTGTGCCACCTGCGTCGCTGGCGCGGCCGGTCCGCTCACTTGCTGCCATATGCTTGGCGCCGCGAGTCCAACACTGGCAGCAATGACGACGCTCGCTGCAATATATAGAGGTTTTCGCTGGCGCTTTTGTTCATGGCGTTGTGTGTTCAAGGTTTGCTCTATCCGTTTTTTCATTTGGTCATTTGTTTTCATATGGTCCACCGCTTTCTTATAATTTCGTTTGAATTGTTCCTCGTTCATTGGGGTTCTTCTCCTTCCAGCTCCAGTTTTAACAGCTGTCTTCCCCGCTTCAATCGCATCTTCACTGCAGACTCGCTGATCTGCAGAATCTCGCCGATTTCCCGGATCGGATAATCTTCGTAATAGTACAAATGAACCACCGATCTATACTTGACGGGCAGTGACAACACGAGTTCGATCAGTGCCTGATCTTCGGGGTCGTCTGTCGTAAGGGGATCTGCTCCCTCCAACTTGACCTCCCGTTTGCGCCAGCCTCTGCCTAATAAGGATTTACAATGATTGGTGATGACCCGGATCAACCATGCTTTCTGATGCTCTGCATCGTTGAATGTAGGGGCTTTTTCCATTAACTTGATGAAGGTATCCTGAGTGGCTTCCTCCGCGTCCTCTCTCCTGCCGAGGTGCACCATGGCAATCCGGAACAGCGTATCCGCGTAAGTCTCATAGACTTTCATCATATGATCTCCCCGTTGGGGCATTGATCGCTGCATGGTTGTTCTGCCCTCCTTTATATCTCTAACACTCTCAAGGACGGCATTTGGTCACATTTTGTTGTAAATTTAATATTTAGATATTTTTCAAACGAGTGACCAGACCAACCTCTTGCTCTCAAGGATGGATATGGATTTGTAAAATAAAATAATAAAAAGCCGCTAAAATAGCGACTTTGAAGATTAAAATCCAATTGGGATTCATCATATAGCGAGCCTTTTGGCCACAATTAAACTTACGGAAATTTAGACAGACAAAAAGCCGTCATTATGACGGCTTACACGATTTAACGCATCTATGGTAGTTACAGCAATAACAGAAAGCGTGTTAAATACTTCTATGGATTACACTTTTGGTCACTGCTGCCTCAAAAATGGTCTCAATCAGTACAAGTACTCTGTGAACTTCATCATTCTTAATTGCAATTTCAGATTTCCCTTCGAGTACAGAGACGAAATTTTCATAGAAGCTTTGCTCCTCCAAATCCGGCTTTTCAATCGCAAACTTTAGTGTGGACTGTTCGGACGGCGGTGCCATCGTTTTGGTCAATCCCTGCCCCGCTTTGATAGGTTTCGGCTCTATATGAGCAACATCCGGATTTCGAGTGATAATCTCTCCACTTAAATCCCAGTCCCTAATCACTGCTGTACCTTCCGTTCCTTTGAGATACCATCTCGGTAACTTCACATAATTGGTCGTTCCCACTTCAATAAGTGCCGTAAGGCCATCTTTAAATGTTATATAACTCGTAAAGCCATCATCCACTTCGGTTCCCAAAATATAACTTAAATTAGCCGCTACACTTTCGATTTGGCTATCTGTAATCCGTAGCAGTTGGTCCAGCAAATGCACGCCCCAATCCAGCAGCATACCTCCACCGTAATCCTTCAGCTGGCGCCAGTCGCCAGGAATGCCATTGGCTCCTTGAACCCGAGATTCCAAATGGAACAGCTCGCCCAATGTCTTTTTATCGATGATGTCCTTGGCAGTCCGGAAATCTTCATCCCAGCGACGATTTTGATGAACCGTGAATACACGTTTCTCCTCGTTCGCTACCTTGACAATATCATTAAAATCCTTGCTGGTTATTGTAACCGGTTTTTCGCAAATTACATGTTTACCAGCCTGCAGAGCTTGAATTGCTATATCTTTGTGAACATCATTAGGTGTAGCAATCAAAACGATATCCACCAGCTCATCTGTCAGAACAGCATCCAGACTTGCGTATGTTTTATAGCCGGCTTCCTTTCCCAATTCCATCCGATATTCAACAGTATCGTATACCCCGATTACGGAAATCTGTGATACAGGCTCAATTAACTGGCAATGATAGCTGCCCATCCCCCCAAAGCCAACAATTGCTATATTATAAATTCGGTTATTCATCTTCATCGTCCTTTCCCTTTTTGAATATGCCTACATGTTAGATTTCTCACAGCAAACTTTATGTAAAAAAGATGAGTGGCTGCGACCTTGATTTATGCAAGATGTATAGCACCTCAACTTGTTTAATACCCTTATCATACAAGTCTCATAAAAGACTATCTTCCTATTTTCTTGCTGTTTTATTCCCGGATATTGTCATGCGATACTTTAAAGGCGATGTCCCCGTCGCTTCCTTGAAGAAGTGATGAAACGTCTTAACGCTATTAAATCCGGCCTGCTCTGCTATTTCGGTAATCGAATAATTTTCATTGAGCAAAATCCATTTCGCTTTATTAAGTCGATATTCGTTTAGAAAAGTTACGAAGGTCATTCCTGTATTTTTCTTAAAAAACTTAGTGAAATAATAAGGACTGAACCCTATATAATCGGCAACGTCTTTTAGTATAATTGATTCCTGGTAATGGCTTTCTACATATTCAAAAATTCGTTCCAGCTTTAAAAGCATTTCTTTGGTCGGAGTCAGGATATTTTCCGAGATTTGGGGTCGATGTTTCTCACTCCCCCTTGGTACTTCTCTTAGAATAAAAGTCAACATTTCATAAAGTTTGGCCTTGATCATATATGCATAGCCCTCTTTGCGCTCGTAATCTTCTGTGCTTATGTTTTGAAGAAGAGGAAGAAGCTTGGTTGCCGTTTCATGAGGCCAGTTTCTGCTGGATTGCTCTATTTGAGTAAAAATGTCACGAAGCGACCGATCATCGTAAATTAGTGTGGATACGTCTTGGAACAGGCTCAGATCAAATTGAATAACAATTCGCTCACTATCAGGGGATGACAAAAAAAAGTGGACGTCACCGCCATTAATGAATTGGACTTCCCCCTGCTTCAGACGGATTACCTTGTCATTCAACCCCAAATCCAGACTTCCCTGGGTAACATAAATAATTTCAATTTCCTTATGCCAGTGAGGATAACAGAGCACATCTCCTTTATGAATAAAGCTTCGAAATGGGAGTCTTTTGTCGAGTTCCGGGATTTCTAGATATAAACTCATGTACGCTAGCAGTCCTCCTTATATGTGTTGCATTCAATAATATATCTTGTAATCGTTTTCATAAAAACTTCCTGTGCAAATTCCTTCTGTTCATTCTCTGTAGATCCTAATAATAATTCAAAAGGATATGTTTATAAATGTTTTTCTCATAAGAATTGTTGCTGAGTAGCCCTGCGTCATCAAGTCGATTTTGAAGGTAACGGTGCAATATAAGATTAACAATAAGCCTTATCAAAAACCGCACATCCGATATCCTGATGTACGGTTTTTTTGCATTCTAATTTTCTTGTTCCTTTATCACCTGCTCAATTCCCGACAAAATCAGCTTCAAGCCGAACTCAAACGCTCCGTCGCTCCCCATCATCTCAAACAACCCGCCCTTGTGCATTCGCCTGAACAGTCCTGCTTCCGTCTCGCTCATGGAGTCCAGTAGCTGGATCATCTCCCCGCCCGGAAGCTCTCCCTGGTTCTTAATCATTACGGAGACCGTGCGCTGGTGCTCATAATTATCCAGAACAAAGAAGAAAACATAGTTCACAAGCGTAAGAACGGCTTGCAATTTCTGCTCTTGCTCAAGTGGCGTAGATTCCATACAGAGCAGCATACGGTTGGTGAAGCGAATCATGTCCGGCTCATGGGGCAGCGTCTGCATCATAAGCTGCGTGGAGCAGGGATACCGGCGGAGTACACTCCGTATCGATATCGCAAGGCCCTCCATTTGCACCTTCCAGTTCCCGTCGGATTGGAATTCATTCAGGATCATTTTCGATATCTGGTTGGCCAGATGCTGGTAGAGATGCTGCTTGCTCTTAAAGTACCAGTACAGAGAAGGAGCCTGAATACCCAGCCGATCGGCCAATCGCCTCATACTGAATTTCTCAATGCCTTCATCCCCAAGAAGCTCCCAAGAAGCTTCCAAAATCTTATCCTCCGAAATCTGAGGCTGTTGTTTTTTCATCCATATCCGCCCTTTTATCTAACAGTGTAAGATTATGCTTTACAGGTCCATAAGTTCATGATAACATCTAACACTGTAAGGCACAAACTAACACTGTTAGATTGAAAATTGGAATATCGTTCGAATTTCAAATCATTTCAAAAAATAAATGAAGAAAGTAGTGACTCACACATGGATGCAGAAAACCTCCATTATTTTGAAAAAGCACCGATCGCAAAAGCCGTAGCTCACTTCGCTGTACCGATGATGTTAGGTACGTCGATGAGTGTCATCTACTCTATCCTGAACGCCTATTTCCTTGGTACATTAGGCAATACTGCCATGTTAACCGCACTCGCCCTAACCTTGCCATTATTCGCATTAATTATGGCGCTCGGCAACTTGATTGGTATGGGTAGCGGTACATTCATCTCCCGTTTGTTAGGAGAAAAAAGATATGATGACCTAAAACATGTTTCCTCATTCGCCTTTTACAGCAGTTTAGTTCTTGGTCTTATCGTAATAGCCATCGGCCTCCCGCTGATCGATCCAATCGTTCATAGCTTGGGAGCAACGGCTGAATCCTTCGGATTTACAAAAGACTATGTCACGATTATGCTTATCGGTTCACCATTCGTCATATTGTTCTTCACGCTCGAGAACATCGTGCGCTCGGAGGGTGCAGCAATCACTTCCATGATCGGTATGATTCTTAGCGTGGTTGTAAATATTATTCTTGATGCGATTGTCATCTTCATCTTCCATTGGGGTGTAATCGGCGTTGCTTCTGCAACGGTCATTTCTAACTTGGTTGCCAGTGTTTTTTACGCATACCATATGGGATATAAAAGCCAATTCTTGACTATCTCCGTAAAATGGTTCAAGGCTTCCAAGGAAATTATGAGTAATGTGTTCAAAATCGGAGTTCCCGTCTTTATCATGAGTATCTTCTTGGGTGCAATGTCGCTCATTTTGAACCATTTTCTTGTCGAATATGGAGATCAGGCCATAGCTGGGTACGGAATTTCATCACGTTTGTTGCAATTTCCTGAGTTTATTCTGATGGGCTTATGCGAGGGAGTTGTGCCGTTGATTGCTTTCTCTTTTACAGCAAATAAATTACGCATGAAGCATACCATTGGATTTACGATCAAAACGATTGTTGCGTTAGCTGTTGTGTTCGGCGTTGTCGTCTATTTGATTTCCGACCACTTAATTGGTTTATTTACGAATGACCCGCAATTAATTGAAATGGGTAGCTACATTCTACATGTGACGTTCCTATCCTTGTTCATAACAGGAATGACCTCGTTGTTTGTGGGGATCTTCCAAGCAACAGCGCAAGGAACCGCCGCGTTTGTTATGTCAGTCATTCAAGGAATTACTTTGATTCCTGTACTCTATATCGCCAACCGATTGAATGGCTTCCATGGGGTGGTATGGTCACTCGTCATTGCGGATCTCGTCGCGTTCCTTGTTGGAGCTATCATGCTGTATATTCTGCGCAACAAATTGCAGCCAGATTTAGAGAATCTAGTGCACTAGAAAACAGTTAATAAGCTTTCCACCTAATCAACGAAATACTAATCAAAATAAGAAAACCGTTCCTCTTGTCTAGGAACGGTTTTCTTTTTTATGTGTTTTATTCAATTACGCTGCAATCAGCCAGAACTTCCGGTTTATAACGCATGCTGTCCGATTCTGTGATGGGACGAATGACTCTGCAGGGTACACCCGCTGCAAAAGAGCCTTCAGGGATATCTTGGGTTACTACACTTCCAGCACCAATGACGCATCCGTTGCCAATGGTAACACCGCCGCATACGGTGACGTTAGCCGAAATCCAAACATCATTTCCGATGGTGACAGGTTTAGCATAACAGAGCGACTTAGGTTCCCCGTTTTGGTCCAGCATTTGTCGACGTTCTGAAGCAATGAATGGGTGAACCGGTGTAACAATAGTCACATTAGGTCCAAAGCTGACGTGATCACCAATGGTAACCTTAGCATCATCCTGGACGGTCAGATTGTAGTTCGCAAAAAAATGGTTACCGATTTCTGTGTGAACGCCATAATGAAAGAAAATGGGGCCTTGTATAAAACAACGCTCTCCTTTTCGACCCAGAATCTGCATGAGTAATGCTTCACGTTCCTCCGTTTGATCCTCAAAAGTACGACTGTATTGACTACTTAGATTGTGAGAGCGAAGCTTAATAGCCTTAAGGTCTGGATGGCCGGGACTAAATAAGATCCCATTAAAAATTCGTTCTTCTTCAGTCATGTTATCAACTCCTGTTATAAATACTTCGATACATGAATCAACCTAACACTTTGTACAATACCTTTATAATGAATATTTATAAAGTGTATAAAAAGCATCCTACGAAATCAACTACAAAACAAGTGTATTTATCCACACCATTTCTGTCAATGAATACTCGGAGGCTTTTCGTTCTTCCCAAAAAGTTTATTTTCCCTACAAACTGATTCCCTTTTCATTTCGTACTTTGTCCGGTGTTACATCATTTCCATCTGCATCAAGTATGGTAAGCACTGAAAAAGTGTTTAGAACTTGCCCACGAATTTCCCGTAAATAGTCTTCTCGTAATACTTGTTGTTCAACTCGTTCCGCATTGGTCAAACCTTCTTCACGCTCTTTTTTCGCCAATTCATTAATGCGACCTAAATGTTTAATCATCCTTTTCCTCTCCTTCTTTACAATTAATCTTACTGGTAGTCTAGCACCGAAATGCATACATTGCACCTATTTATTAGATAACGCCGGGAAATATGGAACCACTTCCTCCCCTAATTCTTGAATCACCTCGTCAACCGGACGTGTTCCATATTTCAAGTTGAATGCAAGATGATTCACACCGATTCCTTTTAAAGCATTGAGGTATTCAATTAAAAATTTATATCCGCTCCTAAACCCTAAGTGAATAGGAGTTGGATCTTCATCTGGATTTTCTGATAAATCGATATATAAAGACTGATTAAAAGGCTTAAATTCATCCGTTAATGTACGCCATTGTTGAATAAGTGATGCTTGATCAATGATATTTCGTGGGTAATACAGCCAGCCATCACTGTGTTTTGCTATCCATTCCGGTGTCTGTGAAGAATAGCCTGTTACTAAAATAGGAATATCCTTTAATTCCGGTTTGGGTAACAAATCGCCACCCTGAAGGTTAAGGCTTGGTGAATGAATTACCGGGAATTCCTCATTCCAGACTTCTCTCATGACATGCAAAGATTCTTGAAATAATTCACCACGTTTTTCTCGGTCCACTGAAAACGCTGAAAACTCACTAGGTCGATCCCCTGTAGCAATGCCCAGCACAAGTCGTTTTCCGGAAATTCGATCAACAGAAGCTGCTGCTTTTGCTACATGCAACGGATGGCGTAGTGTGGTGATCATACTTCCGGTACCCAATGAAATCTTTTTCGTATGAGCTGCTAAGAATCCAAGAAAAACCCATGGATCATATATTTGTCCCACATCCCCAAAGCTTGGAACATTTAAAGGAACATCTCTAACGAATAAGGAAGCAAAGCGCGCTTCTTCTGCCTTTTTCGCCAATTGCATTTGTTGCTCTAACTGCATCTCTGGGATACTACCCTTATAAGACTCTATTGGAAAATATATCCCGAGCGTAAGTTGGTCTTCTTTAAACATGTTTGTATAGCCCAGATGTGATTCAAATTTATTCATTTCCTGACCTCCGCATAAATATCCAATATTCATTTGCAAAGGCAATGATAAACCATATAACCTTCAGAAAATAGTACGCACAATTTTGTTCTATAGGATAAAATTTGTGATATTGTATACTTTTTTATACCAAACGGGAACTGTCACGTTCGACAGTCCCCGTCTCCTATTTACTGCTTGCCTTGAAGCTCCTCATGCCATTCCTGTTTGAGTTCACTCCAATGTGCTCGTTTTTCCAGTGCAGCCTGGAAATCACTCCAAGCCTGTTCAAATTGTGAGTCATCCTTAGCCATAATCAGCTTGGCTTTATACTCTTTTCGCACATTATCAAGTTCAGGTAAATATTTCTCCCATAAGCCACCGGGTTTGGCCTTCACCATATCGTAGTTTTCAGCAACCCGGGTCCCACCCATTTTGCCAATCTTTTCGGTGAATTCGATCGTTTTGAATCTTCCTTTCGGATCAGTAACCCCATAATTCCACCATGGGTACCAGTCATTACTATAGGAAGATGCCGCATAAAGCTCTGGCGTCGTGCTTGCCTTCTTCGCTTGATCTCCAGAGTCATGCAACGCTTTATATTTCTCGTCCGTGTACACCCATTTTCCTAATGGTTTATCCACCCAATCCCAGAACACTCCTGGCGGACCTTCGTTCACAACCTGCTGCTGTTCGGGCTTGGACTGTAGTGTGTAATCGAAGAAAGCAAGAATGGAATCGAGATTTTTAGTATTTTTATTGATAAATACGTCATTGGCAGGATAAGGATTGATAATCTGATTAGCGCCAATCTCACTCACGCCATCCACTTTCGGATAGGGAATGACATCATAGTACCATGCCGGATCGGTTGGTCCATCGAGAACCTCCCATAACTGGGCGTCCATATTAAAGAACCCACCTGCATTCATGGCTACACGTCCAGATTTGTTTTTCTCTTTGTAACGCTCCTTCTTGTCTGTAATCGCTTCGTGATCCAGAAGCCCTTCCCTGAACATGTGGTTCATCCATTGGTAAGCCGCTTTATAATGTGGATTGTCATAGATAAACTGAAAGTCATTACCTTGCTTCTCTACTGGAATGACGCCACCCGCTGTGCTGACCGTAACGCCAAATGTACTTAGGATGACATTTTCATCGCTTGCGTCAGAGAGAAAACTAAGGGGAATCAACGGTTTCCCGTTTTCATCTTTCTGTTTAGCCGACAATCTCAAATACTTCTCTATACCGTCCAACGATTTCAGATCATCCATCGTCATGCCGGTTTTCTCCAGTACATCTGTACGGACAAACCAGCCGTAGGAAGCCCAACCGGGCCAAGGATCATCGGGATTTTGATCAAACCATGTCGGAATGGAATAGATATGTCCGTCCGAAGCTTTCATCTGATCCAGATAGATTTTCGGAATGGAGGCCAATCCAGGATATTTATCCGGCATATCGAAGTATTGCTCCAGCGGAAGAACGCTGCCCGAACGCGTCATCGCAGTGGTCACGACATCACTACGTGAGAACAGAGCTGCATCATCAAAACCACCAGTATTCAATTTCAGGTTCAGCTCTGTCATTACATCGCCCTGCGTAGCCTCCAGCCGAACGTCTATGCCCGGCTCCTTTTCTTTCCAATACATTTGGACCATACTTTGGTTATTAATTGTTGCATTCCATCCCAGCCATAGCTTAAAGGAATTTGCAGAACTGCTGCCACTCTCCGTACTACTGCTTGAGCATGCCGTTATCCCAAACATCAGTAGAGCCAAGGATAATAGCGCCAGCTTTCTTCCCTTTTGTTGACGTAAACTCATCACATGCGTCCCCCTTGGTTATTTTGAAATTGTATAGGATTAGAAAACCCATTCTGTTGCTTCATTTTTCATTGGGTTATCCTTTTACTGAGCCGATAAGCACACCTTTTACAAAATACTTTTGCAGGAATGGGTACACACACAAGATCGGAAGCGCGCTTACCATGACTGTCGCCATTTTGATGGACATGAGTGTAACGTTAGAGAGCATGGTGCCCCGGGCAAGCGCTTCCTGATTATTGTTGGATCCGAGGACAGTCGAGATATCCTGGGCAGACAGCAGTTGTTGCAAAAACGTTTGAACCGGAATCAGATTCTGATCTGAAACATAAAA
Source organism: Paenibacillus sp. OK060 (assembly GCF_900101205.1). Lineage (NCBI taxonomy): Bacteria > Bacillati > Bacillota > Bacilli > Caryophanales > Paenibacillaceae > Paenibacillus > Paenibacillus sp. OK060. The sequence continues at coordinate 449,718 of NZ_FNFR01000002.1, forward strand.
TGCGCCAGAAAACCAGTCGTTCCAGTGCCCCACTGCAGTAAAAAGGCCAATCGCTGCAAGCATGGGTTTCGAAAGCGGCATAATAATAATGAAGAGAATGCGGACAGGATTGGCGCCATCAATCTCAGCCGATTCGATCAGTGCTTCCGGAATCCCCTGGATGAATTTCATCATCACAAACATATTCCACGCCGAGAATGCGGACGGAATGATATACACCCAGAATGAGTTTAATAATGACAAGTGATTAAGCTGGATATACAAAGGGATTAATCCGCCACTAAACAGCATCGTAATCAGCACGTATCCCAGGAGGGATTTCCTGAAAGGAAGCTGCCGATAGGACAAGCCATAAGCCGCCAGTAGTGTGATGAGTAAGCCGACAAAAGTGCCTACGATCGTTCGGGATATCGTAATTAAGTAAGCATGTTGAATAACCGAATTCCCAAGCACAACCTCATAATTGTACAAAGTAAACTCCCTAGGCCACAGATAGACACCGCCTTTTGCCGCATCGCTGCCAACGTTTAAGGAAACGGCAAGCATATACGTGAATGGATAGATTACCGAGATACAGAGAAGTGCCAATAGAAACACAATAATTGTCTGACCCACCCGTTCCCTCATAGAAGTTCTCATATTACCAAAGCCCCTCTCCGTTGAACTTTCGCGCCATCTGATTGGTGCATAGTACCAACACCAGACTGATGACCGAAGAAAGGAGACCCACTGCAGTGGCCATTCCAAAATAACCTTGCTGCAAGCCATTGCGTAAAATATATGTGTCTAGCACGTCCGCGACTGGCTGATTGGCCGGATTCATCAGAGGATAGATTTGATCCATGCCTACTGCAATCAGTCCAGGCATACTGAGAATCAACACGATGGAGATGGTCGGCATTATACCCGGCAGGGTAATGTTGCGAATTTGTGCGAGCCGTCCTGCTCCTTCCACCCTAGCTGCTTCATAGAGCTGCGGGTCAATCGTTGTAATTGCCGCCAGATACAAGATCGTATTCCAGCCTACCTCCTTCCATAGACCACTCACTACGATCATGGGCCGGAACCACTCCGTGGATCCCAAGAAAAAGACTGAATCTCCCCCGAGCTTCTCTATCAACTGATTGACCAATCCGCCGTCCAACGTCAGCAGGGATTGCAGAATGTAAGCCACCACGATCCACGAAAAGAAATGCGGAAGATAACTTACGGATTGGACAAACCGCTTGTATTTGTTGTTTTTCACCTCATTGATGAGCAATGCCAAAATAATAGGAGCTGGAAATCCGAACACAAACTTGAGAATTGCGATGTAAATTGTATTCTTCACCACAATCCAGAACTGTTCATCTTGCAAGAATGAGAAGTTTTCCAAACCAACCCATTCACTACTCCACATCGTGCTGCCGATGTGAAAATCCTTGAATGCCACCTGGATGCCCACCATCGGAATGTAGCTGAAGAGAAGCAGCAGGATCGCACCAGGTAGTATCATTACATATTGCCAACGGTATTTTGCCAGTCGTTCAATCATTTAACCACCTCTGACATCAGTATAGAGATCATTTGAAAGCGGTAACATACAACAACGATCGGATTTCTATCGATTGGATTGGCAATATCAGAAAAAAGCGAAGGAACAACTTACAAATCAAATACGCTGCGTACGATTAGCTGTGATTGCAGTTCTTCAAGGGATGCCGGTTTGTTGAGATCATCTTTCTTCAGAGAAATGGTCTTTCTTCCACCTGCTGACAAGTCAAAATAATTGTTACTGAAAATACCGTCTAATTCACTGAAATCAAGCTCCACAAACCGTGCAAAAGCTTTCGAATCAACCGTAATAACAAAACGATCCTCTTCTTCTGTCATCGTGGTCTCAATTGCAGGATCAATAAAACCAAAATGCTTTGGCTTCACAAATAACACTGTACCTTCGCTGACAACTTCACCATCCACCACAAAGGAAAACTGTAAATACGTATTCCGTTTTTTTGTAGTTGTATCGAGCATCTCAGTGAAATCAAGCTGTTCGAATAATGAGGTTGATAACGCTTTCAACTCAATCACTTTTGAAGAAGCTACGATTTCATTGGATTGCGAATCCATGAGACTCCATTTCAATTCTCCTTTTACAGCATTCCTACTCTCATTCGATACGTGAAGTTCTACCTTCGAACCATCTTCCCGAGCCGATACAAGAACAGGCGCGAAAAAGCGTTTGGCTGCATAATGCAGTGCTTTCCAGCGACCAAAGTAATCGATACTGGACCAGGAAGCAACAGGCCAGCAATCATTCAACTGCCAGTACAGTGCTCCCATACAGCGTCCACGATGTCTGCGCCAGTGCTCAACCCCACATGAGATTCCTTCAGCCTGAATGAGCTGTGAAGCGTATAACAGGGAACTGAAATCTTTTGGCAAGCGATACGTCTCCCCGATGTAATACAGAATTTTCTCATTTCCCGTACCATTCTTCTGATGAGATTCCATGACCGGTGAGAAGATATTGCGGTCTTCCGGCAACGTAAACGTTTCTATGGTCTTGTGATTCGGGAAGGATTGCAATCCGAATTCGGACATGTAGCGCGGGAACAATGTGCGGAATTCGGTAAAAGGTTTCTTGCCATGCCACACATCCCAGTAATGCATGTCTCCGTAATTTTCATCGTTCGGATTGTCAAAGCTGCCTTTGGATGAAGGTGAAGCTAACCAGTAGAACGTGTTTGGATCATATTCCTTCGCAATAGCCGGAAGTAATACCTCATATTGCTTAATATAGTCTGCTTGTAACTGTAAGGATGTTTTCTTCGCCCAGTCCCATTCAACCCAAGCCATCTCCTGCTCATTGTTTCCACACCAGATTCCTAATGAGGCATGATGACGCAAGCGTTTCATGTTATCGATGGTCTCTTTAGTAATCGATTGCTTAAATTCCTCAGTCAGTTCATATACCCCGCAGGCATACATCAAGTCCTGCCATACAATCAAGCCGTATTCGTCGCACAAATCATAGAAGTAATTCTCCGGATAATGTCCCCCACCCCAGACACGAATTGTATTGAAATGGGCTTGCGCACAGCTCTTGATCAATCGTTCTGTCCGATCTGGGTTACAGCGCGGCAAGATGTTATCTTCCGGAATATAGTCAGCACCCATCGAGAAAAAGGATACACCGTTCACTTCAAATTCGAAGGACTCACCCCATTGATCCTGCTCTTGCTTCACAGTTAATGTTCTCAGTCCAATGCGCTTAGCATCACGATCCAGCTCCACGCCTTGTTCCATAAGCGCAACGCTTAGCTGATACAATGGCTGTTTGCCCAGACCATTCGGCCACCATAACTCGGGATGGTCCACTTCAATCCAGATATGATGATTCGCATCATTCACGACGGACGTGCATCCTTTCAATGTCTCCCCGGAAGGAGTATCTAATGTGACCGTGATCTCTTGCTCTTCTTCTACCCAACCTGATGCCTTTACCCGTACATCTAAGGTTACCTTGCCTTCGCTATGCATTTGTGTAACGTAGACATCTTCCAAACGGGCATGATCATAGGCTTGAATGGAGATATTTCGCCAGATCCCCAAATCAGGTAATTGTGGACCCCAATCCCAACCGAACATGGAGTGTGCTTTACGCAAATGGGAGATTCCTTCCACTGCATCACTGCAGTTAATCAACGGGCGCTCGGCTTGTTTACGCAGTACATACTCCACCGGGGAACGAAGAATAATGTGTATGGTATTTTCACCTTGTTTGATAAAGGAGATAATATCGATTTCATAAGTACTGTGCATATTACTTACATTCGCGATATTTTTTCCATTCAGAAACAATTCACCAATTGTATCCAACCCTTCACATAACAGGATGATCCGGTCATGCTTGAGATCCGCTGCGCTTACTTCAAAAGAGTGTTTGTATTCATAATCATAATTACACAATTCAAGTGCCGCCTGCTCTTGCTCGCGGTAGTAAGGGTCTTCCATTTGTCCAGCTTGAAGCAAATCATTAAAGACCGAACCTGGAACCGTAGCCAGAAGCCATTCGGCATGATCCACTCTCTTCATTTGCCACCTGCCATTGAGATCGATAAGCAACATTTGTGATACCTCCTGATGTCTTTGTAATCTATTTCATTCTATCAAGAGGTCTCCATACTTTCTTATGTTGTGTTCACGGAATTCGTGTGCTATTTTGACATTAACAATAACTGGAGAGGTTCGAGCCATGATCAAATACACAGCGTCTACTCACATCCATCCCGACCTGCTCGTAGATCCGTTCTGGGTCGATTCCTTATCGAAAGTATCACCCGAGCATACCCATGACTTTTACGAGTTCTTCATTCTAAGTGAAGGGCAGTGCCAACATATCGTCAATGGAACAACCCAGCATTTAAGGCCGGGCTGCCTTGTCTTTATTCGACCGCATGATATTCACCGTTATGAACCGGAAGGCACTCAGGACTGCCGTTTTCTGAATAGCCCGTGTCGTTCCGCAGTAATAGAAGAAGCTTTAGCCTACTTGAATGAACAGAAGTATGCGCAAGGACTCTTGCAGGCTCCCGTTCCCCAGATTGCCATGTTATCTCAGTTAGAAATGACAGAGATGGTTCGAAGCTTTGAACGGATTATGATGCTCTCCACAGTGGATAAGAAGAAGGCTCGCGTATACGCAAAAGGGCTGATTATTCAGATTTTTACGCAGCACTTCTTTGAGTTGGAAACCATTGAACAACCCATTCTCCCGCTATGGCTTGAGCATGCGATCTCCAAAATGCAGCTGAAGGAAAACATGATTCGTGGTCTTCATGCGCTCTATGAATTGTCAGGTCGAAGCGTTGGTCATGTGAACCGTGCCTTTCGTCAATATCTGAATCAGACACCAACAGAGTATATTAATCAGCTTCGGCTGAATGTAGCCAAAAACTTGCTGCTCACGACTGAGCTTCGCGTGCTTGAGATTGCACTGGAAGCGGGATTTGAGAACGTCAGCCACTTCTACCATCAGTTCAAAAAATACTATAATCAAGCTCCGCTAGATTTCCGTAAAAACGCGACAATGAATAAGGAATCGCTGCTGCCATAAGGATTCAAAGCATCCATGTAGTGGTATCTACGGCATCCCATCCCATCACATCCGTACTCAAAACTCAAAAAAAGCTCTCCCTATATGGCAGGGAGAGCAGAGTACACACAAAGCAACTTATGCGAAGTATTTATATTGGCGATTGGCGACACGAACCCCTTCGAGCATTTGATCTATTTCTCTCACTTCGAGGTTTGGTGCAGCTAGAAGGATATTGTTGCCGTCCTTTCCTTTCAGACACGCTGGGCCGCAGGGAAGCCAAACGAGATTACAGCTCCTCCCTCCTTACGGTTGGTGGCCTGAATCAGCCCGCCGCAGCGTTCCACAATGGCCCGGGCAATCGCCAGACCCAGTCCGGAATCACCATCTTTTCCTTTGACAAAACGGTGGAATAAGGTGGGCAGCAGCTCCTGCGGAAAGCCGGGACCGTCATCCGAGACGGATAGCGCGATCTTCCCTTTTTCCAAGTTCGCAGTGATGTGAATTTCTTCTTTGGCGTATCTTGCAGCATTCGTCACGACGTTGAGCAGTGCCTGCAGCAGTTTATCCTGATCAGCCATGATGAACAGCTCTTTATTCTCCGGACAAGCGATATGGAGTGTAAGTCCTTTCTTTACAAGCAGCGGATTGACACGTTCGGATGTTTCCGTCAACAATTCATTTAGACTGACCTTGGAAGGTTTGAAGATATCCTCTTCACTATCCAGCTTCGCAAGCAGCGTCATTTCGGTCACAATCTTGCCTAATCTACCGCTCTCCCCCAGGATCACGTCCAGTCCTTTACGAACGTTCTCCCCTTCAAAAATTCCATCTCGAATGCCCTCCGCATAGCCTGCAATGGACATCAGAGGGGTCTTCAGCTCATGAGAAGCATTCTGGAAAAACTGCTTCTGCACCTCATTGAACCTGTTCAGTTCGCCAGCCATCTCGTATACCGTCTGTGCCACAGCTCCAATCTCACCGCCAGCCTTGACCAGCTGCACATCCGTGAAATGACGTTGTTTGACCTTCTTAAGTTCCTGCTTCAGATTCATCAATGGCTGAATCAGCCTTTTCGTAATAAACAAACTGAGCAGGAACATAATGGCTCCAACGATACAGATCACCAGGATGAGACGACCCAGAAGCGCCTGTTCGATTGCTTTAATCTTGCTCATGGGCGTCAACAGAGTCAGGGTTCCTTGGGGGATGGGACTGACATCCATCACATAACGCCCATCCGTTCCCTTCCACAGGTCCTTGATGCTGGATGAAGTGACCGCTGTGTATTTCGACAAGTTTGCTGGTACAGCTTCAGTCAATGTGTTACTGCTCGCTATTCCGGTTGTACCACTCACAGACAAAGTCCCTGACAGTACATTTCCGTTAAAATCAGTGACAAAGGCTTCAACATCCGCAGGAATGAGTGTTGAAGGAGCACTCGTAACTTCTCCCGTTACCAACTGGACGGACTGCATACCCGTAATATTCGAATTAGGCGGCATCGTGACCGCAGCTCCAGTGGAAAGTACAGGACTCATTGTGAGATCCCCCGTTTTCGTTATAGAAGCGGACATCGCCGCACTTAACGTCTTGAGATCATTCTTCTCTGTCCCAATGAAATGATCCAGCAGCACATAATGAAGTAAAACGGCCGTGACGGAGAGGATCAGAACCAGTGACAATCCGAACGCAAGGTTAATTTGATGAACAAGTTTCATATTAAACTTCACTCCGATCTGTACGCATACGATACCCGTGTCCCCACACCGACTCGACGGGAAGTTCCTCAATTTTTTTGCGAATCCGCTTAATTAAATGATCCACGGCACGGTCACTGCCAAAATAATCTTCTCCCCAGACAAAACTGAGCAGCTCGTCCCTCGTAAACGCACGATTCGGATGTTCAGCCAGTACCTTGAGCATGGTGAACTCTTTGCTGGTCAGGTCCACTTCTTCCCCTCTCCATATGGCCCGCCTCTCTTCCAACATTAATTGAAGATCACCGGTATCGATTCTTGGCGTCGCAGCTTCGCTTACAACAGCTCTTTCTTCGGCACCGGTAAGTCTAATCCAACGTTCCAGCTGCCGCTTGATGCGGGCTACCAGCTCACGGGGGCTGAAAGGCTTCACTAGATAATCGTCACTGCCTAGCTCAAGGCCAAGTATTTTGTCCACCTCATTATCCTTCGCCGAGATCATAATAATGGGTACCTCTCCTTCACTACGGATGCGTTTGCACAATTCATAACCATCCATTCCGGGCAGCATAATATCCATCACCCACATGCTCGGCGGACTTATTCTATATAAAGACCAGGCATCCTCGGCATTAGCAAGGCCTATCGTTCGATAGTTCTCTTTGTGCAAATAAGCTTGAATCAGTGTGCGTATATTCTCGTCATCATCTACAACCGCGATGAGGTAATCGTTATTCATGAACGGGGCCTCCTGTACTTTTCTCTATAGTGAGTATACCAAAGGTATATATATGGGAAGAGCTTTGCCATTGTTTTTCCACAATTACACCAATATTGTGCCACACTCCTTCGGTAAATTGATAACTGTAAGACAAACCAAACCATAAGGAGTGTTACGAAATGAACTACAGTTTTAAATTCAGAAATGTTGCCCTGTCCGCCCTGCTGCTCACTGCGATCTCCGCACCGATTGTCGCGAATGCCGACAGCGCCGCTAACGCAAATGCTGTTACAAATGGAACTGCTACCTTGAAAGAAGCTAAATCCGCCATTGCGACCTTTACATTGGCTAATCCGGTGGAGCAGGCCAAAAAGTACGCGCCAGAAACAGTAAGCGAATGGGAAAAAACGCTAGCCCGTTACAATAAACTGCTTTCACAAAACTATACATCCCAAGTAATGGCCACTTTGGTTGCTGTTGACGTAGACTCTGACGAATGGAAGAAAGTTTCCGAGAACGCCAAACCAGGTGAGATCAAAGAAATGCAGGCCTTAAAGGTTGAGGAAGGCAAACTTACCCCAGTTGAGAGTGTAAAAGCCGAAAAATTACCTAATTCCGAAAATAAGAACACCTTGTCTTTCTCCATTACCACAAGCAGTTCGGATCTGAAAGGATTAGTTGAGAATGCAGAATCTGGAGTGGCAATTGCCGTCAGCCCTCTGAATCTTGACGAAAAATCAACCGGAACAACAAGCGCGGTTATAGCAAATGCTGAAAGTCTTCAATTTAGCGGTACTACAGCTGCCAGTGCATTCTTCTTAGCACAAAGTAATTTGAATAATGCTGTAACAGCTAAGGACGAAGCGGCAATCAAGACTTCCCTTGCCGACCTTCTGAAGCAATACAAAGCGCAAATCACTGAGCTAGAGGCAGCTCAAGAGTAGGTTTAAATACATTTCAGCTTTAACTACATCATTAAGCAAAAACGCCAAATCTTACACGAACTAAAAGACCGAACGCCAACAACCAGCAAGCCTCCACATGGAAGCCTGCTGGTTGTTGTTTTGTTGGCTATAAGCTATATCTGCTACGTGTTATCTAATGCCTGCCCTGATCTTAAATGAGTCAGGGCTTTTGCTCTTCGGTTTATTTTTCGTTAACCCGGGTAACTACAAATGGCTCGTTCAACGCCTGCAGAGCTGCGGCCATATCTTCAGCTGAAAGTCTGCTGCCAGCCGAAATATGATATTGAAACTCATAGAAGCCGCCCAATGTCGCTTTGAAATTCGTTTCCCAATAATTTGTCATCAGCCAGGCATAGGCTTCCGGTTGAGCGTCAGGTGCTTGCTGGGTGTGGACCTTTCTGGTCCCGTAATCCAGCGTTCCCCATTGTACGAGAGGTGTGTCCGGGACAGCAAGCAGCAGACTGCGGTCATGATCCTGCCAGGCAATGCCCGACTGTACAGCGGAATAATCCAGGCAAGTTCCCGGAATCTGATCCTTCCAGGGGCGAACGAGGCCTCCTGGCTTGTCGGCAAACAGGGAAACCGGCCCAGTGCCTCCCGGGTTGAACGGTAGGGCCAGATAAACGTTCTCCGGATTCCAGATGCTCTCTTTATGGAACCGCGCCGAAATATCCATCCGGTTTTGACGGGTATAGATCCGCAAGTGTAGTGAAAAATAGGCGATACCCTTGAGCTGATAACCAAGCTCAAAGGTAGCATACAGCGGTCCATTATCCACCGCTCGCACGGAGATAAGCTGACCAACCGAACGCTCCACGTTCAAGCCTTTACGGTTGCGTCCCATTTTGGAACGGACGCTCCATACCTGAGATGCATCCGCAGGGTTCGCCGGATGGGTCACCTCATAGATGGGTGTAAATGCCCCATACAGATCATCCGCTTTCAGCAGTTCGCGTCCTGTCTCCTTATCGATCCACGACACAATGCCGCGCTCTTTCGACCAAGTCAAGCGTACAAAAGGGGACTCCAGCCCAGTTTGGCAAACGGAGATCGGCGCTTGCTGTCCGCCTATCGTTAAGGAATACATATCCTCCATATCGTACACCTGGTCAGCGCCGATCAGCTTCGAATTGGAGGTTGACGTTAAGGAAGAAAGACTCTTCTGCGCTGCCAGTAGTGGGCGCAGAATCAGTATGCAGCTCTCCATGCCTTGGAGTTTGAGCTCCGCAATAATCGTCTGCGGGTGGCTTGACTGCTGGATCAGCACCTGTCCAGTGTCCTCCCGGATTACTTCTACTCCGTTCAATAGCTCATCCGGTTCCCATCCTTCAAGCTTCAACTGAACCAACTCGGTTACCTCCCGCTCCGAGAGATTCGTTACCTTGAAGCGATAAGGACGCCCCGGGTACAAGGTGGCGGCATTATCGGCAAGCAGTACCTGATCTAGCGCGCGGTAAGCAAGCTTGCTTGCCTCTGCAGCGTGAGCTGTCTTGCGAACCTCAAGCATCTGCACATTTTTATGCCACGGTTCATAAACAGAGGAGTGATACCCCCAAGTGTGTTCGGCATAAAGAGTAAGCGCCTGCTCTACAGCCTCGATTTCCTGGAGACTAACACTTTTCTGTTCAGGGTCGAGCTTTTCCACCTTGCGAAGTGTCCGCTGTGCGTCACGGTAAATCTGAGTGTGCATCGGTGTGGAGCTTACACCGTCCGACCACCAGTCAGGCCAATCCCCTTTATGCACAGGCAGATCGTCCGTGCCTTCCTCCTTCAAGCGGGCAAAAAAGCCACTCAACGTACTCATCTCCACGGAGATTCCCTCGCCGTTTTGACGGTTCCATGCATCGATCCATTCCATGATTGCGCTATTGGGCGATCCGTTGTCTGTGGGCAATCCGGACAGCATCATCGGCACGAAATCATATGGATACTGTTCCGCCTCAAGCTGGGCCAAGTACCGGTGGATGCGAATATTGGCGATTTGATTATGAATGTTCGCTGGTTCCACAAGTCTGTGGCCGAATTCATCACGAATCATATATTTGCCAAGCGCACCAGGACAGAAACCAAGCTCGTTGCCAAGCATGTAGTGGTCTCCATTCCAGACCAGCAGGCGTTCCCCACTTGGAGCTTCCCACCAGAAAGGGGACTGCTTGCGGCCCAGCGCATACATGCCGTGATGAGTATGTATACAGCTCAATAAATGTCCGATTCCGTTATTTAGCAGGCTATCGGCATATCCCCAGCTGTAGCCATTGATATCCGCCGTCATCGCACTGTCTATTGGGTGACCGATAGATTTGGCATATGTCTGAGCTTTGCTGTGTATTTTGTTCAACAACTGTAGGTCGGGCAGCTCGGTCATATTCAAATACGTGCCGGAGAGCTCGATATCGCCGCGCCGCACGGCATCAGCAAATGCAACTTTTTCCTCGTCTCGAGCCTGCTTCAGGAATTTCTCCACAGCCCAGAAGGTCTCACAGGTCCAACGGAACCCTTTCCACTCGGGGTTTACACCGTTATGGGCATCATTAACAATACGCAGCGCCTGACGGATAAAATCGATATGATATTGTTCAATCTTCTCCTGCCGGTCAGTATAACCAATGTCAGTATGGGAATGGTGAATGACATATATTTTCCATTTCCGTTTAAGCGTCGGGATGGCGGCCTGTTTGATTTGTTGTTCGAGTGTCATCTTTTTTTCTCCTTTATTGGTGGATTAGGTACCTTTTACGAGTTGGAAAATCCCGTGGAACACATGCTCTTGCATTTGTTTCTCATTATGCTGAGAAATCTTCTCGGGCAAGAGCGCTTCCGAAAGCGCGCCGCCAAATAGATCATGGGTTTCGGCAATTTGTCCCCCCAGGATCAGACGAGCGGGGCGAAACTCTGCCACGTACGGACGCAACATTTCCCCAAGCCGCTGGCCGTAAAGCTGCCATACACGGATGGCGGAGGAATTCCCCTGTCTGGCCGCTATGGCCAGATGGTACACGTCCTCTCCCTGCCTTCGAGCATCATGGCTATCTGCCAAGGCCAAAATCCCTCGGCTTCCGAACAGATCATCCACGGTTCCTCCGTTGTATTGCTCGGCATACAACATGCCAGAGTCGGGAATTCCCCATTTCCCGCTGACAATGGACTGGTTCTCAACAAAAGCGGAGCCGAGGCCCGTTCCCAATGTAAGGCAAAGCAATCTGTCCTGTGGAAAAAGCCTGCTGACCCCCAGAGCGAACAGGGCAGCATCATTGCCAAAACGAATATCTGCGGCGGCAAGCTGGGTCATCCATGTAGCAGCAGTGGGCTCCGCTGCAAGCGCCGTTAATTCACACCGCAGCAGTGTTTTTAGATTGAATTCATAAAGCTGCTCGTATTTATTCAATCCCTGGATACGGGAAACGCCTGTGTCGTATTCAAAAGGTCCGGGGAAAGCAAAACCGATGTGAAAATTGGCAAAAGTGCCCCGGGTCCCTTTATCGGTACTTAGCCTCTCCATGTAGGCGACGTATGCAGCGGCAAGCTCCTGGATCACGCCAGCCAGATTGGAGGAGATTTCATACGCGCTACTGTCGGAGTGCGATGACCTTTTGACATAAAGTTGTGGCAGAAGATTCCCGTCACTCAGTACGACGGCACCCTTCAAAAAGGTCCCCCCGGCATCAATGGCAATCGTGACGTCAGGGTTCATAAGCGCTCACCAGATTTCCAGTGATGCGGGAGCAAAGGCATGTTCCAGTCTGGCGAAACCTGTGCCCGGATCAGAGTGCACGATCGGTCACCCAGAGACTCCAGACGGAAACCTCCGACGGAGGCAGGAACGATATACGCTTCCGCGTACCCCCACTCCACAGCCGCTGCCTCATCATCCAGCGGAGTCAGCCGCACACGATCGCCTTCTACGAGGTTGAACATAACAAACTCTCCAGCCGTGTCGTCGATCCACTCTCCGTCCAGTTTTAATCTTTTGATCTGAAAAAGCAGATCCTCCCGTTCGCCCAGTAGCTCTTCCTTGCTGTCTCCCTGTACCCGGCTTTCCTTTGGAACCGCTATCAACTGCTTCTGAACGTATTCCGTGTCAAACTGTTCCTGCATGTTGGCTCTGGCATGATCGCCGTTGATCGGACGCGGCCGCCCGTCTCTGTCTAGCCGCAAATGGTCGTATATTTTGAAGGTAAACCACCAGGTTGTCGAAGAGATCTCCAGCACCAGATTGTTTTTGCCCGAAAAATGTACGGCTCCCGGCGGGATCAGAAACAGGTCACCCTTATTCGCATCCCAAATATTCACATATTCTGGGATCTTCAGCGGTTGTCCCAAGGTGTGGGCCGATTCAACCGCCTGAAGCAGCTCCTCCCCGGTTGTACCCTCTGTGAAACCCAGTCCCACAAAAGGTTTGGTGCCTTCCTTCTGTTCCATAATGTAATAGGATTCCTGCTGCGTCATCGTTTCGTTGAAGGTCTGCTCGATGTAAGCCTGCTGGGGGTGGACCTGCAAAGACAGATGATCCCCGTCGATCGTATCGAGATAATCAAACCGGATCGGAAAATAGTCGCCAAACAGTTGCACATTGCGCTCGCCCATAATTGCTTCTGGATGAGCAGACAGTAATAGCGGGAAAGGAAGCTCCACTATAAAATCCCGATAACCGATTAATATCGTGTTTTCCGGTGCGATAGGTTCAAACCCCCATGCGCAGTTATTCCAATCCTTAGGTAGGTCGCATAGTTCTTTTAAATACTGTCCGCCCCAAATCCCCGGTGCAAAAAACGGCTTTACTCGAAAAGGCTGCTGGGCTGTTGAAGCCAAAAGTCGGCGCAGCATAGGAACGGTGACCAAAATGGGTCGTTCCCGGTTGTTCGTATCCACGTAGTAGTCAAAGTCATACAAGTGGCGTTTGCGATATTCCTCCCAGACGGGCCACTCCAGAAACAAGGCCTGTTTATAGGTTTCGACCGTATCCAGGCAAGGACCTAACCCCAGAGACCCCATCCCCTGCTGATGCAGTTTCTGCTGTGCTTCTCTCGATAAGTCGCAAAATAGAGAAACGTTCGTTAAACCTGATGCTGTAGAAAGGAAACCAGAGCCAGGCCCAAAGGTCACAACGATGGGGGCTAACTGATCTACGTTCGGCGACTGGGCCTCTGCATGTTCAGGGGAATGATAAAGCCGAAGTTGATCATCTACATCACTGAGCCAGACCGACTGTGCATATGGCCGGAAATAATCCTTAACGCTGACGTCCGAGGCTACAACGCCAAAAGCACGGTTATCCGTCAGATAAGGGTGAAACTGCTGAAGCAAATCTGCAGAAGACTTTAAATAATCAGCGCTGTCAATCTCAATTAAAACCCTGCTCTCTAGGTGGCAGCGCGACCGAAGTATTTCCAGACATTCGCTGAATGCGGCACCATGCGTACCGTCAATGACCATATAAAAAGGAAGCAAATCATTCTGTACACATTCGGGCCAAATTAGATCAAGCCATTCTTCATACGCATTCCAGATCCCCGGTTCTGCCTCTTGGTCGGGCTGAAGCTGAATGAAATTAATTGGGTTGGTTTGAAAAGCCAAAGGGGCTATTCGGGGCATGTTTAAAACCTCCAACTCTATATCGATTTATGTTCATCATTGTATAGGGAGTTGGAGGTGCTGTCTTTAAACGATCAAGCTGTGTTTTTGTACAATCAGGACATTCGGGGTGGGTAATGCATTTTGCCAGAGCGGCCTTCGGCAAACTGATTGCGTCGGAATTTGGCCGGGGAAACACCAAGCTCACGGGTGAATATCCGGGTAAAATAATGCACGGATTGGAACCCGCACTGGATGGCGATATCTTTAATTGGTGTCTGTTCATTTAACAACAGCCCAGCGGCTTGCCGCACGCGCCGTTCCTGAATGTAATGAACGAAGGACTGCCCTAGATTTTCCTGAAACAATCGGGTCAGGTGACGGGATGAAATGTGGAGGTGCCTTGACACCGTCATAAGCGTAAGCTCATTGATCAGATTATCATCAATGTACCGTTTGGCCTGTCGGAACAACGTATTTGGTTCCACGGGCTGCTCTCCCGTGTCGGCCGAGTCTGTTCGAGTCGGAACGTGCAGATCTGCTATCGATAACAGCAGAGAAGCGGAAATTTGCTTTACAGCAAGAGGAAGAGTTGCCCCAGGCTGGTCGAAAGAAGTAATGAGCGCTTGCCATAAATGGCCAGTTGGCGTAAGGTCCGCTTGCTGGGCTACGCTTTGTCCAAGCTCCGCAAGACGACGGAAGAATTCAGTATAATAAACATCTGTGTGGGCTTCATCCAGTTCGAAAGCCACATAAGAAAGTGTCAGTCCGGTCTGGCTGCGAATTTGATGCCATACGCCTGGAAGAGATAAAAATGCTGTTCCTTTATTTAAAGCATAATGCTGGTTTTGCTCTATGTAGCTTCCTTCACCGTCTACCACATAACAAGCCTCAAAAAAGGAATGCCGGTGGAAGGCATTGTCGAAATGATCGGGCATGAATCCCCAATACAAAATGGACAATGAAAGCCCTGTTTGCTCCACTTTTGTAATATAACGATTGCATATGTGATTGGCCCGGCGGAAGCTGGCTTCGATGGTCATGGCGTTCCTCTCCCTTCAAGCTCTCATTATACGTTTGCATCACAAAAAGGCAAACCGGAAGTCGGTCTGCCTTTTTGAGTATTTTTCAACTAGGTAAATCAGATGATGCCCTTTTCGCAATACGATAATAATCTGCTAAATAAAACAGCTGCCTCAGCCCGGGTCAGATTACGTTTCGGATTAAGCTTGTGATCTGGTGTTCCTTGAATGAGATCAAGCTCAATGCAAATCGCTAATGCTTCCATGGACCAGATTCCTGCCTTATCCGCATCTTTGTACTTAGACAGTACCATTTGCGTTGTATTGGAGACTTCTGGCAATCTCCCTTTCATCTCAAGCGTTCTTACTATAATAACGGCCATTTCTTCACGGCTTAAGGGTTTCGTAGGTTCAAATAAATTACCCGCATAGCCTTTAAACAAACCTGCATCCGTCGCAGCACGAACATCATCCTTATACCACTTATCTTCGGTTACGTCTTTAAATGATGATGACCCATCAGCCTTAAGACCAAAAGCTCGAGTTAACATCGCTGCGATTTCAGAACGGTTTATCGTCAGATCTGGAGCAAATTTCTGATCATTCATGCCCTTGATAATACCTTTGCTCACAAGAGCTTCTATTTCCTTGTTTGCCCAGTGACCAACCGTATCGAGAAATGCTTTGGGTTTGGTGTTGCCCATATCCGGCTTATTTCCAGTTTGGTTATCCTGATCAGACCCATTATTTGTTCCTGTACCAGGATTAGGCTGGATATCGGGTTTCGTACCAGTGCCTGGACTTGATCCGGTGTCTGGATTTGATCCTGTTCCTGGATTTGTACCCGGATTGCTGCTGTCCTTCGCCTTTACTTTGACAGTCGCAATCGCTTTAATGTCCGTCCCATTGACCGCGCCTTTCACCTGAAAAGTACCTGCCTGTGCATAAAGGGAAGGATCAATCGTTTCCCATACAACGGCAGCATTCTCAGTCGTATCATTACTCAATGTCACAGTCACTTGCGAAGGCAATATCGGTGTAGAACCAGCTTCCGTTTCAACCTGTACATTCTCAATGGATACGATGTTAACTGCTAATTTTTCTTTAATGTAGAAATCATCCAGAATGAAGGCGTAATCAGAAGTAGGGCCTCCAGCGCCTTTGGATACCATTTTGAAAATAACTTGGTAATCATTTTGATCACCTGTCGTGAATTTTTTCTGGAAGCGAATATAACCTCCATCTTCACCCGCTTTATTACCCGGATTAGGTAGT
Source organism: Paenibacillus sp. OK060 (assembly GCF_900101205.1). Taxonomy (NCBI): domain Bacteria; kingdom Bacillati; phylum Bacillota; class Bacilli; order Caryophanales; family Paenibacillaceae; genus Paenibacillus; species Paenibacillus sp. OK060. The sequence continues at coordinate 466,049 of NZ_FNFR01000002.1, forward strand.
GTGCTCAGTGTTTCCTTCAGCACAATTTCCCCTGTAGAACGTGATTGTACAGAAACCTCATAACCAGCATACTTTTCTAAGGTATAAATAAAGCCTAAGTCATATTCTGTGTTTGGTTCCATTTTCACGCTGGATTCATTCGTTTTTATTAATTTACCAACATCGGTTTCATTCACTTTCAACGAATTCTCACCATCCAGAACCCAGGTCATTACAGGACCAACCTTGTTCTCAGATGCGGATACAACGGGATTGTTATCCTGTTTATTACTTTGATCGGTTGCAATATGAATTTGCCTATCCCCACCACCGTACTCAAAAGGACCCCAGCCTTCGTACACATTTTCAAAATCCTCATATACAACATAGCTCTTATGCGTAGGGTCTTTCTCTACAGTTGTATGTTTCCAAATTCGCACATCATCAAATTGAACAGTACCCGCTCCCGGATCAGCTACAAGCTTAACTGTCGCGGAATTAATGCCTGCTGGAACCTTGAATTCAACATTCATTCTTTGCCATTTGGTGTCCACGTACTTGAAGGATGATTTATGGATGCCATCCTGACCTGTCACATGATTGGAATAGGTTTGACCATTAATCGTGACCTGAAGCGAGGATTCCCTCCCCTTTTCAGTCTGTGTCCACACTCCGACGGTGTAATCCTGACCAGGCTGCAATCCGGTAATCTCCTGTGAGATTACACCTGAATTACTACCGACCTCTGCGTATCTGTTCCAATTCGATTTGTTCATTTCTTTAGTGATATCGTATTCTGTATCCCCTTGAACAGTCTTGATTGTAATGTTTGCTGGATCATCGACTGTCCATGAACCTGGAACATTGAACTTCTCTGAATTGAAGGCAAAATCCTTGATCAAACTGCCTTCTCCCCAATTCCCTGCATTAGGTACCAAAGTCAGGGCATCAGCAGTTGCTGGATACAATACATAAGGCGTATTTTTCTTTGCCTTCGTAATCGTAAGAGATTCATTCCGAGCGACCAGCGTATCCACCAGAACTTTACCTTGTTGGGTCAATTCGTACATATTAAACTGTTTCACATCTTTAAATTCATCCGTCAACTGCCAAGTGGTCGAGTTACCTGTTGTGTTCCAATGGTACAGCTTCGCACCATCGTTAACACCCAAGATTTGATTAGCTTTGATATCCCAAACCCATGGAATTAACGAGTTAGCCTCACCTGTATGGCGCACTGATTCATCGGTAGTCGTTCCGGTATCTTTCCAAGAAGAGATCAGCTTGCCATTCTTGGTAAGCTCAATCATACCAGTGGATTTATTTCTCTTAGAGACGACATTATTATCAAAAGTTACTTGGTCCTCTTCATATTTCAGTACACCGAAATGCTGTATATACTTCGTCGGCAATACTTCATTGAAGAATACTGTTACACCCTGCTGTACGTCTGGCTTAGAATCGCCCCAAGTGGTCACACCAGGGATTTTTTGTCCTTTAAATAAAGCATTCCCTACAAAAATATCGAGATTGTTCTTCACCATTCTAGAAAGGATACTCTTGTTCCCTTTATTGGGATATCCTAAATCCGGACCCCAGTGAACGAAATCCACACCTGGTTCAATCGGACCTGAGAATTCTGTTCCTACTTTGACTCCAAGACCATTGGCATATTGCAACAATTTATAGGCATTGTAGTCATTGCCGGTATACACGTCTACATAATAGAAATCTAACGCAGGATCATTAGGGTCGTTGGCGTCCTTCGTGAGATTATATAGATTGGTTAACCGTGATTTCAGTTCACCACTCAGGACATCCTTCGTTTGATCTACATAATAAGCCGTATCGATCCAATCCCAACCTTTGGAGAGCTTATCTGTCTTCGGTCCATTAGCTGTAGCCCCAGTTAAATTGGAGTAATCCAGTTCGTTGGCATCGAGATGATATTCGGTTGCATTCAAATGTACGCCGACGTGAAGGTTGTACTTATCCCCCTCATCGATCAAATAATTGAAATCATCTAATCCACCTTGTCGTACACCAATATTAGAGTAGGAAGGAATATCATCATCATGCCCTTCCGCCTGATACCCCTTATGCAGAATCATCTGTCCAAAACCGTCTGTAAAATTGTACAGAACTTTCCCCGTATCCAAACTGTTCAAGAACGGATCATTGGCTTGACTCGCAAAGTTGAAAGCAATGTACATCATATTGTTCTTCATATCCTGTGCGCCAAATGGCTCATTGTAAATTTCCGTTCGGTAAGCAACAGCCGCATCTTGCCAATCTGTCTTTTCGTCGTTATTGCGTTCCCCAGTGACGACCACTTCATACCATGGCAACTCTTCAGTCTCACTACTTTGAAGATGTCGATACGTCCAACTGCCTGGCTTCACCGTTATTTTATTGACAAGCGGTTTTTTCTCTGTGGTGATTATCAATTTATTGCCACCACTCATGACGTTGTCCTCTGCCGATGCTGCCAAGCCATCTCCACTCACCATAACCATCGTTACACCGGTCGTACCGCTTTGCTTCATAAGAGACATATCGTCAACCAGTTCCTCTGAGACTCCGTGCCACTCCCCGTTTGACTTACTCCATGCATACGATGCATCTTTCATTGAACTATTCACATGGATCAGAGCGTTGTTCATTTGAATCGAACGCACTAAGAAATCCGGGCCGTCGGAAATTTTATCAATTTCAAATCGCACTACATTGTTCGCCTTTGCCTCGAGATGTCCATCAATCACAACGCCGATCTCATCAAACGTCATCGTGTACTGATATGTGCTAGCACTGTCTTTCTTCGATACTGTACGCGGTACATAATCCTTATTATTAATCTTCACGCTATTCGTTTGCTCCACGTCGGCCTGTAGCGTGTGATGATTCACTTGATACTCTACAATGCCTGGAAAATCTTTATATACAGTAACGGTCATACCATCATTCTCAATCGTATCTGTCTCTTGCGCCAGTTTCAGCTTAGGTAGCGACTCAAGTTCGACCATTTTGAGGTTACTCACCGTCATTTGTTTGGTTCCATACCATGAACGAAGACCAAACCAACCCGGCACAACAGCCATCGATTCTTCAGATATCGAACCCATATCTGTTGCTACGCCATCAGGACCCGTAATGTTGAGACTAACCGTTGTTCCCACCAAACGAAGCTCAATATGATAATTTGTATTGGCCTTTATCTGATACGTATTGGGAAAGGCTATCTCATTCCCGTTACTTGTTGTGACCTTCCACTTCCCATTAATATCATGAACGACACCTACATATTTGTCAGCTGCCGAACCTCTCACGATAAAACCATAACGGCCACCATCTGCTCCAGCGGAAACATTGGTGTTAAATTCAAAAATGATTGCCTGATCAGCGAATTTAGGGCTATCCTTATCCACGGCTAATGAAACCCCTGGCATGTTCAATCGGATTTGGCTGTCTCCATTGGCGAGAACCTCTGGTTTACTGTTATCAAGAGGACCCCAGTTCTGCGCATTATAATCTGGTGCATACACCCGAACCTCTTCTGCAGTGATCGCGTCTATCTTGGCTTGAATCGCATGGGTCACAGAATTGTAGATGCCAAATGAACCTGGTGTATATCCAGTTACATTCACACTGCCAGCCCTAATTCCATTCACGTAAAGGCCTAGCTCGTTCTCGATCATTTCTACACGTAGCGTGTAATCTTTGCCAGAAGCAAGTGCAGTAGTAGCACCAATCGCAAAGGCATCATTACTGCCTTCCAGCTTGTATTTCCAATTCCCCGGACTTTCTTCGTAAATCACGATATTTCCAAGTGTAATCCCAGTAGCTCCATCCGACTGCATTTTCACTTGATATATGCCGTTGGCTACTGGTGTTACATCCTTATTGATAGCAGCCGTTCCAGCATCCAACATCCCTTGCAAATATCCACTAGAAACTTGCGGCGTATCCTTGAAGCCTTCCCAATTTACGATTGAATCACCTTCATAGTACTCTTCATATCTCAGCTTGCCAACATGGGATGAAGACGTATTCATATCAAGGAATTCTTCAGTAAAAACAACATTATCAATATAAATGTAATTCTGCGCAACTACCCCAAAAGACCCTTCCCCGAGTTGCTGCACTGTCGGTAAGTTTGCTTGCAATGTAGCGCCATTAATACTTAAGATCACAGAATGATCAGAGTATTGAAGTCCAACTTTGTTCCAGGTATTAGGTAAAGGATTGAATTCCATCGCATCAGAAATGACAAAGTCAGTGCTGGTCCCATCCTTATTCAACAATACCCATTTCGTGCCTTCATATTTCACAATAGCACCATCGCCTATAACAAATCCGATATCCGATGTTGCTGGCTTCACATTCAACATATATGTGGCGCTTTGCAAGGACGGTGCATCCAAGTTCATTACATTGTCTTTGATATTGGATAGTCTCAATACCCGATTACTACCTTCTGTAATAATTGTAGAATCAGCACCAGTCCAAGTACCTTTAATTCCATCCTCAAAATCATTACTGTATTGTGCAATTTGTTTGGGTTCAATGATCTCATTCGTATATTGTACATTGTCGATTTGAAGCTCTACAGTGCTTCTAATGCGTAGCCCGAAGCGCCCAGCTGCTTCAGAATACTGTTCAAAAGTAATATCGCCAATCCGCTTTTTATTCAAAAAAACCGTTATTTTCTTACCATTAAAATTAAACATGAGATTGTTCCAACGCCCTTGAATCGGATAAGGAATCTCTTGCTTATCTCCCCAGCCCGTATTGGACTCCGGTATCCAGCTGCTCGGATCAACCCCGAGTTCATTGAAAATACTTGCTGAATCATTCATTCTGAAACCAAACGCAAATCCTTGTCCGCTAATCAATTTGTCCGGATTAACCAGTTTGAAATCTAATGAAAGAGTTCCTTGTTGAATTTGTGGCGAATCCAGATCCACACCTCGTTCGCTAGATCCTTTTTTAAGGGAGAGAACTTTATTGCCCGTAATATCCGTCACGACCGCTGCTTTCAGCCCTGACCAATGGGGGGTATAATTGGAGTCTTCATAATCTTGAACATAATTAACAATGTTTGAAGGTTTCTCCCTCGTGCCCACACCTTCAATTCTCACACTCTTGATGGCAATCTCTCCTGTAGCATAGCGCTTATACAGCCCGACTTGACCTAATCCAGACAACGAACTCAATAAATCAGTATTCTTATTGTAATAAGTCACGTCGTCTACAATGATCAGAAGCTTTATACCATTAAAGCCGATTTGAATGTGATAATCTGTGTCCATTTTTAGTTCTGGTCCGTCAAATGTTTCCCATTTACTTGTTCCATCCGGACTCTGAATAACCCAGGTTGTGCCGGAATCATAACGAATAGCTATGCCTTGGTTACTATCATTAGATCCTAGAACAAATCCAATATTGCTTTGATTTGTGCTGGTATACCGCATCGTTGTATCTATGATTCCTCCGGAGAGCCAAGGAGCCTTATCCCATGTTGCTATAGCTCCACTGCCACCCAGATTGTTAATCGTTACTGTCAATCCATTGTTTACTGAAGTTGTTCCATTTCCTTTGACGAAAGTTATGGCTTCCGGTTCCATGGACTGATAGTTATTCATATAAGAAACAACCTCTTGATTACTTGGAACATTATTTTTTAATTCTGCTAAGAATGTATCTATATCTACATTTCCTGTTGTTTCCATACTCTTTTCATGCACCGTGATTGCAGCTTCAGCTTTAATACTCGTTCCCTCTACAGAACCCTTTACGGTAAATGTCCCTACCTGCGCATAGTTAGAAGATTCGATTGGATCCCAGCTCACCATGACTTCTGCGGTAGTGCTGTCACTGTATACTGCTTGTATTACCGATGGGATTTCTGGCTGCTCTTCAACGTATGTTTCAACCTTAATTGGGGGGATGCTCTCGATCGTTTTTTCCTGTGGCTCAATCGGCAAATCACCAAATTCTCCTGAAGTAGCATAAGCAGTATTGCTTGGGAGTACCATTAACTGACTTGAAGCAACCAATAAAACCATCATCCAAATCCATAATTTGAATATCATTTTATTATTTTTTTTCCGCATCAAATCATTCCTCCTACAATAGAATGCTGGATTTTTTATATTTCGTACCACTTGATCTCATTTGCATCCAGCTTCAGTGAGAAGCTGGAGCCATCACCGCGGTAAACGACTGTTTCCTGTGGCTCATACGTATTATTCACGACGCAGAATTTGTCCTTTTCCACATAAGCATGAACCTCAACATTATAGTTCTCACTGAACCAGCTGTTCAGCTCCTGATCGCTGTGGGCGCTCCAGAGGATCGCACGGTACAGCAAGCGGCTATTCTCGAAGCTATATGGTAAACCGCTTATATATACGCTTCGCCCGTCGCCGAATTCGTTCACCGCAAGTTGAACTTCCTTGTCCGTTTGACGGAGAATCGTAGTATCTTCAAGGGCAAAAATATTTTTTTTGCCTTCTCCAAAGTTGATTTCCTTGCTTCCATCCGGATTGATTTTACAATCTGCCGTAATGAAATGTTCATGCTCATCCCAGTTATATTTATCATAACCCAGCGTAAAGCCACGTTCTTCCTCTACACCGAGGATGTTGGCCAGTTGGAAAAAGCGCCCATTCGCCTGATGCGCTGTGGGTTCGCCAACACCGATAAATCCACCGCCTTCATAAACAAACCTTTTTACGGCGGTAACAATATCCGTATCCAGCCACCATTCTCCACCCGTATAGGCCGTATCTGCATCTCCGACGTTTAATATGACGTCAATATCATCTAAAACGGAAGGATTTTCTTTGATATCGTCGAAGCTGATGAAGCTCACTTCGAAAGGTGCACCAGAGAGAGCTTCAATAATACCGGCATAACTGTAATTTTGCTTGTAATAAAGTGCATGATGGACCATATGGTTCCCCCAGGCCCGCATTTTGCCCCAACAGTTGAGCACGGCTACTGACTTGACGCAATACGGCGAGGTTCCCTGTACATTGTCATAGAGCGTACGGAACTCATCCGTAACGCTTTCTACATAATCAATAAACTCGGGAAAATCAAGGGCTAGCTTAAGATATCCGCCGTAGCCGATCCGATCGATCGGTTTGCGGAGAATCGCACGTCGCGCGGTGACCCAATTTACTTTGGCTTCCTTTACGGGGTCCCCGCCTGTATGAAAGGTATCCGGGAAAAAGTAAGGTAAGAAACGGCCTTCCGTATATTGCACGCCCGGGATATCGCTGATCAGCCTTAGTGTTGAACCGTTTCCTACACTGCCAACTACGGCATCCAGACCGATTGATGCAAATTCCTCCATGAAAGGCTCTGTGCCGATCCAATGATCACCCAGGAACATCATGGCCTCCTTACCACATTCGTGGGTAATATCGACCATTTCTTTGGCAAGGCTCGCCACTTCCCGACGCTGGAATGCTTGAAAATCACGGAACTCTTTCGTAGGTATTCGATAGGTGTTATTGTAGTATCCTTGGTCGATAATAAATTCAGGTCTGAACCTGTACCCGATCTCTTCCTCAAACTGTTCGAGGATATAAGGGCTAACTGAGGCTGAATAGCCGTACCAGTCCACATATTTTTCACGAGCGAGCTCATCAAAAACCAAGGTGAATTGGTGGAAGAAGGTTGTATAGCGAATCACATTGACATAAGGATGATCTTCGATAAACTTGCGAATTCGCTCCATCGTATACTTACGAGTCTTCGGTTGACGAACATCAAAGGTAATTTGATGCTCGACATCTTTCCATTCATTGGTGACCGCATTGTACATATGAACCGGATCCCACATAATATAAGCCAAAAAACTAACGGTATAGTCATGGAACGGCTGGGTTGTGATGGTGACATCGCCGATTTTCTCGTCATAGCTCCATTGTTCGGTCGGAACGACCTCTCCGGTTGTACGATCGATGACTTCCCACCAGCGCTGAATATCGTCGCGACAATTCACTTTGAGCATGTCAGGATAAATCCCCTTCATAAGGGAAACGGAAATGCTTTCGCCTTCAGCCGTATGAATGGGAGTCATCAAATACATTTGTTGAATCTCTTCAGGGTTGGCATTAGCCCATACGTTATCCTTACGGGTTGTATAATAAGTGGAATAGACCTTGGCATCGATATCCCGCAGTTCGGCGGGAAAGTCAGTTCCATCACAATCACGTACAGCGTCGGCTCCCCAGCGTTTCATGATCTCCAGGGTTTGCGGAATAACATCTAAATCAGTAGGGATCGTTACACGTCCTCTTTTTGTACTCATGGTTGAAAACTCCTCTATTTATATTTTCGGTTATATAGCCATAGCAGACCGATCAGCATAGCGAGACCAAGCAACATCAGACCCAGTCCGGGGGCTCCAATGTTCTTTTGGCCGACAATGACCAATCCGATACCGACGATAAAAACAATCAGCATTAACAAATTACGCAAAAAATTCTTTGTAGAGTCTTCCATCATCGCACCTTATCCTTTCAGCCCGCCCATCGTCATACCTTGGGTTAGCTTTTTTTGTACCAGAATATATATAATCAAGGTTGGAAGCATGACCAGCACCAGACCTGCATACATCTGACCATACTGAACTGCGGATTTTTGCGCCGCCATCAGGTTCATTAAGCCGACAGGTAATGTCTTCAGGGTCGGTTTGGTTAGGAGCGTCATAGAGATAATATATTCGTTCCAGTAGGACAGGAAATTGAACAGAATAACCGTTACGATACTGGGTTTGGCCATAGGCATAATGACTTGCACCATAGTACGAAAATAGCCAGCACCGTCCACCGAGGCCGCTTCCTCAAATTCTTTGGGCAGCGATTTAAAATATCCCGACATGAGATAGATCGTAAATGGCAGTGCCATCGCAGCATAAACCACCGCGAGAACAAACAGGTTGTTCAGCAAAAAAGGGTGTCCCAGTATGCCGCGGAGCATCTTGTCGCCGTTATTAAGCATCAGAAAGATAGGAACAATGATATAGTTTACATTAATAAACAAACCCGCCATAAACATCATATTCCAGAATCCGTTCCCTCTAAATTTAAAACGAGAAAGTACATAGGACGCAGGCAATGCCACAATAAGTAGAAGCACCAGTGCGATTACCGTCACCAATACGGAATTGAGCATAAAAGAACCCATTTTTGCCTTGAGCCATGCATCAGCAAAGTTCTGTAGATGCATCCCGGCGGGAAGTGCCCAGGGGCTGCCGTAAAACTCACTGTCTTGTTTGATGGAGGCCATGAATGCCCATAGAACAGGGATGAGGATGAGGATGGCTAAAGCGATCAGTATAACGTAAATGAAGCCTTTGTATAATTTGTCGCTAACACCTCTCCGTGAGCGGTTGTTTGTATTCATCTTATTCCCTCCTAAAATTCCAAATGCTCTCGTCTGGTAACTGCGTTTAGTATTCCAGCAAGCGCAAACGAGAACAGGAACACAATTACACCGATGGCCATCCCATAGCCATAAGAGGAATTAGTATATGCTTCTTTATACATATAACTGAGGAACACTTCGGTGGCACCGTCTGGACCGCCGCTTGTCATCGTCATCACGAACAAGAAACTCATGTTAATCGTACTGATGATGAAAAAGGTGAGCGTCGTCCGTATGTTCGTCCAGATTAAAGGAATGGTTATCTGGAAAAACTGAGCCATTCGCCCTGCTCCTTCAAGCCCTGCGGATTCATATAAGCTCTCTGGAATGTTGGCCATACTAGCCATGTACATTACCATGTAATAGCCGATCGCCTGCCAGATCATCGCGCCTGCAAGACTGAAAATAACTACTTTCTGATCCCCTAGCCATAGAATGGGCTCTGCTTGTAATCCGCGAAACAGCTTTAGCAATGAGTTCATAAGCCCGCTATTCGGATCGTAAATCGCTGAGAAGATCGCACTGATGACAACCACAGACAGAATGTTAGGAATATAGAAGATTACGCGTAAAACATTTTGCCCTTTGAGTTTTTCACGTGTGAGCATCGATGCAAACAGAAGTGCCAGAGCAAAGGTCACGATTGTAACCAGAACAATGAGCAGAACACTATTTTGAAAGGTCTGATAAAACTTATCGCTATGAAACAGCTTATTGAAATTCTGCAAACCTACGAAGGTTTTGTTATCGGTATAGCCGCCCCACTTGTACAATGACATCCGAAAGACATCGATCGTAGGAATAATTAAGAAAATTGCAAAAAGGAGGACGGCGGGTGCTAGACAGAAGAAGATAAAACGTCCTCTTCCTTTTTTCATATCCATGGCTTTCTCTCTCCTCCCAAAGGTCAGATCATGGTGGTCAGCTCAGGTCGCCCACCATGATCCTGTTACATTCTCAAGGCCCAGGCCTCTTTATTATTTCAATGCTCCCCGCAAGGCGTCGCTTGCTTTAATGATTCCCTCAACCCACTGTTGCTGTGTTTTAGCACCTGTTACAAGGGAGTCAATGGACGCAAACACTGCATCCGATATATTCACCCCTTCAACTGGGTCAGTTGTTGCAAATGCACCCATAGCAGCCTTTGCCCCATTGTCATAGATGCTGTAGAAAAGCTTGTTGTCTCCATCCAATTTGTCGGACATACCTTTGATCGGTTGAATCGCGCCAACCTTTGCAAAAATGGCTGCTGCCTCATCGGAATAAAGATAAGCAATAAATTGTTTTGCCAGATCTGCGTTTTCCGCTTTGGCAGGAATCCAAATTTGTTCGAAGAAGGTATACGAATAACGGTCGCCACCGTCTTTTATTGCCGGAAGAGCTGTGAAGCCCCATTTGAAGCCTTCTGCTCGCGGAGCTTTGCTCATTTCGCCAACGACCCAAGTACCGTTAGGCATGAAGAGTGCTTTATTGTCCAGAATCAGTTGTTGGTTTTTGGTAAAGTTATCTTTGTTGGCATTTGCGGGAACCGTTTTTTCGGTGTAAGTAGCCAGTTTACCGATCAGTTCAACCGTTTGTTGAGCTTCTGGGGTTTGCCAAATGCCTTCGTTGTAATGCGTCACTTTAGTGAAGAAATCCGCGCTGCCCACCTCGTTGAGCAAAGCATAGAAGAAAGAGTCAAAGTAACCTGACGTCGGATAAGCAAATAGTGAAATACCCTCGGCTTTAGCTTGATCACCTAGAGCCCACATTTCTTCCCAAGTCGTAGGAACTTTCCAACCTTTTTGTTCAAACAAACCCTCGTTATAAAACAAACCGGTAGGGCTGTAGAACATAGGCATCAGATAGGTCTTTCCATCGTTATACGGATTCGTGATCGTTGTATCAGTGAAACCTGGAATCAGCTTATCCTTGACGGTTACACTTTCGCCGGGTATGGTCATGGACAGCACATCTGAAAGGTCAGTTAGGTTATTATCCTTTACAAAGGTTTCAGTCAAGCCCTTCGGCTGACCCGTTGCCAAATGGATAACATCAGGAAACTCACCAGATTTCATACCGGGTCCAATGACATCTTCAATATTTTTGTCAATCGTCGTTTCGACTTTCACGCCAGGATTGGCGCTTTCGAAGGCAGCCGTAATTTCTTTCCATACATCAGCCCCGTAAGCGGTTTCCAAAGCAGCTAGCTTAAGAGTACGTTGTTCCGTAGATGTTGCCGAGTTCGTGTTGGATGAATCCTTTGTTGAATTAGGGCCATTTTCAGAAGAGCTGCCGCAGGCTGCCAAGCTAAGAGTCAATGCTGCCGTGATCGCAAGGCTAAGAATTTTTTTCATAAATCCATTCCCCCTATATTTAGTGATCATACGTAACCGCTTACATTCTTTCTCGCCCTTTTAATTTATCTTAACGGCCTCTTTATATCTACATACATGTTGTCGTTGATTTTATATATCTTGCTAATATAATAAATTTATAAATTAACAATTTTTTCACAACATAAAACGTTGAAATTGGTTTAACTGTAGTTCACTAAATGAGATTGAGGAAAGGACGGACTGCAGATGGGAAATGTACGCTATTGGCTTCCCGGAAAGGGACGTGGAGAGATTCCCGCAAAGTTAATCTATGTTAGCTCTTCCATTTATGAAGGAGATTGGTTCAGCATTCGTCATTCACATAACTTCGCGGAGCTGTTTTATGTCCGAAGTGGACGAGGGAATTTCATCGTAGAGGATGAGATTTTTTCGGTGCAGCAGGACGATCTTGTCATCGTGAACCCGAACGTAGAGCATACCGAAGTATCCATTGGGAGTGACCCTTTGGAGTATGTAGTGCTTGGGGTTGAGGGGATGAGTTTTGATTTTGGAAAGCAAAGTGGAACCCGTAATCATGAAATTATCAATTATTCAAAACAGAGGAATGAACTCTTGTTGTATTTCAACGCTATGCTTTCGGAGACCGAAAACAAGGATGAGAACTATGAGGACGTCTGTCAAAACTTACTTGAGATTGTAATCATTAGTTTAATGAGAAGATCTGGTCATCCCTTCTCTGTTGTAACCACGCAAAGGGCTGACAAGATATGCAGCCGGATCAAGCGACATATCGACTCGAACTACGCGGAGGAAATCTCGCTCCACTCTCTTGCAGAAAAGGCGCATATCAGCAAATATTATCTGGCACACACTTTCGCTAAATATTACGGTATGTCACCTATTAATTATCTCAATGAGGTCAGGATTCGTGCGAGCAAGGAGCTACTAGAAACCACAGATCTTTCCATTGCTCAAGTTGCGGAATCCACTGGTTTTTCCTCTCAAAGCTACTTCTCACAAAATTTCCGCCGGTGCTGTGGCCTAACTCCAAGCGGTTATCGTCTTCAGACAAAAAAATGAGCTCAAATTAATCGCCAACTAGGTAACTTCTAATGCAACTATATGCTTGTCTCCCTAGAGCAAAAAAGTCCGATTGCGCTCAGTATCAGCAATCGGACTTCTTGTATTATGAATTATTGTTCAGCTAATTTCAGGAAATACTCTGAAGCCAAACGAACAGCCAGAATACTCGCACTATTGAGGGAATTATCAAAGATAACTACATGGTTATTTTTTACTGCCTCCAGAGAGTTCCATACCTTCGAAGATTCCTTTTCCTTCACGGCTGCCTTTGCAACGTCAATATCATGCTGGATAATAATATAATCGGGATTCATGTCGTATAGTCCCTCCAGCGTAAGCGCCTCGCCACCCTCAGGATATCCCTTCGGTGCCAATAATCCAAAGCCTGCAGTTTGATTGTAGTACATTGTATTTTTAGATCCTTGAGCATTAAAATTGGCTTTTCCATCAACCCGCAACAAGGCAAAGGTCTTATCCTCAAGAGTACCTAACTGTTCTTTCGTTTGTGCTATCATTTCTTGGGTTCCCTTAATCAATTGTTCTGCGAGCTCTTCTTTTCCAACAACCTCAGCAAGGAGCATCGTTGTTTTTTCCCAGGTATCGGTGTAGTCGATTAAGATGACTGGAGCAATCTTGTTCAACTCATCATAGATGGTATCCACAGACCCCTTAAAGGTTACAATCACATCAGGCTGGGCCTCAATAATCTTTTCCAAATTCGCTGAGTCGCTACCCAAATCAATAATATCAGTAGACCCGGCGTAAGGCTGTAAAGTTGCAAACTTCTCCATCGCTTCCGAAGCGCTTATTGATGCGATTGGAGGTGTATCCAGAGCAAAAAAGTAATCTAAGTATAATGGATGCAGCACCGCTATACGCTCTGGTCGTTTCTCAAGCATCACCCCATTATCGCTGGCATCCTCAATGGTTCTTGGCCATCCTTCACCCTCGATCTTGCTGGCCTCAGGAGTAACTGCAACGGGCGTTTCGGAGCAACCAGCCAGTATCCCCCCTGCAAGTAAAATTACAGTTAAAATCAATCCAGTTAGTCTTTTCATATGTCCTCCCCAATTACTGTGTATGCAGTGTTTTATGAATTTCCTAAATGATCTCGCAACGTTTCCCCGGTATATTCACTTCTGAACAGACCTCTTTCAACTAACTTTGGAATCAGCTTTTCAAAAAATATTTCCATCGATTTTTCTGAACCGCCTGGCAGGGCGATGAATCCATCAATAGCACCAGCCTCAACCCGCTCAATAATATCATTCATTACGGTCTCGACTGTTCCCACAGATACCCAATGAGCAGATCCGACAACCTCAGGCCGATTCAGGATATCTTTTACTGTAGGCTGATATTTTGTAATATAACGGCGCAACAGCTCAGCATGTGTGCGACTGCGAACAGCCTGATCAGGATCAGGCAGCATATCCTCGGTTACGCGTTGATCTAAGGGGAAACTGCTTAAATCAAGACCCATCAACGATTTCAGAGATGCGTGTCTGCGCTCAAGACTTAAATGGGCATGAGCAGCCTTATGTAATTCAAGCGCTTCTTCGTGCGTATCGGCCAGGAAAAAATATAACCCCGGCAAAACTTTAATCGTGTTCTGATCGCGCCCATGTTCTACAGCTCTTTTTCTCAAATCACTTCGCAATTCCACGCCCGATTCAAGATCCGGCATTGCCGCAAAAATAGCATCCGCTACGGAAGAAGCAAAATTCCGTCCAATATCCGAAGCACCAGCTTGAAACAGAGGAATGGTTCCCGATGGATGAGAAGGTAAAGTGAGTGGCCCTTTTACATTGAAAAATTCACCGGAATGATGAATAGCAGTCACTTTTTCCTTATCAGAAAACATGCCTGACTCACGGTCAATAACAATAGCCTCATTCGGAAAACTATCCCAAAGCTTGCATACCACTTCCGTAAATTCTATTGCCTTTGCATACCGTTCTTCCGGTGATGGCATTGGCGAATTCCCGAAATTATCGGCGCCTTCAATAGAAGTGACAATATTCCACCCGGCACGCCCATTACTTAGCCAGTTTAAGGACTGAAGCTGCCGGGCAACAACATAAGGCGGATTAAACGTGGTAGAAATGGTCGTAACGAGTCCGATGCGGTTGGTTTCACGAGCTATTGCTGCAAAAAACAAAGTAGGATCTGGGCTGCCGAAATTAGAAGAATCGCCTAACATCTGCGGGCTAATATACAGATAATCAGCTCTGAAAAGAAAATCGAGCTTAGAGTTCTCCGCCATTTTTGCCCAATGAATATAATAGTCAATGGTTCCTGTCTGCTCTACTCCGCTATCCCGGTGCCGCCAACCGTCACCTTTATTCCATGTTGCATTTAAGGACAATCCAATACATAGTTGTCTGTTTGAAGTCATTTCTACCAACCTTTCTTAGTTCTTATCATTGTTTTGCTCTAGAAAGCCCTCCGGACAAATTTTGCCCCCACCAAATAATAATGATTCTCATTATCAAAACAAAGTTTAGCAAGGATTCAAGCAAATTTAAATACACAAGTTACAAATTCGATATGCACAATTATCTAAACTATGGTTGGACGGCAAAAGGTCTGGTTCTTGCCCCACGACAAAACAAAAAAAGCCGCATCAATGCGACTTTATCTTTCAACACTCTAACTTGTGTCATTTGTACTGCTTCCACCCTATTGTCTCGGTTCCGATTCGACCTCTAAATTAGTCTTATAATCAAAGTAACTCCAGAGCTTTCAACAACGCATACTCACTAGAGGTGGCACCTATTTGAGAAAAATGTGCATTCGGAAACATTGGAGCCAAATGATGATATCCAGGAAGTACTTGCAATTCGATCAAAACACCGTCAAAGGCAAGTTGTTTGGCAAATAATAAGGTTTCATCTATGAACAAATCAATGCTGCCTATGCTCATATAAGTGGGTGGTAAACCGGCAAGAGATTTTGCACGCGCTGGCACGTAATATTCACTTGTTTCCTCTTGTCCGGGTTCGTGACCTAAGACAGATTTCCAGCCGAAATAATTGCTTTTTTTGGTCCAAACAAACTCGCCGGCATAAGGATGGTCTGGCAAAATACTTGTACGGTCATCGAGCATGGGGCTGCGCAGTCTTAGATGATGGATGTCGAATTCCTTCTGGTCGCGAATGTACAGGGCTAACCCCGCTGCTAATCCACTACCGGCGCTGCTGCCTGCAAGAGCGACTTTCTCGGTATCTAACCCTAATTCCTCGGCATGCTCGATGCACCATTTCAGGCCGGAATAACAATCCTGTAATTGACTTGGCTGAATATGTTCTGGCGCTAGCCGATAGTAAACAGATACACAGCAAAAACCATGTTGCACAGCCAGTGCCGCATTGCTTTGGCGTTCACCGACCGGACTGCCCATAACCATTCCCCCACCATGAATCGAATAATATAACGGCATCTTACTGTTCTTTGGTTGGAGGGGTTTAATAATTTCGATACGAATATCAGGACCACCAAAATAACTTGGAACCGCCCTTTCTTCGAATGTGACTGGAAACAGCTGCGTTACATCGATTTGCTGCATCATTTTTGTTTGACTTTTCCGTGCTTCCATTAGTGTGGCAGCGGAAAGATCGGTGGCTGGTATTAAATCAATTGCACTTATTAGCTCCTGATCGATCAGATGTCTGCTTCTGCTTTTTGGTTCATTCATATTTACTGTTTCCTCGCTCTCTTAATTATGTCCAATGAAGTACTGCTCTCTCCAATGGTCCAGTATTCCCGATTTGAATCCAGATCAAAAGTTACATTTTCTCTCACTGTATCGACTCCTCTTCTGCCTAATCCTATTGTAAAGAGAGCAATTAACTATTCAAATGAAAACAATAAGTTAGAATCGTTTTTGACATAAAAAACACTGATGAATTTCTTCATCAGTGCCGTGTACTACTTATTTTTGGAATAAACAATTTTCTTAATGGTTTCAACAGAGAGAAAGTAGTCCTTAGCAAGTTGCTCAATGCTGCTATTACTCTTAAAGGCTTGTCTAATAGTGGCATTTCGGTGATCTAACCATTGCCTTCCGCCACTCAAACTTCCCCAATGATTATATTCCTTTTCCTGTTTTGGGATGTAAATCGTCTCTCCCTGGACATACTCTTGAATCATTATTATTAACTTTTCGGGCAATATTTTTTTAGCGTTTGTATATTTCACTCTGCTTCACTCCTTATTTTTGAAAATAAGGTGCAAAGCCAAAATATTAGAAAAGCTTATTTAGCGTTAGAAAAGATTTAACCCCATGCAAAGTAACGCTTCTCCAATACTGGCTTTGCACAAGTGAAGCAAGTCACAGACAATCTTAACAGATTCTCCATCAGTAAAGCACCTCCCTTTTTACGTTGCCAGTATAGCATATTTCTAATTACTTCGGACCATCTCATGAACAATAGTTAGTCGCTCCTATGGATATATTTGATTAACTTAACCTTACGTGTATCGATGTCGAATGTAATAAACTCCTTCGCATTTGGAGGATTGTGTGGACTAAACCATAACTTGGTTGCGGCTTCTGAATTTTTTGATAATACTGAGTAATCGCCATTTGTATGGACGGATTAAGTAACGTCAAAGATACCCTTACCTATCAAGTTTCCCAATGGTTGATTTTTTTAACACAAGTCAACGACAAGTCGCTTGGGAGTTTATTTTATAAACCGTATAATCATAAGCAGAGGTGACGTTGATGAACGAAATTAATTTAGCATCGATCCTTGTAGCAAAACGCAGAGAAAAAGGATTAACACAGGATGCGGTTGCTGCATTTATCGGTGTTTCCAAAGCGTCTGTTTCCAAGTGGGAAACGGGACAAAGCTATCCTGACATCACATTTCTGCCACGGCTTGCGGCCTATTTTAACATTAGCATTGATGAATTGATGGGTTATTCCCCGCAAATGGAGCAGTCGGACATCGCAAAGCTTTACACCCGACTGGCCAATGATTTTGCTGCCCTTCCTTTTGATGAGGTAATCGCTGAATGTACGGCGATCATCAAAAAATATTACGCCTGCTTTCCGCTTTTATTGCAAATGGTTAAGCTGTACACAAATCACTTCACGCTGGCGAGAACACAAGAGCAAAAAGAGACTCTTCTTAACGAAAGCGTGACCCTGTGTGAACGGATTCAGGGCGAAAGTGGCGATATGCACCTTTCCAACGATGCGATTTTGTATCAGTCGGTTTGTCATCTTGCGTTAAGGAGCCCTCAGCCTGTCTTAGATTTACTTGGGGAGACTGTCCGGCCCGTGATGCCAAAGGGCGTGTTAATTTCACAGGCATATCAGCTTATGGGCAACATCGCCAAAGCCAAAGAAACCTTGCAGGCTGAACTGTATCAACACGTAATGACAGTCTTTCAAGGGCTACTGAACGTCCTACAACTAAATATTAATAATATCGAAAAAGCCGAAGCAGCTTTTATGAGAGCGTCCGATTTTGCACGGATTTTTGATATGAAACGGCTAAATCCAAACAATGTCATTCTGCTTTACGCACTAGGCGCTCATCTATATTGCGTGAACAAATCACCCGAAAAATCGATTGAACTACTTGAAAAATATGTGGAAACCTGCGTGGAAGGATTCTTTCCTTTTGAGCTCCGTGGAGATTCCTTTTTTGATCTGATTGATCCGTGGCTGAAAGATTTCGACGTCGCCGCTCCCCGCAGCGAGCAGGTTATAAAGAATAGCATGATGAGGGATGTGCTGATGAATCCAGCATTC
The DNA here is from genome assembly GCF_900101205.1 of Paenibacillus sp. OK060. Classification (NCBI taxonomy): domain Bacteria; kingdom Bacillati; phylum Bacillota; class Bacilli; order Caryophanales; family Paenibacillaceae; genus Paenibacillus; species Paenibacillus sp. OK060. The sequence goes on from NZ_FNFR01000002.1 coordinate 484,637, forward strand.
GATTATTTACGTGAAGTTCCCGAATATCAACGACTAGTTCAGAAAATGAATCATTTTTTAGAAGAAAAATGTTAATTGGAGGTTATGGGAATGAACGAAAAACTAATCATTGGCAAAGAAACGAATTATCCTCTAAATGGAATTTTGTCACTGCCGGAGGATTGCTCATCAAAAGTTCCGGCAGTGGTACTAGTACATGGCTCTGGCCCTGCAGATATGGATGAAAAGGTGGGGAATAACTTCCCTTTTAAAGACCTCGCCGAAGGGTTGTCAGACAAAGGAATCGCCGTGCTGCGATATGACAAAAGAACATTCGTCTATGGAAAAGAAATGAAAAACGATACCGGCTTATCCGTTAAAGAAGAAACGATTGAAGATGCTATCCTCGCAGCAGATTTATTGCGCAAAGACCCACGTATTGATACCAACCAAATATTCATTATTGGTCATAGTTTAGGCGGGATGCTAGCTCCACGAATTGATGCAGAAGGTGGACATTTTGCTGGGATCATTATTATGGGTGGGTCTCCACGCAAGTTAGAAGAGATTCTAATGGATCAAAACAACGATGTTTTAGACTCATTAAATAAGTTTTTGAAAATGATTGCGAAGAAACAAATAGCAGCACTATCAGCTAAGTTTGATAAAATTTATAAATTAAGTGATGAAGAAGCGAAATCAACTGTGGTTTTGGGGAAATATTCTAGAGCCTTCTACTTCAAAGAGATGGGAGAACATCCCTCCATTAATTACCTTAACGTATTAGATAAACCCGTACTCATTTTGCAAGGAGATCAAGATTTCCATGTATCCGTAGACAAAGATTTTAAGGTTTACAAAGACCTATTGGGTGAAAAACCAAACGTAATGTTTAAACTTTATCCCAACTTAAATCATTTATTTATGCCAGCTGTTTATGGAGAAATATTAAAAATGAAAAAAGAGTACAAAGTTGCACAACATGTAGATAAGAACGTGATCAATGACATTTCCGAATGGATTCATTCAATTTAGGAAAAAGCCATCAATAATCAGTAACTGACTGATTTCTTCAATACTTCTATACTTTCCTGAAGGAACGATTGATTTCTTTCAACTCCTCTGTTTTTACACCAAACAACGGCACTGAAAGCATCATAGAAATTATAAAACGGCAATACAATTTCGAGATTTAACATGTTCCGAATGGTCTGATAACCTTCGAAGTACGGGGACTTCGTTCTCGGGTTTACTTCCCAAATATATCTATTGATTTTAGTAAAGTCTATTTCAGAGGAGCCACCCCGAGCACTCTCAAAATCAATAATGCCAGTAACCTTGTTACCATTCACCAATATATTGCCATGTCGAAAATCCATATGTACCAAACAGGGTCCGTCAGGATCTGGTAAAGCAGAGAACACGCCATCAAAATGAAGAATACATCGTTCATACAATGCTGGTTCGAGGAGCTCTTTGCAGGGCTCTTTCCACTTTTCAAAATTATTTTTGATATGTAGTCTCCAATTATTTTGGTCAAGAATATTAAATCCATCGGTTGAATGGTATCCATATCCTGGAGTTTTTACCTCATGGAGCATTGCATGATATACACCCATTTGAAAAGATAGCTTTTCATCCATATTTTCTGTACAAGGCACCCCTTGAATTGCAGAGAGAAGCAATGCTCCAGTATTACTTTCATCCCCATACCAAATGTCAAATACCTTAGGAACAGGTATGACGTCCTTCAATATTTCAAGCATCTGAAATTCGCGAAATAGCTTATCCTTGTTATATGGAATCTTAACATATACGTCTTCTCCACTAAGAAGAGTAAGTTTATATACATCCGAACTAAATGATTCCGGAACATTTTCAATATTCAAGACATTCAATTTCAGCTTTTCTATAACGTTTAGAATGGAACTCATGTGGCACCTCCTTTATTTGCGTTCAATATAAATCAGCGAGCCCTTTTGATGTGGCTCGCTGATTTTATGGGCTCTTATATTAACATATTTATCCTGGAGTTGGCTAAAGAAATTACAGAAAAAGCGGATATAATGCTGCTAAACAGCGATCAATTCTTTACTTTTTCAAGCTTTCCATAAAATCGTGCAGTGCGTTGGATACCCACTTTTTCGGATGAAGAACGAGTTGAATTTCGAGTTGAAGCTCTGCATGTTCAAGGGGTAAGGCTTTCAGCTCCCCCCGCTCGATTTCTTCCATTACAGCCATTTGCGGCAGAATCGAAATACCCTCACCTGACTTAATACTTCTTTTGATCGCTTCCGGATTGCCAAGTTCCAGACCGATCCGATAAGGGATTGAATTTGCGCGAAGCACTCTTTCAAGCAGCTGCCTGTAATTACAGGTATCTTCAGGCATGATCCATTCCATATCCTTTAGATCATTCAATTCAATCTGCGTTTTGGCGATCAGCGGATGCTGCGGATGGACGATCAGCAAAAGCGGTTCTTGGCGAATGGTAATCCACTGCAAAGCCGGATCGCTCGAATCATCTGCGAGAATAAGTCCAATATCGGCTTCACCTTCCCTGACCTGATGCAAAATTAACCCCTCACGATTCGTATGCAGTCGTATGTTCAGATCCGGGTATTCCTTACGGGTGGCTTGCATATATGGAGGTAAAAAGTAAGAAGCGATAGAGTCCATCGTACCGATCGTTAAGGAGCCACCACCCTGCTTCGCCATTTTTTCCTTGGACTGCTCAAACAATTCCAACATCTGTCCGGCAAGCTTGAACAGCTCTTCCCCGGCAGAAGTCAGACGAATCTTGTTATTGCTATAGCGTTCAAACAGTTTGACTTGATATGCTTTTTCCAGCTTCTGAATTTGCGTAGTAACACTGGATTGTGCATAACCCAGCACCTCTGCAGCTCTGGTGAAGCTCTCGCGAATTGCGACTTCTCTAAACGTCTGAAGATAGATTAAATCCAACTTGCTCACCTCATCGAAAATATTGATGACAACTATCATTTGTTATAGGTAACTGTGATGCTGGTTCCTATGTTACATTAGTTTCAATATAACGGGAAGAGGTAGTTGATTATGATGAACGAACAACATGTTCAAGGAATTTATATACCGGTAATTGCCCCTTTTACGGATGACCACAAACTCGACATTGAATCGTATCGCAAATATGTTACCCATCTTGCCAAACACGACATTCAGGGATTGGTCGTAAACGGCACGACAGGAGAATCTCCGACTGTCTCCTGGGATGAAGTAAAGCAGATGGTGGAAGTAACGAAAGAGATTTTGATAAGTCTGAACAAAACCATTCCCCTCGTCGTGGGAACAGGAACCAATGATACCTATTCGACGGTTCATCGGACCGAAATGGCCGCTGAATTAGGAGCAGATGCTGCTCTGGTGGTCACTCCTTATTACAACAGACCGACGCAAGAAGGAATTCTTGAGCATTTTTCCAACGCGTCCCGGACAGGATTGCCGATTCTAGTCTATGAGATTCCGGCTCGAACCGGTAGTCGCATGACCTTGGATACAATGAGAAAAGTCATGGATCTGGATGGGGTTATTGGCCTGAAGGACAGCACTGGCGGTTTGGATCTGCTGCTGGCGCTAACCCAATATGAGACGAAGCCTGTACTTTGCGGCGAGGATGCGTATTTCCATGCGATGCTATGTCAAGGTGCCGCAGGCGGGATGGTGGCCTCTGCCAATATTCATACCCAAAGGTATGTGGACGTGTATCAACGCTTTGTATCTGGTGACGTGAATGCATCAAGAGACAGCTTTAAGCAACTGCAACCGCTGATTAGTGACGTGTTTGCAGAGCCTGCTCCAGCCTCGATCAAATGGTGGCTGGCTCAGCAACAGCTGATTGCTTCTGCAAAACTGCGTCTGCCGCTGACTGCCGCATCGGAAAAAGCAAAACAAAGGTTGTCGGATACACTCGCAGAGATGGTCGTACCTTCTTAAACAAGCGCATATCTTGCTACGATTTATGTATATATCTAGTCTGATTTATTGAGACATCATGGAATGAAAATCAAAAAACAACCAGTATGGATAACATCTATACTGGTTGTTTTAATTTTAAACAGAGGTCTCCAGACGGAGAACGAGATATTGCCAATTCATCATTCATCAGGGAATGCTGATCATTACTTTGAATATTAAAAGTAATCCGAAAAGTAAGGCGCCTGCTGCTCAATAGCATCTTCTAACAAATCAAGCGTTTCTGGATCACATTTAATACGGCCAATCTTATGCAAATACTCAGGACGCTTATAACCTAACAACATGGTCGTCATGGTTTGGATACTTATGCTATCTTCACTACGTCGACTTTGACTCCGAATTACTCTTCCGCTTCCATTCGGTTCAATCTGTAGAGTAAATGTGCCTTGATTCCAAGACAGCAACGGATCTTGCAACGTAAACGTCCACTCTCTATCCATCGCTGCGGGTTTGAACGGATATTTTGAGATAAATTGCTCAATGTCCACGATCCGTGCCATAAAGTAAGGTGAAATGGTTTCCTTAATATCCGCATCTTCCAGCAAAAAGGCAAGCTGTTCATCGGTATGAATATTGCCTACCACTTTAGATATCATTGAAAAATGTGCACTAATGAAATTCCACAGTCCACTGCGTGCCTCTTCATGAATGAAGATCATATCTTTGACGTGGAACACTTCTTCTTCAATCCAATATAAAATGTAGCCATCCGGTTGACCGTCTTCTCCATAATAGACAGCTGCAGTTAAATCATCTGAATCCCATCGCCAATACTCACTCCACGCAAGTTCTTTCCGCAGCATGGCTCCATGGGTTTGCATTGAAAAGCGTTCATAAGCCACCTTCACATCTTCGCTGTCGGGTTCGACACGTGCCACATCACCAGGAACAGGTTTGTTTTTGGGTAATTGGAAGTCTTGAACCTCAAACACGATTTTATCAGAAATGATCTCCCACCCTTTACGGCGATAATACGGTATGGAGTAAGGATACAAGTAAGAAATGGATTGTTTCTGTCCACGCATATTGGTGAGAGCTTGCAGCAGCAGTTTATTCATTAAGCCTTGACCCGAATATTCCGGAAAAGTCCCCACACCAGTGACGCCACCCATAGCGTATGTTTCGTTAAATATCCGAACTTCAAATGGATATATGGATACCTGAGAAATCAGTTTTTCTCCATCAAACCATCCAAGTACATCTGCTTGTTGTAAGACAGGTGATTTTTCATGGAGAATTTCGCTTTCTTTCCAGCCATGTTTGTGAAGATCATTATGAGTAACTTGAAATACATAGCGTAACAGTTGACTATATTGTTCTAAATGCGCTAAATCTACTTTTTTCATTTTTAAATTTTGCTTACGATGCATGCCAGTTATTCTCCCTTGGTTTTAAATTATATTATTTACCAATTGCTGCAGAATAATGCTGGCTCTGATCTAGATCAAGATAATTATTAAGATCTTGTTTTTACCTCTCTAAGTTTCCCTGTCGAATCTCTAAGGATAATATCCAGAAACTTATGTGCTGCATTATGTGAGAAGCTGAGCTTAAGATTCATATCTGACTCCAGTGTTGCTTTAGAGCTATATGCAAACATTTTTTTCTCGTAGTGCTCTAAAGCCGTTTTTAGATCGCTGTGATTAGCAAGAGATAAGCCTAACTCAGCTGCATCAAGCATCGCAATATTCGCTCCTTTTCCTGCAAATGGAGACATTAAATGCGCAGAATCTCCTATGAGAGTGACCCCGTCCTTATGCGTCCAGCTGTGGTCGATTGGCAACATATAGATTCTACGAGGCAACATCTCGCCATCAGAATAACGAATGTAATTTTTCAAGTCATCACTCCAATCGGATAATAATTGGAGCAGAGATTCTTTTGCCATTGTTGGTTGTTCAAATTTAATACCGCAATTATCCAGCCATTCTTTTTCAATCCTGAAAGCCAAATAAACTCGGATGCGGCCGTCACCATTAAGCTGAGCCATAATCGCTTTTTGATCTTGGAATGCAAACATACTCCCTTTCCCGTTGAATTCAGCTAAATCCGGGTGAATTTCATCAACATTTGATATCCCCATCTCAACCGCGCTTATTCCCGTGTAGATCGGCTGCACATCCGAGAGAAACTCGCGAACTCTTGAAAAAGCACCGTCAGCACCAACAACAAGATCTACAAGTTCTGTATGCTCATTCTCAAAATGCAACTCAAGCTGACCGTTGTCTAGTGAATTTATACTTTTTAGGTGATGGCCCCATTTTATTGTGTTTGGTTCAATAGAATCCAATAACAATTTGCGAAGTACGCCACGATCTATCTCAGGTCTATGGTTATCTTCGGGACCTGATATTGCGTCCCAATAGACTTTTCCGGTTTTATCTAGAAGCCGTAAGTCCTGGCCTTCATAACGAGCATTCACTTCGAATTTTTTTATCAGTCCAGCTACCTCCAATGCATATTGACCTGACTCAGGATGCATATCAAGTGTGCCGCCTTGTTGACGAGAGTTGGAGGATGGTTCACGCTCATATACAGTAGCTTTCATTCCATTTTGCTGCAGAATTCGAGCAAGCGTTAATCCAGAAGGACCTCCACCAATGATAGCAATACGGGCATTTTTATTTGACATACGAAAATCTCCCTTCAATCATATTAATAGTTAAGATAAATAAAATGCCGTCAAACGTATTATTATTTACCTGTAAACAATAATAATTGATAAAGATTATCATTGTCAAATGTTAACGTGATAATGTCTATATCTTAGAATACTAACGTTTGTTTTAAAAATCATGCTAGAATTAAGCGAAACGAACCATTTTGTCTATTCATTTGACCTGAAGCTGATAAATTATCGCTTTGGTTCCTTTATCCAATTTAAATGCTACTCATGTGCTCATAAAATATTTCATATTATAATCTGTTTTATTGTAAACTAGTTAACTAAATTACATGAACAAAAATGCTATTCACAATCCGTTTAAACACATTATGTCTTCTGCTTATAAAAAATCCAGACATGTGTTGATCTTCTCATTTGGGACAAGATTTCGTACCAACAAAACAAAAAAAAGCCGCTAAAATAGCGACTTTCAATGGATCCATCTTATTGCCTCGTACCAAGTAGTAATTAATTTTTTAAGTCCAATGTAAATCCTTCCAGCTCTTCTTCAGCTTCATGCATCAGATCCAACAACTGATCTGCGTACTCTCCAAGAGACTTCCGACTTGCCTCAAAATCAATCCACTGAATGGTAAGTGGCATAGGAAGAAATCCAGTTAGGCAATCCCATAATGCGTCCAAATTCCGCCCATACGTTTGACCTAACTCAAGACTGGTCTGAAGTACATCATGTAACTCTTCTTTTCCATGAATGTCCTTTCCATTGATGACTACTGTCTTCATATGATCACCCTTTCTCTATTCGATTTGCTCGAACGTACGATAATGATCGGTTGTTTTATAGATTAATCCATCATTGGAGTATAAAATCCGATCACTGCCCCGCGTTCCTCCCGAATAGTTAATATCTGCTTCGTACCAAGTCCTTCCTTTTTTCTTGGGCAACAGCCCTTCTCGATTTTGAAATACGTCACCGCCAATGCTTTTGCCTGGAGCCACTTTTTCCAAATTACCTTTACTAGGCTCCCATCCTAATTCTCTAGCTTCTTTCTTGGTTATATAATTTTCCGGGAGTTCATTATGCTCCGAAATATACTTGGCTACTTCATCAAATTGCGTTAGAGTTGCATTCTCTTGAGATGAGCCATTTAATGAAACCGTTTCGAGTGAGCAGCCTGTAAACAGGATGGTCGCCAGAATAAAAAGTAAAGCACCTAACCACTTTTTTACAACCATTGATTTTGATCTCCTTCTGAAAAATTAGCATCCTCCCTATCATAACATGTTCCTTTCGTATACTCCTCTTTATATTCGTTTCTCGCGGCTTTCAGCCGTCCCAACAGAAAAAGGCTGGAGTAGGGATATCCCCGCTCCAACCTTTATTATGCTTGCCTGCTTACGGCTCAATTCCCCAAACCAGTTGACCGTTGATATAGCCGGTAACCTGTTCATGGTTTGCGAACTGAGTACTCGATGCCTTAAACGAGTAATCGTTAGCCTGGTTGTAATTGGACCAGTTATTTTTGGAGAAACGTGCTTGAATTTCTGCGCTTTGTCCGGCATTAAGCGTTCCGGCAGAACTCGTAAAACCAACTTCCAAAACATAATCCGCTCCGGCAACTGGCGTTGCCAATTTAACGAATTTGCTGGTTACATTTGCACTTCCGATACTGGCCCAGTCAGACCAAAAACTCTGTGCTTCTTCCCCGTCGATCGTATAGTAATACCGGAGCTTTACATCACTTAACTGAATCGCCGAATTACCGGTATTGACCACTTTGAATTTAGGTGAGATTCCGTTGGTGGACACACTTGTATTGCCGTTAAAGGCTTGGATCGTCAAATTCCCAGAGGGTACAGAAACACTGCTGTCCACTACGTTTACTGTTAGAACAGCGTTATTTCCTCCATTAAAATGAAACGTTATCGTATTTTGGCTTAGCGGCAGCGTGGAAAGGTAGGATTTGCGCAGAACGATGGCATTGCTTGATGCCGTATAATCCTGGCCTGATACAAGTGTATAATTCCCATTCGTTATGCTTGTAAGCTGTCTTCCGTTTAAGGTAAGAGTCAAGGAAACATCCTGTGCTAGATTCGCTGCTTTATCAAATGTTGCATTCACGGGCGAAATTACAGCGCTTGTGCTTGGTGTTGAATCAACAATTTTAACTTTTAATACAGGATCTTGCCCTTGATTAAAATCAAAAACGATGGAATGTTCGCCAACCGGCAGTCCGGCTAAGAATTCTTTTTTCAGCAGTAACGTACTTCCGCTTAACGTATAATCCTGATTTGCAGTCAATGCAGAGGTACCTATCCGTAGACCGGTTAACGTATTACCGTTAAAGTTCACGGTTATGGCCTTGTCGCTTGGATTGGGCGTATGTTTGTCAAATTCAACGGTTGTAGGTGTGAGGGACGCGTTTGATGTTGGATTGTTAACCTTCAAATTAGGCAGTTCATTCAGCGTAATGACATAATCGCTTTGATAAAGCGTTTTCAGAGTTGCCGGATAATTAAAGGCTGAACTCATGAGATGCTCGCCGTACCACGGGCAGAAGTAGAGCCATCCTGATTTTTCCTCTGTCAGATTCTGTACACTTGGGACGGTATCATTCTCCGTCATGGCCACCATTTTCTTGCCGCCCGTTAAATCAACCAGTTGATAGAAGATCGAGGTAATGGCATCCTCATTCGGTACGCCGGACAACCCGTCAGTGCGGTTGTAGATCGTATTGTATTTATCATAGCCGACAATATCTACCCGATCGTCACCAGGGTACCATGCAGGAGAAGTGTTATATACGTAGCTGTTGTAAGTCCAAATCAAGTTGTGCAAACCGTAGGTCTCTGTAAGTTCAGTGTAGAGCATATCCCACAGTTGTTTGTACACATCTGCACCTGCGGAAGCCCACCAGAACCAGGCGCCTTCTCCATTTAACCCACCGTTGCCCTCCGCCTCATGATAAGGACGGAAAAGAACGGGCACATTGTTATCTTGCAGAATCAACAGTTGTTCCGCCAGATCATCAATCGTACTCATTACGTATTGATATTCTTTCGTACCAGGAATTACGGCGTTGGCTGTATTAAAATTGGTTTCTGTTGGTTTATAAGTAGCCTCTTTCCAATCCACATGGTCACCAAGCTGGTAGGTCGTGAAATTTCGGGGTACATTAATATGCCAGGAAGCTGTCGCAATTCCATCCCGGTTATTCACCCAATCGATCATTCGATCGGTTGTGCCGTCTTCCCATCCGTAGAGCGGATTATAGTTCATAAAATCAAATCCGCGGATAGCCGGATACTTTCCGGTTAAATTATGAATCCAATCAAACTCCAACTCCGTATTGCCATCGTTTCCACCACCGTATATCTCCTGTTGACCTGAGATAATATGATTGCCATAAACCTCCGTTAAATAATTCATCAGAAGTTGTGTTTCCGGTGTGGCTTGAGAATCAGTAAGGACAGGCTGAACATCCAGGGGATCAAGATTGGCATAGTCCACAGTGAAGGTGTCGAAATAAGCGAAGCCCCAACCAGCCTTCAGTTGAATCGTGTTGCTTCCCTGATTCAGCTTCTGATAACCAAAATTGAAATCAGACCATGTTGTTGTGTATGGCAGCATATATGAGCCCTTGGTAACACCATTAACGGATAGATATTGAAGTCGGCCGTCGGCACTAAGCTCCTGCATGTATCGGGTAGAAATTGCATACATGCCTGTTTCGGGGACAGTCACAGTGAAGGTTATCGTGCCGGAATTCTGCATCCAGACAAATCCACTTCCAGAAAATCCGGGCTTGGGTTGTCCGTAAATTTCTGTCGTCACTTGAAGATCGGAGGAAAGTAAAGCGTTTTCGCTTTCGATCGTAAAAAGTGGGGAATCTGCATGAACGGGTACTGTCATCAATCCAAGAAGCAGAGTCAATGCCAGCATTAATACGCCTGTCTTTTTGAGCAAAATCATCATCATCATCTTCCTTCCCATTTTAAAATATGATAAAGAATGATCCCTCTGTTTACTCATGATGGCGCTTTCATTGTAAACATAGCATATGTATCAAGTTTTGCAAATATATGGACGAAAAAAAGCCGCAATTTGCGGCTTTCATTGGGAGGCTGTTTTTATCTCCCAACATTTTATCCTGTCCTCCCCTCCAAGTAGTCACACGGTCAACTTAAGGGGAGACTATCAAATTGGCGACTTCCTTCATAAGATCATACATGTTTGCCTTCTGGCAGGTTACCTACTATTCATTAATCAGCGGGATAAGACAGCCTCTTGGTCCTGACAGAAGTAATGCTACCTGTCATTCCATTCGGCAACCGAATATCCAGTTCGATATTTTCAGGAGCGGTTATCCTGAGAAACATCGTATTATCTTCAATGCGCCAATCCACCTCGATTGTCCCAGCGCCTGGCAGCGGTACCGCTCCCCGAGCCCAGCTCAATCCACATGGCACCGGTTCGATACGCACTTTGGACCAGCCTAATGCATCGCGCTTCACCCCGAGCACGCTTCGCCCCAGGAAATAGGCAGGTCCGGCAGACCATGCATGGCAATGGCTACGCGTAAGCTGGTCAGGATTGGCCCGGTTTTCCTTGAAGTTCGGGTACATCTCCCAACAAGTCGTTGCTCCATGCTCGATCATTCTCCCGAAGTTTTGGCGAATGTCGCCCAACATGACCTGTTCACGTCCCATCGCCTCCAGTGCTTCGTAATAAAAGAACGACATAAATGGGCTGCCGCTCGGAACGAAAGAGACAGGCGGTTTATCTAAATAATTTTCCAATTGTTCTTTCCGGTCACCTTCGGCGACACCGCATAACAGGGCGATGACCTGCGTCTGCATACTGAAGATATCGGAACGGCGGCCATCTGCGTGGATGCAGTCGATATATGCGCTCTGCTCATCATCCCACAACCTCTCGTTGATTGCCTGAGCGAGTGATGATGCGGCCTGCTCGAATTTCAAGGGATCCGCTGTGGAGATTTCCGCTTCGGTTGCGAGTTTTACAGCCTGACGCAGAGCCATGACAAGCAACTGATTCTGATGAGTCACGACACCGTTATTCGGTTGATCGATCGGTGCCCAATCCAGCAGATTCCATGCTCGTATCTCCAATAGTCCTTCTTTGTTGAGATGCTGTAAGTAATGTTCCAGTGTATAACATACATTTGGCCACATCTCAGCCGCAAACTCTCGGTCCCCAGTGTGCTCGACATATTCCAAGCAGGCGATTGTCCAGAGAAATGTCCAGTTCGGAATGACACTGTTCCAGCCGCTGGGAACCTGATCAAGATAAAGTGGTGATTGATACTTCGAGCCCGGCACAAGGCGTAGACAACGCTTCACAATATCAGTGGCCCCAAAAACATAATAGTTAACAAGTGCTTCATTGCGACTGTCGCCTATCCAAAATGTCTGCTCATATGCCGGGCAATCAACAAATGTGTCTTCCATGCACAGTTGTGTCGTGTGTCGGCTAATTTCCCAGATGTCGTTTAGCAGCGGATCTGAGCATTGGTACGAACCAACCTCCGTTACGGGATACGTGCTTTGAACTATATAAGTCTCATACAGCTTGACCGGATCTATTGCTCCACGTATCGTCAGCACCGCATATCGTAAACCTCGACGGATCGGTGATTCATAACGCTGCCTTCCGCCGCTGCTAATAAAACGGAGTGTATTGTCGAGAGAGTAAGTATGTTGACGATATTCCCCCTTCATATACTCAATGCCATAGAAATCGATGACGGTTCCCTTCGTTGCCTCAATTTCGAACCCGAGAAACCCGGAACGTTGCTTGCCAAAATCGATAATAAGCTCCATATCACTGTCCATGAATCGAGGCAACTCGGCGTACTCCGGTGTTGCCAGCAGACAACGCTCTAGTTGCTGCGGCACCGCGTACGACTCCGCTATAGGACGCCACACATTTGCTCCGAATACATCGTGTTCGGTGTAATATAAGGAAGCCAGCGGTCGAATCCACTCTCGTACTGGCTCTAATTCGAGCATTGATGCTGCACCAGCGGACTGATTGAAGTGCGGATCATATGAATTCACATGACGCTCCTGCAGCGTGTCGATGCAGATCACTTCGTCGAAAGGTCCGACCAGCACAAATGGCGTTTCTCCCCCATGCAATGGGCATTGGAAGGAAAAGGGTATTGATGTATCAGCGGCAATGTGGAACGTACCACCATGGTCCTGCTCGGATACATCCATAAGAAGGAAGTGCTCCCCTGCATCCAGATGCACATCAAAATACCGCTCCGGGAATACTCCGTACCAATCTTGGACTAGCTGTCCGTCGATCCATACCCGCTCTTTGCGTGCCGTGTTGGGAAATCCTAATGTAATGTTACCTGTCTCGGGAACAACGAGCATCGTTGCAATATACCCGATATACTGAATCTGATTGGCATGATCAGCCGAGCTCGGAACCATGGCGTTGCGGAGATCAATTGCCGCGTTCCAAGCCGGTGGTTTAACACGCTGTAAGGACTCGACGCGCGATGGATACAACTTTTCCTCTGTAAGGATTGGAATATCTCTGGGGATGAGTGTTTTCCAAGGTCCAGCACCTACTGGCCCCACGACGTCAGCTAACGACCATGACGAATCACAAAATGATGACTCTTTCCAACCTTCCTCCCCTGCTCTTGCGTCGAATACCTCAGCGAATGCTTGCTGGCATGACATCCGCGGCGAGATTAAATGTGCGCCATGCTTTTCCGTTCGCCACGAATCATCTGTCGCCGTTATCACCTCTCCGTTCAGTGTAATCTCCGCAAGTAAACCGCCACGTCCTCTAACGTAGTAAAAATTAGATACGCCGTAATGCATGACAAGCACTGCGAGCGTATTTTTGCCTCCAGGTTTAAGCAGATGTCCGATGCGATGTGTATCATAAAACTGTTGCGCTGGCCACGACCGGATAGGGCCGCGTCCAATGCAGATCCCATTTACATACGCTATATAACGAGAGTCCGCACTGATGCGCAGCACCGCTTCCTCGGCGTTGTCCGTAACATCAAAGTTCTTACGGAAACGTCTCCACTCATTGCGTGGACTGTCCTCATCGCCGCCCCAGATCCATCTCGCCTTCCATGTTAAGTCGGTCATTGACTTTCCCCCACATTTGTATTGACAGGACTTCCAGATCGAAGTATCCTAGCAAATTGCGACTATTATGCAGCTGTTAATTTACATTTACAAATCGCATGGCCTCTCCCTCTCGGGCATTCACCGTGACGTGATCCAGCACAAGTCCGCGGATGTTATTCGCTATAAAGCCATGCTTGCCAACGGCAGTGATGTTTTCAAGGCGGATATTCTCAAGCGGACTCTCTACTAGGCCAGTGAGATAGATAGCGTTACCGGCAACCGTATCCAATGTGATGTTCTGGAACAATATATTTCGAATGACCGGAGTTTCCTCATTCTTAGGCTGGGTTCCATGCGGATCAAAAATCAAATCGCCGTAGAATTGGTCCACATACAATGCCCCACGGAACCATTGGGTATCTTGAAGTTCAAGATTTTGGTTGGTGAATGTGCAGTCCCGGTAAGTAATATTTTCGATCACATTACCTCGACCACGGATGGCTTTAACGCTAGCGATACTGAAGACATTATGGAACTCGCAGTCTTCTACCAAGACGTTACGCACACCGCCGGACATCTCACTGCCCATAGCCACCCCGAAACCGCTGGTAAAGCGGCAGTTACTGATACGCACATTCTCCGTCGGAATGCCTACTGCTCTACCCTCGGCGTTTCGACCGGACTTGATGGCAATACCGTCATCCTGGCTTGCGATGTGGCAGTTAAAGATATATACGTCACTGCAGGAATCGGGATCCAGCCCGTCGCCGTTCACAATACCTTCATACAGGTTGCCCTCTTCGTCATATTTTGTGTGAATGCCTACACCGTTGACACTTACGCCATTACAGTAGACTATATGCACACACCAAAAGGGAGATTGACGCACGGTGACCCCGTGGATGTACACATTATCAGTATTTCGGATACATATGGCTGACCCCGGTTTGCCCGCAACTTCCGATAACTCTTTTTTGCGAAGTGCGCTGCCGTTGGCATCTATTTTACCGGGACCAGCGATGGTGATGTTGCTTAAACGACCACCCTGCGTATCCTGTGTGTTAACAAGGCTGGCGTAACATGTTCTTTGCAACCCCTCCCAACGAGATTCCAAGAGAGGGTAGTCCTCTGTATCGGGACTGCCAAGCAATACTGCTCCCTCTTCAAGATATAGGGTCATGTCGCTTTTAAGGTATATGGCTCCAGTCAGAAACACACCTTCGGGAATAGTTACTAGGCCGCCTTGGCTGCAGGCGTCGATAGCAGATTGGATTGCCGATGTGTTCAACGTTTCGCCGTCTCCCACTGCGCCGTAGGCTGCAATATCAAACACTTGGGGTTGAGGCCTTGTTATGATGCATATCGTGTTGCTTTGCAGCGGTTCCTCTGTCGACATATACGTAAGAACATATATAAAATACTCGTGTTCAGGTGCAAGACCTTGCAAAGTGTAGTCTGTGTTCTTAGTGGTTGCAGCGAGGGAATTGTTCACATACACCTCGTAGCGTTCCACGCCGTAAGATGCGGGCTTATCCCACAAAAGGGCTATACTGTCTGCTGTTTGGGCTGCGGGCGGCGACGTAAGACTGAAGGTTAAGTGTGTTGGTACTTGTTCGGTCTGCATTATGCGTTCTTCCCTTCCTATTCGTTCCGTAGAATACCTTGCTTGATATATCGTTGTAATCATTCTATCGTTCACACATTATCCTTTGACCGAACCTAACAGCATCCCCTGTGCGAAGTGCTTTTGCAAAAAGGGATAAACGATCAGCAATGGTAATGCCGTTATCAGAATCGCAGCCATCCGAGCCGATGGCGTATATGAGAATATCGGCTCAGCCAATTGACCGATCTGTTCATCATTAATGATTAACATCTGTCGCAAGAAGACTTGGAGCGGCCATTTCGAATTATCATTGAAGTAAATAATTGCCGAGAAATAGGTATTCCAGTTTCCTACCATATAAAACAATGTAAATGTCGCAATCGCGGGCTTGGCTAGAGGAAGAATGATCGTACCGAGTAAACGCCATTCCCCACAGCCATCAATGCGTGCTGATTCCTTCAATTCCATGGGAATCGAACCAAAAAAACTGCGCATGACAATTACATTGAAAGGAGAAACCGCTGCGGGAAGCCAAATAGCCCAAAAGGTATCTACTAACCCCAACCCATTGACCACCAGGTAAGTGGGAATCAAGCCTCCACCGAACAACATTGTAAAGAGCACCATAAAGTTGATTACTGTTCTGCCTTTTAACCATTGCACGGATAACCCATAGGCCATCAGCGAAGTGACTGTAATATTGATAAATGTACCGACCACTGTAATAATGACCGAATTTTTAAAAGCATCAAGGAAACCAGGATTATACAGCAAATATTGATACGCCTCGAAGGTCCATTTACTTGGTAAGAGAAAGAAGCCCCTTGAGTAATAATCGCTTTGTGGTGCAAATGAAGTGACGGTGACGTAAAGGAGCGGCAGAAGAATAAAGACAGAGGCAAGCAGCAGCAAGATATATATAACCGTTCTAAATACTTTTTCTCCAACCGTTAATCTTGCATTCATCAGTAAACCCCTTCCTCTCCAAGACGTTTGGCGATCGTATTTGCCGTAACGACCATTACAATCCCGACAACCGACTTGAACAGACCAATGGCTGACGAGTAGCTGAAGTCGCCCTGCACGAGACCCTGTCGGTACACATAGGTATCGAACACGTCAGAAACACTTAAATTCAGCGAGTTTTGCAAGAGAAAAACATGCTCAAATCCAATGTCGATAAAGCTGCCAAGCCGTAATATGAGCATAATCAATATGACGGACTTCAGCGCAGGAAGAGTTATATGCCATATTTGGCGCATCTTTCCTGCACCATCCACCTTTGCGGCCTCATACAATGTGGGGTCAACGGCGGCGAGCGAAGCTAAATAAATGATTGCTCCGAAGCCAGCGCTTTGCCAAATATTTTGGAATAACCAAACCAACCGGAAATATTGAGGATCAGTCAACAGTTCAATACGGCTTAAGCCCAAACTGTTTAACAATTGGTTGATCCCGCCATCCTGTGTACTAAATAGCAGTACCGTAATTCCGACTATGACCACCCAAGATAAAAAATGTGGGGCGTATAAAATCGTTTGAACCGTGTTTTTGAAAAATCGATTTCTCACTTCGTTTAACAATATGGCTACTATGATGGGAGCCGGGAATGCAACGAGCACGTCAAGTAGATTGAGGAAGAGTGTATTTTGCAGTAGCAGAAGAAAATCCTTCTCAGTGAAGAGGCGTACAAAATGATCCATACCTACCCATTCGCTTCCCCATACCCCTTTGAAGGGACTGTAGGACTTAAAGGCAATGAGAATGCCCCCCATCGGACCATAGCGGAAAATTAAAAAGTAAAGCAAACCTGGCAGGATCATCACATAGATGGGAAATGCTCGAATCAAATAACGCTTAAACTTGCTGGATTGAGAAAACACTCCGTATCTTGATGCTGAATGTCTGATTTCCTGATTATTCATTGCGTTTGCTCCTCCTGCGAACTGCTTCCATTAATTCATCTGGTCATTTGGCGGCGGCTTCATTGACTTCGTCTATGATGTTTTGACCACCATTGGCGAGCCATTCAGCCGAAGCATCTGCAATACTGTCAATGGGAGCTCTTCCTACGATAATTTTGGATGCCGCCTCTTCGAATTTCAAATTTAAATTCGCAAGCTTCGTCTTTGCGGTATCCGAATAATATTCAATCCCGGGTGCCGCATTAGGCCATTGGTATTTCAACACGTTTTCCGCATATTGTTCATTTCGTTTCATTTCCTCTTCATCGGTCCACAGATACAAATTGAAATCCGTCCCTGGACGTTTAAACAAACTACTGTTTAAATAACGCGGCATTTCAGGCTCCCACCGATCCGTAACTTCATAGCTTCCATCTTCCTTTTTCACATAATGGATACCTTCAATTCCATTTTTCATGACAGTTGTACCTTCATCCGTTACCCACCAATCCAGAATTTGCAGAATACGGTCTTGCTTTTCCTTACTGGCCTTCGCGTTGATTACCTGTTTATTGGTGCCGACGGTCCAATTCAAATTACCGCGCTGACCTTCTGGTCCAATCGGCGGAGCCAAAGGTACAATTTCGGGGTTCGAGTCCGGGAAATTATTTTTAATTTGCCTTACGAGATCCGGATAGTTGTTGTGATAAGTAAACAACCCAAGTTTATTGCTTTTATGGAGTTCCTCAATATCACTGGATTTACGCAACGCGAAATCTTGATCTAACACGCCTTCCTCATATGCTTTGCGCATGAAAGCGAGATAGGCTTTTTGTTCTTCAATTTGCACTTGCGGTGGTATCAGTTGTCCGTCTTTTTCAATCCATTCGTTAGCAAGCCCAAAGGCGCTTTTCAATGCCAAATTGTCCTTTGAGAAGCCTATCGTATCCTTTTGGTTATTCCCATCGGGATCTTCCTGTACAAATGCCTTCGCTATTTCATAAAATTGGTCAACGGTGAAATGTTCTTCATCCGGTACGGGTATCCCCAATTGTTCTAACCAATCTTTACGGACTTGGATGGTGTCCCGCGCAAGCCACGATATTTCTGGCAGTCCGTAATTTTTGTCTATCGGATTAAGGATAGTCACGGCCGGATCATCAGCAGGAAAAGCCTCGCTCAAGTTAGAATAGTTCGGGAGTAATGGCTTAAGATCAACGAAAGCTCCTTCACCCTGCCATTTCAGATACGTATCTGGGTCAACCCGATAGAAATCAGGAAGGTTCCCAGAAGCTGCCATTACCTTTAACTTCTCTGCATATTCAGGACCATTAATAAATTGCAGTTTTAAATCGATATTAAATTTTTCATTCAAATACTGAATGGTGGGATGATCTGCTGCCCACTTCGATCCACTCCAATACTGCACTGCCATGTTAATCGTCAGCTTTTCCCCAGCAGCTTGTTCGTTTGAACCTTCTTGATTGACGCTACTCCCGGAACATCCTGCTATAAGGCTCATCACTAAAATAATGGCCACTATAGTTGTGATTACCTTGTGGTTCATATGCGTCCTCCTTTACCAATGTTCTTTACAGACTTAAGTATACGCTTTCAAAAATATCGAAAATTGCACAATCCAACGATATGTTATCTGATTTTCTTTTTATTTGATTATCCAAATGGCAACCGAATGGATACCACAGTTCCTTTCCCTGGAAAAGAACTGAGATGAACGCCATAACCTTTTCCGTAAACCAACACCAACCTGTTATGAATATTGACAAGTCCAAGCGAGTCTTTTTTTGATATGTTATTTCCGGTTGAATACGTTATATCAGCTAATTCCTGCTGCAGTTTGCTCAGAAGTTCTTCCTCTATCCCTTGTCCGTTATCCACTATTTCAATAATCAAATCCCCTTTGTCGGGATATGCACTGACGATAACCGCTGCTTTACCGTTTCTCGGCTCTACAGCGTATTTGACAGCATTTTCCACAATCGGTTGCAACGTTAATTTGACGATGCGAATGCCAAGATACTTGGAATCCACATAAAGCTTGCTCTCAAAATGTTTTGAATATCTGACGTGAATAATATCCAAGTACTTAGATAGTTGTTCAAGTTCTTCGCTTAAACTTACTTCTGTTTGATCAAATCTGGCCGTATACCGATATAATGACGCCAAATTATCTGCCATACGCTCTACGCGTGAGGAACCTTCCAGGAAAGCAATGCTTTTAATAATGTCCAGGGTATTGTAGAGAAGGTGCGGGTTAATTTGATTTTGTAACGCTCGGATGACAGCCTCTTTCTGCATTAGCTGAAGCTCCACTTCTTTTATTTCCATCTGGGTAACGGTCTTCACTAATTCATCCAGTCTTTTGGTCATCCGGTTAAAACTCAAATTTAACAACTGAATTTCATCACGCCCAGGTTTTACGTTCGTCTGGACTGTCAAATCGCCTTTCTGCACTTTGTCCATAGCTGCTTTCAACTGAGTAATCGGCTTAACAAATCTGGTAGCCAGAATCGGTACAGTTACAAAGATAAGCAGAGCAAGCACAGCCATTGCGATAATCGCCGAGTTACGCGCAATTTGCTGCCCAGAGGCCATTTCATCTAACGGCACGATTGCGACTGTCTTCCAGCCGGTTAATTCTGATACACTGTAAGAATGTAAGTACTTTTCACCATTCCAATTTTGGATCTCGTTTTTGTGTCCTAACGATAATCCTTCCAATCCCGTTTTCTCTATTGGTAACGACAAATAAGAGGAATCGGAATGATAAACAACCGAATTATCCTCGGACACAATAAACATATAACCCGTCTGCCCAATGCGCATTTTTCCGATGATTTCCTCGATTTCGCTTAATCTCATATTGATAATGAGCTTTCCCGCCAACCCTACGTTTTCAACGTCGTAAATAGGAATAATGAGTGATAAGACAGGATAAGAGGTTCCTTTTACATAAAAGGTGGGCTGTAATTGTAGATGTTCCGTAAAATCCAAACCATACCATGGCTGTGTCTCAACAACATCTTTAGAGGTGTTCCCTTGCGCTTGTAGCACTCGATCATCCAATGACATCAAGTACATGTTGTCTATTTCCGGATAATTGAAAGAGATGTATTTGTTTAAAATGTCCTTAATGACTCTTTGTTTTTCCGTGCTTAGATCGGAACTCCGTAGCCACTCTTGAATGAGCCCAGAATCTTCATTGTCAGATAAGGGACTGGTATAACGCAGCGGACCGGCAATCATGGTATACGTTGATTTCGCCATTTGTTGAAAGTAAATATCCAACTGGTGATTAAGGCTAACGGTTGTTCCCTCGGCTATATTATAAAAGTCTTTTTCAGTTGCCCTGCCGTAATATAAGTTAGATAAAAAATTCATTACAAGTACTGAAAGTAAGGCAACGCCAATAAAAGCAACAATCATTTTTTGGTTTAGTGTAAACCTACTGAGTAACGTCTTCAATGCTCACCCTCCCATCCGTTTCCGATACTCGCTTGGAGTCATGCCAGTAAGGCTCTTAAACACGCGTATAAAGTAAGGTTGACTAGAGAAGCCCGTATTCTCAGCTATCATATAAACTTTATCATTGGTATTCAGCAGCAGCTTCTTTGCTTTTTCTATCCTTACGTTATTGATATAAGAAACTAGTGATTCTCCAGTATATTGTTTGAATAAAAGACTGAAGTGGGAGACACTCACCGCAGAATACGCGGCCATCTCCATAAGGGAAATATCATCTTTGTAATGCGATTGAATATATTCGCAAGCGCGTGTGACGAGTTGACGATGCTCTTTTCGGTTAAGATCCGGCTGTAAAAACCATGATTCCAGCATCTGACTAAGGTGGCGGCGGATCATTTGATCATTCATACTTTTAAAATCATTGATTAGCTCACGGGATATTCCAGTCGTCGCTGTCCATAAATCACTGAGTTGCGTTTGCACAATTCGCAAAAAGCTGAGATATGCCCCATGATTGACTGTTTTCAACTTGAAAATGGCATCCAGTAATTCACTGAATTTTTTCATACCCACGATGGGTTCCAATTCGTTCACGGTCTCAAAAAAAGTTTGGATCCGAATCAGATGATGATTCATTTCCGATATAGCCGTTAGCTTTTCCATCGTTCTTAACAAGGTTGATTTCAACAACTCCATCTGAATAGGTTTTAACAAATACTCTGTGACGCCGTATCGAATTGCTTTTTGTGCGTAATGAAAATTATCGTAACCACTAATAATGATGGTGGCCATTGGTATTTTTTCTTCCTCTATGTTTTGAATTAATTCGAGCCCATCCATCTCGGGCATCATAATATCGGTAATAAGTACTGTCGGCCACAGTTGCTGTATCATAAACCAGGCTTCCAGACCGTTTGTAGCCTCACCGACTACTTCAATGCCATGACCAATGCTTTCTACCATTTCCACGATAGCCGCCCTTATCCACGGTTCATTCTCTGCTATAAGCACCCTAAGCATCCTCGTTCCCCTTTCAGCTCTCTAACCATCTTTTTTTTAAAACGCTTTCATAAAAGATTCTACCATTCTTAATTAGATCGATTATCGCCCGTTCATAATGTAAGTGCAATAAAATTCAATAACATCATTGCTATGGATCCCTCCCGGATCGGTTAACTTTAAACTGAAACGCAACAAAACCTGAAGTCAATACTTCAGGTTTTGTTGCGTTTCTATATGTTAAAGATCCTCATTTTCGGACGTAACTTACTCCTCTTATTGGGCGGTGTATCCACCATCCACGATTAGACTATTTCCTGTCATATAGGATGAATCGTCGCTAGCTAGGAACAGTACGGCTTTGGCCATTTCATCTGCTTGACCAAGCCGCTTCATTGGTGTTGCCGAAGAAAGAGCCTGTTTGCTCTCTTCTGGAATAATCGGTGTATCGATGAAGCCTGGGCAAAGTGCGTTCACCCGAATATTTTTCTCAGCATACTCAAGCGCAAGTGAACGAGTCAGATTCACAACGCCACCTTTTGCTGCATTGTAGGCTGCAGAACCAGGTGAACCAACCCATCCGTACATGGAAGCCGTGTTGACGATAGTCCCTCCGCCAATTTTGAGCATTTCTCGGATCGCTTCACGTGCGACCAAGAATACGCCATCCAGATCTACATTCACCGTATTGCGCCATTCAGCATATTCAAGCTCATGCGAAGGATGAACACGTCCGATTCCTGCATTGTTAAATACGATATCCACTTTACCGAAAACCTCTACGGTTTTTTTGAAAATCTCAGCAACCTCTTGTTCACTCGTAATGTTTGCTTTAAAAAACAGAGCATCAGCTTTAAGCGCTTTCAGTTCTTGCTCAAACGCCTGACCTTTTTCTTCATTCAGGTCCACCAAGACCACTTTGGCTCCTTCTGAAACGAATAAGCGTGCTGTCGCTGCGCCGATTCCGGATGCCCCTCCCGTAATAACTGCCACTTTGTCTTGAAGTTTGCCCATGATTAAATCCTCCAGTATACTATTTTGAATAGCACCTATTCGCATAAGTGCTATATGACGTTTACAAACATAATTGTATGCTTAAAATTGTAACAATCCAATCATTAAGATACGATGATATGTCTACTACATAGACACTTGGTGAAACAATGTCTATTTTTATAGGAGTTTTTATGTATGAATGATGAACAAATTTTGAAATCTCAACAGCGCAATCGAACAGAAAAGCATCTTAAAAGCGCTCTGATCCAACTCATTAAGAAAAAAGGCTATCATGCCATCTCTGTCAAAGACATCGTTGATCAGGCAGGTTATAATCGCAGTACTTTTTACTTACACTACCAAGATAAATTCGTGCTCGCCGAAGAATTGTTGAATACGAAGCTCGAAGGTTTGAGACTCGCCGTAGGCAAGCCATATTCGCATGGTCAAAAGGTCTACACCAACAAGCTTAATTTTGAATCCTTTCAAATCATCGATTATATCTATGAAAACCGAGACTTCTTCGAACTGATTCGATATGGTGATACGTTACCTGGTCTGCATACAGGTTTTCCTCAGACAATCCTGAAAATCTATGAGGAGCAGTTTATCTTCGAGACGATCAACGATTCCCCCGTTAACATGGAGTATTTTAAGTACTATACGGCTTACGGTTTTTTTGGAATATTGAACAATTGGATATTAAGCGATTTTCGTGAATCACGTGATATGTTTATCAAGAACGTAATCGAACTATCTAAAACACATATTCATTCTTTTCATTATGTGGGGGACAATTAGTTAAATTTCATTTAGAGACAAAGAAGAGGAATCGTATCCTCCACTCTTTGTCTTTTTTTGTCTTTCCCCCTCTTTTTCTTATGGAATTTATTGAATGATTATTTCTCAATCTTCTTATCTATAAATTCGCCTCTTGAGTAAATTTGCACAATGAGCAAATTAAAGTTATGATAATTTCGAGTAAATACTAAGGAGTTGAGTGAATACCAAATGAAAACAATCTACTATCGAGAGAGTTATTTTCTCCAGAAGCATGCATGTGGAGGTGTACGCATCTGATGGCCAAGCAAACCCTGCGACATTTAAAAAAAGAAGCTACTGAAAAAGCGCTAGCGACTACAGCATTTGAACTAGCACTTGAACATGGGTTGGACGGTTTTGTTGTCGAAGATATCGTGCAAAAAGCCGGTTATTCCAGAAGAACTTTCGCAAACTATTTTACATGCAAGGAAGAAGCAGTAGCCATTGGAGCTACTTCAGTTAATAACACAACTGAGTTTGAGAATTTGATCACCAAAATTCCACCAAATGCCTCTTTGCTTGACATTTTGTATCAACTAATCCAGATGCAGCTTACAGCAGACCTTATAGGAAGATTGCGTGAACTTCTGTTACTTTCCCAAAAATATCCTGTTCTCGAACCGCATTTCCTTGGAGTAGTACACCAAATGCAGACGACTGCTCAAGAGACATTATTAGACTTATCAAACGGGAATGATGACGAGGTATATACTTATCTACTTATTAACGCGGCCTACGGAACCATTCTTCCATTAATTGACGGAAGACTTAATGTGCTGTTACCAGGACAAAACATAAGTGACCACCAAAGAACTGGGGCTGTATCGTTCGATGAGTTTTTAGAAAACATGTTTGGTCACTTGCGCAAAGGATTCTAATACAGTAGCAATCCATATTCACCATAGAGGGAGTGTAAAACAAAGATATGTCTACATTATTATATAGAGTGGGGAAAACCGCTTTTCGCAAACCGGGGTACTTTATACTCGGATGGATTTTAATTTTAGGAATTGTCGTCTCGATGATCAGTGTGAATGGTGTGCATATCAGTTCCGAAATGAAGATTGAAGGCACAGAATCTCAAAAAGTTCTGGACCAGTTAGCCAAAGAATTACCTGCGGCCTCAGGCGGTCAAGGGAGTGTTGTGTTTGAAGCACCTCCAAACGAGCGTCTAGATACGCCAGAACGATTGGCAGCAATCACAAAGGGTGTTAATGATGTTTACGGGATAAAAGATGTGATTAACCCTGCAGATTATGCTGCTGAAGCCAGCGGATCAACTGCTGAGATGGCTCAGGCTTCCAATACAGAGCAGTCTGCAACAGTGGCTACTCCCTCCTATGGTCCTCTGATGGTGGATGGTGTTCCTGTGCCGGGTGTTCTTCTCTCTCCCGACGGCAGAATCGCTTTGTTCCAATTTCAGTTTACCATTGAGCAGTCTGCTATCACGCAGGATGTTTTTGACTCCGTAATAGATTCCGTCATGACTGTTGAGAAAGGAACCAATATTACGGTCCTACCAGGCGAAACACTAAAAACCGTATCCATCGGTGTAGGATCCGCCGAAATCGTTGGACTTGTTATTGCCGCGGTTGTTTTGCTGGCCACACTTGGGTCCGTTGTAGCGGCAGGACTGCCTCTTGTAACTGCACTTCTAGGTGTCGGCATCGGAGTGGGCGGAGCATTCTCCATTTCCAAATTCATTGAAATGCCTAGTGTCACTTCGGTTTTGGCTCTTATGGTTGGACTAGCAGTCGGAATCGATTACGCTCTATTCATTGTAAATCGTCAACGCCGGATGATTATCGATCAACGTTTGAGTGCACAAGAAGCTGCTGCCAGAGCAATTGGTACATCGGGCAGTGCTGTATTTTTTGCAGGTTTGACGGTTATCGTAGCTCTATGCGGTATGCTAGTAATCGGTCTTACGTTCTTATCGACAATGGCGTTGGTAGCTGCTGCAACCGTGCTCATCAACGTATTCGTTGCCTTAACCCTTTTACCGGCGCTGCTCGGGTTGGTGGGTGAGCGTATCTGTTCGCCTAAAGCTCGTGAGAAAAGCGCCAAGTCTAACAAAGCGGCTGGTCGTGGCGTAGCTGACAGATGGGTTAAATTCGTTATCAAGTATCGTTGGGCCACAATTGTTGCCATCATCGTACTTCTTGGTGTCGCAGCAATTCCGATTACAAAAATGGAGATGGGCATTCCTGGAGCTGCTTCAGCGAATCTGGACACGACTGCAAGACAAAGTTATGAAGCAATTTCTGAAGGCTTTGGAGAAGGCTTTAACGGACCACTTATTCTGGTCGCTGAGCCCAAGGATTCTTCAACGCAGGTCTCTCCAGAACTCGTAGGTAATCTTGTGAAAGAGCTTCAAAGTCAAAAGAATGTTGCGCAGGTTTCACCTTTAGGCATGACTGAGGATATGGCTATTTTTAGTCTGATTCCTGAAACTGGCCCTAATGATAAAACCACCAAAAACCTGGTAAATGATTTACGTTCTTCTGAGTCGAGTATTGCACAGACGTATGATGTTAAGCTTGGAGTTACCGGATTCACTGCCGTAAATATCGATATGTCGGCCAAGCTGGCAGAGGTATTCCCTATATATGTAGGAATTATTATTCTGTTGTCCCTAATCATTCTACTCTTGGTATTTCGTTCAATCATCGTGCCAATCAAAGCAACTATCGGCTTTCTTCTTAGTATTCTTGCTACGTTCGGAATCACGACAGCTGTGTTTCAGTGGGGCTGGCTCCACTCTCTCTTCGGCTTCGATACAGGTGGTCCGCTGCTAAGCTTTATGCCGATCATTGTTACGGGTATCCTTTATGGACTCGCAATGGATTATCAGGTTTTCCTTGTTAGCTCCATGCGGGAATCGTATGTTCATGGTCATCGGGGGACTGAATCCGTCGTTCACGGGTACAAACAAGTGAGTCGTGTCGTAGTTGGAGCCGCTGTAATTATGGTTTCTGTTTTTGCAGGGTTTATTTTCACGGATGATGTCATGATCAAACAAATTGGATTTACGTTAGCTGTAGGAATCTTGATCGATGCCTTCATTATTCGAATGGGATTGGTCCCGGCCATCATGGCTATTTTCGGGAATAAAGCGTGGGCGCTTCCCAAATGGCTGGACCGCATTCTGCCGAACCTTGATGTCGAAGGCGAGAAACTGATTGCTTCACTCAATGCTAAAGATAACGAACATCACAAGTCTTGATGCGGCAAATTATTTAGATTTGAATTCCTTTGGATGAAAAATAAGAAACAGCGACCACGTTCTGGTTACTGTTTCTTATTTTTTTTCATATTAATTTAGCTTAATGGATCTGGAGTTCCGCCACCAACATGATGGAAGCTTAGTTCCTGAAGTACTGCCTCTTGGTCACTTTCGATGATTTCAACAATAACACCCCGAATTTTGATCGCAGGGATACGAATAATTGCCTTATGACCTATATGTTGCCCTTCATAAATGGTCACAGGTCGTCTTGACTTCTGAGTAATGATGTCAATCTTGAAGCTTCGTATATTTTCACCAGCTGTAAGATCCTCTTGGATGATAACGTGGTCGAGCAACTGGGGCACCTCTGTCTCGTAAACCCACGATTTTTCAATTCTTCTGCATTGCTCGATTGTTGCAAATGGACGTTCGAAACGGCGAATTTCCGATCCGAATTCCAACAGTCTCTCTACGTCTTTCTGTGGAAGCAGACCGTTGCGATCCGGTCCAATATTCAGGAGCAGGTTTGCACCACGGCCAACGGAATGATAATAAATGCCCATAAGTTCTTCCGTACTTTTCAGGGTAAGTTCATTGCTATCGCTATAAAACCAATCTCCCCTAATTTGGACGTCACATTCCGCTGGCAGCCATAGGTGTTCAACCAATTGCTCTTTCTTTTCTGTCAAAATTGAAAACTCCGTTGAATCCACTTCATTCCAGCATGGAATAGGTGCAATACCATCCTCGTTCCCAACCCACCGAAAGTCGGGGTCACCCATATTAAAAATTAAAATATGAGGCTGCAAGCGGCGAATTTCATCAATAATACGTTTCCAATCATATGAATGTGCCTCAGAGCCACAACCGTCAAACCACAGAATATCGATGTCGCCATATTGCGTGAGCAACTCTGTGATTTGATTGACGAAATAATCGTCGTAGGCCTTCGCATCTTGGGTGTAAAAGTCAGCTGAACCATCATACGGTGAATAGTACAAGCCTGGTTTCATATCATATTTTCGGCAAGCATCAACAAATTCGCGTATGACATCCCCTTGCCCACCCTTCCACTGAGAAGCCGCCACACTAAATCGACTGTAGTCGGAAGGCCAATTGGAAAAGCCGTCATGGTGCTTCGCAGTTAACACAGCATAGTTCATTCCGGCTTCTTTGGCCGACCGGATCCACTGCTCACAGTCTAAGTCAACAGGATTGAAAGCAGCCGGATCCATCTGCCTTTCATCGAAATCGACATATCCTTCATAAAAGGTGCGAAGTCCGAAATGAAGAAACAATCCAAATTCCCATTTTTGAAAAGCAAGTTGTTTGGCTGATGGCGTTAATTTTTGAACAAGATTCATATGATCACACCTTTCTCATCCCATTGTTTAATACAGCTGTTCATTCTGTTTGTCCGTTCTCAATCTCATATAATCGATCGTAGTCCTCGATATTAAAACTGTATAATTGCATGGCCGTTTTGCCAGAGGAGGGTGCAAGCTCTCTCGGATGATCGAATCGAAATACTCGCTGGAGAATCTTTTCAACCTGCTCTTCCTGTCCATTCTGCTTTGCTATCTGCATATATTCATAATCGCGGATGCCTCGCTGCAGCCACTTATAACGTAGTGAAAGCAGCGGTTTGCCCCTTTTTCCCGGGTAAACGAAATTGGTATCCCCAGCCTTCCAAATCATAGGACGATAGGAAAGCCTCTCCAGAGGTTTGTCGGGCCACACGGTATAATTCCACCGTAGAAAGCCATCCAATTTCAGCTTTTCTGCGAGCCAAGGGATCACCCGAGACTCAATTGACGGCGAACTGAGGAACGTGTTGGGTTTCTCTGGCGAGCAGCAAACGTAAAATGTAAATGTCCCCTTCACTTCTTTTCTTAGCTGCTCTAGCTGTTCATACTCTTCTGCAGCACAGTCAAGCACAGGCACATAATCAACGATTCCTTTAATATGTTTACGAATAAATTCGGTATGATTGATTGCTGCTTTATAGAGGAATGATGGCGCCATCTCGCGTAAGCATGCTAAACTTTCCTCAAATAAGCAGATATCAGCCGGTTCATCCGCAACAACACGAACGCGGTCAATCCACTTTTTCGAGATAAAATGCTGCTCTAATGCCACTACATAAGCGCTAAGATCTGATTTATTTCGGATAAACTTATAGCTCCCGGTTTCTTCATCATAATAGCGGACGCGAATGGCATCGGGGTAATCATCCACAACTCCCCCAAACCCTTCATCCTCATGCTTCCAAATATTGATCAAGCCGAATACTTCTATTTCTTTGCATATTCCGTGCTTCTCTCCTATCTCAACATACCGATCCAAGTGCGTAAAATCATAGTCAAATCGACCGTCGCTCCGTCTCACGATTTGAACGATACTGTATTCATTCAAGTCGGATGGCTCAGCATCGATAAATGATCGTTGTCCGCTCCATGGCTCCTCTGAAACAACAAGCGTCAACGCCTTTTGTCCGAGCTGAGACAAGCTGTGAAGATACGAATCAAGAAGCGTAAAATGTTCATCGGACCAATAGGAAACATCATATTTTCTTGCAATATTACAGTTATGCTGCCACAAGTCCAAAACGAACGTATAATTTTGAGGCTCTGGCAGCACTTGTTCACTGATCGTTAAACGAAACGTCAGTTCTTTCTCCAAAACCTCATCCTCGAACATCGTATGCGTGTAGAATTTCAGCTTGCCTTCATATTGACCGCTTACAACGGAATCATCGGCATGAAGCTCCACCCACAAAGGTTGGATCTGACGCTTCCTAAGCCATTGGTAGGGTTCATCCAGCAGAACATCTGAAGTCATAACGCGATTATCGTCCTCTATCAACCCGATAAGCTGAAGATCGATCTTGCAGGGAGCATCCGTCTCCACCTCACAGCGCACGATTTTGATCGGCCCGCCCTTCCATAACAATGCATCCCGGTTAATCGTAACGAGCATATCCTCTTGATCTGAGTTGACCAATGCCTGGAAGGCGGCGCTGTCATTTTTACAGCAGCGAAGTTCCAAGTGTTTCACCTGCGTGTCTTCACGTCCCTGATTCCACCAATTGGACGACCACATATACTTATAGAACATGTTTTGCAAACCACAGTTCACTTTAAACTGCACCTCCGAGTCTAATCTGAAATCCTCCAGCTCCTCCTCCAGGTCAGACTTGAAGGTAGAATTATTTAGGGGAAATTTCGAATTATTTCGTATCAATTGCCTTCTGGTAAATTTCTATATACTGACCAAGCTGCAGACCATCCAGACCTTTTACATAAGAATCCCATTCTTTCTCGATGTCCTTGCTGCCCGTAATGAACTGAGCCATGTTTGACTTGACGTAATCTCGGATTGATGTTTTTAGTTGAGCCGCAACCTGAGTGTCTTCCAATGCTATGAATACGCTGGACGGATAATTCTCCTTCGATTGGAACGGCTCATATTTGGCTGATTCACGCTTCAGACGAACCTCGTAAGCGCCTTCAGCAAGCGGATCCTGCAGAGCTGCCCATGAGTCACGATACTGGTATGTGCGGAGGGACGGTCCAAGCTGATCCCAGCGATCGTTATACGTAATTTTGGTTTCACCATCAGAAATAATTGCATAAGTTGCCGGTTTGCCGTCCATACCCAGCTCGCCATCCTCCGCTTTGCGCCATCCTTCACCTTCTGGACCATGCTCTTGATTCACAATGGCTTCTTCTGTATATAAATAGTCGGCCAAACGGATTGCGGCAATTTTCTGTTCATCGGTCGCTTTATTCGTAATGGCCATCTGCGACACACTTACTCCCGCAAAGTATCCTGCTTGCTGCACACCGTTCGGTCCTTTAAGGGGAGGCACGGTGACATACTCTTTATGACGCGGGTGTTTGTCATCGGGGCTGTGGGCGTAACTGATTAGAGCGGTTGTAATGCTGCCAATTACATTCGCGTCTTGACGGTTGCCCAACTGCTGGATGGCATCGGAGTTCTGTGTGAATGATGCTGGATCGATCAGGCCTTCCGTATAGAGCTTGTTCAGGTACAATAATCCCTGCTTCCATTCTTCCTTATTGGCGACGAAATCCACTTTGCCGTCCTTTACCTGGAGAAAAGTCCCGTTGTCTTTGTCCACCTGATCGTCGATGATAAACGAATTCATCAAGAAGGAAGCGACGTTCCCTGCCCACATGTCGTCAGCGCCGGTAAGCGGAATTTCGTCTTTTATACCATTACCGTTCGGATCATTTTCTTTAAAAGCTTTTAGCACTTCATAAAACTCGTCCGTTGTTGACGGCATTTTTAACCCAAGCTTATCCAGCCAAGACTGATTGATCCATAGCTTCTGTGCATAGTTGCAGTGATAACACTCGTTCACTTGCGGAAGTGCATAAATGTTGCCGTCCGGTGAAGTGATAGAGCTCTCCAGGTACGGCAGTTCAGCCATTGCTTTTTTGAAGTTAGGCGCATATTTATCAATCAAGTCGTTCAGTGGAATAAACACACCCTCTTTGCCGTACTTCATCTGCTCTTCTTTGGTTAAGCTCCCATGCAAAATTACTTCAGGATAATCACCGCTTGCCAGCATCAATTGTTTGCGGTCGTTTAGCGCTTTTTCGGGTACGAGATCCCATTTTATTTGAATATTCGTCTTGTCCTGGAGGTATTTCGTGAATGTATTGGTTTCCATATTCTCTATGACGGCGTACTGCGGAGCAAACATTTTGATCGTCATGGGCGTATTGACAATCGGATATTCTCCAACGGGCGTAAACACGTCGCTTGCTTCTGGTGCACTAGCAGAAGGTGTATTCGTAGTTGTGCTCGAATCCCCGCTACAGGCGCTCAAGATGAGTGATAAACAGAGTGCAGCTCCGAGGACGCAAGAGAATGACTTTTTCCATGTTTTCATAGTTATGACCCCTCCCATTTATCGAACATTAATTTCAATTACGGAAGCATTCTATCTGGTCTTCAACCCCTCACCTCCTTAAATGCTGGTTGAGCTACCTCCCCGTCACTATCCTTTTAATGAACCGATCATGACACCTTTAACAAAGTGCTTCTGCACGAACGGATAAATGATCAGGACAGGTGCACTTGCGACAACGATAAGTGAATATTTAAGCAAGTCCTTCAATCCTTGCTGCGCCAACATCTGATCAACATTGGTCACCATAGTCGGATCGATCGAGTTTAGAATAAGAATGTTACGCAACACGATCTGTAACGGGAACAAATCTGGAGATTTCAGGAAAATCAATGCATCGAAGTAAGCATTCCAGTGGCCCACAGCATACATCAACGTCAGCACAGCCAAAATGGGTTTGGAGAGCGGAATTACCATACTGGTAATGAACCGGATGTCACTACAGCCATCGAGTTCGGCAGCTTCCGCAATTTCCTCGGGAATCGTGGTCTGAAAAAAGGTCCGAGCGACAATCACTTGAAACACCGCCATGGCTCCTGGCAAAATCATCGCCCAACGTGTATCGAGGATATGAAGGTTTTTTACTACGAGATATAAGGGGATAAGCCCTCCTTCGAACATCATCGTGATGACTAGAAGGACCATGATGAAATTACGGCCGTAGAACGTTTTTCTGGCGAGCGGATAAGCAAGCATAACAGTCAAAGCAACGTTGACTGCTGTACCTATGACAGTATAATAGAGCGAGTTCAAGTAACCGAAAACGATTTGTGGATTTCGAAACACCGCTTTATAGCCTTCCAGCGTAAAGTCGACGGGCAACAGCCACACCTTGCCGGATACGACGGCTTGAGGTGAGCTAAACGATGATGAAATGATAAAGATGAGCGGAAAAAGGACGACAATCGTCACTACGCTCAAAAAAGCATAGACACCGAGTAGAAACAAACGGTCACCATACGATTCCCGAATCCTTGACGCTTTGAACATATTTGTTCCTCCTTTCTGCTGATTTGCTGCTACCATAAACTCGAATTGGATAACTTCTTGGCAATGTAGTTAACGCTCACAAGAAGAATCAGATTGATGATCGAGTTGAAGAAACCGATTGCAGTCGAAAAGCTGAAGCTGGAGCTGAGCAGTCCCACCTTATACACATAGGTAGAAATGACTTCAGAAGTGCTGATGTTTAGGGGATTTTGCATCAAATATACTTTTTCGAATCCAACCTTCATGAAATTCCCTAAATTCAATATGAGCAGAATGACGGATACAGGGATAAGGCTCGGTAAGTCAATATTAATAATTTTCTGCATCCGGGACGCACCATCCACTTTTGCCGATTCATATAGTTCAGGGTTGACTCCTGCCAAAGCTGCAATGTAGATAATCGCACCATAACCTGAAAATTGCCATACATCCGACCAGACATAAATCGATTTGAACAAGCTCGGAATTCCCATGAAATTTGTATTTTCAATGCCGAGTAGTTGTGTGAACTTGCTAATAATCCCAACACTTGGTGACAAAGTTACGATGAGAATGGAGACCATGATAACCGTTGAAATAAAGTAAGGCGCGTAGGTGATCATTTGTACACTGCTTTTGAAAAAACCGTTACGAATTTCATTTAATGCCAGTGCCAATAGAATCGGAGCAGGAAAACCAACAAGCAAACCGTACATATTAATGCCAAGCGTGTTCTTCAAATACAGCCAAAAGTTTGGTGATTCAAAAAATTGTTCGAAATATTTCAGTCCGACCCATGGGCTACCCCAAATACCTTGGATAACGTTGTACTCTTTGAAAGCAATGACAACGCCAGACATAGGTATATACTTGAAAATAACCAAATACATCAACGGCAGAAATACGACCAAGTATAACTGCCAGTGACGCTTCATTTTTTTCCCAATGAAGCGTAATGATGATTTGCTGTCAGGCAATGCCGGTTCATGTGGCTGGCCTTGCATTGAAGTTTCGGATTTCCTGATTCTCTTTTGCATGCTTGACATATGCTCCTTCTCCTTTCGTTCGATCTGATTGTTTGCGCTTACATTCTACATAGTAAAGTAGGATAACGAGGTGCAGCAAGAAACAATAATCGTTAACTTAACCGTCTTCGCATCGCCTGAAAATGCGCAGCAGCTCCGGTGTTTAGCCGGAGCTGCTGCATGAAATACATTATGAAACTGCTGGGTAAGCAGGCGTAGCAAACCATTTTCAACCAGTTAACCAAATTCAACCGATCTGTCTGCGCGCTGCTTCTTCGCGAAATTCGCTTGGGGAGTAGCCTACCACTTTCTTAAACACACGGCTGAATGAGATCGCGCTTGTATAACCTACCTTCTCAGCTACCTCCTGCATGGAACCTTGTGTTTCCGTGAGCAAGCGCTTTGCGGCCTGCAGGCGGATGTCAATCAAGAAGTCGACGAATTTCTGTCCGGTCTCTTCCCTGAACAGCTTGCTTACATATTTCCCATTAATGTTAAAGATTGAACTGAGATATTCAAGCGACATGTTCGGATTGGCATACTCCTCTTCGATCATTTTCCGCATATCTCGAATGGTAGCTGCATGCAGACGCCTGTTTTGCGCTTCCTTCAAATCTGTGAAAAAGCTGTTCAACACGCTCAAAGATTCTTCGCGCATTTGCTCTAGTGAATGGCACTCATCTATGATTTTACTGAGCCTCGGTAATCCATCTCCCATCCATATTTCTTGGACCTCTTTTGTCATCCCGGAGATTTCCAATCCCAAATAGTAAATTAAATAATTCATCAGGTTTGTAATTTCATCTTTCGTTAACAATCCTAGCTTCATTTCATTCATGAGCTTGTCGTACTTCGTCTTCCATTCGTCCTCAAGAAGTCTGAACGACTGGATGATGGATCGAATTACGTTTAATTGTGAGAACACCTCAACCTGACCGTGATTTGCGATGTGTTCGCTAGTAATGAGCCTGTTTTCTCCTAACACTATTTTATATTTAAGCGCCCTAAGTGCCTCTTTATAAGAATTTGCGACGCTGGAAAGCTCTGCGACCTGCTCACCAATACCTACCGTTACCGTAAACTTCAGATTTTCCTGTACCCACACACGAACGCTCTCGAAAAGTTTGAGTGTTATGGAAGTATCTGCTTCCTCCTCGCTGTCCACAAATACCATGACGCTTAGCTGAAATGCCGAAGTCCACTCGGACCAAAGTGCGAGCCCATATTTTGGAGCAAGCTCCTGAATAACACTGCGTAGCGCGAATTTAAGAAGGTTTTGGTCTCTGCGGGAGTATTGGCAGCAAAAATCGCTGTATTTATCCATTTCGATCACAAGTACGACTTGTTTATTAAACGAGTATGGAAGCTGAAGACTGTTTGTTTCTCCTATCCATTCCTCATAGGTTAAACCCATATCCCCTTCAATGAGTTGGTGGAACAAGTACCTTTTTCGCAGATGCAGATCTTCATCGTGCTTTTGCTGATACTGATTCGATTGCTCAATAATATTGGACAAGGCCGATTCGATGAAGGAAAATTCATCTCCCAACTCCTTGGACAAAGGTAGACGGTAACCGCGGATTCGCGCCACAATCTGTTCCAGCGGTCTTGAATTGCGTCTGGTAACATAGAGCAGCCATACAAAACCACCCCCGATCGTCACGATACCGATGATAAACCAGACATTATATAATGAAGAGATCACATGGAATAACTTTCCATTTATGAGTCCGCTTTGGTAGGACCATCCGGTATAGCTCGATACATAATTGGAGAAAATCTTTGATTGCTCTTTAGAATGCAAGTCACTAAACAAATCGTTTCCCGCTGCGTCCCGAATTCCGATAAAGCTTGTTTTTGAATCGTATAGGTCAGCAATACTGTTCTGCAACGAATCAGTGGCCACATTGACGACAATCATGCCTTTCTTGCCTGTAATAAATGGCGCTCCCCGTACCAAACTAACGACAGGCTTACTCCCTTTTGTAGAAAACTGCTCGAAGGTTCTTATGCCCGACCATTGCTTGGGTGCGAGCGGATCCATAGCCTTTTTAATAAATGGCTCGTCTCTGTAGTTGCTAAGTTGATCACTTGTCGCATTACTGAGCACGAAATTGTCTTCATAACGCACAAAATAGATCGAATCAATCATGGGGTAATAGGATATCATATCCTGCATTTTTTTAACTGCGCTTATGTTGATGAAAATGTTATTCTTCTCTTCATTATTGAAGAAATCAATCAACTGCTTATTATTTATGGTTTCCGACATTATCATATTGTCTATCGCCTTCAGGGAAGTATCGATCAGACGCATCGCCTGTAATGATAGCATTTTGTTGGCGTTAAGCGCCTCCTTACGGCTTTGTTCGCTTAATATCTGAAAAAAAACAAAAAATGTAAACGTGATCACGACAATAAAAATCGGCATATAAGAAAACAGCAATCGATTAAATAACGTTTTCCTCATATCCAGCCCCCAATTTTTTAAACGGAATGATATATATTTACATATTGTACACGCTTACATCTGAAGACGTCCATACAAACGGTATGTCCACCCCACAACAGTATGTAGACGAATTGCCTCTTTTTTAGCCATACAAAAATGCACCCCCTAGAATTTCATCGGCCAAACCCAGGGGTTTTTCCAATGTCTATTCTAAGGGGTGCACTTCACTCAACAGTAAGAGTCATTCTCTTAACTGTCTAACTGGAAGGGATGGCTGACCTTCTTTACCCTCCCGAACCGGTAGGGTTCACACTCACTAAGATGCGGTCGATATCTGGGGCATAACCCGTGGGCTGTGAGAACAGCAACGTATTGGACCCCGCCTGCAGATGTACTGTCGTCTCCTGTGAAGCCACTGTTGTCCAAGCGCCGGAACTTGGGAAGCTGAGCGATGTACCAGCCGCTCCATTTACACTTAATATGGCGGAGCGGCTCGCTTCACCATTCAAGTACTGGATCGTCAATTTGTAGTTGCCTGCTGACGGCACTGTTACACTATTAAACTTCAGCGTGCCGCTACCGTTGCCTAAATAACCCACCTTTGCCCCACCTGAGCAAGTCGTGCAGTTCGTAATGACCGCTGAACCTGCTAACGTGTTTCCCGCTGCCTCTGCCTCATAGGCGCTAACACCTGAATTCGGAGGTGTGACTGGCGTCACGGGCGGGTCAGCCAGTAAAGTAGAAGTCGTAGCACTCCCAGAAACGTGGAAACCGGACAGTGTTAGCCAGCCATTTAGGTTCGCGTCCTGACGCGTGTTCGCAAAACGAATGGTCTTGCCGCCGGTGAGTGGATTGACAATCCGCATGACTAACCTGTAATCCCCTGCGGGAAGGTTGTGATTCGCACTATACGAGAAGGAATAGTCCGTGTCTCCAGGCAAGATGCTTTTCAGATTCCACGATTTCGTGCCAAGCGACTTAACCCATGTATCGGAGGAATTCAGTACGCCGAACTCGACCTCCCAATTGTAGTAAAACGGAGCAACGCCCTTGTTCTGGAGTTTGACGTTGACTTGCAGTGAGGACGCCGATGAATCACTCAGCTGCACCGATGAATTGTACAGCGTATAACCAAGCATTTTATGAGCTCGCAGCGCATTAAGCTTAGCCGTCTC
This sequence comes from Paenibacillus sp. OK060, assembly GCF_900101205.1. Taxonomy (NCBI): domain Bacteria; kingdom Bacillati; phylum Bacillota; class Bacilli; order Caryophanales; family Paenibacillaceae; genus Paenibacillus; species Paenibacillus sp. OK060. The sequence continues at coordinate 521,983 of NZ_FNFR01000002.1, forward strand.
GTCAGGCAAAGAATTTTTGTACACACGATCGTACATTAGTCAAGAGGCGTGTGTCGTTTCGACTGAGGTCTGGAAGTCTTCACCGTTTTGGTTGGGCCAGTGCTGCCAAAAACTCGTATCCTGCTGGAGGGGTGGGTATAATTCGCCACCAATCGGATGAGTCTTCCAGATGTTCTGCAGGCCGTTCTGCGTAATCAAACTCCAGAATCCCCAGTCATTTGCGAACAACGTTTCGTACGAAAAAGAATCATCATGGTAGCCGAAAGCGTTTTTCAAATCTGCTGTACTCGCCGAATAAGGATACCTGGCCAGTACCTGGGTCTTCTGGAATGCGCTCTTGAATGCCGAAAGCAGTCCGTCACGGTTACTCTGGTTCATCTCCCAATTCGTTGGGTCTGTATTGTAGGGCCATGTATGCCACTCTCCCCAAAATCCGTATAATCCTGTTGTCAGGAAGCCAATCCGAGGATCGCCATCATAGCGGGCCCCAAGTGCGGTGACGAACTGTCGCAAAGCCTGATTCAGATTTGCGTCGTTCCAGTCGGGGGCCAGACTGTGAGTGGATGTATCATGATTGCCGTTCTGATCATAATCTCGGGTCATAAGCCCGCCATTAATTAGAAACTGCGGAATACCGCTTGTACGCCCCGGGTAGTCAACGTAGACACGAAAAGCCGCCTGGTTGCCCCGACTAGCGATATCATTTAGATAGGCATCCAGCGGTGCCCAGTTGTATGTGTTCCAATCCGTCATCAGGTCACGAAGTGAAACGTAGAACCATTCCATGCTGTGCGGAAAACTGTTGTTCGAATCAACACTTTCCGAGGGAAGCTTGGAGAAGGGTAAAAATCCCTTCAGTGGATTTAGCTCCAGCCCTGCTTTGTTCGGGTCATAGGTTTGGGCTTGCCACTCCCCTGACGCATAGGCATGGTTGGGCTTGAAGTTCATAAACATTATCGAGCCAAGTAGACAAAAGACGACCATCATCAATCCTAGCCTTGCGATTCTTGCATTCGACATTGCATCTTTCACTCCTGTTCGCATGAGATTAACTATTAAATATGGCAACGAACTTGCTCGCCAGTCTCACTCACCCCCTCTCCAGCTCGGAACTCCAAGCATGAACGAGAACACACCTCGTCTCTACTTGATGCAAAAAGCTTAGTAAACGTGGTGGTACGCTCAATCCATTTTCCAGATTACATCGGCGTAATTCAAAAAATCATCCCTTACTGGCACTGAAGGCGACACCCTCAATAAACCGCCGTTGGAAAATAAAAAACAGTATGAGCATCGGAATAACGGCCATGAACGCCCCAGCCATCAATACAGGATAATCCGTACCGAACATGGAGACAAGTGTGGCAAGGCCTGCCGACAGCGTTAATTTTTCCGGTGAGCTGTTGATGATAAGTGGCCACTGTAGTTCATTCCATGACCAGAGTAGTTGGATGATGACGACTGCAACCAGTGCTGACTTGACAAGCGGCAGCATGATGTAGCGAAAGATTTGGAACGGATTGCATCCGTCGAGCACTGCCGCCTCCTCCAATTCTTTGGAGATTCCGAGGAAAAACTGGCGCAGCAAAAAGGTAGCAAATGGGCTGACGAGCGAAGTGATCCAAAGTGCGGTCGTCGTATTCACCAATCCTAGTTTGCTCATCATCAAATATTGCGGGGTATAGAACACCGGGTTGGGAATCATCATGACCGAAATGATCAGAAAAAAACACAGACCTCTACCCGGAAAGCGAATGCGTGCAAATGCAAAGGCCGCCATCGCGCTGAAGACGACAGGGAATAATGTCTTCATGAACGCAGCCATCAGCGTATTCGCATAATAATGCAAGAAGGCCGACTGCCTAAGGGCGTCTACATAGCCTCGCAAGCTCGGCTCGGCAGGTAATATCGTAATCGGAATCTGGGTCGCCTCCGTCGTCGTCTTGAGCGACGTAAGAATCATCCAGAGAAATGGAAGCACCATGACGGCTGCGCCAGCGATCAGAACCAAATGAATAATAAGGTTGCTTCTATGCTTCGAAGAGACAACTCTGCTCACTTTTGTACCTCCTCAATCGTAAATCACCCATTTTTTTTGCAGCATGAACTGGATACCCGTCAAAACCAGGTTGATCACCAGCAAAATGTTGACAATCGCTGCTCCATAGTTCTGATCGTAATAGATAAATGAATTTTGGTAATAAGCGTATACAAGAGAACGCACGGCCGGTAGCGCAACGTTCGTTTTACCGATAATCAGATAGATACTGTCAAAAATTTGTGTGGCACCGATCACAAGCACGATCGACGTAAAAAATAGTGTTGGTGTTAATAGCGGGAGCGTAATGGAACGAAACTTGCGAAAGCCGACAGCGCCATCAATCTCAGCCGCCTCATACAGAGTACGTGGAATGCCTTGAAGCCCAGCTAGGATCAGCAACATGTTAAAGCCAATCGCTCCCCAAACACCGACCATGACAAGAGCATACATGGCGAACCGCTTGTCAGAGATCCACGCGATGTGTGTGCCGAGTACAGAGTTTAGTAGTCCGTAATCCTGAGCGAAAATAATGACCCACACCATAGCAGCCGCGGCCGCCATCGTAACCTGCGGTAGAAAATAAATGACCCGGTAGACAGCCTGGCCCTTGATCTTAGCGTTCAGCAGTACGGCGAAGAACGTCGAAAGTATAATCGTCGTAGGTACAAACAGCACAACATAAAGTATCGTATTACGTAGATTTTGCCAGAACTCTTCATCCATAAATAATCTCTCGTAGTTGGCCCAACCGACCCAGTGGTTGACAAGGCCGAAGTTTTCGGACTTCAGGAAGCTCAGATAGATGGAATAGACTGCTGGCCAGCTCCAGAAAATGAGCGTTCCGATCAATGTCGGAGCGATCATCATATAAGCCCATATATATCTGCTTTTCGAATGCATTGCCTTCACCTCATTTGTGCCATAGGTATTCCGTTAACCGGAATACCATCGACAATTTTGCCTGACGTAGGGCGCTTACTTTGCGCCCTCAATCGCCTGATTCATCATTTCCGCCACTTTCTTGGCGCCTTCTTCGATTGAAATGGCGCCGCCCCATGCCTGTGACATGATTTCTGCTTCTTTCGAGAACCAGACTGGGTACGATTTTGAACCGCTCGGGTACGGAGTCGCGTCCGCCGCCTGATCAATAAATACCTGCAGGTTCAAATCGGGATTGTTCTTCACCCATGCGTCTTGCGTGTTATTGAACGCCGGAATCGCGGCACCCATCTCTGCCGTGATCTCAGCGGCCTCCTTGGAGCCGAGGAATTTCAGGAACTGCCATGCTTCATCCTTGTGCTTACCCTTAGTGGACATGACGTTGCCGATGCCATTAATGATATTGCCACGCTTGACCTTCCCCTTCGGCAGGGGTGCCCAATCGTACTTTCCTTTGATAATTTCACTACTCGCCAGATTGCCGTTGTCCCAGGACCCGTCGAAAATCATCGCGAGCTTGCCGGACTTGAACATTTCGACCGAATCCGTGTCGGTCATCTGCTGGTGCGTCGGCGAAGCCTTGTCAAGAATCATCTGGTAACGGGCCTTTAGTGCCTCAATCGAAGCCAATTCGTCGTAGCCGGATTTGGTCATGTCGTCATTTAAAATAAAACCACCGTTCGCTAACATGTCGTTCCAATAGCCCGCTTGGGTGTCCAGCTTTGCGCCAAAACCGTAAATGCCCTTGTCTGGCTGACTTAGCTGTTTGGCGACTTCAGCAAGCTTGGCATAATCCCATGTATCGTCTGGATAAGGAATGTTCGCCTGATCGAACAGCTCCTTGTTGTAGGCCAGACCAATGGTATCGAAGTCCTTTGGAATACCGTAGTTTTGACCGTCCATCGTATAGATGGAGACGAGGTTGGACGCGTAGTTGTTCAGATCGATTTCATTGGCCTGCACTTTGTCCGTGATCGGCTCGAGGAACTGGCCTTCTGCGTACTTCATAAACTGACCGCCATGCATCCAGAATACATCAGGCAGCATTCCCGCTGGCGCTGCGGCGGACATCTTCGTCCAATATTCGCCCCAAGGAATAGCATCAACTTTCACCTTGATATTCGGGTGCTGCTCAGTGAACGCATCGGCGATCGCCTCCATTGCCGGCTGCTGGTTTTTGTCCCAGATCGTATAAGAGATCGTAACGTTCTTCTGGGCACCACCGTCGGTAGCTCCGCCCCCGTCGTTAGAACTATTACAGCCCGCCATCAACGAGACAAGAAGTAAGCTGGCGATCCCTGCTGCCATTTTTTTTCTTATATTCATCATCAAACTCCCCTCGACTTTTCTTAAAAATGAAGTTGTACTCTTATGTCCAGCAATCATGCTCCAAAAGCTGGAGGACGGAAAAAATGCGCGTTTTTTCCGTCAGTCGATCGTCGTGAGCTCTTGACGTTCTCATCATAAATCAGGAAAAATCCGGTTTAAATGCCCAGATTTTAAGATTCAAACCACATTTTTAAGATCCCCTTCCCAACTGCGGATGATCTCTGCATAATAAAACGCGTACCTAAATTCAAACGATTGGGGCAAATCATCCACAAGATTTTGTCCGCAATTCCAAAGGAGAATTCTCCCATGAATAATATCTCAATCACCCGGTTGCCCGGTGAGTACTGGTGGGGCGGTGTGATCAACGATGGCAGCTCCATGCCGTTTGGCCAGACAACATATACGAGGGATTTGCGTGTGACGGATGACAATCAGGCCTCGCCTTTGCTGCTCTCCAATAAAGGCAGATATATTTGGAGCGAGGAACCGTTTGCTTTCCATGTGGACGGGAATGGACTCTCGGTCTTTGATAACGCAGGTGAAGTCGTCGTGGAAGAGGAACATAGCTCCCTGCAGGGAGCATACCGTCATGCTGCTGGCACACACTTCCCTCCTTCCAAGCAAATGCCCGACGCTCTCGTCTTCACAGCCCCGCAGTACTGTACCTGGGTCGAGATGTTCTATAACCCCACGCAGGACAGAATTATCCGTTATGCAGAATCAATTCTAGCGAACGGGCTACCGCCCGGCGTCCTCATTATCGACGACAATTGGATGATGGATTATGGCATGTGGGACTTTGACAAGCACAGGTTCCCGAATCCCCGGGAGATGATCGATACGCTTCATGGCATGGGTTTCAAGGTGATGCTCTGGATGTGCCCATACGTAAGTGCGGACTGCACCATGTTTAAGGAATTGCGGGCGGGTGATCTGCTTCTAATAGGCGTGGACAACGCGCCAATCATCCGACATTGGTGGAATGGGTACAGCGCAGTTGTGGATTATACGAAGGAGGAAGGTGCAGCCTGGTTCAAGCGGCAGATGGATCGTCTGATCACTGATTACGGTGTTGATGGTTTTAAGCTTGACGCCGGCGAGCCGTTCTTGCCGGGCGGAGCGGACACGACCCAGCCCGTTGCATGGACTCGTCCCCTGCGTCAGCTTGAAGACTGCGAAGCATATGCTAATCTCGGAGTTGGCTACTCGCTGGTTGAGTTGCGGATGTGTTGGAAACTCGGTGGCCAGGGACTCATCCAGCGCCAGCGGGACAAGACACATACGTGGGACGCCACTGGGCTCAGCGGACTCATACCCAACGCGATTGCTCAGGGACTGCTTGGTTACGCATTTAACTGCCCCGATATGATCGGCGGCGGTATGGACGGCGATATCAACTCTCCGGAATTTCACTTTGACAGCGAATTGTTCATACGGTATACCCAGTGTGCCGCACTGTTCCCTGTGATGCAGTTTTCCATGGCACCCTGGCGCGTGCTGAAAGGTGAGGAGCTAACCTGGTGCCTTGACGCTGTACGGCTAAGATCCGAGCTTGGTCCCGAAATTCTGGCGCTCGCTCGCCAAGCGGCTGCAGACGGTTTACCGATACTGCGCAGCTTGGAGTTCGAATATCCCGGCTGCGGCTACGAGCTCGTAAATGACCAGTTTCTCCTCGGACAGAATCTGCTCGTTGCGCCAGTCGTCGTCAAGGGACTGACATCCAGAAACGTGATTTTTCCTGAGGGTCAATGGCAGGACGAGGATGGAAATATCATCAACGGGCCTATCGAACTTCAAGTTGATGCGCCCCTCTCACGTTTGCCTTGGTATCGCAAAATCCAATAGGAGGTATGTATATCTCCATGAAAAAATAAAGCTGGCTCTGATTGGCGCAAACGCCCGAGGGCTGCCTAGCTATGCTCCCTATGTACTCGCCCATTCGGACGAGGCCGAATTCGTAGCAGTCGCCTCCGCTCAGGCCTCGTTTGACAGCCATCTGATGGCATTCGCTGCCGAGGCGTCAAGGCTGAGGCAGGGATTAGTCGTCGAGATGAGCGAATTCAAGGCAACGATTCTGGCGTCTTGGGCCTGCAATTGACAAAGGAACAGTTCTGCTCAGATAATAAAAAGGTTGAAGATACGTCAACCGTAACAAGCGAAAACTGACTGGGGGATTTAAGCATGTATGAGCTACTAATTGTTGATGATCATGCTCATCTCGTGGACAGTCTCGAACGCACCATGCCGTGGGAAGCGCTCGGCATTGGCAAGGTTCACAAGGCTTTCTCTGGCGAAGAGGCACTCGAACATTGCAAGAGCTATCCCGTCGATATTATCATCACCGATATTCGAATGCCCGGGATCTCCGGCCTGGAGCTGATCGAGCATATAAAAAAATATGACAAACACTTCAAAAGCATCCTGCTATCCGGCTACGGCGAATGGGACTACGCACAGGAGGCGATCAGACAACAGGTGGATGGTTATCTGCTCAAGCCAGTCGACCAAAGAGAGCTGGCCGACATGCTGCGCCAACTTACGGAAGCGCTTCATCTGGAATGGGACGAACGGGGAAAACAGGTGAAGGCAATGAGCATGCTCAGCGAACATATGCCATTGTTTCGAGAAAAGCTGCTTATGGATCTGCTTCAAGGTAGGAAGCTTGCTCCCAAGCTTCTCGAAGAAAAAATGGCTTATTATCGGCTGCCGTTCTGTCCGAGCGACGAAACTGCAATATGCCTCCTACGCATTGAATCGTCTGCTGAGGAGTTGAACTGGAAGGATCAGTCCCTGCTCTCCTCGGCCGTCGCAAATATCGCTGAGGAAACCTTCTCGGAATTGTTTCATGTCTGGCACGGGCGTGATGCGTACGAGCATGAAGTCTTCGTTCTCAAGGTACGGGAAGAGTCATGGCTAGCGCGGGAGAAGGAGCCGGAGCTTAATCGGCAGCGATCCCTCGAACATTTGGCGGCCAGGCTGCAGCAGCACGTCAGACACTTTCTCAAAAGCAGCATTTCAATCGTCGTGAGCCACTGGCAGGTCATGGCTCACGGCCTGCGTGAAACTTACCAGGACGCACTGGCTATACTCACCCGCCATCTTGGCGGTGAGACGGGCCTCTTAATCCGCCTGCAGGACGCCTTAGTGCCGGAAAAGCCCTACCGAGTCCATAGTCTTTACGAGTCACCCACGATGATCCAGTTGTTCGAAATTTACCAGTGGGAGGCGATCTCTGCCAAGTGGGACGCCATTTTCCTTGAGGTGACAAACAAACGAATGGATTCACGGGAAACGCTACTTGAGCTCTATTATCACGCGATGGGCGCCTTCAGCTTTTTTGCCCACAAAAACGGACTCAGCCTGCTTGAGATCATCCCTCCAGAGCTGGAAAAGGCCACTGAAACCAACCGTTTCCGCCATATGTACCAGCTTCAGGATTGGATAGTACTCACGCTCGAGCGATTGCGGGAGATGACCAAAAGCGAATGGAACAATGAGCAAGTAGCGCTCATCCGTAAGGTCCAACAGTTCATCACAGCGCATCTCGCGGACGCCACGCTGCAGACGGCAGCGGATCACGTCGGCCTGCATCCCGCGTATCTGTCCGCTCTGTTCAAAAGCAAGGCAAGCGAAAATATTAGCGAATATTTGTACAAAGTGCGCATGCAGCGCGCGCGGGAAATCCTTATCGAGCAACCAGAACTCAAGGTTAGCGACGTTGCGACGGCAATCGGCTACCATAAGCCGCAGTACTTCATCAAGTTGTTCAAAGAGCATTGTGGACTGACACCGCAAGACTTCCGTCATCAATCCTCCTGACCGAACGGGGACATTATAATGAAACTAACCATTTTCACAAAAATTGTACTTGTCATCTTTCTACTGCTCGTCTCTACCCTGCTTCTGTACTATCTGACCAATCGCTCCAGCGTGCGGCTCATCAAGCAGGAAATTCAAAGAGTGAAATTGAATGAGCTTACTTTCCTGGCCGGAGACATCGACAACAATCTGTCCAAAGTTTCGTCCTTTAGCGATTTTCTCGTACTCGACAAAGATGTGCGACTGCTTGCGACTCCTTCCTTTCTGGAAGGAGATTTTGAGCTGAACAAGTTGAAACTGCGGGTATCGGACAAGTTGAACCTGTTGCATGCCCTGAACAACTGGAACGCCGAATTTATGGTGATTTACGATGAGGATAGTTCATCTTTCTCCTCCACGTCCTCTTCGTCAAAGTTAAGCGAACTGTACCTGGAGACGCACTTCCGTCCGTTCTGGCAGTATGAGCAGACGGGCGATGGCACGTATTTGACGTATTATTTGGCGCATCCGTACACCTTCCGCTTTGATCCGGAGGAAGTGTCTTATGTCGTCAGGGCCAAGATCGACACCAAAAATGTACTCGCCTACTTGGACCGCGCCAAGGGAACGAACGACAACAGCACGATCTTGTTGTCTACGGCCGGGGATGTGCTTGCAAGCGACACAGGGAAGCTTCCTTTCATCCGTGAATTGACAAGCCGACTTGAAGTTGGTAAAGAACTGAGTGGTAACCGACTTATTAAACTGAACGGTGAGCAATACCTCGTTAATTTCACTGCTCTGAGTAACTTTAAAGATTGGTACATCGCCGACTATACCCCGATCAGTGAGGTGCTCAATCCGATCTATGCCAACCAGCGTCTCTACTACTTCTCTAGCGTTTTCCTACTTCTGTTCAGTATCCTGCTCGCCCTGCTGTTATACCGGGACGTGCAGATTCCGATACGTAAACTGCTCTGGGGCGTGAGGAAAATCACATCCGGTCAATATTCCATCAAGCTCCACCAAGAGAGCAATGACGAATTCATGTATTTGTTTGAGCGCTTCAACGAAATGTCCAAAGAGATCAAAGAATTGATTGAAAGGGTTTACATGGAACAGATACGCTCCAAAGAAGCAAAGCTTCGGCAGCTCCAATCCCAGATCCAGCCGCATTTCCTGTACAACTCGCTTGCATTTATCAAGAGTATGACCGAGCTTGATGAGAAGCAGGCCGTCATTGACATGTCTATAAGCTTAAGCCGTTATTTCCGGCAAACGATCAAGTTCGAGAACACGTATACAACGGTGCGGGATGAGCTTGAGCTCGTCCGGTTATACCTGACGATCCAGAGCCTTCAGATGGACCGCTTCGTTTTCACCATTGATGTCGAAGAGCAGCTCCTCGATATACAGGTGCCGCGACTGCTTCTACAACCGCTCGCGGAAAATGCCATTCTGCACGGCATTGAGGCGCTGCGCATGGTTGGTGACATCCGAATTCGTGGCTATTCCAACGGTGAATATTGTGAGCTGATTGTGGCGGATAACGGCTGTGGTGTCGAGCCCGGTCGACTCGACACGCTTCGTAATGCAATCTACTACGGCGCGGACGCCAATACTGCGTGGGCGCTTCACAATGTATATGAGCGGATGAGAGCGATGCTCGGCTCAGAGGCCGATATGGAGCTGGCTAATGGAGAACTGGGTGGACTTCAGGTGACGTTGCGCTGGAAAGTGGTCCGTGAACAGGAGGTAACAGAGATATGTTAATCTGGAAATGGTTGAGGCAGACAGGTCTGTTTGGCCTCGCGATCATCTTGTTTCTAGTCGTTATGATTTTCTCGTTTATCTTTTGGGAAGATCCAACGGCACCCTCCCAACTACTGAAGAAAGAAAACACTTCTGTCAGGCCTGCCCCTTCGTTCATCGGTGGAAAATATGAGTCTCCCGTCGTCTTGACGACCGTTGGGCATCTGTACCCGGACATCGAGTTCAAAAACGGTGAGGATCTGCAAAACAACGTACTGAGCCGACTGTTTGAGGACAAGCTTGGCATCAAGGTCAATTACCTCTGGACGACGACTGGTGATGAGGATGTCTACATCAATAAACTGAACACCTTGATCGCGACCGGTCAGTCCCTTCCCGACATCGTCACATTCAAGGGTGGACAAAATATGTATCCGCTGCTGCGCTCCGGTGCCTTCAGGGACGTAGGAGAGTTGTTCGAGCAGTATGCCTCACCCACGTGGAAGGCAGCCATGGCGCAGGCACCCGAGTCGTGGGAGCGGTACATGATCAACGGCAAAAAAATGGCGATACCAATCCTCGACGGCAAGATGAATTCGAACGAGGTATTGTACATTCGTCAGGATTGGCTTGATAAGCTTGGTCTGAAGGCGCCCACCACCATCGAAGAGATGGAGTCCGTCATGGATGCGTTCGTTCATCTAGACCCGGACGGCAATGGTAAAGACGACACCTATGGACTTAGCATCAGCTTGAAAAATTCGTTTTTCACCTGGATGTCGGATGCGGGATTTGTATTTGGGGCTTATGGGGAGATGCCGGATATCTGGAGCACAGACCCGGACGGGATGCTGTCTTACGGTACGGTCCAACCAAGTGTTCGGCAAGGTCTAACGACGTTAAAACGCTGGATGGAGCGAGGCTACATACCAAAGGATGCTGAGATTCTCGATGAGGTCCAAGCGACGGAGTCATGGAAGCTTGGCAAGACAGGCATGATTGTGGCGCCGCTGTGGGCGGCCGGATGGCCGCTAGGGAACGTAACTACGAAAGTACCGGACGCCCGGTTCGAGGCATACCCGATCCCCGTCGGGCCGAGCGGCTTATCTGGTACGCGTGGCACACCACCAGAGTATGGCGCAATTGCTATCAATGCAGATATGGCGAATCCTGAGATTTTTTTCAACTATATGAACTTTGTTTATGACAACTTCATTGATCCTCCTGCTGGCTCACCGTATCGCTGGGGTATCGCTGAAGGCTACGACTACGGCTATGAGGATGGCAAGGTGACATTTCTGGAAAGCCAGGTTCCGGGCGGTTTTGCAGACCCCCAGAAGTATCTCTTAAGCCTGTCTCTCCCCTCTGTCCCTAACCTGCTCAGTGAATCGATTGCTCGCATCAACAGCGGTGTATCCGATCAGACCTCATATGACATCAAAAACAAGCTGCTCCGTACACCTCAAGAGCTGAAGGGCTGGCAAATCGTTGAAAGCAATCCCTCCGTCTACAAGACAGATGCCTTCACAGGTGCACCTACGCCTACGATGGAAAAGATCGGTGACGCCCTTGACGAGTTACTGCATGACGCGATGCTCAAAATCGTATACGGGCAGGAGCCGTTGTCAAGCTTCGATCTCGTCGTCGCTAGATGGCACAAGCTAGGTGGCGATAAGATCACTGAAGAGGTGAACAACTGGTACACATCGCTGGAAAAAATCAATCAATAATCGTTGTTTTCTGTGGGTTATGTAAAAATTGAAAGGATCAGATTAAAAACATGGCGCACAATGTTTAGTTGTACGCCATGTTTAATGAAATATTAATGCAATGCTCCTAGGCTTCTCAGATTGAAATTGTAGTTCAGGTTTACAATCCCTACGACTTCGTTACTATCATATAGATCTAACATAAAGCCTGCCATTTCTTTGGCGGTGTGGTATTTAGACATGTTTGCTTTGTAATCAAAATCTTCTGTATCTAATGATTTATTCACGAATTCCGTTTCCGTTATAGCTGGAGCTAGCACTTTTGCTTTTAGTTTTGCATCTTTTATTTCAAGTTCTTTGGCAAGCCCTTCTGTGAAGGCACTAACGTAGAATTTCGTTGCCGAATACGCAACACTTCCAACAGCAATGGCATATCCAAGTGCGGATGCAACGTTAATTAACTGAGTTCCCTCTATGTCTGCATAATCTCGCACATACAGTGTGGAAAGGATCGTCAGGGACTCAATGTTCACACGCAGCATGGTTTCAACTTTCTCCAGATTCTGTTCTGCTACAAAAGAACCTTCACCAAGCCCCGCATTGTTAATCCAAGTCTCGATTTGGTATTCCTTCAGCGTGTTATAAAGTGTATATGCCTGAGCAGTATCCGATAGATCACTAGTTTGAACAATAACATGTACTGTAGCGTCAATATTCTGAATTGCTAATTTGAGTTCTTGTAATTTGTCCAATCTTCTTGCGACCAAAATTAAGTTTTTGCCTCGTGCAGCAAACGCCAATGCTGTCTCATATCCAATCCCTGAACTTGCACCTGTAATAACTGTATATTTCATCCTATTCTCTCCTTATCAACATGTATTTTAGTATAAGTAAGCTATTAAAATAATTTTAGAACGATCGTTCTTGATATTGCAAAAAAAACAGTTAGATCCAACTTGCTATTTAGAATAGCATTTCTAGAACGAACAGTAAAGAATTATTTTCTGACTGCTATATAATGATGTTGGGACAGGGAACTATGAGTTATGCCAGACATGCGATACAAGTTCTTATAACGTTAACAGGACAAGAACCTGTATCACTAAAACAAATCAGCCTTCATGGACACAACTCCCACTTTGCCATCCAACCTGTAACTCCACTTTTAATCTAAAACGGATAATGTCATATCCATAATATTTGTTAATTTTTGCTGATCCGTAGTGGTCTTAACCAACGTACGTATCCCCACCCATGCATTCATCAAATAATGTGAAATAACTTCAGGGTCAACGTCAGCCTTGATTTCACCCTTTTGCTGGCCTTCCAGAACAAGGTTTCTCAAGAATTCCTCTGTTCGCAAGTAACTCTCATTAACCAAGGATGCAACTTCAGGATCCAATACGCCCAGTTCCACGCCTGAGTTTACAAGAAAACAGCCTATAGGTTGTCCTTCATTTCTTATAGTTGACTCAAACAATACCCTAATAATCTCTTTGATTGGTTTTTGGGTATCAATTAGAAAACTCATTTTGTTGGTCTGCTTCGATTCATATCGTTGAAGAGCTTTCATAAACAGAGCATGCTTATCCCCAAAGGTATCATAGATACTTCTTCGATGAATGCCCATATATTCAACCAAATCCTGCATCGAAGTTTTCTCATATCCTTGGGCCCAGAACAATTGTATGGCTTTATCTAATACTTCATTAACTTCAAATTCTTTGGATCTTGCCATCCTCATCACCTCGAATAATCATTATACATTGAAGTGAACCATCGGCAAACTGAAAATGAACAAGTGCATAGATTACAGGGATGACATGCGCAAAAGAAGATTTATTTTTTCACAACGTCATCCATGGCTTGAACAGCTAATTCGAATGCCTTGATTCTTCTTCTTAAAAGCGTCTTTTGAGGGCTGCCCGCTTTGGACTTATTATAACTGTTCTCAAGTGATGGGAATAATCCAATCAGAACATTTCGAGCTCCTGCTAACTCTTCGTTGGTGAACTGATGAGCTTTTTGATTCCAGGCCATTTCCAGCATAGCCAAACCGACGTATAAGGCGTTAAGTCGTTTCTTTAATAAAGTAGTGTTATTCCCTTTCTGAGTCAAATTAGTCAAGGCGTTTTCGGATTTGCGTATGGTCGATTGGAAAGCTTGGATGGATTGCACTTGTTCTTCCTCTGATACATTTTCCATGTAGTGCTAACCTCTCCTTTTCTCATGCATACAACTAATTTACATTCCTGACGAGATGTAATCAATATTATACTGGGCAAAAACTACCGCAGGTTTCAATGTTAACTGTCTTTTTCACCGTAGCAGATGGATAAATTAAAAATCCCGCCCTAGACATTTTGTCCAGAACGGGACGTACTTGTTGAATTAATCGTTTGCGTTTTCCTTGGTCAACAGCTTCAATTCAGCAGGAATTGATTTTTCTACCTGCTTGCCGCCCAGTACATCCAGAGCAGCTTGCACCGCCAGCTGGCCAATCAGTACTGGCTGCTGAGCGACTGTTGCTGTCAACTTTCCGTCCTTAATGGATTTGATCGCATCATCATTGCCGTCAAATCCAATCACGGGAATGTCTTTACCAGAACTTTGGATCGCTTCGATCGCCCCCAATGCCATCTCGTCGTTATGGGCAAATACAGCCTGCACGTCAGGATTACCCTGCAGCAGATTCTCCATTACATTCAAACCTTTGGAGCGATCAAAATCGGCAGACTGCTTCGCAACCACATTAAGTTTTTGGTCAGCAATCTCGTGGAAACCTTTCCCCCGCTCTCTTGTTGCTGAAGCTCCGGGTACACCCTCAAGTTCAATCACTTTTGCTCCCTCGCCAAGCTGTTTTACGAAATATTCCGCCGCCATTTGTCCACCTTTGACGTTATCGGATGCGACCAATGCTGCCACGTCGCCTTTGTCTGCGGAACGGTCCAATGTAATTACTGGAATACCCACGCTATTGGCCGATTGAACAGCCGTTGAGATTGCCGCGGAATCCGCAGGGTTAATCAGCAGAGCATCCACGCCCTGTTGAATCAGGTCGTCCACATCATTGGTTTGTTTGGCTGAATCATTTTGAGCATCAACCACGATGACCTGAATTCCTTGTTTTTTGGCTTCCGCAACGACTCCGTCCTTGAGGGAAACAAAGAAGGGATTATTCAACGTGGAAACTGACAGGCCGATTTTTTTCTGTCCATTGCTTCCGGCAGAGTCGGGCTTAGCCCAACCCGGAGGCTCCAGAGAGCATCCTGCCAGAACGATCATCATTACGCTTACAAGCAATATGGTTAGTTTTTTCATGTTCGCTTCTCTCCTTAAGCCGTTTTCTTGCGGTCCAGCAGGACAGCGATGGCAATAACGACACCTTTTACAACCATTTGATAAAACGAGTTCACTCCGAGCAGGTTCAAACCATTGTTCAACACGCCGATAATCAGGACCCCAATCAATGTACCGACGATCCGTCCTCTACCACCTGATAGGCTTGTTCCACCCAGAACAACAGCTGCAATGGCGTCCAATTCATATGAAGTTCCTGCCGTTGGCTGCGCAGAATTCAGACGAGAAGTCAGGATCGCGCCTGCCAGCGCTGACAGCATACCTACCAGGGAGTAAATCATGATTTTCACACGATGCACTTTAATACCTGAGATAATAGACGCTTTCTCATTGCCACCAAGCGCGTACGTTTTACGGCCAAAAGAAGTTTTGTGCAAAATCGTCCACAGAATTACGAAAGTAATGAGCATTGTGATTGCTGGAACCGGTATGCCTAGCATATAACCACGACCGAACAGTTGGAACAGCAGGCTATCGCCCAATCCGGTAATCGGATTACCGTTCGTATATACCAGCGTCAATCCACGGAACACCGTCATCGTCGCCAATGTAGCAATAAATGGAGCCATCTTGCCTTTTGTTATCATGAGTCCGTTCACCATACCCATGACACCGCCGAGCGCAACCCCGATAATGATCGACAGAATCGGATCCAGGCCGGACAGCATCATATTGGCTACAAAGGCGCTAGATAACGCCAGAATGGAGCCAACCGACAAGTCGATGCCGCCAGTTAGAATGACAAATGTCATGCCAAAAGCAATCAACGCGTTAATCGAAACCTGACGCAATAGATTCAAGATGTTAAGCGGTTCCAAAAAGCTTGGATTCAATACCGATACGATGATAATCAAAATGATCAGTCCGAGCAGCGGACCTAATTTCTGTGTCAGATTCGTTAGACGGAAGCCGCTTTTGGCGGGTTGGTTTTCCTGCAAAGTTGTCATATCATTGTCCCCCTGTAGCCAATGTCATAATGTTTTCCTGTGTTGCCTCTTCTTTTGCCAGTTCACCGCTAATGCGTCCCTCATGCACTACCGCGATTCGATCGCTCATGCCAAGCACTTCAGGCAGTTCGGAAGATACCATAATGATGGCAACTCCGCGGTCAGTCAGCTCGTTCATCAACTGGTAAATTTCTCGTTTGGCTCCAACGTCCACGCCTCTTGTTGGCTCATCCAGGATAAGTACACTTGGGCCAATGCCGACCCATTTGGCGATAACCACCTTCTGTTGGTTGCCCCCTGACAGGTTCCGTGCTGCCGTCTCAGAGGATTGTGTCTTGATTTGCAAACGTTTGATGAGCGTATCGACGAATTCCTGTTCTTTCTGAGTCGAGATGAAGCCCTTACTTGAGAAGCTGAACAGATTGGGTAAGGCCATATTCTCACGAATGGAGAAATCAAGCACCAAGCCTTCATCCTTGCGATCTTCCGTAATAAATCCGATTCCATGTTTAACCGCATCCGCTGGCTTCCGAATATGAGCCTTTTTGCCTCGAATCATGATCTCGCCACCGTCCAGAGGTTCCAAACCGAAGATCGCTCGCATGATCTCTGTCCGTCCCGAACCCATCAATCCGGAGAATCCGAGGATCTCGCCTGTTCTCACCGTAAAGCTGATATTCTGGAATAATCCTTTGCTGCTTGCGTCCCGTACTTCAAGGACCACCTCACCATACGACGGATTTCGTGCCGGATATCGTTCCGTGAGTTCACGTCCAACCATCTTCCGCACCACTTCATCAAAACTGGTCTCCGGAATCGTCTTGGTGTCTACCGTTTTGCCGTCACGCATAATTGTAATCCGGTCGCAAATGGTGAAAATCTCCTCCATCCGGTGCGAGATATATACGATGGAAACACCATTTTCCTTAAGCGAAGTGATCACGCCGAACAACTTCTGAATCTCACGCTCCGTAAGCGCCGCTGTTGGCTCATCCATAATGATGACTTTAGCGTCGGTCATCAGTGCCTTGGCAATTTCAATCATTTGCTGCTGTCCGACAGAACATTCCCCGGCAGGACGATCCAGCGGGATCTGCACGGAAAGCTTGGCAAACTGCTCAGTAGCAAGCGCTTTCATTTGTCTTGAATTCAGCAATCCAAAAGACGAAGTTATTTCCTTACCTATGAAGAGATTATCAAGCACCGTCATTTCCGGCCAAACGTTTAACTCTTGGTGGATAAAAGCAAGCCCCATCTTCTCAGCTTCCTTCGGATTGGCAAAATAGGTTTCTTTGCCGTCAATGGAGATGGTTCCCTGATCCCGCCCATGAAGACCGATCAAAATGTTCATTAGCGTGGATTTTCCAGCCCCGTTCTCTCCCATCAGGGCATGAACCTCGCCTTCCTTTAGTTCGAAATCCACCCCGCTTAGCACTTGGTTGGTGCCAAAAGCTTTATATATGTCTTGCATCTGAATATGCATGATACCGTCCCCCTTTTAACCGAAAATGACGCCCGATTGTAAAATGCAATTGGCATACGGCGTAGCTTCGCCCGTACGAATGACCACTTTGGCATTCCGGGTCAACGCCTTGAATTGTTCATGATTAATGGAAACG
This sequence comes from Paenibacillus sp. OK060, assembly GCF_900101205.1. NCBI lineage: Bacteria > Bacillati > Bacillota > Bacilli > Caryophanales > Paenibacillaceae > Paenibacillus > Paenibacillus sp. OK060. The sequence goes on from NZ_FNFR01000002.1 coordinate 539,480, forward strand.
TCAATGGCTTCATCGCCAAATTTCTCGGTAATAAACTGCATAGCTTCTGGATTCCCTGCCTTGATCTCTGTTGCCAAAATTACTTTCTCAACGACCATATCGTCCGCAATAAGCTCCACGATCTCTTGAAAACTCGGTGTTCCCAGTTTCAAGGACAAATCGATTTTGGGGACCCCTTCTGGAACCGGAAGGCCAGCATCCGCGATGACAATCATGTCCGTGTGACCCAAATCAGACAACACCTTCGAAATGTGACTGTTCAATATTCCCAGCTTCTTCATTTCAGGCTTTCCTCCACTTCACCCCGTGTCGGCATGCCTCCTTGTGCCCCAAACTTGGTCACGGATAGCGATGCAGCCCGGTTGGCGAATCTAATGCTGTCTTGTAGCGGTTTGCCTTCAGCCAAAGCCACCGCAAATGCGGCGTTAAACGTATCACCCGCTCCGGTTGTATCCACTGGTTCCACCTTATAAGTAGGTACAACGATTTCCTGTTCGCCGTCAAAATATCGAACTCCGTTGCTGCCCTCCGTAATAAACAACTTGTTTGGATATTTGCGCAGCGCTTCTGCCGGAGTCATGCCCTGAAACAATATCTCGGCCTCATGCTCGTTCGGCGTGATATAAGCAGCTTTGTCGATGACCTCATCCGGTACTTTTCTCGCTGGAGCTGGATTCAATAACAGCGGAGTTCCGCTTTGGGCGCAAATCTCGCTGACACGAACAACGGTTTCCTCCGGGATTTCCTGCTGAATCAATACAATATCGGCGCGGTGGATCACTTCTGCCGCTTCATCGACATAGGCTGGTGTAACTTCACGATTTGCCGCTTCAACCACCACGATACTATTATCACCTTCAGCCAGCACGATATGAGCCGTACCACTCTCCATATGTGTAACCGGTTTCACATTCTGCGTATTTACACCATTTGCTTTGAAATTATTTAAAATGGATGTACCAAAAGTGTCATCACCCACCCGGCCGATCATGGAAACGTCGGCCCCCAGCCTTGCGGCAGCAACTGCCTGATTTGCTCCTTTGCCGCCAGGAACTGTTTTGAAGCTGTCGCCAAGGACGGTTTCACCCGCCCCCGGCCGCCTTGCAGAAGTAACAACCAAATCCATGGAGCTGCTGCCAATTACGCATATTTTAGCCATCTGAATTCACCTTTCTTGTTGTGCCCCGTTCAATGAAACTGACCGGAAGCTGTATGTGTTTGTTTTCGATTGGAGCTTGTTCCACCAGTTTGATAAGCAAACCGGCAGCTTCCCTTCCCATCTCATATGCCGGTTGGCGAATGGTCGACAATGCTGGTGATAGCAGGCTGCTCATCGGGATATCGTCGAAGCCGATAATTTGCATATCCTCCGGAACTTTTTTACCGATTCGCAATGCCTCGTGCAGTACCGCCATAGCTGCGATGTCATTACTTGCAATGACTCCGTCTGTATCGCCGTACTTGCTAAAAAGCTCATCCGCCCATAACCCAACATCGTTAAAGGAAAAGGATGTCGTTTGGATTACGCGGTAATCCAGACCAGCTTGACGTATGCTCTCGATTGCGCCTTCAAAACGATCCTGTGCAGGTTTGATATGTGCCGGTCCCTGCATAACCGTAATTCGGCGACTTCCACGCTTGATGATCTCCCGTGCAGCCAGACGTCCACCCTCTCTGCCATCCGCAAATACGGAGGGACTGTCCAGAGGTGTTCTGTCAAGAAACACCACGGGAATTTTCAAGTTCTCATATATTGAAGAATGAGGGTAATTCGTTGAAGAGATTACGCCGACTACATTATTCTGGATAAAAGTCTGGATGTAATCCTTTTCCTTCTGTTCATCCTCATCACTATTTCCGAAAATCAATCTGAAATCCTGCTCCTGCATCCGGTCCTCTACGCCGCGTGCAAGCTGCGGAAAGTAAGGGTTTGCAATATCGGGTAACAGCAGGCCAATCAATTTGGACTTACGCTTGTATAAAGAGCGGGCCACCTCATTGGGAGAGAAGTTAAGCTGCTTGACCGCCTCCTCCACTTTCTTACGAGTGTCCGCATGAACATAACCTCTTTCATTAATGACCCTTGATACAGTGGCAACTGAAACGCCAGCCAATTTAGCTACATCTTTTATTGTTGTCATGAACGTTCACTCCTATGTGTGTAACCGGTTACAGATATGAAAATATCATATTTTATTAAGTTTGACAATCCTTTTGTTACTGGAAATTTATCCAAGTCACCAGAAAGAGACCTGATTACACTTGCTTTATTATGCCCTAGCATCTTCATAAAATGACTACTTGCCTTGAATTCAACTTATCCATTAGAGTAGATATTGGAGGTGTACATCATTGAAATTTAACGAGTATGTTATAGGCGAGACCTATAGAACAGAGTCTATTCAATTGTCAAAGAAAGATATTATTGATTTTGCAAAAATATATGACCCTCAATATATGCATATAGATGAGGCAAAAGCCAAAGAAGGACGCTTCGGCAGCCTCATTGCTTCGGGTATGCAGACGATGAGCACGTCCTTCAAACTTTGGGTGGAACTCGGGATATATGGAGAAGATGTTATCGCAGGAACCGGCATGAATAACATAAAGTTTATCAAACCTGTGTTTCCAGATGATGAAATCAATGTTCTATCCGAAGTGATTGAATTGGCTCCAAGAAGAAGCAGGGGTGGAATTGTTACCGTGCTGCTCACTACTTTTAATCAAAATAATGAGAAGGTTTTTCAGGCAGAATTAAGTGCTCTGATTAGCAACTGAATTTGTACAATTCGTTTCCGTTGTTGACTTTGAAAACAAAAACGATCGCACATCAGGTCTGATGCGCGATCACTGCTGTACAATCTCAATTCGTGTATCATTTACAATATTTCGATATATCCTTCTGTTCCATGTACCCGAATTCGCTGCCCATCTTTTATTCGATGAGTTGCCTTCTCCACTCCGACAATGGCTGGCAAGCCATATTCACGCGCAATCACAGCTCCATGGGTCATCAGTCCACCCACTTCGGTAACTAGGCCTTTTATAGAAACAAATAATGGTGTCCAGCTCGGATCAGTATAGGGAGTCACTAGTATATCTCCATCTTCCAGATCCGCATCTTCAATATTGAAGATGACACGTGCACGGCCCTCTATCACTCCGGAAGAAACAGGCAGGCCGACAATGGCTTCGGCTGGCATATTTTCACGTTTATACTGACCTGTAATGATTTCACCATCAGACGTGAGCACGCGAGGTGGAGTTAGCTTTTCATAGATTTTATAATCGTCTTTCCGTTGGGTAATGATCTTCTCATCCAGTTTATTGGTGCGTACAACTTCACGAAGTTCTTCAAAAGTGAGAAGGTATATATCCTCTTTTTCGGCAATAACACCGGCTTGTGCAAGTCGTTCGGCTTCTTTCAATAAAGCCTGTTTATATACGAAGTAACGATTGATCATGCCGTATTTGGGATATTCCCGATAACCGATGAAGTTGCGGACTAGGTCAATCATTCGTTTCGTTTCCTTGGCTTTTTGTTCACCATCAGGCAATAGCTTCAATCGATCCAATATTTCCTGTTCTTTCTTCAATGCTTCCTGTCGTCCCTGCTCAAATTTTCGTTTGCTTGCATTAGGCTTAAAGTTTCTGATGTTACCCAGAATCAACGGTACAAGTGTAATGGGTTTTTCAATCCAACGGGTTCTGGTCAGATCGATTTCTCCGGCACATCGCACTCCGTATTTGTCCAGATAATCCTGGATCGCTTCCCTTGTTTCCTGTCCACCCTCAACCTTAACCAATTCATCCATAAAGTCATCCTCTTTCACTTGCTGTAAATAAGCAATGACTTCAGGATACGGACGAATCACATCTGCAACATCCAGTAATGCCAGACCCATTTCCGAAGTGATATTGTTAGGTACAGATTGAGACAGCGTATCTGCTGCATTTTTCTCACCCAACCACTCTTTCATGTTTTCATTGATCCATGCTGAAGCATTCATGGCAGTCATAAATACATTTGAACTTCGTGGGTCAGATAGAAATCTCTTCAATTCTTGCAGATCTTCAAGGATAAAATCAAACAAATCCAATCCAGACTTATTTTGGATGTTACGTTTTAGCTCTTCTACTGAGGCTTGATTGCTTGTAATCAATTCAAAGACGATAGTCGATTCATTTTCAATATGTGCTTGAAAACCCTCAGACGCGCTCGGTTTATGGTGATTACGCGGAGTTGGTGCTGGATGATCAACAGGTAACGATTTTATGAAATTCCCGCGCTCTATTACAGTTGTAAGTGCGTCCTTAAGGAGCGGATCGGATTGTCCCATGGTATTTATGAAGTTTTCTCTCATGACAGGCGAAGCTAGCCTAGGCGTAATATCAACAAACAATCTTCCACCAGCTATACGCATGGGTGCTGGCGTCGTTAATAAAAAGAAAGATAAGCCCAACGGTTTCATGGGATCAGTCATCATTTGTTGATGACCCACAGATAGGTACACATGATTTTCTTGGTCACTCGCTTCAGGGATCGGGTATAACGTTGTGATTGGCCGACTTTGGACAATATAAAACATATCATCCGCCAAACACCATTCAATATCTTGCGGGAAGCCAAAATGAGCTTCGATCTGTCTTCCTATGCGAGCCAGTTCTAAAATTTGTTGATCGGTAAGTGTTTGCGTCTTTTGCAGCACGGGATCGATCTGATGTGTATACGTTCCACCATCTTTCCTTTCATACATAGCCAACGTTTTGACGGCTATCCTCTTATCGACAATTTCACCTTCCCGTACTTTATAACAATCAGCAGATACCAAGCCAGACACCAGCGCCTCACCAAGTCCAAAACTGGCGTCGATAGAAAGCAGTTTCCGGTTGGATGTGATCGGATCAGCCGTAAATAAAATCCCTGAAGCCGATGGGAAGATCATCTTTTGAATGATAACGGACAAATAAACCTGACCATGGTCAAATCCATTTTGCATACGGTAAATTACCGCGCGATCGGTAAACAGGGAAGCCCAACATTTGCTGATATGATGCATAATTGATTCTTTCCCAATGATATTTAAGTAGGTGTCTTGTTGACCCGCAAAAGAGGCATGTGGTAAATCTTCAGCGGTCGCACTGGAACGCACTGCATACGCATGGCCCTCTCCAAATGTGGAGAGATAATGAGCAACTTCTTTTTCAACATCTACTGGAATGTCTACGCCCAGAATAAGTTCCCTGATCTTCCTGCTGATTTCACCAATTTGCTCTCGTTCTTCTACTTTCAACAAGGTTAATTGATCCAGTAAAGCATGATACATTTCATTTTGTTCAATGGCTTTCTGATATCCAACGGTTGTAACACAAAATCCTTCAGGGACGTAAATTCCTTCAATCTTTGATAACTTCGCTAGATTTAATCCTTTTCCACCAACGAGTGCAAGCTGCAATTTTTCCATTTCCTGAAACCCGACAACCAAAGAACTCATTCCGAATCTCCCCTAACTAATAAATTGAGAAAAAAACATTTGACAAAGAGTTTACCGCCATGATAAGATTTAAATATAAGATAAGATATTTGTGTCTGCGATGTTAAAAGAAATGTAATCTGATTATATCATTGTGTCTGTTTATATACAATATCGAAGAACCTGGGATGATTGCCCAGGTTCTTTTTTCATTTCAAATACTATTAATCCTATAGAAGCATGGCTCTCCTCAACCAGATTTCTGTCGTGCAGCATGTTATGTACCACAGATGTTGAAGCCAACAGAAAAAGCAACCTGCCCTCAAATGAGGTTGGGCTGCTTTTTTTCAGTAATCGCCTTTTTAAGACAGTAAACATTTCAACAGGGTAACAAGATCTCAATTTTCGTACCTTGCCGCACTTTGGATTGTACATGAATTTCTCCGCCGTGTGCTTCCACGATCGTTTTGGCGATACTCATCCCTAGTCCAGAACCTGCCGTCGATTCCTCTGTATTTGTTCCCCGATAATAACGATTGAACAAATGCTGCAGCGTTTCCTCATCCATCCCTTTCCCATTATCAAATACGCGTATACATGCCTTATTGTTCATTCTGCCGATGGAGACGGTGACGTTAACGCCTGGCGGGTTATGCTTCACGGCGTTGGACAGCAAGTTATCCATTAACCGCAGCAGCCAGGTTTCATCAGCCTGTACCCACAAGGGACGCTCCTCCCCAACATAGTGAAACTGGTATTCAGACAGCGTAGCGTCATTGACATACTTCAGCACGGAGCAGCGCACCAGTTCAACCAAATCGATTTTCCGAATCTCCATAATCGAATCGCCCTGCTTAAGCTGATGAATCATGGAAAAGTCAGAGATCAGCTCAAGCATATAATCCCCTTTTTCCCGGATCGTCGCCCCCATGGTACGCATCTCTTCTCGGCTCCATTGTTCCGGTAAACTCTCCAGCATATATCCATACCCTTGAATGGTGGACAGAGGTGTGCGCAGATCATGTGAAATTCCTGACATCCATTCTCTTTGATCTTTCTCCAGCCGCTCGCGCTCCTTCTCGGTTTGGGCCAATTGATCAGCCATTTGGTAGAAGGATTCAATGAATTCCTTATAGAGCCTGTATCGGTTTCGCATCGTGCCATTGGAGCGGAATATCTTGCGTTTGTCCTTGGCGGTAAGTACCTGATCGTACTGCCCCCGCCCCATACGTTCGAACCAGCCTGCGAACAAAATCAGCGGCTGACCGTAACGGTAGCCATGCCAAATCGATAAGGGTACTGCCAAGAGAAGAGCTAGACCTGCAAACCACATAAGTCTGCGCGTTGCCGTATCCATCGCTGGATGTTTCAAAGGGCCACCCGCTGGATTGGGCGTATAAAGAATCCAGGTCATTCCACTACGCTGGTCCCGATGGGCGACTATATTGGTATCATAGTTGCTGGGCGATTGCTGGATTGCCAGAATGTCCAGTGGACGGTACCCCTTCTGCAAATACGTTCCATCACCGATGGCTTGTTCGGTATGACCCGTGGAATTAATTACCTGTAGATAACTGCCGGTTTCACGCAGTCGCTGATCCAGAAAGGAAAGCTTTTCGCTAGATACCATGCCTTGCTGCCCGTATTCGTCGAACCAGGCCTTGAGCTGATTAAGGTCAGAACTTTGGTAGCCAAGGATATACAGAACCGGCACATTAAAGGCAAAGTTCAGATGAGTTTGAACAGCATACGTCCCAAGTGTCCGTGTCTCCTGAATATCGAGCAGTTGGGCGATAGAGTATGATGGCGACAGCCCATCATGCGTATCTGTATTTACTTCGTAAATGACCCCTCCTTCGGCATTTACAACCTGCATCCACATTCCTTTTTCCTCAATGAGCTTATCCCACTTGGGGGAGATTTGAATGGTCCCGTCTTTTGAAGAAGCTTCTTGAGCAATCAGTTGTAAGGCACCCACCGGAAAGTTCCGGCGCAACTCACTATTGGTCGTGTTTTGAAAGAATATAATGCAAGCAATGAGAGTAATCGCCAGAATGATCAGGGCATAAAAGATCAATTGATACGTGAAGTGAAATGTCATGCGCTGTTGTATCTTCATTGCTCCTGAAACTCCTTTGACAGCTTGTAGCCGAGCCCGCGTACGGTCAGCAGCAGCTTTGGATTTCCTGGATCGATCTCGATCTTCTCTCGTATGCGCCGAATATGTACCATTACAGTCGAGTCATCTCCCTGTCCGTTGATCCCCCACACCTGATCGTAGAGCTGTGTTTTGGAAAATACGACCCCTGGAAACTTGCAGAAATGCAGCAGCAGATGGAAAACCTGTGCAGGACAAGGGACAGGTTTTCCATCCACGATTAACTCGCCCTCCGCCTCATTCACGGTGAAGCGTCCGAATCGGTAAACCCCTGGTTCAGGGCGTTTCACCTGACTCACAGTTGGAGCTTCAGGCTCTAAACGGCGTATGCGCGCCTGAATTCTTGCAGCTACCTCCAAAGGATTGAAGGGCTTGGTAATATAATCGTCCCCGCCCATGGCGAATCCTCTCAGCACATCGAGATCGGATGCCTTAGCCGTTAGAAACAAAATATGCGGATTTCCGTATTCACGGAGCTTGGAACAAAGCTCCAGACCACTCCCGTCCGGGAGCGTGATGTCGAGCAGGACAATATCCGGGGCAACGCGCTGTACCAGATCGAGAGCTTCCGCACAGGTGGAAGCATCGTACAGCTGATGAAACCCTGCCCTGCGAAGCACCATTTGCAGCATGGTGACAATCGAGGGTTCGTCGTCGACAATTGCAATTTTAATATCCGTTTGATTGGTCATCGTTTTCACCCATTTCATAGTAGCATACTCACATTAACAGAACCTAAACGACTTGGGCAAACTTAAACGATTGTTCAGCAACTCGTTTAGGCTCTGTTTCAGTAACGCTGTTAGCATAGGAAATGAGAAATCTGATTCGCGACAAATCTATTTTATTTTAGGAGGAAAACATTTGATTATTACAACAACAGCAGTAATTGAAGGTTCCCCGGTTAGACAGTATATCGGCGTTGCAACCGGTGAAGTCATCATCGCAGCTAATGTCGGGAGAGACTTTCTCGCTTCATTTAGAGATCTTGTAGGCGGCCGTTCTCGTACCTATGAGAACAAGCTAAGAGAAGCAAGAGACGCTGCCTTTGAAGAAATGACCGAGCAAGCCGCACAGATGGGAGCCAATGCCGTAATCGGTGTGGATCTGAACTACGAAGTTGTTCGTCAAGGTATGCTCATGGTCGCAGTCAGCGGAACGGCAGTTATTATCTAAACTTCAACGGCATTATCGCGCTGTCCTAAAATAATCCTCACGCTTTATCAATTCACAATAAGGAGCTTACATACAAATGAAAAAAATTACGGCTTCAATTCTGTCCTTATGTTTACTTACCTCAGGGCTTTCCTCCGTTCATGCAGAAGAGAAAGTGATATCCTTATCATTAAATGGCGAGTCAATCCAGTTCAGTCAATCCTCAGCGATCGTAGACAAAGGGGTAACTCTCGTCCCCTCAATCATTTTTCACAACGTTAATTATATCTCTTAGTCTTGTTATGAAACGGGATTTCATTTTTTTGTTACAGCTACTCGCAGTTTGTGATATGGTCAGTGAGGTGCGATCAGCCCGTACACATTTACATATCATGCGAGGAGAAGATTGAAAGTGAATGAAATAAAAGCATTGGAGAACCCGAGCAAGTTTAGTGATCCTTTATTTGTAACCTTAGTTGCAAGTTTATGTTGCTTGTTATGGGGGAGTGCCTACCCGTTTATTAAGCTTGGATATAGTGCTTTTGACATCCTGGCAGAAGATATTCCATCCAAATTTGTATTTGCAGGTTATCGATTTATTTTAGCAGGATTACTGCTTCTATTCCTGTTTCGTGTCATTAGTAAACGGAAATTTGAACTGTCTGGACGACAATTTTCAAGCTTAATATTGCTTGGCATGTTCCAAACGGGTCTGCAGTATATGTTTTTTTATGTGGGTGTAGCCAATACGACAGGTGTCAAAGGTTCGATTATGAATGCGACAACGACCTTTTTCAGTGTTGTTCTAGCTCATTTTTTATATAAAAATGATAAACTGAGCAAAAATAAAATAGTCGGCTGTTTGCTAGGATTTATTGGCGTAATTATTGTGAATTTCCACTCCAATCTGCTGGAATTCTCCTTCTCTCTCACAGGTGAAGGTTTCGTTATTATGGCGGCTCTTATTTTTTCCATTACGGCCATCTACGCAAAGCACTTGACAGGCTCCATCGATGTCCTCGTTATTACTGGAGTTAGCTTGTTTGTCGGCGGACTGGCACTCACCATACTGGGACTCCTGCTTGGCGGCCGGGTTACACATTTTACACTCGAATCAACGGGTATCTTGATTTATTTAGTTTTACTTTCATCAGCTGCATTCTGCTTATGGAATCTTCTTCTGAAATACAACAAAGTGGGGAAAGTATCTGTGTATAACTTCCTTATCCCTGTCTTTGGTGCATTGCTATCGGCGTTGTTTTTGGGAGAAACGATTTTGGAATTCAAAAACCTAATTGCATTGCTCTTTGTATCCATCGGTATTTATATGGTTAATCGCGTAACCTCTCGAAAGTTCTCAAATACCCTGGAACCTTAGTTCAAAAAGAAAAGGAAAAAATAATAACAGGGGCGCGACATTGCTCGCGTCCCTGTTTGTTTCCAATTGTACGAATACTCAACATCAAGTCGTTGAATTAAGCAAATGCCTCGTCAGATTCCACTCCCGCATTACAAACAGGAGTAAACGACATTACGCAAGCGGCGATGAACATAAGGCTCCTGATTGTTCAGCAGATGCTGCGCATACATGACCGTGAGTTCAGAATCTGGATCAATGATGGCCATGCAGCCGGCAGCACCACTCCATCCAAATTCACCAAGTGGGCTTAACGAACCGCTGCCCGCTTTGGAGATATGCGTGCGCACACCCAGTCCATAACTATACCCTCCCATATGATCCCAGGAGTAATCATCACGGGTCAGATCGTTCAGATGGTCTGTGCGCATCAGCTCAATTGATGCCTGTGACAGAATGCGCACGCCTTGCGGACTGGTCCCGCGTCCAGTCAGAGCGTTCAGGAACAGTGCATAATCGCTAACGGTGGACAACAACCCGGCACCGCCGCTCTCCAAATCCGTTCCTACCCGGAATCCGTTTCCGTCCATTCGTACGGCTTTTTCAAGCTCATCATTGTAAGCATACTGCGGAATCAGGCGGGTCTGCTGTTCCTCGTTCAGGTCGAATGCCGTATCGTTCATACCTAGCGGTCCGATAATTTCTTCTTGCAGATATTTACCAAAACGTCTACCACTCACAACCTCCACCAAAGCTCCGAGCACATCGTGACACATGCTATAGTTCCAATGCGTACCTGGCTCAAACAGAAGTGGTTCCTTGGCGAGCGCTTTCGCAAATTCTCTTGTCGGTAATGTTCCGTTGGTGCTCTTCACAGCTTCCTGAATGCTTGGCGAGCCAACATCATAGGAGAATCCGGCAGTCATCGTAAACAAGTCACGTACTGTAATCGCCATTGTCGCTTTTTCCAATCTGACCTCGCCGCTCGATAATGTTTTCTTCACCGCCATCTCGGCATATTCCGGCAGATAGTCAGATAACGGATCGCTCAGCAGCATTTGCCCTCTCTCTACAAGTTGAAGCGCTGCCACACAGGTCATAATTTTCGTCATGGAGTAGAGATTGAAGATCGCCCCATCGCCGATGGGCGTTTGCTCCTCCAGATTGGCGTAACCATTCCGGTAACGGAAAACGGTATCATTTTGATGCATCACAAGGACCTCTGCCCACGGAATTCTCCATGATGTGATGCGATCAATAAATGAAGCAAGCGGTTTAAAGTCCATATTTCCCCGTCCTTCTATGTAGAATCGTTATCAATACACATAGTGGATCTGTGTTCATGCACATGGCCCACATAGTATTAATATACGACCATTCACATGCATTGACCATATCTAATAGTAAGCAACGTTTAAACAATCTGTACATTTTTTAGGATCGGTACGATTACTAGAGTGTCTTGACCATGATAAAATCGATTTGTTCCTCGTCCCCCATGTAAAAAGAGTGAGAGCCAGTCTGAACAAACCCCATCTTCTTGTAAAAAGCAATGGCATTGTCATTCTTTTCCCATACGCCAAGCCAGACTTCCTTCTTTTGGTGCTCCAATGCGGTCTCCATCGCTTTATTTAGCAGATATTTACCCAGTCCATGCATTTGGAATTTTTTCCTGATATAAATTCTCTCAATTTCTAGTGAAGCATCACTCATTTGTTCGGATTGGGCGCCCTCTCTGTTCACCTTTAGATATCCGGCAAGTTCCTTATTGTAGTAGACGAAAAAGATGTCTGAACAGCTATTGGACAGTTCATCTTCCAACTGTTTAGCGTTAAATGCTCTTTCCAGATAGGCTCTCATATTGTCAGGGGAATTCTGATCTTTGAATGTATCGTGGAATGTTTCTATACTTATTTCTTGTAGTTTTTGTAAATCCTCGCGACTGCATGCTCTTATTTCCACGGTCATTGTGATGTATCTCTCCTTATATGAATCAGTTACTTATTTGAAAACACTTCAGTTTTTTTGTTGCAAATACAACATTTATTATGTTCTTAATCTACTCTAATTTTGTAGAGTTTGCAACATAAATCAAGTGAGACGAAACAGGTTGAAATACAAGGCAACTCAAAAACGTTTTGTACATACTATCTTGACGTTTATTTACAATCCACACCTCTATGTTTATTAATGAACAAATTTAATGAATCTAACAATTGATTCTACGATTCTCTCTTATATAATAATAGATAGATGTTCATTATTGTATTAATGTAAATTTGAATTACACATCAAAGTAATACTACAGTAATGAATAATATTCACTTTTCCCCCTGCAATCCATTCATGTCGAAAGGAGATGCTACGATGGACAGACCCTATACGATTTGTCATATGCTTAGTTCAATAGATGGCAAAATTATCGGCGATTTTCTGGAAGATGATCGGTCAACCTACTTCATTAAAGAGTATGAACGTATCCATGACCGCTACGAGTGTAATGCTTGGATGTGCGGACGAGTCACGATGCAAGAACATTTTGCACATGAATATATTCCTCCACCCAATCAAGAGAAGCAGTCCCCGATTCCTCGAACGGATTATGTTGCGCAGCAAGACATTGGAACTTATGCCATCGCCGTAGATCCACACGGCAAATTGGCTTGGACCCATAACTATATATCCGAAGAGAATGGCAACAGAACAAAGGATCACATTATTGAGGTGCTGACTGAACAAGTGCCCGATGCTTATCTCGCATATCTACAGGAATTGGGCATCTCTTATATCTTTGGTGGAACGAAAGAGCTTAATGTTGTGACGGTTGTAAAAAAACTGAAAGCATTGTTCTCCATCGATCGATTATTGCTTGAAGGCGGCGGTGTCTTAAATGGTTCTTTCCTGAATGAAGGTTTGATCGATGAGTTAAGTCTCGTATTCGTTCCTTTTGCAGAGGCAAGCTCTCCGGCTTTGACCATCTTTGAGAAGGGTTCAAGTTCCAAAGAAACCTTCCCCGTTCATTTTGAATTGATAAGAGTCGAACAAATGGAACATAACGGATTGTGGATGACTTATCGAGTAGAAGGAAATTCTAAATAACTCTCAACCGAATTACGAATGGAGGATCACATAGCTATGGAAAAAAAACAAACTGCTGGAAGAGATATATTAGGTGAGTTTGCCCCGAAATTTGCAGAGTTGAATGATGATATTCTGTTTGGCGAGGTATGGTCAAGAGTAGAAGAATTATCTAGTCGTGATCGCAGTATGATTACCGTCTCTGCACTTATTGCCGGTGGAAATTTCGAACAATTAACCCCACACCTTCACAAAGCAAAGGAAAATGGAGTAACTCGTAATGAAGTGTCTGAAATGATTACTCATCTTTCCTTCTATGTGGGCTGGCCGAAGGCATGGTCTGCGTTCAATATTGCAAAAGATATTTATAAATAAAAAAGAAAGTAGGGAACCATTATGACAAACGAACATTTGAGTAACAGCACCATCTTCCCACTCGGAAAGAAAGTAGAAGCCAATTTTATTGGAGATGCGTATCTGGAGATGGTCTTTACAGATGAAACTCCACTTAACACTAGCATTGGAAATGTCACTTTCGCGCCAGGAGCACGCAATAATTGGCATTCGCATGCTGTAGGTCAAGTGTTACTTGTTACAGGTGGTGAAGGCTGGTACCAGGAAGAAGGTAAACCCGCACGATTGCTTAAAACCGGAGATGTTGTAAATATTCCTCCTAACGTGAAGCACTGGCATGGGGCAACAGCCGATAGTTGGTTTGTGCATTTGGCTATGACACCTGGACAAACCGAATGGTTAGAACCTGTGAATGATGAGTGGTACAACGCGCTCTAAGGAAAGAATCTGATCCAAATGAAAGGAATGAACTGAATATGTCTAATGTCTAATATTGAGGGTAAAGTTATAATTCTTACGGGAGCATCCAGTGGAATTGGAGAAGCTACCGCGAAAGTTCTTGCTTCAAAAGGGGCCAAACTGGTATTAGCAGCTCGTCGGGAAGAGCGTTTAGTACAATTACAAAAAGAAATTCAGAACAATGGCGGTCACGCTATTATCAAACCAACAGATGTGACTTCGCAAACTCAAATGGAAGACTTGGCTAAGTATGCACTAAGCGAATTTGGTAAAATCGATGTTCTAATCAACAATGCAGGAATCATGCCTCAAGCCTTTCTTTTCAAGAAAAAAATTGATGAATGGGACAACATGATCGATGTAAACATTAAAGGTGTCCTCTATGCTATTGCAGCGGTTCTTCCGTCCATGAGAGAACAGAAATCAGGTCATATTTTGAACCTTTCCTCTGTTGCTGGACATAACATATATCCGGGTGGAACTGTATACTGTGGAACAAAGCATGCCGTTACAGCAATCTCCGAAGGCTTGCGTCAGGAAGAAGCCATGAGCGGCACCAATATCAGAGTCACCAATATTTCTCCAGGCGCTGTCACAAGCGAGTTACTGGAAACGACAAGTGATCCTGAGTCCAAAGCAGGTTTAGATGAGTTCTACAAATCTGCTATTGATGCAGATAACATCGCACGTGCAATCGCATTTGCAATTGAGCAACCATCGGATGTAGCAATTAACGAAATGATCATTCGCCCAACGGTTCAAGTCGGTTAATGGTATTGATTTACTCAAAAAAGGAACGAATGCAAGCTTCTTATCGAGGCTGCTTCGTTCCTTTTTTATAGTATACACTTACAATTTTCGAGCTGTCACCATAGGCTGGTAATAACCTGTGTCCGCAGGGAAATGCCACTCTACATCCATAAAACCAGTCGCCCTTAATACGTTGTTCATCTCTTCTCGCAACAATGCTCTGTACGGTGTGCTATTATGTTTTGTTTTCCATTCACCATTCATTTCTTGCACAATAAATTGGTTTGTCGTATACGTTTTCCCATCTTCGGCCCAGTCCCATACCTGAAAAACGATCCTCTTCCCCTCATCTAGAATACGCGGCTGCGTGGTTGATGGTCTCTCTTTTACCAATGCATCATAGTCTCTTATGGTAGCAATGAACAAGCCATTCCGATTAAGCTTTGTATATATATTTTGAAAGGCCTTATGTAAATCTCCGTCTGTAAGTAGATGTGGAATAGCATTGTCTGCGGATAGAACGATATCAAAAGCTCCCGTTAGATCTGTATCCAACGAGCGAAAGTCGGCTACCCCAAAGTTTATGTTAACTCCGCGAGATGCGGCTTCTTTCTCAGCTCTTTTTACGGAATCAGGACTTACGTCAGTCGCACTTACGTTATACCCGTATTTCGCCAGTCCGATTGCTTGTGTACCTATACCACATGAACAATCCAAAAGTGAAAGGGTCTGGGTAGTAGAATGAGTCAACTTGGATTGGATGACTTGATCGAGAATCTGCGCTTGCTGTAAAATGGATTGATTCCAATCAGCAAAAATAAGATGATAGTCCTCTGCAATCTCGTCATAGAACTTTAGAACGGAATCTTTCATTTTCAATCCCCCTCAAATGGTCATATTTCATGCTCATTACATTACCATACTTGGAACGATTCTGCCCGTTAGTTAAGATGCCTTTTTTTTGATTATATTCAGAAGTCCAAGCATACTAGTAACCTTTGAATATATTATCCTATCCCACTCATTAGGAGGTAGATTCAATGACAACTTTTCTTGATGCAAGAACATCGCAAAACGCAAGTTTGGCTAACTCGATTGCTATTCCGATTCTGGTAATCAACGCGCCGCAATTGTTTGGACAAATTGGTCTTCAAACAGCAGGTGCAGGTACTAACCCTAGAGTTCAATTTAAAGGAACGGTTTCTGTACAATTACCATTAGCTCTTGTCGGAATAACGATCACCATTGTAAGAGGTACCTTGTCGACTGACCCTGTAATTTACTCAGCAACTTCAACATTTGATTTGAGTCTTTTGGCTCCTCAAATCATTACGTTCTCTGCGGATGATTTCAATCCGCCAATTACCCCTCAATTGACATACACTGCATTCGTAAGCTCCAACTTGCTGGGTACGATCCGTGTAGGTCCTGAGAACTTTGATGGATTCGTCGTTTCAGACTAATACGACAGCTCCTCTTTCTAATCCTTTCACTCAGTCTCCTTCATCATAAAAGAAGAAAATCCAATCGCAATGTTATGAGCGATTGGATTTTCTAATTTCTAGGTATAGATCAAATGGTAAATGTCTTTACCGACAACTTTAAAACAATTTAAATTGTGCTAGTGTCAATTACGAATCTGTACTTCACATCAGAAGCTAATACACGTTTGTATGCTTCGTCAATTTGGTCAGCTGAAATGACTTCGATCATAGGAACAATACTATGTTCTGCACAGAAATCAAGCATTTCCTGAGTCTCACGGATGCCACCGATCATTGAACCAGCAAATGAACGACGGTGACCGATGAGGGACATCACATTTACTGCCAACGGCTCCCCAGGAGCACCCACATTAACCAACGTGCCATCCAGAGTGAGCAGTGAGAAGTATGCATTGATGTCGATATTTGCACTTACCGTGTTAATAATCAGATCAAAAGACCCGGCGAGTTTTTTGAATGTATCTGGTTCACTTGTGGCATAGTAATGATCTGCCCCGAATTGCAAACCATCCTCTTTTTTCTTCAATGATTGTGACAGAACAGTTACTTCTGCCCCCATCGCATGTGCAATTTTGACAGCCATATGACCCAGACCGCCCAGACCTACAACCGCTACTTTTTTACCTGGTCCCGCTCCCCAATGATTCAACGGCGAGTATGTTGTAATACCTGCACATAGAAGAGGTGCAGCGACATCCAGCTCGATGTTATCCGGAATACGAACGATGAACTCCTCAGTTACAACGATGTGAGTGGAGTATCCACCTTGTGTAGGTTCGCCGTACTTATCAACACCCGCGTAGGTGGGAACATTTCCTTTGAGACAATACTGCTCTTCGCCTTGGCGGCAGTTCTCACATTCGCCACAGGAGTCCACCATGCATCCAACTCCTACTCGGTCACCAACTTTGTACTTTGAAACTTCGGCTCCCACATCTGTAACAATTCCTGCGATCTCATGTCCAGGTACGAGCGGATAGTTAACGGGGCCCCATTCGCCGTGAGCAGTATGGATGTCAGAATGGCAAATGCCGGCATATTTAATCTCGATCAGGACATCGTGCAAATCCAAATCGCGTCGTTTAATCTCAGCCGCCCGGAATGATTGGTGCGGACCGTCAACAGCTCGTGCTTTAGCAGTTATCATCATAAAACCTCCTAAGATTGTCATTCTTCCTTTTCTCTTGCAAAACTATCTTAATCCCTCTAGTTAACTCTAGGTCAAATGTCTTTTGAAATTTTGACATTCTGCAGCCTGCATGGTAGAATCCCAAAAGATAATCCTAGAGTTAGCTCGAAGTCTATATTAGTACGAAAAGGGGAAAATAAATGACGTATTCAATTAGCGAGGTTGCTAAAGAATTGAATCTAACCGTATATACATTGCGCTACTATGACAAGGAAGGACTCATGCCCTTTGTAGAGCGTACCCCTGGCGGAGCACGAAACTTCAAAGAATCAGACATCGATTTTTTAAAAATCATTCAATGTCTAAAAGCTACCGGGATGCCGATCAAGGATATCAAAGATTTTATTGCATGGTGTTCCGAGGGGGACTCCACCTTGCAGGAGCGATATGACATGTTCACCGAACGCAAGGCCAGTGTAGAAGCACAAATGGAAGAACTTAGAAAGACCATGGAAGTTATTGAACATAAACGTGCATATTACAGGACTGCTCTCGATGCTGGAACGGAAGAGATTCATCAAAGCAAGAGAATGGGAAATTTCATTGCTAACTAATTACGTTATATTTAACTCACAAAAAAAGAGCCTAAACGTCTATAGACGTTTAGGCTCTTTTTGCTCAATCCACTTCAGCAATGACGTTTTCCTGTTAATAACCCATATCCTTTAATATTTTGGATAATGTGCGCAAACGCTCGCCAATCATTTCATCGTCATCACTCAGAGCTTGGCTGAAAAGCTTAATATCTTCATTTATTCTCTCATTGTCCGTACAGATCTCCACGGACATTGCATCCCCTTGCAGGCCAACACGATCGATGACAGGCTGCTCTGGGTCATATAAATTCTCATATCTATAGGCCTCGCGAAAATGTTCCAAAGACCGACAGATCAGAATGGACAAATCCAGCACGCGATGGAGAGGCAGTTCCTCAGATTGTCTGGACCACTTTTCTCCAGTGTATCTCCATACTTTCGCTGAAATATCAACCTTTCCTCTATCGTTCCACTGGGCCAATCCCAGGGAAAGACCTTTTGCGTCCGTGTTTCCGGCCATTCGGCCATCAACCTTTTCATAATTATCCGAGACGATAACAGGTTTATGTTTTAACGTTGTAGGTATTTTCAATTACATTCCCTCATTCCGTTTACCTTTTTACTAATTTACTAAACGACGGTTTCATCTTATCTTGATTTTCACTGTTAGTCAAATTCGTTTCCTGTTACATTATTTTAATTCTGCGGAGGTCTATTATAGCCCTTGTCTCCGTAAGGTTGTAACTTCTGAAGCCACGGCTTCAGGATTTGTTTTTGTTCCCAACGTATATCCGTCACCTTATCGATGTCCTTCTGTTCCAGTACCTCATAAGTGAATGCGTCTTCTCCGAATTCTCTCCACTCTTTTTGTAACTCGGCATTTGCAAATCTTCCTTGATCCAGTTGCATCTGCAGCGTAAACCATTTGTTTTTCAAGTTGGGATAGCTGTCGATATAGATTTTACCGTTTACTTTGTTTTTAATTTGGGCTACACCCATATACGTCTTAATCTGCTTATATTCCTCCAGCAGCTCCCTGCGCTTGTTCATATCCATGTGTCTCTCTCCTTATCGTTTCGATTCCCTTTCCGTCATGATGATGGAGTTTCCTCGGCTTTACTTCTCCTTTCAATGACTATAGGGAGCAATAATAACGCACCGATTATCACAAAAACACCACTTGCTATAAATACACTAAACAGGGAAAACGTATCTTTGAGATATCCGGAGGTAAGCATACCAATCACCATCATTCCCATAAAAATCGGCATGATCGCTCCAGATACCCGGCCAATAAATGCCCCTTCCGTATTCCGCACAAGAAGCGTCTGAATTCCCCCCTGAATACACGGGAAGAACAAACCGCTGATGACGAGCAGAATAATGGTTAACCAAATTTGTGTTGATGCGCCCATTCCAACCGTACAGATCGCACTGACAAGTAAGCCGACTAAAAGCAATAGCTGTGGCTTTACTTTTTTAGCGATCGCCATGATCACAGCACCTCCGACCAACATGGCCGCCCCATTCGCCATCACCAGCCATTGTAAGAACTCTTTGTCCTGACCCAAATTTTCAATGACAAGAAAGAGCTGAAGCGGTTGAGTTAGTCCTGATGCCAAACCAACTGCCGAGAAGGTTAATCCAAGTGTTCTTAAGGATTTATTCGCCCCGATATAACGCAGGCCATCCGTGAGCTCTTTAAGGAAGCCGCCACTATTCCCTGATTTCTCCTCCTCTACATCTCGGGGAAGCGATAATAATACGAGCGAAGAGCCCAGAAACATAACTGCTGTCAGGATGAGGGATACGCTAATGCCAAACTTAATAAAAATAAACGTGCCGATGACCGGCCCCAAAACCATAAAAACAGCAACAAGCGTTTGGGACATGGCCATGACACCCTGCAATTGTTCGGCTGGTACATGCCGTTTGTACAGTTTCATCGCCGAAGGCTGAGAAAACTGTGACAAGCTGGCAGAAACGAATGATCCAATCAGAAGTGCAATCCAGCCACCATTCATGACCGCAAGCAATACAACACCAACGGACAAACCTGAGAATAAATCGCTCCATACCATTGTTTTTTTCGGCCGCCATCGATCGGCAAAGGTACCGCCAATCAGACCAAATATAAAGATCGGTGAAAATTCCGCTACCGAAATCAATGAAATATCAACCGGATTATTATGCGTCAATTCGGAAACATAAAGAAGAACGGCATAATTCCGGATCCAGATTCCGAGCTGCAATAGAACTCGGGAAAGGATAATTGTTCGAACATATGGATTGGCAAACATTTTAATACCCCATATCCTTTAAGATTTTTGCTAACGTTCGCAGCCGTTCCCTATTCATTCCATCATAAAGCAACGGCTTCTTTCATTTTCCCCCTCCTCTCCATCAACTTTTTATTTAGTAATTTACTAAATTACTAATTTACTAAATCACGGCTTCATTCTATACAGGATATCTCCCTTCGTCAACCGTTTTTTGAATACTTTCTTTTCCCTTCTGTTTTTGAACGATAAAATGATGGATGGGAAAAAGGTGCTGTTCATCTCATTTCTACTGTAATTTTTGGGCAAGAAATGTATCCAAAAAAACACAAAAAAGCCGCTAAAATTAGCGGCTTTCCGTGCTCGAACATATATGATTATGTCGTTTCATTTGGTTACTCAATGAAAAGTCACGCTTCTGGAGCAAATAAGCAGACTTCAGGGTCTACTAATTGGTACTTGGAATCGAGTAGTCTACTTTATGAGCGGTGGCTGCTTCCGGTTTCAATTGAATGGATCGCTGGCAGATCGCTGTGATCCCAAAAGCCATCAGAGCTAGGATCACAGCTACTGGTGGTACCCACTTCACACCACCTAAACTGACAGCAAGTCCGCCAACTCCGGAACCGATGGCTATCCCCACATTTGCCGCCACGGGCAGCAGCGTGGACGCGAACGGTCTGGAATTCGGCGCGATCGCTCCGGAGACGTCGAACAGATAGAGCTGGGACGCTGCGCTCATGGATGATGACAGGCATCCGATCAGGAACAGGAACGCCAAGCCCAGCCACAGATGAGACACAGTGAAGCTGAGTCCCAAAAAGATTGCAGCTTGAATGACGAAAAGCCACTTGAGCTTGGGCAAGAAATCTCCTTTGGCTATTTTGGCACCAATCCAATTGCTTAGTATGCTGCAGGCACCGTATATGAGGAGTACAGCGCTAATCCAACGTGTAGGTATACCCATGGACTGTCCCAGTAACGGAGTGATATACGTAAAGATCACAAAAATACAACTGTTTCCAAGAACCGGAATCAAGCAGGCCAGCAATATACGCGGCTTCATAAATAGCGCCATCTGATCACTGAATGAACCGGCAATGGTCGTAGTTTGTCGCGGAAGAATCCGGAACATGAATATGAATGGCACGACCCCGATGCATGCTGTAACAACAAACGTCATGGACCAGTTCAGATGCTGTCCAATGAAGGTTCCGAGCGGGACGCCAAGCACATTGGCGATGGAAAAGCCGCCCAGTATCCAGGCGATCGCTTCCCCTCTTCGTTCCCGGTTAACTGCGTCGCTTGCAATCGAGATCGAAAGCGATATCGTAAGTCCGCATGCAACAGCTGAAACGATCCGAATAACCATCAAGGAATAGAACGTCGTTGAGAACATGGTAAGTACGTTTAAGGCAAGCACGACTGCAAACCCAATTAAAATGGAGTTTCTTCGAGGAATTTTGGCCAAGAAAGCAACAGCAAACGGTGTTCCGATCGCATAGGCAATGGCAAAGCCCGATACGAGCGCACCTGCGGCAGCCAGCGATACTTTCAGATAGGTTTCGATTTCCTTCAATACGCCTACAATCACGTATTCGGTTGTTCCCAATACAAAGCTAACTAAGGTAAGTGTTAAAATAAGTAAATTTTCTCTTTTTCTAGTCAAAAATAAGCCCTCACAATTCTCTCTAATGTTGCAAGCGTTTCATTTTCTTAAATAGATTCCATTCTTAACAAATTTTTCTTTCACATCCCTTCAATTCGATATATAGTACATATTATTGAATAGTGAAATTGTACTGTTAGACATGCTAGGCGACAATCAAGGTTGTTGTGATCTTCATCCTAAACATTATGTATGTTGTCATTTCACCACAGAATCTTGAAGGGAAGACATTAATGAATACACGCCATGAGCCCCACCGACTACATGAAGATCAAGATTGCATTATTATTTATGTAGGGAAGTTGGCAGACAATCCGCATTGGAGTTTTCCGACCCACAAACATGACGATTTGCATGAGATTATTTACGTTAATGAGGGTCAGGGTTCGTTCACGATTGATGGGACAAAGCACTCAGCCCGAAAGGGAGATCTTCTTGTATATAACAAAGGAACACTTCACGAGGAAAAATCCGACCCGGAATTCCCTTTATCCACCTTTTATTGCGGCTTTCGTTTCAAAGAGGGTACCCGTGCCAACAACGATTGGATTATTCCTCCCGGTAGCGAGCCAGTTGTTCGTGCCAATCGTTATTCGGAAGAGATCCGTTCGTTAATGCAGACCATGTTCAATGAATTTTCAATCCGGGAAGAAGGATATGACTCTATTTCCCATCATCTGCTGAATGCCGTTCTGCTCATTATCGATCGCATGTCTCACCATCAGCGCACAGCAAGTGAGATCGTTCGGAATAATACCCTCGCTGAAAGCATCAAAGACTATTTGGATACGAACTATCGTCAAAATATTAAGCTGAAGGACTTGGCGGACCAATTCCATATCGACTTCTACTACTTGATCCATATGTATAAAAATTGCTACGGTACCTCCCCCTATCATTACCTCATTCAGCGAAGAATGGGAGAAGCGACCCGATTGTTGGTTTCGACCAAGAAAAAAGTATGGGAAATCTCCAAGTTGGTCGGGTACGAGAACCCAAACTACTTTACAATTTTATTTACCAAAACGGTAGGTGAATCTCCGAGAAGTTTCCGCAAAAGATATCAAAAGGACATGTTTGGGGACCCTTCCAACTAAAAAAACAGGTAGCCCGAGGGCTACCTGTCCTGTCATACGTCAAGAAGAGACTATGTCCATGTTTACCGGCAAGTTCTTTTATATGCCGCTTATGTTTTATACTTGACCCACTTCGCTAGGGGCTTCGTCTGGTTCAACGTGAACATGAACAGTGTACACATCATGTTCTCTTAACAATTCGTCTTCTACATTTGTTGAAATATCATGAGCTTTCTGAAGATCCAAATCCGATCGTACAAGAATTACCACATCGACAACGGCATTATTACCGTAATTCCGGGCTCTTAAGTCTTTAACCGCCTCAACGCCATCTACATTGGCAATTGTACTCCTGTATTCCTTGATGAGCTCTTCATCAAATCCATCTGTAAGATGGTGTGTTGCTTCACGAAAAATGTCCCAAGCGGTTTTACATATTAGAAAGCCCACTGCTACAGCTGTTAATGGGTCGAGCCATGGCAGGCCGAATTGGGAACCAATAATCCCTATAACTGTCCCTATACTAACCCAGGCATCCGAGATATTGTCTTTTGCAGCTGCCATAACCGCCTGGCTCTTGATCTTCAAAGCAAGTCTTTTGTTATATCTGTAAACCAGATACATCACAGCGGCACAGAAAATGCCTGTCCATGCTGCGATGATGTCTGGAGATTCGCTTTTCCCCTGGAATACGGATGTAATAGCTTCGTATAACACTTGAAGCCCTACTGCCATCATTATAAAAGAAGCAACCAGTGAGGCAACGGTCTCTGCTTTCCAGTGTCCGTATGTATGATCTTTATCAGCTGGACGCTGAGCAAGTCTCAGACCGATAAGAACCGCGATCGAAGCTATAATATCGGTAGCATTGTTTAACCCATCGGCTTTCAAAGCCTCAGAATTAGACATATAACCGATCATCATTTTAATTGCAGTCAAACAAATATAAGCAATAATACTGATGATTGCTCCCTTTTCACCCAATTTTAAGTTGTCGTACTTTATTTGCTCCACGAAAAGTAATCCCCCTGATTCCAACTGTTTTCTAGCACTTTACGATGGTATCATCACGGTGTTGTGTGGGTCTAGAGAAACGTTTTGAACCAAGTAAAACAATGTCTGTACAACGAAAGAGTTTGACCTCGGCCAAAAAAAGTTGCGATAAGTAAACTTTTAGATATTGTGAATCGCCCCCCTTATCCACTCACAATGCTCCTCTTCACTTCGGTCTGCCCTACCTTTTCCGCCATATTGCTTGACTCTGGTATCGTACCAGGGTTTATCGTTGGTTTATAACAAATATGGCTTTACAAATCAGGAGTGGATTAAGTTGATGTTACAAAAACGGCTTGACCAAGTGTTTGAAATTATGAAGCAGTCGTTTCCCGAAGCTGAATATCGGGAATATTCAGAACAGAAGAAGTTACTTTCCAATTCGAGCTATCGCCTTCTCACAGAGAAGAATGAACAGAATGAAGTGATTGGCTTTCTCGCAGGCTGGGAGTTTGAGTCGTTCAGATATATAGAGCATTTGGCTGTTTCCCCGAACATTCGTGGAGGCGGCATAGGCAAGCGGTTAATGGAACGTTACATGAAGCAGACCGCCAAGCCGGTTATATTGGAAGTTGAATTGCCAGAAGATGAGATGAAGCGGAGAAGGATCGGATTTTACGAGCGTCTGGGATTCTGCTTGGGAGATCATTCTTATGTTCAGCCGCCTCTTCGTGCTGTCGGGCAGGAAACCCTCTCATTACAGATCATGAGTTATCCAGCAAAGTTGAACCCAACACAATTTGAAATGGTGAAAAAAATGCTGTATAAGGAAGTGTATGGCGCGACTTCAGCATACGCGCACGCATCTAATAATTAAGTGTAAACGAGGAAGAAAACCGATGAAAAACGATTATAAAATCAATGAAATTTCGAAGCTTTACGGAATAGGTGTTGACGCGCTGCGTTATTACGAAAAATTAGGGTTGCTAGTGCCTCGGCGAGACGGAAACGGGTATCGTCTGTATAGCCTTCAAGATATGTATAAACTGAATATCATCCGGGACCTGCGCCAGTTGGATTTTACCATGCAACAGATCAAAGCGTATTTGGATCAGCAAAGTGTCGAAAATACGCTTGAATTGTTATTGACTGAACAGGAACTGATTAAGGAACAAATTGCAAAGCTTATAACTACGCAGCGTATTATTCAGGGCAGAATCAAGGTATTGACTGACGCAAGCAAAATTCAGACAGGAGTTTTCTCCATCAAAACGTATCCCGACCGGCCGTGTCTGCAACTCAATACACGCATAACTAGGGATGAGGAGATGGATTATGCCATTAAGAAGCTGCATCAAAAACATAAAAGTCACATTCCGGACTTTGGAAACCAATTATATGGTGCATCCGTGTCCCTTGAGGAACTAAAGCATGGTGTGAGGGATGTTTTTAACTCCGTCTTCTTTATCTTTAATCCTGACGAAGCCGGAAAGATCGATTACGATTACAACCTGCCAGCTGGTGAGTATCTATCCCTTTTTTATCGGGGCAACTACCGTCAAAGTTATGAAAAAATGCTTGAGGTCGTTGCACATGCCAACGAAAAAGGGCTCTGTGTAATGGGTGATCCTTTTGAGATTTATGAAATTGATAATCGTGATACGATCATTACCGAGCAATTTCTGACTGAAATACAGTTGAGGATTTGCAAAGAATGATAAATTTCAAAGGGTAGAAATTATTGAAGTTATTGGATCGGAATTGACACAATAACTTCTACTTTAAAACAAAAAAAAGCCGCTATATTAGCGACTTTTTGTATGTTATATGCTTTTCTATGCGACAGTAACTCATACTCATTTTAGTGATTAGTGAATATCTTTCTTTTTGAAATTTCCGCCCTTCACTTCGGCTACATCGTAAACTACAATAAAAGCATTGGGATCAATTTCGTGAATGATATCCTTGATTTTGCTTTCCTCCATACGGTTGATTACACAGGTAATTTCTTTAAATTGTTCATTGGTATACCCGCCGTAAGCATCGGTATAAGTTGCTCCACGACCTAACCGGTCACGAATGGTTTCGACCATGATCTCCGGTTGATTGGTGATAATTTTAAAGGTTTTGGAGCCGCTCAAACCTTCTTCAACAATATGTATCACTTTGGAAGCGATGTAATAAGCAAGTGCGGACAGGATCGCCCCTTGAAGACCAAATACAGTTGACACGACAATAAAGACAAACATGTTCAAGAATAAGATTAGATCACTGGTTCCAAAAGGTAATTTTCGTGAAAGCAGGACAGCCAACATATCGATTCCATCCAATGCCCCACCATTACGCAACGCCAAACCCATACCAAAACCGATGATAATCCCGCCCACAACGGTAATTAACAGTGTATCCCCTTGAATAATCGTTGGTACATGGTGCATAAGGCTTGTACCGATAGCTAACGAGGCAATACCGATAATGGAGTAAATAGCAAAGCTCTTACCTATTTGTTTGTAGCCTAACCATACAAATGGAATGTTGATGATACCAATCAGCATCCCTAACGGTAAACCAAACAGTTGTGAGCCAACGATACTAAGACCTGTCACACCACCGTCTGATACATTATTTGGAATTAACACAGCTTCCAGGCCATATGAGGTGATAAAAGCCCCAATCATAATCAATAAAACTTTGGAGATGATTTTCAGTTTGTTCGATTTTTGCACGTTCCTTTGATTCATTCCTTTTCCCCCTTGATGAACAACCATAAAAAATAGTCTATAACAAAATTCACTATTTTGGCAATAGATCGTCATATATGTAACCACTGAATTCGCTCTGCTCGTTTCTTCGATCAGATTACATTATTTCCCGATTAATGCTCGATATGCCGTAATTTTATTCTCCAGCATCTGATCTGCTGAGTGAAGTGTGTGCATCTGCTGTTGAATCGCCTCTTTGTGCTCTTCCAGCAATTTCAAACGCTCTGCAGCCGTATGCTCACCTTCCTGAAATAACGATGCGTACTTTTTGATGATAGCGATCGGCATTTGAGTCTCTTTTAGTTTGATTACAAATTGCAGCCATTTCAGGTGCGATTCGTTGTAGCGTCTGTCTCCACTAGCATCACGGAGCGGTACGATAATCTGCTCCTTCTCATAATAACGCAATGTGTGGGTACTGATACCGAGTAGTTCAGCCACTTCACCGATCGTGTGCATGGTGATCCTCCCTTCTATATTCCGCTTGACTTAGAGTAAGCTCTAATCAGTATAATCAACTCGTACTCATATCACAAAAAATAATGAACCGAAAATCCAGGAGGAATATCCATGAAGTATACAGTGATTACCGGTGCCAGTTCGGGCATTGGCTATGAAGCAGCTTTGGCTTTTGCGGCTCGCGGCAAACATTTGATCCTGGCTGCACGCAGAACCGACGAATTGGAGAAGTTAAAATCAAAAGTAAGTGAAATTGATCCTGATCTGGACATTGTCATTCGCACGGTGGATCTGTCCATCGCTGCCAATGTCCATGCATTCTATGAAAGTCTCCATCATTACTCTATCGAGACATGGATTAACAACGCAGGGTTCGGAAATTTTGCTTCGGTTGGTGAACAACATCTACCTAAAATCGAACAAATGCTTCATCTGAATATAGAAGCATTAACCATTCTTTCTTCCCTGTATGTGCGTGATTATGCAGAGGTTGAGGGCACTCAGATCATTAACATCTCCTCTGGAGGTGGATATACGATCGTGCCGGATGCAGTAACCTACTGTGCAACAAAGTTCTATGTAAGTGCCTTTACGGAAGGGCTCGCACATGAATTAAAAGGCAAGCATGCTGCAATGCAAGCGAAAGTGCTCGCGCCCGCTGCAACGGAAACGGAATTTGCGGAACGTGCTTTTGATCTGGACCAGTTCAAATATGAGGGCCGTGTTCCCCAATTTCATACAGCAGAACAAATGGCTGGATTCTTGCTTGAATTATATGACAGCGAAAGCGTCGTCGGTATTGTAAATGGATTAACCTATGAGTTTGAATTGAAAGAACCGATCTTTCCGTATGCCGCCAGAGCAGCCTCGAAACCCAACGATTAATCATAAAAACAGCCGTTAACCCATCCTATGTGAAACGTCAAAAGGGAACCTGTGATCAGGTTCCCTTTTGCTCTTGCTATATCTATAAAAGTATTAAGCCAATCTCATTTTGAAGTCCTGATAGCCGAACTCGCGAACCACTTCGCAATCGCCATCTTTTCTTTTCACTGCGATGGCTGGCAGCGGCATGCCGTTAAATGTATTGGTTTTGACCATGGAGTAGATCGCCATGTCCTCAAATACCAATCTGTCACCCGTTTTGAGCGGTTGATCAAATGAATAATCTCCGATCACATCACCTGACAGGCAAGTTTGTCCCCCCAGACGATACAGATGGGCTTTCTCCCCTGCTTCTCCCGAACCGATAAGCGGCGGGCGATACGGCATTTCCAGCACGTCTGGCATGTGGCATGTGGCCGAGGTATCCAGAATGGCAATGTCCATACCGTTCTTGTGGAAATCGAGCACAGACGTCACCAGGAAGCCCGCGTTCAGCGCAACCGCTTCGCCCGGCTCCAGATATACCTCCAGGCCATATTTTTCCTGCATGCGTTTGATGCAAGCTTCCAGTCTTGGAATGTCATAATCCTCGCGTGTGATGTGGTGTCCACCGCCGAAGTTGATCCATTCCATTTGTGGCAGCCATTGTCCAAACTTCTCTTCTACCGCATTCAGCGTCGTTTCCAGATCATCTGAATTTTGCTGGCACAAGGTATGGAAATGCAGTCCGGAGACTCCTACCAACAGCTCTGCACGGAAATCCTCTTGTTTGGCACCAAAACGGGAACCAGGAGCACATGGATCGTAAATCTCATGCCCCTCCTGAGTCGAGCATTCAGGGTTAATACGCAGGCCTACTTTTCGACCAGCCTGAAGCGCTTTGCCCTTAAATTTCTCCAGTTGGGAGAAAGAATTGAAGATAATATGATCTGAAATCGAAAGGATTTCATCGATCTCATCTTCGCGATAGGCCGGGGCAAAGACATGGTTCTCTTTGCCCATCTCCTCATGACCCAGGCGGGCTTCATACAGCCCGCTTGCCGTTGCACCGCTCAAATATTCTCCAATGAGCGGATACATCGTGGTCATGGAAAATGCTTTCTGAGCCAGCACGATTTTGGCTCCTGTACGTTGCATGACACCGTTCAGGATTTTGAGATTTCTTTCGATAAGTCCTTCGTCAACAACAAAACATGGTGTCGGTAATTGCTCAAACCGCATCTTAACGAACAAGCTCCGATTCTTTGGCTTCTTCTGGCAGTTCGTCAACGAGTACTGGGTTGAAGTCTTCAACCCATGGGAGACCCCATTTGTTCAACTCTTCCATGAATGGATCTGGGTTGAACTCTTCAACGTTGTATACGCCTGGTTTGTTCCATTTACCAGTCATCACCATTGCTGCACCAATCATGGCTGGAACACCTGTTGTGTAAGAGATGGCTTGGGAACCCACTTCTTTGTAGCATTCTTGGTGATCACAAATGTTGTAAACGTAGTACGTTTTATCTTTGCCGTCTTTTTTACCTTTGAAAATGCAGCCGATGTTCGTTTTGCCCACAGTACGTGGTCCAAGGGACGCCGGATCTGGCAGTACCGCCTTCAGGAATTGCAGCGGAATGATTTGTTTGCCTTCGTATTCGATAGGTTCGATCGAAGTCATGCCCACATTTTCAAGTGCTTTCAAGTGCGTAAGGTAGCTTTGACCAAATGTCATGAAGAAACGGATGCGTTTCAGACCAGGCATGTTTTTAGCCAGGGACTCCAGCTCTTCATGATAAAGCAGGTACATGTCTTTCTCGCCAACTTCTTTGAAGTCATAGACACGTTTAATTTCCATTGGTTTCGTTTCGATCCATTCACCTTTTTCCCAGTATCTTCCGTTAGCCGAAACTTCGCGGATGTTGATTTCAGGGTTGAAGTTGGTTGCGAACGGATAGCCGTGATCTCCACCATTGCAGTCGAGAATGTCAATATATTCAATCTCGTCAAAGTAATGTTTCAGAGCATAAGCAGAGAATACACCAGTAACACCTGGGTCAAATCCACTGCCAAGCAGAGCTGTAATTCCCGCTTTTTCAAAGCGCTCTTTGTAATCCCATTGCCATTTGTATTCGAATTTTGCCGTATCTTCCGGCTCATAGTTCGCTGTATCCATGTAGTTCGTTTTCGTTGCAAGGCAAGCATCCATGATTGTCAGGTCTTGGTAAGGCAATGCCAGGTTCATGACGAGATCCGGTTTAACTTCGTTGATGAGGGCGATCAGTTCGTCAACGTTGTCGGCATCCACTTGAGCTGTCGTAATTTTTGTTTTGCCGCCGTCCAGCTTGGCTTTAAGATCGTCACATTTGGATTTCGTACGACTTGCGATGCAGATTTCCTCGAATACTTCGCTGTTTTGAACGCATTTATGAACTGCTACTGAAGCTACGCCGCCGGCGCCGATGATTAGTGCTTTTCCCATTTTCCATTCTCCTAACCCAATATGAATTTTTTTAAAATTAACTTCATTATTTTTCTCATTTTTCAACTTTTCGCCCGTTCTGAACCAACAAAAAAAGCAAGGTGAAAAATGCCCCAAACGCGCATCATCACACTTGCTTGTCGATATACATCATTAAAAAGACGCAAAGTTCCCATAACTAAAAAAGTTCAAAAGAACTCCTCTAGCGGAAAGCTTCTTCATGTATATCAATATCAGATCAGAGTCTATATAGCAAATAATTCGCCTTTACCACTCTTATTGACCGTTTCACAAGTTGATGTGCAGATGCACTGGTTGTAAAGTAACCAACTTATAAAATTTGAGCTTTTAACTCAATCAATAAGGCAACATAAGTTGCCAATCGGCGTTTGACCCGGCTGTCCGTATGGCCTTAACTTCCTTAAGAGAAGTGGTCAAAAATTATCTGCTGGAAAGACCTGATTTATGTTGATATATCTGCTTTCCAAAATCACAGGTCTTACAATATCAGATACATTGAAAAAAATCAAGCAATCACCAAAAATTATTTTATTCATCATTTTGGAACACACACTTCGCCCTTAGGCATATCTGATTATAATGGCAAATCTTTAAATAGTTACTGCCTAATGTATCCAGCTCTTTCTCAATTTTCAAACTGACATGTCAGCGATAACGATGTGTAACATGGAAGTTGGATTATCCTAATATAGATTGATTTAGGTAGAATAATCCTTTAGTTTTGTATGTCGAATATAAGTTATTACGCGAAGTTTAGAAAGAAATATAAAGCTCCCAAAAATATTTTCTTTCTACTTGAAATTTTATACATTTTTGATAGATAGATATGATATATTTGGTATGTAATTTAAAATATATCCCAGAAAAGAGGATCTTATGAAAAAAGCTGTTTTGCTGTTTGCTGCAATTTTCATGTTTTTGCTTTCCAGCGCTCCATCAGCATCTGCAGCTGGAGACCGCCTCATTTATGACATCATGTATAACAATTCGATTCCACTCGTATCCAACAACGTCAGGTTTTCACTGCAATACAGCGTCTACGGCGACCTACAGCTCTGGGATAACCGCACACACACGATGTTATGGAACACCAAGACCAATGACACGAGAATAAATCATTTCAAGATTGATTATTGGAGTGGAAAACTAGTGCTCCAGGATCCCCAAAACACACCTTACTGGACGTCAGACAACAAGGCATGGTCTACATCGTACTATGGAGCGGACAATCTGCCACCCAACCTCAGGGGTAACGTGCTCATCGTTCAAAACGACGGCAATTTGGTTCTGTACAATACAGAAACACCGAGTGCAGGCTGGTATCCTGTCTGGGCTTCCAATACAGGAGGCCATTAAGGTCTATTGTACTGGAGTACAAGCTGTTTATCGAAGCTTCAATTGACTGATGCTTACCCTCATTTCTTTACGGTAATATAAATACACTCCACACAGTATAAACGTGTGCGAGTGTATTTTTTTGTAATGTGAATGTTTAAACTGCAATGACGCATACTCTTTCATTCGTATCTGTGTGTATCTTACTCTCTTACACTCCAACTTCTCCGATCATTTGCCGCTCAATCTTCTTCATCTCATAAAAATAACCTTCTTGCTCCATTAACTCCGTATAGGAGCCCGCTTCCACTACCCTTCCCTGTTCCATCACCACAATCCGATCCATCTCTTCAAGGCCAGTAAGCCGATGACAGATCAGTAGAAGCGTATCCTCGGCTGCTTGTGCATAGAGATGTTTCATCACACGTTCTTCTGTAACGTAATCCATTGAGGAAGTAGGTTCATCGAGAAGCCATAACCGTCCCTTGCGAAGCATGGCCCGTGCCAGAGCCAGCCTCTGCTTCTCACCGTCTGACAGGTTTTCCCCTTTTTCATAGACTACATCAGTCAATGATGTATTGGGCAGTTGCACTTTTGCTAGCACATCCAATAGTTGCTCGTCCGAATGTTCATCATCATTCAACAGCAGGTTATCCCGGATCGTTCCCCGGAAGAAATGACTTTGCTGCAAGACAACATTGGCCGTTTGCCAAATGCTCGCCTCATCCAGTTCCTTCACCGAAATGTCATTTAAACGGATCTCCCCTGTTGTAGGCGTTCGCAGTTTAAGCAGTAGTTCAATAATCGTTGATTTGCCTGATCCGCTCGGTCCGACAATCGCCGTTTTGGAGCCGGGTAAAATATGCAGCGAAATGTCCTTTAACGCCGGTCTCCACTCCCCTTCATATTGAAACGTAACATTGGAGAGATCAAGCGAAACAGCCTGATTGCCAGATAACGCGCCTTTTGGCTGCGTAGACACAGACTGCCTATCAGAGGTCTGTATGGTTTCCGTCAGTCGCTTGGCTGCGTGTTCGCTATCCTGCTTATACAAAGGTAATGTCGCCATTGCCGCAGCCTCTTCGAAAACGGTTAGTGAGGCCATAACCAGCATTGCAAGAAACACGCCAGCAAGCGCTCCATCCATAATCAGATAAGCACCAAGTGTCAGCACGCCCCAGGAAATAAGGAACGTAACCAAAGCATGCATGGATTGCCCACGCAGTAGGTGTCCGGCAGCCCGTTGCTGCTGGACCGTCAACGCAGCAGAAGCCTGCTGCAGCTGCTGCTCCCGTTGAGCCAGTTGTCCGTACACTTTCAAATCCCGGAACCCATACAATACTTCGGTGACTTCTGTGGAAAGCAGCGCCCGCTGCTCGCGAACGTGTCCATGTATTTTCCGCTGCCCAAGCAAAATCAGTCCTGGTACAACCAACGCCGTTATGAGCATACCTAATACAAACAGCCCCGCAATCCAGAATGAAAAAGCAGAAGTAAACAACACTGTCGCCAAAAAGACCATGACAACAATGATCGGTGGGTAAGCGACGCGCAAAAAATAATGTTGCAGGCTCTCCACATCCCCAACAATGCGGGCTAGCAGGTCTCCACTTCGCTTTTTGTTCAATATACCCGGCGTCAAAGGAATGAGTCGGGCAAAAAAGGATGTACGTAAACGGCTAAGCATGGAGAACGTCGCCCTGTGGGAATACAAGCGCTCTCCGTATCGGCTCGCCGCCCGAAGCAGTCCAAGCAGCTTGACCAGCGAGGTGAGTACAATTAAGGTGTACAGCGGTGGCGCAAAGACCGTTTGCGAAATCAGATATCCGCTCGCCGAGAAGAGGGCCACTCCTGCTATCCCGGCAATAAACCCACCTAGAATGGAAAGGATGATATCCTTGCGCTCCTGAATCATGGCTTTGGACAAAATCGCTAGCTCATTCATGCCAAGCCCCCCTTTCGTTGAACATCAATCATCTCGGCATACTGGGGTAGACGCGCCATAAGCTCTTCATGGCGTCCCGTATCCACTAACACACCATCGTCCATAAACAATATGTGATCGGCATGTTGAATCGTATATAATCGGTGAGCCACTGTAATCATCGTCGCGGTATCTGCCAATGTGGCAATGGAACGTTGCAGTATCTGCTCCGTGCGCAAATCCAGTCCCACCGTAGGCTCATCAAACAATATGATGGAAGGCCGCTTCAAAAAAGCTCTTGCCAAAGCAAGTCGTTGCTTTTCCCCACCAGACAGTCCTCGACCTCCTTCACCAACCAAGGTATCGAAGCCATGCTCCAATTGGGCAGCAACTTCAGCAAGCCCGGCATCCTCTGCCGCCTGCTCAATTTCAGTCCTGGACACGTTCCGGCCCGCACCAATCGCAATGTTCTCAGCAAATGTACCTGCAAAAATATACGGATGCTGTGTAATGTAGCTCACATGTTCGAACCATCCAGCCTCATCATATTCGGATAGGGGTTGTCCATTTACCAGTACCTCTCCTGATTCTGGCTTCAGCAAACCCGCAATGAGATGGAGTAACGTCGTTTTCCCTGAGCCGCTTTTGCCGACAATGGCAATGTGTTCTCCCGGATCAAGCTGTGCTCGACCAGTCTTAAGCTCGAATAATTCGGGAGCATACCGAAATCGGAGATGGTTTAATATTATGGACGGCGGCATGAAACGGTCATTGGAAAGGTCCATTTGAAAAGTCCCTATCCTGTTCTCCCTTTCAATCCGCTCCATGTTAACGACCTCGTCAATTCCATCGGATGTACCTAATCCTTCTTTGCTATCTGCCGATTTGTTCTCCCCAGCTGTTTCCTCAAGCATCTGCTCTACCTTACGAACCGCTCCCATACTTGTTCGCCCGCTGTGAAAAGCTGTTCCCGTATTTTTCAACAGACTGTAGAACTCGGGAACGAGCAGCAGCACGAGAAACGCAGTGTGGAACGACATCGATTTGAATACAAGCAGCTGGATTGCTAGTTCAAGAGCGACGATACCGATGCTTAGCATTACAATCGATTCCAGCATGAACGTATTGGTAAACGCAATCCGCAAAATGCCCATCGTGGCATCGCGGTACCCCAGGCTGGTGCGTTCAATCTCCTGCTGCTGACGGTGAGCCCGTCCAAATATTTTCAACGAAACCAGCCCTTGAAGAGAGTCCAGGAACGTACCGGAAAACTCGGCCAGCTGCGCATATTTCTCCTCTGATTTGTTCTTCGTCTTCAGTCCCACCAAAATCATGAACAAGGGGATAAACGGGGCCGTAAACAGCATAATGAAGCCTGAATTGGCATGCTGCATAAACGTTACCACCAAAATCAGAATCGGAATGATGGCAGCCTCCATCATACGCGGCATATACAGACTGAAATAACTGTCAGCCTCATCCACAGCATCCAGAGCAACACTGACCTTACCGCCTGTTTGTCCACGAAGGGTTGATGGCATCGACGCATGGGTCAAATTTTTCAGCACGGCTGCCCGCATATTCGTCTTGGCACTGGAAGCCATATGCAAACCAACTTTTCCGTTCCCATAAGACAGCCCTGTACGTACGACCATGACAGCCAAGAGTAACCCGAGCAGCATGACGACCGACGAAAGGGAAGCCTTCTCTACGAAAATCCGTTGTACTGCTTCAGCAAGCAGCGCAGCCTGACTTACAATCGCTGCACCCAGCGCAAGTGAAATCACTGCAAGGAGCACGAGTCGTTTTCGTTGCCCAGACATTTGTTGAGAGATCAGGCTTGTTTTCCTCTTCATGTAAGCTCTCCTCCTTTCTATGAACCTGTGAGATTACTCCCTTACATCGCATAATGAATTCAATTTATTTTTTTCCCTTTACATAATCCGCATCAAACAGAAACAGTTTGAAAACCAGAATCAAGGAAGGAATCAACATACACATGCCACCGATAAACACAACCACCAGTGCGAAGCCCATCGCTGGTGAGGTTACACTGTTTTGAATTGTAATGAACGGATCAAGGATATAAGGATATTGACCAATTCCGTAAGCGAAAAAGGCACAGAAAAATTGCAGCATGATACATATAAACGCTAATCCGTAGCGGCGTCCGTTATAGATCAGCCACATCGCAATCATGAAGAATGCAACGGAAAGTGCAAGCAACCACCATAAATCCATCATATTTTGAAAATGTCGCTCATTGTGCTGTCCCAAATAAATAAATGCAGTCAGTGCGATGATAATCGTCGGTGTGCTCCAGAACAGGGCATAGGTCCGTACCAGCTTCAATGCAGAGTGATCCTCTGCCCGCGATGCATAAAAGGCTAGAAATGAGCTGCTAATGAACAATACGGACACAATCGCCAGTCCAACAATGCTCCATGATAACGGATTGGTAAACAGCGTCCAGTAATCCAGAGAAACCGTCGAACCTTGCTTCACGATAAAACCACCTTCAGTCAGCGTTAGCGCCACTGATAGCGAAGCTGGAATCAGCAATCCCGAAGCTCCATATAGAAACAGATACACGATGTTATTTTTGGAACCATAGTTCTCAAAGGCATAAAACGACCCACGAATGGCGAGCAAAATGACCGCAATGCTTCCCGGTACGAGCAGCGCTGATCCGTAATAATAAGCCGTGTCGGGAAAGAATCCAACAATGCCAATGTAGAAAAAGACAAAAAATACATTCGTAATCTCCCATACCGGTGATAAATAACGGGAGATCAGACGATTAATCAGGTGATCCTGTTTCGTCAAGCGTGCATAAAAGGCAAAGAAACCCGCCCCGAAATCAATGGAGGCAACAATTAAATAGCCATACAAGAACAGCCAGAGTACCGAAATGCCAATCAGTTCGTAACTCATGTACGCTCACCCTTTTCTGTAGACGGATTGCGCTTCTCCTTCATCCATTTCTCCATCTCGACTTCTGCCGGATTATTGTTGAACAAACGTCTTAGTACGAGAACACACATGACTCCCAGAACGATGTAGAGAAGCAGGAAGAAGAAAAAGATCATTCTGATGCTGGGTGATGAAGTGGCTGCTTCCTCCACACGCATATATCCTCGGATAATCCACGGCTGTCGTCCCAGTTCAGCATAGAACCAGCCCAGCTCAACTCCGAGAAAAGCCATCGGTGCGCCTAGCGCTATGATCCCAAGCAGCCACTTATTCAGCTCATTGCGCTTTTTCCAGAATACAAACAGGAAATACAGAACTGAAATAGCCAGCAGCGTAAATCCGATCCCGGCCATTAAATCAAACAGGTAGTGAACGAGCAGCGGCGGCCATTCGTCCTTCGGAAACTCCTCCAGTCCGGTTACCTCTGCATTAAAGTCACTAAAGGCCAGGAAGCTGAGCAGTTTCGGCAGGTGAAGAGCTCCTATAATTTCATGCTCTGCATTCAGCCATCCCAATAAAATCAAATCCGCGCCACTTTCTGTCTCAAAATGCCATTCTGCCGCTGCAAGTTTCTCCGGCTGATGCTCGGCCAAAAACTTGGCGGACACATCTCCCGCTAACGTGTTCAGTAAGCCGAACAGCAGAACCACCGCCATCATGAGATTCAAGGCTTTTTTGTGGTATGCAGATGCCCCTTTTCTCAGCAGCGAGAAGGCTGCAATTCCGGCTAACAGGGCAGCTCCTGTCAAATATGCTGAGCTTAATACATGAAACACCTTGGAAAACGTCGCCGTATTCAGCATCGCCTCCACTGGGTTAACCGCTGTGAATTGGCCTGCTTCCATGACAAAGCCTCCAGGCTGGTTCATGAAGCCGTTCACCGTCGTAATAAACACAGCCGACATGCCTGCTCCCGTGACGATTGGAATCGTCAGCAGCCAGTGAATGTATGGATTTTTGAATCGATCCCACGTATACAAATAAATGCCCAGAAAGATCGCTTCAAAAAAGAACGCAAACACCTCCATGAATAACGGAAGTGCAATGACATTGCCTGCCAGTTTCATAAAATTCGGCCACACCAGGGCCAGTTGCAGTGAAATCGCTGTACCGGTCACCACACCAACCGCCACAGAAATGACAAACCCTCTTGACCACCTCTTCGCCATCAGTGTGTAATGGGGGTCCTTCTTGCGAATCCCCATGAATTCTGCAATTGCGATCATTAGAGGTATACCGACGCCAAGTGTCGCAAAAATAGCGTGGAAGCCCAGCGTCATACCTGTCACCAGCTTGCTCCACATCACCGTATCGATTGCCATTGTTTACTGCCTCCTTTCAAACTCTGTTCGATTTTCGTACTGATTTGAATCTTTTAATTATTAGGTCAGTCAGCCCTTGGACTGCGTTCTTTATCAGGTTGATAGAAGCCCCACTAGACTGGTTCAGAGTTTATCTACAAACCGTTCCTCCATCGTTGTATGTACAAAGAGAATTTTTTCACAAAGTAAGTGACGAAGGAGCTTTACCACACCATCATTGTGCATTGCTACACATAGTTATTGGACTGAGCATGGGTTGGCGAGCTGTGTTTTACCTGATACTGAAGGGCCAAAGTACTTAACAGGACCTAATAGTTAAAATTATTATATCTTTGTGAATTAGCAATTCAATCACTGACACGTCTTCGTCCCTAAATGTTCAAGAAAGGATCAACTCTTTCTGACAACTCGGTGAAAAGCATAAAAAGCACCCAAAGGGGCTATTGATTCATTAGGCACAACCGTGGTATTGCGATTTTCAATTCTACTATGCTTGCAAGATGTTCGGGAAAAATAAAACAAAAGAAGCCGCTCGTATAGTGAGCGACTTCTCGACTTTTTTTGTTCATAAGTCTGCAAAGCTCCAATTCCGTTGCTGTACGGTCTCCTCCAGCCATTGCTGCAAAGGAATATCCTTAGTCAACTCACCGAGCAAAATGTGACTGAATATACCTTCCTGATCTATGATCATGGTCGCTGGCAACCCGGTGATACGATACAGACCGGAGACCTTTCCGGTCACATCAATGATAACAGGGAAATCGAATTGCTGTTTCTCCATAAATTCACGAATGGTGCCCTTCGCTTCCCCCACGTTGACAAACAGAGCCTCTACATCGTTTTGATACGTCTGAGCAATCTGCTTAATCTTTGGCATTTCCCTCACACAGGGCGTACACCATGAAGCCCAGAAGTTAATCATGACGACTTTGCCCCGATAATCGGAGAGCTTCACCTGTTCTCCGTCTGAATTAACCGCAGTGAATTCAGGAGCAGTTGCACCGGCTTCAATGGCACCGGTTATTTTGGGCTCGGATGATGAAGTCCCCTGGTAAATTGCCCACACAGCGGTCAGTAAAGCAGCCATTCCAATCAGGATAGTAAGCAAACTTCTCATTTTCGCACTCATTTTTTTACTCTTTTTTTCCAATAAATTCACCTTCATTTTAAGCCAAGACTATGATGAAATGCAGCATGAAGCGACCCGAACTGTTGACGAAAGTCCTCAGTAGAGCCATCTCCCACATTACGTCCTTGGTTCATAAAAACAATGTGATCGGCAACATCATCTGCGATCTCAAGCTGGTGGGTGGAGAACACGACCATATGCCCTTCCTCCTTGATCTGTTTTATCAGATTTGCAAACTCCTGCATCCAGAAGGGGTCCAGTCCATTCGTCGGCTCATCCATGATCAGCAGCGGAGGCTTGGACAGCAGAGCCTGGGCAAATAACACACGCTGCCGCATACCTTTGGAAAAGGTCGTGACCCGTTTCTTTTTTTGATCGGCCAAGCCTACCATGGTTAGCACTTCCGTTACTCGCGCTTTAGGCACTTTCCTTAACGCCGCCCAGAACTGGAGCGCCTCCTCTGCCGTCAAACCCTGGTTGAAATGATAATCATCCGGCATATATCCGATCTGTTCCGAATATCGCTTTCGTTCTTTGGACCAGCGCATATTGTTTACAATGATTTCACCCGAGGTAGGTTGAAGAATACCTGCAAGCATACGCAGAACGGTGCTTTTTCCGGCCCCATTTCCGCCGCATAAGGCAAGCACATGACCGGAAGAAACGCGAAAGGATATATCTTCAACAATCTGTTGTTTTTTTATGGATTTACACAGTCCAACAATCTCTGTTTCCACATTATCCATGGGAACGTCCCCTTTCCCATATCCCGTATACTGCCACGATAGAACATGTAATCCACAGCAGACATATCCCCATAAAGATCCAGCTCCCGCTCGATGGATGTACCCAATCTACCCACTGATAATATTCAGGTCCCAGTATCGAGCCCCCGCCAAGTTTGATCACCACAAACAAACGTACCAACTCAGCCGGATTGATGAAGGTTAGAACGGTGAGTAAGGGTTTTACCCACTGATACGGCATGAGTCCCAGCACGGAAATTAGAAGCGTGGGCCACCCGATCACAGCAAAAAACCAAACGGATACCGATATCGTTAACGCTTGCCAGCGATTTTTGGATAACGAACCGATGAACAGTGCAATAGTCAGAAATAGCAACACCAGTCCGCAGGAGAATACCAGAAACAAAAGATATGTCTTAACATCTAAAGGGCTACCCACCCATCCGCTAAGAAGTCCCATCAGGCCATATCCGAATGTAACTATCGTCATTAATACAACCGACAGCCCCAGATATTTGCCAACAATAAAAGACATCGTGCCGATGGGGTAAGTGGACAACAGCTGCCAGCTGCCCTCTTCCTTTTCAGAAGTCAACGAGAACGAGCCCAGAAAGAGGGTCATCAGCGGCAACAGATAAAGAATAAGATTTAACATGGAACCTGTAGTGCCAGAGTATCCTGCTACAAAATTCTGAGAATTAATGATTAACAAACTCAGACTAAATACGCAGAAAAGAATCAAAAATGAATATGCCCAAGGGTTGCGAAATCCCATTTTCATTTCTCGTCGGACGACTTGTACCATATCTCCCATCATGCATCACCATTTTCATTGGTCATTACTTGTGGCCTGATTCTTCCGTTGATTCGCTTTCTCCATGTGTTTCTTCATGCACGCCTTCACCCATTCCCTCCTCGGATTGCCCATGCTCCCCCATCATATCCATCGTCTCTGTGTTTTGTTTCCAGTCGTGGGAGGCGAGGTCTTCAGCGGTCATAATGGTTCCCACACCCTGCTCGGCAACAAAAGCTTCGGCAGATGGTTTATCCTTGAAATTGAGGATGCCGTAAGCCATCGGTGTACGCAGTGAAGCATCGTATACATAAGTGGCTTTGCTGTACTCAATCCATTCCTTGTCATTATAATCACGAACAAAATCCATCCCGATGTTATCTGTTCCGTTCTCTTCTTTCCACTGATGCATACAACCAATGTCATCAAATTTATAATTTTTACCGTCTTTCGTGGTAAGCTGCGTGGCATAGGCATCATCTTTCACCTGCATTTTGCAAATGGCACAGATATCCACGTCTTCATTGATAGGCAATGCCTCGTATTTTTTTCCGCAAGCTGTTAATAACAGCACCCCAAAGAGAAGCACCATAACTGTTTTCCAATGTGTTTTCATTCTCATTTTCGTAATACCCCCATATTGATCATAATAAAAGTGGCCAGGCCCAGCAGAATGCATCCGATGATCCAAACCCCGGTTATCTCTTTGACCCCTTGTGTACCTACCTTCGTCGTCTGAGATACCGCTTCCATGCTCATTAATGGCGATCTGTCGCTTGTCCACTCTGCCTTGCCTTCCGTAAACAAGTTGCTCATAAAGATCATGCCTGGAGATTGAAAGAAAAGCTGATAGGCCGAATTCCGGTTGACCACTTGCTCATAAAAAGGATTAATTCCATAGGACAGTTCACTAATTCCATCATCGTTCAGGTCAAGACCTTGAAAGGAATCCCAGAAGTTTTCCTTCATCTCATTGTTCCGGCTGTCCTTCGCTGAAGCTTCAATCACATTCGAAACAAATTGATTTCTGGTAAACTGATTATCCTCCGCAAGAACGAGCTGAATTCCGATGAAATTCCGGAGCACCGCATTGCCGCGAATTTCATTTCCTGAGGATTCAGCAATGTTCATGCCAACACGGTTACCTTCCACGACATTGTTATGAACCGAGGATTGCTGTACGTCATACAACAAAATCCCTTGTGAATGCACATTTTCGTTCTGTTTGCGAAAAGAGTTTCCCGATACAACCGTATTCTTGACGCCCATGACCATGGCTCCGGTACTGTTGTTCTCTCCCACATTGTCCACAATAGAAGAGCCATCGATATACATACAATGAATTCCATACCTGGTATGTAACAGCGTGTTACCCTTAACCGTAAGATTGCGACTGTTCTCCAGATATATACCATCCCGCATGCCCGTAATTTTGTTGTCTTCGATGTGGGTACGATGGGAATTGTACAGATCAATGCCATTCCCCTTTTGACCACTGGAAGCAGACTCCGGTCCAGCCCATGAAATAGTATTGCTATGTATGAGCCCATCGACGGAACCCCGCAGCACGATTCCAAAACTTTGACTCTGAATATCCAGGCCCGTGATCTCTACTCGATCTCCTTCAACCTGAATCGCTGCAGTGGGTTCATTTGTTAAGTGTCGTACCGTGAAACCCTGCAATGTCACTCCATCTGAACGAATGGTAATGGTGGATTCAGCTTCCGTATTCAATACCATTACGGATGAGTCCCCTCGAATGGATATATTCTTGTCTATACTTACGGGACCAGAATAAATACCCGGCTCAAGTACAAGCACTTCTCCAGGTCTAGAACCATCAATGATTGGCTGGAGTGGAATAGCATCTTTGGTTTCAGGAGCAGCATTTGCAGTGTCCAGCGGGTAAGATAGCGGGATCAACAGTATCCCTATAAGCAGCAATATGCCCAGGACAATCCGTTCGCGAAACATCATAACCTC
The DNA here is from genome assembly GCF_900101205.1 of Paenibacillus sp. OK060. Taxonomy (NCBI): domain Bacteria; kingdom Bacillati; phylum Bacillota; class Bacilli; order Caryophanales; family Paenibacillaceae; genus Paenibacillus; species Paenibacillus sp. OK060. The sequence goes on from NZ_FNFR01000002.1 coordinate 582,305, forward strand.
CTTCATGAAACACACTGCTCATAGTGTACATAAAAACAAATTTTTGCCATATAGCTCAAGCTAGCTATAGAGCTGGACGTTTTGTGTCCAAATTGTGAGGTCATTGTGGTAAAAGTAGAAAAATCACATCCACTTAACATGAAAATAGAAAGAACACACGGATATAGTAAAAAAAGCTTATTACAGACGATTATGGTCTGTAATAAGCCCTTGCTCCAATGCGTAACGTGTCAGTTGAACACGATTTTGAACCTGCAGTTTTTGCAAAATATTTTTTAAATGATTCTTGACGGTATACTCTGAAATTGTATAATTCACAGCGATTTCTTTGTTCGTCCATCCTGCAGCCACGCCATACAGAATATCCTTTTCCCTTGTCGTTAGTGGAACGTCAGGTTCTTTTTTCTCCGTGAGTGAGACATCCTTCAGGATTTGGTAAGCCACCTCGCGGCTCAATGGAGCTTCTTCTGTAACGATGGAATGAAGATATTCCAGCCACATGGAGGGTTCAAGGTTTTTGAGCAGATAACCCTGAGCTCCCCGTTTCAACGCTTCCAGAAGGTGTAGTACATCATCCGAGACGGTAATCATGACAATTTTCACATAAGGAAACGCCAATTTGATCCGCTGTGTTGCCTCAAGACCGTTCATAATTGGCATCTGAATGTCCATGAGGATTAGATCGGGAAGCCACTGTTCTGTATAATCAATCGCTTGTTGACCGTCCGACACGACGCCAATCACTTCGAAGCTGGGGTCCATGGATAAAATTTCACATATGGCTTCTCTCGCATGAGCGTGATCGTCTACAACAAGTACGCGAGTATGGCTCATAACATCTCACCATCCTTTGAAAATTCGACAACAGTAAGCTGCTGTTCCCTTCGGAATTGCATGTTATAGTTCAGCTCATTCATCCGCTCTCTCATGATTTTCAGTCCATATCGATCCTTTCGTTCAAAGGGATTCATCTCAAATCCTTTTCCATTATCTCGAATCGTAATAATCCAGCACTTCTTGTGCCCTTTTCCCTGAATCCATCCTTGAGAAGCAGATGCGTGCTTTTGAATATTAAAAAGAGCTTCCCGAATACAAGCGAGCAATTCTACTTTCTCTTTGTCAGTAAATGCATCATCCGGGATGCTCCAATCCAGTTCGATTCGGACGGGGATATCTTTGGCAATTCTTCGAATTTGACCAAGTAGTGTGACCGATTCGTTCATAGTGAAGGTATTGTCAACGTTAGGATCATAACGTAAATCGGCAATGGCCTGACGCACATAACGATTGACTTCATGAACCGTTTTCTTGATCGAATACACATCGTCCAACTGTTGATCCAACTTGGCTTGTTCCTCTAAACGCCCCACTTTTACCGATAATAAAAAAAGGGATTGGGCGATTCCATCATGGAGTTCCTTGGCCATCTTTTCACGAGATTCCAATGCGGCTTTGGCTTCACGCTCATGCTCCAGCTCTTTTTGAATACGTTCCAACATCAGAAACAGCCGAGTTAACAACGTTATACTCACGACATATACAATGACAGGCGTAAGCCAGTTGCCCAAATTCATTGATATGTAGGGGAGCAGAAACTGATGTCGTACATACTCCCACAGTCCAACGGTCAAGGTGGGAATGAGCAAGATCATCCACTTGATTTGTTTGTAAGACATATTCTCCTCCTGAACTGCAAGATAAGAATCAGTGAGGCAAACGAAGAATATAACCGAACCCCCACAGGGTTTGAATCAGATCTTCCCGATTCGGCACATACTCGGATAGTTTGTCACGCAACCGTTTCACATGGGTATCTACAGTCCGATAATCCAGATCTTCCTCATGCTCCACTTTCCAAACAATTCTCAGCAAATCCTGCCTAGAGAATGCGATTTCCGAGTGTGTCGCCAGATGATAAAGCAAATCAAATTCTTTGGGAGTCATATGAATCTCCTCTTGTCCTACTGTGACTCTACGGGAAGTTGGATTGATTAGAATGGAGGAAATCAACACCTCGCTCGCTGAATGATCTTTTGGCGCAGGTTCGATTAATCCGTTATAACGAGCCATCATAGTTTTAATACGTAGCACAACCTCCCTCGGACTGAATGGTTTCATGACAAAGTCATCCGCCCCTGCTTTGAAAGCTTCAAGCCGATCAGTTTCTTCTGACTTGGCTGTCAGAAACATGACGGGTATGCTTAAGTTGGTCCTAAGATAATGGCATATTTCAATTCCCTTAATATCGGGAAGAATCCAATCGAGAATGATCAAGGCATAAGAACCGTGATGAAGCTGCCCAAGGGCTTGCCAGCCTAGCGAAGCCTCCTCAACGATAAATTGTTCTTTCTCCAAATACATGCGAAGAAGTCTTCGGACCCGTTCATCATCATCTACAATCAATATTCTATTTTGCTGCAGGGTCCCGTTCATGTCTTACCTCCAAATCTTTGCGATATTCTGGTTATTTTCTTAGTTTCTCATTGTAAAGCCTCAAGCCAGTGAGTGAACTTGATGTAATCAGCATACCTTCAACGTACTCAAAAGGCATGACTCCATAGAGCCATGCCTTTAATAATCTATCTCTGAATTGTAGACAATGTATGAACGATTATGTCCAGGCTTATTTCTTGCCAGTGACGGCTGCTACCACATCGTCTGCCACCTTGCCGTCTGCAATTGGGCCGGACATCATCCAATGTCTGGCTGACACTTTGAACACATGGTTGTCCTTCACAGCAGGCATCGTTTTCCATACATGAAGTTTCTCAACTTCCGTTGCAACGGCACTGTTCTCATTGAACTCTTCTTCCGTGCTAATCGATCCTCCGTAGATGGCAAACACATAATCAGCTCCAATAGAAGGCAGCTTCTCTAGAGATGTCGTGACTCCCCAATCGTCCTTAGTATCCTTCTGGAATGCTGCAACGCTTTCGTCTGGATTTAACCCCAATTCAGTGTAGATAAGTGGAGCGAAGCTCGGAAAGAACACCTGCAGATCCTTGTCCGATGGACGCATGAAGACAACTGTTTTGTCCGGGCCCACAGCCGAAATGATATCTTCCTTGGCCTGTTTCAGTTTGTCGGTGTTCGCCTGAAGCACCTCCTGTGCTTTATCTTCCAAGCCCGTTGCCCTTCCTATTTCCACAATGGTTTTCTCCCAATCATCCGGTGAATAGGCAATGGTTGGCGCAATCTTGCTCAGTTCCTCATACGCTTTGTCATCAATGGCGTTTCGCTGAACCACGATAAGATCGGGCTGGGTTGCCAAGATGGCTTCCAGATTCGGATTGAAATCCGCATTTCCAGCGAGCGGAATGTTCAGTGCTTTGAGCTGGTCATCCAAGTAGTAGCCATCAAAGTCGTATGCATAGACCATCGGTACGCCCAGGGACAATGTAAGATCCTCCAGACCAAATACGGCAACACGTTTTGGATGTAGCGGAACTTCCGTTTTGCCCATGGCATGTTCGATGACCTGAGTCTGAGGCTCTTCGGCAGTTTGAGTCGCTGCGCTTGCGTTTGTCTTGGTCGTTTCTGTTGTGGCTTGCTCCCCTGCTGTATTTGTTTTATTTCCGCAGGCAACAACCATAATTGAAAGAACCAATAGCAGGAGCATCAATCCTGCAAATCCGCGTTTCCTTCCATGTGTATCCTTTTTTGAACGATCTCTTCTAAAGAGATCATTATTTTCTGTGTGAGACATGAGTTCCCCTCCGCATTTCTGTATTGAGAATGATTATCACATGATGATTATACAGATGTTCCTCAGCGAAGAAAATAGAAGAAGATGTCTACTTTCGCCCATTACCGGGCACTAAATAGCAAGTTTACTTCCTGAAGCAGAAGTTCATGCCGATTGGCTGTATGTTCCAGGATCGGTTCGCTTAACCAATGTCCTCCCTGTGTCAGATAGACTTGTCGGTTTCGTACGGCATGCAGCTGTTTCCAGCTTTCCACATGTTGAAGCCTCTCCCACACCATCAGGGAATGATGGTCCTTCATAACACTAACGATGATGACGTCCGCATCGAATGCAGCAAGCTGTTCGGCTTCCACGTATCTGGTAAATTCGATCTGATCCACACCCGAAGCCGCGGCAATCTTCAAATCGTCATAAAATACGGTTCCTGCTCTTCTACCCCAGATCTGAATGCCCCGGGGAGACACACTTAATGCGATTAGCTTACCTTGCTGAAACGAATGAGGAATATAATGAAGAACCGTTTCCACCTTTTCCTCATATCGAAGAAGCCATCTTTCACTTTCATTCTCCCGATCCAAAAAACGGGCCGTTCGCCGCAGATGTTGCCGCCAATCCTCTCCGTGCCAACTTAGAAACAACACCGGTGCGATGTGCCGCAGCTTCTCTTTCTCCTCTTCGGGGATCATCTCGTCCAATGCAACAATCCGGTCTGGCCTGGCCCGCATCAATGCTTTGAGGTTGAAATCATAGTCGTGGCTGAGTGCTACCTTGACATCATAACGATATTTCCGACGGTAATCATCTGTCCAAAACTGATCAATGGGCGCTGCGAAGGGGATGATTTGCAGGGTCAGCAAATGCCCGATATTGGGCCAGCTGTACGCGGCTGTTTTGCATTTCCTGTTCGCAATATATGTACGAGGCGGTAATCCCACCTGCTTTTTGAATTGGCTGCTGAAATAGTGTTGGTCCTTGAAACCTGCCAACAGAGCAATGTCCTTCAGTGGTTGTCCTGCTTCCATCAGACGTTTGGCCTCGTTGGTGCGAATCTCTGCCAGATAGTCCATCGAACTCTGACCGAACTTCTCTTTGAATGATCTCATGAAATAATAGCGGCTCATGCCCGCTTCATCGGCCAGGTTCTCGACTGTGATTGTATCCTGATAGTGATGCAGCATGTATTTCCGTGCTCTCTCGAGTGCGTTCTCGTGTTGGTTCTGCTTCTTGAACAGAAGATGCAGCAGGTCCTGGAAACCTGCTTGGCTTGCGAAACGATCTGTTGAATCACCGGTATGCCAGTAACAGACGATTTTTTCGCAAAGTTGCTGCACCTGTGCATCTGGAAACGTGATTGGCTTACCAAGCTCCGTCAACAAATGCTCAGAGGACACCTTCTGTCCTTCATATGGAATGATGCCGATATGAATCCGGTATATGATCTGCTCTCCATCCGCTAAATAAACGGTCTCGACCCGTTGGCCTGGTAATACTATATGGGCACTATTTGGAACGAACGGATGCGGTATGCCATCAATGACGATTTTGCCGTGACGATTTGCAGCAACAAGAATGACATGATCTGGTGTTTCTTTGTATACCAAACGATAGGCCTTGTCGACCGAATCCTTGAATACGTTCTTTAATCCATACCATGCGAGATCTGCTGCTGTCTGTCCTTCACCCTCTGGGTGATTTTGTTGTAAATGTGTCATCATAGCGCATCCCTCTTTTCGAATCTTCTTCAAAATTCTAAATGATAACAATTCTCAATGTCAATCATAATTCTCTCATGCACCAAATATCGTGTCTTCGAATATGGATATCTACTAAGCCACAAATTTTTAAACCTAGTAATAGAGCCCATTCATCCGGTTTTTCACAAAATTGATACCGATAAGCATTTGACAAAGCTATATATTGATATAAAATTAAGAAATAGATCTATATATAGTGTTTGTTTTTGATCACCTTTCATTTGTCAAGGAGGATATGATAGTGCTAATTGTGTATGATTCTATAACCGGGAATGTTAAGAGGTTTATTTCCAAGCTTCAACTGCCGGCTGTTCAGATTCAGAATCAAATGACGATTGATGAACCGTACGTACTTGTGACATATACAACTGGTTTTGGACAGATACCTGATAAGGTGTCTTCTTTTTTGCAAAAAAACTCTGCATACCTGATTGGCGTGGCCGCCAGCGGTAACCGTAACTGGGGTGAGCGTTTTGCCAAAAGTGCAGATTTAATATCTGCATCTTATAACGTCCCGGTTATTAGTAAATTTGAATTATCGGGCTCCAAGAGAGATGTGGAGTATTTTGAACAGGAGGTGAGCCGCATTGCGTCATATTGAATTAAATAACATGCTGCTAAAGCGCGACTCTGATGGCTTCTTCCAGTTACATAAGGATAAAGAGGCTGTAGAGGAGTTTATGAGAGAAATCAAAAATAAAAGCATGGCGTTTGCCAACATTGATGATCAAGTCAAATTCATGATTGATCATGATTATTACGAAGATTTCTATGCTTCCTATACAGCTGACCAAGTTAGAACCGTATTTGAAATTACGCATGGCTATCAATATAACTTTCCTTCCTATATGGCAGCTTCTAAATTCTATACTGATTATGCATTGAGAACATATGACCGCAAAACATACCTTGAGCAATATGCGGATCGAGTAGCAGCCGTAGCACTTCATCTGGGTCAAGGACACTTTGATACGGCTTGTTTGCTGTCTCGTTCTATGATGGAACAGCGTCTTCAACCGGCAACCCCTACTTTTCTAAATGCGGGAAAAAGTCGGCGCGGTGAACTGGTTTCTTGCTTCCTGCTTGAAATGGATGATTCACTGAACTCCATAAACTATGTACTAAACACTTGTATGCAGTTATCCAAAATCGGTGGTGGAGTGGCTGTCAACCTGTCGAAGTTGCGTGCTCGTGGTGAAGTCATTAAAGGGGTTGAAGGTGCTGCTAAAGGCATCACGCCTGTTCTCAAGCTGATGGAAGATGGCTTCTCCTACGCTGATCAGATGGGTCAACGTAAGGGGTCTGGTGCAGCATACTATAATATTTTCGGTTGGGACGTTATGGAACTGCTGGATAGCAAAAAGATTAATGCGGATGAGAAAATCCGGCTGAAAACTCTCTCTATCGGACTTATTGTCCCTAATCGTTTCTATAAGCTGGCTCAAGATAATGAGCCCCTGTACCTCTTCGCACCTTATAGTGTCTACAAGGCGTATGGAACACATTTGGATGATATGGATCTGGACGTGATGTATGATACCTTGCTGGCTGACGACCGCGTGAAGAAGAAGAAATCGCTCAGTGCACGGGATATGCTGACCAAAATAGCGATGACTCAACTTGAATCCGGTTATCCCTACATCATTAATAAAACCAATGCCAATCAAGCACATGCCTTGAAAAACGTAGGACAAGTCAAAATGTCGAACCTCTGCACAGAGATCTTCCAGCTCCAGGAAACTTCTGAAATTACAGACTATGGTCAACCGGATATTATCCGCAAAGATATCAGCTGCAACCTGGCCTCCCTCAATATTGTTAATGTTATGGAGAGTGGCAAGATCAAGGAATCCGTTCATGAGGGAATGATCGCACTAACCTCCGTCAGCGACATGACACATGTAGCCAATGCTCCCGGTGTGGCAAAAGCCAATTCCGAAATGCATTCCGTTGGCTTGGGTGCCATGAATCTGCACGGTTACTTAGCCAAAAACAGGATTGCTTATGAGAGCTCGGAGGCCAAGGATTTTGTACGTACCTTCTTTATGACCATGAATTATCATTCTCTGGAGAAAAGTATGGAGTTTTCAGAGCAAACGGGTCAACGGTTCTATGGATTCGAGGAATCGGACTATGCGACTGGGGTATATTTTGATCGTTATGTGACTACGGATTACCGTCCCACCACATCGAAAGTACAAGAATTGTTCAACGGAATTGCTGTTCCGTCTCCTGAAGATTGGAACCTGCTTAAGTCTAAAGTGATGAAAAATGGCCTCTATCATGCCTATCGCATGGCTATTGCTCCAACGGCCAGCATCTCTTATATCCAAAACGCAACATCCAGTGTAATGCCCATCGTGGAACAAATTGAGACACGGACCTATGCCAATTCAACCACGTATTATCCAATGCCCTATTTGCAAAAGGATAATGTCTTCTATTACAAGTCAGCGTATCAAATGGATCAATTCAAGGTAATTGATTTGATTGCGGAGATTCAGCCGCATGTGGATCAAGGCATCTCAACCATTCTGCATGTAAACAGTGATGTATCCACGCGGGAGTTGGCTCGCTGCTACCTGTATGCTGCTCATAAAGGGTTGAAATCTCTGTATTATACAAGAACCAACAAGCTGACGATGGAAGAATGCATTGCTTGTTCAATATAAATAATTTCCCTTTAGGGTATTACGATTGGAGTATGATTTACCATGCCGGCAATTCAAGCTGTGAACTGGAATCGAGCGGATGATGATTTCACTCTGATGTTCTGGAATCAGAATATTATGCAATTTTGGACCGATGACGAGATTCCTTTATCCGATGATAAAATGACCTGGGGCATGCTCAGTGATATAGAAAAAGACGCTTATATGAAAGTTTTGGGAGGCTTAACCCTTCTGGATACGATCCAGGGCGGTGTAGGTATGCCGCAGATTATGGAGCATGTCGATGGACTGCAACGCAAAGCCGTACTTAGTTTTATGGCGATGATGGAACAAATTCATGCGAAATCATACAGCAGTATTTTTACCACGTTGGCATCAACCGAAGAAATTGACAGTGTATTTAAATGGGTGGAAGAAAATCCATATCTGCAAACCAAAGCGACGGTTATACGTCAGTATTACATGAACATTGAAACTTCAAAAGATCTGTATATGGCGATGGCGGCCTCCGTTCTTTTGGAAAGTTATTTGTTTTACAGCGGATTTTTCTATCCACTCTATTTAGCTGGACAAGGCAAACTCACATGCAGTGGTGAGATCATTGATCTGATTCTGCGGGATGAAAGTATTCACGGTGTATATGTGGGGGTATTGGCCCAGGAAATATACGCGAGCTTTGATGAAACGCAGCGGAACGATGTGTATCAAGGTTTGGTTGATCTAGTACAGCTTCTTCATCAAAATGAGTTGCAATATACGGAGGCATTATATACACCTATTCATTTGACCGAAGAAGTGGAAACCTTCCTTCGTTATAATGCTAATAAAGCCATGATGAACCTCGGTTTTGAGCCATTATTTGAAGACGAGGAAGTTAACCCGATTGTGTTAAATGGAATCAGTACACATACCAAACAGCACGACTTTTTCTCTAAAAAAGGCAATGGGTATATTCGTACTCTGAATGTAGAACCTCTGACGGATGATGATTTCAAGTTTGAATAAGTCATAAAGAATCATAATAAGGCTAACGTGAGCCTATGAATATAAATAAAGAAGGCTGTTCCTCCCCGAGGAATAGCCTTCTTTATTTACTTTTCGAGCAATGAAATCAGTCTTTGCAGCAGAACAGGCTCTTCCTTGCGGAATTGCTCCAACCGGAGTCTTACCTTCGCAAACACGGCTTTGTCTTCACGAATTTCATGACGGATGTATTGATCCCTTAGCTTCATTGCCCTGGTGGTTATATCCTGATAACCATTCACAAGTTCTTCGTCGTAGGGGATCATCCCCTCATCGATCAAGTAGGCAATCCGTTCACTCATCATTTTTTTGTGCTCCCAGAGCAAATGAAGATGCCTTACATCGTTACGGTCACCGAGACGAGGATCGTTGCTCTCTACCGCATCATAGTACATTTGCAAATAGTCGTAGACGTCAATTCCGAAAGCCTGTTCGTCATCAGGAATGTAATTAATGCGATTCAGATGAGTCTCTCCGTTCAGGTAATCATGCAGTTGGTCGAGTGCTACGATTCTATCGAAAGGATAAGGAGAATGCGGCTCGTATTTGTAAAAATAAGTGTGATGATCCGCGGTGAGCCCCTCTCTGAGCAGATGTCTCATGGAATGGACAGCATCCAGGAATTCCGTGAATGGAATCTGTACATTGCGGTAAACTCCCGTATGGTCGAACATGGAAGCATCAAAAAAACGATTGTCCCAATCGAAACCGTACAGAAAAAGATGATGAGGAAACGGTTCCTGCTGATAGGCCGCCGCTGGCGGTAGCTTCGCTTCGTCCAAAAACACGACACAATAATAGCCGCTGCGAATCTGATCCGCGAAAAATTGGGGCCAGGCGTCCAGCGCCAAATGCTCCAGAATCGTATAATTCACAGAGCATGTGAGTAGAAATGGATTATTGAAATTCAGTTCGTTGGGTTTGCCCCGAAAAAAATCGATATAAAACTGTCTGCCATCCTCCAGAAAGGTTTTCTTGCAGGACAACTGAATGAAGTTGCTGTAATACCAAGGAATCGTTTCCTCATGTGCACTGGTAATCGAAAGCGTGTAAGCCCACCTCAGAAATCCTTTAAGCGGCGGATTTGACACGGGCAGCTGAACAGCATTCATTCTTTCTCCCCCTTAACTGCTTGCACTACTATATCCCTTTACAGCCTGTTTCCAGAGCAATCGTATAACTGTGAAGAGTATAAGCGAAGCGACCAACGCCAGTCCTGTATAGAGCCAGCTGAGCTGTCCTAGCAGGAACATCGGCCCGAAATTGGTAATCAGGAACAGCGGAATGACAAAGGTACCGATCCGCCGGACCCAAGTTGGATATATTGCCATTGGAAAATTGTTGGCGTCCCAGGCGGAATGAGCAATCTCCGATGCAGAGCCCGTCTGAACGAACCGAAATGAAAGCAATGCAGGGATAATCATTAGACAGTATGTGATGATAACGGACACGAATAACAGCAGCATAAACCCGGCTAGCTGGAGAAACGTCAGGGGTATGTCCATGGCATGCCAGCCAATGCCAATCATGACGAAACCAACTAAAATATCAGGGATTGGCAGCGCCAGATCGACATAACGCAAAGAAGCCATGAATTGAAGAGAAACCGGCTTCGTTAACATTAGATCAAGTGAGCCGTCCTTAATATATTCCGGAATTTTCGTGAAATTGGTGAAAAACAGACCCACGTACATTCCTGTCACCACGGTGTGCATGCCTATAAATAGAAGCAGCCCTTCTGGCGGTATGCCGTCGACGTGAAGATCGGTTCGGAACACAACCAGTACATATAACAGTTTGGCGAGCAGGTAGACGGATTCCACCAGCAGGCTCATCATGAAATTACCCCGAAACTCCATCTGGGCAATGAGACAATTTTTGATGAACATGCCATACAAATGTGCGTATTTTCTCATGACTCTAAACATATGGAATCTCCGCTACCCCCCAACCGCTGAATATTTCTTCATGGATATGCGCCACGTTAGACGGGATAGCCATAAGAACAGGAGTATCCACCCCAACTGGATGAGCAATCCTTGATACATCGCCGCCACTTCCGTTTTGCCGCTGAGCACATTGACCGGAAAATAAATGGTATACGGAAACGGCGTGTACTGAAGTGCCTCCACTATCGAATCCCCGAAAATCTCCAACGGAAACATACCTCCGCTCAGAATATTCACGAGCAGACTCGTAATGACGAAAAAATAAGAGATTTCATTTAGATAAAAAGCACTTGCACAGATGCAATAAGAGATCAAGAAATTGAGCAATAGCGCCCCCGACAACGTAACGACGAACAAGATTAGCCGTATGATCTGGAACTCAAGCACACCACCGGCAGATGATATCCAGATAATCCCGACAAGCAGCACAGCTGTAACGCCGTAATAGATCGCCTTCTGTCCGAAAAAGGATACTAGCCGATATCCGAAGTAACTAACCGGTTTGATCAAATACTTGTTGAGACCGCCGTTCTTGATGTCATCGACAATCTGGTGCTCGAACTGGGTAGCGATCAGCTTGGAAACCAAGCCCGCCAAGATCGTATACAAAATAATTTGATTATATGAATACGAGAATAGCGCCGTTTCGCCGGAATGTTGGTACACCGCAGTCCATATAAAATACTGGACAAGAATCGGAAACGCGGCTCCGAGAAGACCGAGAAAGAAGTGAAATCGGTATTCCATCGATTGCTGCACACCCATCGAAAATACAGCCGTATACAATTTGCGTCCATTCATCCGACGGATTCCTTTTGGTAGAGCATCGATATACTCTCCTCGATCGGCACATCCTCAATCGTCCAGTCAACGATTGGAAACGAATCGAGCATAGCACGCGACACTTCTTTTAGACGGTGTTTGGGCAGTTCCAGAACAACGCTGTAGTCGTCTGCGCTGATCATTTTTCCGAATTTGGCCAGCCGCTGCTCGGCAACCGGTTCCGAGAACTGCAACTTTACAATTTTGTGATCGCCAAACAGATCATTAATCTTATGAAGATCTCCGTCATACAGAAGACTTCCTTCGTTAATAATGATTGTCCGCTTGCACAGGTCCTCCACGTCCTTCATGTAGTGGCTCGTCAGCAGGATCGTGGCGCCAAACTGCTCATTATAGTATTTCAGAAATTCCCGCACCCTCTTCTGAGAGGGGAAATCCAGGCCGATCGTTGGCTCGTCAAGATACAGCAGCTTTGGTCGGTGGATCAGAGCGGCGATTAGCTCCATTTTCATACGTTCACCCAAGGACAGCCTGCGAACCTGTACATCCAGCAAGTCTTGCACATCAAGCATCTCTGATAGTTCGGCAAGACTTCGACGATAGAGATTATCCTCGACGTCATATATACATTTGTTCAAATAAATCGAATCGCTCGCAGGAAGGTCCCACCAAAGTTGATTTTTCTGACCCATTACAATGGAGAACAGTCGTTTGAATTCGTTCTTTCGCTCCCAAGGTACAAAGCCAAGTACGTCGGCTTCTCCGCTTGTGGGATATAGAATGCCCGACAACATTTTGAGCGTTGTGGTTTTACCTGCTCCGTTCGGACCCAGAAATCCAACGCACTCTCCGGGGCCGATATCGAAGGAAACGGATTTAACCGCTTCCTTCACAAGTGATTTACGAGCAAATAAGTTTTTCAGTGAATGTTTGAGTCCTGCTTCTTTCCGGTAATATATGAACGATTTGTGCAGTTCCCGTACACGGATAAAGTCCATCCCCGCTCCTCCTGAATGATTGCATGTTTTCCCTTATTGGCGGCTAAAGTTAAAGCGATTAAACTCCGTTGTTATACAGAAGCACGCATTTGGAGCAAATCGGTGTCAGACCGCAGGCCAGAATCTCGCGTTGTTTTCGCAGATCCTCACCGTGGAAAATATCGGCCACACTTTCTTCGTATAAATTACCGACACTGAATTCCGGAAAAAATTTGCATGGATTGACCTTACCGTCTGGCATCACGTCCATCCGGTTCGAGATCGAGAAACACTTGGTCCGATTCATGGCTGGCTTTTCGCTACCTCGAATAAAACCTTCTACCTCTTCGGGCTCCAGCGCAGGCTGATAGCGGATACGTACATTCCACACTCGTGAATTGACTCGTTTAAATTCCTCGATTAATGTGTCGAAACGGTCCGGTGAGATGTGAAACGTGAAAGAGTGCCAGCTATTCTTGTGGTCACTCGCAAAGCGGGAAGCAAGGTGTGGAAAGTGTGCATCAAAGTAGGTGTCCATTTTTTCCGCCGTATCGGAAGGGATGTACCATGGGAAGCAGAAGTACACGGAATCAACGCCCAGCTCTTCAAAGAATTCCATCAAGCTATACAGCTGATCGACCATCTGGTCATTTACTGTCAGGGCTACGGACACTTTGCCTTTGTACAAGCCCTGCTTTTGCAGATCCAACAGCAGCTGTATGGCGTGAATCACTTTTTTGAAAGTGCCTTTACCCCGAATCGCGTCATTCTCCTTCTCGAATCCTTCCAGGCTGACCAGCATGACTAAATTTTTAGACATTTTCAAAATGGAATCCAGCTTTTGTTCAATGAGAATCGCGTTTGTGCAAATGGTCGTATGCCGGTCTTCCTTAGCCAGCAGTTCTGCCAGTTCATCGAACTTAGAGTAAAATAGCGGTTCTCCGCCCCACAGGAACACACGTGATTTGCGTTCTCTCGTTTCGGCGAGCAGTTTCTCCACGACGGGAATCTCGATTTCGTCTCTCTTCACTTCACTGGCAAAGCCGTGATGGAAGCCATCTGGATTCCATTCAAAGCAATGCTTGCAGCGCAGGTTACAGCCGTTATTAAGCTTGATTCCGATCTCATAAGGCACGGGTGCGGCATACGTCGGGTCCTCCCGGCGTTTCCTTCCCGTTTCCGCGAGTGGAACGAGGGTTCTTTTCATATTTTGGAATGTCAGCTTATCAAACGTAACTGCTGTTTTCGGCTGCATGCGTTTTCCTCCCCAAATGATTGATTTTTGATCGCTGCTCCAGTAAACGTTCGTACATTTCTTCGAGATGTTGTTCCGAGTAATCTAGGGCTTTCCATTCCGCAAATCGGATACCGAAACCACAGGATTCCCAATACTTTGAATTCTGAAGCTCATGGTCACCAAACGGCTCTAACATGACAAAAGGTATTCCGTAGGACAACGAATCGTTCAGTGTCGCTCCTCCGGGCTTGCTGATAATGGCAGCGCAATTGCGCATCAGATCCGTGTAAGCAGAGTAATCACGGAGCGGAATTGCCCGAAGAATGCCCTCTTCACGCACATATCGATTCATTGGTGGAAACAAATGCCGCCCCTGGGCATCCCGACTCCACGGATTCCATGAAACCTCTGTTCCGAAGTAGCGTGTGCTCTCATCGTCCTCCTCCACCTCGGAAGGATTGTAGACGATCACATCCAGCAAATAACCAAATTGACGAAGCTCTGCAATCGTTGACGCGTATGTTCCTATCCCCCAGCCGCCGCCATGGATCAGAATGCGCCCGTCACGCTGTGCATAAGCCAGAAGCTCCTTTTCATCTGAGGCAATATAGAAGTCTGGAGACAACCTTGAAGGCTCGTAAAGCCAAACGTTCTCGTAGTCCGGATACAAGGACTTGTGTACCTTAAACGATGGCGTATCGCACACGTCCAAGCGGATCAGTTGAATATCCAAAGGCGTGTGCGCAATGGCTTTGTACCTCTCCAGGATCGGAAGCCAAAAACCGGTAAACACAGCAAAATGAGATACCCCATCACGTATCCATGAGTCCAACAGGAACTGGACTTCCGCTTCATTCAGGGAAGAGTCTACAGGCTTAGCCAGTTTATGCCCCATAAGGGCAACAGAGAAATCGGCATGAAATGCTTTTTTGGTGGAATTAATTTTGCACCTGATTTCTTCATGATACAGGTTCTCCAGAACGTGAACTTCTGTTCTAACACCTCTATCTTGTAGGTACGTGTTTAGATGCATAGCCGGAATGTATGCACCAAGCGAATTGCCTGACGCAAGCAGGGTAACCGAAGATGAATTCATGCGCAGCCTCCGCATTCCAGAATTAGTTGTACACCTTAATGGACAAGTCAGCGAGTACCTGCCTCAGACTCACGATCAGTTCACTGCGATGTTCGTCATTACGGCCCACGACCGAGATATACAATCGTCCCTTCGGCATACCCCGATGACTCTGGATTCCCGCGGAAATACGTCGAGAGGTCAGAATTTCATTCACCATTACGGTGTTAGATGAAATAGGCATAATTCCGTACTCATCTTTCCCTTTGAATAGAAGACCGGATACATGCAAAGCGTCGAGCAACTTTCCGAACGTGAAGCCTTCAGGTAGGCCGAGAGAAAGGAAGGTAAGTAGACCGCTATGGCCGTACGTTTTCCAGCCTTTATCGAGATAAGCATTAATAAGGCCCATGGACTTGCGGGCGTTGATCTCAACAATGGGTACAATATCGCCGTCCTCTAGAATCATGGAGTCGAAGCACACGAAGCCATGGTATCCATCCTCGAATAATATCCGAAGTGCCTTTTCCATCGTATCAAAATAACCTGCGTTCTCCAGCAGAAGGAGCAAAGCCTCATCTGCTCTAATAGAACCGCCGTAATTCTGCTGCTGATTTATCATTCGCTGAACGGAAATGAAATCTCTCTCCCCGCTCTTATGAATAAACCAATGTGAGCTGAAATCGATCTCTTTTCTCAGTAGTGGTTCCAGCAGGAATTGCGAGCGCAATCCTCTTCTCTCCTGCTTATCCAGATGCTCTGCTATCCTTCGCTGCATGGCTTCATTTTCAATGAGAATATTGCCCTTGCCGGAAACACCGAATGGATCTTTCAGCAAATACGCCCCTCGCTTCAGTAACGTATTTCCGACAGCCTGTACTTCTACTACATTGTTCACTTCTGTGCCATAACACTTTTCCCCGATCCTGGTCAGCAGTCGGTTGGAGTAAAATTTGGAATTTACATACTTAACCGTCTCAAGGTTGGGCAAAGACCCCAACGACCCTTCGGCACGCAGGTACTCCTCCGTATCAGCCGTAATGGCATAAGGAGAGAGCTGTTTTACGTTGTGGGTCAACATCGCTTCACGCTGTTGATCGTCTGAAGCAAGACTGAACATGCACTGCTTGAAAACGTCCGGTTCGGGTAAGGAATTCTGTTCATCGTTCAAATCAAAGTGATAACGGCTATGAAAGGAAAAACCTAACCCATTCAGATACTCGTACAGCTTTGGATCGATTTTGCAGCGGGTGTAGAGGATATCGTCAGGTCCGCAAAAAGGAAATAACAGCTCGTCCATACATAGGACAATGGATTCCCTGTCCTTATCAGGCATAGCAGGTAACTTGGCTAAGTCCGGATCCCTCCATCGCGTTTCCGGATCAAATGTCCCCATAACGATCGTTGGAATTACTCTGGCCTCACTTCTGGACATCTTCGTACAATGATTGCTCTTGAGACTGGCAGCTTTTCAGAAAGGTAATAAATGTGTCGATAGACTGGAGATGTTCATAATCGAATTCGTCATAGTCAATGATTACGTTTAACTGATCCTCGACTTTGAGCATAAACTGGATCATTTGCAGAGAATCGAGACCAATATCGTTATTCAGTTCCGTTGCTGGGGATAGGGATTGGCGTAGTTCCGGTTGGTCTTCTTTGATAGCGCACAAAATATCTACAATTTTATCGTACATGACTACACTCCTTTAAAGTGAACATTGTGTGAGGTACAACCGAAATTATTACGCTTACATATGCATTCAAATCAAACCTAAATTCGGTTTTGATTTCTCCTCCCTCTTCCAAAGTTACAATTATTATCTTTATAATGACATTTTATGTCAAGGGATAAAAACCTATGATATTCTACTCATAACAGGGCTTCTACCAACTAAAAAATCGCTAAATATAAGGGTTTTTCCGGGTCTGCCCTCCTCATTTGGTTTTAGACGATTTTCTCCCTTTGATAAGATCAAGACAAATTGTTAAAATTTATGTACTAACGTTAGAACCCATCCATTTAATAGAAAATGAGGCGAGAACATGATTGAAATTACGATTGAACTGGTTCGTCAATTAGTCGATAGTCAATTTCCGAAATGGAGAGGCTTAACGATAACACCCGTAGAAAAAAGCGGGCACGATAACCGCACCTATCGATTGGGAGACGAAATGACAATTCGTTTACCCAGTCATGAACGTTACGCCTCTGCTGTAGAAAAAGAACTGACGTGGCTTCCAGTTTTCAAGCCTCTTCTGTCCTTGCCCATTCCAGCTCCCATTGCAAAAGGTGAACCTTCGGACGACTATCCCCTTCCCTGGTCGATCAACCAATGGATCGCAGGCGAGACCGTCACGCATACCAACGTAATCGACCTAAGCGTTTTTGCAGAAGACCTCGCTAAATTTCTGAGAGAACTCGAAGCCATTGATGCTAGTTACGGCATACCCGCAGGCATTCAAAATTTTCATCGCGGCGGGAACTTAGCGGTTTACGATACAGATACAAGGACTGTCATTGGAAAGGTATCCGGCGAATACGATCCAAAGCTTATGACTGAAATATGGGAGCTTGCCCTGGCAACGAAATATCAAGCGGCACCGTTATGGCTCCATGGTGATGTTGCGGTAGGTAATCTGCTCGTGCAAGATGGACGACTATGCGGAGTCATTGATTTTGGAACTATGGGCGCGGGCGATCCATCTAGTGATCTTGTGATGGCATGGAACTTTTTTGATGATGTAAGTCGTGATATATTCTTAAGCTCCATGAATGTTGACCAAGATACGGTTAATCGTGCCCGTGGCTGGGCTTTGTGGAAAGCACTCATCTCCTACCATTGGAATGAACCAGGCTCGGAAGCCTCGAATTGGGGAAAGCATGTCATAGATGTCATTATTCGTGACTATAAATCGCTCTAAACAGATAAGCCAACCAAAACCCTATGCAGGGCGCATAGCCCCGCGTAGGGATTTCTTTCTGCTTATCCGAAGGTTTGTTTTGCATTTTATTTTAGCCATGCCATTTATTCTCGAAATCATCTGGCAATATTAATTGCAAATCAGTGTTGACATGAAGCCGAGGATAAGGAAGTTCGTTATAACGGGTTGGTGAGATGACGTAGTGGAGATGCAGATATGTACAGGGGAGCGTAAATTGATTTTTCTATTGTGAATTTTTCATATGTTGAAATAATAATATAGTGTGCGAAGAAAGGTGCAGGTGAGTTAACGTTTTAAGCTACACGATTAAATTTCCCCATAATTATTGAATGGAAATATGGCGGAAGCACCCCCTCCCTATGGACATAGCCAGTTCGCTTTTATTGTTGTGAATTTTTCATATAATGAAAATATAAGGTTTTTGCCAATAAAAAAGCCGCCATTAAGGCGACTTTGGCATATCTCACGCTATTTTATAGCTGAAAGAATCAAGTTCGTCCAGTCCAGTCAGTTCCCGCTATTTCTTTCCAACGTTCTCTAATCTCGTCATATAACTCCTTACTCAGAGCTCCCTTGGCGACAAGATCGGCATTTTGCTGCCAACGGTTAGGTTTTGCTGTACCCACAATCGCCGTGTCTACCCCTTCTGTACTGAGCGTAAAACGTAATGCGGTTTCAACGGCTGCTTGTGCATCTTTGCCCAGAAAACCATACCCAAGTTCGCTCAAACGTTTCCAATATACAAAGGCATATGCTTCTTCCGGAAGCGAGTCATACGTCCATGCCGCATTGGCAATGGGCCGTTTGGCAATAACCCCCATATTTCTCTTTCTCGCTTCAGGCAACGTCAGATCGATGGCTTCCTGATCGGCAATGTTCAGCGAGGTTTCCAAGCTGTCGAACACGCCTGTCTGAATCGCATAAAGGGCATCCGTCGTATCGCCGCTATATCCAATAAACCTTGTTTTCCCAGCTTCCTTGGCTCGTTGCAGCACTTCTATGACTGCTCCTTGCCGAAGTACTTCTTCAGAGCAACTATGAAGGTGAATTACATCAACGTATTCCGTTTTTAGTCTTCTAAGGCTACGGTCAATCGTTTGCTCTAATACTTTGGCGTCCCAATCTGGGCCATCTACCCCAGCGGCATGTCCACATTTGGTAAACAAATAATAATCGTCTCTGCGATGTGACAGCACATCTCCAATTAACTCTTCACTATCCCCATAACATTCAGCCGTGTCAATGACGTTTAACCCTGCATCCAACGCACTGTTTAGCAATGTTTCTACATCTGCTTTGGATACGTTCTTGCCGATCTCCGCCCCACCAAACCCAAGTGTACTTACTTTCATGCCAGTGTTTCCGTAATTACGCAGTTCCATGGATCATTTCCTCCAAGCTTCGTGAATTTGGTTACAGATAATGAAAGTACATATAGTACAAATTAGTCTTCGGTATGTATTACCCTTATGGTGGGTATTACACCCACTTGTTCATCTTACTTTATGTCCTCCAACACGGATACATCCGTTGAATCAGGTTACGAAGAACTGACTCGGGTTCCCCAGTTCAGGATGAAATTTCTCACGAAAGCGGCCTCCCGTGTATTCCCCTATGATTTTCCGCCAGAATGCTTGAGCAATGACATTGTTGCGAACCTGGGTTACTTTCCACCTTCCCGGAAAACGTTCAAACAGCTCATAAGCTGCCCGGGTACCCACTCCACTACGCCGGTATTTCTGCATTACAAAAAACTCGGTCAAATAATAGTCATTATCTTTGCTGCCTGGTTCACAACGTTCTACTAATGCAAACCCAGCGGGTGCCTCATCACTCGTAATCAAAAAAGGAAACTTACGATCTTCCTCTGACCAAAAAGCGTCCAAACCGGGATACTCCGGGAAAATACCGTTGCTGTCCACATCAATATTCAGATATTTTGTAAAATCATATAGATAAAATTGCATTAAGTGCCGAATCACCTGACTGCGTTCCCGGGGAACCAGCTCTATTTTTATATTCATCCGGTTCACCTCCTCTGCTCTACTTATAACTCATACTTTAAAGCTTTACACCGCCAAGGGCAAGGAAGCATGAATCTGCTTATTCCGGTTTGGAGAACAGGCTGTGACGATTTAAATATGGTAAAATAGGATATAGCATATTTTAGAAATTATTTTATCATGGGGGTGCCGAACTTGACCAATGTGCAAAAAGAGATTGACCGACGCAAGCTGGATGACAAACTGCCTTCCATGCCTTGGTTCGTTCAGCAATTCATTGACTATAAATTACCCGATTTATCTCCTTCTACTTTGCTTGAATATTTAAGAGATTATGAAGCCTTCTTTGGTTGGTTACGCGCAGAAGGATTATCCGAGGCAAGCTCTAATAAGGAAGTTACATTGCTTGAACTGGAAGTCCTTCGAATGGAATCAGTGACATCATATCGATTATTTTTGGCCACCAAGCGTGAAGGAGCCAACTCCAGAATCACGGTTTCCCGTAAACTTTCTTCTCTGCGTTCGCTCTTTCATTATTTAAGTCAGATTGCAGAAGACGAAGATTTCTACCCCCTGCTGAAACGAAACATTATGGCGAAAATTGAGATCAAACGTACCCATAAACCCAAAGATACAGCAGCCAAACTAAAGGGTAAACTTCTGGAAGAAGAAGAGTTACTGGAGTTTATCGGATACATCCTTGAAGGATATGCCGTGGATATGGAAAAGAACAAACAGGCGATTTACTCACACGAGCTAAACAAAGAACGGGATGCCTGTATCGCCAGCCTCATTCTGAATTCGGGTTTGCGTGTATCTGAAGTGGTGAACCTGAACGTGGATGATCTGGATCTCAACAATAAGCTGCTGTATGTATATCGCAAAGGTAATAATGATGAGACATTTAAGACGCCCGTGTATTTTAGAGAACAAGCCAAGGATGAACTCGCAACTTATATCAATCTGCGCCAGTCACGTTACCGCACACCCAAACGGGAAAAAGGCTTGTTTATCGCTCTTCGCAATGGAGATTCCGAAGGAAGTCGGATGACCAAACGGGCCATACAGGCCATGATCATGAAGTACGCCAAACAATTCGGGAAGCCGTATCTGACTGTGCATAAATTGCGTCATTCTTTTGCGACCGACTATTATTTGCAAAATGATATCTATAAAACAAAAGAACAGCTTGGACATGCTTCTACGGAAACAACCGAAATTTACGCGCATCTCACGGATAAAACGATGTCTGAAGCAATTGAACGTCGCACTGATGAGGGGATATAGTCTATTTATACACCTCAGCAAGCCGATTCATTCGATTCGTTTAGATTCGTTAGATTCGTTAGATTCTTTACAAGGTAACTTAAAAAAAGCGATTCTTTCAGGAGAATGTCCTGCGAGGATCGCTTCTTTATATTTATTGCTTCGCAAAATTAATAAAAACATACTCTTTTCCTTACATTTCATATCATCAAGTTTACATAATAATTATTTCGTCATAATTTTCTTTTCTCTTCATGACCCTCAAGCGAAACCAGCCATCTTACTATATCCTGTGTTTCATGGACAGAATGCCAAACGAGGTCCTCTCTTTCCTCCATACATTCACTCTTGTCATGCGTCAGCCATGAAACAATCCCGACCACATCCTGTAACGTCTCTAATAGAGAGAGGTCTTTCTCTTCACGGACCATGACCAATTTGGGGTATGGCGCTTGTTTGTATCCCTCAATGAGAATCCAGTCGTACGGTGACAGATATTTTATCATGTCTTCCAACGACGTCGCTTGTCTTTCAATGAGTGCAGTACGTTTCTCCGACATGACAACGACTGCATCGGCCCCTGCTTGAGCAAAGCTGTAGGAATCGGTTCCTTCGTGATCCATCTCAAAATGATCGTGTCCATCATGTTTTATTACAGCCACTCTTCGTCCAGCAAAGGTAAGGGACCGGGTAAGCGCAGCAATTAAGGTGCTTTTGCCTGTGTTCTTATATCCAACAATCTGCATGATATGGGGTGAAGTGCTGCTTATTACAGACATGTATGACCTACCTGACATGACCCGTGGGAAGTCTGAGAATTCGAACCTGTTCACCAGCAGGAATGCCTTTTTTCTCGGGCGGAACAACGATCAGGCAATCACTATCTTTAATGGTGATCATAACACTGGATTCATCCACACGTGCGGCAGAAGGCTTAGCATACACCATTCCGTTACGTATCTCAGTTCGTCCACGTACAAAGCGCGTAAAATTATTGACCTTTGTATAATCATCATCCAATATGGCTGTCCATTCCTCCAAATATGGATGAGCATCAGCTTGCATCGTGCGAATCGTTGGCCGAACAAATAACTCAAAGCCGACAAAACAAGCTCCAGGATTGCCCGAAAGTGCAAAGAGCAGCTTGTCATTGACTACAGCAGCTGTCGTAACACTGCCGGGACGCATGGTCACTTTGTTAAACAGCATCTCCATGTTCCCTTCCCGAACCAGGTCACCCATAATATCATAATCTCCTACGGATACCCCACCTGTTGTGACCACCATATCATTATGTTCAAGCGCTTCTGCAAGCTTCGTACGTGCCGTATCCACATCATCAGCAATCGAACCATACATAACCGGCTCGCCCCCCGCTTCAACGACCAGAGAACGAAGCATATAGCTGTTACTGTTCCGAATACGCCCGGGTTGCAGCGGCTCGTCTACTTCCAACAGTTCTGTACCTGTTGCAAAAATGGCTACTTTGGGGCGTTTGTATACAGGCACTTGGCCTACGCCGAATGTTGCCAGCACGGATTGTTCACCTGCCTGAATAATCGTTCCTGCTTCAAGCAGCAATTGGCCCTCATGAACTTCCAATCCAATTGGCGTAATGTTGGCCTCCGGCTGAATCTGGCGCTTCAGGGCAATCCATTGTTCCCCGTGCTCTTCTTTGCTTTCAGTCATCTCCATCATAACAACAGCATCTGCACCTTCCGGTATCTGAGCTCCTGTCATGATCCGAGCAGCTGTACCGGATGTAATCGTAAGATCCGATGTATATCCGCATGGAATTTCATCAATGATACGGAGCCAAATCTGCTGCTCGCTGGATGCTTCAATCGTATCCGAGCTTAGAATCGCGAACCCATCCATTCCGGAACGACGAAAGAATGGGTAAGGATGGGGAGCATGAATCGTCTCAGCAAGCGTTCGACCATGTGCTT
This sequence comes from Paenibacillus sp. OK060, assembly GCF_900101205.1. Classification (NCBI taxonomy): domain Bacteria; kingdom Bacillati; phylum Bacillota; class Bacilli; order Caryophanales; family Paenibacillaceae; genus Paenibacillus; species Paenibacillus sp. OK060. The sequence continues at coordinate 605,645 of NZ_FNFR01000002.1, forward strand.
GTTCAAGTGTTACTTTTTCTGTTGAACCCGATCTGACATGAGCAGCAACTTTCGCCTGCGCGTCCGGCACCTGTATAGCTTTACGGATAAATTTCGCAGTCGTCATATCCGTTAAATGTGTATTTATTTTCAATGGTGATAGAACCTCCCTGAGTCATTTGTTCATATTAAAAAGTGTAGCCCGAAAGCCAGGTCATGACAAGTACTCTCCTACCCCCCATTCACATGAAAGACGAATACACAGACCATAATATGTAAGAGAAAAGGAGCTGACCTTGATGAACCAACGATGCGAATTATGTGGAAGGGAGCCTGTCGAGACAACAGTCCACCACCTGACACCAAAGGAAATGGGCGGAACGCACATGCCTACTGCCGATCTCTGTATCCCTTGCCACAAACAAATTCATTCTCTGTATACCAATCGCGATATTATAGCCTTAGGTTTAACTGAGATACAGGCCCTAAGGCAAGATGAGCGCATCGCTCCTTATATCCGCTGGATTCGCAAACAACCAGCCACAACCATTCCTCGTGTTCGAAAGTCCCATCATGTCCGCAAATCGTAAAACAAAAAGAACAGCCTCCAAGGTCATTTTCAGTGGCATAGCTCGCTCCACCTTACCTTTTCACTGTTCTTCTGCGAATGATTTAATATTGCGGGCCCCATTCAAGAGATGTGCTACCTACGCCTCATGATTCGGCCACCGCCAACCCTCGTTTTGGGCTTTTTATAAGAGCTCTTGGGTGAATCAAACAATCCTCCAAGACCGCCACTGCTTTTATTACGATCAATTGTGCCTTTGCTTTGTTCCTTATTTCGGCTGAATAATCCTCCACCGGACCCTACGCTCGAATCCTTATCGCTGCCACGCCGGGTAATTGACCCTTTTCGGTCAACGGTAATCGGTGGAGCAACCTTTTTGTCTTTACTCGTCGGTGTCCGATAAGAACCTTCACTTGGTTTGTACGTGTCCTTGTTCGTATAACCACGATACGTACCGGACCCTCTACCCCCAAACGAATCAAACAAATTACCAATTAATGTTGCGGTTAAGTAACCTTGCAAAAATGACGAATCATAATTCTTCCGAACATATTCCTTGGAATCCACCTCAACCAAGGTGTCTTCCGCTTTATTCGGGTCTTGCTGCAAATGATAATACTGGTCCTGATACACCAGGAACATCCGCTCTGTATTTTCCGCCGAGATCTGATCCGGCTTCCGTTGTTCAGATAATTCCTGAGCAACCTCTGGAACGGTACGATCGGCAGCTCGGTACACATAGGATGTCGTGTTACCACTGCCGCTGACCGATTCAAGCGGATATGTGTCCTGAACGGAAGGTGCTCCGCACGCGGACAGCAGCGACATCACAAGGCTGAGGACCAGCATTAATTTTAATCCATGTGCCAAGCGCTTTTTCATTGGAACCTCTCCTAGCTCGAACGAATCACTTTGATATCCGCAGGAAGAATGGACTCACCCTCATACAGCGTAAATCTTCTGTCTTGCCACTCCACACGCAAAAGCATGTTATCATCAGACTGATATTGCCATACTAATTGTTCCCCAGCCTGACCATAGGGTGTCCTGCCTGCAGTGGTTACCATTCCTCCGTATTCTTCCTCCAGATGATACGCACGTCCATCCAGATCCAGCAACGTAGGCACCTCGTCTGGTGCATCAAGACGGCCATCAATGGGTGTATAGAGGGCATACCGGGTCATTTCCCGTTCTTCAATATGCAAATGTCGGATTGCCGTACCATCCTGCAACGTGAGGACAGCTGCATTCCGCGCTCGATGATGTACCCGTCCAACCACTTCATAGGTGACCAGCGAAACCTCACAGATATCACCAGGTGCCAGCTGAAGCATTGTTTTCTCTGCCTTAGGAGGTTCAGGTTTGGCTATTATCCCTTTAATCCGTTTCCACACACTCATACCCATTACTCCTGTTCTTTATCTTATAAACAAGCTGCAATAATTAATGCGCCCACGATATGTAGTGCACCTGAGAACAAACCATAACCTGTCTTGCCCTGCTGTATTCCCGTATCCAGATCCAGGTTGGCCCATCTCCGAATCATAAAGTGAACCACACTCTCCAGAATCAGCAAAATGATAAATGAAACAACGGATACCAACAACGCTTCTCCAAGATGACCCGCTGTCGAAATGGAGGTGGCGAGTACATATCCCTGAGCAAACAGCTTCATAACCATACGTGTTGTAACGGCCATATTGCCCGCCTTCACTTCGGCAAAATCCTTATACTTCGTGAACAAAGAATCCACATACATTAAGACAAACAGCAAAACCGAACCCGATAACGTCCAGACCAGCATTGCCAAAATGTTCAAATCCATTTACATAGCCCCCACATCTCAACATGAACCGCAATTAAAAGCGAAGGAGAAACGCTGGTCTCTCCTCCGCTGGTGCCCCTGCTTGCTTACAAGGTTTAGTTCTTATTTTCGTATTGCTTCATCAATGCTGCCAGTTCATCCTCAACAGCCTGATCCTTGCCCAGCTTCTCGAACTCATCATCCAGCGATTTTCCTTTGGACGACATCTCATTGCTAGCTTCAGCCTGAGCTTCCATCTGCATCATTTTTTCTTCCATACGCTTCATGCCGGCACTTGCAGTATCGGAGCCAAATCCGTTCAGCGCCTTGTTGATTTCGGTTTGAGCTTTTGCAGCGTTGTAGCGCGCAACCAATGTTTCACGTTTATTTTTCATTTGGGTCAACTGTTTGCGCATTTCGTCCAGCTTGCCACGAAGGTTATCGGCAGAAGCCTTGTTTTGATCATAGCTTGTTTTGTATTCAGCCATCTTCTCTTCAGCCACTTTTTTCTCTTCCAGTGCCCGACGAGCCAAATCCATATTCTGTGCACGCGCTGCTGTATGTGCTTGCTCCTCACGTTTCTTCACGAGAGCTTCCTGTTCTTCGAACAGCTGCTTGAATTTCTTCTCAATAGCGATCTGTGCAGCAACAGCTTTCTCCGCATCTTCCAGATCTTCCTGCATATCTCGGATATATTGATCCGTCATCTTGATCGGATCTTCTGCCTTGTCAATAATAGAGTTAATGTTAGACATCGTTAAATCGCGCAATCGTTTGAAAATGGACATTATGGTATTCCTCCTAGTCGATAGTTCATCCTTGTATATAAACATACATACGTGGCAATGTTCTACTCGTTTCAATTTTAACAAAAAAAATCATAAAAAACGATTTTAGCCTACTTAGCGTCCATCGAACTATTGAATCAGTTGACTAGTTTGGCACAGCTCTTCATCAAGCAGCTTCTCTGCAGTCTGCACAATCTCATCAATCTGCATGCGCGTAATTGCATCAAAGTGAATCCCCATAATCACGGTCACGGTTACTTTTAAATGTAGGGCAGCCTTACGTGCGAGCCTTTCACACAGCTCTTGCTCTTTATGCCCCGGAATATGCATCGTAGCCCCGCTTACCCGCTCACGGTCCGGATAAAATGTCGCTACTGCTCCAATATGTGATCTGCCTCCAGTTACCATAAACAGCTTGTCTTCCCCTGCCTCAATCACCTGTAAACGAACGGAATTTAAGTCGTATGTACTCATCCTGATCCACCTGTCCTTTTCTATATATATATGGTGGAATTATGGCTCCGATTTGATAAATCAGCAATGAAACATCTCACATTATGCATAAATACGGATGGCCCCGGGCATACCAAAGAGAACGCAATTTGGGAAAAGGAGGCACTAACATGCGTATACGCCTCATAATGTTATCCATCATGGTCATTCTTCTGGGAGGAAGTTACGCTCCTGCTCAGTTATGGGCTTCTTCAAGCCCGCAAACCGAACCTGCTTCGAAGTCTGATTCTTCTGAAGAGGAGCAGCTGACGCTGGGACAGCTCAGACAGAAATATGCGGATACATTCAAAACAAATGGCCCCTCGACAAAAAAGGTCGCACTGACTTTTGATGACGTACCTGATCCACGGTTCACCCCGCAGGTGTTGGATATTCTAAAAAAATACAAGGTGCGGGCTACGTTTTTCATTGTGGGACATCGCGCTGAGAAACATCCGGATTTAGTGAAACGCATGGTAAAGGAAGGGCATATTGTTGGCAATCACAGCTACAATCACCCGGAGTTCAGTAAGCTGTCCATGAATGCATTTCGCAAACAAATCTTACATACCGGGGATATTATTCGGAATCTGGCGGGGTACACGCCCAAAATGATTCGTCCACCTTATGGCGACATTAATGAGCAACAGCTGCAATGGGCGGCCAAACAACATTACAGCATTGTGAATTGGAACGTCGATTCCCTGGACTGGAAGGGCCTCTCCAAAGAGGAAGTCAAACAAAACATCCTGTCGGCCGTTAAACCAGGTTCCATTGTTCTGCAACATGCAGGAGGCGGTGTCGGATCGAAGCTGAGTGGTACCATCGAGGCGTTGCCTGAAGTTATCGAGGAATTGCGAAACCGCGGGTACGAGCTGGTGACTTTGGACGAAATGCTGGAACTGCCAAAGGGTAAATAGGTTTAGAATACGGCAGTCGGATATTCAAAAGGGTGTCCTTCATTCACATTATCGTGATTGGAGAACACCCTTTATTGTTTAATTTAGATTTAGTTGGAGTCACATATGATGATGTGCAGCTACGCTTTGATTTTATTTCAAAATGTAAAGTTCAACATCCTGAATACCAAATGTGCTCACGGATTGCTTGCTGCCAGGAATAAAGATATCGATCTTGTGACCTTTAATGGCACTACCCACATCACGAGCCGTTGCTACAAATGCCTGTTTTGGCAGTCCTGGATGTGTATGACCTGTCACCAGTACCTTTGTACCCAATGGAATGATACTTGGGTCTACTGCAATGGTACCCAATTCAAGCGGATTACCGAAGTAATCCACGGCACCCCATCCTCCATTTTCGGAAGCGTCTGCGGAGTATGCTGTTGCTTTGACGTCGACAGCTTTGCTGTAATCAAACGTTTTACCCCAGGCTTGTACAACTTTACTATCTGCATTAACGTCAAGGCTTGCGGCAGTTACCGTTTTGGCCTCCGTTTTAGCTGCTGCTGCAGAAGCTGTGTTCGTTGTTTTACCAGGGATCGTAATTTTCAAACCACCATAAATGTTGTAAGCTGAAATCTCATTGTTAGCTTTAATAAGAGCGTTAAGTCCAACTCCATATTGTTTGGATAAGGTGTAGAAGGTATCCCCCTCTTTGGCCACATGAACTGAATCAGCATGAGCCGGAACGGCCTGAATGAGCATTGCTGCTGTCAGCAAAGCTGTTGCTGTTTTGGCTATACGTTTCTTGTTAATCATGGTCTTCCTCCCTCATTATGCCTGCGAAGTTAGTTGTCGGATTCGGATGGAGGAAACCACCCTATAGGTTCAATTACATTAATAATTTATGTAGCCCTAATTCACCCCAAGCCGTGTGCAAATGATTCTTCCCCAAGCACACTCTGCATCGTTACATCCCCCACACTCCCAACTCCGGAAGTTTCGGCAGGAACAAATATATCACAACTTTGTAACCAAGAGTCGTAGTAAATGTTACCATCTGGCTAATTCACTTCAATATTTTTGCTGAATTCAAGCGATTTTTTCAAAAAAATGTCTATTTGAGCTTATATCGTTGATGACAGAAACGTTACTTTTTATGTAAATCCGTGTGTATTCACACGCAACAAAACAATCCCTGCCGACAGGTCGCCGACAGGGATCTATGAGGGAATAAGAATTCTCATCCACAGTATATATTTTGCATTTTCATCCAATTCATCCTAATGATGACTTGGATGTATTAGAGCACTTTAGCAAGGAAGTCACGTGTACGTGCATGCTTAGGCTCACCAAACACTTCAGCAGGGGTTCCTTCTTCTACAATAACCCCGCCATCCATGAACAGGATGCGGTCCCCTACTTCGCGTGCGAAGCCCATCTCATGCGTTACAATAACCATAGTCATGCCGCCCTCTGCAAGCCGCTTCATGACATCCAGTACTTCACCGACCATTTCAGGGTCCAGTGCTGAAGTAGGCTCGTCAAACAGCATGACATGCGGCTGCATCGCAAGCGCTCTTGCAATAGCTATCCGTTGTTTCTGTCCACCGGACAGCTGATTAGGATAAGCGTCTTTTTTGTCAGACAGGCCAACCGTCTTCAGCAAATCTGCGCAGATTTGTTCCGCTTCCTGTGCAGATTGTTTTTTCACTTTAATGGGAGCAATCGTAATGTTCTGCTGCACCGTTTTGTGCGGGAACAGATTGAAATGCTGGAATACCATCCCCATTTTTTCACGAGTTGCATTAATGTTGTGTTTAGGGTCAGTGATCGAAACTCCCTCAAAGTCAATCTCACCGGAAGTAGGCTGCTCCAATAAGTTAAGACAGCGCAAAAAGGTACTTTTCCCCGATCCGGACGGACCGATGACCACGACAACCTCGCCTTTGCCAATTGTTACGTTAATGCCCTTGAGCACATCGTTATTTCCATATGATTTGTGTAATTGTCTAACGTCTATCACTTGCACTCAACTTCCTTTCCAGTCGACCCAGCAGCTTGGACAAAATGAACGTCAGCACAAAGTAAATGGCCGCTGCAATCAGGAATGGATTCATTCCTTGGTACGTAATGTTTTTGACTACACTTGCCTGGTACATAATGTCCACCATACCAATAACCGAGATGATGGAAGATTCCTTGATAATGGTCACGAATTCATTACCGATCGCCGGCAACACCGCTTTGAACGCTTGTGGAAGCACAATGAAGCGCATTGCCGCACCTCTACCCATTCCCAGGGAACGAGCTGCTTCCAACTGGCCTCGATCCACACCCTGTATACCAGCGCGGAAAATCTCGGCAAGATAGGCACCACTATTAATGGATAGTGTGATAATCCCCGCCTGAAGCGGCGTGAAATTAATCCCCAACGTTAGAGCAAGACCGTAATAGATAATCATCAACTGAACCAGCATTGGTGTACCACGAATAACTTCAACGTAAGCTGTTCCGATCCAACGCAGAATTGAAACGTCATGCAGACGTAACAGACAGATGATCAAACCGATAATTACCCCGAATATTACACCGAGTGCAGACAGTAAGAGGGTGTAACCTACGCCTGTTGCATAAAAGCTTTTGTATTCCCAGAACACTTGAAAAATGTTTTGATCTTTTTTCACCTTGTCTGCCATCAACTGGCTTGCCTCGGTAACCAACTGATCGATTTTATTTTCGCTTTTCAGACGTTCGAGCGTTCCGTTCACTGCATTCAGCAATTCCGTATTGCCCTTACGAATCCCAATTGCCGCTTCGGCCTGCTCTTCATCCGGAATAGCCGGTGCTAATCCAATCACATCATCCAGATAACCGGCAGCCACCGTATCTTCAACGATCGCAGCATTTACACGATTGGTCTGCAATTGCAGCACGATATCAGATATTTTATCAAGTGCTGTCAGTTTTGCGCCTGGGATTCCCTGGCCAATCGTTTCCTGAATGGAGCCTTTTTGAACTCCAATCTTTTCATTTTCCAACTCCGCCATGGTTGGATATTTATCTTTATCCGCATTGCGAATCATGATGACTTGCTTTGATTTATAATAGGTATCGGAGAAGTCAATGCTTTGTCTACGATCATCTGTTGGCGTCATTCCCGAGATGACCATATCCACACGACCACTCTGCAACGCAGGAAGAAGTCCGTCAAAACCCATATCCTCTATTACAAGTTCTGCGCCAAGATCGGCAGCAATTTCTTTAGCAATCGAAATATCAAATCCGACAATTTGGTCTTTACCATCAATCACTTTATGGAATTCATATGGTGCAAAATCGGCACTTGTACCGAGCACCAGCTTTTTACTGCCTGAATTGCTTGTAGTTCCCGTTGCCAACGCAACAGGTGCAACCGTAGTAAGCAAGACCACAAGAGCTAGCAGCATCATGGTGTAACGACTAATCAATTTCAACCCTGTTCTCCCCTTATAATACTTTGTATGCTTTCTGTTGTTGATGCCTGAGTCATTATAAAGTAGAATGCATGATTATGCAATGAATTTCGACATTACAAATCCTGACTAGTTTCTGAAAAATAACCGCAACTATGATATAATTATTGAATTATTTTCATTTTTGCTTAAGGAGTCCACCATGACACATACCAAAACACAAATTTTAACTGTAATTGATCAATATGCTTCCCGTTTTAAAGAGATTTCATCATACATTGGTGCCAATCCGGAACTTGGTAACGAAGAATACCTCGCCTCTGCTCGGTTAAAAGAAGAACTTGCCTACCACGGTTTTTCCGTAGAAGCTCCTGTTCTTGGCTTAGATACCGCATTCATCGGTACGTATGCTGCATCCAAACCAGGTCCGACTATTGCCCTGTTATGTGAATACGACGCACTTCCGGAAATCGGTCATGCTTGTGGACACCATCTAATCTGCATGATGAGCCTCGGAGCTGCGGTAGGTCTGAAGTCCATACTGGATGAAGTGGGCGGAACATTAAAAGTATTCGGTACACCAGCGGAAGAAACGCGTGGCGCTAAAGTTCCTATGGCTGAAGCAGGTTTATTTGATGACTGTGATGTCGCGCTAATGGCTCACCCTTACTACGCCTATGAGAAATCTGGAAGCTCCCTGGCTATTGATGCCGTACAATTTGAATTCCATGGGAAATCTTCACATGCTGCTGCAAGTCCACATGAAGGCATTAATGCCCTAGATGCGGTGATCCAGACATTTAATGGCATTAATGCGTTCCGACAACAAGTGAAAAGCACGGTTCGTATTCACGGTGTTATCAATAGCGGAGGACAGGCAGCCAATATTATTCCTGACTATGCTTCAGCCCAATTCTATGTACGTGCCTCGACGAGAAAAGAGTTGAATATTCTCACTCAACGCGTAATTCAGATCGCGGAAGGTTCTGCTCTGCAAACCGGATGCCGGCTTGTTACATCTAATTATGAGACTTCCTATGATGAGATGGTCACGAATGAATCATTATCTGCTGCTTTTAGTACTAATCTGCTTGAACTCGGCATTTCTCAAGAGGAGATCGTGAGTGGGAACGACCATGGTTCTATGGATATTGGTAACGTATCCTTGCGTTGTCCTGCGATCCATCCTTATATCCGTGTTGTGGACGAAGTTCATACGCTTCATTCCATTGAATTCCGTGATCTGGCGCTTCAGGAACGGGCCCTGGATGGTATGATCCTTGGAGCCAAGGCACTTGCTGCAACTGCTTATGATGTTCTTACACAGCCTGAATTGCTGCAAACCATTCAAACAGAGTTTAAGCAAGCAAGTCGCTAAGTTTTTCGCAAAATACTTCGTCTTAACAGTAGGGTGTTCTGCAGGACCTGCATTTGGGGTCTTAAGGAGCGCCCTTTTTGTTATCATAAATACGTATATACGGACACAAGCTGGAAATGCTGTGAAAAGAAAACGTTGAAAAATGTTGAAATTTTTACATTTAGCGGCTGTACTTATGGTTCACATGCTGTCTAACTTGGTTATTTATAGCTATAACTTTATCTTAAGTTCAGGAGGTGTTGTCATGCTGCTCGAAGCGATGTACCACGTTCCCCGCGATAAATGGGCTTATGCTTATAATCCCTCGACCATTCACCTGCGTGTACGAACGAAGAGAGACGATGTACAATATGTGACTGCACTGACTGGTGATAAATACGATTGGAATGGAACCTATAAGGAAATTCAATTGGAGAAAGCGGCTTCTGACAGTATGTTTGATTATTGGGAAACGGCAGTTAAGCCCAAATTCAAGCGTCTGACTTACATCTTCCGTATCACCGCCGGTACCGAAAATATATATCTGGCTGATAACGGAATCCATTATGCTCCCCCGTACCCTACAGGAGGATATTATGAATTTTCCTACATTCATGAAATCGATGTATTTAAGGTTCCCGAATGGGCCAAAGAAGCCGTGTTCTACCAAATCATGACCGAAAGGTTTGCTAATGGCAATCCCGACCTGAACCCTGAAGGAACCCAGGAATGGGGTGGCCGACCTGAACTGGATAACTACTTTGGCGGAGACCTGCAAGGTGTGCTCAATCACCTGGACGATCTGACTAAACTCGGTGTTAATGCCATTTACTTTACCCCGCTGTTCCAAGCAAACTCCTACCATAAATACGATACCGTTGATTATAAAAAAGTAGATCCTCATTTCGGGGATAATGAAATGCTCAAAAAAGTAGCAGAACAATGTCATCGCCGTGGAATCCGTGTCATGCTTGACGCGGTTTTTAACCATTGCAGCGAAGACTTCCCTCCTTTTCAGGATGTCCTGAAGAATGGAAAAAACTCCAAATATGCAGACTGGTTTCATATCAATGAATATCCGGTGCAGATTAAGGATGGTATCCCAACCTACGATACCTTTGGGTTTTATGGCAATATGCCGAAGTTCAACACGGCCAATCCCGAAGTAAAAGACTATTTGCTTGATGTGGCTGAATATTGGATCAAGGAGATCAAACTCGACGGTTGGCGACTCGATGTTGCGAATGAAGTGGATAACCATTTTTGGCGCGATTTCCGCAAAGTGGTCAAAACCGCCAATCCGGAAGCCTATATTGTAGGCGAAGTATGGAGTGATTCCCTGACCTGGCTCATGGGAGATCAATTTGATTCCGTGATGAACTACCCTTTTGCTGACAAGGTGCTTGAGTTCTTCTGTGGTTCTATGGATGGTTATAACTTCGCTAACGAGATGGGATCACTCATTATGCGTTACCCGCAACAGACGAATGAAGTCATCTTCAACATGCTGTGCAGTCATGATACCCCACGTCTGCTTACTCGGGCTGGAGAAGACAAACGCAGATTAAAATTGTCGGTTGTGTTTCTTTTCACTTATATTGGTACACCCTGTATATTCTATGGGGATGAGGTTGGTATACGCGGAGAGAGTGACCCGGATTGCCGTAAATGCATGCAATGGGATCCTGCCAAGCAAGATCAGGAGCTTTATGACTTCTACCGCCTGATGATTGATTTGCGGAAAAGTAATGAAGCTCTACGCAAAGGTCGCTTTCGTTTTTTGAAGGCGGATCACAATGATCCATGTATCATTTATGAACGTATGGATGACACTCTTCACTTCACAGTGTGGATGAACAATACTCCACAAGAACGTACCCTGTCACATCCGATGGAAACAAAGGACTGGAAGGATGCACTAACCGAAGATGCTGTTGTTCCCACCAATGGAATGATGAATATTAAACTTGATCCTTACGGATACCGTATTTTGTATAGACAATTGGAACCGAGTTAACTAATTTCCAGAAAACTCCTGAAATATTGAATGACCCTTTAATGATCATCGGATACTTCAGGAGTTTTCTAACGAAAAGCTGAACTAAAGCTATAACTTCGTCGTTTTTAAATCCCCTTTTGCATCTATAGTTATTCTCCATCGTGTAGAATTCGGACCAAGCATGACAATTTCATTTACTAATTGATATAACGTTCCATTATTATCTTTAACCAGATCAACCACTACGTTTTTCCCATTTGTAAAAGGACTTGCGCCAAAGAGATAACGTCCCGTCGCACTTGCCGCAACCATCAGCATGTTATCCCTTATGATGTTTCCCTCCACCGTATTATTAACAATATCCAGATGCACTGCCCACCATGTCCCCTCATATTTTAAACGATTTCCAGTTATGATATTGTTCGAGCCACGTAATTGTATACATGTACCTTTTCCTGCAACTGAATTATGAGAAAAGGTACAATCATTATGCAAACTGACCATTCGGTCAGGATTGGTCGTCTCAAAGCCGGGCTCAATGATGTTGCTTGATGCAATCACTCCATTGGCAATATCCATGGCTATGCCCGCTTGGGCAATGTAATTACCTTTTACGATAATATGACCATCCGCGACAATTCCCCAGTGTTTTCCTCTTGGAATGATGATGTTGTCAGATATAATTCCGATGTCCATGCCTTCTGCACCTGTACTGGTTTTAGCTTCAATGGCAGCAGTAGCACTTGGTCTTAAAATGGTGTCGATCAGGTTGCCCTGGATTACAAACAAATGGTTGCTCAGACCGTTGGGATTGTATCGGGAGGGAAAGAAAGATACCGAAATGACAGAAGTGATTTTGATATCCTTAAAGACATTGGAGGTTACAAAGGCTCCTTGGAAACCGATAAGCCCCACGCCAAATGCTGTTCCATTCAGGCTGTTTCCATGTATATGCAGATTTTTGGCTCCAGTCTCGCCTCCCTCATTGTTACAGGTAATCCCGCCGCCGACTGAAGGCATATTACTCACTTGTTGTCCGCCTGAAAAAGCAGCATAATCTGGATCATTGGATAATACAGGAGTGTGCAGAAAGTTATCGGTGATCGAAACATGCCATGTTCCCTTGACCAGAATGCCATCCCCAAGATATCGGTAACAGTCATTCTCACGAATCACCACAAAAACCAAATGACTCCGAACTGCAATCGGTTCTTCTCCCAAGTGATGAAGTTTATTGTTTCTTATCACGACATTTCGGGCGGGATTGTCTTGACTGCTGGAACCATTGACTCCAATGCCATCGGTAAATTTACTAATATCGTTATTTTGCAACAATACATTGCTTGAATTCTCGATGTATAAACCTGTCTTGTTTTTACTCCAAGCTGCTTGAGTCGTACGAACCAAAGTCACGCCACTAATCTCTACATGATTGCTTCCTTCAATTCGGATTCCCTGATCCGAAACCTCCAATATTGCTCCTGGCAACGCCTTGATGATGACAGATCTTCCACTAAACGTATAGAACCAGCCCACCTTAACAACTTTATAGTGCCCTGGCGTAAATAATAAAACATCACCATCCTGTGCCGAGTCAAAAAAAGCTTTGATCTGGGCTGTCTGATCTCTTCCATCTCCCGGAGCAAAACTCCTCACATCAATAAGGCTGCCCGTCAGCGTGGATTGCACAGCGGCGATATTCCCCATGATCTGGCCAAACATTTCATTCATTTTAACGGCATTATACCCGTCGGTACTGCTTAAAGCCTGCAAATTAGGATTGTAAGTAGAGGTAAAATTAATGTAGTTGTTCATTTTAAATTCGCCTCCTCCTTATGATCGTACAAAAAAGCCGCAGTACGAATATACTGCGGCTCATTTGTGCAAATCTATTTCACAGATTCAAGCGTTATGCGGCGATAAATATCCATATACTCTTCAGCTGAGACGTTCCAGCTGTAGTCTCCGCTCATTGCATTTTTCACGATCTTTTTCCAGTGCTCTGGCTGACGGTAAAATTCTTCAGCACGGCGAATAGTGTTCATCATATCATGGGCGTTAAAGCTGGTGAAAGAGAATCCATTCCCCTCACCGCTGAATTCATTGTATGCCTGCACCGTATCGTTCAGACCCCCTGTTTCCCGGACAAGTGGTACACTGCCATAACGGAGTGCAAGCAACTGGCTAATGCCACATGGCTCGAACCTTGATGGCATCAAGAACAGATCACTTCCGGCATAAAAACGGCGGGATAACCCATCATTGAAGGTGATCTGAGCAGACATTTTCAGCGGATAACGATTCGCTGCCTCACGGAACCAGTGCTCATAAGCCGGATCCCCGGTACCCAATACTGCGAATTGAATGTCGTCATAGTACAACAATTCATCCAATACACGACATACCAGATCCAAACCTTTGGAATCCACAAGCCTTGTAACCATCACCATAAGTGGAGCATCCGGACGTACAGGCAATCCTAATTCCTTTTGCAGCTCGATCTTGTTCTCGATTTTCTTGGACAGGCTGGTTCTGTATTTAACCGCAATTTTATTGTCCGCTGCCGGGTTGTAACTCTTGGTATCAATACCGTTGACAATCCCACTGAAACGATCGCCCAATGAACTGAGCAATCCATCCAGACCATAGCCATAATAGGAGGTTTGTACTTCCTTGGCGTAAGTAGGGCTGACGGTCGTCACATGATCCGCAAAAACGATTCCAGCCTTAAGGAAATTGACATTGCCATAATATTCTGCCCCGTCCACCGTAAAATACCGATCATCCAGTTCAAGCAAATCACTGAATAAATCATGTGGAAACACACCTTGATATAACAGGTTATGTATCGTAAAAACGGTTTTCATCTCACTATAAAAGGGATCATGAGCAAAGTGAGCCTCCAGCAGTAAAGGAATCATACCCGCGTGCCAATCGTGACTGTGCAGCACATCCGGCTTGAATTCAATTTGTGGCAACACCTCGAGAACAGCACGATTGAAGAAGGCAAAACGCTCCCCGTCATCCATATACCCATAAACGCCATCCCGTCCAAAATAGTATTCATTGTCTACAAAGTAGACAGGAATCCCGTCATGAACCAGCATCTCTATTCCACAATAAGGTCTGCGCCAACCAAGAGGAACATCTGTCGTGATCACAGGCTCCATCGCCTCTTTATACTCATCCGGGATGCCATTGTATTTGGGTAAAATGACACGAACATCTGCCCCACTCTTCTTTAGTGCTTGTGGTAATGCGCCGATGACGTCAGCAAGGCCCCCTGTTTTGATAAATGGATGTACTTCAGCAGCAGCAAATAGAATATTCATGCCTTCGTCCTCCTTTTGGGTTTAACTGTAGTGCTTTCTTTTGTTTTACTGGTTTTAGTGGTACTGGCTTTTGCTCTGACGGATTGAACTTCAAGGGGCAGTGCATCCGTTTTCCGACGTGTGTTCTTTTTTAAAATAACTACACTTAGCGGTGGCAAAACAACTTCCAGACTATGTGGTTGCCCATGAAAAGGAATCTTTTCTGTAGTAAGCTGCATATCATTGATAATGCCTGATCCGCCGTAATCGGAATGATCACTGTTCAGTACTTCGGTATACATACCGGGACGCATGACACCAATCCGGTAACGCTCCCGCTTGACTGGCTGAAAGTTAATGAGCACAAGGAGTGTATCCGCAGATTTTTTTCCTTTGCGCACATATGAAATGACACTTTGGTCCTGATCATCCGGAGTGATCCATTCATAACCGTCAAAGGAATGATCAAGCTCCCACAAAGCTTTTTCGCCCAAGTATAGCTCGGACAGATCCCGTTCAAACTTGTGGAGTTTACGGTGACTGTCATAGTTCAGCAAAAACCAGTCCAGTTGATCTTCATCTTTCCATTCGATAAACTGGCCGAATTCTCCACCCATAAACAGCAGTTTCTTGCCTGGGAATGTCATAAAGTACCCCATGAAGGCACGCATGCCGGCAAACTTCTGCTCGTATGTTCCTGGCATCTTGTCTAGGAGCGACTTTTTGCCATGAACGACCTCGTCATGAGACAGAGGAAGCACGTAATTTTCAGCAAAGGAGTATACGACTGGGAATGTCAGCAAATGATGTTTGGAAGGACGTTCGTGAAAATCCGATTCCATGTAATCAAGTGTATCGTTCATCCAACCCATGTTCCATTTGTAGTTGAACCCTAATCCACCCTGATCTACTGGCGAAGTAACCATTGGCCATGCACTGGATTCTTCTGCCATCATCAGAGCATAGGGAAAGTACTTGAAGACCGTTTCATTCAACTGCTGCAAAAAAGCAACAGCTTCCTTGTTTTCCAGGCCACCTTCGTTATTCGTTCGGTATTGTCCTGGCTGCTTTTCGAAATCCAACTTAAGCATGCTGGTTACCGCATCGACCCGAAGTCCGTCGAAGTGGAACATCTCCATCCAATACAACGCATTAGAGATCAAAAACGAACGAATTTCAGGTTTAGAGTAGTCAAAGCTGAGTGTGCCCCAGCCTGGTCTCTCTGCTAACAGTGGATCTGCATATTCATACAAGGGCGTTCCATCAAACAAACGCAAGCCATGAGCATCCTTCGCAAAATGTGCGGGGACCCAATCGAGCAAAACGCCTATTCCTGCCTGATGTAGAGTATCAACTAGATACATCAGATCTTTAGGCTGCCCGTAACGGCTGGTTGGCGCAAAAAATCCTGTGTTTTGATACCCCCACGATAGGTCGTAAGGATGTTCACTTAGTGGCATCATCTCAACATGGGTATATTTCATTTCCAATAAATAAGGAACAAGCAAGTCCGCAAGTTCACGATAACTGTAGAGTGTGCCGTCCTCTTTCCGTTTCCAGGTTCCAGCATGCATTTCATAAATATGTAGAGGTTTGTTATAAACGCCTCGTTGTTTGCGTCTCCACGCGCCATCATTCCATTTGTAACCTTCGATGGAGCTGGTGACCGATGCCGTACGCGGACGAACTTCAGCCTGGAAAGCATAAGGGTCAGCTTTAAGCAATTCGGTACCCTCTTCCGTTAATATACGGAATTTGTATAATGTTCCTTCACTGATTTCCGGAATAAAACGACTCCAAAATCCAGAATCGGGTATCTTATATAAAGGTTCCTGTTCACCTTTCCATCCATTACGGTCTAAAGCCAGGCCTACTTCTGTGGCATTCGGAGCCCACACGGTAAAACGATACCCCTGACGATGATCTTCGATCGCAGGCTGTGCGCCCATTATTCGATAACTGTGATGAAGGTTTCCTTCATGAAACAAATAAATGTGCTCCGGCGAAATTTCCGGGTTTGTTAACGGTTGAATGGCCAAGAGATCACCTTCTTCTCCAGAAAATAGATATAACAATAACCATTACCCCATTCTAGCCAAGTTGAAAAGAAAAATGCGGTGTGTAAAAAAATGTTGTAATTTTTCAGGAATTTTACAGTATACATCGTTTCAATAGCTCCGCATTGCGTTTATGTATGTACTACACTGGACAAATATCTTGGGAGGGAAACGATTATGTTTAATAAAGATTGCATCGCTATGCTGTTGGCGGGAGGAGAAGGGAAGCGATTAGCCCCTTTAACCTCAAGTATCGCAAAACCCGCTGTACCGTTTGGCGGGCACTACCGGATTATCGATTTTCCTCTCAGCAACTGCGTAAACTCAGGCATCGACACTGTAGGTGTTCTGACGCAGTATCAAGCTGATTCATTACATGATCACATTGGTGGAGGAGAACCTTGGGGACATGGTACTTCAAGTGAGGCAGGAATTTCCTTACTTCCATCTTATCATACAGGAAATGACGAATACTTGGGAACCGCGGATGCTATTTATAAAAATATTGACTATATTGACCAACAAAACCCCGAAAATGTTCTAATTTTGTCGGGTGACCATATCTATCATATGAATTATCGTGAAATGCTGGAAGCTCATACAGCGAATGAAGCGGTAGCGACGATCTCCGTTATGGAGGTTCCGTGGGAGGAAGCCCATCGCTTCGGCATCATGGCAGCGGATGAGAATCTGAGAGTTACCGAGTTTGCCGAGAAACCGGCCGAACCGAAAAGTAATTTGGCTTCCATGGGCATTTACATGTTCAAATGGGAATACCTGAAGCGCCACTTGCTCGAAGATGCCGCTAATCCGGAATCCAGCCATGACTTCGGTAAAGATGTGATTCCTCAAATGTTGAATGAGAATACGCCTCTCTTCGTATATAACTTCAATGGTTATTGGAAAGACGTGGGTACCGTGAAGAGTTTATGGGATGCGCACATGGATCTGCTTCATAACGATGAAGACTGGAGCCTGCAAAAAGAAGACTGGCCGATGTTTACTCGTGACTGGAGAACTAAACCAAGTGCATACAAAGCACGTAATACACGTGCTGAGCTCCTGCACTCCATGATCCATGAATCTTGCTCCATTGATGGCCGGGCTGAACGTTCTGTTATTTTCTGCGGAGCCGAAGTTGGGAAAGGTTCTGAAGTTAAAGACAGCGTGATTATGCCAAATGCACGGGTAGGTCGCGGTGTTCACATCGAACGCGCCATCATTGGCGAAGGTGCCATTATTAAAGACGGTGCCATTGTCAAAGGCACGGCGGATGAAATCGTGGTTGTCGGACCAAATGAGATTGTCTCCGCCAAACCGGCTGTGCGCACACAACCTGTACGCATGCTGAAAGATGTTTACGAAAAAAGCGGGCGTCTGCGCGCTGGTGAACTTTCTTCATAATCTTAAAGAAAAGGCGAGCCATATATGGCTCGCCTTTTTGGTGCATTAAATCCAAACGTTATTTCAAAAAATACAATATACGTTGCCTTAACTTTGCAATTAGAGATTATGTTTCTTCCTTATCGGTGTTTGACTCCTTGGCTTGTGTCTCCTGCAGTTCTTCAGAGTCACTGTTATGCTTAGGAACTTCACCTGTTACAACCTCTTCCTCAGGCAATGCTGGCAAAGAAACGGTAACCGTGGTTCCCGAACCAAGCTCACTTTGAATCGTGATCGTGCCTTCATGCAGTTCTACAAGTTCCTGCGTAATGGCTAGACCCAGCCCTGTTCCCCCGTTTTGGTGATTCACTTGGAAGAACCGGTCACGTACTTTGATGAGATGTTCTTCACTAATTCCGATACCGGTATCCTGAACAGCAGCTATGATCTGCCCCTTCTCTTCTTTAACAGAAAGGAAAATCCACGAATTTTCATGAGAAAATTTAATCGCGTTGTCAACCAGATTAAGAAAAACTTGTTTCAGCCTATTGCCGTCTCCAAATACGTTAAACGCACGCGTCTCATCCGTGTCCAGCTTGAGATGTACTTGCTTTTGCTCCGCTTTGGCCCAAACGTTCAACATCGTTTCCTGAACAATTTCTCGAATGCTGACCGAGCCTTTTACAAGCTTCATCTGATTTTGCTGCAATTTGGAGAAATCGAGCATTTCTTCAACAAGACCGATCAATCGCTCGGTTTCTTTGGAGATAATACTCATTCCAATTCTCGTCTCATCGGGATCGTATCCGCCAGAATCCAAGGTTTCGCTCCAGCCTTTGATACTGGTCAGAGGTGTCCGCAATTCATGCGAAATAGATGAAATAAAATCGTCTTTAATCTGGTTACTGCGTACAATCTCATGTGCCATGAAATTCAATGTAGATGCCAGTTCACCAAGCTCGTGCTTGTAATTCCCTTTAACTCTGACATCCAGACGTCCCCTGGCCATTTGAGCTGAAACAGCTGTAATGTTATTGAGCGGTCGCACAATTGAATTCGCCATTCCGATACTGATAATTAAAACAATGACTAGTACAGCCACACCTACAGCAACCGCAAGCAGCCCCATAACCAGAAGCTTGGAATTAACCATATCCAACGAGGTGAGGTACCTCACAATATAAGTATTTTCGCCACCCAAATCTAACTTGTGGGATACCGCCATGACTTGCTCACCCGTAAGGGGTTGTCTTCCCACCCAACGGCCAATGCTTCCGTTCATGGCCTGTGATATATCGCTCGTTTGAAGAACGGCATGCTCGGACTCAAAAGCAGTTGAACTAGCCAAGACTCGGCCATCCATATCAAGGATTTGCAGCTCGGTACTACCCAATTGTAAATTAGCGAGCAAATACGATAAATTATTAGCCTCATCCGTACGAGATAACGTTTCTTTAAAATCGTTCGTTGATGTAATCTGCTGATTAATCGTATTATAAATACTCTCGTAATAATACCTTTGTACTGCAATCAAAAATACGAATTCCACCAACAGCAGAGCCAGAAAAACTACAATGAAATAATGTAGTACGATCTGCCGTGTAATGCCTTTTTTGATCATTGATCCCGGCCCTTCCATTTGTACCCGTGACCCCATACAGTCTGCAGGTATTCAGGTTCGGAAGGATTGTTCTCAATTTTCTGGCGCAAGCGGCGAATGTTTACGTCGACGATTTTGGGATCACCCATATACTCTTTGCCCCACACGTGATCCAGCAGCACATCTCGACTAAGCGGTGTGTTTTCTTTTTCCAAGAAAAATTGAATCAAGGAAAATTCGGTTGGTGTTAACTCAATTAATTCATTTTGTTTCTTAAATTGTTTGGAGATCAGATCTAGCGAGAACGGCCCTGATTGGAACGTTACCTTTGCAGCCGTCTCCCGGTGAACATTGACCCGGCGCAACAAAGATTGTATACGTGCAATCAGCTCGGTTGGACTAAACGGCTTACTTACATGATCGTCTGCTCCAACGGATAGCGCATATACCTTGTCCTGCTCCTGTACTTTGGCTGTCAGGAAAATAATACCCAGACGTTCATTCGTTTCACGAATTCGTCGACACACTTCAAACCCGTCAATTCCGGGAACCATAACATCCAGCAAAGCCAAGTCAATATCTGGTACGGATTGCAGAATACGAAGCGCTTCATGTCCGTCTCCCGCTTCGAGCACTTCGAACCCGTTTCTCTTCAAATTAATAACAATAAAACTGCGGATGGATTCTTCATCCTCAAGAATAAGTACTTTACTCATTAAGTTCTTCCTTTCTGTTCAGATGCGACATATTGTCCAGTAATCCACCATCGTTATTCGCAGATTGCGCGCCACGATAAGCAATCACTCGATCATTCGATTTGGTAATTTCTTTCCACCCTTTACCTTTGTCCTGTTCCCATTGCGTAAGTGTGAAATATTTAATTTCACCCACCGTTTCATCCGTATCAATCATTTTGAAACGAATATATTTTCCCTTTTCCGATTTGGTATCTATTGTAACTTTTCCGTACCAATCCGTTTTCAGGTTAAGATGGAATGCATTCGCATCATCACGATACTGGAAGGATACAAAATCTTTGCCATCCTTACCATTCCATTGATAGAAAGTATAGAACCACATTCGAGCATCAAATACGTAATGTTCCCAGCCTCTGGGTGTCTCTTTCAATCCAAATTCAATAATACCATCATTATTAAAATCACCGCTTAAAATTTTGTCATCTCTATAGGTTTGATCAGGGGAATTGAATGCATACACCAATTTGTTGTCTTTTACATAAACAATCTGTGTAAAAGTACTTCGGTCGTCCAATTCGGCATCCAATACGAAGCCCACTTTATCTTTGGCAATTTGACCACCAAGTGCATTATAAAATTCTTTTACTGTATAGTCCGTCTGTATACGGTCCACTTCCTTGAAACTGCCATCATCATATTGATATAGGGCAATGGAGGCAAATCCGCTGGTGTTGAGGGAAACGATAGCAAAATCATTTTTTTTGTCCCCGTTAAGATCCAAAGGATTTCCTTGTAAATCATCAATAATCAACTCATTATACGGTACTCCGCCCATCACCTGTTCAAGAGCTCCTCCTTTGTAGGAATATGCCATTAAAGCTTTCTGTGCTTCAAGGCTCACTCCAAGAACAATATCAGGATTGCCATCGTTCGTGATGTCCAGCAGTTTAAACGATTGTAAGGTATTTCCCGGAACATCAAAAGTAAGTTTTTTCACCCAGGTATCACCCTGCTCTTCGAGAAGCATGCCATGAATCCGCACATTTTCACTCGGAGTTTCGTAGAAAACAATAGCCTCTCGGGTTCCATCCCCATCTAAATCTGCCACCCGTATCATGCTTGTATTGTTCAAGTCTTTGGGACGAATTAATTGGCTTTCAGGAGGCTGTTCTTTCTGTACAATTGTGAGAAGCCTCTCCTTGTCCATCGACATCATGGGTTGTTTCATTAAAAGCTTGGGATCACTCAGGACAGTGCATCCGCTAAGAACGGAGCCGAGTACAATCATAGCTGCTCCCCCCGCTAACAGGCGCCCCCACCGTGAATTAAGCAAATTCATCACTCTTTTCAATAGTTTAAATCATATTTTTTTCTTGCTGTGTCAACCGACGTCCACGTATATCAAAAGCAATCTTGCCTTCCGCAAGACCCC
Organism: Paenibacillus sp. OK060; assembly: GCF_900101205.1. Lineage (NCBI taxonomy): Bacteria > Bacillati > Bacillota > Bacilli > Caryophanales > Paenibacillaceae > Paenibacillus > Paenibacillus sp. OK060. The sequence goes on from NZ_FNFR01000002.1 coordinate 627,470, forward strand.
AGATGCGGGTCGCATGTTTCTCTGCCATCTCAATCGGCAATACTGCAATTACGGTAGCCCGTTCCTCTTCGCACAATTTGCGCAGTGTTTCCAGCACCGTATCTGCGGTATGAGGATCAAGTCCGATGACAGGTTCATCCGCCAAAACAACTTTGGCGCCATGCGCCAGCGCTCGGGCAATCGCAACACGCTGCTTCTCGCCACCGCTGAGTTTCTCTGCCGTCTGGTGTGCTTTATCCAGCAATCCGAGCCCTTCCAGATAATCCATCGCACCCATATAATCATCGGAACGAACCATACCTGTTACCATTCTCCATAGAGGAGTTTGACCAGAACGACCGATCAATACATTTTTCAAAGCTGTACGTCTCGGATACAATTGCGGATTCTGTTCCAAGTATGCCCATTCCCGTTTAATTTTCCGTTTTCCAGACCAACCTTCTTTTATAATCTCGGCGCCGTCCACCGTAAATCGACCACTGTCCCATTTTTCCATCATAGCAAGACATTTAAGCAGCATGCTTTTTCCGCTGCCACTTGAGCCCACTACACCAATCATTTCTCCCTGTTGCATATCGAATCGTATATCCCGCAGAACCGGAACCCGGTCCGCTCCAACGGATTTGCTTAAACCCTCAACTCTGATCATCGCGATGTCTCCTCTTGTCCATGTTTTTCCCTACTACTAGTGTACTCGGAAATGGACATCAATTTCCATGCGAACACCAGCTTCTATTTTACCACAGATTCGAGCATAGGTTTACGACGAAATAATACACCTGCTGCACCAAAAAGAAGATACATGAATCCAAGCAAAATAAACATGCTTCCTGGTGAAATCCAGTTAATCACTTGCCCACCCAGATTCGGTCCAATGATGCTTCCAATTGTAAAATGAAATGAGGCCACTACGTTCGCTGCAGGCAGCAGCACTTTTGGCAAAATATCTGCGGCATAGGCCAGGCCAAGCGAAAAAAATGAACCTACCAGACCTCCTGCTATGGTCAACAGCACAAGTGTCCACCAGAAATGTGTGCCGGCCACAGGAACCAGCATGAAGATGATACCTCCTGTAATACCAGCAAACATTAACGTTTGCTTCCGACCATAACGATCACTCAACATACCTAGAGGTAATTGCAGAAACAGACCACCTATTCCGACAAAAGGCAGCAAGGACGATATCTGATTGGCATCCAGACCAATACGCAGCCCGTATACCGGAAAATTGCTGTTCATCCCGGCTTCCATGTACCCGTACAATAACGCAGGCAACAGCGCATACCATGCCCAGGCCAAGCTGCGTCGGAAACGGCGTTCAGGCAGTTGTCCATGTTCGGCCTTTTCCGGCTTCGTATCGGGAAGCTTCATTAATACAAGCATAAGTACCGCAGCCATACATACGAATAATACCCAGAATGGAACGGCATCCCCAAACCCGAGCAGCTTGATTCCCAATGGGCCAATACTGAATCCTAAACCATAAGACATACCATATAAAGAGATGTAACGTCCGCGTTTTTCGGGTGCGGTCACCAGTAGTACCCATAGCTGGGCAGAATAATGGAGTGCACTATCACCGATTCCGACGACGAGACGCAAAATAAACCAAATTTTGATATCCGGAAAATAAGGAAATAGAATCAGGGGAATCATGACAAATAACAGTCCGCCGATAATCAGCTTTTTGAAACCAATAGCTCCCAGCAGTCGTTCCGCCACCAAGGTCATGGCAAAAGATCCAACGTACAATGCGGCTGCATTCAATCCGTTCAAACCCGGCGAGACTCCTTTTTGCTCCAAGAAAATGGAGAGCACCGGCAATAAAAGTCCCTGGCTGATCCCCGCCACAACAATAACGGTAATCAGAATGAGATAGTTTGATGTAGAATGTGATAATTTGGGGGTGGTTATAGATGACACAAAAATCATTCCTCCTGCAAGCATACAAAGAAAAATCGCCATCACTGACGACCTTTCGCATGTTATAACTATTCTATTGATCATGTATGGTTACGCCAGGCGTTTTGCCCTGGACTTGAACATTATAGTGGACAACGCCCTGCAAAACAAGCCATAATAGTACTTAAGTCGCTGCGTACATTTAGATGTGACGGGAGGATTCTGCATCATATGGCTTATCATGTTAAAATCGATGTTTCACCGATATATGAAATGCTCAACAGCTTTTTGGTATATGTAACGAAGAAGTGGATTCAACATCTGGATGTTGGCCCTGAATGGATCATTGAGGTGGAAGGCAAACTAAGTTCCAATGTTCGAGCAGCGCTCGCACCTGCTGCCACCTGGCCTTTTGATGACTTTGATGTATTATTTGCATGGGCGGCCTATCGGAACACTTCTAATGAGAATATTGATTTTCTGGATATGCTTGCTGGACTAACAGCCGAAGAGCTGTTCGCACGCGTATCTGTTCTGCTACCCCATCTTACAATAGAAGAATCTACACGTATTCGGGATAGCTATGTGCCACTTTTGCGACTCTGGGATCAGCATTACTGCCAGAATATGAGTGAGGATTATCGTACCTGGCTGGAGGAAGAAGCTGAAGAGAAACGCGTACTGCTTGAAAAAATGGGGCCTGAACTCCTTATTGAATACGCTACTGCGGGTGTTCTGGTTGAACCGATGCCTGGACTGGATGAAGTTATCCTGTTTCCAACCGTCCACAACCGCCCCATTAATATGTACTGCTTCTATGAGGGCATGATGATCATGCAGTATCCTGTAGACGCACCCGAAGAGGATGAAGACCAACCACCAACCTGTCTGCTTCGTTTCACACATGCCCTAGCTGATCCGGAAAGACTCCGTCTTCTACGCTACGTGTCAGGTGAACCGAAGTCACTCGCTGAGATGTGTGAGGAGCTGGGTAAAGACGAGGATATGGTTAAAGATCAGGTTATGGCACTGCGCATCGCCGGACTGCTGCGAACCCATCTGCTCGGCAGTAATCGCAAAGAGAAATACAGTATTCGACCAGATGGCGTATCTGAATTGAATATGTTCCTGGAATCTTATATTCGCATATAAAATATGAACAACTGTGCTGCTGCTGCAAGGAGTGAATTGGATATGAAAATAATAAAACAACATATTTTGTTTGATCTAGATGATACACTCGTGTATTGCAATAAATATTTCAACCTAGTGCTAGGTGAATTCTTCGAGAACATGCAGGAGTGGTTTGATGGACATGCCCTAACGGTTCAACAAATTAGGGAGAAGCAGCTAGAGATTGATGTAACCGGGGTCAATAAATTGGGATTTGCAAGTCACCATTTCCCGCAATCCCTTATTGATACCTACCGTTACTTCTCCCAGAAGTTCTCAAAGCCAACCTCTCATCAAGAAGAGTCTTACCTCACCAAATTGGGAATGAGTGTATATGACCAAGAGGTTGAACCTTATCCTCATATGGTCGAAACGCTGGAGAATCTTAAATCAGCTGGACATGCCCTCTACCTGTATACAGGTGGAGAAACCGTAATTCAGCAGCGGAAGATTGACCAGATGAAGCTCTCGGCTTATTTCGATGACCGGATCTACATTCGGCAACATAAGAACATTGAAGCGCTCGAAGGCATTCTTTCAACTGGACCGTTTGAACGTCGTGCAACTTGGATGATTGGAAACTCACTGCGCACAGACATCATGCCAGCAGTGACGGCCGGCATCCATAGCATATATATCAAACAGCCGAACGAATGGCAATACAACATGGTTGAGCTTCAACCTAATCCAGAGACATCGATGTATACCATCACCGCCCTGGAAGAGGTTCCGAAGGTCATCCATGAAAATATACAACAGCAGCAACAAAAAAGGACCCTTGGATAAGGGTCCTTTTCTTATTTAATTCTAATAGGATTTGGCGCTGGTATATCAGCCTTCACGTTCTTCTTTCTGCTTTTACATCCAATAAACTTATGCATCCTGCTTTTCCGCAGATAGTTTGCCGGTTACCTTATCTTGCAAAATAATACGTGCCTTCACCGTACTTCCGTCTTTTCGTTTAAAAGCCAGTACCTGAGTACTGCCCTTTTCAATCAACGCTTTTAACATCGTACTGGTTATTTTCTTGCCGACGTACTCTTTCCATATGACAAAGCCGCAGCCTTCCTTAAACCTTGTACAGCCATAACCTTTTTTTCCTTCAATAATCTGACCGGTGCAACCCGGTGATGGACAGGATGCCAGCGTTTCACGAACGCCCGGTTGACTGGAAGTCGAAGTTCGCGTTTGTGCCGTTGAGTTCGCAACACTGCCATTTCTGGATGACGCTCCCGACGCTTGACGTGAAGGCTTCGAACCTGCAATGGTACTTGAGCCAGTACCTGATGTCTTGGTAGAAGTAGTTCTAGTGCTGGTTCTCTGGGTTTTGGCTCCTTTGCCTTTACCCCGTCCCCCACGTGTGTCTTCCCCAAAAGCATCCGCTGGTGCGGGTGCCTGCACACGTACTTTATCAATAATGGACATCGTAAATTTTTTGACATTCTCCATAAACTTGTCCTGGCCCGCTTCACCTTTGGAAATTTGGTACAGTCTTCTTTCCCATTGGCCCGTCATTTCAGGAGAAGTTAACAGATCTACGCCTGCCTTACGAATTAGCTCGATAGCTGTCCGACCCTTCAACGTCAATTGCATCTTTTTACCCTGCATCGTAATGTAACCCACGTTTTTGAGTCGTTCGATCGTTGCCGCACGAGTCGCAGGTGTACCTAGTCCACTGTCCTTCATAGCATCACGGAGCTCTTCATTCTCGATCTGTTTCCCTGCACTCTCCATTGCTTTTAGCAACGTTCCCTCAGTATAACTCTTGGGAGGCTGTGTCGCCTTCTCCTTGAATTCACTCTTGGTACATTGAACAGGCAATTCAGGTTGAACGGCAAAGGCCTTGTCCGTCCATTCCTCTGCTTCCTCTTCTTCGTTGCTGTTTTTCTTTGTCTTTTTCTTGCCTGTCTGCTCCTGATCCGAAGTTCCCAGTACCACCTTCCACCCCAGTGACAGCAGTTCTTTCACAGATGTCTTGAACTGGTGCTTCTCAACATCAGTGAGCACGGTATGCTGCTTATACTCTGCTGGCGGATAGAAATGAGATAAGAAACGTCTTACGATCAGATCATAGATATTCTGTTCATCCTTGGATAACGTACCCGGTCGTTTTAATGTAGGCAGAATTGCATGGTGATCCTCAACTCTGGATGGGTTACATACACCCTTGTTACCTTTATGAACAAGTTCAGGTTTCGCTCCTTGCGCCAGTTCACTATAAGGTCCATTTTTAAGCAGATTCAGCGTTTTGTGCATACCTTCAATATTCTGTTCCGTAACATAGTTTGAATTGGTCCGTGGATAAGAGATCACTTTATGTTTCTCGTAAAGCGCCTGTGCAATATCCAACGTTTTCTTCGCTCCATATCCATACTTGGCATTTGCTTCACGCTGCAAAAGGGTCAGGTCATACAACCGGTATGGATACTCCTTGGTCTGTTTTGCTTCGTACTTGGTAATTTGTCCCGTCTTTCCCTTCACACTGGTCGCAATCGATTCAGCAACGGCGGGGTCGGTCAGCTTGTCTCCTTGACGTAATCCCCTGTACTCCACTCCTTCCTGACGAAACCAAGCGGCTACTTCATAAAAGGTCTGGGACTGGAACGCTTCAATCTCGATTTCCCGATCATAGATCAAGGCCAGTACCGGAGTCTGCACCCGGCCTACAGAGAGCAAGGCATTATGTCGAGTAGTGAAAGCCCGGGATGCATTCATGCCAATCAGCCAATCCGCTTCACTACGAGCCCTGGCAGCATGGGTCAAATTCTCAAATTCGGAGGCATCTTTCAAACCGTCAAAACCACGTTTAATACTCTCAGCGGTCAGGTCCGATATCCACAGACGTTTGACAGGCTGACGCAGCTTCAACTGTTGTTGAATTAAGGCAAAAATATACTGTCCCTCTCGCCCTGCATCACAAGCATTAACGATGGCCGATGCCCTTTTTGCAAGTTCTCCGATCATTTTCAGTTGATCTTTCGTTCTGGGGTTGGGTACAATCTTGAACTGATCCGGAATGATCGGCAGGTCGCCGATATTCCAGCGCTTGTACTTTGAATCATAGGCATCCGGTTCAGCAAGTCCCAATAGATGACCAATCGCCCAGGTGATAATGTAATGCTCACCTTCCAAATAATTGCGATTGTTCTTGGCTCTTGGTTCTATGACGGCGGCAATGGTTCGGCCCATGTCGGGCTTTTCCGCAATAACCAGTGTCTTCATCCGTCCATCTCTCCTCCTTCACCGTCCAGATGACGGCAAAAAGGGGCCTTCCGCCCACGGAAGCCCCTTGCTTCTGAAACTTATTATATCAGATTTTGGTTGCGGGAGCATCCTCCCCATTGGATTTACCCTGCTGCCTGTTCATTCAAAGCCTGCTTCGCTCTGCACTCTTTGCATACGCCCTGAAAATCAAGACGATGGTCTGTAACGGCAAAGCCGTACTGACGCTCGATTTGTTGTTCCAAACGAAGCAAGCCATCCTCCATGATCTCTTCTACAGTGCCACACTCTGTGCAAATCAAATGATGATGGTGATGTGAGCCATCCGTACTTCGCAGGTCGAAGCGCGCAGCACCGTCCCCAAAGTTAATCTTTTCTACGACCTGTAGGTCACTAAGCAGTTCAAGCGTACGATATACCGTAGCCAAGCCAATCTCGGGGAATTGTTCCTTGACTAGCAGAAACACTTCCTCTGCGCTAAAATGATCCTTCTCATGCTCAAGTAACACACGTACCGTAACTTCTCGTTGCTGTGTCAGCTTATACCCTTTTGCAACCAACTGTTTTTTAATGTCATCAATCTGTTCTGAAATGGATTTGTCCCGGTTACTTGCCATAAAGATTGCACCTCCGGATATTATAATTTCACAATTCGTTTAGTTTTTAATTAAGTGTCATTACGTTTCTTATTTATAATCATTATAATGTAATAATAAATCTTTATGAGATAAAAAGCAATGCTATACCTCACAGTTGTCTAAAATAATTGTAGCTGAACGTCTCATGTTATCTTAAAAACAACAAAAAACCCCCGCTAATTGCGAGAGTTTTATTGAATCAGTTATATATTTTATTAAAAAATTGCAAATCCATATACATATACGGCTCATTATTCTTTATACGAGAACTGTAGCACCCATCAAGTATTTGTCCACTTCACGGGCAGCTTCACGGCCTTCATTAATTGCCCATACAACCAGACTTTGACCACGGCGCATGTCACCTGCTGCAAATACTTTATCCACATTGGTATTGTATTTGCCGTAACGTGCCTTAACATTGGTACGACGGTCTGTTGCAAGTCCGAGTTGCTCCACAAGAGTCTGTTCCGGTCCGTCAAAACCGATAGCAATCATGGCCATTTGAGCTGGGAAGACGCGCTCTGTACCCGGAATCGGCTGATAGATCTTACGTCCCGTCTCATCTACAATACGCTCGATTTGAACGGTGTGAAGTTCTTTGAGATTACCCTCGTCGTCACCCACAAATTTGGTCGTCATGATGGAGAACTCACGCGGATCGTCACCGAACAATGCTTTCGCTTCTTCCTGTGCATAATCAAGAGTATATACGTTCGGGAATTGCGGCCAAGGGTTGTTAATACGATCCCGTTCCATAGGAGCCTGAGTATGTGTGCCAAATTGTGTAATGCTCCGACAACCATGACGAAGTGATGTAGCTACACAGTCGGAACCCGTATCCCCGCCACCGATGACGATAACATCCTTGTCCTGTGCTGACAGGTAGTTACCATCCTCAAGGTTGGAGTCCAGGTAACTTTTGATGCTGCCATTCAGGAAATCCATGGCGTAATGTACGCCTTTCAAGTCACTGCCTTCAATGTTAAACTCACGTGGTTTGGTTGCACCGCCGCACAGGACAACCGCATCATAATCATCCACCAGTTGCTGCGCAGCAATATCTTTACCGATCTCCGTGTTTGTTACAAATTGAATACCTTCTGCTTCCAACAAATCAACACGACGCTGAATGACGTTTTTGTCCAATTTCATCGTAGGGATACCATACATCAGCAAACCGCCGACACGGTCGGAGCGCTCGTATACGGTCACTGAGTGACCTGCTTTGTTCAACTGAGCTGCCGTAGCCAGTCCTGCAGGACCTGAACCTACAACTGCTACACGTTTACCCGTACGTTTCTCCGGAGGTTGGGGAACGACCCATCCTTCTTCAAAACCCTTTTCAATAATGGCTTCTTCAATCGTTTTGATGGTTACAGGTTCACCGATCAGTCCCACTGTACATGACCCTTCACAAGGAGCAGGACAGACACGACCTGTAAACTCAGGGAAATTATTCGTTTTGTGCAGACGATCAAGCGCCTCTCTCCACAAACCACGATACACCAGATTATTCCATTCTGGAATCAGGTTATGCACAGGGCAGCCCGACGTTCCGCCAGTCATATCTATACCTGTATGGCAATACGGGGTACCACAATCCATGCATCGTGCACCTTGTGTTCTGAGCTCTTCTTCAGCCATATGTTTATGAAACTCTTCCCAATCCTTAACCCGCTCCGCTGGTTGGCGGTCCGCAGGCAGCTGCCGTTTGTATTCCATAAATCCAGTAGGTGTAGACATCTTACGTTTTCCCCCATCCGTTCTTGTCTTAATCCCTTCATCTGCATGGTTCTATATGAAATGGATTACTCATGTTTGAGTTTTTGTATATTGTATCACAAAATCTTCTCGAAGATATTTCAATTATAGTAGCACTTTGCATGATGAATATTAAATGGATTATCCGAATAATTATTTGTATTTTATACATCATATCGTCCAAGTCTACCCATGGTCAATACCCTTAAAATGGTTATTTCTAAGGTTTGGCTGTACAAAACCAGGCGTTTAATTGATGAAAAAACGGACGAAACGTCATTTAAATGTGAGGTAATTTGTCATTAAAAACAACAATTTATGCTGTTTTAGGCTGCCAAATCCGAACAATAACTGATTTTAGGGCTTTACAACGGTGAATTCCCACAATTTTTATACTTTTTTACCACAGAGTGATTAAGGGGATATGTATTGCATTCATTTTTTCGTTATTTTTACGTCATATTTATGTCATTTATATGTTAATTCGTATTTATTTCATTCTATTTCTAAAAGAAAAGACGCTGTTCACGAATATTTCGCAAATCAGCGCCCCTATACTTCGTAAATAGCATATGTTTGGGCTCTTCTACTTCATCTTATGACCCTTTTACCGTTTTCGTTCGTAGAACTCAAACGTATATGCATAAACATTTTTTTCATCTTGCTCGCCTTCGATCTGTTCTGTTAGCTCCCACTCCGACCAATCCACATCCGGGAAAAAAGTATCCCCCTCAAAATTCTCATGGATTTTGGTCACCACCAGACGATCTGCGAGCGGCAAAAACTCACGATAGACCTGGGAACCGCCAATGACGCAGAGCTCTTCGCCTTTTGTAACTTCCAGACCCTCTTCAATTGTATGCACCACTTCAGCCTGATTCGCTTGGTAGTTCAGATCTCTTGTTACAACAATATTCCGACGTTGCGGAAGCGGCTTGCCTCCAAAGGACTCCCATGTGTTACGTCCCATAATAATCGTTTTGTTCAACGTACGTTGCTTGAAAAAGGCCATATCTTTAGGCAAACGCCACGGAATGGAATTATTCAATCCAATGACACCATTCTCGCCCATCGCCCATACAAGTTCAATGCTCAAGATTTCACACTCCTTCAATCCGTGTCTGTTTATACGGCAATCGGGGCTTTAATACCCGGATGATGCTGATAGTTCTCAAACTCAAAATCATCAAACGTATAATCGAAAATGGAATCCGGCTTGCGCTTGATTACCAATTTAGGCAACGCGAACGGTTCACGCTCCAACTGCGTTTTCACTTGTTCCACATGGTTCGAGTAGATATGAACGTCCCCACCGGACCAGATGAACTCTCCCACTTCAAGATCACACTGCTGCGCAATCATATGTGTCAGCAGCGCATAGCTGGCAATGTTAAATGGCAACCCGAGGAACGTATCTACAGAACGCATGGTAAGCATACACGATAGTTTACCCTCAGCCACATAGAACTGAAACGCGAAATGACAAGGAGGCAATTTCATGTTGTTAATCTCCGCCACATTCCAGGCACTAACGAGGTGACGCCGTGAATCTGGATTATTCTTGATCGAATCAATAACGGCAGCAATCTGATCGATCTTCTCCCCGTTTGGTGCTTCCCAAGTACGCCATTGTGATCCATATACCGGACCTAGGTCGCCATTCTCGTCAGCCCAATCGTCCCAGATCTTCACGCCGTTTTCCTTGAGATAGGATATATTCGTATCCCCGCTCAAAAACCACAACAACTCATGAATGACTGATTTCAGATGGATTCGCTTAGTTGTTACCAGCGGGAACCCTTCGGATAGGTCGTATCTGAGCTGTCTGCCAAATACCGACTGTGTTCCAGTTCCGGTGCGATCTCCCTTATGCACGCCAGTATCCAAGATATCCTGTAATAAATCGAGATAGTTTTTCAAATTATATTCCCCTCGCACTTCTAATTTCATAGCAATAAAAACAAACAAGAACATTCACACAACTGGTGTTTGCTCCAATTTGCCTTATTTTAAAAAAAACAGCATCGACCTAAGCCCTCCGCTGTCATATTGGTTGTTACAGTGTACCACATTAAGCTTCTGATTGCATGATTCTTTAACAAGATCTCGCTTTAGGTGTTCACATAAAAAAAAGGGACAGACAACGCTGTAACACGTTATCCATCCCTTCTTGATTTACGTATAATGCCGGACGAATCCGAAGCTTAGACGATATTAGCGGGAAATGATGTGGATCGGGTGACCCATAACCAGTTCCGCAGCTTCCATCACGATTTCGCCCAAAGTAGGGTGAGCGTGAATAGTCAGCGCCAAATCTTCCAAAGTCGCACCCATTTCAATTGCGAGTCCAAGCTCAGCAATCAGGTTGGAAGCTTCCAGACCTACGATTTGAGTACCCAGTACAAGACCTGTTTCTTCGTCAGCTACGATTTTCACGAAGCCTTCAGCGTGGTTCAAAGATACAGCACGGCCATTACCCGCATAAGGGAATTTGCCAGCTTTTACTTTGTAGCCTTTTTCTTTTGCTTCTTTCTCAGTGTAACCTACGCTGGAGCACTCAGGATCTGTGAACACAACTGCAGGCATACATTTGTAGTCAACTACAGATGGTTGTCCTGCGATCGCTTCAGCAGCCACTTTACCTTCATAAGAAGCTTTGTGGGCAAGTGCCAGACCGGATACGATATCACCGATTGCAAAGATGTGAGGAATGCTAGTACGGCCTTGGTGATCAACTTTAACGAAGCCACGCTCGTCAACGTCTACGCCAATCAGGTCCAGACCAAGCTCTCCGTCTGTATTTGGACGACGTCCAACAGTAACCAGAAGGTAATCTGCAGTTACTTCTTTGGATTCACCATTTACGGAATATTTAACAGTTACATCTTTATCCGTTTGCTCAGCACTTTCAGCTTTTGCACCCGTTACGATTTCGATGCCTGTTTTCTTCATGTTTTTAGCTACGAGGCTAGTCATGTCTTTATCGAAACCTGGCAGTACAGTATCCAAACCTTCGATAATTGTTACTTTAGCACCGAATTTGGAGTACATTTGACCAAGCTCAGCACCGATATAACCGCCACCGATAACGATCATGCTTTTTGGAACTTCAGGCAAGTTCAGAGCTTCTGTCGAAGACAGAATGCGTCCGCCAAACGGGAAAGGTTTCAGTTCGATTGGACGGGAACCTGTTGCAATGATTGCATTTTTGAATTTGTAACGTGGAGACTCGTGATCGTTAAATACACGAGCTTCGTTTTCGTTAATGAACATGCACTCACCGTTGAAAACTTCAACTTTGTTGCCTTTGAGCAAACCAGCTACGCCGCCAGTCATTTTCTTAACAACGCCGTTTTTGAATTCTTGAGTTTTGCTGAAGTCCACTTTTACGTTCTCAGCAGAGATACCAAAAGCTTCGCCGTGCAATGCAGACTCATATTGGTGTGCAGCCGAGATCAGGGCTTTGGATGGAATACATCCGCGGTTCAAACAAACGCCACCCAGTTCGGATTTGTCTACGATCAATACGCTTTGGCCCAGTTGAGCAGCACGGATGGCAGCTACATAGCCACCAGGACCCGCACCAATTACTAATGTGTCGATATTGAGAGAAGCGTCGCCTACTACCATATCTTACACCTCCATAACAAGCAGCTCAGGGTTAGCGAGCAGCTGTTTAATGTAGTTCATAAAGTTTTGTGCTGTTGCGCCATCGATGATACGGTGGTCAAAGCTCAGGGAAAGAGCCATTACAGGTGCTGCAACAACTTCGCCATTTTTAATAACGGCTTTTTCGCTGATGCGTCCAGTTCCGAGAATTGCAACTTCAGGGAAGTTGATGATCGGAGTGAAGAACATACCGCCAGCAGAACCGATGTTACTGATGGAGATTGTGCTTCCTCTCATTTCGTTCGCGCTCAATTTGCCATCGCGGCCACGAGCTGCCAGATCACGAATGGAATCAGCGATCATCCAGATGGATTTACGATCAGCATCTTTGATAACAGGAACGATCAAGCCGTTGTCTGTATCTGTAGCGATACCGATGTTGTAGTATTTTTTGTATACAATTTCATTAGCTTCTTCATCAATCATAGCGTTCAATGCTGGGAACTCACGGGAAGCAGCAACCAGAGCTTTAACGATGAATGGCAGATAAGTTACTTTTGTACCTTTTTTCTCAGCGATAGGTTTCATGCGAGTACGGAAAGCAACCAGTTCAGTTACGTCCACTTCGTCCATGATTGTAACGTGAGGAGCTGTGTAAGCCGATTTAACCATCGCATTGGAGATCGCTTTACGGATACCTTTGAATGGTACGCGCTCTTCTTCCACACGTTGATCAGCTGCAGCAGCTGCTGGTGCTGCGGATTTTTTCTCTTCTTGAGCCGGAGCTTCGGAAGATGCCGCTGCGGAAGAACCGCCACCGTTTTTGAAGGATTCAACATCTTCTTTGGTAACTTTACCGTTGTTGCCAGTACCGTTAACTTGAGCGATGTCTACGCCTTGTTCGCGAGCAAATTTACGCACGCTTGGTGTTGCCAGAACGTCTTTGGCAGGTACTGCCGGAACGCTGTTGTTTCCGCCTTCTTTAGCTGCATCCGAGCTGGAAGCTGCTGCGGAAGAACCGCTTATGTCAGCTCCACCTTGAGCTGCATCTTTTTCTTGTTCGCCTGCAGGAGCGTCGTCTTGCTCTGGAAGCTCACCTTCAGCGTCGATGATTGCAACAACTTCGCCAACGTGGCAAACTTGGCCATCTTTTGCGAATACTTCTGTTACTGTGCCGTTAACCGGACAAGGTACTTCAACGACCGCTTTGTCATTCTGTACTTCCATGATGATGTCGTCGTCAGTTACTTTGTCACCGACTTTGATGTGCATCTTGATGATTTCGCCTTCGTGAAGGCCTTCGCCCAGTTCAGGGAATTTGTATTCAAATTTAGCCAACTGAAAAACCTCCTTGATTATGTCTCAATCCTGAAAACAACCCTTAACTCCAAGAAACAACCGTTACTGCTAATGCAATAAACTGTTACTCAAGGGGCTAATGGCTGTTTACAGTGCAGCTTGCGCTGCGGTGTGGATCACCATACTGCGCCTTGCGGCATGTCAGATGATTAAATTAGAAATTTACGACTTTGTTAACCGCAGCAACGATACGTGCTGGGTTAGGAAGCCATGTATCTTCGATTTGTGCAAATGGATATACAGTATCCGGACCAGCTACACGCAGAACCGGAGCTTCCAAGTGCAGGATTGCTTTTTCATTGATTTGTGCAATGACTTCAGCTGCAACACCTGCGCTCTTTTGAGCTTCCTGTACAACAATTGCACGGTTTGTTTTCTTAATAGAAGCAACGATAGTATCGATGTCGATCGGGCTAACCGTACGAAGGTCGATAACTTCAACTTTGATTCCTTGTTTTTCGAGCTCTTCTGCTGCTTTCACAGAAGTGTGAACCATCATACCGTAAGTAATGATCGTTACATCAGAACCTTCACGAACAACGTTCGCTTTGCCCAGCTCAACTGTGTAATCTTCTTCAGGTACTTCTGCACGGAATGCATGGTACAAGTTCAAGTGCTCCATGAAGAATACAGGGTCGTTGTCGCGAATAGAAGCGATCATAAGACCTTTTGCATCGTAAGGGTTAGAAGGTACTACCACTTTAATACCCGGAGTTTGCGTAAGCAAACCTTCAAGGGAATCTGTGTGCAATTCTGCCGCTTTTACACCGCCACCGAATGGTGTACGGAATACGATTGGAGAATTATATTTACCGCCGGAGCGGAAACGCATACGAGCTGCTTGAACTACCATTTGGTCAAGGGCTTCGAAGATAAAACCAACGAATTGGATCTCGGCAACCGGACGGAAACCTTGAACACCCAAACCAACAGCCAGACCGCCAATAGCGGACTCAGCGAGTGGAGTATCAAATACACGCTCTTCGCCAAACTCTTTTTGCAGACCTTCCGTTACACGGAAAACGCCGCCTACATTACCTACGTCTTCACCGAAAAGCAGAACGTTAGGATCACGTTTCAACTCAACGCGAAGCGCATCACGGATTGCTTCTTTCATGTTCATTTGTGCCATTTGCTTCATTTCCTCCTTAAACATTGACAGTTCACATTTGAATTCATACATGTATACCGGGACACCGGAACCCGTCCCGGATGTTTATGCTTTATCGGAAAAAACTTATTGGAAATCAGCTTTTTGCTCTTCCAAGTGCTTAGGCGTTTGTTCGAACATGCTGTCGATCAAGCCTGAAATCGTCATTTTCTCGGTTTTTTCCGCTTTTTTGATCTCTTCGTTCACTTTTGCTTTTGCTTCTTCTTTCACACGTGCTGTATCTTCTTCAGTCCACAGACCTTTTTTCTCCAGATATTTAGCAAAACGTGCGATTGGATCTTTAGCATTCCATTCAGCCTCTTCTTCTTTTGTACGATACTTGGAAGCATCGTCAGAAAGGGAGTGAGGACGGAAACGGTAAGTTACTGCTTCGATCAGAGTTGCGCCTTCGCCGTTACGACCACGTTCAGCAGCTTCCTGAACCGCTTTGATAACTGCGAAGATGTCCATACCATCAATTTTAACACCTTTGATACCTGCTGCTACCGCTTTGTGAGCGATGGACAGAGCTGCCGTTTGTTTAGCAAAAGGAGTTGTGATGGCATAACCATTGTTTTGTACGAAGAAAATAACAGGCAATTTGTAAACACCAGCGTAGTTCAGACCTTCATAGAAGTCACCTTCTGAAGAACCACCATCACCTGTGTACGTAATTACAACTTGTTTTTGTTTCTTCAATTTGTAACCCATAGCAATACCCATTGCGTGCAGGATTTGTGCACCAATGATGATTTGCGGCATCAATACATTAACGCCATCCGGAATTTGTCCACCATGTTGGTGTCCACGGGAGTACAGGAACGCTTGATAAAGAGGAAGTCCATGCCACACGAGTTGCGGAATGTCACGATAGCCAGGACATACAAAGTCTTCTTTTTCAATTGCAAATTCACTACCAACCATTGTAGCTTCTTGACCAGATACTGGAGCATAGAAACCAAGACGACCTTGACGGCCCAGGTTTACTGCACGGTCATCCCAAGTACGGGTAAATACCATGCGATACATAATTTCTTTTAATTGATCGTCGGAAAGCTTAGGCATCATGTCTTTGTTAACGATTTCGCCGTCAGGAGACAGCACGGACAGAGCTTCTACATCCTCCGTATATACTTCATAAGGAACCTTGCTCATTTTTTTCTTCACCTCAACAAAAAATTTGAATATCAAGTTCCGCTGTTATAATATTATTATACACCTGTTTCACTGCATACGTCAAAGATATCCGTAATTTTTTTATGTTTCCTTCCGGATTGTATGTATAACAGGGGCTTAATATTGGTATAACAGCATAATACATGTTTGCGTATTTGACCTATCCCCGCACAAGGTTAATCTTACCGTATTGCGCGGTCGAATGCAAAAATTAACCGAGAAAGGTGACGTTTTATGACGGATTCCCGCTATTTGAAACGCACGATTGTAAAGGAAGAGATTGAGAGCCGCTATCTCGGAGAGAAGCGCACATTACGAATTTATCTTCCCCCAGGCTATAACGAATTGTTATCTTACCCTGTCGTATATTGTCAGGACGGTGAAGAATTTTTCAACTTTGGACGTATCGCCACCACTGCCAACCGCATCATTCTCGACGAGGGAGCCGAACCTTTCATTATAGTAGGAGTTCAGGTTGAAGTGTCTGTAAGAACTCAGGAATACGCCCCTTTCGGCGATCGGTTCAAGGCGTATACCTCATGCTTCGCTGAAGAGATTATTCCCTATGTAGAAGAGAAATATCCTGTGCGCCGCTCTCCGCAGGAACGTGTTCTTGCCGGAGACTCACTGGGTGGCAGCGTTTCGCTTCATCTTGCTCTACTCTATCCAGACCTGTTTACACGTGTCATCAGCATGTCTGGAGCTTACTACTCCGCTTCCCAGGAAATCTACGCTGCAGCTGAAGACTTGTCCTGGTTATCGATCTGGATGATTGTTGGTTTGCAGGAGACTGCCTTTGAAGCCGATACCGGCACATATGATTTTGTTCAATTAAACCGGGATACCCGTGATTTGCTCGAAAAACGAGGTGCGCTTGTCTCCTATCAGGAGAAAGACGGGTATCACCAATGGGGATTCTGGCAGAACGAGCTGCCGGAAGCATTGCTTTACTTTCTTCAAGAAAATTAAATCGATTATTGAACAGGCGGCTGAAATGCCGCTTTTGTTTTACATTCACATGGTACCGCTTACATGAACGTTCAAAAAAGAAGCAGGCTCACCTGCTTGTCCGTTCCAGCTTCTTCTCTTGTATCACACAAGTCATTCCTAGAGAACATCACCGATTGTTATATCAAAGAATGTTCCTTTTCAATCCGATCCATCAACACGTCGCAGCCTGCATCAACCAGCCTGTATACTTCTTCAAAATTCCCCGTATAATACGGGTCGGGTACTTCACGGAGCGTCTCGTTCGGCAGCAGATCCATCATCTTGATAATTTCCGCATCCTCACCACCTGTTACACTTCTTACGTTAGCTGCGTTGGAATCATCCATGCATATAATGTAATCAAAATGTGTGAAGTCCGCACTCGCAAATTGTCTTGCCGCCATGTTGGCATAAGAAATTTGATATGAATCCAGCAATGATCGTGTCCCCTCATGCGGAGGTTTGCCAACATGCCAGTCTCCTGTACCTGCTGAGTCCACTGAAATCTGCTGATCAAGTCCTCTTTCACTCACTTTATGACGGAGGACAGCCTCAGCCATTGGTGAGCGGCATATGTTGCCTAAACATACAAACAAAACGTTAATCATGTTATTCCCCCTTACTCAAGGTGCGGTTAAGTGGCGCTGGTGCTGTCTGAGGTTTTACACTCTCCGTTTGTACCAGAGAACGACGAGGAAGCTTCCATTTATAATGAACAGAACACATTCGGAAGAACACAACTGCGGCGAAACATATTAACAGCCCAACGTTGGTTGTGAACCATCCCATACCTATGGCAAAACCAGCTGTTATTGCCCACACGGCATAAATTTCATCACGCAGTACCAATGGCTTCCTGCCAGCCAGCAGATCACGAATGATTCCTCCGCCTATACCGGTCATCACTGCGGCTACAATAACCGCACTAATGGGATGTCCCATATTGGCTGCGTATAACGCCCCTTGAATCGCAAATGCTGCAAGTCCAATCGCATCGAACAGCGCTTCTGTCCGCTTCCAGTGACCAATCCACTTAAGAGGTAGTACGAAAGCAATCGCTACAGATATAAGGGCGAGCATAATCAGCATTCCCTGGCTCCACAGCATCGTTACGGGTACACCAATGAGAACATTACGAATGACTCCGCCTCCAAATGCGGTCACGAGTCCCAGTACCAGTACACCCAAAATATCATATTCCTCTTCCATTGCCACGAAAGCGCCGGACATTGCAAATGCAATGGTACCTATAATGCTGAATACTTCAAAAATGTGCAAGTCCAACCTGTTCAAACCTCACTTTTCAAGTCATCTCCATGTTGCTCTACCCATTGTATCCGCGCATGCCGAAATTGTGCAACCACATTTTGTGGATTATACTGGTTTTGTGAATGATTTTTGCATCATTCTAACACCTTAATTAGAAGTGAATTGTTTCTTTATTGATTAGGAAGGATGAAATAGAATGACTAAGAAACGTATTGTTATTTTTACAGGGGGAAACCTCTCTCCTCAATTTCTAAAAGAAATCGGTAAGGATGACATCATTATCGCAGCTGATCGTGGGGCGTTGTTCTTAATAGAACATGGGATTCAACCACATATCGCAGTAGGTGATTTTGATTCCATTACCGAGCAGGAACGGGAGAAGGTACGAGATAACAGCGAACGGATAATCACCTGTGATCCTGTGCATAAGGATTTGACCGATACCGAGATGGCATTTGAAACAGCATTGGATCTTGAGCCTACTGACATTCTTATGTTGGGCGCAACGGGCACACGCATGGATCATACACTGGCTAACGTACATATTATGGTCCGCGCTATGCAG
The DNA here is from genome assembly GCF_900101205.1 of Paenibacillus sp. OK060. NCBI lineage: Bacteria > Bacillati > Bacillota > Bacilli > Caryophanales > Paenibacillaceae > Paenibacillus > Paenibacillus sp. OK060. The sequence continues at coordinate 646,287 of NZ_FNFR01000002.1, forward strand.
CATCATATTTCCTGTACTCTGCAGGATGAACACAATTATATGATGCTAACAACCTCCGAAGCTTTTGTGGAAGACCGTGGATATGAGTACATCTCCCTACTCCCACTTACTAATGAAGTAACAGGTATTACACTGGAAGGTTTCATGTACCCGCTAGATCAAGCCACTATACGCATGGGACAATCTTTGGGGATTAGCAACAAACTGCTCGGAAAGTTTGGCACCGTCTCAATCAATAGTGGGTTATTACTCATTATTCAGAGCAAAGATTAACCTTCTGCCTATACTTATTACGTTTTTGTAACCTATGATTTAGATTAAAAATAAGAGTATAAAACAACAAAGACCCTTGAATATCAAGGGTCTTTGTTGTTTTTGTAACATTCGAGCTTCGTCAATGATTAATTTTTTGACATTTTTAATGGTATTTTAATAAACAAACCCAAACCGTTGCGGCCCTAGGGAGAATCAGGTTCCATCCAATTTCTAGGCTGTTACAAAGCTGTTATACTCGCTCTAGCAACTAAACGAAAACGAATTTTGGAGGTACTCACATGAAAACAAACATCTTTGTCCAAAAGGCCGTAACCGTCGGGTTGTGCGCTACACTAGGTTTTGGAGCTGTATTAATGACTAATGCACCTGTCGCACAGGCAGCAAGCGCTTCTGTATCCACAGGACAACAAATCGTGAACTATGGTAAAACCTTTACAGGAACTCCATATAAATTTGGTGCGTCAACTTCTACAACCAAAAATTTTGACTGCTCTTCTTTTATGAAATACATCTTCAAAAAGTATGGTGTAGACCTGCCACGTACATCCGTTAAGCAATCCCAAGAAGGTGTAGCTGTTTCCAAAGCTAATCTGCAAGTGGGAGATCTCGTCTTCTTCTCCAGCGGTAGTCGCTCTACAGGCTCCAATATTACTCACGTAGGCGTATATGCAGGCGACGGAAAAGTTCTGCACACGTACGGATCACCAGGTGTAACTCTCTCCGACTTGAACTCGGGGAACTGGAAAAAAACATATATTAAAGCTCGCCGCGTACTGTAGCTCATATTCCGAAAATAACGAAGCGAGTGGGGCCGGATCTGATGATCCGGTCCTTTTATATTTACCCAATGAAGTTCTCTCTCCAAACAGGAGTAATGTGGAAAACAGACTCTAAATTTTTTGAGACGACCTCTTTTATTGGGTATGAAGCATATAACCGATGCCACGAACGGTATGAATTAATTTGACACTTCTCCCCTTATCCACCTTCACTCGTAAATGTTTGATATATACATCCACCACATTAGTATCCATTGCAAAATCATACCCCCACACTTCCCTTAAAATAACGCTCCGGGGACACGCCTCATTCACATGACGGGCCAAAAATTCCAGCAATTCGTATTCCTTCGGAGTTAATACCAGATATTCGCCTGCACGACTTACACGACGTGAACGAAGATTGACCTTGAGGTCATGTACTACAATGACTTCTTCATCTTCCTGTGAAGCATGCGAGAACACACGTAAAAGATTCCGTATTCTGGCCATCATCACATTACCGTGAATAGGTGCTTCCATCACATCATTAGCGCCGTAATCGAGTAATTCCACAATCAATTCAGGCGATATCTTGGGAGTTATCACAAGCAATGGGGAGGTGACACCTATGTGTATAAAAGACTCTAGTCCATTTTTCAGGGTATCTTCGTGACATCCTTCATTCATTAATATGATCATATTGAGATTCGTGAGTGTTAGTTCAGAAATACGGTTCAGATCTGTCCATTCCATTTGCTCGACTTGGTACCCTTCTGCACACAGTATGCCTTGAATAAAAGAAACCAGATCGCCCCTGCCAACCAGTAATATGGATGTTTTCATTTTTTCACCCGGCCTGTCTTGTACGCTGCTACATTTGTTGATTTAAACTACACTTGGTCTCGACATCCTTGTGACCACTGTGCATCGCAGCATTGTTGTATGTTTATCATGCCGTAAAATGAAAAAGTCCATTCCCGGAAGGAACGGACGCGGAACATTCATTTGATTTTTCTCTAACCAAAGTACCGGTGAACCAGCGTACGCGCCTCTGCCGTGTCTTTTGTTCCATGAACAAGGACACGACCATCCTGAAAAATGACCATCCTGTGCGCTCCTGTTGTAAAAGAAACCAAAAATGGATTAACCTCCACTTTGCCTTCATCCAACTTGCCGAGACGATCAGCCGTATGTTGTAAATCCAGATTCATCCGCCGTGAAGGGCGAATCTGTACCGTATCCCTACCACATAATACGTCTGTTTTTTCCAGGTTTGAGGCAGAGAGGTACGGATAGTTAGCCTTTACTCCGCAGGAAGGACAATCTTCTTTTCGGGCACCGTCGACGTTAATGGATATGTATTCATTTCTCCACACATCGAATGATAACAACTTGCGTCTCAGTGCACCTGAATTACCACTGAGAAGCTTCATCGCTTCGGCAGTCTGATTAGCCGTAACCATCTGCACCGCCTGAGGGATTATGCCTGACGTATCACAGGTATCCCCACCTAACGGAACCTCACCCAACAAGCAGTTTAAACAAGGCGTTTCTCCAGGCAGAAACGTGTAGGTAATTCCATAACTGCCCACACATCCGCCATAAATCCACGGAATACGATACTTCTGAGACATATCATTTATTAATAGCCGGGTATCAAAATTATCTGTTGCATCCATGATCAAGTCTGCGTTCTGAACCAGTTCTTCCAGTTCATCTACTCTGACGTCCATCACTTTGCCTACAACCTCAACGTTAGAATTAATGTCAGATAGGCGCTTCTTCGCTGCCATCGCTTTGGGCATTCGCTGAATGGCGTCTTGCTCAATATATAATTGCTGTCGTTGTAGGTTGCTCCACTCCACATAGTCACGATCTGCAATAGTAATATGGCCAATTCCTGAACGTACCAATGTTTCCGCAATACCCGTACCAAGCGCGCCCGCTCCAACAATTAATACTTTGCTGTTATTCAATCTATGCTGACCTTCCTTACCGATAGGTGCATACCGTTCCTGTCTGGAATAGCGGTCTCCCTGTTCAGAAGATCGTGTCTGATTAGTCATGTATGAACCATTCCTTCCGCCGGACTACTCGCTGCTGCATAGCGCTTAACGGGAATCATGCCTGCCTCATAAGCCAGTCTGCCTGCTTCAACCCCCATTCGCATTGCCTTCGCCATCTTCACCGGATCTCCGGATCCGGAGACAGCCGTATTCAACAATACACCGTCAGCTCCCAGCTCCATCGCATGAGCAGCATCTTTAGGTGCTCGAAGTCCTGCATCCACAATAACAGGAACGACGGCTTGTTCAATAATAATCTCCAGATTATAGGGATTAATAATTCCTCTCCCTGCCCCTATGGGTGAAGCCCCAGGCATAACAGCATGTACGCCGAGTAGTTGCAATCGCTTGGCCAGAATAACATCGTCTGAGATATAAGGCAGTACCGTAAAGCCCTTTTCAAGCAAGATCTCGCAAGCTTTATAGGTTTCAATTGGGTCAGGAAGTAATGTGATTCCATCGCCGATAACTTCTACTTTTATCATATCACAAAGTCCTGAAGCCCGAGCTAGTTCAGCGATTCGCACAGCTTCCTCTGCTGTTGCAGCACCCGCTGTATTGGGAAGCAGGGTATACCTTTTCAAGTCCAGTGTGTCCAGAAAGTGCTGTTTGTTCCGATCTTCCAGATTCAAACGCCGAACCGCGAACGTTAATACATCCGTACCTGAAGCCTCAACCGCCTGACTCTGCACTTCCAAGTCCGAAAATTTGCCTGTACCCAGCAGCAATCTAGATTCAAACGTATAATTTCCAATCCTCAGCATAATTCAACCGCCTCCCACAAAATGTACAATTTCAATTCGGTCTCCGTCTCTTAACGCCGTCGTTTCATGATATTCCCGCGTTAAAATTTGACGATTCAATTCAACCACGACGGTTTTTACTTGCAAATTAAATGAATGGAGCAATTTGTCTACACGATTTAAGCTATCTTCAATTTGCATGGTTTGTCCGTTGACAATGATGTTCACTGCAACATCTCCTTTATGTTCAAACGTTCTGGACAAAGGTCCTGAATCCCCAGTTCTTCCGAAGTTTTGCCACAAATCAAGTCAGCCATGAGGCTGCCTGTAATCGCACTAAGCAATATGCCGTTACGATAATGTCCAAAAGCAGCGAATAAACCCGGTACACTATCACAAGCCCCCACATAGGGCAATCCATCTGGAGTCGAAGGACGGACACCAGCCCACGCTCGGATAAAATGTGCTTCCTTCATGCCAGGTACCCAGTTTGTTGCAGCTGCAAGCAGCTTCTGAATGCCTTGTACCGAAACTTTCATGTCTGTTCTTCCAGGAAGGCTTGTTGCACCGATCCATACTTCTCCATTGGCTTTGGGAACAATATATATATCCTCTGCATACACCGTTTTGTCTGGCCTGTACCCGGCATGGTGGGGAGAAAACTGCACGGCTGCAATCTCCCCCTTTACTGGTAAAACAGGCGATTTCAGACCCACATGTCTCATCAATTCTTCACCATGTAACCCTGTAGCAATAATGACATTTCTCGATGTCATCGTTCCTATTGAAGTCTCGATCCCTTGCACTCCATTCACATCAGTATGCAAACGGACATCCTGTACACCTTCCATCACCCTTGCACCCATGGCTTGAGCAGATCTGACATAAGCCTGCGTTAAGTTGACAGGAAGAACCTCGCTCTCGGAAGGTCTGTAATATGCTCCATACGTATCCCTGTTTAACCATGATGCTTCCTGCTGGACAGCGACACGATCCCACCAAATATGTTCTGTAGATAAGGTAGACGATCGATTATTTTTGTAACTGTTGACTTCACTGTATGAACGAAAAGGAGTAATAAAGCCATGCTGTTGCAGCCCCATTTCCACTCCGCTAAGCGAACTTATCCGTTCCTTCTGCTCATGAAGCAAAGCTCTGCTCTGCCTTGCAAGCTTTGCCATTACAGCATGAGTGAATTCCTCACTATCAGCAGCAAGCATGCCTGCGGCTGCACAGGAAGTTCCCCCAGCGAGCCGCGCCCGCTCAACCAGAAGAACGTCATGGCCTCGAGTAGCGAGTTCACATGCGATGGCACAACCGATAACTCCTCCACCTACAATAATGGTTTCTGCATGAAGCTTGCCTCGAACTTCCGCTCCAACTTTACTTCCCGAAACTATTCCTGGATGATAGCCTGAACGATTCCTGCTTCGACTTCTTGCTTCCTCTCTCAAGATCTCATCTCCTTGGTTCGGCGTACTTGTCTGAATCCGTGATCGCCTGTCGCAATGAAGCGGCAGCTAGTTCCGGCTTATCGGTCGTCCAAATCGTAGAAATCACAGCGGCTCCTCTAGCACCAGCAGTTCGAATGGCAGCAATATTTTCAGGTCTTATCCCGCCAATCGCGATCACGGGAATCGAAACATTAGAGCATACCTCAGCCAACGCACTTAGCCCTCTGGGTTCGCAATTCGGTTTACTATTTGAAGCATAGACATGCCCATAAAAGAGATAATCCGCTCCCTGTTTTTCTGCAACTTTTGCTTCTTCCAGAGAATGAACCGATATGCCTACGCGCAGCCGATCGACTGTCCTCAACTCATCCTTATCATAGCTGTGAATAACTGCTTGACCCCAATGCACACCACCAATTGAAGCATGTTGATCCAGCTGATCTGAGCCATTCATAATGATTCGGTCAGATGGAACACCTTGTGTTTTTAGACCTTGCGCCCAATACATCTGTTCTTCAAGGGTCAGCTTTTTTTCCCGAATGTGGATATAATCGACCCACCGCCATATACCCTTAGCAATATTCAGAAAAGAGCCCAAGTCTCCTGTACCTGGTGAAACCACATGCAGTTCGAATGATCTTGTTATTACATGTTCGTGGAAGATTACCGTCCTATTCGCCCTCCTCTTGCATGATTTAAGCTGATATACAACAACAAAAAAGCCACTCCCGTAGGGGAGTGGCCACGAATTTAAAATTCATGGATCAACTGAATGACTGTCGCATGCAATTACACTATACATAACGCATAACAACTATAGAAACCATCCATAGTCGCAACGCTGTATACATAGAACTGCATGATTCATCTTGCAGGCCATATCGCAAAGTCAACGATAAAGCTCTTTGTCATTAGCTGAAACGCGCCACTTCCCTACGCTGGTATGATCCAGATCAGGTACAAAGGGTCCGGAATCGCATTCTTCCATCTCAGCCGCATCGTGCGGCCCCCCTAGTGTTCATATGAAGCTGTAGCCTATGTTACCATAGACACCTTTTTTTGTCACCGTACATTTCCATGAATTACGTTGTTCACCATTGCTGAAATCATGTAGTTAACGAAGTTGCTGTTTCTGGTGCGAAGAATTTCGTAGAAACTATTGTTTGTCGGACCAAGCTTCAACATCCCACGTTTTGGTTACCCAACCTTCATAAAATTCAGGTTCATGGGATACGAGCAGCACGGTACCCTTGAATTCCTGCAGGGCACGTTTCAGCTCTGCTTTTGCGGTTACATCCAAATGGTTTGTGGGCTCATCGAACAAAATCCAGTTACTTTCACGCATCAGAAGCTTACATAAACGAACCTTGGCTTGTTCACCACCACTAAGTGCGTTAAGCGGGCGGGTGATATGCTCATTTTTTAATCCACAACGTGCGAGATGGCCCCGGACTTCATTCTGTGTCAGATGAGAAAACTCATTCCACACATCTTCGATCGGGGTAATATTACCTGCACGTACTTCCTGTTCGAAATAAGCTGTTTCCAGATAGTCCCCCAAGAAAGTCTTACCGCTAATTGGTGGGATTTTCCCCAAGATCGTCTTGAGCAGTGTGGATTTACCTACACCGTTACATCCAACAATGGCAATTTTCTCGCCACGCTCAATCGTCATCGTCATTTTAGGCAATAATGCATATGAATATCCGATTTCAAAATCAATACCCTCAAAGACGGTTTTACTACTCGCCCGGGCATCCTTGAATTTGAATGTGGGTTTGGCCGCTTCGTCTGGACGATCAATCCGTTCAATCTTGCCGAGCTGCTTCTCACGGCTCTTGGCACGACCGGAAGTGGAAGCGCGGGCTTTGTTCCGCTGAATGAAATCTTCCTGCTTCTTGATAAACTCCTGCTGTTTCTCATAAGCATCAATATGTTGCGCCTTATTCATGTCGGCCATTTCAAGGAATTTGTTATAGTTCGCTGCATAACGCGTCAACTTGGCAAATTCCAGATGATAAATAACGTTAACGACCTCATTCATAAACTCTGTATCATGCGAAATCAGAATAAACGCATACGGGTAATCCTTCAGGTAACGCGTCAGCCATTCAATGTGTTCCACATCGAGATAGTTCGTCGGCTCATCCAACAAAAGAGCTGTGGGTTTCTCCAGTAAAAGCTTGGCAAGCAATACCTTCGTACGCTGACCACCACTAAGCGCGGCCACATCACGATCTAGACCGATGGCGGACAATCCAAGTCCATTCGCCATCTCTTCCACTTTCACATCGATCAGATAAAAATCACCTTGCTCCAATTGCTCTTGAATGTCACCCATTTCTTCCAGCAACAATTCGAGCTTGTCCGGATCGGCGTCTGCCATCTGATCCGTAATAGACATCATTTCTTTTTCCAACTCAAGCAAGGGCAGGAACGCATCCTTAAGCACATCACGAATCGTTTTTCCAGGCGTGAGCTTGGTATGCTGATCCAGATATCCATAACGAACTTTGGGGGTCCATTCGACCTTCCCTTCGTCCTTTAACAATTTCCCGGTAAGAATGTTCATCAGTGTGGACTTACCCACACCATTTGCACCAACAAGACCTACACGCTCTCCGGCAAGTAAACGAAAAGATACATTTTTAAATAACGTGCGGTCTCCAAAATTGTGACTCACGTTCTCTACTGACAATAAACTCATAAGATGAGGTTGCTCCTATCTATTGGACATTACTATCGTTCCGAAACCCTATTTTAGCACAGGTGTCGCCTTTTCTGAAAGTAATGTAAACATCTCATGCAACCTCGCTTTTATATTACAAACAAACTGCCTTTAATTTATGGAACAGTTATACTCAAAATAACCTTGTGCTGCCGCTTGTTTGGCATTTGTAAACACTTCTTCGGCTCTGTAACCATTGCTACATGTGGAAGGGTAATAGTATTTAATTCCACTTACAGGATCAACTCCGCCAACGATCGCTGTTTTCTTCACCAGTCTGCCACCACCAATGGCATAATTGTTAATCTTTTGGTTACCTACAGGTATTCCCTGAATAAACGCCATCAGCCCCGTATCATTAATCGAATTGTACCAGTCTTCCTGAGAAATCAAAGGCATGGTAAAGGTGTAGGAAACACCATTCCTTCTTGCAAACTCATTATGCCGGTTAATAACATCTGCCAAATCTTCCTGCACACTTGTCACGATCCGGCCTCGTCTGACCTGCTCAAACGTCTCGGCATTCTGAAGCAGAGGGATTTGTGTGCTGGAGGCCAGTTCTTTCTGGAAACCCTCAACCCACATGCGCAAGCCTGCATCATAGGCATACACATACCCATCGAGTGTGAAGTTAATACTGCTACCATTTGAATCAGAATATGTATAGGGCTTTTTAGGACTCCAAACTTGCCGGAATGAATCTTCAAGATCACCTGTCATCTCAGTTTCGTTCGCCAAAATGTAATAACCATCATAATCCAGCACGACCATTGCAGGAATGTAATTAAACATGGCCCGTATAGCAGCAGGATCATCCTGAATCCCCATATTTAGCGCCAGTGTTTGGGTAAAGGTAGTCAAGGCAAGCTCTTTGTCCGCTTTTACAAATTTGGTCGAATCATACCCTGCTTCATCGTCTTGCTTCTCATTTTGATGCATCACAGCCCCTGCATCCAGTACAGCAGTCTGAAGTGCCATCTTATATTGATTGCTTAAATATTGAGCCTCTTGGGCATTGTCTGTATTGTGAGAAATAACCCAGAATATAGGTAAAAATATAAGCACAAACACAATAGAAAGATCAGTAATCTTCATTGAGCACCATACCCCCATATGTGGTAAACACGGCTGCAGCCTGTGCAGACCCGTTCAACCACTCACGAATCAACATGGCAGGTGTGCGATTGGTATTTTTGACGGTTACAGTGAAGAAATCCCCCATTGCCAGTGTATATCTGCGCCCAGGATCGTCTAAAGCTAGCACACCGGACGAAGGAAACAGCTTTGCTTTAATTTGGGCTGAATAATAGCCATCTTGTACGGTTTCATAGGTGCCAGAAAATGTGCTCTGATCCATCGGATCTGAGTAATGAGGAACATATTTTTTGTGCAAATGCTCCATGGAAATCTCATAGGCATTCCCCGTTCGGGCCATCTGTTCTTCGAATTCTGTATACATGACAGGGGAAATGTATCCCTTTGTTCTGACTGCATCAACAAAACGGGTAACCGTCTGAACAACGGTCATGCGTGCCATGTCATCCTGTCGATCTGCAGTCTCTGCTGCCGGATATACATAAAGCAAAATCACTGCCAGCAAAACAGCAAGCAGCTTGGACGCAGCGTTAATCAAGGTGTACTGGCCTCCTTCCAAAATGCAATCTTCAGCAGTTCGCCAGCCTCACTTCTTATGAACTCAGGTCTATACGAAGCAGCAAGCTGGACAGGAATGGTTCCTCTTCTGTTTACAAGGGGATCAATGACATATGCAATCCCGTCCACCTCCACGCTGACCGTTGTCCCTGTCATTTGCCTCACAGTGTGTAACACTTGCGCACCACTATAACGGATTGGCTCACTTATACGCAGAGTGGTATTCAGCCGTCCTTCCATGTCTGCTGTTGTCTGCACCAAGTGATTCAAAGCGTCTGAAAGAACCCGAACATTCTGCTGCCCGTACAGGCAGGCTGTCACAAATAGGACAACCGCCGTACAGAACAACATGAGCTGCTGTGTATTCTGGGACATGTTAAACCAACTCCTGTCAGGATTGCTGGAAAATAAGCCCTCTTACCACATTGGATCTGTCTTTTACGATAATTGCTTTGAATTTACCACTTGGATTGACATATTGGTTGTCTTTTTCACTCATAGTTTGATTAATAATACCTACTTTATCATCTGGAGAAATCACTGAACCGTAATCTGCGTTATTGAGATCCTGGGATATGTTCAACTGATTGCCATACCATTGACCCCCCTTGTTTTTACCTGTAATAACTTGAATACCGAACTGATCCTTGTCCGCATATTTACGCAACGCGTTTGTGACTTGTGATCCGCTAATGGTTGTTCCGTCATACACGGTAAATGCAGCTTGGGACAACTCGGTCTGGATATCGGCAAAATTGTTCTGTGCCGTTTTGGTTGCCTCCTGAGCCGAAATAAACAATAGAACCACAATCGTAATAAGGGCGATGGTCAGAAAGATGCCTGCTGCCACCTTTAAAGCACTTGATGCATTGTTCATGATAAATCCTCCTATATCGTTTTTAATTTATTTCAGACTGTGACGTACATGGTCGTTACAGTTTCTGAATCTGTTCATAATAAATGTTCATTTGAAGGAAACTCATGCCTACCAGCGGAATGACCAGATAGAGGAAGATCAGGGCATACATCGGTGTAAACCCGATCATTCTTCCCCATGATGCTTTAACATCAATCATCTTGGTGTATTCCTGCTTCCGTTGTTCAAAATAAAAGGCCATCATACTATCCAGATCATCAAATGCCTCTCGAATCGAAATTTTCCCAAGTGCAAGTTGCAGTTTTTCAACCAAACGCTGAAATTCAGGCAGACCTGCATCTTCTTTCAATTGTTCAAGTGCATGCTCCGGCCCATGTTCAAAGTGCAACAGACATTTTTGCAGTGGTCTTTTGAAAATAACAGCAAAGCGATTGAGCCATTCCAGTATTTCCTCTACAGACATACGGTCCATCTCTCGCAAGATTGAGATAACCGTCTGAAACTGATAGATTTCATGCCTCATGTCCATGCTTCTCATCTTGCGCTGGAACATCATGAGCCAGATCGGCATGTGATAACCCGCTAAACCTATCATCATTGCAATAATTAACTCCCACCAGTGGAGATATTGCTTGTTGTAACCTTCCAGCTTCTGCAGGATGCGTGCGATAGTTTCAGTCTGTGCATCATGCTCCAGTGGAACGGGATTTACGGACTGCAATGCATTGGATATCTCATCAAAAGTTGCTCCTCGCTTCATTTCGATGCGCTCGAGTACAGCTTGATCCAAGCTTGTCTTCTCGGTAGCCTGCTTCAACTCCGCCTCTCCCATCGCGCCAAACATCCGGTCATCTCTCACAGGATCATGTAAAATATGATTTCGTTCAACCTGATGCAGCAGAAAGACACATCCAATGGTCAGCACAAAACAACTTACAAATAACATCAGCCTTCGTATCGCCAGCCATTCATATTTCAGTTCCGAGCTACTTTCCCGCATCAGTCTTACGGTTTGACTGTAATTGGTACTGCCAGGTTTGGCCACGAACAACATCGCGACTTTACGAATGAACGTCTGCCTGTATAGGAACTGATCGATTCTGGAGTGTTTGCGCCCTGTCCGATAGCGGGTTTCATCATATTGCTGAAGTCTTTGCAAAAGCAGGTAGGCAAGTATGATAATGACATAGATCGATATTTTGGTTACAAACCCGATTTTGCTGCGATAAAATTCATCCATAGTCGGAAAACTTCCTCTGGCCCAACGTTCGATTGGAGCTGTGAATAGAACGGGGGCCAGGGCGATGATATTCAACCCTTTTAACAGATAGTCCAATTTGTCCCGCCGCAAAATCTCCAGATGAATTTCCTGTGTCAGATTCCCCAAGCCTTTCAAGTAAATCGAACCCTGTGCTCTATCTTTATCCCCGAACTCCATCACCATATATGAAATACCGGCAAAACCTTTAAGAAAGCGATTTGGCGCAATCTCATAGTACCGTTCCAAAGCTTCGTTCGGATCCGGAGAAGTCAATGCTTCATAGATCAACAGCACTTGCTCGGCAGCCTCTCCTTTACCTGCTTCCGCTGCTTCATAAAGTGCCTCCTCTACCATTCCATGCTGATGATACCGATGTCTCACGTCGGCAAACAGGTCCAGCATCTGTACCAACAGTCGCTTCTCCATACGATTCAGACACATATCCAGTACAAGGCTGTTTAGAACTACAGCGCAGAGTACCGACAATATAACAAAGGCGATACCCGGCTGCATAAGGAAAAGGATTACACTGATACTCCCGTATCCTCCGAAGATAATTAGAACCACGTTCATAGTCATTCGTCTTAATGCTGGTTCGTCGCCGACATGCCGGAATGAGATTCGTTTCTGTACTTGTAAAATATAAGCAGAGAATAGCGGCACTTTCATGCCCCACCGATAAGACTGTAACAGGACCGAACCCCACCGCAGCGTACGAGTTCCGTTTAGCGTAGCAATCCCGATAGATTTACTTGCATTGTCTCCTCCTCTGTGACGTAACAGGTTCAGTACAAGTAGCGTGATTATCAGGCCACCTGCACATATCCCCAACACCAACAAAAGAGCTATCTTAACGGTCATAGGTATCACCCCAATGTTGCTTGATGAACTGTTCGAACAGCGCAGCGTCCTGCAGTGTCATCTGATCCCGCATATCCGTAATGCTTCCTATGGAGATCGGAGCTGTGATGACGTAATTGCCATCCTTGTACTCGATCACATTGCGAAACGTAAATCCCGCCCGTTCCTCCACGCTATCCCCTTTATTCGCACGTGGCAGACACTCCGTAATTCGTTCGATATATCTTCGTCCCTCTGCGTCCTTTTTCATATGTACATCGAAATTAATGACACTTACTACTTGCTCCTCGGCAATATGTTCATGTTGGAACATACCTGTTTTGAGCAGTGAATTACGGAGGGAGAAAACCAAATCACGAAACGTTTTGGCATGATGGGTAAACAGGGTGAACAGACTGGCAACCTGGGACATCTGAATCATCCATGCGGCTACTTCGTCACTTGCGACCTCACCGAGAATATTTACAGTACCATCCGTCTTTTTCTGTAAGTCCAGTCCCTGTTGACCTGAGATGTGCTCCGTCTCCCGGAAGCTTAGTATGTTACGCCGACTGTATATACGCCGAAGCTGTAACTCGAAAGCCATCTCCTGTACACGCAGGGTATACGAAGCGTAAATATGCTTCACCATTGCCATAAGTAGTGTCGTTTTACCCGATCCCTGTGCTCCTGTTACAGCTGTGATTCGACTGCCTTTCATCAAATATTGCAGCAAAGTGATTGGCAGATCTGCGTTGTTACCAGTAATCAACTGTTCCAGTGAAGCATTGGGAATATCAAATTTCCGGACAAAGAATGCCCATGATTCGGCAAAGGGAGGACGCACAACAACGACACGTGATCCATCCTTCATCTCGTTCACCTTGTATCCATTTGCTTCCGAAAGCTGTCCCGGATAGTTGTATTTATAAATATTTTGACATACCCTCTTCAGTTCACGGATATTGCCAAACGACAGGAAAGACAGATGAATGGACTTACCTTTATAGAAAATCCAGACACTTTCCATTCCAGTAAGTGGTTCTTCAAGGGGAGCATCTTCAAGTCCATCTGTGAGCAGATCATTCCACGAAGCTGGCTGCCGTAGCCCCATATCCTGAAGGGCATCCAACATGCCACTTACACCACCACTAACGCCATCTATTCGTTGATCTCTTATTTCATCAACCACCGAGAAGCCTTTGTAATGCTGGTAAATGCGTTGAACAATGATATCCGTTTTTTCTCTGAAGCCAAGCTCTCTATACTCACACTCAAAAACATACCGGATGTCCTCCTGGGAGATATAGTAACTTCCTCCGTCGTCTGCACCTTCACTCGGCCTCAATCTGCCAAGATCATAAGTGTCAATCATGCGTGACAGGGCATCAACACCAAATTGCTGCCGGTATAGATAAAACACAATTTCGAATTGATCCTGAACCGTCAGTAACTCAGTGTCTCCGAAATAAATGACCTCATCGATATTTGACTTATTCAGTCCTATACTGCGAGTAAGCAGATCACCTATCAGATTTTTGACATATGTTTTGTCACTAATGCTTCCTGATACACAACCTTTAAGCGCCTTGCGCATCTCAGCACGCTGATTGATTCTTCGGCGATATTCTTCTTCATGCAATCCTGCATCAGCAAGTTGACTATGACTAAGCTCATGAAGCGAGTTCTTTACTTTCTCTGTCAGCACTTCAATCGTGAAGGATTCGCGCTCAGGAGCACGGTTATTTTTTTCACGATGGGAAGCTCTGTATTTGAACCAAACATACGCAAGACATAACAACAAAATTAAAATTAACCATAGGGTATTCCAGAGCATCAGATGTTCAGGCTCCCCTTTCCAGCCTTTTTAGTACGGTACGCATCCCTGCCCCATCCATAATAAGACGAGCGAGTTCAGCCATACTTGCGGCAAAGCTCCCTTTACGAATATCTTTATTGTTGCTCAGACCTTCCAATTGCAAGTACGCAGCCGCATCACGACGATTGAAGGCATCCAGAAATCCGGTGGTATAAGGCAACACTGATATCGATCCCTTGTATCGAAAACGCCGACGAATATTGGTGATGGTTGTGCGTGAATGAGGATCATACTTATTCAGCACGATGTGCAGTTTCTGATCACTCATGCTCTCGGGTCTGATTTTTTCAAAAAAATACTCCAGATCCCTCATATTTTGATTCAGGTTCACCACAACATAGTCCGCTTGATCCAGCAGAACCTGGTCACTAGTGCCTGCGCGATCTGCATCGAGAAGAACCAGATCATAATATTCATTGGCTACGTGCAACAGCCTTTTTAATGTCTCCACATGCTCTTCTGTTGAACGTTCCAATCGATTAATTCTGCCAGTCAACAAATCCAGACGGTCATTGAGGAGCGGCTTGGTGTAGTCCCTCAAATTATGCTTGTTCAGACTCCCGCTGATATGCAGCCGTTCCACAGCATCCCATCCCCCCTCCTCGAATGTAAATACTGATCCCGTGTCCTCTATTTCTTTAGGTGGGAGGGCAGCTTCTGTGCTGCTCCCGACAGGACCTGTATTTACAAGCAAAATTCTTGTCCTATATTGAAGGGCCATCGCATAGGCGCCGATCAACGCACTTGAGGTGCTGCCTGTTCCTGCAAAAGGACTCCAAAATGTAATGGTGCTCATGCCCTCATCCTTTCTGCTTCTTTAATGGCCCGGCGACTCTGGACATTTTCCCATCCGGTCAACTGCTCCACTAACCTGCATAGCGATTTTTTATAGTTCCGTGACAATGGCCCCAGGCGAATACGGCGATGATGCTCATTTTCCAGTTTGACCGCTGCAGTCAGTTCATCCCAAGGCAACATCAGCGATTCCCCTGTCCATACAAATGGACTACCTTCCAGATACGCCCACAAATATCGAGCTTCCAGTTTGCAATCAACGGCATTAATCAAAATGCGCTGAAATGGTAGTTCTGCTGGTAGGGACTGCTCTTCAAACAACCGCTTGAGCCAGCCTTTGCCCCGTTCCAGATTGTAACGTTCATAATCACTGACCCAGACACGGATATCTGCCGTGAGCCATAGATCACGTGACGCAAAGTGTGATGTTTCCATGTCGTAAAGGACGTAATCATAACTCTCCAATTTCTCGCCACTCGCTTCAAGATGACTCTCAACCGCTGTTGAAGTTACGAACTGACATGCGATATCAAAACCTTCAAATTCTGTAATACGCAGAGATTGCTGACTTTCCCCAACGCCGTATCCATATTTCTGCTGTAATGTTCCATCAACAAGCAAGACACGTTTACCGGAGGACGCCAGTATTTTGCAAAGGTACAGCATCAGGTCATTCTTCTCGCATAACCCAGCAAAGATCCATGTTTGCATAGCTATCGAATCTCCTTTTAAGTTCTTTTACACGTTGTTACATAAATAATAAATTGTTTTTCCTGCTTTTTACTCCCCGCCCGTCAGCAAGCTTTTCTGCTCATCCGCACTTGAAGCAGATGCTGCAGAATCATTGCTCCCTGTACCCGTCGTTCCGCCGCTACCAGAACCATCATTCCAGATGACCCCATCAGTAGATGAAGAGTTATTCGCTCCAGGGCGACTATTGTATGAAACGGAGGACTGTGCAACGTCCTGCTCCACACCTTGGGATGGCGCTGAGATGGATGCGGCGAGTGAGCTTTCTAACGAACTCCGTACTTGCCGCGCTAACTCCACTTCAGCCCGACGTACAAGATTAGGATCACTCTCCAGCAGTTTTAACACCTCATTGTTAGCAGGGTATGTCGGGATCGCTGGTGTCTGGAACTGTGGTTCTACATAGGTTAAGGCATAGATTGAAGCTTTATGTAAATAGGCATCTACAATTGCACTTGAAAGGGATAGGATCTCCTCCTCCGTCATCGTAATCCATAGTGTAGCTGCATTTAATCTTTGGACTTTCTTTTTGGACAGGAGAATGTAGTCTTGACCCGTTGGAAACTGAATACGAATATCAATGATGTCTCCCTTAGCAAGTGAAGAAGGTAATAACACAACCTGTAGTTCACGATTCCTTAGATCCGGCGGTGCCGGGGTATCTTCATACACCATTTCAGTTGTAATGGCTGTTCCCTTTTTTAATTCTATTTTCGCCACTTGACCATCCATCTGCTTGGAGCTGGACCAAAGATTCCTTGGTGCCTGTGCATCCGGAACGGCTATGAGTTTGATATCCTCGGGCAATATCGACTCTCCTGCTTCAACATCCCGTATTGTCACCCATCCCTGTGCCCCCGAGTTCCATTGTTGCATCAATTCAGCTTCTTTTTGTTCGTAGGCTGATGAGTATCGGGCCTCCACTTCAGACCTCGTATCACTCATGGTTTTGACATTGTAAATGACATATGCCCCAAACAACAAACCGATTGCTCCTGCTCCCGTCAAACCAGCGTAAATCAGTTGGCGGCTTTGTTTTCTTAATTTAGACAAAAGAGGCTCTCCTTTCGCAATCTCTTCTAATCATGTACTCTTTTTCTTGCAAAGAATGAACGTTTCTTGGGAAGCTGCCCCATCATATGAGTCAAAATATGAGCAAAAACCTTATCCATCTGCGGTTCCCGATCAAAGGGATCGATATGTAAAGGCAGACCGTAGACACTGGAAGTGTCCAACGTTTTGCGCATGCGCTGAACGGCGTCAGCTGCTGCGAGTGGCAAGCAGTAGATCCATTTGTCTCTCGGGTACCGGTTGTGTGAACGGACAAAAGATCCAATCTCAGCTTGTCTCCATTCGGCACCGGAACCTATAACAATGGGTAAGTCAGCTCTGAGAAACTCTTCAAGCCGGTTCTGATCCTGACCACTGCCCAGATCCATCACAATGAACTGATAGCTGCCTCCCAATAAAGACAGGATGTCTGCACGTCCCGATTGTTTCCAGTAATGTACACCATCCACAGCAAACTGTCTGCTTGCTGGCACGGGTTTACCTGCATGCGCCACTTGTTGAATCCGTGCAAACGATTGGGAACGTGGCGACATCTCGATTATGGCCACTTTGAAGTTCTGCCGCTCCAGATAGTGACTGATGGCTATGGCCGTATGCGTAACCCCAACTCCGGATGATGCCCCCGTCAAAGCGATCACTCTTGTCCCTCCGCTTATCGTCACCGTCGTTTCTGAACCACCAGCCGCTATTCCCGGTCTGCGCAGCAGCTCCTTACGAACTTCATCAGCCGATTGAAAGCGCTCATTCGGATTCAGTCGCAACAACCTTCTCGCAACAGGAATATAGGTACGTGGAACATCACTGCGAATGGAGCTCTCAACTCCCTGAATCCATTCCGTATAAGTTCCACAAGTCATGAGATAGAGCAACAATGCTCCAAGCCCGTACAGGTCAGAACGCGCATCAGTCTGTCCTGAACCATATTGTTCTGGTGCAGCGAAGCCGGCCGTTCCCAATTTAACCGTATCATCGACTCTTTGTGCTTTATAGCTCCGCGCTATCCCAAAATCAATCAGTCTCACTTCATGTTCCGGTGTAATCATAATGTTGGATGGTTTCAAATCCCGATAGATGACAGGTGGGTCCAGACCGTGCAAATAACTTAATACATCCAGCAGCTGAAGCACAAACTCGGTCATATGTTCTAGCGGAATCTTCCCCCGACATTGCTTGAAATAGTCACTAAGTGTCAATCCCTCAATGTACTCCATAACAAGATAGGTATACCCCAGCTCATCCGGTACAAAAAAATCTACGATTTGCGGTAATCTGGGATGCCTCAGAGATGTAAGAAGAGCAGCTTCTGACTCCATACTGCCTTCGTATGGCATCGCCGTCACGCTTTCTTTGATCGCCCAGGTTTTGCCTGGCAACTTCAAATCCTCTGCTTCATATACATGACTCATTCCACCCGAACCGAGAATGGACACGATACGGTACCTTCCCCCCAGCAGGCTTCCACGCTCGAGCCTAGCCGGATGTCTCATATAGACTCCTCCTTGTGTGCATAACAAAAAAGGGAAAGCTTCACCGAAGCGGAACAGACCGGATATCCGGACTCTTCGCTTCGGGATGCTTTCCCTCAACTTGTTATGGTTAATATTGGTATCATTATAGTATAGGCAATAAGGTATTGTAAAGCATAAAGTTTAATGCCTTTAATAACTTAATACTTAATCATATATAGCGTGATTTCTTCACGGTTGTGAAACAACTGTTTGGAACGCTGAATCTGCATCCGGGAGCGCTCAAATGTATCGATGACTTCTTTAATCAATGCGAGCGGCTTCTTATGCAATAACTTCACCGTTACAACCGCTGTTCCCCCTGATTGAAGACTGTATAACAGATCCGATATAAGACGGCTCATCAGCTTGGGGCTCCAGCTCATATCACATACGAGCAGATCGAATTCCCCTTCGCGGAAACGTACATCACCGGCATTTTTTTTCAAAAAGGTCAGTTTGGGCGATTCCAGCAGGGTCGCATCCATCTTGGCCGGATCAACAGCTGTAACTTCAAGCCCGCGCTCAAGCAGGAAAGAGGTCCATCCACCTGGTGCAGCACCGATGTCCAATGCTTTGTGAAAAGAAGTAAAGTCGATGCCAAATGTCTGCTCCGCTTCAAGCAATTTGAATTTAGCGCGGGAGATTTGCCCCTCTTCCTTCTGAAAACGAACTGCTCCGCCACTCCAGTCCGATAGATTTTGATCAGGTCTGGATACACCGGCATATAACATGTCATCTGTTACGAAGACAGATATAACATGATCCGCATCACGAACAACCCACTCACACCCAAGATCATCCAGCTTCTCAGTCAATAGCTGTTTCAAAGAAGCAGCGTTCTCCTGCCAGAAGGCACCTTCGGTTTTACGAACTTGTAATGTAACTTTAGTGCCTGTTAACTCCGTATGGTTCAACACAAATGAAATCAATTTTTCCATTGCTTGCGCTGAATCTTCCGTATTTTCCTGAAATTGAACAGGTTGAATATGACGTAAAAACGTCGGGCTTTCTTCCAAAAGCTTGATCGCTACCTCTTCTTCCGCAATCGGAAGACCGGCAAGCAGAATCTCACCTGGTACGAGTACCGTGCTCTTTACTGCCCCGAACGTACGGCGCAATTCCTCCTGAGCATAGGGCGCAAAACCATGATTGGCTGTGCAAATAAAACGGGAGAAGTCTCCTTCACCCCAAGATGACTGTGTACTCAAAATGTGTTACCCTCCAGAACGTACGCGAATCCAGGGACGTCCATCATCCCACTGGATATCAACCGGAACATCGTACGTATGCTTAATTGTATCTTGTGTTAAAACTTCATGTTTGGGCCCTGCCGCAGCAATACGTCCATCGCGGATCAAGGCCACGTGTGTGAACAAAGGTACGATCTCTTCGACGTGATGAGTCACATAAACGACAGTGATATTTCGCTTACGCAGTCGATCAATTTCGGCCAACATTTTCTCGCGTTCATACAGATCGAGTCCGGCACAAGGCTCGTCCATAATCAGCAATTTGGGATCTGCCATCAATGAACGAGCCAGCATCACTTTTTTGCGTTCTCCTTGAGAAAGGGTGCCGAGCGAATGATTAGCCAGTTTTGCAAAGCCCATTTCATCAAGCAGGTTCAATGCTTTGGCCTTCACATCATCCGGGATCGTTTGATAGAAACGCAAAAAAGCATAAGCTCCTGTTGAGACAACTTCCCACACCGGATCTCGAGGTGTCAGTTTCTCAATCAATGTCTGACTGATATAACCAATTTCTTTCCGAACCTCCCGCACATCACATTGACCATACAGATTGCCCAATACTTCAATGCGCCCCTGACTTGGAAACATATATCCATTCATCATTTCCAGCAGCGTTGTTTTACCTGAACCATTACGCCCAAGAATCACCCAATGCTCGCCTTCTTTAACATGCAGATCAACGTCATCCAGAATCTGATTGTCTTCCCTTCTAAGAGAGACATGCTCCATCGAGATTACACTCATTTTAGCACCGCCTTTCGGATTTCCCCTAACAGATGCTCGACAGAGTTCATCCGATAAACCATTCTGGGCACATCATGTTCTCCATCAAACAGCATAACCGCAGGCACGCTCGAAATCTGAAACTGCTGTACAAGTTCCGGGATATCGTGAATATTCATCTCGGTCAAAATCCCTTCGGGCAGCAAATGTTCGGCGATCTCAAGCATTCGACGCGCTGCTGCACAAGTTCCGCATAGCGGGGTATAGATAAATACAGCCTGAGGCATGCCTTCCCATACACCACGCATTAACATTTTGGTCGTAATCGGCTTCATCAGCTTTCTTCTCCCGCAGCAACTCGCAGCATAACCTCGCCCGACATCGGACCATTATGGACGGTAACAGAGTCTGGTTTATTGCTGTACAACAATTCGTACATCTGACGTTTGCCATACATGCTGGACGTGTGCAAATAGATCTGGCGTGGAAACAAACCTTCCCGGACGATCGAAGCAGCAACTTCTCCGCCATTCGGTGAATCTGGACCCAGTTCAAAATCCAGGGATAGAATGTCCACGTCACCTTCTCTAAGCAGCATCAGGCATTCTTCTGCATTGGTAGCCAGAACAAACCCTTTCGGACATGCCCGGTAATCATCCAAAAAAACATGCATTACAATCGCTCCTCTCCCATTTAAAGCCAGGAACGCATGAGTTCAATGTCACCACGGTGTGTTCCATCTTCGCCTGATTCTGTTTCCAGGACAACTACCGCTTGCTGAAATTCAGGCGCACATAACAGTTCCTGCATGGCTTTTTTCCCTATATAACCCTGTCCAATCCGTGCATGTCTGTCCTTGCATGAACCGGAAGGATATTTCGAATCATTAAAGTGAACAGCCGCAAGAGCATCCCAGAATCCCAGCAGTCTGCCTTTCTCCAGCATGGATGCCTCATTGCCTGACGTCCACATGCCTGAAGCAAAAGCATGACACGTGTCAAAACAAAAAGCAATATGTTCAGGATACCGGCTTAGCTTACGAATCTGTATCAACTCTTCCATCGTCGTACCCATGGGACCATGATCCCCAGCCTGATTTTCAAGCAGAACCTTAGCCTGTCCATCCCAATCTGCTAAAGCGGCATCCAGACAGGATATGAGATTCTGATATCCTTCAAGTGGTTCATTGCTCTTGAGATGTCCAAAATGGACTACAGTCCCTACTGAACCGCAGGCATCTGCAATATGCAGATCATTTTGTATCGATGCGATGGTTGCATGAAAACCCGCCTCTCCTCGGGTTTTGCCCAAAGCCGGATTCGTGGGATAGGGTGAGTGAGCAATGGAAGATATCCCCTGCTTCTCACACCAATCCCGACACTGTTCAGCATCTTTGAGGTCCAGTTCTTTCAAGCCAAGGCTCCGCGGGTTCTTCGGAAAATATTGAAATGCCGTAGCCCCCATCTCATATGCTCGCTTGGCTGCCTGAAGAAATCCACCTCTGGTGCTGACATGTGCCCCGATTCCACTTTTAAGCCTCATGCTGGCAATCCGGACAGAAGAAAGCCTTCTTGCCCGTAATTTCCACGCGCGCTATCGTTCCCCCACAACGAGGGCAAGTTTCCCCTTCACGATCATACACTCGGCACTGCTCGTCAAAACTTCCCGTCTTGGTATCTCCCTGCATCAACGGCATTTCCATATAACCGCCTTCCGAGGCAGCTTCCCGCAACACGGATTGCACAGAATGGTACAAACGTGCTGTGAGTTCAGACGAAGCAGCAATATTTTGCGTCTTGGAGCTTGGTCTCAGGCCTGCTGCAAATGCAATCTCATCCGAATAACAATTTCCGATGCCTGCAATAATGTGTTGATTGACCAGTGTAGTTTTGAGTGTACCCCGGCGTCCTTTCAACAGGGCA
This sequence comes from Paenibacillus sp. OK060, assembly GCF_900101205.1. NCBI lineage: Bacteria > Bacillati > Bacillota > Bacilli > Caryophanales > Paenibacillaceae > Paenibacillus > Paenibacillus sp. OK060. Next base: position 668,844 of record NZ_FNFR01000002.1, read on the forward strand.
GCAAAACGTTCTGCATTCATGCGCCGATCAAGAGGTTCAGGTCCAAGGTCAGACATGGCCTCTTCCGTCTCTTTGGAAGTAAGCAGATGCAGATATCCTAAACGGAGCCCGATAAAGAATAAAGTATATTCTCCAAACTGAATTTCCACTTGAGTGGAACGATCAGGGCGTTCAGCTTCTGTACCCCAGAAAATCATTCCGCCCAGCATAAGGTGCAGCACAAGCCGCTTACCATTAGCCAGATGAAAAATCAAATGTTTGGCCCGGCGCTCTACAAATATGATACGATTGCCTGTCAGTTCACGGGTGAACACATCAGGATCAGTATTAATCGACTTTTCACGGTTAACCACCACACCTGTAATCGGCAAATCGAGTATTTTCTCGGACAGCAAGGTCCGGTAGTTTTCCATTTCCGGCAATTCCGGCATCGTACATCTACCCCTTCTTGGATGCTTGGCTTGTCGTCTGCGACAGCCACTCAATCAGTTTATGCAAATCTTCAAACACATGATCAGGACGAACCTTGGTCGCCTGGATGTGGCTATCCATATTGTCCCGTGTCGTTATTCCAGTAAGAACCAGCAGGGTCTCGCAACCCGCAGCTGCTCCTGCCGCAATATCTGTACGCATATTGTCTCCGATTACAGCAACTTCATCAGACTTTAAGTTCAATCGGCTAATAGCCGACTTCATAATAATACTTGACGGTTTGCCAATGACGGTAGGATGAACTCCGGTTGCTGCTTCTATCGCTGCCCCAATCGTCCCCGCTCCCGGCGTAAGCCCATCATCAGAAGGTAGCTGCAAATCAGGATTGGTCATGACAGATTTAGAACCGCCATTGATCCAGCGAAGTGCTTTGGTCAATTTATGATAGGAAAATTCACGATCAATTCCTTGTATAACGTAATCAGGTTCATCATCTGTTAGTGTAAGCCCTGCAGCTTCTATCGCTTGCAAAAGCCCTTCTTCTCCGATACAAGCCACTTTCGCACCCGGAGACTCTTGTGCCACGTATTCCGCAGCCGCCACCGCAGAAGTACATACCTGAGATGCATCAGCGGGGATACCCATCCCGTTCAGATGATCTGCCACACCTTGTGGTGTACGAGAAGAATTATTAGTCACAAATAAATAAGGCATGCCTTGTTCATTCAATGTCTGAATAAGCTTATCGGCTCCTTCGATACGATGTCTGCCATGATAGAGCGTACCATCCAGGTCGATCAGATAGGCCTTAATCATATACAGCACTTCCTTTCTTTATTCCATTAACATTTCATGTCCTTAACCATTTGCATCGAACTTCAATGCTAACCTATGTATACAGTACATAAAAATGGCTTGCTCGCATCTGCACGCAACACGTCGAACCGAATCGAACACGGACGTCTAGCCCCGCGCGTCTTCTGTACAAGCTTGTCATTTCCTGCGCTTTCCCGGAAAATAATTGAATCATTTCCCTGCTCATATTGCCCATCCTACACGCTTTCCGGCCAGATTGCAAAAGGGACCTCGGGAGTAACTTCCCCTCAGTCCCGTGCAATTAACGGCTTGTTCTCCCGTCTTGTTTGGCTGTACTGTTTCGCACATCCACCATTAGGATTCGCTCTTACGGTGAACAACTGGAATCAGCTCGTGTTCATTCGCAAGTTTCGTATTTGGGAATATCGACTGCGCTTCTTCCAGAAGTGGCTGCAACTGATCCTCATCTTTGTAGCGAGAGCTAAAATGGGTCATGATCAGCTGTCCTGCATCTGCCGCTCTCGCCGCCTCAGCCGCTTGCTTCGAAGTACTATGATAGTACTCATGAGCCGTATCAGCCAAATCATGCAGAAACGTGGCTTCGTGTACAAGAACATCCGCATTTAGTGCAAGTGGCTGTACATTTTTACATGGGCGCGTATCTCCCAAGATGGTAATGACCATCCCTCGCTTGGGTGCACCCAACACATCTTCTGGGCGAAGGAAGTCCCCGTTGTCGAGGGTAATCGTTTCTCCCCGCTTCAAGCGACCAAATAGCGGCCCCGGCTTCAAGCCATACTCAGCCAGTTTTGCAGGGTCCAAGCTGCCTGGACGATCCTTTTCGGTAATCCGATACCCGTAACTGTCGATACGATGTTCCAGCAACGCAGATTCCACAATGAAGCTCTCATCTTCGAAAAGCACTCCACCTGTATGTTCTACAATGCTTAGATCATAGTTTAGACGTGACTGGCTCAGCTCCATAGTTGTCATGATCATTCGTTCAGTTCCTGGCGGACCATACACCGTTAACGGTGTAGTGCCACCCTGATATGCTCTGCTGGAGAGCAGACCTGGAAGTCCAAATACATGATCTCCATGTAAATGGGTGATAAATATTTTCTCCAATTTGCTCAATTTAAGCGGAGAACTTAAAATCTGATGCTGGGTTCCTTCCCCACAGTCAAACAACCACAATGCTCTGCGCTCATCCAACATGCGCAGCCCTATGGAAGTTACATTCCGCTGAAGCGTAGGTACACCAGCGTTAGTTCCCAGGAAATATAGTTCCATCTGGATCGCACCTCTTTCTGCTGCCAGCAAAAAGCCTCCGACAATGCGGAGGGCTTTGCCTGACCTTTTACTTTTAAGCCTTCTCCACGTTAAAATACTTCGCTTGCGGATGGCTGAATACCATCGCCGATACGGATGCTTCAGGTTCCATCATGAAACCTTCAGTCAGTTCCACACCAATATCCTCAGGCTGTAACAACTTAAACAGTGGCCCTTGGTCTTCCAAATCGGGACAGGCCGGATATCCAAACGATACCCTGATTCCCTGATAGCGTGCCCCATGACGTTGCTTCATGGTCATCTGTGCTGAATCCGGAAATCCCCAGATATCTCTCATCATATGATGAACCCGCTCAGCTAATCCCTCTGCTACTTCAAGCGCTACGGATTGCAGAGCATGTGAGCGAAGATAATCACCTTGCTCCTTCCAAGCTGTCGATAACTCCCGTACACCGTGCCCAGCCGTTACGACCATGAAACCAACGTAATCCATTTGTCCAGATTCCACTGGCTTCAAGAAATCGGACAGACACAGGTATGGTTCAACTTTTTGACGAGGGAACGTAAATGTATGCAAGATATTACTTGTATTCTCCGGGTCATAGATGATGACGCTGTTACCGCTGGACTGAGCCGGGAAGAAACGATACATCGCATGCGCCTGAATAATCCCGTCACGAACAGCTTCCTGCATAATATCATCCACTACCGCTTTCAGATCAGTGGCTTTCCGATCACCCGAAGCAAGCAGCTGCTCTACTGAGCCACGCAAACCAAGATGGTGACCTAGCAACATCTGCATGTTCACATACGGTAATATGTGTGATAGCGGATAGTTCCGCATAACATGTCGCTCCAGATCCGGTGGAACGAGAACCGGGTTGTCTATTGCGATATCCGAACGCTCTACCCGAGTTAGCTCGGGAAGGGATTTAACAGTTTCTGCGCCAGCTGCGTCAGCCTCTTTTTCAGCGTCCATCTCCAACTGCATCACTTCTCGAGTGCTTGGGTTCATCAGCTTGTTGGCCAAATCCAGTCCGTCCATCGCATCTTTTGCATATACAACCATGCCGTTATATTCCGGGCGTATACGATTCTTGGTGAATTTGCGTGTCAATGCCGCTCCACCAACCATAATAGGTACATCAATTCCTGCTGTGCGTAAGTCCTGAGCTGTAAGAATCATCTGTTGCGCCGATTTTACCAACAGACCGGATAGACCGATCGCATCGACTTTCTCTTCTCTGTATGCCTCAATAATTCGCTCTGGTGGTACTTTTATACCCAAATTAATGATCCGGTAACCGTTATTGGAAAGGATGATCTCCACCAGGTTTTTGCCGATGTCGTGTACGTCGCCCTTTACCGTCGCTAGAATAATCTTTCCTTTAACTGACGTCTCATTCTTCTCCATGAACTGTTCCAAATAAGCTACCGAAGCCTTCATAACTTCCGCGCTCTGAAGCACTTCTGCTACGATCAGCTCATTATTGTTAAACAGTCGCCCTACTTCTTCCATGCCCCGCATCAACGGGCCATTGATTACTTCAAGGGCTTTATATTTGGCGAGTGCCTGCTCCAGATCGGGCAGCAAACCTTCTTTGCTTCCTTCAACAACATACGATGCGAGACGTTCTTCCAACGACAGGTTCGAAATCTTTTCTTTTTTCTCAACCTTTTTGTTACGGAACGCCGCTACGAAGGCAGCTAGTGTTTCGTCATTCGTATTATATAACAGCTCTTCCGAGAGTCTGCGCTCTTCTGCCGGAATGGATGCATAACGCTCTAGCTTCTCTGTGTTAACGATGGCATAATCGAGACCTGCTTTGGTACACTCATATAAAAATACAGAGTTTAGCACTTCACGCCCTGCTTCAGGCAATCCAAATGAAATGTTACTGATTCCCAGTATCGTATGACATTCAGGCATCGCTTCTTTAATGACACGAATACCTTCGATTGTTTCTTTGGCCGAACCGATATACTGTTCATCGCCCGTCCCTACTGGAAACACCAGGGTATCAAAAATCAGGTCTTCTGCTTTTAATCCATATTTGTTCACCAGCAAATCGTAAGACCGCTTGGCTACCTCCAGCTTGTCCTCACGACTAATGGCTTGACCGCGTTCATCAATCGTTCCGACAACGACAGCACCGCCGTATTTATGCAACAACGGAGTGACCAGCTCGAACTTTTCCTCGCCGTCCTCAAGGTTAATGGAGTTAATTATCGCTTTACCTTGAGAGTATTGCAGTGCAAGGTCGATGACGGCTGCATCTGTCGTATCAATCATCAGTGGCACCTTTACTTTTTTGACAACAAGTTCAAGGAACTTCTCCATGTCTTCGGCTTCTTCACGGTCCGGGTCTTGAACACAAACGTCGACAACATGTGCCCCATTTTTCACCTGAGCCCGAGCAATTTCCGAAGCTTCTTCATATTTCCCTTCAACAATAAGACGCTTGAATTTCCGTGATCCAAGTACGTTCGTACGTTCCCCAACCATGTAAGGGCGATTGTCCTGTTCAACGTAGACTGGATCAATTCCCGACAATGCTGGTGGATGTGTTCCGTTCATTTCTCTTGGAGGGTACTTGGCAAGTGTATCCCGCATTGCCCGAATATGTGCAGGTGTTGTTCCACAACAGCCACCCGCGATGTTCAACCAGCCCTGTTCGGCAAAAGCACCGATCTTCTGAGCAAGCGATTCAGGCGATTCATGGTAATTACCATTTTCATCCGGAAGCCCTGCATTTGGATAACAACTTACTGCAACTGAAGCCATTCCGGAAAGCGAGCGAATATGGTCACGCATGAATTCCGGACCTGTAGCACAGTTTAGTCCCACTGAAATTGGGTTAAGGTGTTCTAGGGATATATAAAAAGACTCAATGTTCTGACCAGCGAGGGTTGTACCCATCGGTTCGATCGTTCCTGAGATCATCAAAGGAAGCTTGATACCACTTTGTTCGAATGCCTGTTGAATTCCAATGCTACCTGCTTTTACATTAAGCGTATCTTGTGAGGTTTCGAGCAGCAGCGCATCAACGCCTCCCTCAATTAAAGCAAGCGCTTGCTCAAAATAACTGTCGATGAGCTCTTGAAAAGTTACGCCACCTGTTACTGACAGTGTTTTGGTTGTAGGTCCCATGGCACCTACCACATAACGTGGAGACTCCGGTGTCGAAAATCGATCCACGGCCGCTTTTGCAATTCTGGCTGCTTCGAGATTAATTTCACGTGCACGGTCCTGAATGTCATATTCAGCAAGTACAACAGAAGTTGCACCAAACGTATTTGTTTCAATTAAGTCAGCACCGGCTTCCAGATATTCCTCATGAATACGCTGGATTAGCTCTGGACGTGTAAGTACAAGCATTTCATTACAACCATCCAGGTCTTCTCCGCCAAAATCTGCGCCTGTGAGATCTACTTGTTGAATCATGGTCCCCATTGCACCGTCGAGGATCAATATTCGTTGTTTTAATGCATCATGTAGGCTAAGCTTATCCAATATCGTCACCTCCGCAAAACGTTAAATCTTAGTTTAACAGAAACTAACTTAATGTGAAAGATCGGGTTTGATCAGTCCCCTGGCGGTTTTTATGAAGGTAGAATGAATTTGTGAATCGACAAAAATAGCGAAATCCGATATAATAGCGATTAAACCAAGTGGAAAAGAGGGAAAGAACATGGCTGAAATTGTAATCCGAAATACGAACGAACGTATCACTGGAGACGAAAATGTTCGAAATTTCTTAAACAAATATGAAGTACTATTTGAAAAATGGGACGCGTCCAAATTAAAAACTGATCTGCAAAACAACTTTGGACTCACCGATGAACAAAAAGAAGAAGTACTAAACACATTTGACTATGAAATCAGAGACTTGGCTGCACGTCGCGGGTACCAAATCTGGGATGTAATCACGCTGTCTGAACAAACACCAGATATTGAAGAGAAGCTTGCTAAATTTGAAGAGATTCATACTCATGCTGAAGATGAAATCCGCGCAATTGTAGCCGGCAAAGGAATCTTTGTCATCAAAGCTACAGATGATGTAGGTTACTTTAATGTAGAATTGTCTCCTGGAGACGTTATCTCGGTACCTGAGAACACCCCACACTTCTTCACTTTGATGGAGAACAAACAAATCATTGCCGTGCGTCTGTTTATTGAAAAAGATGGCTGGATCGCAGATCCTTACCCAGATCCAACGTTTATCAAACAAGCCTAATAAGCAAATTCTATTATTTGCTCAACAAACCCCTGTTCAATTCGAACAGGGGTTTCTGCATATTCAGATAGTATACAACATTAGATGTTCTATATAAAATAATGTGGATATTTTGCCTTCATCTTCTCTTGTTCAACAACAACTAGTCTGAGATGAGCTTCCATAACCTCAACAGCTCGCTCGGTTTCACGTTCCGTGATAAGTCGGTATATTTCTTTATGTTGTGAAATAATAACCTCTGCATCGGAATCTTCAGACAAGCGTAATAAACGAAGGCGATTAAAGGGAATATTGAGCTGCTGTAGCATTTTCCAACTTCTCATTTTTCCTGTGCCTTGAAACAATATCTGATGAAACTCTTCATCCAGTTCAAAAAGCCGATAGAAATTATTTTTCCCTATACATACTTCCTGCATGGCAATATTGGTTTCAAGTCTGAATCTGAATTCTTCCGGAAAAGAAGCACAAGCCAGAGTGACAATTTCCTTCTCCATCTTCTCTCTCATAAACCGGCCTTCTTCAACATGCTCCAGATTAATATGGGAGACAATAGTTCCACTCTGTGGAATGATATCCAGTAACTCTTCCTCGGCAAGCTTCATGAAAGCTTCACGTACTGGCGTTCTGCTTACTTGCAACTCATCCGCAATTTCCTTCTCGGAAATCTTGGTACCAGGCTCAAGTTCAAGGTGCAGAATTCGTTCCTTTATCAGATTGTATGAATAAGCCCGGGTCGAACCTCTAATCTTTTGATTAAGTGACATTCCTTAACCTCTTCCTCTCAGCCATATTCATCCATCTTAGCACAAATTGCCGTTCCACTTAAATTCCCTAAATGAAACGGCAATGGGCAAATTTCAGTTTACATCTATTGTTGCTTTTTTTCTTTGTACTTCTTATATGTGTCATTGGAAAGCTGCATATACTGAGGCAAGCCTTGGCTCTCCAGCTCTTTTACAAATGCATCAAACTCAGAAAGTTTGCGTTCTCCCAAAATGAATTTAAGCGTATTTTGATCCGAGAAATCCTTAAGCGGTGTGCTAAGCAGTGTCACCTGTTCACGATCGATATCCGAGTAAGGAATTGGCGGCTCCGCAGGAACCACTTCTTTGATATCTTTCATGTCTTGCTGGAATTTCAGTTCTTCCTCACTAAACATGGAGTGCAACAAATCTGTGGTTCCTCCATAGGCAAACACACCACCGGAGAATCCATAGTCGATGCGCAAGTCCTTTGTGCCTTTTGGATTCAATCCGTTATAGTTCACATCTTCGGCCAACTTACGAACGCCATCCTGTTTGGTGAAGGTTTCGCCTTCTACACCCCATTTGGCAAATTCTTGACCTTCATCACTATAGTATAACCAGTCAATAAATTGCATGGTTGCTTTGAAATTCTCGTTGTCTTTAATTTTACCGGAAATCATGACACCGTTTTCAAGTCTGGAGCCGGACATCAATTGACCTTTTGGACCACCAGGAACTGTAATTTTGGCGATGGAGAAATTTCCTTCTCCCAACGTTTTGTTCATGTCATTTCGATGAAGCACTACCGTTTGCGAGTTACCATTAATAATGAAGGATTTTCCAGAAACGAATTTTTGTGTAGCCTGATCATCGTCTTGGGTGAAGCTTTCCTTATCCAGAAGTCCTTCCGATACAAGCTTGTTGAAGTAAGTTAACATATCTTTATATTCCGGTGTTGTAGCCGTGTATACAAATTCATCCTTGTCTGCCTGATACGTCAGACCATTACCGAATCCCCATCCAGCTTTTGTCCCAAAACCAATAGCTGCAATACCCAGCGTACTATTGAACTTGAATCGATCAGAGAAAGGAATGGAGTCCGGATAGATTTCTTTTAGCTTTTTGGCGGCATCATACAATTCGTCCCATGTCTTTGGAATGGCAATGTTATTTTTCTCAAAAATATCAGTTCTCACTATAAGGGTGTAGTCCGGCCAAACCTCTTCATGTAAACCTGGGAGTACATAATATTTCCCATCTTCTTGTCGAAGACCCTCAAGTTCATCCTGAAGTCCCCATTTCTCAACCTTATCTTTGAAATTGGGCATCAAATCAACATAGTCACTCACTGGCAAAATCGCACCAGAGGATACAAAAGCAGATTCTTCACCCGGATAGGTTTTCGGAATAACCAGAGGGGCATCTCCAGAGCTGATCAGAAGGGATCTTTTCTGGGGATAGTCACTCATCGGAACGATGGTAGGCTCCAGCGTGACTCCGGTTTTTTCCGTGATTTTTTGGAACAGGAGCCAATCCTTTTTGTACGGGTATGCTGGCTGATCGCTGTACAGAATAGATAGATTAAATGGTTCAGCGGCTTTGAAGGTCTCTCCTACACCATAAGATTCCATGGCCCCCTTGGATTCTGGTTCAACTTTCTCTCCACCAGCACCGCTGCTACATGCTGCCAGAACGACACTCATCATTGTTGCCAATACCATCTTGCCTACAAGCTTACGTGGTCTATGTTTCATTCAATTCTCCCCCTGCATGTGGTTTAGATTGGCCTTACAATCAAGATGTTGAACTATATCGGGTTAGGATTACTGTTTAACAGATCCCAACATGATACCGGTTACAAAGTATCTTTGAACAAATGGATAAATCGTTAAAATAGGCAAAATGGTGAGTACCATCGTGACCGATTTGATATTTGCAGAAATTTGAGTCAAATTATCCGCTGAAGCACCAGCCGAAGCACCTCCCGTTGCACCTGCAATCATGTTGCGCAAGTAGATCGTAACGGGAAACAGTTCCTTTTTGTCGAGATACAGGAAGGCAGGAAACCAGGAGTTCCAGTGTCCCACAGCGTAAAACAGAACCATCGTTGCCATGACAGCTTTACTCAGCGGTAGAATGATCCGTAACAAAATGCCATACGTATTCAAACCGTCAATAGCTGCCGCTTCCTCAAGCTCCTCAGGCATGTTTTCGAAAAATGATTTCATAATTAACATGTTATAAATGCTGATTGCACCAGGCACAACCAGTGCCCACATCGTGTTATTGAAGCCCAGAGAGTTAATCAGGACATAGTTAGGAATCAAGCCGCCACTGAAAAACATCGTGAACACGGCGAACATCGTCAAAAATTTTCGTCCCATCAATCTTTTCTTGGATAGGGCATAAGCGAAGATGGTCGTCATGAACATGGAAATCAAAGTTCCAACAACGGTATATATAATTGTGTTTTTATAGTTGGTCCAGAACATGCTGTCGCGAGAGATGGTCTTGTAGGTTTCTACATTAAATCCTCTTGGGATAATGCTTACCTTGCCTGAATTGATATAAGCCTCGCTACTGAAAGATTGGGCCACGACATTCAGAAACGGATAGAGCGTGATGAATACCACTAGCAGCAAAAAGATGGCATTGAAAACTTTAAATACTTTGTATGATTTTGATTCCAGCATATTGCTCCTCCTTTACCACAAGCTTCGTTGTGTCAGTCTGCGTGAAATGGCATTAACCGAGAATACCAGGATCAGTCCAATAATGGATTCGAACAAACCAATGGCGGTAGCATAGCTGAAATTGCTGGACTGCAAACCTACCCGGTACAAATAAGTAGAAATCACGTCAGATGTCTCGTAGATCAGCGGATTGTAAAGGAGCAAGATTTTCTCAAATCCAACCGCGAGGAAATTACCCATATTCAAAATCAGCAATGTAACGATCGTTGGCAAAATGCCCGGTATGGTTATATGGAGGGTTTGCTTCCAACGGTTCGCACCATCGATCCGTGCAGCCTCATACAAAGAATCATCAATTGTTGTCAATGCAGCTAAATATAGAATGGCTCCCCACCCCATACCTTGCCAAACCTCAGAGGTGATATAGATTGTTCTGAACCATTCCGCACGCTGCATGAAAGGAATGCTGTCACCAGTAAAGAATGAAACCATTCCGTTAATGGAGCCATTAACTGCCGTTAATTGCAGAATCATTCCGGCAACGATGACGATGGACAAGAAGTGCGGAAGATAAGATGCGGTCTGCACAAACTTTTTGAAACGTTTGCTTTTCACCTCATTCAGCAGCAATGCAAAAATAATCGGAACTGGGAAGGTGAAAAGTAACGCAAGTCCACCAAGCATAAGTGTGTTCCCAAATACTTTCCAAAAGGTTGGGTCTTGAATGAACATCTGAAAATACCTGAATCCAACCCACGTCTCTCCAAAAATACTTCCTCCCGGTACAAATCGTCTAAATGCGATTACATTACCGAGCATGGGCCCATATTTGAAAATAATAAGATAGATAATAGGAAGAATTAACAGTGAGTACAGCTGCCAATCTTTGCGAAGCAGAGCTGTAACAGTTCTTAACCTGCTTTCTTTACGTAAAGATGTCATCGTTAGCGTGGTTTTAGCGGTTTCCGACTCCATATGTTATTTCACTCCGATCCTAAGCTTGATAAAATAAAAGCGTTTTCGATCAATTCTTATCATCTCTTCTTTTTGTAGAAGACAAGTAATCAGATGAACTTCACCCCCACCAGTAGAATAAAACAAAACAAATAATGTAAGCGATATCAATTATGGAGATCACTAGAGACACATATTGGTTAAGATGCTTACCCTCATTTTCTTACTAACCACTTCATGTTGTATTTCCAGAACTAAATGGTTACTTCGATTATGTAAAGCGCTTACAAACAATGTGAAAATTATAGCGAATAACTCCCGCTTCCACTTCATTCAAGTAAGTCAACAGATATTCGCTGCATTCATTCGCATACTAGTCATACTAGTATGTTAGTTATATTCTAAATCAGCAGTTCTATAATTTCAATAACTTTTAATAAAAAATTTCATCTTTTGTTATTACGGTATAGTTCAAGCTGTCCCAACACAAAAAAAACATTGTTAGGTTTTATGGATAAAATACATCTCATAAAACCTAACAATGTTTGAGTAGTACACTAAAAATACGATTTATGATGCACTCATTGAGAATTCAGCAATGATTCGTTCCAATTCGGATAAATGCTTGATTTGATGGTCAGGCACATACGATTCGGTATTCTCTTTATTCTCACGGTTAATCCAAACAGATTGAATACCTGCAGACAATGCTCCACGAATATCAGTCGTAAGCTTATCTCCAACCATCATACTCTCCTCAGGTTGCACTCCCAGCTTACTCAATGCGTGCTCGAAGATCGAAGGATCAGGTTTGCCTTTACCGAACGAACCCGAGATAATAATTTCGTCAAAAAAAGGAGCCAATTCAGGAACGCCGTCAAGCTTCTCTTGTTGTAAAGCAGGACAGCCGTTGGTTAAAAGCAAAAGCTTGAACTTCCCTTGTAGATGACTCAACGTTTCCATCGTTTCTTCATAGACATGGGGTCTTGATCTCCGCTCCGCCCCAAATTGTAAGGCGAGTTGTTCCGCCAGATCTTCACGATCAACCCCCAGCTTTAACAAGCCACGACGCCATGACTCTTTACGATATGCGGGTGCAAGCTGCTCCAACTGGCGAAACTCCGGCTGATCCCCACCCGTGAAGTTAGCCCAAAGACCTTCAAATGGGTTAATCCCAATCATTTTGGTAAACGAAAAAGTTTCATAAGACTCATACAGATTACGTGCCTCATTACGAACAGCTTCTTCAAGGTCTTCGGGTTTAACGCCCGTCTCTTGCGCTGCGATCAAGCAAGTCTCATGAAAGGCCTCTCGAACACTGCGCTCATCCCACAGTAAAGTATCATCTAGGTCGAAAAAAATCGCTTTTAACGCCATTTCGGTCATCTTCCCCTTTATGCAAAATTACTTTTTCTCGTATGTTTCCACGGTGATCTGATGTGCTTTGGCGAATTTTAGAAGACGTTCAGTAATTGCATCGGTATCATAACGATTCAGTAGTTTGGTAAATACCCATCTCTTACCTCGTGCATTATGCTCAATCACAACCGTACCTGGCTCAATTCTGAATTTCACGATATCGTCGACTCCAATTGAACGCTCACGGTTCCCTTTTGTCGTCAAAATCCGATTACTTCCTATTTTGACATAAGGACGACGGAGCATGAAGATGACTGCTAAAAATACATACAGCAACAAGGTCACCCAGTCCCAAGTGGTCATCGGAGCTTTGACAAGAAATGTACTCATAAAGAGGTACAGGAATGCTAGTCCGATCAGAAAAATAGGAAACAGAAGACTGCGTCCTTTAAATACGTCCTCACCTGGTGTGCCAAAAACCGGTTTACCGCTTTTTTTACGTTGCTGATTCAACTGCTTAGAATTTTTTCGAACCGTTCTCTCGAACGAACGCGACATGAGAATCCCCCTTAGATGTTCTTTGTATCGGCTTACATAACTGCAAACCAACATTTCCCCCTATAATTTGCAACCTCTAGATAACAGGAAAAAACCTAAATATCATAATGATATCATTAGGTTTCCTTAATGTTTGAGTTTGCCTTGGTGGCCTTGATCGTTCTCATCATCTACAATTTCAATCGTATCCAGTTGTTGTCTGAAATTGCTTCGAATGTTATTCAAATAGATTTCTCTAAGTTTGGCACGTTCAGCGAGCTCTTCCTCTGTCAATCCAGTGGATTTTTGCTTACGGGCCAATTCATTAATACGTGCTACCAGACTATCTATATCCAAGCTTGTCCCCTCCAAAAATACAAAGTCATATTAACTTTGACATGTTAAGGGCAGCTTGTCAAGCTGACACGCATTAGCGCGTGTGGATATGCAGCTTTAATCTGTGAATTGAGGCAGTATTAAGACTTGCCCCACCTGTATTGAAGTTGAATGAAGTTGATTCACTTTCTTGATTGCTTCTATATATACACGTGTATCCATTGTTTCAGGTTTGTGATCCAATGATATACTCCATAGCGTATCTCCTTGTGAAACTGCCATCTTCCCCCCAGGCAACAGATCGTTCTCATTGCCAGCGAACACAGTCAATACTGTACTACATCCAACCAGTATAATTAAGCTTACGATTATTAATTTCAAGACCCAAGTTGGGACATTACCTTTTGCAAAAACCTTTTTAAAATTCCTTATGTTAGTTTCAACCACTTCTGAATGCACCGGTTCGTAAATACTTTGATAAGTAGAATATCTCATTAAATATCGACCTCCAAACGTTTGTTCCTATCTGTTGAAATTAATATAACACGAACACATGTTTTGTACAATAACTTTTTAGAACAATTGTTCGCTTTTTTTTGTCGATACTACATTCTATTATCTTTCTTCTATTGTATTGGAATTGTCATTTGCAGTATTTGATTAGACCAAAAGAAAATTTTCATCTTAATTTGCAAAAAAACATTGATTTTATGGCATTTTATTTAGAACTTATGTTTGTACGAACGGAGGTTCTATGTTATAATTTTCCCAAACGTTACTAAAATGGGGTTGATACGGTATGTCGAAGATATCCAGCAGGCAACAGGCTATTCTGGAGTTTATACGCAATGAAGTCCGGTTGAAGGGGTATCCTCCTTCCGTACGCGAAATTGGTGAAGCCGTTGGGTTGGCTTCCAGCTCTACAGTACATGGACATCTGGATCGTTTGGAGAAGAAAGGTCTGATTAGACGTGACCCAACCAAACCAAGAGCCATTGAACTTCTCAGCCAGGAAGAGTCAGAGCATTCACATCAGTTTGCTCACAGCGTTGCTCGCATTCCTGTCGTGGGTAAAGTTACTGCAGGGGTTCCAATCACAGCAACAGAAAATATCGAAGATTACTTCCCTCTTCCTACGCATTATGTAGGCGAACAGAAAGTATTTATGCTTTCGGTCGTGGGAGACAGTATGGTTGAAGCAGGCATTGTTAACGGAGACTATGTTATCGTACGTCAGCAGCAAACTGCAGATAACGGCGATATCGTAGTAGCCATGACTGAAGACGATGAAGCAACGGTTAAAACGTTCTACAAAGAGAAAGATCATATTCGTCTTCAACCGGAAAACTCGACTTTTGAACCGTTGCGTTTGAAACACGTTAGCATCCTGGGCAAAGTCATTGGCCTTTTCCGTGATATTCATTAATATGTATTGAAGTTGTACAGAGCTCTCACAATAAGATACATAAAGAGGTTGTCCCGTTCAACGGGACAACCTCTTTTTTCTTATACAACTTATATTGTTCTACGTTAGTAGATTATTCGCTGCGTTTAAGAATGCTTTTATGATGAGAAAACACATCAAAACTCTGTTGACCATGGTAGGAACCCATTCCACTTTCTCCTACGCCGCCAAACGGAAGATAATGTGATGTCATATGAGACAATGTATCATTAATGCAACCACCACCAAAAGATACTTGATTCAGAACCTGATTCTGCAGATCCTCATCCTGAGTGAAGAGATATAATGCCAGTGGTTTTGGACGGCGAACAATCTCATCTAGCATGGGATTGAGGTCGGTATACTTAAATACAGGAAGAACTGGACCAAAGATCTCTTCTTGCATCACTGGGGATTTCCAATCCACTTCCCCCAGTACTGTTGGTTCAATGAGCAGCTGATCACGTTCAGAACGTCCACCGATCATTGCTTTGCCATCTTGGAGTAACACCGATAAACGATCAAAGTTACGTGCGTTGACAATGTGCGGGAAATCAGCATTTCTCATCACATCGTCTCCAAATTTATCCTGAATTTCTGCACCGATCAATTCCAATAATTTGTCATGTACTTCCTCGTGCACAAGCAAATAGTCTGGAGCGACACAGGTTTGCCCAGCATTCAGGAATTTACCGCGCACAATGCGCTGAGCTGCCAGCTTCAAATCTGCATCCTGGTGGACAATGACCGGACTCTTACCACCTAGTTCTAACGTAACTGGAGTCAAATGCTCAGCAGCTGCCTTCATAACAATGCGGCCAACACCTGTACTGCCTGTAAAGAAAATATAATCAAACTTTTCTTTCAACAATGCCGTACTCGTCTCGACTTCCCCTTCCATAACTGCCAGGTACTCACTAGGAAATATCTCATGAATCAAATCATAAGTCAGACGTGACACGGCTGGGGTTAATTCAGACGGCTTAATAATGGCACAGTTACCCGCAGCAATGGCTCCAATTAGAGGGCCGAAAGCCAGTTGGAACGGATAGTTCCAAGGTGCAATAATAAGAGCAACTCCATAAGGTTCAGGATAAATTAAGCTTGTTCCATCAGGTATAGCAGAATTTGTAGGCACAGGTTTTGGTGTAGCCCATTCCTCCAAATGTTCCAATGCAAAATCTAGTTCACCCAACACGATCCGAATCTCAGAGCCATAAGCCTCTGCTTCAGATTTATTTAGATCCGCACGAAGTGCGTCAAGAATACGTTGTTGATATTTCTCAATTCCCTGTCTTAATTGCTGAAGAGCACGAATACGGTACTCAATAGACTTAGTCTGACCTGTATAAAAAAATGTCCGCTGTTCGGCAACCAGTTGCTTCTCTTGTTCCATATTAACATCTCCAATTAATTGTCCAAAATTTAATTTCTAAAAACATAAATGAATTATAACGCAATTATATGAAACTATCAACATATAGATACTGTAAAAATAGAGCAAACAATTAAAACATACTCTCGCTTCAACGATATGATCATAATTTAATTAACCATTCTGGTTCTTATTGACTACATTAAAAGCCTTAACACTAATATGCCAAAACTTATGCTACGAATGCCAGCTTCCTCTTTACATTCTTATTCCAGTCCCCGTTTTAGTCCAACATGATGTATCCATCCTTCCAAATGGTGGGCACGTGTTCTGTCTATATTTTCTCTTACTGAATTTTTTCTTCATTATATACACTTTGAGTGAGGATACTTACTGACATCTCTTTATCAGAATAGGATTGACAAAAAAAGAGGTCATTGCTACAATGGCCCTCATATCTTAAGGAAGGATGATTCAGATGATTCGTCGTCTAAAAAAACTAAAGAATGTGGCTACCGCATCACGCTTCTAAGTTACTCAGAAATAAAACTTAGAAGCGAGGAAACTAAAATGAATATAAACCAATTTAATCACTGGTCTGAAATTAAGTATTTAAAAGATATTGTAACCAATCCATTAATCGAAGTTGGCGATTACTCCTATTACTCTGGTTATTACGATAACCATTCATCTTTTGAAGATGGATGCGTAAGATATTTATGGGGAGATGACAAATCGAGGAGCTTATTCAACCCCATTGAGGAATTTGGATGGCAAATAGATCGATTGATTATTGGTAATTATGTATGTATCGCAGCCGGTGTCGTTATTCTTATGGGAGGAAATAACAATCATCATGCGGAGTGGATCACTGTTTATCCTTTCGCTGATCAAATTTGCCATTCCTTCTCACCCAAGGGAGATACCATTATAGAAAGCGATGCATGGATCGGCATGAATGCAATGATTATGCCTGGTGTCACCATTGGTGAAGGTGCGATTGTTGCAGCAGGCTCAGTTGTAACAAAAGATGTCGCCCCTTACACGATAGTTGGTGGAAATCCTACAAAAGAAGTTAGAAAGCGTTTCTCAGAAGAAGAAATCATGAAGTTAAAAGAAATGCGCTGGTTTGATTGGAAGAGAGAATCGATAGAAGCAGTCACTCACTTGCTTTCGAACTCTTCAATTAACAAGTTATATGAGCATTATTTATTAGAAATTAAGGACTGAGCTCCTATAGACATAAAGCTAGGTAGAATAATATTCTACCTAGCTTTTTTTATATCTCCTTGCCCACAGAAAAGAAAAACCCCTCAGCGCTAGATCGCCAAGGGATTCAGCTATTAGTACAACGTGATATATTGATCGCGTTCCCATTGGTGGACTTGTGTACGATACATGTCCCACTCAATTTCTTTCAGCTCGTAGAAGTGAGCCAGGGCGTGGTCGCCAAGAGCATCACAGATAACTTCGCTGCGGATCAATTCATTCAATGCTTCTTTCAGGTCAGCCGGCAAGCTTGGAATGCCTTCTTCCACACGCTCTTCTTCTGACATGATGTAGATGTTACGGTCAATCGGAGCAGGTAAGGAAAGCTCACGTTTGATTCCGTCCAGACCTGCTTTCAATAAAACAGCCAAAGCCAAGTATGGGTTAGCAGCCGGATCCGGATTACGAACCTCAACACGTGTACTCAGACCACGGGAAGCTGGAATACGGATCATTGGACTACGGTTACTAGCAGACCAAGCTACATAACAAGGTGCTTCGTAACCTGGTACAAGACGTTTGTATGAGTTCACAGTTGGGTTCGTAATTGCTGCAAACGCACGCGCATGCTTCAAAGTTCCAGCCATGAAGTGACGTGCAGTTTTGCTCAGACCCAGTTCGTCCGACTCGTCTACGAATGCGTTCACTTTGCCTTGGAACAAGGATTGGTTACAGTGCATACCGGAACCGTTCATACCAAACAGCGGTTTCGGCATAAAGGTAGCATGTAGACCATGCTGACGTGCAATCGTTTTAACAACGAGTTTGAACGTTTGGATCTGGTCTGCTGCTTTTAGAGCATCAGCATATTTAAAGTCGATCTCATGCTGACCTGGAGCTACCTCATGGTGGGAAGCTTCGATCTCAAAGCCCATTTCTTCAAGTGTGATAACAATGTCACGACGACAGTTTTCACCAAGATCCGTAGGCGCTAGGTCGAAATATCCACCTTGGTCATTCAGTTCGTTAGTCGGGTTTCCTTTTTCGTCTGTTTTGAACAAGAAGAACTCTGGTTCAGGACCGACGTTGAAAGAAGTGAATCCCATTTCTTCTGCTTCTTTCAGGTTTCGTTTCAAGATGCCACGCGGATCTCCTGGAAACGGATTACCATCCGGAAGATATACGTCGCAAATCAGTCGAGCAACACGGTTCTCGGCTACCCAAGGGAAAATCAGCCATGAATCGAGATCCGGATAGAGGTACATGTCGGATTCTTCAATACGCACATAACCTTCAATGGAAGAACCATCAAACATCATTTTATTGTCCAGAGCCTTAGTAAGCTGGCTCACAGGGATCTCAACGTTTTTGATTGCTCCAAGCAAATCGGTAAATTGCAAACGAATGAATCGTACATTTTCTTCTTTTGAGATACGTAGTATGTCTTCTTTAGTAAAACTCACGATACCCTCTCCCTTTCTTCTCTGCGTATTTGGCTTGCCTGTTATATTTGTACATTAGAATATTGCATGGGTCAAGGAGTCCTCCTACCCAAAAGCAGGATTTCCCCTGACTTACGAGGTTATACGAACTTATTTTTTATTAAAGAAACGGGAAAGCTCTCCCTGGATGAGAGATACTTGTCCAGGTCTCTTACCTGACACCAGTTGTTGTTTAAGCAGACGGTGTAGTTGGGAGTCCGATAGTTCTCTACGTTTCACTTCCGTATCAGCTGTAATAACAGTCGCTTCTTCTGACTCTTTAGATACAGGATTCATCACTTGTTTAATGCCTGCGATGTTAACTCCTTTTTCAATCAGAGCCTTGATTTCCAGCAATCGTTCTACGTCATTGAAAGAGAACAAACGCTGATTACCTGACGTTCTCGCAGGAACAATCAAACTGTGCTGCTCATAATAACGAATCTGACGCGCGGACAGATCCGTAAGTTTCATTACAATACCTATCGGGAATAAGGCCATATTTCTGCGAATTTCGTCACCCATCATTCATCAACCTTCCAGTCATCTATTCTTCACTCTATTGTACATTTAGTTATTACTAAGTGTCAATGATGTGTTAGATAAACTCACAATAATTTGCGTTCTTTCATGGTCTGTAATGACATCAAAACGCCATATTTAACATGAGAGTACGTTAAACCGCCCTGCATATAGCCAATAAAAGGCTCACGGATAGGCGCATCTGCCGACAATTCAAGGCTCCCACCCTGTATAAACGTACCTGCCGCCATGATGACAGGGTGCTCGTAACCCGGCATGTCCCAAGGTTCAGGAACTACATGGCTATCTACTGCAGCAGCCCGCTGTATCCCTTGTACAAAGGCAATTAAATGCTCGGCCGAACTGAATTGAACAGCCTGAATCAGATCTGTACGCATCTCGTTCCATGCCGGTTTGGTTACAAATCCGGATGCAGCAAACATCGCCGCAGCGAATGTGCTCCCTTTAACGGCCTGTCCTACAATTGTCGGAGCCATGTAAAGTCCTTGGTAGATGCCACGAGTTGTTCCCAACATCGCGCCAACCTCACCGCCAATTCCAGGAGCAGTCAAACGATAGGCAGCCAATTGCACGTACTTTTCCTTCCCGCATATGTATCCACCGGTTTCCGCTAGACCTCCACCGGGATTTTTAATCAGTGAACCTGCCATCAGGTCTACCCCGATTTCAGTTGGTTCACGTTCCTCCGTGAATTCACCATAACAGTTATCCACAAATATGATGACATCTTCCTTGATCGCCTTTACACGTGTAACCATATCAGCGATTTCTTCAATACAGAAGGAAGATCTCCAATCATATCCTCTGGAGCGTTGAATACCAATGACTTTTGTCGCTGCATTGATACTTTTCTCTACCGCCGCCCAATCTACTCCGCCATCTTCTAACAGAGCCGTCTCTTGATAGCCAATTCCGAAATCCCGTAATGATCCTGTTCCATCACCAGGCTTGCCAATGACTTTATGCAATGTGTCATAGGGCTTACCCGTAATGTACAACAACTCGTCACCTGGACGAAGTACACCGAACAAAGCTGTAGCAATAGTATGTGTACCTGATGCAAAATGGGGACGCACCAGTGCCGCCTCTGCACCAAACACATCGGCATACACTTCATCAAGCACCTCACGCCCGCGATCGTTATAAGCGTACCCCGTTGAACCCGCAAAGTGAAAATCACTGACTTTTCTACGCTGAAAAGCATTGATTACTTTCCATTGGTTATGATCGGTGATCCGGTCAATCTGTTGCAATTGCCCCTCAATCTGACGTTCAACCTGTCGTTGAAGTTCAATAATCTCTGAATCAAAGCTTGCCATCTTGCTTCATTCCCCTTCATAGCACGAATCTGACGTCAAACATCAATTATCGTGTCAACTTATCATACAAATATGTCATCGATGTTACAGTTGTATGAAATCTTCAAGTAAATAACCGAATTTCTCATATTCGCCTTTTTGCAGTTCCACTTCATAAATTACATCATTATCTTCAAATGTGGTCTCAACAACATCGCCTATTTTGTAAAGTACAGATGTAAGATCGCCACGCTCAGCCGGAATACGGAACCGTTTGGTAGCGCCAGTCAATTCAGCCTGGATAAGCTCACGAATTTTCAGCAAGTCATCTGCATCTAGAGCGCTCACTTTGATATGTTCTTTATCCAAAGGAAGCATCTCAATCTGCTCCGGTGTACAAGCATCCTTTTTGTTATACAATACCAATTGAGGCTTGTCCCCTGAACCCAGTTGCTGCAAAATCGTGTGTACAGTTCTCATCTGGTCTTCACGCATTGCAGATGATGCATCGACCACATGTAATATAAGGTCCGCTTCATTCACTTCCTCCAGCGTTGCCCGGAAAGCCGCAATCAGATCATGAGGAAGGTTTTGTATAAACCCAACCGTATCTGTGAGTACGATTTCTTTACCACTTGGCAGTTCCATCGTCCGTGAGGTTGGATCCAGTGTGGCAAACAGCTGGTCTTGAATATACACATCTGCGGCCGTTAATTGTTTAAGCAAGGTGGATTTACCCGCATTCGTATAACCTACAAGGGCTACCTGAACGATCCCCGTCTTCTTGCGACGTTCCCGGTGCAGCTTGCGATGACGTGTCACTTCTTCCAAATGACGCTTCAAGTCATCTATGCGGCCACGAATATGTCGACGATCCGTCTCCAGTTTACTTTCACCTGGACCCCGCGTTCCAATTCCGCCACCAAGTCTGGACAAATTCTTTCCGTGACCCGACAAACGTGGTAACAAATAGCTCAACTGAGCCAACTCAACCTGGATAATACCTTCTCTTGTGTTGGCGCGCTGCGCAAAGATATCCAAAATCAGCTGGGTGCGGTCAATAATTTTGAGATCCAACGCTTCTTCCAGGTTACGAACTTGAGCACCGGACAGCTCCTGGTCAAAAATAGCTGTTGTTGCTCCCATTTCCTCAGCCACTGCACGAAGTTCTTCCACTTTCCCCTTACCAATGAACCATTTGGTGTCCCGGGTTTTCAGGTTCTGTGACAATACACTCAGCACTTCCACGCCTGCCGTCTCGGCCAGTTTTACCAACTCCTCAAGGGAGTACTCCGGGTTAATACCCGAACGTTTGACCTCATCGGTAACCAGACTCACCAACACGGCGCGATCCTTCTTCACCATATCTGTATCATGTGTTCCATTTGTCATCGTGTATATTCACTCCTTCTATTACGTTTCCGCATATATTCTGTGCCACCATGGTTCCATGGCATGCTTTAAGCCGAACCGGTTAACCCGGCCGGCTGCGTTAAAAATTATATTATCGCTTACTTTTGCTCAAACTTCAAATCCTCTGTGCGGATGGTCATCAGCTCTAGTTTTCCCGGATTTCCCTGGGTATACTGTTCCAATAGTCGAACTGCCTGATGGCGAATCGATCGTTCAATGGCATTTCGGACATATCGGGCATTGCTGAACGCATGAAGAGATTCATTTTTTTCCTGAAGCAGATGCTGCTTTAGTTTGAGTATGGTCTGTGGCATGAGAATATAGTCACGTTCCTTAGCCATAATCTCGGAGATTTGAATCAATTGATCAATGCTATAGTCCGGAAATTCAACCTGGATCGGAAAACGGGAAGGTAATCCGGGATTCGTCTGCAGAAAAAAATCAATCTCTTCCGAGTATCCCGCCAAGATGAGGATAAATTGATTCTTATTATCTTCCATTGACTTCACAAGTGTGTCGATAGCTTCCTTCCCAAAATCCTTCTCGCCCCCGCGAGCCAGACTGTACGCCTCATCAATAAATAAGATTCCACCCAATGCCTTTTTGACCAAATCCCTCGTTTTTTGTGCCGTATGCCCGATGTATTCCCCGACCAAGTCTGCACGTTCCACTTCAATCAAATGACCCTTACTCAATACACCCATCTTCTGAAACAGCTTCGCAACGATTCGTGCTACCGTTGTTTTTCCGGTTCCCGGATTGCCTTTGAAAATCATATGATACACGTGCGCCCCACTTATCAGTCCAGCTTCGGTACGCATTTGGGCAATCTGTAAGAAAGCATAGATTTCAAATACTAAATCCTTGATATTTTCGAGTCCAACCAGCTGCTCCAATTCACCTTGAATCTCCTGAAAATGCGCATGTTTGGCTAATCCTTTTGCCGCTTGTATTGCCGTCTCTTCTTCTTTGACCAGCATCTGAGGTTCCTGGTTACGCAAAACAACATTAATTTGTCTGGATGGTCTGCCTCCCGGTTGCCCTCCTGCAGCCATGACCCGTCCGTTCATTCGCCATCACCTCTATTTTATCGGGCTGAACTCTCCTGATTATTAATGTATTCTATCAGGTGCTCTAATATTAGAAGGATGGCGAAGAATTCTGCGACTTTTCCATGACTTAAATCTGAATATTTTTTCTGAACTCCCCATTCTCAAACAAGGATTGTCTATGCTTCAAAGACAGTTGGAAATAAGGAAACACATGAGCATCAATGGCATGCAACAATTCCTTGGCTGTCCGGTTCGCCAGATCATAATCCCCCGTCGTAATGTGCTTACGTGAAAGAGCATCTTCAAGTTCATCTTCGTCCAGCAAAAATATTTCTCCATCCTTCAGGACAACGACATCCAGATACAGATCATCAAACCACGGAACACCTTGATCGGTTATGCCCTGGCTGCGGCATGTATCAATGTACCATTCAACAATTCGCTCCTGATCGTCAAACATGGCCGTAACAACAAAGTGCTCGCCTTTCGGATAATACTGCAACCAGGAATAACCTTTATCCGCAATGCAGAAGGTGCTTCCTCCATAGGTTTTCCACAAAGGCTCTTTCAAATCTTGTATTGTATACAACGTAATGTAACCAGTAAAAATTTTGGATTGAACGAACCGGCATGTAAATTGTCGGTTCGTAATCCGGCGCCAGTTCGCGCGGTCCCCGAATTTCCGTTTCATACGAACCCCTCTTTGCCGACCACAGGTCCGTGACCTGCTGATATTGGTGAACAGCGAATAACGTCCGCATTACCGATTCCACAAGTGCCTGAATCCGCTTTGCACAACGTATTACGAATAGTTACAGCTTACCATATTTAAGTTATACACTCAAAATCAAGCTTTGCCCCATCTATTAGAGAGTTATGGTTCCACTCCAATGGTTATACAAACCAAAAAACCTGCTTCCCCAATATGAGGGAGCAGGTTTTAGGTTGTAATGATTTAATGCGCCTTATTCTTGTTAACCGCCAGTTCCAGTTTGAGAATCTGTCGGTGCATTCGTTTCTCCATTGTTGCCGTTGTTTCCACTATCTGGTGGCGTGACCACTTCGCCCGGTGTCGTCACAGATCCATCATTGGAACCCTCACCCGTACCTCCAGGTTCTGTTGTTCCCTGTCCAGGCGGTGTGTTTCCTTCTCCGGTCTGTCCGTTCCCTTGACCTGTCCCGCCGTTGTTTCCATTATTGCCGTTACCATTGTTGCCATTTTCATTTCCGTTGCCATTGTTACCCTCAGAACTTCCATTCCCCGGCGAACCGTTGTCTGGATTTTCTGTTCCAGGCTGTTCTGTGCCCGGTTCCGTCCCTGGCTCCGTGCCCGTATCTGGCTGTTCCGGTTCCAATTCCTCCGCTTCAATCATCAGCGATATGATGTTGGACGGATCAGTCTCCAGTCCCGTAGCTGAATCAACAGCTGTCACATAGTATTCGTAGGTGAGACCCGGGAGTGCACCTAGATCCTGCGCACTGGTCGAACCAACCGCATCTAATAGATGGGTGAACTGTCCCTCAGATGTCTCTTTTCTGTAAATCCGATACTGTGTCGAGGAATCTCCTGTTGCAGTCCAATTCAACGATACAGTTTGCGTAGATGAATCATACGCACCATTCAAACCACTCACTGAAAGTGTTGGTTTCTCTGGTTCTTTCTCCGGTGGAGGTGTCTGGGCTCCTGCTGGAGCTTTGAAGTCCTTCACAGGAACTCCTTTTAACGCATCCCCCATAACTTTGGCAAAGAACGCCGCTGATAGCTTACTGCTATTCTTAAGCATATGGGTTGCATCAGGATTGTCGTAACCCATCCATACTGCAGCAGTCCATTCCGGCGTGTATCCGACGAACCAAACATCACGGTTGGCACTGTTGCCGGAGATACCACTTTGAACAGTTCCCGTCTTACCAGCAACTGGTCGATCCAGACGTGCTGAACGACCTGTACCGTCATTCACAACATTTTGCAGCATCTTAGTCAGGGAATAAGCATTTTGCTCACTCATGACACGTGTTGTTTCCGATTTATCGTGTTTATAGGTCGTTTTCCCCGCGCTATCCTTAATTTCCTTAATGGAATACGCCTGCTGGTACTCACCGAGATTGGCGAATGCACTATAGGCTTGCGCCATTTCCAGTGTATTCGTACCTTTGCTAAGACCACCCAGTGCAATCGCCAGGTTTTTGTCTTCATCCGTAAGTTGGATACCTACGCTTTTTGCAAACTGAACACCTGTATTCACACCAATTTTGTTTAGGAGCCATACTGCCGGGATATTCTCCGATTTTGTAATGGCATCCGTCATACTAATGGTTGAAGAATAACCATGCAAGTTACCCGGACAGTAATTCCCGAAGCATTGCTTTTCATTACTGAGAGCTGAGTTTGCATTGTAATTACCTGATTCAAGAGCCGGTGCATAAGTCACAATCGGTTTAAATGCCGATCCAGGCTGTCTGCGGCTCTGTGTTACCCGGCTGTAGCCTTTTGTTTGATAATCCCGTCCGCCCATCAAGGCGACGAGACTGCCATTTTCATGGTTCATAATTACCATGGAACCTTGAACTGGCTGATCGTCTTTACTTGACTCAAACAAACTGTCATCCGAGAAAGCACTTTCCATGGCTGTTTGAGCCTGAGCATCCATCGTCGTGTAAATTTTGTACCCGCCGATATTCAGATCATCCTCCGTTTTACCAGTCACTTTTTCCGCTTCACGAAGAACATAGTCGATAAAGGCTTGATACTTTTGATCTTTCTCAGGCGGTGTATAGTCATAGTCTACTTCTTTGGCTTCATCCATTTCCGCCTTGGTGATGTAACCTTGCTCGTACATCAGCTGCAATACCACAGCACGTCGTGCCTTGGAATCGTTGGGATTGCTCAGCGGGTTATAGGCAGAAGGCCCTTTAGGCATCGCTGCCAATGTGGCAATTTGCCAGATCTTCAACTCATTAAGGTCAGACACTCCAAAATAAAATTCAGACGCAGCCTTAATTCCATAACGCTGATGACCGAAGAAAATCCGGTTCAGATACATCGTCAGAATTTCGTCTTTTGAGTACTTGCGCTCCAATGCCATTGCAATGGAAACCTCTGTCGCTTTACGGAAGAAGGTCTTGTCACGGGACAAGAACATATTTTTCGCAAGCTGCTGAGTCAGCGTACTGCCACCCTCCACCATGGAGCGGGCCATGACGTCTTTAACCGCTGCACGTCCGATGGACCAGATATCCACGCCCTGATGCTCGTAGAATCGTTTGTCCTCCGTAGCAACAAAAGCTTCCTTTACTAGATCCGGAATATCTTCTTCATTGACCGGCTCCAGCTTTTGAATGGACAACTCGCCCATTAACTGTCCGTTACGATCATATACTTTTGAAGTTTCATTGATTGTTGTTTTGTCCTTGTTGGCTTTGAGCAGATTTTCCCCACTCACCATAATAAATAAATATCCACCCAGTGCACAAAATATGGCGATTGCCATGGTGAAAAACAGTGTCCATCCAACGCGTTTACCCGTAATTTTTTTCTTTTTAGAGGTCTTTGGCTTCGCTTTTTTGGTTGACTTGTTATTGCTGTTGCGATTGTTAGACCTCGACAACGGATCGTTTGGCATGTTACCTCCTGACTCCCTTTCAGTTGCATAATTTCTATTCGACTACTGGCTCAAACTCCTATAGAGCTTATTTTGCCCGGAATGAAAAGAACAACCCTTATTCAGGTTGCTCTGTTTCGATTCCTATACATGTAGACGAAATGGTTGATAAAAAGGTTTCGTAATTTTTTAAGCTTCGCCGCTATTATCTTGCTGCATCAGCGATACGCTGCGTTGCGGCGTGAACGTGGAGATGGCGTGCTTGTAGACCATTTGCTGGCGTCCGTCGCTGTCAATGACGATCGTAAAATTGTCAAATGCCTTGATCGTTCCGCGGATTTGAAAGCCATTGGTCAGATAGACCGTAGCTGGAATGTTTTCTTTCCGCAGTTGGTTCAAGAACGTATCTTGGATGTTGATGGACTTGTTCATTAGCCGTACCCCCATTGGTTCATTTGAATTCGTGTTATAAGTAATATTCAATATCGCTGAGTAGCTTTCGTGCTATTATATCATGAACGGATTCATATAATCCACAAAAACCCCTTGCCTGCTATTTTGCACCTATGCCTGAGCTTCGCTTGCAACTAGAAGACTTATCCATTATACACCGCTTGTCAGAATTGCAAAAGAGGGACAAATTCTACCTTTTTCCACGTTTCCCTTCTACTTTTCTGGATCTGTATATGGTTTCCCTTCTTCTCTGGCTAACGTCATATGTTTCCGATTTTTTCTATCATGGATTAAGAGTTTGAGGTATGTATTGGTATTGATGAGAACAATAATTAACCAAATTAAGGCGACAAGACCTCCAATGGCGAAACCAATTCCAAATAATCCTGAGAAAAAGAGATATAAACTCGCTACTCCGCTCGGTTCTGCACTCATAAAATCTCCCCCTTCACCTTACAAACAAAATCAAATGGCCTGTCATGTGAATTCATTTTAATATTTATGTTATTTTTTTACAATGAATTTCTTTGCTTAAATCTGCATAGAACTCCGAATATTCCCTCTTTTAATAACATCATTTCATATAAAAAAAGTAAAAACCTCTACCTTTTATTTCTAAAAGATAGAGGTTCTAAAGTCCTAATCGGTGGCAAATTCCACCTTCTATATTCAGTCAAACTTACGTTTGATCATCTCACATACATGGGCATAATTCCCTGCAAAATCTTCGGTATCCGTCATATCCACCCATTCAATGTCTTTCATATGCCGGAACCAGGACAATTGCCGCTTGGCAAAACGACGTGTATCCCTTTTCAGCCACTCTACCGCAGCCTCCCAGCTTACTTCACCCTGAAGATAAGCCGCAATTTCCTTATAACCGAGCCCCTGCATGGAGATATGTCCTCTCGCTACGCCGCGCTCCAGTAAAGACTTGACCTCATCTACCAAACCCTGCTCGATCATAAGATCAATTCGCTCTTCCACTCGGGCATACAGTTTCTGACGATCCATTGTCAAACCCACAATAAGCAGGTCATATGGAGACTCTTTCTTCTGGGAAGCCAGCTGCTCGGACAACTTCTCACCTGTAAGGTGATAGATCTCCAGTGCACGAACAATTCGGCGCTGGTCATTCGGATGCAGTCGTTCTGCGCTAACCGGATCAATGACCCTCAGCTTATCATGTAACGCCTGCGGGCCATGTTGCTCTGCATAACGGAACTGTTCATCCCGGAACGCTTCATCTGAGCCGCTGTCCGAGAATTGAAAGCCGTAACATACCGATTCTACATACAGACCGGTGCCACCAACAATAAAAGGCAACTTGCCGCGCTCATGGATTTCCCCAATCAGACGTGTGCAGCTCTCCTGAAATTCCGCCACGGAATAGGGGTATTCCGGTTCATGGATGTCGATGAGGTGATGAGGCACACCCTTCATTTCATCGCGAGTAATTTTGGCCGTCCCGATATCCATTTCGCGATATACCTGCATGGAATCCCCCGAAATAATCTCACAATTGAACGCCTGTGCAAGCTCAATACTCATTCTTGTTTTGCCTACCGCTGTTGGTCCAACCAGCACAAGCAGCTTCGGTTTAACTTCCGCTTTCAACATTAATCACTCCGTACAGTGTTTTTGCATTGCCCCGGTCATGTACTTCAAAACCGAGTCTTGTAAACTCCGCGCTGCCGCGCTTCTCTTTCATAACTACCCGCTTGCGGGCAACTCTTTTCGCTTCAACAATACTCTGTTCATCCAGTGCACTTGGATTCGCATAATCTCGCAAAGGCTGAATGGCGCTTGAATCGAGCATTGGTTCACGGAACATCGGATCAAAATATACCGTGTCACAGCTTCGGTCTGGCAAGGAACGCAGCAAATCGAGATGATTCGCATGCCGCAGCTCAATTCGCCGGAAAGCTTCGTTTACCGCAGGCTTAATGCTCTCGTACTGAGACATGCCTTCTACTAATAACGTATACAGTGGCAGGGAGCTTTCACAGGCGATGACCCGACCACTTTTGCCTACAGCAACCGAGAATACCAGTGCATCGGTACCCAATCCTGCCGTACAATCGATAACGGTATCCCCTTCAAGGATCGCCCCCGCGTCCAGCATCGGATCAGCTTCTCCTTTTAACACACGTTTGGCCCGAACAAATCCCATACTGGGGTGAAACTCAAGCAGCGGTGAATCCGGACGAAACAAACGAACTTTACCCTGAAGCACAACTATAATCTCATCAATCTCATAATGTGCAATCATTGCAGGTAAAGACATTCTTTTGCGTGGTACATAGGTTCCTCCCGTTGTTTCCGCAAGGTTTCGTGCACGTTCCACAAGGTGGCCTGCTTCCTTTTCACCGGTTGTAATATACATAATTTCCTCCTAAATAGCTACATGACCCGTTTAAACAATTTCTCCAGATCATAGGTTGAAAATGACACCACAATCGGTCTCCCGTGTGGACAAGTATACGGTTGACGGCAAGAACCAAGACGCTGAATCAACACTTCCGCCTCCTGATCCGTCAATTTCTGATTGGCTTTGATGGATGCCTTGCAAGAGCACATGATCGACGCCGCTTCTCGCATCTTGGCAACATCAATACTACGTTCACTCAGCACCCATTCAGACATCTCTTCAATAATGTCTTTCTCATCCCCCTTGGGGAACCAGAACGGGTGGGAACGCACCCGGAAGGTCTGCCCACCGAAATGTTCCAAATAGACACCCGCCTGCTCGAACCAAGCCAGTCTTGTTTTGAGCTTTTCGGTCTCGGATGGTGTGAACTCCAGTGTAATGGGCAGCAGCAACTCCTGCGAAGCCTGAGCCGGATTGCCAAACTGCTCGTAATAATACTCATAATTCACCCGTTCATGGGCTGCATGCTGATCAATCAGATATAGACCATCTTGATTTTGTGCAATCAAGTACGTCCCGTGGTGCTGCCCAATCAGGCTTAGTTCAGGAAACGCAGGCATAGAAACATCTGATTTAACGGCAGATGCCAGCCTTGCCGGGTCAGGTAAACTTGGAGCCTTCCAGCTCCGCTCTCCTTTTGCAGCCACCGCAGATGGATTATAAGATGAACGCCCTTCTCTAACCGGAGAATTCATCGAATTGGAACGATACGCAGAAGTCGGAGCCTGTGAAGTCGATAGCCCCTTATCTTCAGTTGAAGGTGAGGCATCTTGCGCAGCACGATCTGTAGCAGCATCGGTACTTCCACTCACAGCAGAAGCAGAATCGCTATGGGAATTTTCGTCATCACTATAATTACGCTTCAGAACATTAGATCCTGAGTCCCCACTCACCATACCAAATGGATCATAGGATGGTGGTATCTCGGGTGGAGCTTCAGGCAACGGCAGCGTCTGACCCTCACCGTTTCCATCAGAACCAGATTGCACATCAGCCGGAGCCACATCAGCTGGGGCATCCAGATCATCGTCCTCTGAAGTCACTTTAGCGAGTCCAGCATATTTCCCCAATGGACCCTGTTGCCCATACCCTGCGGATTCCGTTTCCTCCTTTAGAGGACCTCTCGGGAACAGGAACTGTTCCTGGATAAAGGAACTGTTATCTCCACGTCTGATTTGCTGCTTGGTTACCTGTGGAATGAGCACTTCCTTCCGCAAAATTCCACGCAGTGTCGTTTCCACAAACTCATACAGCTCCGCTTCCTTGCTGAAACGAACCTCCAGCTTCGCCGGATGCACATTCACATCGACCAGGGATGGATGCATTTCCAATTGCACCACGACAAGTGGGAACCGATTAATGGGCAGCAACGTATGATACGCCTTCAGAATAGCCTGGTTGAGCCCGTAATTCCGAATAAAGCGTCCATTCACAATGGTCGACATGCCACCACGATTGGCACGAGTCCATTCCGGCAAACTGATAAGCCCGCTCACTCGATAGTCCAGACTCTCTCCCTGAATGGGGAGCATCGCTTTGGCGGCACTAGTACCATAGATCGCTGCAACCACTTGCAGCAGATCCCCATTGCCCAGCGTCTGAAGCAGTGTATTTTCATTATGACGCAGCGTGAACGAGATGTTAGGATGAGACATTGCCATACGATAGAGAACATCCGAGATATGTCCCAGCTCGGTCTGGATCGTTTTCATATATTTAAGCCTGGCCGGCGTATTGAAAAATAGTTCTTTCACCTCAAAGTCCGTGCCTTGGGGTGAGGTTTCATCCTCATGTGAGAGAAGTTTGCCTCCCTCAATCACGATTCGTCTTCCTCGCCCATCATTCCCGCTGGCCGATAACACCTCCACTTTGGAGACAGCGGCAATACTCGCCAAGGCCTCTCCTCGGAATCCAAGACTTGTGATCTGGAACAAATCGCGGCCATGAACTATTTTACTAGTTGCATGACGATAGAAGGCCTTTTCCATATCTTCCGACTCGATACCGGAACCATTGTCTTTGACCCGAATACGAAGCAATCCGCCCTCTTCCACCGTAACATCAATCTTGGAGGCGCCTGCATCCACCGAGTTTTCGAGCAGCTCCTTAACGACTGAAGCAGGCCGTTCGACCACCTCACCTGCTGCAATCTGGTTGGCAATATGTTCATCAAGCACATGAATTTTCGCCACAGGTTTTCCCCTCCCCTATACTCAGGATAATTGCTGTGCCTTTAATTTGAGATCATTCAGTATTTGCATCGCCTGAAGCGGTGTCATGTTCATTACATCAATATCCTTCATATTACGAATAAACTCCCGAGCAGGCTTGTCAAGGGCAACTACCTCCATTTTCGGAGTTACACTTGGCTCTTCATCTCCAAAGATGGACAATTGAACCACATCAGCATGTTTGGAGACTGCCTGCTGCTTGCCATTTTGTTTTTTGTCCTGTTGTTTCTGTACTGGAGCTTCAGTCGCAGCAGTGAGTTCGACAGGTTCTGTAGATTCCTGCTCCCGAATCAACGATGAATGATCTGTGGACTGGAACTCTGCACCGACTCGAGCATGATCACCCGATTGCTGCTTGTCATTCCCGGCAAATTCGCTGCCAACCGCAACCTGAGCCGCCGCATGCTCGAAACCGTGCAGCAAGCCATTCGCCCGCTCAATGATACTGTCCGGCAGTCCTGCAAGCCGTGCACAATAGATCCCGTAGCTGCTGCTGGCAGCCCCGGCAATCAATTTACGTAGGAAATTGACCTTGTCCCCGCTCTCCTGAACGGCCATGGAGTAATTCGCCAACTTGTCCAAACTCTCTTCCAGATGAGCAAGCTCATGGAAATGAGTTGATACCAGCGCTTTGCACCCAATGATATCGTGCACATATTCAATGACAGACTGGGCAATCGCCATTCCCTCACTGGTAGACGTTCCCCGACCCAGTTCATCGATAATAATCAGACTGCGTGGTGTTGCTTTATCCGTCATGACCTGAATGTCGGCCATCTCCACCATAAACGTACTTTGTCCACCGATGAGATCGTCTGCCGCACCAATCCGTGTGAAAATACGATCCATAATCGGTACTTCAGCTTGTCCTGCCGGCACGAAACAGCCGATCTGAGCCAGAATCGAAATCAGCGCCACCTGCCGCATATACGTACTTTTCCCCGCCATATTCGGACCGGTAATCAGCAGAATGCGCGCCTCTTCCTTCTGCATCGCAGTATTGTTGGCGATAAAAGCACCATCTCGCATCACCGCTTCAACTACCGGATGGCGCCCCTGTTCCACAACCAAATCGTAACCATCGGTCAATGTAGGCCGTACGAAATTACGCTCTGCACTGATGACGGCAAAGGATTGATACACGTCAATCTCCGCGACCAGCTCAGCCAGTTTTTGCAACCTGGCGATCTCCTGATTAAGCCGTTCCCGCAGTTCCGCGAACAAGCCGTACTCAATATCGACCATCTTGTCCTGAGCTTCCAGAATCAGCGTCTCTTTTTCTTTCAGCTCCGGTGTAATATAACGCTCAGCATTCGCAAGGGTTTGTTTCCGCTCATAACGGCCTTCTGGCAGAGAAGCCAAGTTCGACTTGGTAATTTCAATATAGTACCCAAATACTTTGTTGTAGCCAATTTTCAACGAGCGAATGCCAGTCGCTTCACGTTCTCTGGCCTCCAGTTCAGCAATCCACTGCTTGCCATTCACCGAGGCTTCCCGAAGCTCATCCAGCCTCTCGTGGTATCCTTCACGAATTAAGCCACCATCACGCACGGACACAGGCGGCTCATCAACGATAGCCTGACCAATTGCATCTCGCAGATCACTGCAATCATCCATAATGCCAGCAATGTGCTGTAGCGTCGTGGAAGGCGAGCCTGCACAATACTGACGAAGCCCCGGAATTTTGTCTAGTGACAGCTTCAGTGCATTCAGATCCCGACCGTTGGCATTACCAAAGGCAATTCGTCCCACCAGACGTTCCAGATCGTAGATGTCTTTGAGTTCTGCACGCAGATCTTCCCGCAATATAAACTGGTTATACAGCGTATCTACCGCTTCCAGACGTTCATTGATTTTTCCTTTTTGCAGCAAGGGTTTATCAACCCAGCGACGCAGCATGCGAGCACCCATAGACGTTTCTGTGCGGTCCAGCAGCCAGAGCAGCGATCCTTTTTTCGAACGTTCACGTACGGTTTCCACCAGTTCCAGGTTACGCCGAGTAAAGGGGTCCAGAATCATAAAGTGATCCGGCTCATACGTTGAAACCTGTGTCAATTGTCCAAGTGAACGTTTCTGTGTCTCACTTAAATAGGAGAAAAGACGCGCTATGCAGGCTTGACGTTCAGGCTCCAGACGTGCCCATACCGCTTCTCCGAATTGCTGACGCACCAAATCTTCCTTACTCTTCGTCCATGGTGTATACACCACAGGTCGACCAATTGGAGATGCCTGGGTAGCCACCGTATCAAGCAACGCAGCATCCCCCACTATTTCAGAAGGTTCGTAGATTCCGATCTCATCCTTGAGCCACTCTTGTGAGTATGGAACAGAGGTCACGTAGAGCTCCCCTGTGGACAAGTCACAGGCAGCCAGTGCAAGTGTGTTCTGATTCCCTGTCAGGCAAACCATATAGTTATTGGACTTGTCCCCCAAGGTCTTGCCTTCCATTACCGTTCCGGGTGTTATAACTCGTACAATTTCACGCCGCACCATGCCTTTGGTTACCGTTGGATCTTCCATCTGTTCGCAGATGGCTACTTTGTATCCTTTTTCAATCAAGCGCTGTATGTAATTGTCAGCCGAATGATAAGGCACACCGCACATCGGGATTTTATCTTCTCCCCCACCTGCACGTGCTGTTAATGTAATTTCTAGTTCACGGGAAGCATTAACTGCATCCTCAAAGAACATTTCATAGAAATCACCTAATCTAAAAAAAAGAAAAGCGTCCTGCGCTTCGGCCTTCACTTGCAAATATTGTTGAATCATTGGCGTATACTGAGCCATGAGTATCCTCCATCCGTTCCAATGTTGTCAGGAAGAGAAGCTGTCTCGGAAGGAACAATAAGGCGGTCAGGCACCTTATTCTGCCACCGCCTCATGTTTCGGCTTCCGCCGCTTCCCTCACAGGTTGCTGTTCCATTTCTTCCGTAACGATGATTAAAATCGACTTATTTCTCATTATACCAAAAAAGTGTCCACTCTTCATGAACCTGCTCGAATATTCCAGAGTTTACGTATATCCCGACTCTCGTCCCATGTTCTACCCTGTCTTAGCTGGCTAATTAATGGAGCGGCGTAACGTTCATAACGCTCATAACCGTCCATTTGCGTCAGGTCATCCAGCAGTGCCGGAATATGCGCCTGCATTACCTCACGGTTTCCTTCATAAAAAGCAGTATGAATAGCAGCCTTCGCCAAAGGACGTTGACGCAGCTGATTATAACCTCTCGCGATAAGACCAGCTAGAGCAACAACACCTTTGGCAACCAGAGGAGATACCAGAAAACTGGGTAACGTGCGGTATTCAAATCCACCGTAAGATTTCAGTCGAAAATCACCCAATGCCCCATAACGTGGACGCCGGCCTGAACCTCGTGGGTCCTGAAGAACGGCAAGCGGCAATGCTAGATAATTGTCAAATGCGCGCAGCAGTTCCCCGTTTAGTGTAACGCCACTGAAATGGATATGTCCGCCGAGCGGCAATCCGCGCTGGGGCATTCCCCCTGCCTGCCAGATCAGCGAGTGATCACTAATACTACGAGATGCGGCCGCAAAGGCTCTCATCAGATGAGCCAGCAGTTCGCGCGGCTCAGAGCTGGGAGCGGGTCGCAGTTCGGCTACCGGATATATTCGTCGTCCACCGATCGTCACGGAATCACAGCCGGCTACGCCTGTTCGTTCAAGAAATCTAGAGGCGGGCACGATTTTGGATTCTGGCATTTGCACAAGTAGGAATTCAGGGTCCATTCCAAGTATGGGGGCTGCATTACGATGCCGCTCTTCATCCAGTTCGGACTGAAGCTGTTTCCAGCCTGCACGGTACATGGCAGAGAGATCTGTCATGCCCTTCCATGGCCTTGGGTCAATCGAGATGACAGAACAACCGCTCTTTCCTGATGCTTCCAGTCTTACAGCGCCGTGATCCAGTCCAACCGTATACAATGTTTTGGTGGCAAGCCGTTCAATACGTTTGAATAACGTTGATGCTGCTTCACGATCCAGCACACTTTCTTGCGCTCCACCCATGCCACTGGTGTCCCTACGTTTGATGCGAATCGCTTGAAGACAGCATATCTCTACATCATAACGTACACGCAGACCCAACTCCCGGTCACGCCTGTCCTGCGAAGCCAGCACTTCAATCCCGGATCGTTTCAGGCGATCTGCTCGTTCACGAGGGAGCATGCGTTCATATCGGCGCACCGCCTCCTCGGCCTCATCTGTCACATTCATCCTGTCCCTCCTCCCAATTCTCGCCCAAAATGAAAAAAGAGGGCTTACGCCCTCTTCACTGCCGCTTGCGGCGCATATGATACCTTAAGTTTATGAATCCAGATCGCTGAGCTTACAGCTCATCGTCAAGCAGGTCGGGATCGAGATCGTCATAATCTCCATCACCACTGCCGAAGTCATAATCCTTGTCTTCATAATCTCCACAGCCATCCGTGCACACTTTCACACAAACTTTGGTCTCGGCGACCAGTTCAACAGCGAATTCCCGTTCTACCCGGATAATTACGCTGCCTCCACCTGCCGACACCGTGGCTTCCACACAGCTCGGTTCCTGCGTTGCATCCGCAGATACCTCTACAGTGGCGGCCCGGTGTTTCGGGTCCAGATAGGACAAAGGCACATGTTCTACATACGACACCGTTTCTTTGGCTACATCCGTCTGTGAATTTTTGTCATAGGAATACCAAATGTTGATATCGTAAGTACCAATAACTTCAATTCCGTCCCCCGCTGATACGGCTTCATATTGGTGGTTGATAATCCAAGCCCCCAAAATACTGGTCGGACCATGTGGCGGAGTCACGGTATGTGTTACGGTAGAGAACTTACGACCTTTCCCGCAGATCGCCTTCGTGATGATCTCTCTACATTGATGTTTATGACTCAATGACATCTTTAAACCTCCTCCATACAATCATTCTTTACAAGTGTATGCAGGGCATCCGTCTAGGGTGACAACTATTTTCTATTATTCATTTGTAGATTGGGACCGGTCCGATACCGGAGACGGAGCTTTGTCCTTCTTGGCTATTTTCAGATACAGCGCGAGTTCCCGGCACAGCTGGAGAATAGCTGAACGAATCTCGAATTCTTCCCTTGTATCCGGCAACTCCATTCGCTTGAATTCTTCTTGCACATCTGCGAGAAGTTTTTCTGTACGTCCGGTGTAAGATTCAGTGAGCACATCCTGACTGAGCTGGTCGAACAGCTCCGATACCATTTCCGCATGCGGCATCTTCTGATAGATCTGGGATACCAGATGCATCATATGCTGGATGGAATCCAATTGCGTTTTACGCATATAAAAGTAAACACTCCATCCCTCGTTCGGGTGGATGACCTGATTCTCCAATGAACGTTTGGCCGCTTCAATGCCGCCCAGTACAGCTTTGTCAGCTTCGATCAGTTCTTTCCCTGCCCACACTTCATTCGGATTACGTAGCGTAGCTGCAAACTCCTTGAAGATGACCGAGAATAACTCATCAATTCTTTTGCGAATACGCAGCATCTGCGGGTCCGCAGCCGGCATATACGCCAGATTGACAACCATCGCGGAACCGAGACCAATCAGCAACAGCCCAATTTGGACCAAAACCACATGTACGTCCATTTCACCGCCGCCAAATACCCGGAACACCACGACAGAACCAGTCACAATGCCTTCCTTGAATCCGGCCCGAACGATAACCGGAAATGCAATTAGTATGTAGAACGCCAGCACCCAATAATGGAAGCCAAGAAAGTGAAAAAGTACACTTGCAAATAAAAGCCCCACTACGGAAGCGAAAAATCTCGCAGATATGGTGCGAATACTTCTTTTTCGTGTCACATCAACGCCGAGTATGGCTAACAAGCCCGCCGATGTTGGTCCGGGCAAGCCGCACCAGTCCGCAATCAGCACGGCCATCAGCGCGGCTATTGCGGTTTTAATTACCCTAAAACCCATCTAACTCCCTCTCCTCTAAGCTGCAAAAATGGCAAAGCCAGCGAGCCATACCTATCCGGGTGAGCACTTGTCCACCAATGCCTGATAGCGTGTGTCGTCATATATCATATCCCTAGTATTACACATCCTGCCAAAAACCATTTCTTATCTAATCAAAAGAATCATTCTGGAAGAACCGTATATCTATTTCGCTGCTACACTCATAAACGGCATCAACCGACATGCATATGCATGTCGGTCACAATAACGCGCCCCGGATGAGGGACGCTGGCAATTTGATTGATGCGACAAAAGCCTCTAGGCCCTCTTCTCCAATCGTCGCATTCATTCCGGACTGCGCGGAATATTCGTATTAGTATGGTACTTGATTTTACGGGTTCAGGCAACGTGACACCTCTTGTGAAATTGTATACATATCATGAAGCATTCTATTTTGCACACGCATGGTTCGCAAAATCACCTGCGTCCTGCCAGCAGCTTGCGTTCTACATATACAACGAGTTGGTACATCGCTGTAGCTACAGCCGCAATGATCAACAGGCTCGATAAAACAAGGGTAAAGTTGAACACTTGAAATCCATAGATGATCAGATAGCCCAATCCCTGCTTGGCGACCAGAAATTCACCCACGATCACACCGACCCAGGCCATGCCCACATTTACTTTTAAGGTAGAGACAATGGCAGGAAAGGAAGCGGGTAATACCACTTTGCTGAAAATCTCGGAACGATCGCCACCAAACGTACGGATAACCTTAATATAGTTCTGATCTACTTCATTAAAACTGTTATACACGACAAGTGTAGTAATAATGACCGTGATTGACAAAGTCGTCATGACAATGGCCGTAAATCCTGCACCAAACATGACGATAAAGATTGGACCCAGCGCTACTTTGGGCATGCTGTTGAACACAACCATATAAGGATCAAGCACTTTGGACAAAAAAGGAGACCACCAGATCAGAACCGCAAGCAGTGTTCCGACGAGTGTCCCCAGCAAAAAGCCGACTGCCGTTTCCCCTACGGTTACCCCAACATGCGCCCATAGTTCTCCACTGACGATGTCCTTCCAGATCTGATTGAAAATTTTGCTGGGATAACTGAACAAAAGCACATCAATCCAGCGCAGCCTTCCCGCCAGTTCCCACAGCAAAAACATAAACACCAACATGGACAGCTGCACCGCCAGCACTTTATGTCGCCATCTGGCAACCTGCTGAATATGACTTTGGTGCAGCTGTCTCATCCAATCATCGCGCATTTCCTGCTTCTGGTTCGTCTGATTCACCCGTTCTTCTCACCTCCTCCGGACTGATCCAATTCACTCCATAACGCCTGAAACAGCTCATTGAACCCTGGCTGCTCCCTCGCGTGAAAAGGCTGTGCGTTCCGCAGATCTTCGGGAATGATAAACTCCTTCCGAATGCGCCCCGGATTACGATCAAGCACGATGACGCGGTCACTGACGGCAATAGCTTCGGACAGATCATGGGTGACAAGCACCGAAGTTTTGCCGGATTTCTTCAGTGTGTCTGAGACCAGATCCTCCAGTTGCAGCTTGGTTTGATAATCGAGTGCGGAAAAGGGTTCATCCAGCAACAGTATTCCCGGATCCGTAGCCAGTGTACGTACCAAAGCCACCCGTTGCCTCATGCCCCCGGATAACTCGGAAGGATACTGGCTTTCGGTTCCAGCTAGACCCATACCTGCCAGCAGCTCACGTGTGCGCTCGCGACTCTCGTCATTGAGCCCACCTGTCAATTCAAGTCCGATCAGGACATTATCCAAAATGGTACGCCATGGAAACAGATAATCCTGTTGCAGCATATAACCAATCTGGGCGGACGGACCTTCGATACGTTTTCCTTTTACCTTGACCTCGCCTGCGGTCGGTGTGAGCAGCCCGGCGATGATCGACAGCAATGTCGTTTTACCACATCCGCTTGGGCCAACAAGACTAACGAACTCTCCTTGCTCGACCTGAAGATTCAAATTTTCGATAACCAGAGATGCTTCACGCTCGCTGACATAGACTTGCGAAATCCCTTCCAGTTTGATCACCGTTTCGGATTCAGGCATACATGCTCACGTCCTTTCCTGAATACCTGGTTACTTCGCTGATGCTGCTTGTTCTGCATAGGAATTATCCACAATCGTTTGAGAATCCACACGCTGTTTCAGTTCTCCCGCAGCACTCATGACGTCTAGCAAGTTATTCCATTCGTCCTCATCAATGATTGGATCGGTTGCATATGTGCCCTGTTCCTTGTAACGGTTCACACTGCTTACCAGAATGGCTGGATCAATATCTTTGAAATAAGGCTTGATGACTTCAGCGATCTCTTCAGCGGTGTGGGAATCCACCCAAGCTTGGGCTTTGTGCAAGCCGTTAGTGAACTTCTGAACGATGTCCTTGTTGTCATTAATATAGCTTTGTTTGGTCATGAAGACCGTATAAGGCAGATGACCACTTTCCGTTCCAAACGAGGCTACAACCTTGCCGCGACCCTCTTTCTCAAAAATGGACGCCTGAGGTTCAAACAGCTGCACGTAATCCCCCGTACCTGAAGCAAATGCAGAAGCGATGTTGGCAAAATCCACATTTTGAATCAGTTCCAGATCATTCTGCGGATCAATGCCATGTTTTTTCAGCGTGAATTCGCCTGCCATTTGAGGCATGCCGCCTTTTCTTTGTCCGAGAAATGTACTCTGTTTCAATTGATCCCAATTAAAGTCTCCTTCGGGATTGCGGGCAAACAGAAACGTTCCGTCCGTCTGTGTAAGCTGGGCAAAGTTAATGACCGGATCTTCTGCGCCTTGTTGATAGACATAAATAGACGTCTCTGCTCCGACCAATGCGATATCTACTGAGCCTGCAAGCAATGCGGCCATCGTTTTGTCTCCACCAGCCGTCGTCTGAATGTCCACTTCAATCCCCTGTTCCTCAAAAAAACCTTGGGCCACGGCCACATACTCCGGAGCGTAAAACACAGAACGTGTGACCTCACCAATCGTAATTTTGGTTTCATCCTTATCTTTATTGCAGCTGGTGAGAGCCACGATGATAATGAGCAAAATGACGATGGCCCGGATGAACCAGGGCGTGTATTTCATGATATTTCCCTCCTTCACTGGTTTCAGCTGTTCTCTCTACTATGGATATGCTGATGCCCAGCAAAAGGTTAAGAACTTGCATGCAAAAGAAGAGCCGGGCAATGATGCCCCGCTCTTCAAGAATTTGATAATAATGTTATAGCTGTCTACAGCTTGTAAATCTCAGCATATTTCGCTTCCAGATAATCGGCCAAATAGTCTGGGTTCAACTCTTCACCCGTTACGGCCACAATCAGTTCGGAAGGTGTACGGCTTTTGCCATAACGATAAATTTTGTCAGTCAACCATTCCTTGATGGGAATCAGGTTACCTTCGGCAATATGGGCATCGAACTCAGGCATTTCTTTGCGCAATGTATGTAGAATCTGTGCAGCATACATATTGCCGAGCGAGTAAGAAGCAAAGTAACCAAAGTCACCACCCGACCAGTGAACATCCTGAAGCACACCCATACCATCATTCGGCGGCACAATGCCAAGATATTCCTTGTATTTTGCATTCCAGGTCTCCGGCAGGTCCTTGACTTCCAGACCTTCGTTAAACAGCATTTTCTCAATTTCATAACGAATGATGATGTGCAGATTGTACGTCAGCTCATCGGCTTCAATCCGGATCAGAGAGCTTTCAACCCGGTTAATTGCCCGGTAAAAGTCTTCCAGCTCAACCTCGTTTAATTGAGGGAAGTGCTGTTGCAAATCTTTATAATAACGCGTCCAGAATGGAAGACTGCGACCAATCGTATTTTCCCAAAGACGCGACTGGGATTCGTGGATACCCATGGACGTTCCTTCGGCAAGAAGAGTACCAGCCAGGCTATCGTCAATATTTTGCTCATACAGAGCGTGTCCGCCTTCGTGTAGTGAACTGAAGACCGCACTCGTCACATCATCCTGCAAATAATTCGTCGTGATCCGCACATCACCTGGATTCAGGCCCGTTGCGAACGGATGAACACTCTCATCAAGTCTTCCGGCTTCAAAGTCATAACCCATTTGTCCCAGAATAAACAGACTGAATTTCTCCTGTTGATCCTTGTCAAACAGCTGGTTCAAGAACTCCGTGTTCGGCTTGTTCGCCGAAGCATTGATCTTCTCTTGCAGCGGAACCAAACGGGCTTTGAGACGGGCAAATACCGCATCCACCTTTTCTACAGTCAGTTCCGGTTCATACATGTCCAGAAGGGTATCATAACGAGTATCTTTCACACCCCAATAGTCAATGAACTCTTGTTTGAGCTTCACAATATCGGTGAGGTAGGGCGAAAAACCTGCAAAATCACTGTTATGCTTGGCATCTTCCCAAGCCGTTTCTGATTTTGCGGTAAGTACGGTATACGCTTGTACTTTTTCTGGTGGTACGGACTGACTGCGATTATATTCTTTCTGGCAATCTTCCACCTGACGACGGTCGATATCTTCCAGCTGTTCCATCACGGCTGGATTTGTTAATGTATCCAGGTAGGATTTCATCTCAGCTGAGGTTTGCAGTTTGAATGCTTCGGTTGACAGCATTCCCAGTGTTTCCGAACGTGTCGGGACACCTTTTTTGGGCGCACCTGTGCGCAGATCCCAGTGAAGCAAACCAATGGCTTCATGATAACTCTTGATTTTGCGAGCCAGATTACGGAAGGATTCCAGCTGTTCCTGTGTGTGTTGTTCCATTGTTAACGTTCACCTCTTCAAAAAAAATGTTGGTTTCCCTATTGATGATACTTTTTGCAATGCGTATAATCAACTTTTAACAGATGCAAATTGCATTATTCCTCCAAACCGAGGAATAATGCAATTTGCTGACCGTGGTATAATAAAAATACCAAAGGGCGTAGGACAAGCTGCATTTGATGCAAGTGGCCGTGCTCATCGTATTGGATAACAGGAGGCAATAGACATGAACAACATTCAAGAGATTCTGGCTTACAACAAATCATTTGTCGAGACTAAAGAATACGAAAAGTATACGGCAGGCAAGTTTCCAACCAAAAAGATGGTCATCATCACTTGTATGGACACTCGTCTGGTGGAAATGCTGCCCAAGGCCATGAACCTGAAGAATGGCGATGTGAAAATCATCAAAAACGCTGGCGCAATCATTTCTCAACCTTTCGGGTCTGTTATGCGTAGTGTTCTCGTCGCCATCTATGAGCTTGGTGCCGACGAAGTACTGGTTGTTGGACACACGGAATGCGGTATGGCTTCCCTACACGCAGAGACCATGATTGGACATATGGTTGAACGGGGTGTATCTGAGGAAGTCATGAGCACACTGGAGAACTCCGGCATACGTTTACAAAAGTGGCTACGCGGGTTTGACAGCGTTGAAGAAGGGGTAAAACATACTGTGGAAGTGATCAAGAAACATCCATTGCTTCCACCTACTGTACCCGTTCACGGCATGGTCATCGACTCCTACACAGGTGAACTTGATCTTGTCGCAGATGGGTATGGGCAATAGACTTCTCTCTAAATGGTTTTGGGTGCGGACCTCAGGGTCCGCACTCTTTTTTTGTCTAAATTGAGGCAGTTGTTCTGTCAGGTTGTCAAACCATACAGTTTCAGTGTACACTTTTATGAAAGCGGTCAAAGAAAGCAATTTTTATTGTTTTTGCTGGCCCAGCCCTAATATTAAGGAGACATGTGCATGAACATACTTTCCTACGGATTGCTCGGGCTTCTTACCCGCGAGGAGTCATCAGGTTATGATCTAATGCTGAAGATCCAGCCGCATTGGCAGGCTAAGCACAGTCAGATCTATCCGCTCCTCTCCAAAATGGAAAACGATGAGCTTTTAGCCTCCCGCTGGGTGCAACAGTCTGACAAACCAGA
Organism: Paenibacillus sp. OK060; assembly: GCF_900101205.1. NCBI lineage: Bacteria > Bacillati > Bacillota > Bacilli > Caryophanales > Paenibacillaceae > Paenibacillus > Paenibacillus sp. OK060. The sequence goes on from NZ_FNFR01000002.1 coordinate 712,680, forward strand.
CAAGAAAATGTATGCAGTCACGGAGAAAGGTATTGAAAAACTGCTGGGATGGATGATCACTCCCGTTACCGCTCCGGTTACGCGTGACGAGTTCAATCTGCGCATTTTATGTGTCGGCATTGCGGAAGACGGAAGCATGAGACGTATTCTGAATGAGCGCAAAAACTGGTTCATGGAACGCATCCGTTATTTCGAGGATTTGAAGTCCCGTATCCCTCAGGATAATCTGCGAGTAGGCAGTCGAGAATTCGGAAGTTACATTCTGGTACAAAAAGGGTTAATGAACGCACAAACGGGCATCGAATGGTGTAACTGGGTAACCCAATTACTCGATGGTCAGGCGGCAATTCAGGACCCTTGTCCAAGTATTTCAGAAAAATAAACAAAATTTGAAACGTTCCTGTAAGTTGACCGTATTACTTGAGTAAGGCCCATTTTTGGGCGAATCAAACAAATTAATCGGGGGGTTACGATCTTTACAATGAAGAAAAAATTCGGAATTAAACATCTCATGATGGTTTTCATGGCCTTTACATTACTGTTTGCAACAGTTGGAGTTGCGAATCCGGATTCTGCTGATGCTAGACGTGGTGGCGGTTTCAAATCGGGAACAAAAAGCTATACCAACACACCTAAGAAATCCGATTCCAACAGCAATGTGAGCAAATCTAATACGAATAATAACTCCAATGGAGCAGCTACAACGAACCGTGGCGGATTCTTCGGCGGTGGCGGTGGATTTATGAAAGGTATGATGCTGGGTGGTCTTGCTGGCATGATGTTCGGCGGATTGTTCGGTGGCATGGGCGCTCTGGGTAACATTCTTGGATTGCTCGTAAACGTAGCTGCAATTATGCTGATCGTGATGCTCGCGATGGCCCTGTTCAGAGCCATTACGAATCGTCGTAAACCAGCAGCAGATGGTCGTTATGACCGCAAAAATGATCGTGATGATGATGACCGTAACAGAAACGGACGGTACTAATCTCTATGGTTCTGAGCATGGATGAAATTGTCAACGCGATCTGTATTCACATGGCTGAACGCAAGGGTGTTCGCCCAACCGATGTCAATGTGGAACTGAGCTGGGAAGAAGATACGGGATATTCCGCAGAAGTCTGGATTCAAGGCCGCAGTCAGTATCTGGTCGAATCCAACATGATTGAAGCGATCCTGCGCTACCTGCACAGTGAATACGACATTCGGGCTTACCGTGAGAATGTAAGACTGGATCTGGATGAAGAGATCACAGCGATTGTGAATCAATAAATGAATAACTAATAAGCCATTTGCGGATGGAATATAAAAAGGACCGTCTCCATGATGTCATTGACATGATTGGAGACGGTCCTTTTTTTGTGTTCCTTGGGAAGATGAAACCTTTGCATCTACCTTCCCAAGATTCATAATGTAATCTTATGGCTACTTCAATTTCACCAGACTGTAGTTTTTCTTGCCTTTACGGATAATGATGAATTTACCACCGATTGCGTGCTCTGCAGAGACCTTGAATTCCAGTTCCGTAACTTTCTCACCATTCATGGAAATGGCCCCTTTGGTGACATCCTCACGCGCCTGACGTTTGGATGGCTCCAGGCCAAGATCCACGAGCCAGTCTACAATATTTTTTGCTTCACCATCGGTTTCGAAGGTCGGCATTTCTTTAAAGCCCTGCTCGATTTCGTCAGCTGTAAGGGAACGAATGTCTCCGCTGAAGAGTGCTGCGGTAATGCGTTTCGCCTGCTCCAGCATGTCGTCGCCGTGAACAAATTTCGTCATTTCTTCAGCGAGTGCCTTTTGTGCTTCACGCTTGTGGGGCTCCGTTTCTACCTTTTCAGCCAAAGCTTCAATTTCTTCTTTGCTTAGGAATGTGAAGTATTTCAGGTATTTGATTACATCACGGTCATCCGTGTTCGCCCAGAACTGGTAGAATTCGAATGGAGTCGTCTTATTCGCATCAAGCCAGATGGACCCGCCTGCGGATTTACCGAATTTCGTTCCGTCGGATTTGAGCATCAGCGGGATCGTCAGACCGTAAGCTTTAGCTTCTGGCCCTTCTTTTTTACGGATCAGGTCCAGACCGCTTGTAATGTTGCCCCATTGATCGGAACCGCCGATTTGCAGCTGTACATCCTCATGTTGGAACAGGTGCAGGTAATCGAGCGATTGGAGAATCTGGTAGGAGAACTCGGTAAACGAAATTCCATCTTCCAGTCTGCTCGCAACCACATCTTTGGCTAGCATCGTGTTGAGGTTAAAGTTCTTACCGTAGTCACGCAAAAATTCAATCACATTGATTTTGTGTGTCCAGTCGTAGTTATTGACCATACGTACCTGATTGTCGCCATCCGTTACGAAAAGCTTTTTCATTTGTGCAGTCAGAGCATCTACATTGGCTTGGACCTCTTCCAACGTTTGCAGGGAACGTTCCGATTGACGACCACTTGGATCACCAATCGTTCCTGTTGCCCCACCAATCAGAATGACTGGACGGTGCCCAGCGAGTTGGAAACGTTTCAGCATCATGAACGGAATCAAATGTCCGATGTGCATGCTGTCTCCTGTAGGGTCAACTCCGCAATACAATGAAACCGACGTGGTCTCTGTCAGCTCACGCAGACCCTCCGCATCTGTCTGTTGATTAATGGCGTCGCGCCATTCCAGTTCATCAATAATATTCAAAACAAACAACCCCTTCTCTATGCATTGGTATTAGGCCATGATCTACGTTAATTCACAAGGAGCTAAGCCGGGCGAGGCTTTTTTGGACACAAAAAAATCGCCGCCTTGTCTTCAATAGACATAGGGACGATTATCATAACCGTGGTACCACCCAACTTGCACAGACAACAACTCACACGCTGTCCATACCGCTTTCAGCAAAATATCGTTTGCCATTCCGCTTGGCATTACCCAAGTACTCCAGAGTGTAATTCGCAGCCCTTGTATGTATCAGGTTCCATCAACCCCTGACTTTCTGTAACAGGGACAAAGCCGCTACTGCGCTCTATCAACGTAATTCATGTATTCAATTTATAGCCAGTATAGCCGAACGTTAATATCATTGCAAGGCCAAGTATTTAATCTTTATATAGAGCAACAGATGAATGCCTACGCCAAAGTTTATAAAGACATCTTGTTCAACTTCTCGTGGTAATATGCATAAGCCTTTTCTGCAATCTGATCTTCATTGTTCCAAAATTGCTGATCCAGCGCATCAAGATGTTGCTCTTCCTCTACTGTTAGAAACTTAGGAATATCCCACAGTTCAGCAAGTCTTTTATCCTCTCCCAAATGCTTAATGCAGCCATATGCTGACTTTATGATGTCCATTACTTGAGTCGCACCAATGGTATGTAATGCCTGCAACGCGTATAGGTATACCTCTTCGCCCCAGTTGCAGAAAAATTGAACAAAACCACCGTTAAAGACGTCCATCTCTAGCAGCCATAAAGCAGCAATTTCCTGTTCATTCGTTGTTAACGCAGCCCAGCCCTGAGCGGATTCATTCTTTTTCCCCACAAAGGTTAACGCATATTCATACCACACATCATTAATATCCTGTTCACTCATGTCAATCACCTCTCTTTTCTTGGTTCCAGCCTCTCCAGATCTTGCCGTTTACCCGTCTGATGCCAATACAAGTAAGGATCTCCAAGCTGTTGGAAAGCCTTCTCAACACTTTGGGTCAATTCTTGCGTCACTGCGTTTGTGTAATTCAAGTGTGTCTGTTTATTATCCACACCATATCGTTTCAGCAATTCCACATGCGCTGCCGTAAAAATGATATCCTCCAGCAGCCAGTAGATTACTTCTTCCGTCTGTTCCATTCTTTTTTCCAACATAACCATGCCACGCTCGTATATACGAACTATATATGCATCATTTTCAATCTCTACATATGGAACTCCTTCCCCTTTAAAGCTCTCAAACAAGCGGTTAACATAGTCCTCAATCTGCTGCCTGCGGAAGGATGTCCGCTCAAGCAACTGAAAAAGAGTTTTTGCAATCTCTGTTTTGCTTAGTATGTTGGACATAAAATCTCCTTTTGACATGATAATGAAAAAGCTGCCAATGGCAGCCTCTTCATAACAAGTTTTCAATCAGGTTCCACAGAAAGTCCGGTAGGAGGTATCGCACTGCGTAGGCAGTTCCGCGTACTCAGCTTGTTCGGTAGAATGTGCAAACGGGTTTGAAAGAACAGCAAGAAGTTTCTCCATCACACTAAGATCTCCGTGATTCTCCGCTCGGTCCAGTGCTTCTTCCACCCGATGATTACGAGGAATCACCGCTGGGTTGCTAGTTCTCATCAATTGCTGCGATTCTTCTTTCCCTTCCTGCTGTCTGCCTAATCTTGCCTGGCGACGCTCATTCCACTCCGCAAACTCTGAAGTATCGAATAAAGGAGCTCCGTTGAGCGTATCAAAGGTCAGTGCGAGAAACGTATTTGTGTAATCTGCACTATGCTTCTCCATCAATTCAAGAAGATCCCTGATTAGCGCTTCATCCTCAGCCTCTTCATTAAACAAGCCCAGCTTGCTCCGCATTCCCGAGAGCCAGTGGTGGTGATACAATTCAGAGAATTGTGCAATCGCATCCTGAGCGATTTGTACAGCCTGTTCTTCATCCTCATGCAGCAGTGGCAGAAGCGTCTCGGCAAACCGAGCCAGATTCCAGCCGCCAATATACGGTTGATTTCCATATGCATACCGACCTTGCGTGTCAATGGAGCTAAATACCGTCGCTGGATTGTAGGCATCCATAAACGCACACGGCCCATAATCGATGGTTTCACCACTGATGGCCATATTATCTGTATTCATTACGCCATGAATGAAACCAACCTGTTGCCACTTGGCGATAAGTGAAGCCTGTCGACGAATGACTTCCTGAAGTAACTGGAGATAGCGATTATCGGCTTCGGCAATATCGGGAAAATGCCGTTTCAGTGTATAGTCAGCCAATGCTCTGAGCTCATCAATCGATCCCCATCTGGCTGCGTATTGGAAGGTTGCTACACGTAAATGACTTGAAGCCACCCGAGTCAGGATTGCACCAGGTCGCTCTGTTTCGCGTGTAATGTTTTCTCCAGTAGATACAACCGCCAGACTTCGCGTTGTTGGAATGCCGAGTGCATACATCGCTTCACTAATAATATACTCACGCAGCATTGGCCCAACGGCAGCACGTCCATCGCCTCCGCGAGAGTATGGGGTTCTTCCCGAACCTTTCAGCTGGATATCCACTCGCTCGCCTTGTGGCGTGATTTGTTCTCCCAGCAGCAAAGCCCGTCCATCACCAAGCATGTTAAAATTACCGAATTGATGACCCGCATAGGCCTGAGCGAGTGGCTCGGCACCTTCCGGAATCAGGTTACCTGCAAACACCTCTGCTCCTTCATCACTGTTAAGAGCCTCAGCATTCAGCCCCAGGCTGGCTGCAAGCGATGTATTGAAGATGATCAACTTCGGTGATTGAACAGGTACCGCACCCTGATTTGTAAAAAAGGTCTGTGGCAAACGTCCATAACTGTTGTCGAAGTGCCACCCTTTTTTCAGCGTTTCTTGTTGCATGTGATCACAACTCCTTTTCTGTAACCAAGCGATATCAGGATATCCCTTCGTTTTATTTTAGCCTTGTGAACCAATGCTCATTTATGTAGTCGCATGGAAATTCAACGGAAAGAACATGTAGCATGTTCATGATGAAACTTTAGCATATTTATATCCCTTTTGCATTCATCCTGCTGTAACTTTCATACCCGGGACACCGTTTAGAGATCAAGCGGTGATCAAATTGAGAAAATACATCTATTGGATTGGGTCTATAACACTTTTGTTTATGTGCCTTACGGGTTGTTCAGCGGACAACATACAATCAAAGGGAAATCAGGTTATCGTTCAACAACCGGTTGAGAGCTCCAATCAATATACCCTGTATAGAAAAATTACCGATCCAGCACAGGTGCAAGCCATCAGGAACATCACCGCCTCTATCCCGTCGAACAATACTATAGCGGATATGGTGCGACCTCCGGATTATAAATTCTTTTTCAAGAAAAAGAACACAGATTCCTCAGATAAAAGTGTCATCTATAACCTCTGGATCAGTCCCCATCAGGATCAGGTTGAAATCATTATCATTGAAAGTAAACCTACTTATGTTCAATTAACTAAGAAGAAATCTGCCAAACTTTTCGAACTCATCACAGGTGAAAAGCTTCCGGGATATGTTGAATAAAAATATCCAATTGTACTCTGCAGTTTACCCAAAATAAAGACCCAAGAGGTTCATTGGCAAGGGGAGTCATTCCGATCATTCCACCTCAACCAATACATCTTGGGTCTGTTCCATTTATTCAGATCGCATACCTGTTACAAGACAATCTTAAGTATGTGCTTCTTGAGCTTGTACAGGCTGTACGGGCAGACTCTCTTTTTTAAATCCGAGGTTAAAGAAAACATTGAGCAGGATGGCACACAGACTGCCTGTGATAATACCATCACCAACAATAATGCGGATACTTTGAGGCAGCTGGGCAAACAGATCCGGCACAGCCGTGACGCCAAGACCGAGTGAAACCGAACAAGCAACGATTAACAGATTGGATTGCTTGCTGAAATCCACATGTTGCAGCATTTTAATCCCGGATGAGACTACCATGCCGAACAGAACAACCGTTGCCCCGCCGAGTACCGCGCTGGGAATAATCGTTGCGAATGCCGCAACTTTGGGGATCAGTCCAAGAAAAATCAGAATACCTCCGGCTGCAACAACCACATTGGTCGTTTTCACTTTGGAGAGCTGAACCAAACCGACATTCTGAGCAAATGTGTTATACGGAAAAGCATTGAAGATACCACCAAGTACAAATGCCAGACCTTCTGCGCGGTATCCTCGTGCCAAATCCTTTTCGTTAATCGGTTGATCACAGATTTTGCTCAAGGCCATAAACACACCTGTAGATTCGATAATGACAACCGTGCCGACAATAATCATGGTAATGATCGGACCGATTTCGAAGGTAGGCCATCCAAAGTAAAAGGGCTGGGGCAAATGAAACCAAGAGGCTTCCTGTACAGAGCTGAAATTCACTTTCCCCATGATGGCAGCGACGAGGGTACCCACAATAATACCGAGGAGAACTGCGAGGGATCTGACAAAGCCGCGAGCATATCGATTCAGCACCAGAATGAAGAGCAATACCCCGAATGAGAGCGCCAGATTGTCCAGACTTCCGAAATTCTCACTGTTTGCTCCACCTGCCATGTTCTTGATGCCCGTTGGAATTAACGCCAGACCAATAATGGTTACGACTGTTCCAATCACAACGGGAGGAAACAGTTTGACGATTTTACTAAAGAAAACAGCACATATAACGATGAATATCCCTGCTGCTATGATGGAACCGTAAATGGCCGGAATTCCATATTGTGATCCAATCGCAATCATGGGAGTCACAGCAACAAATGAGCTTCCAAGAACTGCTGGCAAGCCAATCCCCAAATACTTCCCTTTACGTGCTTGAAGCCATGTCGCGATACCACAGGTTAACAGGTCAATCGATACCAGATACGCCAATTGTTCCGCAGTCAGGTTTAACGCTCTTCCCACAAGCAGCGGAACCAAAATGGCCCCGGCATACATCGCCAATACGTGCTGAATTCCCAGTGAAAAAATCCTCATTCTCTTGGTTTCTCTCATCCCTACCTGCCCCCTGTAATTTAGAATCACTTTACCGCTGCAAAAATCATGTTATGTTGATTCACATTATATAAACAATTGCGGGAAGTTCCATGATCCATCACATAGAATTGTTGCAGGTTATAAAGAGAACTCAATATATTGGGCATTTTGTACAAAAAGGAATGAAAACACCTCCTTCTTTTGTTATATTATTTCACATAAAAAAGGCTAGCCAGAAAATTCTGACTAACCTGCTCATATGAAAGCCACCGCCATGGCGACTTCTTATGCATAATATAATATGGACAATATGCAGACTCAGATCGAATAATCGACCACAATTACATTCTCCAGCCACTCATTCAGGGAGGCTACAAATGCCTGATGTGCAGGATGCGGGCCATAAGCACGCAGCGCTTCCTGATCTTCAAATGTCACTCTCAGGCCAAGTGTGAAGCCCTGAATATGATCCGTCTCCTCTGTTACATTAATACCTGCGGTGAGATCCACAATTCCAGGAATCTGTTCCTGTAACGCGAGTAATTGAGCTACCAATTCTTGCTGTTTGACCGTAGTGATTTTATCGTTCAATTTGAATGCGACCAAATGTTCATACATTATCTTTTCACCTCATTCCTTTAACGAGTAGTGATTTAGCTTTTTAATACTCTGCTTTGAACATGATGCAGAAGTTTCTGAAGCCAGATCATATCACTCTGAATGGAGTGGTACGCGTGATCTCGCATCAACAACAGTGCATCTTTCAGATCCTCCTGCACATCAATCTCCTGAGGTGTATGAGATTCAATATATTCCAGCCTCTTATTCATCTTCTCAATAATATCCTCAATCAAATACGCGATCTTCTGATTATCCACCTTATCCAAATGGACCAACGCAGCGTATAAGGACTGTACATTCGTAAACTTCTGGAACACCTTATATATGCTCTGTTCAAGGGACTGACGTCCTTTTTCGGTAATTCCATATGTCGTTTTGTCTGGTCGATTTTCACTCTGAATTGTTTCTACCTTCTCAATAAGACCCTTCTTCAGCAACACTTCAAAATTATAATAAATGGTACCTTCGGTAATCTTGGCATCCGTTTGATCCAGATGTTTCCCAATTCGCTTCTTAATATCATAGGGATAATAATTCCCTTCACTTAGTGCACCGAGTATAAATATTTGAATCGACATGTGACTGCCCCCATTCTGCTAATCGAAGGGCATAGCTTCTTCTTCATCGCCTACCCTCATATCTTCTATTTTATATCATAACGGGCTGTTGTACAGACTCCTGTGTGGTACTAGTTTGCTTGGCTTTTTTGAAATGATGAATGGCTGTATTGATAACAAAGGCTCCCACACCAACCAATGCCAGCCCAACAGCATAATGCACCGTTCGTCCCCCACCGAAGAGAATATTGTAATCCAGATGCGTTGAATAGAACATCGGTGTGATTTGACTTACGAATTTGAAATATCCTGGCATCATCTCCGGTGACATGGACGTCCCGTTTGCAATGGATTGGCTGAGTACGAATATCATATTGATCAGCATTCCGCCTTGACCCAGAAGCATGATAAAGATACTTGTAAACTCAATCGACACAAACAACTGCAAACTATGCACCATCCACAGTTTCAAAAACGCTTCCACGCCATACCCTTGCACCATAAAATAAATGCCTATCCCTACAAGTGGAGCAAGGATGGAAACAAGCAGGTTGACTCCTCGCATTGCAAAGAATGCTTTCCATTTCCCCATCTGTCCTTGCAGTTGTTTCATGCCGCCAATGCTTTGCATCGCATAGATCATGGCTCCAACATAGAGCGCCATGGTGATAAACATCGGTGCCATCTGATTTTGCATGCCTGCTGGTTGCGGGTTGCTCAGAACGATGTCGGATGATACTTTGTCCATGGTCGATTCCACAATCTGTTTCGATTGCTCCGCAGGAACCTGCATACTGCTCAGCACACCCTCAAAGCTCTGTGCCTGAACCTGAGCACCGATCTGCGCAGTGATTTGAGCAGCTACATTTTTCATAGAACTGGTGATCGTTGTTGGGTTCGATTCATTAATCAGGTACTGGAGCTGAGCTTTACCGCCTTGTTCAGACAGTTTCTCCGTAAAATCACCCGGTATACGTATGATCATATGAATATCCCGATCTTCAAGCCCTGTCTTTGCCTGTTGCAATGATTCGTTGGTTACTACCTTAAATGGCAATTGTTCTTGCAATTTTTGTACAAACTCAGTACCGGATTGCTGGTCCTCGTTGACAATGGCCACCGTAAGATTGGTTACATTTTTGGGGATTGCACTATATCCCGACATAAAAACGGTCAACATTACAATCTGATAAAAAACGATCATGAATATGCCTGCCTTGACTCCGCCGTGCTTCAGTATGTTCTTCACTCTTTACTCCACCTTGTTGTTTTAATTTAAACTACTTGAATTAAAGTACTCTTATTTGTTATATTTGTCAATGAGACCAACCAAGGAGGCGAAACGAATGACGAAGAGCTCTATTATTTCTCTGTCAGAAATCACGAATTTCCAATCGAAAGAAGAAGAATTCAGTCCCTACCGTTGGTATCGCAGCATGTTGAATCAGGAACCTGTCATCTACAATGAAGAGACCGATTCCTGGCATATATTCAAGTATGATCTTGTCAAAACCGTGCTTAATGATCACGAGCACTTCTCCAGTGTGAGAAAAAGATCAATTGTGAACGTCGGATATTCAAGTGAAGAAAAAGGTGCGGACAGTGAGCATCACATGCCGGACAAGCTGGATATTCACAATGTAGATCCGCCGGATTATCGCAAGCGGAGATCATTGCTGGCAAGTGCGTTTACACCGAGAAGTCTCAAGCTTTGGGAACCGAGAATACAGGCAGTGGCCGAAGAGCTAATTAAAGAGTTTGAGCATCAATCAGAAGTGGACATTGTTGAAGCTTATACGAGCATGTTTCCTGTCATTATCATGTCTGACCTGCTTGGCGTTCCTTCCAAAGATCGTCATTTGTTCAAGGGTTGGGTGGACACAATGTTTATGCCCACTACCGATGCCACCTTTGATCAAATTAACGAAATGAAAAAGATTGCCGGCGAAGAATATTTTAAATACTTGTATCCCTTCGTTGTGTCCAAAAGATCCAATCTGGGAGAAGATATCATATCCGACCTGATCCAGGTGGAAGTGGATGGCGAGCACTTTACGGATGAAGAGATTGTGCGAACCACCATGTTTATTCTGGGTGCTGGCATAGAAACAACAAGCAACCTGCTGGCCAACTCGTTCTATGCCCTTCTGTATGATCAACCGGAATTGTATGCCGAACTCAGGGATAACCTTGAGCTTGTTCCAGCCGCGGTAGAGGAAATGCTGAGATATCGCTTTCACATCAGCAAAATGGACCGGATGGTCAAAGAGGATAACGATCTGCTTGGTGTTAAACTGAAAAAGGGAGACGCTATCGTAGCGTGGATGAGTGCAGCCAATATGGATGAGAACATGTTCGAAGACCCGTTCACCTTAAATATTCATCGATCGAACAATAATAAACAGCTTGCATTTGGTTTTGGTACTCACTTCTGTCTGGGGGCACCACTGGCGCGTCTGGAAGCCAAAATTGTACTGACCACATTCCTAAAAACCTTCACCAGCATTGAACCCGTGGAAGGATTCAATCTGGAGGAAAACCTGACTGCCTCTGCGGCCGGACAATCTTTAACGACCCTTCCGCTGAAGCTATATACGTAAATTCATCTGACGTAAATTCATTTATGAATTGATAATCTTCACTATATTTTCGATGGATAAAATCAAAACAAAAAGAGCAGATCTCATCTGCTCTTTCTTTCTACATTCGTTAATTCAGTAAACCTGTTCCATTCATCATAAATGGCACCACTCGCTCAGCCAATTCAGCCGGGGATTCCTGTCTCTCCTCCAAATTCCAGCGATACGTCACCCCATAGATGGACCAGCTCAGCATCGTTGCCAAATACGCCAATGTTTTGGGTGGCTCTGCTCCATCTGTTTGACTCATGGCAAGCTCCAGAACGAGCTTCTCTAACTGGGCCTTAATATTTTCTTCAAAGATTGGCGCTACGGACTCATATTTCTTGATACATTGATTACTTGAATCATGATAATTACATAACGAGATCACCAGTTGCTTCAGGGTCTCTTCTGTCAAATGTGCCTCTGCATCAATCTGTTTGAGCACATATTCTTGGAAAGCATAGGACAAAACGGATTCAAGCAGTTCATATTTGTCTGCAAAATGGGCATAGAATGTGGCCCGGTTAATCGTCGCCTTTTGTGTAATATCCTGAACTGTGATGGCTGAGAAATCCTTTTTATTCAAATGATAAAAAAACGCATCCTGAATTAATTGACGGGTTCGGATCACCCGTGGATCATTGGGATTTGGAGAAAACTCACCTGACATATACAAAGTGTCCCTTCTAATCGATCTTGTAATCAAACTTCTTAATGCTCTGCTCCTATTATAAATAGCTCCTGTTAGCTCAACAAGTAATCCGGGGTTAAACCAACATTATTATGGTCGCTTCGCTTAAGCAACACATTGGATAAATCGTCGGTTGATGCAGCCACTCTCCATTGATAATATTGCACTCGTACCCCGCTTGGAGGTGCACTATTATGGAGGTGTTTGACTTGAGTAATCATCAACAACAAGTTCAATCCACGGAAAATCTGTTTCAACCTTATACGATTCATAACTTAACCCTGCAGTCTCGCATCGTTATGCCCGCTATGGGTCGGGCTTTCTCACCCGATGGTGTACCGGGTACCGATGTAGCGGCTTATTATCGCAGACGTGCCGAAAATGGCGTCGGACTTATTATTACCGAAGGTGTAACCATTGATCATCCGGCGGCAACCAGCGAACCGCGTGTTCCCCGTTTTCATGGTGAAGAAGCATTGAACGGCTGGGCAGAAGTCGTCAGACAAGTTCATGAAGCAGGGGGCAAGATTTTTCCTCAGCTCTGGCATATGGGTATGGCTCGTCCAGCGGGATCGCAGCCTCATCCGGAAGCTCCATCCATTGGACCGTCGGGTATTGATCTCGAGGGAAATCTGACGGGTGAACCGATGACAGACGAAGAAATCGCCAACATCATTCAGGCTTTTGTGGACGCAGCAGTTCATGCCAAACAGCTTGGGTTTGACGGCATTGAAATTCAAGGAGCACATGGTTACCTGGTTGACCAATTCTTCTGGGACAGAACAAATACACGGACAGACCGCTACGGCGGTGATCTTATCAAGCGTACGCAATTCGCTACCGAACTTATTCAAGCAATCCGTTCTGCCGTGGGTCCCGATTACCCGATTGCCATTCGTTTGTCGCAATGGAAAATGAGTGATTATTACGTCAAACCGCTGGACACACCAGATAAGCTGGAGTTATTCCTGAATGTGTTGGTAGAGGCCGGCATCGATATATTCCATTGCTCAACACGACGTTTCTGGGAGCCGGAATATGAAGGTTCGGAACTTGGATTTGCCGGCTGGGTGAAAAAACTGACAGGCAAACCAACGATAGCCGTGGGTTCTGTCGGTCTGGATGATGAATTTACAAGTCTCTATACGGAAGGTAAAGGTGCAGGACACAAGGATTTAGATGATCTTCTCCTTCGTTTGGACCAGCAGGAATTTGATCTGGTTGCCGTTGGACGCGCACTACTGGCTGATCCGGCGTGGGCTGTGAAAATCCGTGATGGCCGTGTGAATGAAATTCAGGCTTTTTCGCCAGAAGCACTTGCTACGTTGCTATAACAATAATTTAGGTTCAAATTAATATTGTTATCCGTTAAATGAGCTATAATTGAACCAAAATACTCGTCATCCATCTAGTTAGGGACAGCGGGTATTTTGGTTTTTTACATGTTTGAACAAAACAGAGCGAGCAATATCGTCCAAGAAAGTTCCTTCTTTTCATATTATAATGACATTTAACTTACCAGAAAGAAGGTGCAGCAGGTGACTCGCGAAGTGCGAACCGTCGTGTTCGATACCGATTTACAGCTCGAAGCCTATCAATTTGAAGGTATTATGCAGAAATTCCCCAATCATTTTCATGACTATTACGTCATTGGATTTATTGAGCAAGGCAAGCGCCATCTCGTATGTAATAACGAAGAATATATCCTGAACACTGGAGACATGATTATTTTTAATCCGCATGATCCCCATGCCTGCGAACAGGTGGACGGCAGAACTCTGGATTATCGCTGCATCAACATTCAACCTGAGGTCATGCGCCAATATGTGCTGGAAATTACCGGACAAGATTATTTGCCACGGTTTACTTCCCCTGTTCTCTATCAGAGCGAACATGTTACTTCTTTGCATGAGCTGCATCAGATGATCTTGGAAGAGCATGCTGACTTTCACAAAGAAGAACTGCTGCTCTTTCTGCTGGAACAGCTGATGAGAGAATATGCCGATGCCGAACCGCCCATTTCCGCCCAGGACGTCACCATCGAGATTAGACTCATATGCGAGTACATAGAGACTCATTATATGGAGAGCATTACGCTGAACCAATTAGTCGAGTTAACAGGGCTGAGCAAGTACCATCTATTGCGTTTGTTCACTCGGCAAAAAGGGATATCTCCCTACCGCTACCTGGAAACAATTCGCATCAATCAGGCCAAACGGCTATTGGAACAAGGCCAGCTCCCGATTGAGGTTGCAGCGCAGACCGGTTTCAGTGACCAGAGTCACTTTACGAATTTTTTCAAAAAGCTAATTGGCTTGACCCCCAAGCAATACAGACGCATCTTCAACCATGAAGTGGATCCAAAGCGCACAGCGGATGATCTGTTATGACAGGTCAGAACAAAATTTCCACTGGACACCTGCTAGCCTTACTTACGATCCTGATCTGGGGAACAACGTTTATCTCCACCAAGGTGCTGCTGATCGATTTCACGCCGGTGGAGATTCTCTTTTTCCGTTTCGTGATTGGCTATGTGGTGCTCTTCCTGATCTATCCGCGGTTAATGCGAATTACCTCACTCCGAGAAGAAATGCTGTTTATCGGTGCTGGATTATGCGGGGTTACGTTATATTTTCTCATTGAAAATATTGCACTGGTGTACACCTTAGCTTCCAATGTAGGTGTTATTGTTTCGATTGCCCCTTTCTTTACCGCAGTCCTTGCACATTTCTTTCTGGATGGAGAGAGATTGCAAAAGCGGTTTATCGTGGGCTTCGCCATTGCCTTGTCTGGCATTATCCTTATTGGATTCAACGGCAGTTTCATTCTGCAACTGAATCCGCTGGGGGATCTGCTCGCTTTCGTGGCACCTGCTGTGTGGGCAATCTACTCTGTACTCATGCGCAAAATAGGTGAACTTCCTTATCACACCATCGGTGCTACACGCAAAGTATTCTTTTATGGACTATTATTCATGCTGCCAGCTTTGTTCCTGTT
Organism: Paenibacillus sp. OK060; assembly: GCF_900101205.1. Taxonomy (NCBI): domain Bacteria; kingdom Bacillati; phylum Bacillota; class Bacilli; order Caryophanales; family Paenibacillaceae; genus Paenibacillus; species Paenibacillus sp. OK060. The sequence continues at coordinate 727,856 of NZ_FNFR01000002.1, forward strand.
CGAATTCCACTTCGATCTCGGGCGCTTCGCCAACATGACCAACCTCTCGAACCTTCTCTTTCTCGGACTGGGTGCCTCTGCCTTATGTTTTGTAACCTGGAACCGGGCAGTGAGTCTGCTGGGAGCCGTCAAAACAAGTGTGTACATTTATTTGGTGCCTGTCATTACTGTCGTCGCTTCTGCACTGATTCTACATGAACGGATTACCTGGATAACGCTGCTTGGCGCTCTATTAACGTTGCTCGGATCATTTATCTCAGAGAAGAAAGTACACAGAAAAGACCACCGTAGTACGTTGCCAGAACTTGAATAGTATATGGTTTCATCGTCCAAAACTCAAAGAAAGGCATTAATCCATTACGGATTAGTGCCTCTTCATTTTGCCAGGACATTGAGCAGATGCAACTTCTAATTCAACATGGACAGAAGATTCACCAGCTCCTGCTTCTCCAGATGTCTCCATTGTCCACGTTCCAGTCCATCCAGCGTAACATTCATAATTCGGATGCGCTCCAGCTTGAGCACTCTGTATCCCAAGGCTTTGCACATTCTGCGGATTTGCAGATTAAGCCCCTGAGTCAAAATGATACGAAATACGTTCTCACTATGCTTATATACCTCACACGGTTTCGTCACCACATTCATAATCTCAACCCCTTGCGACATCGCCCGTACGAATTCGTCTGTCACTGGTTTATCTACGGTTACTACGTATTCCTTGTCGTGGTTATGCTCCGAACGCATCATCTTGTTCACAATGTCCCCGTCGTTCGTCAGAAAAATCAATCCCTCGGACGCCTTATCCAGCCTGCCAATCGCAAAGATACGCGAGGGATAATTCACATACTGAATGATGTTTCCCTCCACCTGTTCGGCTGCGGTGCAGACAATGCCGATGGGTTTATTCAGAGCAAGGTAAACAGGCTCGTGATCATTGTAAGGAATCTCCTGGCCATCAATGAGCACAATATCCTCAGGCTCCACGTCCGCTCCTTTTTCACATACTTTACCATTAATCGTAATGCGCCCGGCTGCAATTAATCGGTTCGTTTCCCTGCGGGAGCAGTATCCCGTTTCACTTATGTATTTGTTAATTCGCATGCTCCACCACCACTTTGTTCAATAGGTTAGTACCTTGTACTGATTTTCATCACACATCATCTCACTTATAATGAAACGAAGCAAATAAATTGTTATTCGGAGGTACATAGGTAATCCAAAATAAACTATGGAAAGGAGTTAACCATGGACAAAAAGTGTATGAGAGTCCTTAAAAAGTTATATTTTCACGCCAATGGTGATTATGACAGAGCACGTGAAGTAATGATCTATCAAACGGATACACTAACTCCTGCCGAACAAGATATACTGACTTCAGTGGGCTGGGTGGCTAATGATCTGGAGATGGTCCACCATGATGATATCATTCAACGACTAATCGCTTTCCAGCAGAATGAACGTCTATCCTGGTCAACGATTACCCAAGCATTTATTGCAGGTGTCGGGGGCAGTTATCCTCGAGGCATATCTACGCTCGCAAGCTACCATATGATGATTCACTCAGAGCCACATGCTTACGAAGAGACTGAACAGTTCCTGGCTTGCAGAGTTTGCGGTTTCAGTCATAGCGATGAGAGCTGGAAGAATCTATCCAATATCCGTTACGCCCTTCACCAGGGTTATGATTACAGTGGCACAAGCGTAGGTGCATACGCCGATCTGACAGAGTTTGTCACCATACTTGAGCAAGGACCAATTAAACCGACTCCCGAGGATATCACCACATTCAATCAACTGCTTCGCATGCTGGATCAGGCTGAAGACGAAGAGTCTCCGGGGAAATTTGAGAAACGACTCACTGCAGAGAAATTAGTCAAAGGACACGCCGGGATTCGCCGAAGTATTCTTCAAGCGCTGTCCAGAGTAGGTGTACTGCCCAATCAGGTTCTCTCCCTCAGTACAGACCATTGGACCAACAACGAGCATATCCTGAACGGTGAGTTGCTGCTTAATAATACCAAAGGCCGCTCTGATATGGAGATGCCTTGGGCTGGCTGGCAAGGTAAACTAGGCGTCGATTGGGACAAAGCACGCAAGCTGTTTGGAAATGCGATTCAAGTCAAAGACTGAACGGTCAGCCCGTCATAATTAATGTGTTGTCCGTTTAAACAGCTTAATCCAGACACAAAGAGGAGTTTACTATGCACAAAGTTAACCAGCTTTCAATTGACCCGGATGTTCTGAACCAGAATACTGGCATATGGATTGGCGGAGAAATCGCATATGTTACAGATTGGCCGCTTAATCAGGAGAGCCAACCCTTGTTGCATCTGTTCTCCATTGATTGCAATACACTTTTACAACAGATGCATGTCCCTTCGTTGCCACCCGGGAAGTACATTTCGGTCTTCTCCACCTATTCCGCTTCGGAATACTTTTTGGACCAGGTAACCTATACGGGGGATGAGCTGGAATGGAAGGAGAATATTCTCGCTGGATGTACATATGTATCCGTATCTTCAGAGCCACTAACTTCCGTATGTCCCATTCAATCCATTCCTTTATGCGGAGTAGGATTGACGGAAGTAGAGATAGAGGAACAGGATTTCCCTGCCTTTTCATTTTTCTCTTCCATGCTACCAAACGGTGTGAACGGAATTAGCCATTTGTTAGAGGACTATCAATTCGTTGGTCAGATTTATTCCGGGGATTTCCCCCATCCCTATCAGGATATACTGGGACTTTCCGATGCAAACGGATATTTGTTATTACGAACTGGCCCTGCGACTGCTCAGGCACCCTTGGATGGAATTTTCTTTGTGCAAACTGCTTAGTGGGACGACAGCTTAAGTTAAATCATATTCGGATTAATGTTTCCGAACGTCAAGAAGTTTCCTGTCTATTACAGATAAGGAAACTTTTTTTTGCTTCGACACGAAATCGTTTTAGGTTGAACATTGTGTGAGAAAGATCATTCATTCGTCAAAAGTTAACATTATTTTACAATAAAAAGCATGTACAATTGCATAATTATGGTATAAGTTATATACGAAAGAAACATTATTTACATAATATAAAATTTATATCCATCTTAGGAGGACAACTTATGAGAAGAATTTTCGCTTTAAGCTGCGGTTTTTATCTGTTAATCGGCATAACCAGCGTTGTACTCGGTGCACTTCTACCCGTTTTATTGACACATTATGAGCGTGGTTATAGTGATGGCGGATTTTTGTTGTTTCTGCAGTTCCTCGGTTTTCTTGTCGGGGTGCTCGTTGCTCCTTCCATGACTGCCCGCATCGGCAGAAAATCCATGTTAACCATCGCACTGATCTGTATTGTGGCCGCCTATGCCGTTCTCGGATTCTTGCCATCCTGGACTGTTGTTCTTCTTCTAACCATTATTGTCGGGTTTGGGTCTGGTATCATTGAGCCCTCCGTTGGTGCGTTTACGATAGAATTTACGGAAAATCAGAAAGCAGTAGCAATGTCCAAGCTTGATGTGTACTTTGCCCTCGGAGCACTTCTCATTCCGGCAGTCGCTGCCTTATACATTTGGCTGGATCTTTGGCATCTTACGTTTTATACCGTTTCCGCGTTATCCCTTATTCTCATGCTGTTATGGGTGACCATGCCCACCTCCGCCGCTTCTTATCTGAAACAAGCTGGTGAAAACACCGTTGGACATGCAACGGGCAGGGCCCAGTATTCCAGAAAACATATGGGGCTGCTCACCATCTTCGTCATCTTTTTCTTCGTTTACATGGGTCTGGAGTTAGGCCTGATGAACTTCCTGCCTTCCATCCTGGTCGAACGATTGCAGTTACAGGAGTCTGTCGCTTCACTCAGCGTATCCATCCTATGGATTGCCATGATTATCGGTCGTCTTTTTTCCGGAAAAATTGCTGAAGCTGTCAACTACATGCCTTTCCTGATCTGGAGTACGGTAGGTACACTTCTGTTCGCCGTTGCCATGGTGTTCGTTACGGGCCAATGGGCAACATACCTGCTAATCTTCGGAACCGGATTGTTCATGTCAGGGCTGTTCTGTATTGCACTGGTCTATGCCAACATTTTGATTCCGGGCATGACTGAGCGCACAACCAGCATCCTGATTGCATCAGGGGGTATCGGCGGCGCCATTCTGCAGTATGTAACCGGATGGAGCATGAGTGCATGGCCTGTAGTGAACACGATCTGGATTTTGGCCGGATTTTGTCTGATTTTGCTACTCACTCTCGTACTCTCTCATCTCTGGAATGTAAGGAACAGCGCCGTAAGTGGAACTCTCGCACATCAGAGTAAAGAGATTTAAACGTTGCTTCTTGAGAGGGGTGATGCCCGCGTAATCCGAAATTATTGATCTTCGTTCAGGCTAGTACATTACATTTATGGAGGGAATCGTATGCAAACCTTAACCAAAAACCGTTTCAGAACCGGACAAGGGATTAAGTTGATTGACGATGCAGGCGTTGAATATCTGGATGGTGTGTCCGGTACGTTCAACCTGTCACTGGGCTACAATCACCCGCATGTCGTGAGCAAAATTCAGGAACAAGTCGGCAATCTGACGCATATGTCTTCCTCCTTCACAGAACCGTATGTGGATGAAGTGCTCGATCATCTGATTGAATATGCTCCAAACGACATTAATGCCGGATGGATGCGGGATATTACGGGCTCAACCGCCAATGAATGTGCCACCAAAATTGCACAGAAATACACGCAATCCACAGACATTATCAGCCTGTACCTGTCCCATCATGGTCAGACCCAGTTTGCAACAGGCATTTCGGGAAATGCCTTCCGGCGGAAACGGTTTCCAAATTCGGCTGTTGCCAACTCCGTTCATGTGCCTGCACCATACTGCTATCGTTGCCCATTCAAATCCTCAAGCGGAGACTGCGGATATCAATGCGTTGAAGCTATCTCCGATGCCATAGAATATGCGAGTTCCGGCTCAGTCGCCTGCATGATTATTGAACCGATCCTCGGCAATGGCGGCAATATCATTCCTCCTGCTGGTTATTTCAAGCGCCTGCGTAAACTGTGTGATGAGTACAATATCATTCTTATTGCCGACGAAGTACAGACGGGAATCGGACGTACCGGGTATATGTTTGCCAGCGAACTGTTCGATATCCAGCCTGACATGATTACCCTTGCCAAAGGTCTCGGTGGTATCGGTGTGCCTGTTGCTGCGGTATTGATGCAGTCCCGATTAAATGTACTGGAAAAGCATGAACATTCCTTCACCTCAGGAAGCAATCTGATCTCTGTAACCGCAGCCAAATCTACCCTGGAGGTTGTATCCGAACCCGGATTCCTGGATGACGTGAAACGCAAAGGTGAAATTTTAGGTGGATTACTGCAAGATTTGGCCATGAAATATCCAAGCATTGGTGAAGCTCGCGGAGTCGGCCTGATGTGGGGATTGGAAATGGTGGGTGACAATAACGAACCGGATACGGATAAAACCAACGCCATTATCGACCGTGCCTTCACGGATGAGCATCTGATTTTAAGAGGATCACGTTACGGCTTCGGGAACGTAGTTAAGGTCAGACCATCGCTTACCACAACAGAAGATGAGTTGATTGAAATTGTAGAACGACTCGATTCGGTGCTTGCCAGCGTTCATTAATACGTTTCAATGCCATTGCTCGTAGTGGTCGTTTCGGTTACGAACCGTTCTTCTGATCGCTGTTATCCCTGGATTTTTTTGATTTCCCTTTTCCGAGGGAAAAATCCGTTGATAGCGTATGCTTCCGAAGCAGCTTTCTTTCAGAAAGCTTTAAGGCGAACGCTCCGCTTCTCCAGAATCGATTTCGTCCCCTTCACTACTTTCGTATCTTGTCAGAAACTGTTTTTAAAATGAATCGCTATAGTTACATTTCATATTATTATAAGGAGGTTTTAACATGTTAGCATTGGTATACAAATCGGCTTGGGATGTAGCGCTTGAGGAACGGCCTGTTCCAGAAATCGCAAGAGACAATCAGGTGCTGGTTCGAATCCGGGCAACGGGTGTGTGCGGTACCGACCTCGGTATTGTTAGTGGTAAATATCATGCGGTTCCTTCCGTTATTCTGGGTCATGAGTCTGCCGGGGAAGTCATTGCCGTGGGCTCTGCTGTAACGACACTGCAACCGGGCGACCGGGTTGTCATCGATCCTACCTATTATTGCGGGCAATGCGACATGTGCAGAACAGGCAGACAAAATCACTGCACACATAAGTCGGTTACAGAGACAGGTGTGAGTGCTGACGGTACATTTACGGATTATTATGTAACCGAGGATCGCTTTTTGTATAAATTGAAGGACCATGTGAGCTATGAAGAAGCGACCTTGACTGAACCACTGAGCTGCATGCTTACAGGCATTAATCAGATCCATCTGCTGCCGAATTTTAGAACGATTATCCTCGGCGCAGGGCCGATTGGTATTCTATACAGCTACGCCCTCGCTTCCAAAGGTGTCACTGGCTGTCTCGTCGATATCTCCGAAGAACGCCTGGCTATTGCAGGTTCGATTGCACCGGATCGCTGGGAGGTTCATTCATCCTTTGAAAATGCGATAGAGTCGCTGGCACCAACAACTAATCAGGTTGATATGATTGTGGATACGACAGGCGTTGTCGGCACACAAGTGCTCTCGCAACTCGCCAGCGGCGGTTATCTCATGCTGGTCGGTCTGAGAGATGGAAACACATCGTTCAATCCCAAGGAAGTTGTGGACCGCAGTCTGAAAATCATTGGCTCCATCGACTCCCTGGGTACATTCGCAACAGCACATTACATGATTGAGCAACAGATTATCCCGGCGAAAAAAATTATCACCCATTCGTTCCCGTTGGAGGATTACGAAGAGGCATTCCGCACGCTCGGCTGCGATATTCAGGGGCGCACACTTCAAGCTTCTTCACATGCCATCAAAGTGGTGCTGCAATCCAGCGGCTCCAGTATCTAATGTAGCAAGTTAATCATGATTGAGATAAATTAGAGATAATTGCTTACAGAATCCTGGAGGAGGAATACAACATGGTAGCAAACAAGGAGTTTGACGGGCTGGGAGAGTCGAAGGATGACAGCATTCAGGCGGTCATTTTTGACATGGATGGCGTACTGATTGACAGCGAACCGATTTATTTCGAGATTGAACGCAGCTCTTTTGCCCATTTTGGCGCAAAAATGACGGAGGAAGAACATCACACCTATGTTGGAGTTACGCTGGAATCGATGTGGCGGCAAGTGTTGGACAAGCACCAGTTGACGGCTACCGTGGAAGAAGCCCTCGCCTACCATCAACATAATGTGATGCAGACGATGCTGGCTCACCCGAAGCTGACAGCCATGCCTTCTGTGGAACGCTGGTTAAGCTGGCTGCATGAGCAGCACATTCCGATAGCCGTTGCTTCTTCATCTCCACGTGCACTGATCGATCTGATCATGGACAAGACCGGACTTGGAAAATACTTTGAGGTCCGAATGACAGGTGAGGAAGTCACGAACGGCAAACCGGCTCCAGATATTTTCCTGACTACAGCTGAAATGATTGGAGCATCCCCTTCGAACTGTCTTGTCATTGAGGATTCGCGCAATGGTGTTCAGGCCGCCAAAAGTGCAGGCATGCGCTGCATCGGATACCGTAATCCGGGATCAGGTGACCAGGACTTATCCAAAGCCGATCTTCAGATTTCCAGTTACGATGAGTTATGGACGCTCAAGGATACACTTCCGTTGGAAGGCAGATCGCCAAGCTTGTCGGAAATAAACTAAGACGAAAATAAACAACCCAAACGGCTTCAATTCAATGGAATTGGAGCCCTTTGGGTTTTGCTTGCTGCAAATTTAACGCGAGAACGCAAACTCAAATATCGTCTAGACCGAAATATCCAGACTTCCACCCAAATTAGGATGAGGAGCCGGAACCGACTTTAACATTTCTGTTAGTTGTTGACCTTGCTGCTCTGCCATGTCTTTCGACATTGACATAACTTGCAAGCTCGCCGACTGCGCCACTGAGACTTGACTCATAGCCATTGATAATGCTGCAATATCCATGTTCTGCACTCCTTTCGTTTTCTGGTCATAGGCATACCTATTTTATATCGGTCAGGTGGGAGGAAATATGTAATTCTCTCCTTCATGTCCATCAGCTTAACATTCGCCCCACCCTAAATCCCCTCGAAGATGCTATAACAATACAAAACATCAACCAATACGTATATGTTAAAATCATGAGGGAGGGTTGTTTATGAACGGAAAAAAATTTGTTATCCTTTTATCAGTCATCGCCGGACTTTGCATCGGATTATTTGGTGGATTTATCTACTGGGCCTTGTCCGGAGTCTAGAACATTTCTATGAAAAAGAGTCCCTAACCCAAATATTTCAATACCCCATCTATTTCCTTGGCTCTTAAGGTTACTTTGGCTAATAACTGTTCCGGCTGCTGGAAATCCTCTTTGATCTCTGCCATCATTTCCTTCAACATCTCTTCCAGTTGCGCTAGTGTTGTCTCTTTAGGTAAATTCCGAGTTCTTGCGATCTCATGTTTACGAAACGAATCATCGTACGATGGAACTGTTTCCTGACCGAATGCACTTATTTCTAGCTCAACTTTTATTCCTTCCGACATTGGTTTCACCTCTCCCCACTCATTTGAAGTTGATTAGGACTCAATCAATCCATATTTCACAAAACTGTGGTACAAACCATCTTCTTCAATAGTTCCAGTTATATCATCTGCAATGGCTTTGAGACCTGGCTTGGCATTGCCCATCGCAATCCCTACAGCACAATACTCCAGCATCTCCGCATCATTCATGCCATCCCCAATGGCAAGTGTATCTTCACGTGACATACCCAGATGCTCCAATAAATCTGCAATAGCAATGGCTTTATGAATGCCCGGGATCATCAGTTCACCGCTTCCTTCACCGAAGATGGGCACTGTGCACTGAATGACTTCAAATTTGCCTTCGAACTCCTGCTTGATTCGATTGAACGGAATCGTAGAGCTTTCCAGAAAACAAACTTTGTTTACGTCGTCCTTGTATAAATCGGCTTCACCATATGTCAAACCAGCAATAAACGGATGTGGCTTTTGTTCTTTTTTCGCTCTGGCACCGGGATCATTCTCTACATCCCCATAAATGCGACGTTCCAGATGAGATTGAAGATTGGCGCTGGCGTACAAAGCCGAATTGGATTCGAGGTAGAAGTCAATCTGGTGTTCATTGAAAAAATCGACCATATGTCGTACATCTTCTGCCGTTACCCTTTTGTGATACAGCACATCCTGACCGAATTCAACATATCCACCACCAGCACCGATCAGACCGTCAAATCCTACGTCCCAAATAGAATCATAGATTTCCGCCTTCGATCGTCCTGTACATAAATAAAGCAGATGTCCATTTTCACGTGCCTGTTTGCATGCCTGTTGTGCGGAAACCGGAATGTTACCGTCATCATCTACCAATGTGCCATCAATATCTATAAAAACAATTTTGCGATTCGTTGTGCTCATCTCGTATCCCCCATTAAAGTAATCCAAACGCATCACCCTATATTCCCCTTCGGTATCCGCAGTTCGTACATCAAAGCAAAAAAAGTCATAATTACTTATTTTATAGCAATTTGTCCATATGCGCCGTCTGCCAATCATCGTCCTGTTCCACTACAACCACATATCCCTGACGTTTCCAGAAATCCACGGCACCAGGCAAAAAGCGATGTGTATGCAAATACAAGGTTGTGTAGTGCAGCTCTGCCACCACTTTCTCCAGTTCTCTTACGAGGAGTGAACCGATACCGTATCTGCGATATTTAGAATCCACATAACATTTCACAATTTCGGCGGCAGACTGCTCAGGATATCGTCCATTCACAGCTTCGATACGCCCATCATAAGGCAGGATACCGATGGAACCCACGATCTCATTATCTTCCGTGACCGCAACTAGAAAGACAGTAACGGCTGAATCCAGATAATGTTCTTTGAATTGCTCCAGATCTACAGGTAATTCCTCATGATCCAGCATTGGAAATACTTCTTTGCGTACACGCATGGCAAAATCAATTGCATCTTTCATTTGGTGCTCTTGAATAGCTATCACTCTCGGTACGACCTGAAGCTGTGTCACAACATCCACATTCCTTATTCTTAGATTCGAGCCCGTTTCAGCTCCGTATACGAACCCAACGAAACGCAAGTTCGCTCTCTGCTTACAATTCTACCGAAATAAACTCTTCCTATCAATCTATCTAAACTCCTAACCAAAATAGCAGAAAGCCCGCGCGATTTGATAGGGTTCGCATACGATAAGGCGTGTCATCAATCAAATTCGAGGGGGAAGAACATATGTGGTTATCGCTTGGAATGTCTGCTGCAGCTCTGCTGGCAATTGGGTTCGTCTATCGTTATGTGGAAGATAAACTTGCCGCCAAAAAGTTTTATCCCCACGCACCCAAGCAGCTGTTAATCAAGTTCAAGGAAGGTACGACAGCTGACGAGATGCACACTCTGCATAAAAAAGCAAAATGCAACGTAGCCGAAACGTATGAAGATCTGGGCTGGTATCGCCTTGAATCAAGAAAGAAAATGCAACGTATGTTAAAACACTACAAGGATCATGTGCTCATTGAGCACGCTGAACCTAACTACTACCTTCAGGCATCGTTTACACCAAATGACCCGTTTTTCCCTTACCAATACAACTTGCAAAAAATCAATGCTCCTGCTGCCTGGGATATTTCCCAAAGTAACAGTTCGGTGAAAATCGCGATCATTGACACTGGTGTGCAGTTAAACCATCCAGAGCTCGCTGGCAAGCTCCTTCCCGGATACGATTACGTTGATTATGATAATATTCCCGAAGACGGTAACGGACACGGTACCCATGTAGCTGGAATTGCGGCTTCTATAACCAATAACGGAGTTGGCATTGCAGGTGTGGCACCACTCGCTTCGATTGTCCCGCTGCGTGTGTTGGATAACAATGGACAAGGTACAACGGGTAACGTCGGAAACGGACTTGTTTATGCGGCCAACAACGGTATTCAAGTCGTTAACCTGAGTCTCGGTGGACCAACGGGTGAAGCCTTTCTTCAGGCTGCCGTGCAATATGCATGGGATCGGGGCGCTGTCATTATCGCGGCAGCAGGTAATGATAATACTTCGTATCCGATTGTACCTGCATCTTATCCCAATGTCATTGCGGTAGCTTCAACCAATCCTTCCGACCTCAAATCGAATTTCTCAAACTACGGATCGTGGGTAGATATGGCTGCACCGGGTGATACCATTCTGTCCACATACCTGGGTGGCTCATATGCCTATCTAAGCGGAACGTCCATGGCCGCTCCCCATGTAGCGGGAGTAGCTGCATTGCTGGCTTCCCGTGGGAAAACTAATGCGCAGATTCGTGATGCCTTATGCTTCGCATCCGATCCCGTATCCGGCTCTGGTGTCTACTGGACATATGGGCGACTGAATGCCTATCAGAGTCTGCAAGTGCCATAACACAATTACATTCACTCTTGATGGCATGGATCATCGCCATTTCCGTTTCTCACGAATAAAGAAATCAAAAAAACCATGGGGCTTCTATCGAAGCTCCATGGTTTAAAGAAGTTTATTTGGTTCTACACTTTTGCTGCCCATATTTCGATTTCAATTTTAATTTCGGGTAGACCTAACTCCGTAATATATCCAATTGTCATCGCAGGATAATCCTGACTGAATAATTGTCCCCACTCAGCGTATAAGAAATCCCAATCGATCTTCTCCGTCGCCCATACGTTAACTTTGATAATATGTTCAGCATCTAAATGCTCGGATTCGAGTACTGTTTTAATATTATTGAATGTATTCGTGACTTGCTCATTCAGACCGTCCGGAAAGTGTCCGCTACGATCTGCTCCAATTTGACCCGACGTCACGAATAACTCTGCATTCCTCGGAATTCTTGTAATATGCGTGTACTGTCCTACAGGAGCTGGCATATTAGCTGGATTTTTTCTAGTAATTTTGTCGGTTTTCATGTTGATTACCTCGTCATTCTTAAGATTTTTCTGCGATATTCCCTAGTTTTCTTCCTCATTTGGGCACACTTCTCCCTTGGAATAGGTTCTAGAAAAAGACAGCAGTGGAGTATCCATATCCCGGAGATATAAACGCAAGTGATTTTTTCTTCATGATTGGATGCTCCTCCCTTCTTAAGTGATAAGATTCTCTTGATCTTTTCATTATATATATGAAACAAATTATGAGTCAAATTCATCCCTCATAAGCAAAGAGCAATCCCGTGTCAACGAGACTGCTCTTTGTAATATTCGAAAGGGACTACACCTGGAGTTAAAAATATTGCGCTCCATTATTGGCAATAACCTCTTTGTACCAATGGAAACTTTTCTTTTTCACTCTGCGAAGTGAGCCGCTTCCATCATTGTTCCGGTCTACATAAATGTAACCGTAACGTTTTTTCATCTCCCCTGTACCCGCGCTGACCAGATCAATCGGTCCCCAGCTCGTGTAACCCAGAAGCTCAACCCCATCCTGAATGGCTTCAGCCATCTCGGCAAAATGACGATTCAGATAATCAATGCGGTAATCGTCTTCAACGATGTCATTGTCTAGTAAAACATCCGTTGCACCAAGCCCATTTTCCACAATAAACAATGGTTTGCCATAGCGATCATACAGCTGGTTACAGGTAATTCGAAGACCCTTCGGATCAATCGTCCAGCCCCATTCGGAAGCTTGAAGATACGGGTTCTTCACTGAACCAAACACATTACCTTCGGTCGAATCCTTCAAAATCTCCGGATCGGTACTTGTACAGCGGCTGGCGTAATAACTGAATCCGATATAATCGACTGTATTCTGCATGAGAATATCTGCATCTTCCGGCTGCATATCAATCACAATTTCGTGTTCTCTGAAGAAACGCTTCGTATACCCAGGATACGCTCCTTTGGACTGAACATCGATAAAGAAGAACGACTCCCGATCCTGCTCCATGGCTTTCCATACATCGTCTGGATTGGAAGTGTACGGATAGACCATGCCTGCTGCTAGCATGCAACCAATCTGCGCACCTGAAATGATCTCGTGACAGGCTTTCACAGCCAAAGCACTAGCAACCAATTCATGATGCGCTGCCTGATAGAGAACCTGCTCTTTATTCTCACCTTCCTGGAGAACAATACCCGCTCCAATGTACGGAAGATGCAGCAGCATATTGATTTCATTAAACGTCATCCAGTATTTCACCTTGTCCTTGTAACGATCGAACAATGTCTTGGCATAAGTCTCAAAGAAACCAATCATATTACGGTTCTTCCACCCGCCATACGTTTCGACCAGATGTACAGGGACATCAAAGTGACAGATTGTGACCACAGGTTCAATATTGTACTTCAATAATTCGTCGAAGACATCATCGTAAAACTGCAATCCCGCCTCGTTCGGCTCAGCGTCATCGCCATTAGGGAAAATCCGTGCCCAGGCTACAGAGAGCCTGAAGCACTTGAATCCCATTTCCGCAAATAGTGCGATATCTTCTTTGTATCGATGATAGAAATCAATCGCTTCATGCGAAGGATAAAACTCGCCATCTTTGGGCTCATATGAATTGAGATTTCCCAAAGCAATCGGGAAGCGATTAGCCCCCGTGGGGATCAGGTCAACCGTAGTTAACCCTTTGCCACCTTCAAGATAGGCTCCTTCAAGCTGGTTCGCGGCCGTTGCTCCTCCCCAGAGAAAATTCTCCGGGAAGGCTGTTAATTTTTTATACATTCACGTCTACCTCCTATCCATAATGAACGTTCATTTAACCGAGCACTGTAAGCAATTTGTCTTTCTCTTTCACAGATGCATCCTTCGTGCCTACTACATCCAGATAATTGGACGTGTTCGTAATAATAATCGGTGTAACCGTCTCATATCCGGCATCCTTGATCGCTTGCAGATCAAATTCCATGATCAGATCGCCCACATTAACGCGGTCGCCATCTTTTACATGAGCTGTGAAATGCTGACCTTTCAATTGCACAGTATCCTGTCCGATATGAATCAGCATCTCAACACCATCATCAGTGACAAGTCCAATGGCGTGTTTGGTGCGATATACCGTTTGTACGACACCCATGATTGGAGATACGACTCTGCCGCTGGTTGGACGAATCGCAATCCCTTTACCCATATGCTCTCCTGCAAAGGTAACATCATTGATCTCTTTCAGTTCAACCACTTCACCAGCCATTGGGCTGAAAATTTCATATCTGTTGTTCGGGTTTGGATCAAGTACAGGTGTTGGCGCTGGAACTGCGTCTGCTTTGTCTTTGAAACCAACAACATACGTAAGAACAAAACCAAGGATGAACGCAACCGCTGTAGCTACAAGAGCCATGTAGAACCCGGAATCAACGCCTGTTTTTGAGTTGATGAAGGTCGGATAGCCGAATACGCCAAGTCCGCCAAACATGTACATTTTCGATCCGAATAATCCTAGAATTCCGCCTCCAATACCACCTGCGATACAGCTCATGATAAATGGTTTTTTCAGTGGAAGTGTCACACCATAGATGGCTGGCTCAGTTACACCGAAGATCCCCGAGATGAAAGCTGGAATACTTAATGATTTCAATTTGGCATTTTTGGTTTTTAACATAACGGCGAGTACTGCACCAATTTGGGCAAAGGAAGCGGCGAAAGACATCGCAACCACTGGGTCAGAACCGGACGTACTCAGGTTCAGAAGCATGACTGGTACGAGTCCCCAGTGAAGACCAAACAATACAAACACTTGCCACAAACCGCCAATGACCAAACCTGTAACGAGTGGGCTTAATTCATAGATTCCTGTTGCTCCCGCACCAATCAATTGACCTGCCCATGTGGATATTGGACCAATTACAAGGAATGTTGCAGGAACGATAACCAGCAGTGTGAAGAATGGAACCAGGAACGTACTAACCACTTTAGGAATAACATTTTTGAAGAATTTCTCTATTTTCACTGCAAAGAATGTAGCGATAATGATCGGAATAACTGATGATGAGTAATTCATCAGGATTACAGGAATACCCAAGAACGTAATGTGAATTGGTGATTCAAATAATGTACCTGCGAACAACGTATACAGTGGATCACCCGCAGTCAAACCGGACAGCGTAGGATATACGAGTGTAGCTCCAATCGCCATACCGAGGAACGGTGAGCCGCCAAATTTTTTGATGGCCGTATAACCCAGGAATACCGGGAAGAAGTAGAACAGACAGTCGCCCGTTGCATTCAGCAGATGGTACGTACCTGATGTGTCCGCTATCCATCCGAAGGACAAAAACATGGCTGTAAAACCTTTGATCATCCCCGTCGCAGCCAGCAGTCCAAGCAGCGGAGTGAAGACACCAGAAATCATATCAATAAAGCGACTAAACAAACTCCCCTTGTTACCAGAACTTTCCTGTTCTTCTGGAACCTGGCCCTCAGCAGGCAGATTACCAGCTTTTACAACAGCTTTATATACATCCGGCACTTCATTGCCGATTACGACCTGATATTGTCCACCACTCTGCATGACGGTAATGACACCCGGCAGATTTTTAAGTTCTTCCGTTTTAGCAACGCTTTCATCTTTGAGTTTAAAGCGCAATCTCGTTACGCAATGGAATACACTGTTTACGTTTTTAGCTCCGCCTACACCAGACAAGATGTCTTTGGCCAGTTGATCGTAGTTCATAGTAATTCTCCCTCTCTAAGTAGACTCCCGATGCTTGTGAAACAAAGAAAACCTGAACTACTGAACATACACAACGCACCGAAAAATCCGGAAACAAGTCGTGATATTCAGCAATTCAGGTTTTGCCCTTAACGGTTGCAACCCTGTAAGGCTGTACACAGCGATATTCAGTTGTAGCATTAACAACTTCATCTTAAAGTAAGTTGCAACCCATCTTTACGGACCCAGAGTGGTCGGAAGTATCGGAATTGCCTGATTGAACAGTTACAACCCGATTGATGTATGCGCTTACTTTATGGATTCATAATATAATAACTTCTAATCTTTTGCAAGCGTTTTTTTAAGAATCTTTATTTTGTAATATCGTTACTCTGAAGTGGCATGCACCACACGCTCAATATGAATGGTTAAATACATCATTTCTTCGTTAGTCAGTTGATACGTGTAGTTATTTTCAATGAATTTTCTAATCTTCTCCGAGCACTTGTGCGCTTCAGGATATTTTTTCTGAATCATCTCGAATAACTCATCGTCGTTGTTGCTCTTATAATGCTTGCCTTTTACCAGCCGTTGGGCGAAAAACTTCAGATGAGTCACAAATCGATAATAATTCAATGAGTTCTCGTCAAAGTCCATTTTGAAATGATATTTGATGATCGTCAAAATCTCCTGCATGACCTGAGTCATGCTTCGGATGTTAGGCATCTCTTCGTTAAGTGCTGCATTTACAAAATGAAGTGCCATAAACCCCGCCTCATCTTCCGGCAAAAGCACACCAAACTGATCACAAATCATATTTAACGCTTCCAGCCCTACCTCATATTCGTCCTTGTAGAGCTGCTTGGTCTCCCACAGCAGTCCATTACGGATGGGCAGATTGTTACGATAACGTTCAATGGCAAAATGAATATGATCCGTCAGATGTAGATAGATACTCTCGTTTAGCTTTTTCCCAAGCTTCAGCTTGGCATAGGCAATAATCTCTTCAGACACTTTCATGTATTCCAGTGGTATGCTCGCGATTAATGCCTTGAAATTTTCCTGAATATTTTCATTCTGTAAAGTAAATATCTTATCAATATGCTGCTCCGACACCTCATCGCCGGCTCGCTTATGAAAAGCAATTCCCCGGCCAATAACGATGACTTCACGTTCATCTTTAATCGCAACTACAGCATTATTGTTTAACACCTTCTCGATCTTCACTTTATCCACTCCAATATACAGAAAAAGGCAAACCGTGCCTTCCATGAGGTCACTGGCCTTGCCCATTTCACTTCAATGTTAACTATATGTGCGTTCATGGTATTACATTTTTCTACATTGTGCAACAAAAAAATCGATGATGCTTTCCACCTAAAAAAACACTTTCTGAAGGCATAAATGAATCTGTTTATCTGCTTTGTATTTTTTTCTGTTTGCGAATAATCATTCTGTATCTATCTACCTTCCCATTATAAGTACTCCCTTAGCATGACATCTTATCCAGGGAATTATACTTGCACCCAGAGCTCCAGATCCAGAATTTCAATACCTGTCTGTATTAGATCTGTATCATTCAGCCTATTCCTCGCCTTCCACTTCGTCCATTAATAAGCCAAAATTTATAGATACGTTCATGAACATTTTCGCGCCAGTTCAGATAAAAAGTGCTTGCACTTATTCACTATATTTTGGCTAATATGCTTCTTGAAATTCTGTTGAATTCGGATCATAAATAAACAAAAAAGCCCTCCTTAGAGGAGGACTTAATGTGTCCGAATGATGAAAAATTGCATACAAAAAAATTAATTATCATTATTTCGTCACGCTTTTCTCACTTTTTTGCAGACATATATCATCTCTCGAATCCATTGGCACTCTATTTCTTCATTTTTCGTGTAGTCGGTTCATCATGATTTATTCTTTTTGCTTTCCTTCTCCAGTTCTGCTTCGATTCTTCGATTAATGATCTTCAACTGGTCCGAATCCAAGTGTTCGATATCCGTTAACTGTTTATCGATCTGGTACTCTTCCGCTTCGCCCTTGTGCATCAATCCTAGATGATGCTTGATGGATCGAATATCCTCGCGCATACTCATGGTCTGACGATAATTGTCTGCAACAAGTGCAAATATAATCGCGCCTGCCAGAATCGTACCATATGGCATCAGAAGACACAGAACAAATCCTACTATTAAAGCCAAAATGATATACATGCTTTTCCCCTCCACTTTCAATTACAGTTTGAATCGTTCTTGGATTAGCTGTGCCACGTCTTTCGGGCTCTTGTCAGTGTTATTAATCCGAATATAATGCTCATGCGTAATTTCTCCAGGCTCGGAGTTCAATCGATATTTCTCCATACTCGAAAGCAGATCCTGCTCTGACCATTCGACATTACGCTTCGTTGCTTTGTGCAGCAGCCGATATGGGCTCTTGTTACGCTCCAATCGTTCCGCCAGATCAGCCTCCAGTTCAACATAACATACCTCTGCACCTCTGGACTCAAACAACGCACAGACTTTGCAAATGTACTCCCAATCCTCTTTCATATCGAATGCCCACACAAATGTAAAAATCAAACCGGGCAGCTCGCTCTTCGCCACTTCTTCAAAAATCTCCTGACGGAACAGATTAACAAGTCTCTTTCCTTGAGGTGTACCATAACTGAAATAAGGTGACACCAATTCAATCGTCATATGATTGTGAAACAATTTCAGATCGGTGATCTTCTCCAATTCCTGACCCACCGTCATTTTCCCTACAGCCTGTGGACCAAAAATAATGATGAACTTCATTCCACCACTCCTGACATTAACAACATGTATTCCATTACTTGAATTTTATGGACATTAGTCCATAATAACGCCTCTTCGACAAATAAAAAAGAGATTTCAAGTCACCCGCTGAATGTTCAGGGCTTGAAATCTCTTTTTCGGTTTTACTTTATATTCATCGTTACACAGTCTGCCAAACGTTAACGTCCGATCAGAACCCATCCCCACTTCATTCGACGAAGTCCCATGGCAATAATCCATGAGAGCAAAATCGCCACAACATAAGACAGCATAATACCAAGACTGAAGTGTGGGGCGAGTTCCACGGTGAGTTCTCTTCTCCAGAACAAGAGCACTAATGGGTGTATTAAGAATACACCAAACGCCACCGTACCCAAAGAGTTCAGAATGCGAGTTGTCCGATTAGATCCATTCTGTTTCCATGCACCTATTCGTTCACATACGATCAGTAAGAGTAAGCAGGCTGAGAGAGTAAACAGATTACGGAATAGAAATAGCAACGTATAGGTTAGCGCCGGAGTTGCGGCGAAAGCCGTTTTTATATAAGTATTACCGTAAATAAACACTGCTCCTCCGCTCAACAATGCAGCAATCAGCACATAACGGTACGAGAACAATTTCTTCAAAGCCGCATCGAAGTTCAACCCAATCCATGCACCGAATCCAATAACAATTAGGTAACTGGGCAGCAAACTCCCCATCCGTGAGAAATGAAACTGCAAATGCAACGCGTAAAAAACAGCCTGCGTAGCAATAAAGAACAAAGGTAAATATTGATTAAACAAACGATAACGTGTTAACGATAGAAGTAGTGGAAACACCACATAAAATTGCAAAATAATCAGAAAAAAATATAAATGCGTGTGTGCAGTACCGGTTAACAATTGCTCCGAGAACTGCTTCACATGTGCCAGAGGTTCTTTGCCTGCTAGCCATTGTTTGACGATAAAATAAATGAGTGACCAGGCCAGATAAGGCACAAAAACATAAAATAATCGCTTTTTATAAAAAGCGGGCATCCAGCCCTTTTCCTTTATCTTGGAGCTGTAATTGTAGAACAACACCAATGAGGACAGAAACAGGAATGCAGGTACGGCGAATTGCAGAAAGCTGTTCCAAAAATAATAAAAGTTATGATCCAACGTGTGCTTGGGATAATGTGCAACTGCTGTTGAAGTCGCATGAATGGCGACCACTGCCATAATTGCAAAAGCACGATAGAGATCCAGATACTCAATACGCCGGGGCCGATTAACCGGTTGATTCATAATAAAACCTCACTTATGCCTGATAGGATGATAGTTTCCGGCCGCAATCCAGATTCTAACCTTTATTTTAATCAGCAGACGTGGGTATTACAATCATGATCTATATTATTTTTGTTAAATTACAACAAGATTCAGCATTATTCGACATTAGCTATTTACCTATCCAGAACCGCTCAACGATATTCCCGTCAGGTTCTACATAGTCTTGATCCTGGATGCCCCCGTTACGAAGAATAACTCTTCTGGATGCCTCATTATGTGCGTCACATACGACTAATACTTTGGGAATCCCAAGATCTTTGGTAATTTCCAAGGAAAGCTTGAGGATCTCTGCACCGTATCCGTTTTGCCTCTCGCCTGGACGAATTCCATAACCAATATGCCCTCCGCTATGGAACAGCTTCTCATTCAATTCATGTCGTATATTTACGACTCCAACAACTCGATCACTCTCCGTCACGAGCCAGTATGTACTGTCCCTAACCCAGCCCTCAGGAATATCGATGCCTTGTTCACTGCGTTCCAAAAAAGCTAACATCTCTTCAAAAGGATAGGGCTCTTTCGAAATGACCCACGGTACCATTGATTCTCCGCTTGCAACCCAGTCTTCATAAAATGCTGCATACGTTTCTTTATATTCAGCTGAAGGTTTGACTAGTCTAACTTTTTCTTTGCTCATTCTAAATACGTCCTCCTTACTCATATTGATATTGCTATGCTCCTTCACCCTAATATACTAATTCACAGTCATGATGCTCCCAGACGTCGAACAGATTACCGTCCAGATCCTCGAATGTAAAGAACTTTCCGTATATGCCCTCATCACTAACTTTGCCAACACGAACTTGACTAGCAGTGAGTTCAGTATGGAGTTTAACGATATCGTCTGTAAAAAAGGTGATGACCCATCTCTTCTTCTGCTTCACTTGAAATACGGCTCTGGATTCATGATCACTTTCAATCAGATCGAGAATTGGTCTATTGTCTCTAAAGAGGCTGATATAGCCTTCTCTTGGCTGTCTAATATTAAATCCAAAATGGTTCACGAACCATGCTGCTGACTGCTCTACATTTGTTACAGGAATGACATTGTAGGCAATACCTAGAATTTTTCCAGTCGTCAACTTTATCTTTCTCCCTTCATTGCATTAATATTGTGGTCCTCGTATCAAAATGAAGAAAAATTTCTCTGTCCAAGTAAAAAAAAGAGAACCTGCGTGTGCAGATCCTCTACTCGGTCCAGCTTTCGCTATTATATTAGTTCACGATCCTGCTTGCTTATTCCTCTAATGCACACCAGTTATACTGATTCCACCTGTTGTGCGTGCACTTCCTGATCTGCTTTAATTACCTTGTATGTGAATTGATAGCTTCCTGATCCCAGAGCAATTCGTACATCTGATCCCTGCGTTTGAATTTCGTGAATGTCCGCTACTTGGTCCACAGCTTTTCCGTTCTCCAGAACTGTCTGTACATCTGCTCCAGGAAGAAGGAGCGTGCCTGTCGTATTGGCAGGAATGGTCACACGAACCTCCATCTCGTTATTATCGCGGCGATACCAGTTGGATGTGACAGAACCGTACATGGTCTCGAAACTCGCTTCGACCCACTCCAGTCCTGGTCCTGGTTTGGGCTCGATGTGTACGATGCGGAACCCGGGCTGTTGCTCATCTGTGTTAATTCCGGCAACATAACGATATAACCACTCCCCTATGGCGCCGTATGCATAATGGTTGAAGGAATTCATGTCTGCACTCCACAGACTGCCATCCTCCCTGATTCCGTCCCAATGCTCCCAAACCGTAGTTGCACCTTGTGTCACTTGATATAACCAGGATGGATAGTCTTCCTGAAAGAGCAGCGTATAGGCCAGATCATGATTTCCCGTATCACTCAATACCGGATTCAGATAAGGTGTTCCAACAAATCCGGTGGTTAAGTGGTTTCCAGCGTCCGCAACCAGTTTTCCCAACTGATCAATGGTACGTTTCCGAGCTGCAGAATCCAATAGGTCAAAATGCAAAGCAAGTACATGGGCAGTCTGAGTGGGAACTGCAAGTTTGCCCGCAGGTGTCACAAATTCATCTTGAAAGGCAGCAACAATGTTGTCATGCAGATTATCAAAATAAGTTACATCTTCCGCTTTCCCTAACACCTCAGCCGCCTTCCGTGTTAGAGAAACAGAATAGGCGTAGAATGCAGTTGCTACGAAATCCTTATCTGTAGCCCCAATATAGCTGTCCGGCTTGGAATCCAGCCCGAGCCAATCCCCGAAGTGGAAGCCAGTATTCCACAAGTAAGGATTCTCTCCTTGAGCATGAATGTAATTAATCCAGCGCTTCATGCTGTCATATTGCTCGGCCAACAGCCTGACATCACCGTACATCTCGTAGATCGTCCATGGACAGATCACCGCGGCATCCCCCCAGGCAGCGGAAGAATGATTCGTATCCCCCCATCCGTCTGACGTGGAACTTCTCAAATCAGGAACGTAGAAAGGAATGCCTCCATCCTCCCCCTGATCCGCCTGCAGATCCCTCAGCCATTTGGTGAAAAAAGGCGCCGTATTCATCAGGTATGAGGATGTTCGTATAAACATCTGCGCGTCTCCCGTCCAGCCCAGCCGCTCATCACGCTGCGGACAATCTGTCGGAACGTCAACGAAATTCCCTTTTTGCCCCCACAATATATTGTGATGAAGCTGATTCACGAGTGAACTGGAGCTTTTGAAATCACCGGTTCGTTCCATATTGGAATGCATAACTACACCTGTGAAATCCTCGAGCCGAATCTCGTCTGGGAATCCAATCAACTTCACATAACGGAATCCCTGAAATGTGAAACGTGGCTCGTACGTCTCCACTCCACCGCCTTTTAGGGTATAACGAATGCACTGCGTTGCCCCACGCAGGTTTTCAGTGTAGAAATTACCCTGATGATCCAATATCTCGGCATGTAGCAACTCAACCGTATGACCCGTTTCACCCTGAATTCTGAATCTCACCCAACCGACCATATTCTGTCCCATATCCAGCACACGTTCCCCCAGTGGAGTTGTAAGCAAAGCGATAGGTTTAATTTGCTCTATTGGCGTTACGGGAACGTTCTCTTGTGCAATAATAATCTCCTTCGAGTAATCCAGCACACGTACTGGCGACCATTGGACTGAGGATGAATCTTGCCATTCGGATTCCATACGTGCATCATACGTTTCCCCCATATAAATGTCCGAACTGCGAATAGCGCTGGGGGAACTCTTCCAGTTTCGATCCGAAATAATACGTTCTTCTGAACCATCGGTATAATGAATATGAAGTTCCAGCAGCAAACCTGCATTCGTTCCGTATATCTTCTGCTTTTTCTCCCATCCCAAATGTCCTTTGTACCAGCCATCTCCCAGATAAGCACCGAGTATATTCTGTCCATTCTGAAGCCGATCGGTAACATCATAAACCTGA
The DNA here is from genome assembly GCF_900101205.1 of Paenibacillus sp. OK060. NCBI lineage: Bacteria > Bacillati > Bacillota > Bacilli > Caryophanales > Paenibacillaceae > Paenibacillus > Paenibacillus sp. OK060. The sequence goes on from NZ_FNFR01000002.1 coordinate 751,114, forward strand.
TATTGCAACCGCTTACTATAACTGGTCCAGCCCGGGGTGAAGTACGCTTCGCCCACTCGCTGATTATTCAGATGAAGTTCGTACAATCCAAGTGCAGTCACATATATTCTTGCCGAAGCTACAGGCTTTTTCAGTTCAAACAAGGTACGCAGCCGTGGGCAAGACTCATCCTGCTGAGAGGAAGGATCGACTGTGATCCACTCCGCCTGCCAGGCATCTTCACTACCCATGAATCCCGTCTCGAAATACGCTATATCCGACCAGTCCGATTCATCTCCTGCACGATCCCAGGCACGAATGCGATAATAGTAGCGGGTTCGTGCTTCAGGCACCCAGTAGTCCAGTTCAACATGAATGGATTGATCAGAGCTCTTTTTGCCGGAATCCCATTCAAACTGAGCAAAATCTTCCGTCCGTGACAACTGAATTTGATAATCTGACTGTACACAATTTCTGTGATCGGATTGCAAATGCCAGCTTAATCTGGGTGACGTGATATCTAGTCCAATCGGATTTATTCTATACTCACAACGCAGATGACTTACGGTCAACATCAGAGAAACATCCCTTTCCATCGTGGTTTCCAATTCAAGGTTACGATATAATTATATCGATTCTGTGATCGGAAATACCCGGCAATGAGGACAGTTTAACCCGGTAATCTGGTCATTCCAACTAAGGAGGCTATTCCGTGAATCCAACCGTACAACTGTTTAAGAGCGAATCCTTTTTCCAGAATAATCTGAAGCTGTTCGTGAACCGATGTTCCGAGGATTTTGTGGTTCCTTTTCACGCACACGAGTTTGTTGAGTATAGTTATGTGGCAGAAGGAAAAGGCTTTCATCACATTGGTGACGATATTATTCCGGTACACAAAGGGATGTTATTTGTCATTCCAGTCGGCGTTCCTCACGTATTCCGCCCAGCTACTGCGAATGTATCAGAGCATCCACTCATTATCTATAACTGTCTGTTCAACTCCGAACTGATCCACACCCTGTCCATTATTATTCAGGAGCAGGAGATTCGAAACCATCTGACAGACCTGGAAAAGAATCGGGTTCCTTATGTATCCATCACAGATTACAGCCAACGGATGGAAGAATTAATGGTAAAACTGTACCGCGAATCTGCCGTTCCGGGAATCGGCTCTTCCACGATCCTGTATACGCTTGTTAGCCAACTCGTCGTGACGACTTACAGACAGATCCATCAAGCTACCTGCAAAGAGAAGGAAAATGCGACTGATATGGAACATATCCTTCATTACCTGGACCAACATGTGAACGAACGAATCCGTCTAAGCGAACTGGTGAGTATTTCTGGTTGGAGCGAAAGACATATTGGGCGCATGTTCGTGACCCATACCGGGCGGACATTTGGTGCTTATCTACAACATTTGCGCATACAAAAAAGCTGTGAATTGCTGAAGAATTCACAACATAAAGTCAGTTTAATTGCTGAACTTGTAGGTTACCGGGATGTAGATTCATTTTACGCTGTCTTTAAACGAATTACGGGAGAAACCCCGCAGAGCTATCGCAGGAACTTCAGAACTGAACCATTGAATTAAGTGTTCCTGCCTTCCGTTCCTTTTCCAGGAATCATCTCTGTAGCGAATCAAGCTTGCTATCTGCATGTTCTGTTTCAAGCAGACGATCTACATAAGCCTTTGCACCTTTCCAAGAGGTCATTAACGGAAACTGATGCTGCTCCCGTTCGTTTATATTCCAAGGATGAGGGATACAGATGACTTTTTTTCCGTCATTCATCGCGGGTATCAGATTATGTGCTCCATCATCAATTAACAGATCGAAGTTAATCAAGTTTTTCCGTTTACAGGTTATAAACTGTTCTGGAGATATGTATGGCATGTGCTTCTGAAGCCAATTCCACTTCTCCACAACCGTTTTGGGCTCAGCCGCCGTTAGGATTAGCAGATCATAGGCTTGATGGAGCTTTTCCACCTCTTCTACTACATATTCATCGTAAATCTCCAGTTCCTCAAACAGCCCTGGCCGACCGTAAAATACATCATGTGTACATTCCGGATGGCGCATATGGGATGTGTCCCAATGTATCATATCCTCATATCGCAGCGGATGGGTTGGGAAGTTGATGTTGTTATGATAGATGGCTCGCTTGACCAGATGACATATGGTGTCATCCATATCTACAGCAATAATAGGTTTCTTCATCTTTATCCCCTCCAATAGGATCACAGTATATCATCATCGTTGTAACAGCGCTATCCTTTTTGAGCTCAAAATAAAAAGCGGCCCCTGCGCCGCAATAACTGCTGCGCAAGGACTGCCCCCGAAATCAACCCAAATCTTCGCCATTCGTAGCGATGACGTTCTGATACCAACCAAAGCTCTTTTTCTTATAGCGATTCAATGTGCCTTGTCCGTTGTCGTCCTGATCGACGTAGATTACGCCATAACGCTTGGACATTTCCGAAGTGGACGCACTGATGATATCAATCGCACCCCAGTTGGTATAACCCATAAGGTCTACCCCATCCATGACTGCTTCTTTCATTTGTGTAATATGTTTTCTCAGATAATCAATCCGATAATCATCATTAATGGAACCATCGGCCTCTACGGTATCCTTGGCCCCAAGTCCGTTTTCCACGACAAACAATGGCAATTGATAACGATCATACAGCTCTTTTAGCGCCACACGAAGTCCGATCGGATCAAGCTGCCAGCCCCATTCTGTACGCTCCAGGTTCGGGTTCTTAATCGTGCTGTACAGGTTGCCTCCAGTTACCCCATATTCCTCCGGATTTACTGCGGATACCAGCGATGTGTAATAGCTGAACGAGATGAAATCAACCGTATGCTCTTTCATGATCGCTTCGTCTCCTGCTTCCATCGCAATGGAAATGTCATGTTCAGCCCAATAACGAGCCATAAAGGTTGGATAACTTCCTCGCACTTGTACATCAGTATGCAGCAGGTTCAGCTGATTATCGATCTGAGCTTGCAATACATCCTCCGGCTTCGACGTTGCCGGGTAGTGAATCATGCGCGCAAGCATACAGCCAATTTGGAAATCCGGGTTAATCTGACGTGCCTTCTGCGTTACCAGACTGCTGGCAACAAACTGATGATGAAGTGCTTGATAGGAAGCTTGCATCACATTATCGACACGATCTTCAATGATGCCTCCACCCGTGAATGGCTCAATAATGGTTGTGTTGATCTCATTAAACGTCAGCCAGTATTTCACCTTGTCTTTGTAGCGATTCATTACGGTCTCGGCGTATCTTACAAAATGTCCGATAACTTCCCGACCTGCCCAGCCGTTGTACTTCAATACCAATGACATTGGCATTTCATAGTGAGAGAGCGTCACGAGAGGTTCGATATTGTGCTTCCGCAATTCGTCGAATACTTCATCATAGAAACGCAATCCTTCTTCATTCGGCTCTGCGTCGTACCCGTTCGGGAAAATACGCGGCCAGTTGATGGAAAGACGGAATGTCTTGAAGCCCAGCTCGGCGAATAACGCAATGTCCTCTTTGAAGCGGTGATAGAAATCAATACCGTAACGCTTCGGGTATCCCTTCGCACTGTGGTGAGCCATCGCTTTCTCAACCGTTGCACTGGTCACGTGCATCAGTTCTCTAAGGTTGGTGTAATCCTTTTTCTCAAAATAAGGAACCATATCCGCTGTGGACCAACCTTTGCCCCCTGCATCAAATCCACCTTCAGCCTGGTTGGCAGCAATTGCGCCGCCCCACAGAAAACCTTCTGGAAACCCTTGTCGATTGATCATGCGTATCTCTCCTCTTCTTATTGATGTCGTCTATTTCTTCTTAAGTTCGTCTTTAGACTTTAAATTTCAGCTTTCAATACTTCTTCACCGATTGTAATTGCACCCAATTTCACAGGCAGAACCTGCTTGTAATCTGCTGTATTCGTAACGACCATCGCCGTTGTAATGTCATATTCCTTGGAGATTTGATCAAGTTCAAACGTGAGTAACTTATCTCCGGCCTGTACACGTGCTCCCGTAGCGACATGGGCCTCAAAATACTGACCGCGCAGTTTCACAGTGTTGATCCCCACATGGATCAGAAGCTCCATTCCGTTATCACTGCGGACCACGATCGCATGTTTCGTTTTGAACACATTCATGATGGTACCTGTAACTGGTGACACCAGTTCGCCAACCGTTGGAACAAATGCCACACCTTTACCCATCAATTCATCGCCAAACGTTGGATCATTAACTTCTTTGAGTGCAATCGCTTTACCCGTCATCGGTGCAATGGCTACCGCATCACTTGTTGGTGTCGGAGCACCCATATCGTCCACGTTCACAGTTGCAGCATTATTGGAAGGTGCTGCCGCTGGTGTCGTAGAAGCGCCTGGTGAGAATTGAGCCAATGCCTCGGCATCGCCCTCTTCTTCCTTGATCCCGAACACAGTAGACATAATTGCACCCACGACAAAGGCAAGAATCATACCGCCAAAGGAATACCAGAAGGTTTGTCCGATCAGGGATGGCAGACCCGGAAGACCACCGTTACCTGCAAGCACATAAGCTTTGGCTCCAAAAGCAAGAGCGAATCCGCCACCCACTGCACTACCAATCATCGCAGCGGCAAACGGTTTTTTATATTTCATGTTTACGCCGTACATGGCTGGCTCGGTTACACCCATCAGAGCTGTGAAGCTGGTGGACAATGCAACGGTTTTGAGCTTTTTGTCTTTTGCACGGAAGAATACGCCCAACGTCGCTCCGGCCTGTCCCATATTGGAGATGAACGTCAGTGGCAAGAATTTATCGAAGCCTAATGTAGCAATATTGCTCAGGATGATCGGTACGAGCGCATAGTGCATACCTGTCATAATAATGAGCGCCATCGCGCCGCCCAGAACAATCCCTGCAATTAATCCGCCTTCATTCAGCAGCCAGTTAATACCACCGGACAACCCACTACCTACAAATGTACCCAATGGACCGATCGCAATCAGCGTTACCGGAACCATAACAAGCAAGGTAATCAGTGGCACAAGCAGCAACTTCAATGCTGCCGGAATTACGCGGTCAACCCATTTCTCAACATAGGACATTAACCATACAGCAAGCAAAATTGGAATAACCGATGAGGCATAGCTGACAGCCGTTACCGGAATGCCAATAAACGCAACCGATTCACCGCTGGATAGCAATGCGCCCATATCGGGATACATCAGCGCAGTACTTAGCGCAATGGCTACAAACGGATTACTGCCGAATTTACGAGCGGCACTAACTGCGATTAGCAGCGGAAGGAAGTAAAATACGCCATCCCCAATGGCGGAAAGGATACGGTACGTGTCAGTGCCTGCTGACATCCACTCCAGGGATACGAATAATGCAAGCAATCCCTTGAGCATACCCGCAGCTGTAATCGCTGGAAGCATTGGTGCAAAGACACCCGCAATCGTCTCAAAAATATTAAGAATTACATTTTTACTTTTTTCCGGTTTAGGCTGTTTATTTTCTGTACTTTGCTGTATTGCCGGATGTTCCTTCACCATAGCATCAAATACTTTGGACACGTCATTCCCGATAATCACCTGGAATTGATCTCCTGAGATATTTGTTCCCATGACTTTATCCAGTTTCTTAAGTGAATTATTATCCACTTTATCGTTATTTTTCAGATCAAATCTCAGTCGTGTGACGCAATGATACACTGAGTTGATATTGTTTGTTCCCCCAACGGCTTTGATGATTTCCTGTGCCGTTTCCTGATGTTTCATGATCATGTCCTCCTCATTTTTCCAATAAAAAATACCCGAACAAATAGCCACGTCTTCTACGTGTCATTCATTCGGGTATTGCCTGATTGAACAGTAACAAGCCCATTAGATATTTAGTTAGGTTTTGGTTCATGTGCTGATATTTCATTGGTCACGCTTCGGTTTCATTAACCGCTCCAGATGAAGGGTCAGATACAACTGTTCCGAATGCGTCATATCATACTGATAGTTCTTATGGATAAAAGTCTCAATTTTGCCGATACATTTGAAGGTTTCGGGATAGTTTTTCCGTACAACCTCGTATAAATACTCCTCCGCATCGTCATGTGACGAGTGGGTAATTACCCGTTGGCAGAAATACTTCAAATGAGTAATGAAACGGAAATAGTTGACGCTATCTTCATCCAATTCGACATTGAAGTGATATTTGATAATGTTCATGATCTCTTGAAGCAGCTGCATCAAATGAGTCACATCGTTCATGGAATCATTGACTTCCGCATTGATGAAATGCAGCGCTATGTTGCATATTTCATCCTTCGGAAACTCCACATCCAGTCTTTCCTTCAGCAGGGTGAGCGCTTCCCGGGCCACGTCGAACTCGGCCTTGTAGAAATGCTGCACTTCCCAGGAGAGCGGATTGCGTGTAATCATTCCCTTTTCCAGGCGCTGGACAGCAAAATGAATGTGATCCGACAGTGAGACATAAATCCCGTCACTGATGGTTTTGTTCAATTGCGTACGTGCCAGTGTCACAATATCATCTGTCGCCTGCAGAATTTCAATCGGCACTTCCGTGACGATGGACTTGAACTTCTCATAGATCGATGCATCCTGAAGCCGGAATACTTTCTCAATCCGTTCTTCATCAATCTCATCGCCTGCCTTGAACTTAAACCCGATACCCCGGCCGAGGATCAGCAGTTCCTGGTTTTTGTCATCCACGGTACTGACAATATTGTTATTAAATATCTGTTTAATAATCATTATGGACCCACCTGTTTTTTTTGAGGATTAAAAAAGGGCAAAACCAAAATAGAAATAATAAAATCATTTCCATAGTGGTTTTGCCCGCATTACCGGTAACAAGCCTCGGGTATAATCTATCACAACCTGAAAACGGTGTCAACCCAAAATGCTACCACTGCTATTTTACTTCGTCTTGCTTTCAAGAAATATTTCCCTACAGTTCCACGTTGGAGGGTATGCAGTCTTAATATGTACATGTTGATACAGAAACAAACTGGAGAAGTCTTCTACTTAAAATGAAAATATTTTCCTTTTGTGGTAAACTCATCTGCCTTGAGCACAAATAGGAGCCCTTCTTCCGAAGGGCTCACTGTTACTTATATCGATAATTATTATTGAAACGTCACATTAATCTGTACAATCTCCGAACGACTGCTTGTACGAATCGGAGGTCCCCAGAAGCCAAATCCAGAGGTCACGATAGAGTGCATGGACCCTTTTTGCAGATAACCCCAATCATTCTCGTAGATGGCCTTAGTAATAAACTGAGCGGGTGCGATCTGACCACGATGGGTATGACCAGACACAACCAAATCTACATGGTTTTGCTCCGCAATATCCAAATCATAAGGCTGGTGATCCATCATGAGCACAGGCTTACTCAAGTCGGTATCCTGCATCAATGTCTCTACTTCTGAACGATCCTTCTCTGTCCGGTCTTTGCGTCCAATTAGGGTGATCTTGTCATCCAATGTAATTTTATCATCATACAGAACTTGCATATTACTCTTCTCCAGAGCAGCAATCAAATCCTCGATCGGACCATTATACTTGTCGTGATTGCCCAGTGAGGCGTACACCCCGTAAGGAGCCTGAATGTCGCTAATAATATCCGCAATCCCACTCTTGAGATACATATCCAGGTTATCATCGATAATATCACCAGGATACAGCACCAAATCCGGCTTCAGTGCGTTAATTTCTTCCACCATGCGTTTAGCGTGAGCAGGGCCGGACAGCAGGCCAAAGTGCATATCCGCAGCCATCACAATGTTGAGGCTGTTGACACCTTCCACTTTTTTGTCAATCTGAATGCTGTATTGTCTTACGACTGGACTATAGGCGTTATAGATACCGTAGCCCAACGTGGACAGCAAGAGCACGAGAGTGACCACCCCTGCCCATTTATGAGCGTAATGTCTTGGAATACGGGTTAGTCTAAGCAACCATAGCGTTAGATGAACCACGGGCAGAATTAATAACAGCAGAGAAAAGATTGCAAGCCAGTATGAACCAATAACACTCAGGAAGGAAATACTTCCAAACAACCTTGCCAGTATGAAAGAAATTGAAAGGAATACGAGCGCAACGATGTAAAACCAACGAAATCTCGCAGATACAACCGGCTTCATCCAGCTCCATCCGCTCCGTCCTATGTAAAACACTAATAAACCGTACACTACCAAAAACAAGATGCCTGCAAGTACGAACATGCCTCCGTTAACCTCCACGTCAATAAGTTGATTGCTGAATTTTCTCTTAACCAAATTCCAGTCCATCTGCACAAGTATAACGTAGTTAAAGGGGTGAGGACATCTGTTTCCATTCCTCAGATGCGTACAATTTATTACAATTTGGAATACTTAAATTTCAATCATATATTAGGCGATACATCGACCCATAGCCTGTCATCTGAATAAAAAAGCATTCCTGCGTCCGCTCATGACTAACTTACATCATGAACGAGCACAGGAATGCTGAATGATCTCGAATTACATATTACTCGTTGGTGTCCATCCATTGGAAGTGGAATGAACCTTCTTTGTCCACACGTTTGAATGTGTGAGCGCCAAAGTAGTCACGTTGTGCTTGCAACAGGTTCGCAGGCAAACGTTCAGTGCGGTAGCTGTCATAGTAAGACAACGCGCTGGAGAATCCAGGAACTGGAATTCCTTGAGTTACCGCAGCTGCCACGACTTCACGCCATGCACCTTGGTAGGATTCAACAATGTTTTGGAAGTATGGGTCCAGAAGCAGGTTTTTCAATTCTGCATCCTTGTCATATGCTTCTTTGATGTTTTGCAGGAACTGTGAACGGATGATACAGCCACCGCGGAAGATCATGGCGATGTTGCCGTATTTCAGATCCCAGCCATATTCGTCTGAAGCTGCACGCATTTGAGCAAAACCTTGTGCGTAAGATACGATTTTACTTGCAAACAGCGCTTTGCGCACATTTTCGATGAACGCTTTTTTGTCGCCAGAGAATGCTTCAGTTGCTGGTCCGTTCAAAATTTTGCTTGCTGCTACGCGTTCGTCTTTCATTGCAGACAGGAAACGGGAGAATACGGATTCCGTAATCATGGACAATGGTACGCCGAGATCCAGCGCGCTTTGGCTCGTCCATTTGCCTGTTCCTTTTTGTCCAGCTGCATCCAGAATGACATCAACCATTGGTTTGCCGGTTTCCGGATCGTATTTGGAGAAGATGTCTGCCGTGATTTCAATCAGGTAGCTATCCAGCTCGCCTTGGTTCCATTCAGAGAAGATTGCATGCAATTCTTCAACGGAAACATTCAGCACGGATTTGAGCAAATGATACGCTTCTCCGATCAACTGCATATCACCGTATTCGATACCATTGTGCACCATTTTCACATAGTGTCCGGCACCATCTGGTCCGATATATGTGCTGCAAGCATCGTTGCCTACTTTAGCGGAAATGGCTGTCAGAATGGGTTCAACGAGCGCATACGCACTTTCTTGTCCGCCTGGCATGATTGCCGGGCCTTTCAGAGCGCCTTCTTCCCCACCGGATACACCTGCACCGATGAACCGGAAGCCTTTGGCTTCCAGATCTTTGCTGCGGCGTTGGGTGTCAGGGAAGTATGCGTTACCTCCATCAATGATGATGTCGCCTTCGTCCAAGTGTGGCAACAGTTGTTCAATGGTTGCGTCCGTTGCTTTACCCGCTTGAACCATGATCAGGATTTTGCGCGGAGATTCCAGGGAAGCTACGAACTCTTCAATCGTAAATGCGCCTGTCAGGTTTTTACCTTCGGCTTCTTTGAGAAGATCGTTCGTTTTCTCCGGGGAACGGTTAAATACCGATACCGAGAATCCTTTGCTTTCAATATTAAGGGCAAGGTTTTTACCCATTACTGCAAGTCCGATGACACCGATCTGTTGTTTACTCATTATGTCCTCCCAATACTCTTTATATATAGTAGGTTAAAATTCGAGATCAACAATCCGTTATTACTGAACTGTTTTTTTCCAGTCTGCTGCGAATTTCTCCATGCCTTGATCTGTCAGCGGGTGTTTGGAGATTTGTTCAATGACGGAGAATGGAACAGTAGCAATATGTGCTCCTGCCATTGCTACACGTGTAACGTGGTCCGGATGTCTTACAGAAGCCGCAATAATCTGTGCATCCAGGTTATGTGTACGGAACAGCTCAGCAACTTTGGCAACCAATTGCACACCATCTTCGGAGATGTCATCAAGACGTCCCAGGAACGGGGATACATATGTTGCACCAGCACGAGCAGCTAGCAGCGCCTGGTTCACTGTGAAGATCAACGTTACGTTGGTTTTCACACCTTTTTTAGTCAGGTATCGGCAAGCTTCCAGTCCTGCAAGTGTCATTGGCAGCTTGATTGTGATGTTTTTGTCGTTGTTATTGATTTTGATCAGTTCGTCTGCTTGAGCAATCATCTCTTCAGCTGTGATCGCATCTGGTGTTACTTCCGCAGATACGGATTCAACTTCAGGTACTTCACGCAAAATCTCTTCAATACGGTCTTCGAATTTCACGCCTTCTTTGGCTACCAGAGAAGGATTCGTTGTTACACCAGACAGGACGCCGATTTTGTATGCTTTTTTGATGTCTACCAAGTTTGCTGTATCGATGAAAAATTTCATATTCAATTACCTCCAAGGGATATGTTTTATTGTTTTTTTATGTTACAGATTTGCATTAACAGCCAAAGGAACTTCAATATCATCTTCAGCCTGCTGATCGGCAGGTTGGTCAAACCACCAGTGGTGCCCTTCCGCAGCGAGCATCTCATCCGACTCTGCTGGTCCATAACTTCCCGCAGGGTACAGATGAAGTGGGAGCAAATTCTCCTGGAATGCATCCAGAATAGGTTGTACCCAAGCCCAAGACAGTTCTACTTCATCCCAATGGGCAAAGAACGTTGGATCACCATGCAATGCGTCATGAATCAAGTTCTCATAAGCCTCGGCCAGATCCTCACGATCTGGTGACAGATCGATATGAACAGGTTTGAACTCCCCTTTGTTTTGCGGGTCGCTGGCATTCAGCTGCAGCGTCATGCTCTGGTCAGGACTCATCTCAATCACAAGCAGGTTCGGTTTGGAACCGTTAACCACGTTAGCCTGTCCAGATGGTTCTTTGAATTCGATGACAATGCGAGTTGATTTCTCCTTCATTCGTTTACCGGTACGGATATAGAAAGGTACTCCGCGCCAGAAGAAGTCATCAATCTGCAATTTTGCAGCGATAAACGTATCATTCATCGTATTCTCGGCAACACCGGGTTCAGCTGCATAACCGCTAACGGATTTACCTTGAATGTTTCCTGCAGCATACTGTCCGCGAATGACACTTGCACCCACGTTTTGCTTTTGCAGTGGCTGAATCGATTCCATAATGTGTTTTTTCTTCAAACCGACTTTTTCCGTGGTGCTGTTATATGGAAGCTGGATCGCCATCATCATAAGCAATTGCAGCATATGATTCTGGAACATGTCACGCACGGCGCCTACATGATCATAATAGGATGCCCGTTCTTCCACGCCAACAGTCTCATTAGCGGTGATCTGCACATTGGAGATATAACGGTTGTTCCACAATGCCTTCATGATCGGATTGCTTTGATGCAAGGTTTCAAGACGCTGCACCATCGGTTTTCCCAAATAGTGGTCAATCCGATAAATTTCTTCTTCTGTGAACGCCTCGCTTAATTTGCGATTGAGATCACGAGCCGATTGTAGATCATGTCCAAATGGCTTTTCGATCACAAGGCGTTTCCAGCCCTCAGTTGATCCAAGTCCACTACCCTGAATGTTCTCTGCAATGGGTTCGAAGAATTCTGGACCAACCGAAAGGTAGAACAGACGATTGGATGGAATGCCAAGTTCAGCCTCTCTTTGTTCCACTAAATTTAACAGCTCTATATAATCTTCCTTATGGCTTATATTCAATACACTATAACGGAAAGCCTGCACAAATGATTTCACAACTTCAGGATCAGCAGGGCGTCTGGAAAATTCATTTAATGATTTTTCCACTTGTGCCTGAAAGAATTCATCAGACCATTCTCTGCGTCCTAAGCCAATCAGCGAGAAGGATTCCGGAAGTTTCTGCTCAATGTATAAATTATATAAGGCTGGATATATTTTTCTTTTGGCTAAATCGCCAGTCGCACCAAATAAAATAATGCTCGTTGGTTCCATCTCACTATTCTCCTTCCAAGTAACTCTGGTTTCTTTGCTGTAGTTACACTATAATACGTTTCATAGCCATACAAGTAATTAATATATTTCACAGGAGCTATAGACGATATCTATGACAACAAATTATGAATTATATAAGGTATTTTATTGGGCTGCCAAAACAGGAAGTTTGACCCAAGCCGCCAAAGCGCTATATATTACTCAACCAAGTGTCAGCCACGCCATCAAACAGTTGGAAGAAAGCTTTGGTCTCACGTTGTTTTACCGGAATTCCAAGGGAGTTGCGTTAACACAGGAAGGTGTGAGTTTGTATTCCTATATTGAGCAATCTCAGATTCTGATCTCGCTGGCCGAGGAGAAAATGGCTGCATTGAAGAGTTTAGACAACGGAGAGCTAAGGATTGGTGGCAGTGATTCGCTGTTCAAGCATTACATGCTTTCCTATCTGGAAGAATTCCATGTGCTCTACCCTAACATCAAGCTGCATCTAAGTCATGGGACAACGCCTGAAGTCATCACGTTTTTGAAAGAAGGCAAAATTGATTTGGGTGTTGTGCGGATGCCCATCGTTGATCCGCAGCTTGAGGTCAGGGAAAGTATCCAGCTCAAAGACTGCTTTGTCGCGGGCGAACGTTATGCTCAACTGAAGGATAAAGTTATGACATTGGAAATGCTGCTGGAGCATCAACTCATTCTTTTCTCCAGAAACAGCCGGGTTCGGATGGCAATTACGGAGCTGTTCAACAGTTATGGCTACACACTCAAACCTGAGATTGAGGTCGGCAGTGTGGATTTGTTAATCGAATTTGCACGGAGGGGATTGGGCATATCGTATGTCACCCGTGAATTTATTTCCAAAGAACTGGAAGAAGGATCTCTCTTCGAAATTCAGCTTGATGTTGCCCTGCCCCCTTCACATGTAGGCATCATGACAAAGCGTAATATGCCAATTTCACTGGCAGCCAACCGGTTTATGGATCTGATTTTCAAGGCGGATTAAGATTCGTCGGTCTACTGGTCTACAAAAAAAGTGCCTCGTCATCCCCAAAGGATGATGAAGCACTTTTTGTTATATCCATTTTTCTAAGTAAACAACCTACCAATTCTCATCTTAATTCAAGTTCTCTCAATCTGCTCTCAATTCTCTCAGGAATCATAGCAAACAGTTGCTGCCAGGGCATGAACAGACTGGGCTCAAGTACAAACTCCTTAAACTCCATAGAGGGTACAAACGCCTTGGTCTGCAGAAAACTTCGCACGCTGGCGTCAATTTCTTCATTGGTCTGGAAATAACCTTTGAACATCTCGTTTACGAGCAGACCATCACAACCCGCATTGGCGCCTGCTGCACTATACAAATCCGGCAACAGTTCAAACACCACAGGGATCGGAGAAAAGGCATGTTTGCCAGGTTGCGAGTAAAGACACACGTGGCGTCCAACCACATTAACTCGATTTTTCAGCAATCCCCGAAGTACTCTCCCATGGAAGCTGGCTTCACAGTCCACGACTTCACCGTCATGGCCCACATATATCCACACATGCTCCATTTCGTACAAATGCCCAATTTCATAATCCCACCAAATCGAAAATTCAATCACATATTGGACCGCCTCAACCGGAAAATGAATCTCCCGTTGAAATGACGGTGAAGGTCCTGATTGATCCAGAATGGAAACGCCTACAAAATCCGGGTAAAAGGGTTCATTTCGATCAAACATCAATACAGGTGCATAGCTCATCGCGGTTTCCAGCATTTCCTGCTCAGTCATGGTCATGGATCGTCCCTCCACATTCTTTGAGTGCTACTACTGTAACAAGCCAATGTTATGCCTATCTTAACAGAGAATCCGGAATGTGTTAATTGGAACAAAATTTAAGCCCGTAACTGGAAAATTTTCCGGTCACGGGCCTAAAATCGGTCATTTGATAGGAGAACGAGATAACGTTATCCCTTTGAGTTTTTGGATGATTTAGAAGCTTTGATCGCCTGATCGGAAACAGAATCCACACATCCAATCGGCGGTCCCAAAATCGCGTCATTTTTGATGGATGCCACCGCCGTCCTGTACGCCTCCTCATCAATACAGTATGCACGATGGGCTACTTCAGGCGGTGTTGCAGCCAGGAAGTCAGCCCCCAGCACAATGTCCGGTGTAGGTTGATCAAAAATCGTCAACAAGTGTACATCATCGGTCTCCGCCACAAACCAGTGAAACCATCCTTGAGGGAATATCGAAACCTGGCCTGGCTTCAAGTGATAACTTATCCGCTCCCGCTTGAACGGATCGTAAACAGAAGTGGTAATTTCCCCGTTGATCAGAACGACCATCTCGGTGACATTTGTATGCCAATGTGGCTGCACAATAATACCTTTGCTCATGTGTACATTGAAGAATCCATTTTTGATCGTAGGCAGCTGCAGTCCAAATAACTGGGTAATATAATTGCGCGAATCACGCTGATAATTCAACACCGCTGTCGAATCGGCCGCCAACTGAACATTCGGGGCTTGTAGAATCGGATTAGTCATACCGCTGTTTCCTCCTTGTAGGCGTACATCTCATTGTTGTACTGTATGCGCTAATTAGCGGAGATAATACCGAGGATACGGTTCCAATGCAATTTTTATCCGACCGTGTAACTTCATTTGTCGATTAGGTGAAGATCATCCACTCGTAAGTAGAACACAAAAACACCCTTTTCCTGTTAAAACAGGTCTGGGGCGTTAAGTGTTTTATTTTATCTATAGGCTTGGCTTAAATTAAGCAAGACCTGGGTATCTTCCCCCTGCGGCAAATCCTTTGGGAGATATCCGTTCAATCTCAGCCCATTCATCATTGGTGAAAGAAACGTGCAAGGCACCAAGATTCTCATGAACTCTCTCCAAACTGCGAGTACCAGGAATCGGAACGATATGTTCTCCCTTTTCGAGTAACCAGGCGAGTGCAAGCTGAGAAGCAGTGCATTCTTTTTGCATAGCCAGTTCTTGGATCAGGCGCACCACCTCCAGATTTTTCTCGAAATTCTCACCCTGGAAACGTGGATAATGACGACGATAATCGTCCTCTGGCAGATCGTCTATCGATCGGATCTGACCAGTTAAGAAGCCGCGCCCTAATGGACTGTAGGGTACGAGCCCAATGTTCAACTCGCCGAGCAATGGCAATATCTCATCTTCGAGCTCACGACTCCACAATGAATACTCCGTTTGGAGTGCTGTGATGGGGTGAACGGCATTCGCACGACGAATAGTCTCTGCAGACGCTTCAGACAGACCTATATAACGGATCTTTCCCTGCTGTACCAGATCGGCAAGTGTTCCCACCGTTTCCTCAATGGGAGTATTGGGGTCAGGACGATGTTGATAATAGAGATCTATATAATCCATCCCCAGGTTGTACAGACTGGCATCTACTGATTTTTTGATATACGCCGGATCTCCCTTGGGGCCCTGAGTATGTGTTATACCGAACTTGGTCGCTACAATAGCATCGGCTCTTCGCCCTTTGAGCGCGCGCCCAAGCAATTGTTCGTTGCCTCCAAATTGCTGCTTTTCATATTCACCGTACAGATCAGCTGTATCGAACATCGTTACTCCCGCATCCAGCGCACCCTGGATTGTATGAACGGATTCTTGGTTGTCTGGCATCATCATTACGCCCAGCCCAAGCCCGGATACCTGCAATTTATCGCTTCCCAACGTTCTTGTCTTGATCATGTGGTTCCCTCTTTTCGTTAATAAATAGAAAGATATTGAACTTGTATTCATTCTATTTCACGAACAGAGACCCAACCACAGTCTGTTTATGCTAGTACTAGAATTACCACCCTGATCGTTATTGTCACTCCACAACGGGGATGTACACACAACAATGAATACCTGACTGTTCGTTAAGATTGCTCATGGAAAAGATATCATAGGCATGGGCAATACCATCCGTCCGATCTGTTGTCTCGAGAAAGATCCGGTTGACTTTTTTCTGTTTAATCTGGTGCAGGCTCCAAATGTTTTGAAAATCCGTGCTTTCTTCGGTCAATTGTTGAACTATCTTGTAAAACTCAGGTTCACTCGGGTACTTGTCATAGTACGTACGAAACACCGCTACCGAATGCCGTGCAAATTCATCCCAATTATGCATACGTTCCCGGAGCGTTGCATCTAGAAATAACATTCGCATCATGACACGGTCGTTCACGTTCATCGAGGAAAAGTCAAAAAGCTTCTCATTCGCTGCCTCATTCCATGCAAGTACTTCAGACCTTTCATTCGTAATAAATGAAGGGTATGCAAGTTGACTAATGATACTCTGCCATCCCCCTTCGAGATGTGAATAGGAGGCAGGGAATTCATGCTCTGCATTGGGGTCCCATAAACGAAATAGGTGTCCCTTCTCTTCCTCACTTAACTGGAGTGCACCCGCTATACTTTCCATAACCTCTCTAGACGAGTTAACCTCTCTCCCCTGCTCAAGCCACGTATAATAAGTTGCACTGACACCCGCAAGCACGGCAACTTCCTCACGTCTTAATCCCGGCGTTCTGCGTTGTCCATACGATCCGGTGATCCCTGCTTGCTCTGGCTGAATCCGGCTCCTCCGAGATTTCAAAAATTCACCTAGTGTTTTACTTCGGCTAATACCAGTAGTCATGAATAACCTCCCTTAGATATTCAGATTTCTATGAATTCAAATACGGCTCTATCCAAAATGGATGTGATTGAACGCCTTTGATATAATTCTTTTATCATCATTTTGCAAAATCCTTAGTTTACAAGAAGCTTAGCATTGATTTATGCAGAACGAAAGGAGCACAACATGGTCCCAACGATCGGAGACATTTACTGTGTATACGTCGAAAGTTTACAACATTATGCTGCCTGCCAGGTAACTGATCTGAAAGAAACCGGGAGTAAGGGGTCCCGCCAGCTTGCCGCAATCCTGCAATTGGACTGGACAGGAGATCAGCCGCCCGATGAAACGGAACTTCTGGATATGAAACCGTTGAGCTGCAATTACTATTTTTGGAAAGCCAATTGGGATCACAGCTTCGTGAATGCTGAGGTTCCAACGCATTATGTTCTTGCAGGTAATCGGGCTCCACTCATAACGGAAGAAACCCGAAGTTATAGCGCAGGATGGCAGATCGGAGAGAGTCTGTATCGGCAACATCAATGGGATGCCATCGATGAATCACGAAGGGAACACTTCAAACAAGCTGCCGAAGACTATAGTGAAATTCCACTAGGTGATGCAATGGTGAGAAAAAATACCAGTATCCTGCGCAACTTCAGACCAACTTCTGCCGAGGATGTCGTCGCACTAGTCCAGTTTCCTTGTCTTACACATATCGAAATGTGTGGATATACGGAAGACATTATTCCTTTTTTGGAGCAGAATCCCTTAATATATGAACTTCATATTCATGAACATGGACAAACCGCGCTGGATTTAAGCAAAACACATCTAACCAAACTTGTGCTGGATATGAACCGTGTGAACAGCTTGACTCTTCATTCCAGGATCGAGTTTTTAAGCTTTATGGGAGACGTGTCCCCTGACTTGCATGTGAATGCTTATGAAGAAGGCCACCAAATGACGTTGAATGTAGCAGCGACCGTACCTCAGATTACAGCGTTATCTCGGCTTGGAGGTTTGTATGTTCGAGATATTACGGAGCTTGATTTGCAGCCTGTTGTACATACTTATCCTGAGCTTTCAGAATTAAGATTGTGGGGAAAACCCGGCAACGTAAGCAATATACAGTCAATTCAGCAATTGACCTCTTTGCAGACCTTATCCATGAACGATCTTTTTGGATTTAAAGGAGAAGATTTCCCTGGCCCCGAGCAGCTTCCCGAACTAAGTACACTCAGGCTGACCAGCCTTCCCTCAGACGCCGCCAAAACCATTAAGGCAAACTATAAAAAGGCAGCTCAAACCCGAATCGATCTGGAGATTGGCAAACCACGCAAACCGGAATGGCTCGCAGAGAATCTAACGAACCCTTTTCGAGACTGGGACGTACGGGATCATATAAAGTCTGCTCATGCCAAGAAGGCAGCGCAACTGTACAAACAATGTCTCAAGGAAATTCGCCAGCTGGCTCAAAGTCAGATAAGCAACGAATTTATCCAGAAGCAGCTATCTTCTATGGTTGAAACCTACACGCAAACCTTCAACAAAATGGATTCCAAAACTGGCTTTATTGAAACGATTGAACGTGAGGAAATCTATGTTGTGCTTGCGAGCTTGCTTGATCAATTGGAACAGGAACTTGGCAATGAGCGTACTATTAAAGTTAACCGTGAGGCGTTATATGAGGTGTTTGATCAGTTGAGGGATTTCTAATTTGTATTGCAAATTCTAATCAATCGAACAAGAAATACAAGAAAAAAACCAGGTTCATTAGAATCTGGCTCTTTCTTGTTAATTTACATATACATCAATGATTGAATATTTAATAATTGCATTATCCAAACTTAGTTACATTTGATCGAAGAATTCTGTGATCCGCTTACCCGGGTCAGCTAGAAACTCAGGGAACGTGCATATATTTCCATGCTCCTGATGTTCAATATCAGCGTAACCAATCATTTTTTTGCTGGGATTCCAGACGATCAGAATATGGGAGTACTGCTCCACGTCAGAGGATATGCGCAGCAGTTTCTGTCTGCCCAGCTTCATTTCTACGGTATCGATCAGATGGAAGAATTCGATGTATCCCACGCCGGACGGATTGTCCGGCAAGTCGATTCTGCGGGGACCTTCCGTTAGAAAACGGATTAATGCATCAGGCAGTTTGTACGATTTGAGCACATGCAATTTATTGCTCAAATTGTGAAATTCTTGCGGTTCATGAGATTTCAAATACTCTGCCATTTCTGCGTTCTTCTGACTAATCGCAATCGTGTATGCTCGTTCCCCGTCCTTCTCCTGAATGGTTACATCCGCCCCATGTTCCACTAGGAATTTAACCATCTTCATATTATTGTTGCGAGCCGCTACCGTAAGCGGTGTGGCCTTATAGGGATACACCATATCAGGTTCATTATAGTTAATATCTACACCCTCATCCAGCAAGTACTGAATGGTTTGCAGATCGTGGTCTGACACTGCTCTTCGCAGTGTTTTTCCTCCGTATTTTCGAATATCCAATCCTAGTTCTTTCACAACGGCTATATTCTTTTTGTTACCGTAATAGGCTTCATCATATGCATTCGACTTCACCTTGCTCAAACCGTTCAATTTGGCACCCTTCTGATGCAGATATCGGATGATTTCTTCCCCGCCATATCTGACCGCCTTAAGGATCGCTGGATTATCCTTTACATTCAAGTTTGCTCCGTGCTCCACCAAAAGCTTGACCACTGGAAGTTGATTGGTAATAAGGGCAATATCCAATGGCGTAAATGCTATGTATTTGCTGAGCGTAATCTCTTTTTCGAGATCCATGCCCTGTTTAATGAATTCTTCTACAGCGATAACGTCTCCCTTGTAAATCGCCATGGCGTGATCAGGCAACGTTTCAAACGTACCTTGGTTTCCGATTTTGAACAAAAGGCGTAACCTCCATCTGGTTAATATCTACACGACTAAAAGCTTCTGATGCTCATTATAATTAGTATACCTGCTATCCTTTTTATTTGTACAAACCTCTACCAAAATCATGATTCCAGTCCTAAAGCCTTTCAAACAAACCAGCCCCGAAACATAAAATTCCGGGGCAAGCATCCTCCTTTAAACTACACCAACTCAATCAATCATGCGCTAAATTCGTTGGGTCTGATGGCACAATATCAATCCCCTTCTCTAACCCCTTAATGGATTTAAGTTGAGAAGTGATGACTGCAATAACGATAACAAACACCCCTGCAATAATAAACAACAACGCAATGCCTCTTCCAGGACCAACGCCGATATATGATCCTACGGTCGAAGCTAGTGCTCCACCTTCCACCAAAAGCGGGTTGAAGACACGGTCTGCCAAAAAACCTGCGAGACTATAGGATACAATAAAACCCAATTGCGATAATATGCCGATGATTCCCCACACCCTACCTTGCTTCTCGTTGGATATGTTATTGCGCACCAATACATCTGCACTCATGTTGACAAAAGGCAGGGAGGCCAAAAACAGGAAACCTGCAAAGATAATGATAAAAATATTGGTGGAAAATCCCAAGAGGGAGAATGATATTCCGGACATAACCAGACCCAGAACAAGTATTTTTGAATATTTTTTACTCATGGTGAACATGCCAATGCACAGGCTGCTAATCAGCATACCGATCGCGCTCACAGATAGAAACGTGCCAAGCATCCTTGAATCCGAAAATGATAAGATCATAGGACCAATGAGTGTCTCAAGAAATCCAAGATAAAACGTGATGATTGAAATAATAATGACGAGCAGAAGCACGCCTTTATTCGTCGTGACTTCAATCCAGCCATCGTTTAGCTCAACAAGCCAAGGCTTCCTCTCATCATCGCTTCGCGCTGCTTTAATGCTTTTCCGGATAACAAGCACCGCTAGAATGGCAACCATATACGTCAACATATTAATGACCAGAATGACTTCAATGGTTGTTATACTGAGCAGAATTCCCGCTAGAATGGGCGAAAATAGAAACTTGGATGATTCGGCGAGCTGCATCAGCCCGCTGCCCTTTGAATATTGATCTTTATCGAGTAAATCGGTGGCTGAAGCCTTATAGGCTGGACTTTGAATAGCCGAGAACACGGAACTGAAAGTGACCCCAACATAGAGATACCATAGTTCAATATTTCCGATCAGGATCATGATCCAGATAAAAACGAGACCACCGGCAGAACCAAGATCACCTATGACCATCAGCATGCGCCGGTCAAAACGATCTGCAAGGACTCCACCTATAGGACGCAACAAGATATTAGGCAAAAAGGTAAACAGTGTAATCAGCGCCACAGCTGTCGCCATATGGGTTTTCTCAAATGCGTACACTCCAAGGGAGAATGCCGTCATTCCGATCCCCATTGTAGATATGAGCTGTCCGAACCATACCATCAGAAATTTGCCAAATGACTTGTTCTCCATCTGTTTCATTGGATAAACCCCTCTCCAATTAACCGTGTTAGAACCCTTGATCCGTTAGCCATTTACCTAAGCTGCTCTCTCTCGTTTTAAGGTCATGCTGTTTGTTAAACTTGCCCATGTTACGATCTGCCACCAGTTTGCCGTCCATCATGAATAAAACCCGTTCAGATCGAGCTGCGACTTTGACATCATGGGTAACGATTAATATCGTTGTTCCAGAAGCATTAATGTCTCCAAGAATATCCATGATTTCATTGGTTGAACGTGAATTCAGTGCTCCCGTGGGTTCGTCGCCAAACAGAATATCAGGCTGATTGATCAGTGCCCTGCAGATGGCGATCCGTTGCAATTGCCCACCCGATGCCTGAGTGATATTGTGGTTGGCCAGTTCATTAATCCCCATTTTTTTCATCAAATTGAGTGCTCGTGTATTAATGGAATCTCTACTGCTTTTTTTGGCCAGATAAGCAGACAGAATGATATTGTCGAGTAGATTCAGATTTTTCAACAGATGTATGTTCTGAAATATAAATCCCATCTTGTTCAAGCGAAGCTGTGCCAATTCTTTCTCCGAGAAATCCGAAATTATCTTGCCAGCAAAATAAACACTCCCGCTACTTACCTGATCCATGCCGCTGACATTGTATAACAAGGTTGATTTTCCTGATCCCGACGGGCCCATAATCGAGACAAATTCGCCCTTCTTCAATTGAAAATTAATATCCTTCAAAATAGGATGCTTCTCACGCTCACCAGTACTGTACGATTTGTTCACGTTTTTGGCTTCCAGGATTATAGTCATGGTTGTCCCCCTATTCGATAATCATTTTGGAAATGCTGGATTCTTTGATTGATTGAATACTGATTAGAGCGGTACAGATAATCGTTGCTGCCAGCAGCAGCGGACAAAGTACGTACGCCTGTAGCGGGTCAATGACAAAAAACATATGAGACGCTCCGAAAGAAGCCATTATTGCACTGATCAACCACTCGCCTGCAGTATTCGATAGCACGGTTCCTACAAAGACGCCAACACCCAAAACAATAAGGGACATTGATACATATTTGAATTTAATTGTGGAGATGGAAAATCCCAGACTTCTGAAAATCGCGATATCACCGCTGTCCTTTGCGACAAGCATTTTCAGGAATAATGATGTAATCAAGATCGTAACCAATACTGCTACAACAAGCGCCAACACCGTAACCAGCTTAAGCTGATGAATCGTTCCTCCAAGTGTTTGATATAAGTAGCCTTGCAAATCGGTCACCTTTGCAGGTGAGAACGCTTGCTCATATTCCGCAATTTTATCTGAAGTCTTACTGCCGTCATCTTTCAAATCCAAACTTACGACATACCAGAGCACACGATCCTTGTTATAGGGCAGCCGTGCTTTGGCAGTCTTTCCACCGTTGGTCACATCCTGATATACACCACTGACGGTCATTGTTTTTTCCTGTCCATTTACGACCAGTACCAAGGAATCTCCCGTCTTCTTCTCCATATCACTACTGTTCGCATCAGACAAAGCAATTTCATTTTCATTTTTCGGTGCCGCACCGTTTACATAAGACAAAGGAAAAACATCAAAATCACCTGTCTCTACGCTTAAATGATCATAGCTACCTTCACTGTTCAACACTTTGAATTGGCTTGTGACAAGGGGTGAGTATCGAAGTACGTTCTTATCCTTTTGAACATAATCAATTAATTCAGCGTAACGCTGTTCGATATCTTCAGAGTGCCTCAGATCAATACGCATATCGCTTTGACCTACACCCATGTAAGAAATGAAGCTAGGAGCTTGTAACGTATGGAGGAAATTTATAGGTACGATCATAATAAATGAACTTATAATAAACACAAACAACAGCAAACGGAACATTTTAATTCGTTGGATGACTTCTTTTAAGCTCAGAAAAACCGGAACTGATAACCACCGATTTTGGGACAAATTTAGTCTGTTTTGACTTATTCTCGTCTCACCCATACTGCCCGAACGTAATGCCTCAACAGCTGAAATGTGATTAAAACGCCGAAGCACACGGTTGCAGAAAAATACAACGATGGCAAATATGAAGACAGCCGCAAACAATGTTATGCCGTAGTGCAACCATGTCTTGGGAGCTGCCCCCATGTAGAGCAACATATTGGACATGAACAAACGGTTAACCCATAGTGATGCTAGAAATCCTACGATAGAGCCCAATCCTGCCATAACAACATATTTGCTCAAGTAGAGTTTCTTAATATTACGCTCGGATATGCCGATAGCTTTCATGACGCTAATCTCTCGATAATCTTCTTCAATAGTTGCGAGCATAGTGAAACGAATGCAGAGTAAAGCGATCACAATCAAGATCAAACTGACCAGAATGACTATAGCTGCGACTACCCCATCCGTCAACGCATTCAACAACTGAAACAGATTGTAGTTCACAATAGGACCAGCGTTCGGCAAACTCGTATTTTGATAGGCTTGGGTAAAGTCGCTAATCATCTTGGAATCTCTAAGTCGAAATTCAATCAGATACTCCGACTCTCCCGTATTTTGTTTCAAGGTTTGGAATTCACTCTGACTGATGACAAAACGTTTGGAGTGAATGATCGATGGATTCATTTGAGCATCACGTACAAATTCCACAATCTTGTATGTTCTGCTGAAAGAACCGTCTTTAATATGAATACGGTCACCAATGCTCAATTTCTTCTGCTGCAAGTAGTAAACGGGAACCGCGATTTCTCCATCATTCACCTGCACAATCTCACTATCCAGATTCAGCAGAAAATCAAAATCCTGATTTTGTACAACAAAATCAAGATCCATGATACTGTTTTTCTGGGCCTCCGCTCCAAAAAACAAATGAGAACCGTCAATGTTAATCATTTCTACGATCTGGTGTTTATCTACCATTTCATTTGTCTGTGCCCATGTATTCACCTTCATTATATCCAGTTTACCTGCATGCATTTGCACAACATGAGGCGTCTTGGATTCTGTAAATAAATAGTGAATTGAATTGGTTAACTCCATAATCATTCGTGTACCTGAAGAAACAAGTAAAGCCGCTAGTAAAATAAAAACAAATAGAGCGATGTTGATTCCTTTTTTCCTAAAAAGATCATTTCTCAACATACGTAATAGCATGAATAACACTAGCTCCTTTGTATGGAACACTACTTTGGAATAATCAGGTACACTTTATGTAATTAATTTTTGCCGATATGTCCAACCCTACAGACCAAAGCTCATGTTCCTCTTTTTCTGTAAAATAACCCCATTTATTATGTGACCCGATTGTATCAATAAATATGAACAACTGAATCAGTCTGCGGTCCAGTTCTTACTAATCCCTGAGTCTGAGTGAGGTGGATGAATTGAGAACTTATTTATTCCTATGCTATGATAATGATTCAAACCTTTTTCTAATGAATACTCAATTTATGGGTAAGTCCCAAATAAGAAAGGACACTATGAATCCTTCATCCATACCATCCATGTTGCATCAAATGATCCCACCGCTGGATCTGCGCAGTTGCTTAGTCAGCGTACGTGGTGAAATCATTTACGAACACTACCGTAATCAAGAAGCAGCTACCCATATTGCAAAAATCAATTCCTGCACCAAAAGTGTATTGTCCGCGCTCATCTGTATTGCTATGGATCAAGGGGTGCTGCCTGAGGCTGACACGCCGATCTCCACCTTTTTCCCACAGCTGGTATCAGACTCTGACCCCCGCAAACCTGAAATAACGTTAGAGCAGTTATTAACCATGACAGCCGGATTCAACTGGGACGAATTCGGAGGACAGAATTCATTTCCGCGTATGACGCGTACGGATTACTGGGTGAAGTTTGCGTTGGAGCAACACTTAAGTCATGTGCCAGGTACATATATGGAATACAATTCAGGGGTATCGCAGATATTGTCTGCCATCCTCATGCAAAGTACAGGTATGTCCGTAGCTGGGTTCGCGGAACGTTACTTATTTGGCCCGTTGGGGATTCAACAGTATGAATGGGAAAGTGACCCACAAGGTGTACATACCGGGGGGTTCGGTTTAAAAATGTTGCCGCAAGATTTACTAAAATTCGGACAACTGTTTTTGCAGCAGGGCATGTGGAACGGGCAGTCGCTGATTTCGAGTGATCTTGTTAGCCGCTCTACAAAACCTGCCATTTCGGTTACTCCACCCAATCATGGTAGTTACGCTTGGCATTGGTGGGTGGATGCTTATACCAACGAAACTTCAGAAGCTAAAGTTGCGGAACAGCCCACTTCCATACTCCACTATTATTACGCCCGTGGATTTGGTGGTCAATTTGTATATATCGTCCCGGCTCTGGAACTCGTTGCTGTGCTCACCAATGACAAACGAAAGAAGGAAAAACCTCCACTGGATGTGTTCCCCAAGCGGATTGCTCCTGAACTGTTAAAATGCTTGTAGCTTTCTTCGTTTTCATTTAATGGGTAATAAATAACCCCCAACCGTTAGGGAGTTTTCCCGAATAGTTGAGGGTTATTTGATTCGGCTTTATTAGAACTAGACATGCCAGGCTCTCGATTATCGCAAGCCTTGCAGTTCAGCCTCTGAACTTCCTACCTCCGTCTTTCTATCACGGTAAGATCTGGTATTAATTAGATAGTATAACGTTGCGTAGATCGTAAGAATAAACGTGCCAAAGAACATACAGAAAGCCAGCGATGGACGACTTACACTCTCATGCATAAGTTCAACCAGCGTCTCTCGATTGGTTAACGCATCCCAGCTGTTCAAGCGATAAACACGTCCCAGCAGAACACCGTAACTCCCCAGTGCACAACCCGCTAGCACAAATATCCATGAAAACCATCGTCCCAGTTTGTGATGGATCACTTCCTGAAGCTGATACATCGAAAGAAATCCGAGCAATAAACCCGTCCAAACGAACATCAAAACCACAATTAAGTCATACCAGTACTTGTAGTCCAATCCATTGCCTCCGCCATAATAGCGGGAACTGCGTGCCGTCAGGTGGACAAGATCCGTTACAATGTAGGAAGAGTTCGGGAAGAACAATAGCCAGAGCAGTCCGCTTGCAACGGCAAACCATGTTGCCCCTTTCCACTTAACATGGCTAAAGCCATAGGCCACATAGGAAAATACAAAAGGAATCCAGCCCAAAAACAGATTCCAGATAAGGAAGCGAAAATAGCGCTGATTCAGCCAATCCGCAGCCGCGTAATACAAACCTAGAGTCACCACTGTGACCACACTAAGGAAAATAAATACTTTGATATAATTCAGTTTTCTCAATGATATTTACCTCACTTGATCCAATGAAATACATTCAGTTCCGAAAATAACGGATAATCTCTTCCTTGTTCTTTTCCACACGCAGATTCAGTCCACGTTTATCCTTCAACCCATATTGCTGTAGTTCATGTCCCGGATCAAGCACCAACGGTTTTGTTACTACATCCTCCAACAAGTTCATTGTCAGTTGATAGGCTTCACGCAGCTTATCCACCGAAATAATCGATTCATATCGCTTGATCAACTCAATCAGACGTTCCGCATAAACTAGACGCACCATACTGTCCGCACTCGTCAGTTGTCTTGATGCGAATGCTGTGACTGCGGCAATAATCAGCGGATTTGCATGATATCTGGCAATCGACGTAAGCTCATCAACCGCGTCCCAGTTCATGATGGATAATTCAGAGGTTAACTGACCTATTCTTTCTTCCATCCATGTCTGCTCCAGCTCTTGCGGCACATCCCATTGTTTATATTCTGCATAAACACCACCACGATGCATCTGAACAGCGCTCCCATAATGTTTAACGAATAACGCTTTGGGAACACTCCAATCGATTTCCATCCAACCACCACCATACCTGTCTCTATTTTCGCTTATAACCAGCACACATTACATAAATTTACTGTTGAAGACCATACTAGGATCATACCATTTCCCAAAGGAGAATCAAATTCACAATGAATCCAAATTCAATGCAGCCTCCAGACCGAATACAACCAGCTAACAACACAAATTCAGACTTCACACCCCACTTGAACCATGGCGGGCATGAAATGTTTGATATGCATGAAATTCTGTCAGGAGCCATCAACGTATTGGATCAATACATGATCTTCAGGACGTTTGTACAAGATACTGAACTTCTTCATATTCTTGATCGTCAATACAACTTCATGTTATCCCAATATAATCTGACTGCAGAATGTTTCTCAACCGGGCACAAGCCTCATCACGAGACTGCAACCTACATGATTCCGAACATCGTGCAACCTGTGTATGGCCTCAAGCCGTCCGCTCCGAAAAAGCCAAATCAATCCCTTTCGGATGTCAAAGATGCAGGCATCAGCGGTCATATGCTGGGATTAATCAAGTCTCACGCCTCTTTGCTGGCTATGTCTGCACCTGAAATTACGAATGGCGCCGTACGCCGGGTCATCGCTTCGCAGGTTCAACAGTTTATCGAGATGGCTTACGAAATTTTCACGTATCAAAATCAACATGCCTACTATCAAGTGCCTCAACTCAGTACAAATGATACCACACAGATGCTTCAGGCCTACGTTCCAGCAAACGGCACACCTCAGATGCCAATCAACAATAAACCACCTCTCCATTAATTTAAAATAAGCTTAATCAACAAAGAACAGTATCTTCAACCCACTCAAGGTTGAAAGATGCTGTTCTTTGTTATTTCCAGAATCAACTAATGTTTACAGCATGTCTTGAATAACACATTTTATTTTAAAAGAATTCTCCCTTGATTCGATTACCAGAAACTGGTTTAATCAGAATGTGGTCACAATTACTCATTATGTAACATGGGAGGTTTTTGAATGCGATTGAATCCATCGATTAAACTTGGTTTTCTAGCCATTACATTAAGCTTTACGGCCATCAGTGCAACTCTGATAACATCCCAAACTACATTGGCTGCACCTGTCCCAGCTTCCAAAGCGGTATATCATCAATTTCAAATGTATTCAAAAAATGCAGTGAAATCCACGCCCAGCCTGGTTCAGGCACGTAAATATCTATTGAATCATATCGATGAAGTCGGACCTTGGCAGGCCACTTTGATGACCCTTCAACTGGAGAATTTGCAAAAGATCAGACTGGCTGACTTGGATCAAAAAATGTATACGGAACTGTTTCAAAGCGTTCTCTATGAAGCCCATTCCAACATAGGTTATGAACAAAAGCTTACATATAGCAATCTGCTCAAAGTGATTAAAGATCCGACGGTTCGCAAGCTCTTGCAGGAAGCCTCCGATCTGGGATTCAAACTGGAAACTAGTGAAGGTCTATACTATCCCATCATCAATTATGAGATGTACAAAAAGTTTCAGCCCTACGTGAAACCTGACATTGTTGCTTACATTGATATTATGGCTGCGGAATCCAACCAGCCCACAACTTCCGATGCGGCCTTTATCATAACCTGGGATGAACTCATCCGGCGTACTCTAGAGAAGGAAGCTTTCCTGAACAACTTCCCAAGCTCTAATCGTACGTCAGCAGTTAAGAATTCACTGTACGTTGGTTACCTGTTTTATGGAAGTGATAACTCTCCCGCCTATGACTGGTACACGGAAGAAGAAATTCGTACTATCGATCCAGAAGTGAAAAAAGCATATGAAAAGGCTGTGGCAAATAGGGAGACTAACACGAAGAGTGTACTTCTGGATACAGTGGAGAAGATTTTGCATCTTCTCGATAAGAGTAACGACGAACTTACCCCAGAAATCAGAGAGATTACTGACCATGTTGAAAGCCTGTTTGCCAATAATTAATAAATAATAACCGGTCCAAAATGGATGTTGTTAGTTCACAATAAAATTAGCTACAATCTCAAAGCTAAAAAGAAGCGGCACTCCTCTTTACAGGATGTGCCGCTTTAACATGCCTTGAGCCCTTCTTATTCCATTCCAGAAAAGTATTATCTCGATACCGATGTAAGTTTGTCTGGATTCACAACGAGATAGAACCCCTCAATTCGCTCTCCAAGAGAGTCCAGTTCCAAACACAGAACTTCGGACAACTGTCCGTTTTCCAGTAACACAAGGTGCTGCTCTCCGTTGATAAATGTAGGCACCCACTCTCGTTTTCGCAATCGGGTAAGCACCCGGCGAGAGGTCAACAAGGCGAGTACACCCTTACGAACCCTCATCGTTCTCATGACCGTATGCACACGTCCACCGCCATCTGCCGTAAATACCGGTTGTTCAGCAAGCAGCTCCAGCATCTCGGAGACATCATAATTCAGAAAAGCCGTTGTAAAACGAGCCAGCAATTGCTCTTTTGCAGCATAATCTGCAGAACTCTGTTCCATCGGCGGAAGTCTATCGGGAAGCTTGCGTCTCGCCCGGCTAAAGATCTGACGGCAGTTGCTCTCTGATTTGCCCAGCCAATCCGCTATTTCCGTATATTCATACTGGAATGCCTCACGAAGTACAAAAACGGCGCGCTCCATTGGGGAAAGCTGTTCCAGCATAACCAGATAAGCGTAAGAGATCATCTCCTTCTGCTGCACGGTTTCTTCCGGGATGTTACCCATTTTACCGTCACTCATCGGCTCGGGAAGCCATTCTCCAACATAACTTTCCCTTTGATTGCGGGCAGAGTTTAGCAGATTCAGACTTCGGTTTACGATTAGTTTAGCAATATAGGACTTGGCATTACGGATATCATCAAGAGACTTGCTCTGAAGCTCTGCAAAACAATCCTGCACAATATCTTCAGCCTCCACAACACTGCCAAGCATGCGGTAAGCAATGGAAAAGGCATAGGCTTTGTAACGAATATACAATTCACCAACTTCCAGAGAAGGCACTTCTGGCTCATTGGTGAGGGAATTGAATTTCATGAGAATGGCCTCCTCTGGCAGATGGTAGAATGTTTACTTAATTAAAGCAGCCTGGATACATCCCTGTTGTAATGGCAATCCGGTTCCAGCTATTAATCGTGTTGATCGCCATGATCAGATCCACCAGTTCGGCCTCACTGAAATGTTCTCTAACTTTTTCATACAATTCAAGTGGTACGCCTTGTTCCGAAATTAGTGTTACGGCTTCAGCCAGCTCCAGCATAACACGTTCTTTTTCTGTAAACAAAGGCACCTCGCGCCACACGCTCAGCAACAAAATGTGATCGGCATAATCTCCAAGCTTCAACAGATCTTTAGCATGCATATCAAGACAGAACGCACAACTATTGATTTGGGATACACGGATTTTCAGTAGCTCATATAACGGTTTGTCTTCAAACTGACCTGAAATGTGCTGCTCCAATGCCATCATTGCTTTGAAAGCACCCGGGTTAGCCACTCTATAATTCACTCTTAAACTCATTGCATTCGCCTCCGTATTTTGGTCTACAATCTTAAGACAAACCAAGGCTCACATTTGTGACATTTTTCTATAAAAAATTTCTTCAGCATACTCAGGCACAGAATATAGCTCGATTAACAATTAAGTAATTAATCTGCGTGGAGCATAACCGACATGAATATAGTTCACGTAAAGCGTTATGTATAAACAGGAGTTTCCGTATTTATGTTAGCTGTTTGATGTTTTGTTTGTGATTTTGAACAAATAATCATTATACATATTGATACACGAAACAAAAGAGTAGTAACATACGGCTACAAAGTAAACTTTCCTGACATGAAAAAGAACGATTCATTATCCTAGCAAGGAGTGATTTCCATGATAACTTCCAATTCCAATCCTCAACTTACATCTGAACTGCCTCGCGGTTGCACGTTCTCCGCAGAAGACTGGCATGTATTATCTCAATATTGGTATCCCATTGCCCAGGCAAGCGAAGTGACAGATAAACCACTTGCCGCTCAATTGCTTGATGTCCGTTTGGTCCTGTATCGCAGCAACGACAAAGTTGTAGTTGCCAAGGATCTTTGTTTTCACCGTGGTGCTCCGCTCAGTAAAGGCTGGGTAGAAAATGGGGAAATTGTCTGCCCATATCATGGTTTCCGTTACAACTGTGAGGGTAAATGTACCGCTGTACCTGCACACCCCAGCTCCAAAATTTCTCCCAAATTGAAGCTTATCGTATATCCTGCAGTCGAACGTTATGGCCTGATTTGGACTTCACTCGCCGGTACCGACGAGCAGATTCCCGCATTCCCGGGATGGGATGATCCAGATTATATCAACATCTTGCCCCCGAACTTTGATATCGCAGGTTCTGCTGGACGTCAAATGGAAGGGTTTCTGGATGTATCCCATTTTGCCTACGTGCATACCGAAACGTTCGGCGACCGGAACAACACCGAAGTGCCCCAATACAAAGTAAAACGCGAAGGCAATGAACTGCTTGCCGAATACTGGAGTTCTGTCAGCAACTATGGCAAAGGTCAGGATAATGTCGCACCCGAAGGTTTTCAGTGGCTGCGTGAATTCCGGGTATTTCCGCCATTTGCCGCATCACTTACGGTTCACTTCCCGGAGAACGACAAACTTAACATTCTTAACTGTGCCTCTCCCATCTCAGCACGTTTTACGCGGTTGTTCTGTCCGATTACCCGTAACTTTGACAAGGATGCTCCGATTGAAGATACAATTAAGTTTAACTTGCAAGTATTTGAGGAAGATCGGGAAATGGTGGAATCACAGAAGCCAGAGGATTTGCCACTGGATCTGCATGCAGAAGCGCATATTCCCGCAGACCGTACCTCTATCGCTTATCGTCAGTTATTGACAGAGCTTGGTTTGGGACGAAATTACACATCATAAATTGAAAACAAATGGACAAAAAAAGAAGCGTTTCTACGAACGCTTCTTTTTTGTATAATTGCTACACTTTCACTCGTGATAATGTACTGGGTTTTCCCCCATTTAAATGCCTTATATCGTTCACTTACCCTTGATTATTCGTGTTCACAGGAGGTTCTGTATAATACGGACAGCCTGGTTCGTGAATAATGCGGGGATCAACCCATGTTCCCCAATATGGAAGGCGATTCACATAAGGCTGCACGTTGGGATGGCTATTCGAGTTAGGCATGTTGGTGCTCGGGGAAACTTGAGTAACACAGTCCACTGGCGGACCAACAATTACCGTTTTTTGAATTGGAGCAAGCGTTTCCTTCACCTTGTTCTCATCCAAACAATACGTATGAGCCAGAACACTCGCAGGTGTCAGCCGTAAAATATCCGAGCCAAATATGGCTTCAGGAACCGGGGCATCGAAGATAGCCAGCAGATGAGTCTGATCTACCGTTGCAATTTCATAGTGCCACCAGCCTTGCGGAACATTCGCTACTTGACCCGGTGTGATCGTAAAATTCAACAACTCTTTGGTAAACGGGTTAATAAGGGAAACGACCGCTGAACCACTGATACAATACACCAGCTCGGATGCATTCTGATGAATATGAGGATCAACCACATTGCCCGTGCTAAGAAAAATGTCCAGCAAGGATACGTTACCCAATGTGTTTAATTGCTGAATGGAGAGAACATTAATATAGTTATTTCCGTCTTTTTGGAAGAAAGAATTCTGGTTCACGTCAGCTGTAAATTGGGTGGTAGGTGAGGTGAAGTCCATATAAGAGGTTGCCAAAATAAAACGCCTGCCCTTCGCTCTCGGTTTAGGTGATAACCTATAACGCCAGCTTATGCTCTGGGCTTCTATGCGTGAGCCCATTTATGCTGCAGGGTTACGACACAGCTACCAAATCATATCCCCCTTCACTCATACCACGTTCTATTAACCCCTCTGTGTCACTCCATTGCATCGCAGCATAGGCTAATATCATCAATCAAACACTGGAGGCATGCATCATGGCATACGGACCTGGTTCAGTTCCTATCCCGCCAACTGCGGGTTATCCTTACCCTTATTATCCACCGCCACCCTATCCATACCCCTACCCTTATCCATATCCCTATCCACCCATCGTACCGTTTCCGCTGCCCTTTCCCATCGGACATATCGGAGGCCCAGGATGGCATGGCGGTTACCCGGGAGGTCCGCACGGTCCATTCCCTGGAGGCGGCTATCCGGGCGGACCACATGGCGGAGGACCCGGGGGCCCTGGTGGACCTGGCGGAGGTTTCCACGGCCATCGTTTCTAATGGTAAAATAGCAATGCAGGAGCTGCTGTCGGCAGCTCCTGTCTTTGTTCAACTTTCTTTAAAATATCCAATGCCCTTCTGTTGAACAGATTCTACCTGCTCAATACTCAATCTCATCCATAATCTTCAGATTACGGTTGGACACTTCCAGCAAGTCTGTAAATGTCTCAGACACATAATAAACAAAGTCCGGATCATGCACATACATAATCACTTGCCCATAGGTTCCTTTCTCTGTCGGATCAAAATCAAGCATCAAATACAGCGAGCCTCCCGCCATCGTTGCAAAAGGAATCCACTCTTTATGGAATAAGTAGGGCTTAATCTCCGGGTCTAGTTTGCTGATCTCTTCGTCAGAATAGTACTCGTCCAATTTCTCATCTACTTCACAGAAATATTGTTTGGTTTCCCGAATTTCCTTCAATGACATCAGATAAAACGGATTACATTCCTCTGCTTCCGCATCACCCGGATACAAGATATGAAATGCATAACCACTGCCGTCTTTACTCTTATAGAAGGAACGGAAATCCTCCGGCAGCCGGACGCCATACTCTGTTTCAAATGCATTTAGACTTTGCTCAGAGGCACCCTCCCGATGCTGGTATTCGTCGTATAACTGCCGATTTTCATCATCATGGATTTTTTCGTTCAGGAGCTCATTCAACGCATCAAACAAATCATTCCATTTTGCATTAGCCTCAGGTGTCATACACACCCCTCCCTTTTCAACTCTTTTCAACCCGTTCCCGCACATATTCCTGATATCCCCAGAACGCCTCTTCTTCCCCTCCCTCCGTCTTCGATCAGAACCATAACAGCGTAGGAAAACAGATCCAGCCACCGTTCCATCAATGCAATCTGTTCATTTGAGATCAATTGA
The DNA here is from genome assembly GCF_900101205.1 of Paenibacillus sp. OK060. Taxonomy (NCBI): domain Bacteria; kingdom Bacillati; phylum Bacillota; class Bacilli; order Caryophanales; family Paenibacillaceae; genus Paenibacillus; species Paenibacillus sp. OK060. The sequence continues at coordinate 785,411 of NZ_FNFR01000002.1, forward strand.
TTACTCTGCAACATTCCTTCAGGTTCGACGGCCCATGCACGTCCAAGGTGGGTAATTCCCCATAGTGAAGCCATAATTTCACGATCCAGCGTAGGTTGTTTTAGTTCAGGAGCCAAAACATGCAAGATTTCCATGAGTTCAAGAAAATTTTCCTCATTCAGGTTACCGCGAAAGGGGCGCAAGCTACCAAGAAAACCGGTTTCCATTGTCGAATGATTCAGATCATCGCAGGCAAAGGCATGACATTTCAACAAAATCACTGCTTCTTCACGCTTCATTTAAACCTCCACTTTACCCAACCTTACTTTATCCAGTCTTGATCTTCAATCATTGGTGTTCACCAATGTAAAGGTTCTTCTCCACGCCATAACACGTAGCGCTCAATTTCACGGAGGGTGCCTGTGCCTATACCATACTCATCCATCTGATCAGAGTTAAGATCAAGAATATGCAGCATGCCCCCGAACGTCCCCACTGCAAGCTTGGACTGGTCAGGCGAGATCGCCAAGGAATAGATGGTGCTGCCTACAAAATGTCTCCACACTTCCTGCCCATCACCATTCACACAATATAAATATCCGTATGCGTCACCAAGCACCATACCTGCATCCAATTCTACTGCAGCGTAAACACGGGCATTCTCATCCATTACAGGCCAATCTTCCTTACTCTCATTACCATCGATCGTTTCCAGCTGAACTTGTATTGTAGCACCGTTATAAAAGTGACATGCATTAAACCACACCTTCAAGCTGTCTGCGGTGAAAACCGCATAATGAGGATAGCTGGATTCAGGATAAAGCGAATATGTCTTATTCTGTTCGCGATCCAGAACCATATGGTTACTAACCTGGCTACCGTAGGCAATCCAGCGACCGTCACGTGAGACTGCGGCATGACCCATATCAATCTGTGTATCTTCCAACTCATATTCTTCGATTTCTGCAGGATCCGGGTGCAGCAGGGATACCTGGTCTTGCTCTACCAGGTAGATTCCATAATTGGAGAAAATAAGAACGGATTTCCCATCATTGAATGGAATGAGTCCTTCAAGTGTGCGTTCCGGATGCTCACAGTCAGCAAGGGATTCGATGCGTGGCAAAGACTTCTGGATACTGGATTGGATATCTTCCCAGCGATACACCGCAAGCTCTTGTCCTTCCAGATGGCGATCTGGTTGTCTGATGATACGAATACCTTCTGATCCGGCCAGCGCATAGTCTCCACCGTCTGGCGAACAACCTGCGAAGGTATACTGAGAGAATAGCAACCATCCATGTTGATCAGCCGTATATACACAGCCATTCTCCGTGAAGGTGCTGGTTGTGAATACTATTGTTTCTGTGTTCAGATAACCTACTACCCGAACGGCCTGCATGAAAGATTGAAAATGTTCATTCAATGGCCATGTTGCAGCAGGCAGTTCAAGCCGAAGCCGTTTCAAATCCCCTTGAAGATTGGCTTGCTTCACCATCTCCCACACTCCAGTACTAATAGAAGCTCTGGCATCCTCCGCGAGCTCCGATTCATCCAGTTGCTCTCCTGCCATGCCTCTGCGTACAAATGCATTGACATCTTTTGCGTATCGTTTACCTTCACTTCGCCACGTTTCTGCAATATTTTCTCTCAACCAATTCAATTGTTATTCCTCCACTCCGCCTCTATTGATGACTGTACAATGATTTGCCAGCAAAAATTGATCCAGATCGTGATCCCTTGCACCTTCCGTCCCGTGCATCTCTTCATAGAAAAGCGCAATTTCCCTGCCGTTCGCATAATTAAAACGTAAATATCCACCCATGGAGACCATAAAAAGCTTACATGTGTACTCATTTTCCATCACTGCATCCCACTTGAATTTACTCTTACACAAATCGGCCAGTTCTTTCATGGAGCCTTCACGTTCAACGTTAACCAAATGGTAGAACGTGTGGTTTCGCAGCTCGTTCCACGGTTCAAAATACGCCGGGGTCAGCGGTTTATCCTGATGGTAATATCCGCAATAGATCCGGTCCAATGTCTCTCCAAAGTCAGCTTCTGAGCAAGTCCACAAGATAATATGCTCATCATGACGCGGGAGCCATAACAATCCCTTCACCTCTGGATGAATCGCCAGGAAATCACCATCCACCGAACTGCCGATACTGATGCACTCCTGAAGCTGATCCTGGGTAACCGGTGTATCCTCCGTGTGCATCCAAAAATCATATTCAGCAAAAGGTTTCAATACCTCCTGGTCCGGCCGCTGCACATTCATCCAGCCCGTATACGTGCCTTCCCCGTATTGTTCCAGCCATTGGCGATATGACGCAGGTAACGAGGTAGAATGCTGTTCTTCAAAATGATCCAGTTCCTTAGCCGGTATGGGCTTCAACGCACGAGTTACTATATACATTCACGACATCTCCCTACGATCGTTTCGTTCAATTCACCAGTCATTCAACCGGTCAGCAAATTCAACTAGCCTAAGCCAGTTCTTCCTGCACAATTTCGGTTATTACGCCTTTGCGGTTTACAATGCGTATGGCAAATGCATCATAGCCGTCACGTTTCACCTGCTCAAAATCCATGCGCTCTCCCGTAATTAATTCGTAGGTTCCGTCTTCATCTACATCTTCCACGAACTCATCATCCCACGGCACGTTGTAAAAGGCAGATAGTTGTACTTCAAATATATCTTCCCCTTCGACGTCCAGGTAGGGCCTTAGAGGCCTGTAATTCAGGTCTTCCTCCGGATATGTCTCACACAGCATCGCATCATAACCGTATTTGGCTGAATCGATGAGTAAGTAACGTTCCCCTGTTACGGTATGCTCTGCATATACAATGAGCGGTGTCGAATCATGCCAGGTTATCAGATCATCTTCGGTTAAGTCACCATAATAAAAAATATGGAACTTGTCATGTCCGTCGCTCGTCTGCAACTTGCCTTTCCATTCGACTTCATGAGTCTGAACATCCGAAATCTCCCGAACCAAACCTTCCAAATATGTAGGTCCTTTATGTACACCAAATAAATTCATCATCTCGCCTCCGCTTTATTCATTCGAATGGTTACGACTTTATGTTCTTCATCCACATCCAGCTTCACATCGATGTCCAACTTATCATAGAACAAAGCCGTAACGTTGATATAAGGATCACGAGCAGCTTCGCTGCCTCCATTGCTAGAACGACTCATCCCCTGATGAATAATGGATTGTACCAGCTGTCCATCCTCTTTTCCAGTATTTTGATAAGTATAAATCACCTCTTTGTCCTTATTATAAAAATTCAACAACGTTGTAAAATCTTTAGCATTAATATATTGCTTTTCGGATTTTACATATTCATTCTCTGTGGATTGATATCTCACTGTACCCGCCAGATAGGGATTATCTTCACTGGATCGAACATCAAACTCCTGATAAGCGATGTGAAAAAGGTATTGAATATGATTCACATTTTTGACTCGCGTTCTGCTGGTTTATCCAGTCTTATGCTGAAGTTTGGTCAATGTGCGGACAACCAGCTCCCTGTTCTTGGCGTTCTTAATATATGCGGGGATGGAATGTGAAGCCGTCTTCAAAGGTACATTTCCAGGTTTCACGCGCAAATCAGCCGAAATATATGAAATCAGATAGTTTAAATGCTCCCGATTAACAGCCCATAACACCTTACCTCTGATATAGTCCAAAAAGTACAATTCCATATCAAACACAGGATCTCGCCCCTCTCGAATATCGGGATAATACCCTCGGTATGCTAGCTTTTTATGTAATTCGACATCATTAACGGTCCCGCAGTGCGGGCATTCAATATGTGATGCTTTGTGAGTTATCTTTTTCTCATCCGTCACTTCAATATTGAACCAGCGCTCACATCGGATGCAATTGTTCTTGGCATTGTACTGATATTCTGTCTCTTGAATTCCATGAACGTAACATTGCGAACAGTTCCATGCTAGATGATCTTCTTCTATGACAATAAAGGCGTGCCCGCCGCATGGTTTACATTTCACATCGACCTGCTCTCCCCGGCGAAGAACAGCGTAGAAGCTGTATTTATAAGCCCCTTCATCCTCGAAACGTTTCATTTTCAATCCTGCCTTCCCCCTACATGATGACAATCGCTAAAAGCAAACACTCAGCATTTCCCAGTTGTTCTACCTAAAATTATATGTAACTCCAGTGCTTAGCACAAGAAAACACAACGTAAAAAAGAGTACCTTACTCCAGATCATCATCTGAAAGGTACTCTTCTCCCCCATTTAACTCAAGGAATCAAAGGTCAAGTAAAAGCGATACAAGCAATCCCATCGAAGCGATAAAACCTACTACCGGCCCACCTTCTTCGAATGCTTCCGGCATCATGGTCGAGCAGATCATCGCAATAATGCCTCCTCCGGCAAATGCCCCAATAGCCGCGGCCATCTCATCAGGAAGCTGCTCCAGAAATAAATATCCTCCCAATGCTGCAAGTGCAGAGATGATCAGTACACCCAGCCACAAGAGAATAATCTTGGAGCGGGAGTATTTATTGCGTTGAAGTCCAACCGTACTGGACAGACCCTCCGGAATATTACTCACAAAGATAGAAACAACCAACACAACACTGACACCGTTCCCGGCGAGTAGACTGGCCCCCAGCATGATCGATTCGGGAATGGCATCCATGACCGTACCTGCAAAAATACCAAGTCCGCTCTGGCTGGAATCTCCGTTCCCGGTGTTTTCCGAACGCTTGCGCCCTGCTCCCCCTTTACTGGAAATGAGCAAATCGAATAGCGTGTACACTACGGCCCCTGAGGTAAATCCAATCGCCGTCGGCACAATTCCACCATCATTGAGCGCATCCCCAATTAATTCAAATGCAGCTGCACCAATCAGGGTACCTGTACCAAAAGCCATGATCCAGCCAATAACTCGTTTCGGAATTTTCAGAAACAGCGCAGCAAGTGCTCCTATGACAACAGCCGAGGCGGAGATGCCGCCCCACATGAATGCAGTCCACATCCGGGATGACCCCTCTCATGTTCATATATGATCTATCACTCCATTAACCGGAGCATAGAGAACAAAAACAGGGGAGATGACCAGATTAATATAAAACCGCTAACTTTAAACCATCATTTTGCGTAGTGAAGATATATATCTTGAACGAATGACGAAGAAATAGAAGGTCTGTGCCAGCAGAAATGCACCAAATACGGTTAATACCGGAACAGTATAATTCGTAATACCGAATTCAGTCAGAAACGGCTTAACAACAACGAGCGTTTCAACAATTGAGATCAGGATTGGGAAGAAAAAGAGAACCGCGATCTGAATTGTGGATGATCGTTTCATCTCCTGAAAACTGAGACCCATTTTAGACAAGGAATGCACCATTTTCCCATCTGCCTCCAGATCCGTGTGCAGCCTGAAATAGAGAAAGCTCGCTGAGGAGATCGAGAAGATCAGTCCAATGAATATCCCCAAAAAGGTGAAGAGTGCCGTTGTCTGTCTGAATTCTTCGAAGTCAGCATATCGCGTCGTGAAAAAGCCCGAAAAATCTTTATCATTAGAGTTATTCCTCATGATTTCATCCATGCCCGCCAGCCGATCGCTTACCATCACTTCAGATGATTGCCTATCGGGCACCGATCCCCCCCATGAAGGGATATGATAAAGATATTTACCGGAAACAGCATCTTTGTCCAATGGTCCGGCAAGAGCCTTAAACTCTTCATCACTTACAATAACTAGGGCTGATGTATACAGAAGCCCGTTGAATTCCGGTTCATTTTCAGTATATTTAATATCGAATGTAACAGGCCCTGAATTCATATCCAGCGTTAACTGATCGCCCTTGGCATAGGAACGAAATCTTTCTTCATGTCGAGGCTTCTCCACATTGCGTGAATCAATGAATATACTGGAATGAGCTGAGAGCTTATAGGTCGGTTTGTTCTGGATTGTGTTGAACTGGTTGAAATCACTTAGAGACATCACACTGATGCCGCTATCATCCGTACTTGTCCAAAAATATTCCAGATAAGCGTTCTGATATTGAAGACCCGCAGCGTCAAGAACCTCATTGACGGGTGCCATGTTAGGTTCTTCCGATGCACTGTACACGTTATAACGAATCGGAAAATGTTTGTCTCTAAATACTTGTCGATTCTGTTGATCCAGCGACAAAATGACCACTGCACTCATGGAAGCAATCGCAATAACCACCGTCACCATAAACAGCATGCGTGCATTATCTTTTATTTTGTAACTCATCTCGGAAATCCATAGCAAGCGTGTACCATGCCACACCCGTTTGCGGTTACGTTTCAACAGACGAATGGCCAGCACGGAAAGCTGCGAGTAGAAAAAATACGTACCTGCAATGCCTGTCACAGCAGCGATCAGAATACTCTCACTCGACAAACTGCCGTATAGCGCAATGAATCCCGTAGCGAGAAACGCAAGCCCAAGAATAGAGAATACCCATGATGCTTTAGGTTCCTTTTTGGGTTTGCTCGTGCCCGTTAGCAGCTCCAATGCGCGCTTATTTCCGATAAAGATCAGTGTGAACAGGGAAATGCAAAAGAACAGTACTAAAAAAGCAATCACTGTAATCAACATGGCCTTTACCGGGAAATAAAAAGGCAGGTCTTCCATACCGATAAATCGGGTGGTTAACATCAGGAACAGCTTGGATAATAACATGCCTCCACCTATTCCAGCCACAATGGACAGACATCCGATAAACATATTTTCCAGAATGACCAGTCTTCGAATCTGTCCTGGTTCCGCGCCCAAGATGGTTAAAATACCGAATTCCTTGTTCCGTGATTTCAGAAATGCACTAATGGAATACATAACAAAGAAGATCGCGAAAACGTATACGATGACGGAGGCAACCTGCATTCCCGCTGCCGTAGTCTTGCCAATCGGCAATTTCTCAACAAACGGATGATAGATAAACATCGCATACGCGAAGAATATCATGACCATGAATGCACTACTTAGGAAAAAGGCGATGTACGCTCGCCCGTTTCGGCGAATGTTGTTAAAGGCGTACTGAGGAAAGCTCATGCGAATTCCCTCCCCAGAAGGATAATGTATCAATAATCCGTTGAAAGAACGTCTGTCGGTTATCGCCACGATGCACTTCGGCTGCGAGCTTGCCATCCTTGATAAATACAATCCGATGGCAGTAACTTGCGGCAAGTGGATCATGCGTGACCAGCATAATGGTTGTTTTCTCTTGCTGGTTGATCTGTTCAAGCGATTCCATTACCGCTTGAGATGAGGTGGAATCCAGCGCACCTGTCGGTTCATCGGCCAGTACAATGGATGGCATATTAATCATGGCCCTGGCAATGGCTGTACGCTGCCGCTGTCCGCCCGAGATTTCATAGACGCGTTTATCCAGAATGTGATTAATTCCAAGCTGAGTGGTAATCCGATCGAGTCTGCTCTCCATCTCCTTCAGCTTGACCTTGTCCAGCGTCAACGGAAGTACTATATTTTCAGCAACGGTCAAGGTATCGAGCAGATTAAAATCCTGAAATACAAACCCGAGTTCCCTGCGTCGGAACATGGCAAGTTCTTTCTTTTTCATATCAAACGGATTCATGCCATTAATCAGCACCTTGCCTGAACTTGGCTCATCAATGGTCGAGACCATATTGAGCAACGTCGTTTTCCCACTGCCCGATGGCCCCATAATCCCTACAAATTCACCCTGCTTGATGGTCAGATGAATATCACTAAGGGCTTTAGTCTGCACTTTGCCCTGATACACTTTGTTTAGTGCCGAAACTTGCAACATTTCCATGGTGTTTCCCCTCCAACTAAACTATGCTTTCTTTTCATATCCTTATCCTAAACGACCTCCTACAACCCTGCTATCGATTTACCTTAAACTTTCCTTACACAGCGTTTAAGGTTATGTTCCCCCTTCTTCCTATTCCATAAAAAAAAGCACCTCGCCCATAGGCAAAGCACCTCTATTTTCGATTCATCCAGCTGAATCGGACCAATGTTCCTTCATCGGGTTTGGAGAACAATTCTATCTGGTTACCCAAACGTGTACTGATCTCACGGACCAGATATAGTCCCATACCTGTAGATTCATGATACTGTCTTCCCCGCTCTCCGGTGAAGTAAGGATTAAACACACGTTGAATATCTTCAGCCGATATGCCGATACCCTGGTCCTGAATATCTAATACGATTCGTTCTTCCTCAATATAGGCGGTAATCATGACATTTTTACCAGCTTTGCTATCTGAGTAATTAACGGCATTGGTCAAAATCTGGGTAAACATGAACCGCAGCCATTTGGAGTCACTGTAAACTCGAAGGTCGTTGTCCATTCGAATATACGGTGTAATTCCTCTGCGAATAAACAAACGTCGATTCTCAGCTACGCTGCTTCGAACCACCTCGGGTAGAGACAGAAGCTCTACGCGAAAATCCCCTTCGAACTGTTCCAGGCGTGAAGAATGAAGTACCATTTCCAACCCTTTGCGCATTTTATCCAGCTCATCCTGTATGCTGCCTGCAGTTTTATCATCATCCACATCTTCCAGGGTCAACTGAATGATGGACAGTGGTGTCTTCATCTGATGGACCCAGCGATTCATGAACACAACCTGCTGCTCACTATGAATTCGCAATTGACCCATCTCATTCTGACGGTTACGCTCCAGTTCATGCATCAATTCCTGTAAAGAATTAGCCACAGGGGCATTACCAAGTGATTGGAAAGGTTCCTGTACCAGCCGTTGTGGCTGCTGGAGCACACGGTAATATGGATGGAGCTGGAAATAACGTACGATCAGATACACGAGCAATACAACTGTACTGAGAAACATGCCATAAAGAACAATCCTCATGGGGCGATCCTCACCAGAAAGCCAATATACACTTGGGACAAGCAGCATTTGCAGCAAATAAAATCCGATGAGGGGTAGCTGATCTCTTAAGAACAGTTTCATTGTCGGTCCTCTTGGACAGGTGACTCCAAATCAAGCAATCGGTAGCCCGCTCCGCGAACGGTTTCCAAAACCTCTTCTGCCCCCAGATCCTTCAGCTTGCGGCGAACACGTGTAATGTACACATTCAACGTATTATCATCAATAAAATGCTGATCTTCCCACATCAGTTCGAGCAAACGTTCCCGGCCCACCACCCGACCGGCCTTGGCCATCAGCGCTTCGACCAATATGGATTCCTTCTGAGTCAGCTCTACGGAAAGACCATCGAACTCCAGTACATATCTTTCGGGGTACAGTAGCATAGAGCCATTTTTCACTTTCATTTCTGGTTGAACAGCTGCATACATCCCATATGCTCTACGCAGGTGACTACGAACTTTAGCAAGTACGACCTCGTATTGAAAAGGCTTCGTAATATAATCATCCGCCCCATGTTCCAGCGCCATAACCTGATCCATGCCACTGTCACGAGCCGAAATAAATAGAATGGGACATATGGAATGCGAACGGATCTGTCTACACCAGTAGTAGCCATCAAATTGAGGCAGATTTACATCCATTAATACCAAATCCGGACCGATCTGCATGAATTCATCCAGAACATGACGGAAATCTGCCACAATCTGCACTTGAAAACCATTTCGGATCAGATATTCACCCAGCAATCCTGCGAGCTTGGCATCATCTTCAACCAGCAATATCGATTGCATCGTCAACCTTCTTTCCGTTCCCTGACATATCTTCTACATCTAGTTTACCATTCTAGTCAAAAACGGATTGGAAATAAAGGATTAGACCACCAAACGTCCACGTTTCTCTGCCAAGCCAATAGTCGCTTCCACTCCGGAATTAAATTCAAGAAAGTCCTGTTCTACCCCGTCACTGAAAATAACGCCGTCCTCCGGCATCTGGGAGACAATCTGCAAAGGCTGTTTCGGATGAATCTGTCCAAACACCAGATTGGCTGCAGTCGTCCGGCTGGGGAAGGGTTCACGTACTGTAAAATACAGATAAGGCGCATCCCAGCCAAAGTGATTCATGTCGCTCATGCTCCCCTGTGCAGAAGCAGTCGCAGCGATATGTGCTTCTGAATAATCTTTCCCTCTAGGGTTCGAGTTTGAATGAGAGCTTCTGCTGTCTCTATCGGGAATGAACGCTTCACCCGATTGGATGTGCTGCCACGCTTCCGAGCCCACGACTCCAGCAGCACCTGCCAGCACACTTTTGAACCAGCCCGTCGATCCCATTCCCGTGGATACAATCACTCCGCTGGAGGATTGTTGTTCTACCGATGAACCCATGCGAACTTCATAACGAGCAGATACATGCGTCTTTCGGCCAATGAACAGATCGTTGACGCCATAGAGATATTGCCCATCATTCAGCTCCACTTTGGCCAGAGTCACTTCTTTCAGAGAGCGACGTTTACGAATAACATCGGGAATAATGAAGCTCAGATCCTCTACCGTAAATGGCAGCAATACCCCATCCCAACGCATGGGGTCAGGATTAACACCAATGAGCGGCTGCTCGGTTACATACTTGAGCGTATTGGCAACAAGACCGTCCTGTCCAATCACTACCACAATGTCCTGTGCTCCAAAAATAAAGTTGGGCACATGTTCCCGATCAATGGTCTGAACCCGGCCCAGTTGGCTGAGCTGCTGCTGGGCTTGCTGCACGGAATGATGATAACGTCTGTCCTCCTCCAGGTAATCACTGAAGTCTGCTCCCAAGCGTTCGATATAGAACTGCGCTTGTTGGACCGTATTATAGCGGACCACCAATTCTTCCAGCCTCGTTCTGCGTTTGACCAGAATCAACTTGTATTCGGTCATCGGTTCTCCTCCAGTAATGTGTGCGGCTACAGTCTGGCTTGCCTTCCCAAGTCTCATCGTGCCCGACCTCCCTGCTGCTCTCTTGTCGGTGGATTCATCAATCCTTGCAGCAGATCCGGCGAAATGTTAAGCTGTCCAATTTTCCCGGCATTCTCAGCCAGCTCCTGGAATGCAAGGGCAATCAGTTTATCCGAGTTCATACCCATGTTAGCCATCACCTGTAGCACGCTAGGCTCCACCTGTTGTAACGAGTTCATCACGGCAGCAATTTCATAGGCTTTGGCATCAGCTTCGGCATTCTGATTGGCAATCGTCAATTCAATAAGCTGTTGTTTCCGTTCCTCCATCGCCGTATTGAATTGGAGCTGTTCCTGTTCCATCTCATTTTGTTTCTGTTTCACCGAACGCTCTGCATGTAATTGTGTTTCTCGAATCTGCTGTTTCTTCGTCTCAACGGCAATTTCCGTGTTTAGTTCGTTCTCCTTCACTTTCCGCTCCTGTTCAATGGATGCGTTGCGACGTACATACAGCGCTTCGTCGGCCTGGCGTAAAATCTCTTCCCGCGCTTGTGCTTCCAGTGCACGCATCGTCTCTTTATTGGGCAAAATGGCCAGAATGGACAGACTCATCAGCTCTACGCCCAATTTCTCCAGTTCCTGACTCTGCACCACTTCCCGTTTCATGCTGCTGGCCAGCCGTTCGCTCGATTGAATGGCTTCCTTCAGGGGCATTTGCTCCAGATGTTTTTTGGTCAGCACTTTGGCGGTCGTAATCACACGTTGATCCAACTTGCCAGGATCGTCGGAAATATATCTGTTTTTGCGCAAATTGTACGTGTAGTTTAAGCTTTGGGTGATTTTCATATAATCAACGATACGATAGCTCAGTTGACCCTGAACCGTAACGGTTTGATAATCAGCTGTTATTTCTTCGAACATAAAGGGCACATCCACCGAAGATACAGGCAGAACCACCACCGACGTCGTCGGCTCATAATAGTAGAAGGACAAACCCACTCCTTGAAGCTGAACCTGCCCGTTCTTCACTTTCATTACGTACTCACTGGGTTGAAACTTCACGAATCGGAATCCAAACATCGCTCATTCCCCATTTCTTAATATTGTCATTTTGATATTATCGAAATGATAACAAATGAATTCGATATTGTCAATATGACATTAACAACTTTTTTTTGCTTTTATATAAAAAAACCTACCTTAGGCAGAAGCCTTAAAGCAGGTCGATTTTCTATAATTATAGTCAGTAATGACAACTCATTGTGGGTTAAGTTATGCGAGGCGCTAGCCTAACATTAGAAGTCATCAAGCTGTTAATCATTTATTTGTTTTGTTCAGCGCTCTTCAAGATCAGATCAACAAACAAATCGATCTGGGCAGTAATGGCGATTGGATCATATCGATAGAATGTATCAAAATCATTCTCGAAGAACCGGTGATTCTTCACCGCATCCAGACCGTTCCATACTTTGGACTGTTTGAATTCCTTCAGTGCTTCGCCTTTTTTCTCAGGATCGTACACCGTCATGAACATGTAATCCGTAGCATATTCAGGCAGTACTTCGAGCGATAGCTGCACGGTCTGATTGTCTTTGCTCACCTTGCTCGGCATTTTCAGCTTCAAAGCATTGTATACAACTTGCCCGCCCCGGCCTGCGTTGTCGCCAAAGATCCACAGATCCCCTTTGTCCGTCAACTCGTATAATCCAACGGTTGTATTTTCGTCCACGATACCTTTCAGCTTCTCGCGTCCCTCTTCCGCCTTTTTCTCATAATCGGCAATGAACGCCTTCGCCTGATCAGGTTGACCCATTAAATCACCAAACAGCTCAACTGTCTTGTAGATATCTGTGGCTGTACCATATGGGATATGCACAGTTGGTGCAATTTTGGACAGTTCCTCGTAGTTATCATCATACATCACAACGATCAAGTCAGGCTGTAATTCCAGCGTCTTCTCCACGTTCACCGGATAACCCACGTCTGTGGTGTCTTTCAGCTTGTCCTTAATGAACGGATTATCAAAGGCACTTGGCTCCACACCAATCAGATTACCGCCTACAGACAGAATTTCGCCCCCGTAGTAATCGGTCACGATGCGTTTCGGATGTGCAGGAATGGTAACCGTCCCTTTATCCGTCTCATATTCACGTGTTTCACTTTCCGCTGATTCATTCTGAGCTGTATCGGTTCCAGTGGATTCCTGATTCTCACTCGTCTGTCCTGAGCCGCTCCCCGTTTCATCCGTTGTCTTTCCTGCATTTCCGCAGCCCGCAAGAACTAGCGTAAACACAATGAATAACGTGCAGATGGAAAGAATCGATTTGGATTTAAACATAAACATGATGCCCCCTATAATTCATTGCTTTTTGTGATAATGGTAATCATTATCATTGGAATCATAGCAGAATTGATTACTAACTGTCTACCATTTTAATTGAAATCCATAAACATAGGGATCGAGCCAGAAAGACCCGATCCCTATATCATATATACACTTAGAATTTATAAATCTGCTCCATCATTCTGGCTACAGCGACTGCCCCCTGTGCACGGTTGGCATGCTTTTTTGGCGCAAACGTGCCATCCCCCATTCCTCTAAGTAGACCTTGCTCCTGCATGGATGCAACAGCTTGTTTTGCATATTCAGCGATATCTGTGTTGTCATTAAATGTGGTGCTGTTGATTGTTGAATCAACGGCTGTACTGGTGTTCTGCTTCATGATCTGTATTGCACGGTTTAACATCACCGCCATGTCCTCGCGGGTAATACGTTCATTGGCTGCGAATGATCCGTCTGCTCTACCTTGCACGATTCCCATCTCCAGACCAAGGCGTACGGAATCTGTATACCACTGATCATTCTTCACATCCGTTAGAGCTGAAGTGGATGTATCCGGCAAACGTGATTCGCCAATCCCCTTCATGATCATTTGCAGAAATTGCGCTCGTGTCAGCTCTGCTTGCGGACTGAATCGGGTGTCTGTCATGCCTGAAATGATTCCTTTGCCATACAAATTCTGAACCTCTTTAATGGCCCAGGAGTAGGATTGTAAGTCATTCAACGGCACCTGCACTTCAGTAATCACGAAACGGCCTGATTGAAGCGGCTTGAAAGCCAGACTTTGGGTCATTTCATCATATTGAGTAAAGGTTACTGGTTTCATTTCACCATTTGCCAAAAGGGATTGGATAACCAGTACAACGTCTTCTGCATTTGAATTTTGAACATTCGACATCGCAATTTCAATGGATCTATCAGTCCACTGTAACGGCTGCCCATTCAACAATAGATCCACACTGACCACGTTGCGGTTACCGATGGCTTTCTTTTGCGCTTCAGACAGATTGGCTGTGGAGTCTTCGACCAGAATGACATCCATTGTAACTCCATCTTCATTACGAGCATCCTTCAATAGACTTAATGGGATGCGGACAGATGTCTGCTTCATGATCAGCTCCAGCGACTGTAATGCCTGAGTACGTGCCCATTCGTGAAGTTGATTTGCATTGAGCCGGAAGGTCGCAGCCTTTGTATCCTTAGGAACATCTGCAATCAAGGTGAGCTGTTTGCTGCCTGCTCCCATTCCGTCAATCGTTTGAGACAACTGCTTCATATCAGGTTGAATCACATAGGAGCCCGCTCCGGTACTTGTACCTTTGAATGTAATGGAACCACTTTCTCCTGGACTACCGGATTCAACAGGTGGCGTTACAGAAGGATTGCCGGGATTCTGCGATGATCCAGGCGTGGAAGGCTGTGCAGGTTGACCGGGCTGTGACGGCTGACCCGGAGTCGACTCTTGCCGTACAAGCTGACTAAGCGCCTCTTTCAACGCGTTATCCGCAGCACTGATTTCCTGTGCACTGGCTTCTGCATCATCCATAAGCACACGAGCATACGACAATGCCTGTGCAAACCTATTCCAGCTTACGGCCGTGTAATCATTTTGATGCAGCTTCGCAACGGAATTCACTGTAGTTCCCAAGGCAGATTTGTCCGCCAGGAACATACCGTAAGCTTCAAAATCCATAAAGCCTACCCACTGAGAACCAGCGGTAATGGTCAGTTTAATATAACGCGCCTCCGTGCCTGCGGGCAGGATATGCCTTGGACTGGTGGATACAACCACATCACTTGTTGTATCCACGACTTTGACAAAGTTCTTGTTATCGTTGGATACTTCGATCTTGTATTTAATGCCTCCACTCCACATGGACATTTCCAGCTTACGGATCACAGCGGTCGCCCCCAGATCCACTTGCCACCAACTATCCACACTTTGGTCTGTTCCCCATGAAGTAGTGGGGTCACTGTCAATCGCTCCCCCAGGTGAGTTGTCTTTTCCACCACCAGTACCGGCACTGCTTGATGCAGTAGCTGTTTTACCTGTTGTTAATGCCTCCAGCAAAACAAGGTTGTTATGGGCTTTCTGAAGTATTGTCAGAGCCTCCTGCACTTCCGATTGTATGGCATCCTGCTTGTCTCTGACCGTGATTGCCGATAACAATGCCGCTTTCAGGTTTGCCCAGCTTCGCTGTGTATATGAAGATTCGGTCAGCTGCTGGGTTTCACCGATGAACTGTGTCAGCTCAGTTTTGTCTACATTGGACAACCCATGAATTGCTGCTTCCACTTGTTTTACTGCTGTATTCACCTCGGTCTGAGTGGCTCTTAGATCTGCCATGATCTGTTCTGCACGAGTAAGAGACTTAGTCAGAACAGCCCAGGTTGCAGCAGACCAATCTGCTTGCTTATATGTTTTGGCTTCGGTAATAATCTCCTCGAGAGCGTTCCGATTCGCCGCTATAACATCAAGCTGCTGCATAACCTCATGAAGAGTGGCAGTCGCAGCGTCCGTATCCTGTTGTGTCACACCAGATGTATACGCCAATTTGTACGTATGCTCGGCTGCCGCAATGGCCGGAGCGAGTGTGGTCCAGCTTTCAGGTGTAAAATCACTGGATACCAGCGCCTTTGCACGCGTAATGGCTGCCGACAAATCTTTCCGATCTGCGGGCAGAATGTCTAAACCACGTTTGTACACATCCAGCGATGGCAGGGCACGCCCTTCATACGAGTAACCGCCATTCGCCGGATATTCGTCATAATCAAACATGGCGTGATTCTCCCATGCGTCTCCCTCGGAAGCAATCCAGCCTACATTGGCCGCAATCCATGCAGGCTCCCAATAGAAGAAACCCGCTCCCTTCTGATCCGGAACTTGTGAGATCATGTCCATGATGCCTGCAATCGCATCGTATTGTCCCTGCACGGTTGCCGGGAAGGTAGCACCTCCCACATTCAGCGTTTCCGGGTTGCCAATAATATTGCCGTGAGCGTCCCCGTTTTTATACGAGAATGGATAGGACGTCTCAGCAATAATGACTTCTTTTCCATATTTCGCAGATACTTCATTCATCGTTTTGCGCACATCTGCGAATGTTCCGTGCCAGAATGGATAATAGGACAGCCCGATGATATCGTATTTCAAATCCCGTTTCTCCAATTCGCCGAAATACCAATCAAATGTATCCGCTTTGCCTCCTTCAGCCAAATGGATCATAATTTGAACCTGATCTCCACCAGGCACTGCGCGAACACCATCCACTCCACGCTGAAGTAATGCAACGTTTTCATCAAAGTTGACGTTGCTCTTCAGCCCGTTTAACACACCACTGTTGATTTCATTACCGATCTGAACCATGTCGGGCATCGCGCCCGCATCCTTCATCTCGCCTACCACTTCACGTGTGTAATCATACACCGCCGTCTTCAGGTCTTCGAACGAGAGATTTTCCCAGACCTTGGGACGAAGCTGTTGACCCGGATGCGCCCATTCATCAGAATAATGGAAGTCGAGCAGGACCTTCATGCCCTTGACCTTTACCCGCTGGGCCAGACGAATCACATCTTCCTTGTCGTTATATCCATTGGATTTCTGTGGATCATTCCACAGACGAAGCCGCACATAGTTCACGCCACGGTCTTTGAGAATATCGAGCAGATCGCGCTCAGCTCCATTGCTGTCCAGATAATAACCTCCATTATCCTCAATGGCTGTTAACGTGGAAATATCCACCCCTCTGACAAAATCACTACGATATCCTTCTACCGTAACGGTAGCTACAGGTTGAATGGGAGCTCCATATACATCACCTGTAACGGTAAAGCTGCCTGCTGATGCATATTTTGAAGGATTAATTTCCTCCCATTCAACCGGGACAAGGCCCGATTTCTCGTTCTGGTAATGTGCCATGACTTCATTAGGCAGAACTGGGGCACTCCGGCTTACGGTTGTTACGTTGACTGTATCATACTTCTCGATGTCTGCCGGGTTCCGCACCTCTTCCTCCCCCCAGATTTGGAATTCAGAAATGCCAGGCCACCAGTCGGTACCCGCATAATAAGGAATCGTGACCTTCACATATTGAACCGCATCTGCCTGAAAATCCAGATTGACCTGTGATTCCGCTTTATCGTTGGCAGAGTGATCTGCCACAGGTGTCCAGGTATTTCCGTCCTCAGAAACTTCAACCAAAAACTTCACAACCTCGTTTGCATCCTTCCACGTTAGTTCCGCACCGGAAAGGTTGTATGAAGCTCCCAAGTTTACCGTCAGCCAATGCGGTTGATCTGCTGAAGTAGGACTATTCGCACTCCATTTAGTATCTCCTTTGCCATCCACCGCTTTTTCTTTATTGCCCCCCCATTGTAGATCCTCCGAGCTGACCGTAACCGCCTTATTCAGCGCAACGTTTACTTTCGCCGCTGCCGCTGCGGGCCGAACTACCAGCCCCAAATCACAGAACAACAACAGTAATACGAGACAGCCACTTATGTATCTTTTGTGCACGCTTGATCTCCCCCTAATCGTATTTGGTTCAACTTGAACAATGAATGTTGTAAATCATTATTATTGTAAGCGCTTTACAATAATCGAGGACACGGTATTATGCCAAGGAAACAGCAGTAATTTTAACACATCGAATGGTAATTCCTTGCTCACTGTGGATCGATTCCCATTCCTAACAAAAAAAATCTGTCCCTCTGCCTGATTAGGCAGATTGGAACAGATTTTAGCCTTACTATATGCTTACTTGCTGAGCTTCAGCTCCAGTTGAACCTGAATGTCATTTTCAGTAGAAAGGACCACCGAATGTGGATTCTCCATACTAAAATCTTCAAAGGTAACCATCGTTGTGGCGGACAACAACACCTGGTCATTTTCATAAGCGGCTTTTACGTCAAACGTTACCTCTTTCTCAATCCCTTTTACCGTTAGGGTTCCGTTCATTTTAAAATCTACGGTCTGCCCTGCCGGCCATTCCGTGGGTACACCTTCAAATGAGGTAGCCTTAAATGTAGCTTGTGGATAAGTACTTGCATCGAAGAAATCAGCCCCCTTCACATGTCCATCCCGCTGGCTATTGCCTGAATCAATGTCACTCATCTCAATCTGTCCATCCGCCTTCATCTGGGACGCATCGTCTACATTAAGGGTCAGGTTACCACTCACCTGCTCGTCGGCAAAATTGACGGTTTCCTGTGATGTCGTTACCGAGAAATATACTTTTGAACCTTCGCTGATGCTCCAGTCTCCATTCAGTTGCTCTGCTCGCGCTGCATCGTTGGATACGCTTGTACCACTGTCCGATCCAGCTTCCGTTGCGGACGCGGCGGTGCTGACAGGAAGTACCTGTTCAATCTCAACGTTGTTGCCCAGGTAACTGTTCGCGAAATAGTACCCTCCGCCTCCAAGAATAACAATTGCTGCCGCGCCTGAGATCATCCATGTTTTTGTCTTTTTATTCATCTCTATTTTCCTCCAATGGGTAACTGTATAAGTTGGTTATTTATCAGCATCTTAACAGCCCAATGTGTCAGGATGACGTCAAGAAATGACATACAACGCATTTTTTTCTGAAAATAATTGCCTCATTGGCATTGTGCTTCCGCTCATGTAAAATCAGTACACAAGCTTCTGAAGTGAAAGGAGACACCTTCTTGAAATCCATACTCATCGTCGAAGATGAACAAGCTATCGCCCGTGTGCTGGCTGCCTATCTTCGAAAAGCGGGATTCGATGTTCGTCATGTAGCGGATGGACCCACTGCTTTAACTCAATTTGATGCGGATGTTCCTTCCTTGGTTTTGCTGGATGTGATGCTGCCCGGAATGGACGGTTGGGATCTGCTGCGAATCATCCGCGAAAAAAGTGCTTGTCCCGTCATCATGCTAACCGCACTGGATGATATTCAGGACCGACTGAATGGGCTGAATGCCGGTGCGGACGATTATATGAGCAAACCCTTTGTGCCCGAGGAAGTGGTCGCCAGAGTCAATGCTGTGCTTCGCCGCAACCCACACTGGACAGCCGAAGGTGAGGGCAAACGTTACTTTGGCAATCTGGTCATTGACCTGGCTGCCAAACAGGTACTTTTGAACGGCGCCGAGGTTGCACTGACACCACGTGATTTGTCCCTGCTCCTGTTTCTATCGGAATACCCCAACCGCACATTTACCCGAGACCATCTGATCGAACAGGTATGGGGCATGGACTATGACGGAAGTGATCGGGCTGTGGACCTGTCGATCAAACGGCTGCGTCAGGCGTTATCTCACTGGCTACCGGAAACGGGAGAAATCCGGACTTTACGGGGAATGGGGTATCAATTTTGGATCGCCAACTAAAACGAAATACACCGAAACGTAAAACATCCATTCTGTCTTACTGGACGCTTCGTTATTTTCTAATCCTCTGCATCGGCTTTACCATTATTGTTGCAGGGGCACTTTACTGGATCAGAACCACTTCCATTGAGAAAGGTCTCAAAACGGCCCAACTATTAGGTCTGGAAATCGCCGAGAAGGTAACTGGCACAGAAAACAAACTGTATATTCCCCCGGATCTTGACAGACTGGTGGACAAACGTACCAAGCTTTTCAATACAGATAATTACTTTTGTATTATGGTGCTCGACAACAATAATCAATTGATTTATTCCAAACCAAAAATGACGCAGCAGGATGTGTATTATCGGCTGTCTGACGACCTGCGCGAACCAAGAAACAATAAATTCGCCGGGGTTACGGTTAACGTCACAGATGACGATCAGACGCTCGGTAAAGTGTGGGTCATGCAATCCAAAAAGTCCATTGCATACAATCCGGAAACGATGCTGGTGGTGTGCATCCTTTTCGTTGCTTTAATCCTGTGTGGTTGGTTTACAATCTACCTCCTGTCCCGCAAGCTCTCCAAGCCTATTCGCCAGGTCGCCCACGCCGCGGAGCAGATTCGAAACGGAAACTATGAAGTCAATTTGGATCTGAATACACGGGAACGGGAGATGAATGAACTCGTTGAATCTTTTCGCGAGATGTCCATTCGTTTGCAGCAATTGGAGGAATGGCGTGCCCTGTCACTTGCTGGGGTAACCCATGAATTGAAAACGCCGGTAACGTCCATTAAAGGGCTCGTGATGGCTGTCCGGGATGATATCGTTAGTCCGGAGGAAGCAAAGGAATTTCTGGACATCGCACTCAAAGAATCCGAACGTATGGAACGTATGGTCGCTGACCTGCTGGATTACAATGCGATGAGCGCTGGAAGTGTTGCTGTTCGTCGGGAACGCATAGATCTGAATTTGCTGGTGGGTGAGATTATCTATCAGTGGAAAATCGCTTATGAGGACAAGTCTCCCGAAATTGAATTGCATACACCTTCGGGTACGCTCTATACCATCGGTGATACCCTTCGGATTCAGCAGATCATTGTCAACCTGCTCAATAACGGACTGCAAGCAGCCGCTTCCGACCATGCTGCCGTCTTTCATATCCGTTTGCGTGCGGAGGAGGACAACCTGTTTGTTAATGTGCAGGATAACGGTACGGGTATCACCAAAGTCGATCAACCCAAGATCTTCGAACGTTTCTACCGTGGCGAGATCAAAAAACGCCGTACCCGTGGACTAGGTCTGGGACTGACCTATAGCCGCTTGCTTGCTCGAGCCCAGGGAGGGGAGCTGTCCCTGACCTCCAGCAGTCCTGAAGGCAGCCTTTTCACCTTAACTTTGCCACGATGGTCTGGTCCTGAAAAAACAGAGATAGAACCATCTTATCGCGCAACGGCTAACGCTTAGCAGGACACGATGTCTGCATGTCATATCTAGCTTTCTTCATTTGCCGCCAAATAACCAAGAACAAACGGCCATTCAACTTGCTGAAATATCGAATAGCCCGACATTCCTTCATAGGAACCGGGCTATTCATTATGTGAGAGTGTTTGCTGATATTCATATATAAGCTATGTGGCCAGTACCCGCGGCTTATATTCTGCATACGCATCATTAATGAATTGCTCATGTAATGGGATGTTGGCAATAATAGCTTTCCGTTTAGCTTTTAAGACAATCTGCTCTACATCGGCATAACTGCATCCTGTGAGGCGTTCACACGTGAATTCTTCCAGTCGGCTCTCCTGCTCAAACTGCCCCATCAACTTGCTAATATATAATCTACGGCTCGATTCATCCGGCATCCCATAAGTCATTTTGGTATCAAATCGCCGCCATATCGCATGATCCAGCTGGTTCTCCAGATTCGTAGCAGCAACCAGAATGCTGTCTCCTTCGAATTCGTCCAGGCATTGCAACAATGTATTGACGACACGAGCCATCTCTTTAACCTCATCATTACTTTCACGCGTACGACCTACGGCATCAAATTCATCTAGAAATAGCACACAGGGGTTAGCCCGTGCATATTCGAATAGTTTACGGACATTGCTTCCCGTCTCCCCAAGGTGGCTGTGTATAATGGCATCGAGTCTTACAAGAACCAGGGGAAGCTGAAGTCGGTGTGCAAGATGAAAAGCGGTTAATGTTTTGCCTGTACCCGGAGGACCAAACATCACCATTTTGTTCGGCATTGGCACATCATGTTCTGCAAACTGATCTTTCATACCGAGAATCGTAATAAACTCCTCCACAACCCGTTCATTGTCTGCGGAGAATACAATATGCTTTGCCTTGCGTCCACACTCTTTCGGTGAATAAAAAGCGGCCATATCGATGCCTTTCGCTCGGGGTATCCGGTTTACATGGTTGGTTTTGCTCATCGTTGATCGTTCTCCTTCTTCTATGTCTCAGGGGATCATCCAAGTTAAATGCTATCGATTCATTCTCATCCATATTTAACGATCTTTTAATCGTAATTATTACTATTAAACAATAACATAAGACGGCCCCTTTGCAAAGTTTCCGTGACTTGTCCATCATTTTGCGTAAGGTCCCGTCCAATTTGTTGCAAGCGGAAGCAAAATTTGCTATTCTAAATATGCATCGTTGTGTATAACGCAAAAAAGCCCTCTATTCACTCGAGAGAGCACAAAATTTTTCCAGATTTGCAAGCGGCAACTTGCCATTTCCGGAAGTTCTTTTATACCAACGAATGTAATCCAATTAAAGCGAGGTTATCAATCATGGCAAAAGACGTATTATGTGAGGTTAATTCATGTCGTCACTGGGCTCAAGAGAACAAATGCAACGCATCTTCAATCTACATCGTGAGTCACAGTTCCAAAAAAGTAAGTGAATCCGCTGAAACGGATTGCAAAACATTTGAAGTAAAATAATAAAAATTCAGTTTGTTCAAGTTAAAGGAGCCTTCGCGGTTCCTTTTTCTTTTTCTATTGTAACAAGAATGATAATTATTATCAAGCTCTTTTCTGCAAAATCTGAACTCCCCTCTCTACATGCACATTGGACTGCCTATTAACGTACACTACGAGAGCAGTCAAACTGCCCATGAACGAATAGATCATAGAGGTGAGTAACGATGCCCGTAAAAAGTGGCAAACAGTATATCGAACGTATCGATGCCCAGACAGTCCCCTGCTGGTACAAAGGAGAGCTTATTACCGGAAAACGTTCTGAACATTTTGCGTTTGCAGGTTTGATGGAAACACAAGCGAAGTTGTACGATCTTCAGTCTGATCCACATCTAATCGATACGATGACTTATGCATCTCCTGCTGACGGAAAACCAGTAGGTATGTCCTTTCTGCCTCCAACCAGCGCAGATGACTTGCGCAGACGCCGAGAAGCAATGAATATTTGGTCAGGGACTCACCATGGTTTTTTGGGACGATCACCCGATTATATGAACACAGCAATTATGGCCTTTTATACTGGGGCAGATATTCTTGAAGAAGTATCGCCACAATACGCTGAAAATTTGAGAAACTACTATGCCTACTGCCGTGATAATGATATTACCCTCTCCCATGCCTTTATCCAGCCTCATGCCAGTAAAATTTCAGGACTATTGGACGCGACCGAAGATGCCATTGCCGCCAAAGTGGTTGATCGCACTGAAGAAGGTCTGATCATTAATGGTGCATTCATGATGGCCACTCAGGCCGCCACGTCAGACGAAATCCTGGTGTATCCTTCCCCTTCACCGGCACCGTTCGAAGATGAAAATCCGTTCGCCTTTGCCTTTGCTGTACCGAATGACTTGCCTGGAATTAGCCTGATCTGCCGGGATACCTACGCAGCCGAATCTAATTTCAACTATCCACTCAGTTCCAGATATGAAGAGATGGACAACATCGTCATTTTTGATCATGTGCTTGTTCCTCATGAACGGATATTCTTCGCAGGTAATGAGGAAATGTCTGGCCGCCTCTTTAGCGGAAGCCATTTTCACATTCACGCAGGACATCAGGTCGTATGTAGGTATATTGCTAAAACGGAATTTGTTCTGGGCACCATTCAGTTACTCGCTGACACGCTCGACCAAGCTGCTGAAACGCATGTGGTAGAGAAAACAGCCAGGGTACTCGCCGGTCTTGAAACGTTAAAAGCACTGGCTCTGGCAGCAGAAGCCGGTGCTATGGCAGATGGTCGGGGATTTATAATACCTGCCCCCAAACCGTTAATGGCAGCAAACCTTTTATTTCCCAAACTGTATCCAGAGATGATTGAAATTTTGCAGCTCTTGGGTTCCAGTGGCGTAATTATGGTGCCTCAGGAAGAAGAATTCCGCTCCGAAATCGCGCCGCACCTGGATACGTACCTGAGAGGAACCGACATGGTATCTCAGGAACGCACAGCATTGTTCCGCCTAATCTGGGAGCTTGGAGCAGGATCATTCGGAGGCAGACAGACCCAGTTCGAACGGTTCTTTTTTGGTAACACGATCACTGTGTCGAATCGGATGTATTCAGCAAGCTCAGCAGATCAATCGTATCGTCAACTCGTACGCAATTTTATTGCCAAGACGGGCAAATAAGAATGAGGATTGATCCCGTCGTTTAAACCAGATGGTCGTAGACCGTCATCAGTTCAGAGGCTGGTCTGCCTGCATCGGTGTCCCGAAGTGCAGACTGGTCTCCGTAACCGATATGGAATACACCCAATACCTTTTCCTCACGCGTTAAACCCATCAAATTCATAAATACGGGATGCTGTTGATAATCATTGATCTTCCAGACGGCATTCAAACCTTGTTCCGCTGCCAGGATGCAAAAACGTTTGCTCCAGGCTTTTGCAGACAATAAATGGTCCTCCCTGGCACTTGAAGGGGCGACAACAACCAGATGTGCCGGAATAGCTTCTGTATATTGATATGTAGCCCAGTCCCCGTAACGATCTGCCAAATGTGGTGGGTAACTCTGTCTGACCGCCTCCAGATACAGTTGACGTCCTTCATTCGCGAACAACATAAACCGCCAAGGCTCTGAACTTATCACATATAAAGATGGATCTGCTTCATCAAGCAACCGTCTTATAACCGACTGTGGTACAGGCAACGGGCTGAATTCACAAGTTCCTGTACGTTTCTTGCCGCTTGCTGCATCTTGTCTCAAACCGGTAGACATGGCTCATCCCTCCTTAATCTGCACGATATATAACAACATCCCTTGTCATTCTTCACATCAACCAGTTTTTTTTCGGTTCAGTCTCACTTCTCCACCGATCGACCTCTTCATGCACTCTGGCTTTGTCCTGAACCGTAAATTGATCAGATTCCACCTTCTCTGCGCTCGGAATGCTGTCACGAATCAGTCGAATATAATCCATCGAACGGATAAGTGATTGACGTCCCGGGATATATCGAATCTTGCGACCTTCAAGCAAACAATAGATTTCGATCATACCTGGCAGCTTGCCAAATGCTTCCCAGCAGAACACGCTCACCATATGCTGGAACGCCTCAACCACGTTTGGATCATGGACAACCATATATTTTTGGATGAGAAGCGAATCCCAGCCCTCTGGCTGCCAGGCCGCCTGGAAGATCATGGACAGATGTATCGACAAGGTAGGAAGCTCCGTTCGCCATTGTTCAAACAGAATGGTCGGATGCTTCAGATCATCGTTCATTGCAATTGCAAGGGATAATTCATCGGTAATTTTGTTTTTTATATCCCAGTAATGAAGTACTGATTCGAATCCGGTTGCCTTTCTAGGCCACCACTTTTCGAGTAAATACTGTACAGGCACCTCTTTGCGGACTTCCGGGTCCATACTGTAAAAAGCATTAACTGCATGGCTGACTGCATATTGTACACGGTGTCTCCATTGCAGCGGAGAGCGCTGTTCAGCCTCCGGTTCCGGGCGGATGAACCGATGCGGGCTGCGCAGCATCTCTTCCAATCTGTAATCTTCAAGCAGCCGTACCGGGGCGTCTGACATTCCCGGCTGCAGAGCTGCCTGAACATTATGTCTTAACATGAGTTCTTAGGACACCTGTAATCCGGCAGCAGCAAAACGTTTGCCAAAGTCACGGCACGTGTCCTTCTCCTGCTCCATCGGACTGTATTCAATCTTCAGCATCTCTGGAGATACCTCCGCCCCACGTTCCACCAGCTTCGCTGCCGCGAGATCTACGGCTCCGCAGTACTGCTCGTAAGAAGTATCCCCGCTTCCGAACACCGCTGCCCGTTTGCCACTCAGATCAAGCTCATCCAGCTCTTCGTAAAAATCGAGGAATTCATCCGGCAGTTCACCGTCTCCCCACGTGTATACTCCAATGAGAAACCCGTCATAATCAAGCACATCAGCTGCATTGCAATCCGTTACGGACTTGAGATCCACTTCATGCCCACCTTGTTTAATTCCTTCGACGATCAGTTCCGCAATCTCTTCCGTATTTCCTGTCATACTTGCATAAGCCACTAACAATTTAGCCATCTATTTTTCCCTCACTTTTTATTGATCATGTCATACTGTTCCTGAAGAAGTAACATTTGAATTTATCAAAATCATATGTGATAATGATTATCATTGTCAAATTAAATTTTCAATCGGTTTCCATTTCAGTATATGGTGATGGACCAAATTCAACACCATATTAGGCACTGCACCCTTTCAGGCGCCTACCACAACTGGCGTACAGGCCCTTTTTTGTTGTACAATAGTATCCAAATGACTTTTGAAGGATGGATAAATCATTATGTACGTAGCAAAGAACTGGAAGGACTATGAAGTAATCGATACAGGAGGCGGCGAAAAGCTGGAGCGTTGGGGCGATGTGATTTTGCGTAGACCCGATCCACAGATCATTTGGCCCCTTGAAAAAGAAACCAATGAATGGCGCCAGGTTCACGGCCATTATCACCGCAGTTCTTCGGGCGGCGGCAGCTGGGATATGAAAAAACCGATCCCGGAACGCTGGACCATCGGATATGAGAACCTGAAATTTCATATTAAACCAACCAGCTTCAAGCATACCGGTCTGTTCCCTGAACAAGCCGCCAACTGGAGCTGGATGATGGATAAAATTGCTGGGGCAGGTCGTCCCATCTCTGTACTAAACCTGTTTGCCTATACAGGCGGTGCAACAGTTGCTGCTGCTTATGCCGGTGCTTCAGTTGTGCACGTGGATGCAGCTAAAGGCATGGTACAGTGGGCCAAAGAAAATGTTCAATTATCTGGCCTCGCGGATCGTCCTGTTCGTTTCATTACAGATGATGTATTCAAATTCGTACAGCGCGAACAACGTCGCGGCAATCGGTATGACGCGATTATTATGGACCCGCCTTCCTATGGCCGTGGCCCTAACGGAGAAACATGGAAGCTGGAAGAGAACCTCTATCCTTTCCTTAAATCCTGTATGGAAATTTTGTCCGATAACCCATTATTCATGCTGGTCAATTCCTATACAACCGGTATTTCGTCTACCGTTCTGCGCAACATGCTGACAATGACGATGTCTGCCCAATACGGCGGTCAAATTACAGCAGGTGAAATTGGTCTTCCCATTACCCGTAGTGGTCTGGATCTGCCATGCGGCATCTTGGGCCGCTGGGAGTCCTGATGATGTCCGAACATTCGCAAACAACGGGAAATATTCCGATTCTGTTTGAGGACAATCACTTGTTAGGCATTACGAAACCGGTCAATGTACCTACCCAGGAAGATGCATCAGGTGATCCGGATTTGCTTACACTGCTGAAACAGGATTTGAAAGAACGCTATAACAAACCTGGCAACGTTTATCTCGGATTAGTACATCGTCTTGACCGCCCCGTTGGTGGTGCCATGATTTTTGCCAAAACATCGAAGGCGGCTTCAAGATTATCCGAGACGGTTCGGGGACGTCATTTCCGCAAAATATATGCGGCTGTTGTACATGGCAAGCTGCCTGCACAGCACGGGACGTTAAAACACACGCTGCTGAAAGATGCGCGTACCAATACCGTCACCGTTGTGCCTAAGGGTACAGCTGGTGGTAAAGATGCTGTTTTGGATTACCGGGTCATCGGTGAAAACGACCGTTACAGTCTGGTTCATATTGAGTTGCACACAGGCAGATCTCATCAGATTCGGGTCCAAATGAAAGAAATCGGCTGCCCGCTGTTCGGAGATCAGAAGTACGGTGCAGGTGTGAATAAGCCTGGGCAACAAATTGCTCTATGGTCTGCCATCGCTGCTTTTCCCCACCCGGTAACGAAGGAAGAAATTGTCCTCCAGTCCCTGCCTCCCCGTGAATTTCCATGGGCAGAGTGGCCGGCTGCTGTGTACGATAAAGCATTTAAAGCCGAACATTAATTGATATATTTAAAATAATCATTCACAGGATCAGGTCAAATCTGACCGTAAACCGTGTCATCCAGATTCCTTATCTGAATGGCGCGGTTTTTTTTACTCCAATGGAAAGGAAGACCTACTATGACACCTTTTACGAAGCAGGTCGTCGCCATCATCGCAGCAATCCCTGAGGGAAAAGTCATGACCTATGGACAGATTGCCGCTCATGCAGGCAGCCCGAGAGCTGCCCGACAGGTTGTGCGCATTCTGCACTCCATGAGCCGGAAGGAGCGGCTTCCCTGGCACCGCGTCGTCAATGCCAAAGGTCTGATAGCCATTCCCGACGAGCATTCACGCCTGATGCAGGAGACGGAGCTTATTAGCGAGGGTGTTGAATTTCAGATGGATGGGAGTATCAACCTTAGACTCTTTGGTCATGATCCTGGTCCTACCTTCCTCTTTGATTCATCAGCCGATGAAGAATAACGTCAAAACAAGGCAAAACAAAAAGAGAGTTCAAGCAGTGTGATCTGCCTGAACTCTCTTTTGTATATATAAGACCTTTATTGAATGAATAATAACAGTAATCTAGGTTGATTTATGCTGTTGCATTCACTTTCTGTTGCTCAGTTGTTACATGTTCAGTAGCCGGTTTTGTTTTACGGATGAAGAAGGCCAGAACCAGAGCAACGACTGTCATTGCGGTCGCTATAATAAAAGCATAGTTTACCCCGTAGATGGTTGCATCTGCGGTAGCACGAAGCATTGCAGCCTTATCATCTGTAGCGATTTGGCCTGTAGCCAAGGTATCTGCCAGATGGGATTTCAACTTGCTACTCATAATCGTAACGAGAATCGCTGTACCAATCGCACCCGCAACCGTACGCAGTGTGTTGGACATCGCTGTACCATGCGCATTCAGACGCTGTGGCAGCTGATTCAGACCCGCTGTTTGAATTGGCATCATCAACATCGACATACCGAACATACGAGCTGTGTAGATAAACATCATGTAACCATAAGTAGTATCGATCGACAGGCGGCTGAGCCCCCAAGTTGTGATAGCGGTAATTGCAAGACCGGCAACGGACAACCAGCGTGCTCCGACTTTATCGAAGATGCGACCTGTGATTGGAGACATAATCCCCATCAAGATGGCGCCCGGCATCATCAGCAAACCGGATTCAATCGGTGAGAATCCACGAATATTTTGCAGGAAAATCGGAAGCAAAATCATACCTGCAAACATCGCCATCGTAACGAGCATGTTAATAATCGTTGTTAATGTATACATGTTGTATTTGAAAATACGGAACTCCAAGAGTGGATGATCGGTTGTCATCTGTCTAATCACGAACAGAATCAGGGATAACGCCCCTACGACCAGACAAGCAATTACAATTGCACTGCCCCATCCGTCTGTACCCGCATCACTGAAGCCGTACAGCAAGCTACCAAAACCGAGTGTGGATAAAATAACACCTGGATAGTCCAATTTAGGTTTGGATTGACGTGTTACATTTTTGACAAACGCAATACCGATTGCAGTTGCAATAACGGAGAATGGCAAAATAATATAGAACAACAGTCTCCAGGAATAATGCTCAACCACATAACCTGACAATGTTGGTCCAATGGCCGGAGCGAGAATCATCGCGATCCCCATTGTACCCATCGCCTGACCACGCTTCTCAATAGGGAAGATCGTCAAGAATACAACCGTCATCAGAGGCATCAGGATACCTGCACCTGCCGCTTGAATAACACGACCTACCATCAGGATAGCAAAGTTGGGACTTAAACCACAGACCAAGGTTCCTAATGTAAATAGCGTCATGGCTGTGATAAAAATTTGACGTGTGGAGAATTTAGCGATCAGATACGCCGTAACCGGAATCAACACACCATTGACGAGCATATAACCCGTAGTCAACCATTGTGCTTTGTTCGCTCCGATGCCGAGGTCCTCCATAATTTTAGGAAGAGCTACATTCATCAAAGTTTGGTTCAGGAAGGCGACGAATGCACCGATTAACAATGCGGCCACAATCGGGCCTTTCCTAATATTGTCCATCGCTGAGGATGGCGCTGCTGCTGCAGTAGTACTCATTGGTTGTTCATCTCTCTTCCTTCTAACTTTTCAATCATTTGATTATGAATTCTTAGCAGGTGCTCAAGGTCTTCCTTCGGGATATCCAGAATAGGTGACACTCGCTCCATCCACAAACGGTGTGTTTCCTCCTGAGCCTGTGCCCCTTTGTCCGTAATCTGAAGCTTTACAGATCGACGGTCCGAGTCGGATCGCGTTCGAACAATGTACTCACCCTTGACCAAACGCTCCACCACAGCGCTCATGGAGCTGCTGCCCATATGACAGAGATCAGCCACTTCATTGATACCGATCGAAGGGCGCTCCTTCAAAATGGATAACACCATAAATTGAATCGAAGTGAGCTCAATTTCCTTGTTTTCATTCCAGAATGCCCGGAAGAGCAGTTGATTGACCTGCCGAAACGAATTAATAATGTAGAATACTTCGTATGTGTCAGACATTAATTCACCCTTTTTACTTATGGAATATAATATTTCGTACACGAAATATCAGGGGAACAATTACTTATTATAACAAAAATATTTACATAGTCAACTCTTTACATATAAAATTTTATAGATTATTCTTACCTATCCAAAGCAGGCAAAACTCTTTAAAGTACACATCAATAAAAAATAACCACAGCCCTCCTGCCTTTTCAGCAAGAGTTCCATGGTTACTATTATTCGTGCGTCCATCGTCTTTAAGATGTGGACAAGGCATGCTCTTTTGTTTTTGGTGTTGTCATTTTGCCTAATAGATAAACCAGCAACTGCTGGTTATGCATTGAAATGTTGCTGAGCACCGAATTCATAAATTCATTACGAATCGTGATTCCCCGTTCGGTCTCCATGCGTCCCTTATCAGATAGAGATACCCATACAATTCGTCGATCCTGATCATCCCGATCCCGGCGAATCAGTCCGTTTTTTTCCATACGATCCAACAACATCGTTACTGCTGCGGGTGTTGTAGCCAGAAAAGGAATCAGATCGGATGGTTTCATCTTCTCGTGATCCTCAAGAACCTCCAGTACGGCCAGCTGCGCCTCTGTTAACGACGGTGCCAGCTCATGATCCATATGCAGCTTGTAGTCCTTGGTCAGCCTCGACCAGCACTTGGCAAAATCGGAATTATACATCTTGAATCGCTCCTCTCTGCAACCGGTTATCACTTCACCTGCTTAAGTTTTCGCCCTTCAAAGCCGCATTCCTGCTGCCTTTTTTCAATTTCCCAGCGATCGACCGTAATCGACGAAGGTTGTTAAACTTCGCATGGAGGTCCTCTTTTAATCCGCGTTTGAACAACAAAATAAGACTCCTCACATGACAGGTTTCCCTGCTCTGCAAAGAGTCTTTATTGAATCCTTATTAGGAGGAAGAAGCTGCCTGATTCTCTGTGAGATCCATGATAAGCTCCACAATTTCATCCTGTTTATCCACATGCACAAGCAATTTACCAATATGTTTCCGTTCAGTAATAGGTACAGCTTCGGAAGAAATGTGATGTGTTTGACCTTCCTTGGTCATCACCGTTACATTCCGTTGTTCCCGACAATAGAACGCTCCGGCAATTCGGCTACCGTTCGGTTTTACCCGTTTGCCTTCCTTGAATTCAAATGTTGCCAGTCCTTTGCCGCCACGGCTCTGCAGAGCATAATCCAGCAGTAACGAGCGTTTGCCATAACCCAAGTCAGACAATATAGCAACCTCGCCTTCATCGCCTTCCACCCACAGAACAGATACGACTTCATCCGTTTCTTTTAACTGAATACCACGTACGCCTCCAGACACACGACCCATCGGATTTACTTCATCCTCACGGAAACGGATGGCCATGGCTTCTTTGGTGATCAGCATGATGTCCTTGCCACCTGTACTCAGAAGAACGGATAATACCTCATCATCCTTGCCGACTTTGCATGCGGCTACTGCGCCAGAACGCTTGGTGACGTATTCCTTCAGCTCGGTACGTTTAACCTGTCCTTTGCGAGTGACAAAGACCAGACTGTGATCCGGCTCTTCGAAAGATTTAACAGCAAGCACACTTGAGATTCGATCGTCTTTTGCCAGAGGAATGACGTTGACGATCGCCGTCCCCGGATCTTTCCACTTGAATTCCGGTACCTGATGCACAGGCAACAGGAAATACTGGCCTTTCTTCGTAAATACCAGCAAATTCTCAAGCGTGTTTACTTCAAGGACCTGAGCGATATAATCGCCTTCCTTCACACCACTTGCGTTACGTTCCCCGCCGGATCGTGTGAATGATTGCATGCCTGTACGCTTGATGTATCCCTCTTTGGACAATGTGACAAATACATCTTCTGCGTTCACCAGCACTTCCAGATTAACCTTGAGTTCTTCTACTTCGCCTTGAATGGCTGAGCGACGATCAATTCCGTATTTCTCACGAATCTCCATCAGTTCTTTACGAATGACTCCGATCAGCTTGCGGTCACTATCCAGAATGGAGCGTAATTGCGCGATCTTCTTCATCAGTTCGCCAAGTTCCTTTTCCAGAGAAGTAATCTCCAGATTGGTCAATCGGTATAATTGCAAAGTCAGAATGGAATCCGCTTGACGTTCGGAGAAACCAAACATCCACATCAGGTTATTTTGAGCATCCTGACGGTTCTTCGAAGCTTTAATAGCCGCAATGACCTCATCAAGGATGTTAAGAGCTTTTACCAGACCTTCCAAGACATGTGCACGGTCTTCCGCCTTCTCCAGCTCAAAGCGGGTACGGAACGTCACAACTTCACGCTGATGGGCAATATAAGCCTCGAGGATTGATTTCAATCCCAATTGCTGAGGGGCTTTGTTTACAATCGCAACCATGTTGAAGTTGTAAGTGACCTGCAAGTCGGTTTTCTTCAGCAAATAAGCCAAAATACCTTGTGCATCCGCTTCTTTTTTCAGCTCAACCACGATTCGCAGGCCTTCACGCCCACTCTCATCCCGAACTTCGGCGATTCCTTCAACCTTTTTCTCCAGCCGAATGTTCTCCATCGCTGTAACCAGACGGGATTTTACGACCTGATAAGGGATCTCGGTAATGACGATTTGCTGTTTGCCACCGCGCATATTCTCGATATCGGTTTTGGACCGGAGATAGATCCGTCCTTTACCTGTGCGATAAGCATCCAGAATTCCGTCGCCGCCCATGATTAATCCGCCTGTCGGAAAATCCGGACCTTTGATAAACATCATAATCTCGTCCAGTTCAATCGACGGCTTCTCCATCACGGCAATACAAGCATCAATGGTTTCACGCAAATTATGTGGAGGGATCTCCGTTGCAAACCCGGAGGAAATCCCACTTACGCCGTTGACCAGCAGGTTCGGATAACGCGATGGTAATACAACCGGTTCTTTGGCCGTATTATCAAAATTATCCTTAAACAGAACAGTCCGTTTCTCGATGTCGCGAAGCATCTCCATAGCGATGGACGACAAACGGGCCTCTGTATAACGCATCGCTGCAGCCGGATCATCATCCTGTGATCCCCAGTTACCATGACCGTCCACGAGCATATGGCCCATTTTCCATGGCTGTGCCATCCGCACCATACCTTCATAGATGGAGGAGTCCCCGTGAGGATGGTAGTTACCCATGACATCCCCAACGGTTTTGGCTGACTTACGATATGGTTTCTCCGGCGTATTTCCTGAATCGTACATGGCGTACAGAATACGCCGCTGCACAGGCTTCAAACCATCCCGTACATCGGGAATGGCCCGGTCCTGAATAATGTATTTAGAGTAGCGACCGAAACGGTCACCTACGACCTCTTCGAGAAAGGCCGGCATAAATTGTTCTGATAGGCTCATTCCAAGCACCTTCTATTCTTCGTACTCTGTAAAGTCGACATTCTCTACAATCCAGCGTTTGCGTGGATCAACTTTATCACCCATAAGCGTAGATACTCGACGCTCCGCTTTCGCTGCATCAACGATCTGTACCTTGAGCAATGCACGTGTTTCCGGGTTCATTGTAGTCTCCCACAGTTGATCCGGATTCATCTCGCCAAGCCCTTTATAACGTTGGAGCTCCACATTGGTTCCAAATTCTTTCATGTAATTCGCCAGCTCTTCATCGGTCCAGGCATAACGTACACTTGCCATTTTGCCGGATTTGCGCGTGAGTTTGTAAAGCGGCGGCTGAGCAATATATAT
The DNA here is from genome assembly GCF_900101205.1 of Paenibacillus sp. OK060. Taxonomy (NCBI): domain Bacteria; kingdom Bacillati; phylum Bacillota; class Bacilli; order Caryophanales; family Paenibacillaceae; genus Paenibacillus; species Paenibacillus sp. OK060. The sequence goes on from NZ_FNFR01000002.1 coordinate 819,535, forward strand.
TTTTCCTGCATCAATTAACGGTTTCATGTAGCGGTAAAAGAAAGTCAGCAATAGTACCTGAATATGTGCACCATCCGTATCAGCATCCGTCATAATTATGATTTTGGAATAATTGCTGTCTTCAACTGCGAATTCGGTTCCAATACCCGCCCCGATCGCCGATGTAATGGCGCGGTATTCTTCGTTTTTGAGGATATCAGCCAACTTCGCTTTTTCCGGATTGAGCGGTTTCCCCTTAAGCGGGAGTATCGCCTGGATCTTGGAGTCACGCCCCTGTTTGGCTGAACCGCCTGCGGAATCCCCTTCGACGATAAACAGTTCATTCCGGGTAAAATCCTTCGATTGTGCCGGAGTCAACTTGCCATTGAGGTTGGAGCTTTCGCTGCGTTTTTTGCCCGTCCGCATCTCATCACGTGCTTTGCGTGCAGCTTCTCTGGCTCTGGAGGCCTGAACCGCTTTGCGAATCAACGTTTGCGCAACCTGCGGGTTTTCTTCCAAAAACCGCTGGATGTTCTCGGACACGACAGAATCCACTGCGCTTCGCGCGGAAGCGCTACCGAGTTGATCCTTCGTTTGTCCTACGAATTCGACCTCCGACATTTTGACACTGATGACAGCCATCATGCCTTCACGCAAATCATTACCTTCAAGGTTTTTATCTTTTTCCTTAATCATGCTGGTACGCCTTGCGTAATCATTCATCACACGTGTATAAGCTGCTCTGAATCCGGTCTCATGTGTACCGCCACCTCTAGTGGGAATCGAGTTGACGAACGACGCCAGCGTTTCCGTATAACCCGCGTTATACTGGATCGCCACTTCGACCTCAATGTCATCCTTCTCCGCATAGAAGTGAATGACATCATGCAGCACATCTTTATTTTCGTTAAGAAAAGCAACAAACTGGCTTGCTCCGCCTTCGTACATGTACTCATCCTGATTGCCTGAACGTTCGTCCTTGAGCATAATTCTCAGCCCCGAGTTCAGGAAAGCAATCTCCTGAAGACGTTCTGCCAGTGTATCATAATTAAATTGAATGCCGCTCTGGAACACGCGAATATCCGGTTTAAACGTAACTTTGGTTCCCGTTCGATTGGTATTGCCCAATACTTCGAGACCAGACACCGGTTCTCCGACATGCTCAACGCCTTTTTTGTCCTGCCAATACTCGAATCGTTGACGATGAATCTTGCCATCACGGAAAATCTCGACTTCAAGCCATTCGGACAATGCGTTCGTAACTGACGCACCTACACCGTGCAAACCGCCTGATTTTTTGTATCCTGATCCACCGAACTTTCCGCCTGCGTGCAAAATCGTAAACACGACCTGGGGAGTAGGAATCCCTGTTTTATGTATACCTGTCGGAATTCCCCTTCCGTTATCCTGAACCGTAATAGAACCGTCCTTATGCAGCGTGATATCGATTTTGGAGCAGAATTTGGCGAGATGTTCGTCGACAGCGTTATCCACGATTTCCCATACCAAATGATGTAGACCCGAAGAGCTGGTGCTGCCGATGTACATCCCCGGCCGTTTCCGTACCGCTACCAGTCCTTCAAGTACTTGAATGTCGTCCGCGTCGTAGCCTGAAGACCCTTGTCCTCCGCCTGTCGAACCTGCCGACATATCGATTTGCTCGACCATTCATGCTCCCCCTTCTTAACTTGCAACTAAAAAAATGCCTAAAATGCAAACAGATGTTTTCTTATCCTTGTCCATTTTAATTCAAGATATCCCGTTTCGTAAAGACAATGAATGACACAAAGAGTGAAGCAATGCCCCAAACACTAAGCACAATAAGGGAAAAACCTAAATTCATCCCTTCGATTGGTGGCAATCCGCCAGACAAATAATTTGGAAGTTCGAGGTTAACCATGAACAAATATTTGGCTGACTGCCAGGATGCGGCCATACTGGTGAGAATAGTTCCTGCTATGAGTGCTGCCATCATGATGACAATACTTGCTGCTGTACTTCGCACTAGCACAGAGACCATGAAGGCAAGCATCGCCACAATTATACTGACGAACCAGATGAGCCCTGCCTGCATTAGCATATACAACCACTGGTCCACTGCATGGACTGCTGACATATCGACATCTGTACCCACAACCTTGAATCCGGTAAAGATCGGCATACCGAAACCTTTATATCCGAATACCGCTCCCGAAATGACATAACAGATGACGTACGCCGACACCACAATAATCGACACGAACATAATCAACGTGATGAGCTTACTCAGCAACACTTTCCAACGTTTGACCGGACGGGTCAGAAGCATTTTAATCGTACCTGTGGTGCGCTCACCGGATACCAGATCCGAGGCAATCGCCATAATGAGCAGTGGTATAAACAATCCAACGGCGTTATTCATGAATTCCCGCGTAAAAGTTACACCGCCAGGCTCCTTCGGATTGATGTCATTCTCCAGATAGTATTGCATTTGCTGGATGTACACAGTCCTGTACTTTTTGTATTCTTCAGGTACCCGGTCACTGCCAAGCGAGTTCTGATTATCCGTAATGGCTTGTTGCAGCTCAAGCCGCCAGTCGCCGCCAAACTTGTCACGATTATTTTCCGCAGATTTCATCTGGGCATACGTAAACATCGGAACCAGGACCGCGAGTACGATAAAAATAATATAAAGACGTTTTTTCTTTACCATTTTGATCGTTTCGTTTCGGATCAGCGGCATGATGTTACTCAATGGATTCACCTTCTGTCATTTTTAAGAATAGCTGTTCCAGCGTAGGCTGAATCCGCTGCACTCCTTCAACCTGAATTCCGGCTTGCACCATTTGCTGGACTAGGGCCGGAATTCGATCTTCATGCATTTCAGCAACGACAGCATTCGGACCAAGCCCTGCAACAATGGAATCATCCATAACATCTGCAGGCCGATCCACCAAGGAAACACCTGCATTCAACAGCATTTTTTTACCTTCCTCCAGCGGAGTAACATGCCATATCGCCAATTTGGAATGGTCTTCAATCAGTTCATTGACGCCGCCAACTGCCAGCACGCGCCCTGCACTGATAATCGCCACCCTGTCACAGAGAAGTTGAATCTCACTAAGCAAATGACTGCTGACGAATACAGCCATGCCTTCACTTGCAAGCTGTTTGATAAAGACGCGAAGTTCCTTAATCCCTTTGGGATCAAGTCCGTTCGTTGGCTCATCCAGAATCAGCAGCCTTGGGCGACCAAGCAATGCCTGTGCAATGCCAAGTCGTTGACGCATCCCCAGAGAGTAGGTTCTTACTTTATCATGAATCCGCTGATCGAGGCGTACAATATCCACAACTTCCTGAATACGGTCATTATCCACGCCTGGCTGCATACGGGCAAAATGCTCAAGATTTTCCCATCCGGTCAAATACGTGTACACTTCCGGGTTTTCAACAATGGAACCCACATATCTCAGGGCCCTTTCAGGATCACGGTTGACATCATACCCACAGACTTGAATTTTACCTTCTGTCGGTTTAATTAAATCAACTAACATCCGGATGGTTGTTGTCTTCCCGGCACCATTGGGTCCCAGGAAACCGAAAATTTCGCCTGGTTTAACGTCAAAAGTAACATCCTTAATGATCCATTTGCGTCCAATCTTTTTCTTCAGATGCTGCACGGACAATACGGAATCAGTCTGTTCTTGTGCCATTTATTTTCCGCTCCCTTCTGCTGGAGTCTCTGCCTGATATTCCTGTGCAATCCGAACCGCAATTTGCTCGTAGCCTTCTCCATTGGGATGAAAATGATCTGACGACAGATATTGTCCCAGATGATTTTCAAACAGATCAAATGTAGGTACAAGTGTCATCTTGTCCTCATTGTTCAGAACCTTCATTGCAGCATCGTTCCATGCAGCTACAACCGCATTTCCTGGCTCTTTGAGTTCTTTCACATCCCCAAACGGATTGTATAGCCCTATGTAGGCAATCTGTGCATCAGGGTTAATTTCTTTCACTTTCTTCAAGATCTCCTGCAAACGCTTCGACGTCTCCGGTAATGCCGCAGCAAGTGTCTCTGCCGTGGGCGCGTCTTCTCCCTGTAAAACCTGTCCACCCTGGAATAGATCATTGGCTCCGATCGACAACAGAATAAAGTTGGACTGTTGTAAGACATAACGTACGCCTTGTTCATCTAGCTTGCTCAACAATGCGTCTGTTCTCAAACCGTTCACACCCATATTGTTAAGCACTTGCACATCATATCCCTGATCTTTAAGCAAATTACCTGCCCGCCTTACAAAACCAAGCCCCTCATCATCCCCAGTACCTCTTGCCAGGGAATCACCGATTACAGCCATTCGAATTTTGCCATCTTTCACCACAGGTGTTGATTGCCCGCTATCCTTTGCAGGTGTCGTTGTCTGCTGTCCTGTACCTAATTGGGCATCTCCCTCAGGAAAAATGACGTCTTTAATGGCGTATCCAAATCCAAATAACAGCAGCAATGTTGTTAATATGGACACTGTACTAATGGTTCTCCAGATCCATGGCGCTGAATCAAGATTTCTTTTTTTCATTCATCACATCTCCGCTCATGTACACCTGGCTGGGTGCTTAAAATTTAAAATGATTTTACATTAAGATGACGCTTTTTCTAAATAACATAAATGTTCTGTCGTTAATTTGCAAATTTTGCCGCTGTATTAAGCAGAATTCAGTTTCAAATATGCTTTTACAAAAAAAAGCTATGTCATGCACAGCTTCGAGCTGTGATGACATAACCTTTTTTTTGAACTAAAATCAAAATATTCTTCAATAAAATGAATTAGTTACCGATAAATTCTTGAGCCCAATATCCGTTGTAAAATCCAACACCAATTTTCGTAAAGTTTTTACTTAGGATATTCGCACGGTGGCCTTCGCTATTCATCCAAGCTGTAACAACCTCTTGAGGTGTTTTTTGCCCTTTTGCGATATTCTCGCCAGCATAGCTGTAAGTTACTCCGAATTGTTTCATCATGTCAAACGGAGAACCATAAGTCGGTGATTGGTGATCAAAATAATTGTTGTTGCTCATGTCTTTAACTTTGGCTACAGCCACTTTGTCCAAAAGAGCGTCGGAAGCCAATGCGCTCAGGCCAGCTTTGGCACGTTCAGCGTTCACAAGTTTTACTACTTGAGCTGCAAAATCCGATTGTGTGCTCTCGCTACCACTGTTGCTTGAATTGCCTGTATTGCCCGTAGTCGTTCCAGTTCCAGTTCCACTATTTGAAGGATCTTTGGTTGGTGTAGTTGCCGGTTTCTCTTCTTGAGAAGGTTTTGCAGGTGTTACCGGTTTTGCAGGTGTTGTCGGTTGAGCAGGTTTGGTAGTTTGATCAGGTTTAGTTGTTTGATCAGGCTGTGTTACAGGCTTCTCTACTGTTGTTTGCCCCTCGCCAGTTGATACAGTGTAACCATTATCTTTCAGCCATTGTTCAATGTACGCTTTTAAGCTATCCGCACTCGTAATTTTAAACGTTGTAGTTTTAGTAGTTGTTTTATATGATGCATCTGCAGCAGAAGCGGAAGCAGGGAGCATAACCCCTACGGCGAGTACGGCTGTCAGACTGCTGGTTACCACGGTTTTCATCCATTTCTTCTTCAAATTCATTCATCTCCTTAGAAATATTAGTTATGACAACTTTGTAATTAATACTCTAGGAGTATATCAATTGAATAGTAGATTGTGAACCCATAAATTATGGAAAAGTAACTTTTTTGTCATTTTTAATCCTGTTTCAAAGGGGCGTGGACGGTTTATAGTACATTGCACCATATCCTGCAACTTGCTCTTAAAACACTGGTATATCAACTAAAACCCCAACCATCAACTTTAAAATACGGCATAAAAAAATGGCATCCGGACAAGAAATGCTTGCCGAATGCCACTTATCTTCTATTTATCATTCACCACACCAAAAACGTGAAGATCGCGATATAATAAAACTCTTTTTCTATAGAAGGACTTTACTGAAACGATAGCCTCTCTTCTGGAAACCAATATGCTCGTAGAAAGAATAGGTTGTTGAAGTCACTTCACGGTTCGCTCCGGTGACAAACAATTGTTTCCCACCTTGCTGTCTGCCCCAATCCTCGGCACGAGCCATCAGACGACGGCCAATTCCGCCCCCACGATGCTCTTGCCCTACAATCAAGGACGTAATTTGTGCGGCAGGTTCCGGATAGGCATGACTTTGCACACATTGCAAGCCAATCACACCAATAATCTGTTCATCCACTTCGGCAACAAGCATGCATGCGTTTGGATTGCTTTCCAAACATTCAATGCGCTCTTTCATGACATTGGCTGTTGTGGGATAGCTGACCTCTCGCATCAGTCCCGTTACCGCTTCAGCATCTCGCAGTTCACACTCTCGGATCATCAGTACAGGGGCCTCAACATTATTGGACATGATTTACCTCCACTTTCAGCATATTAGCGGCTTGTACCGCTGTTTTACGAGCTTCTTCCACATCTTGGCCGGCACTTAATGCTACGGCCATTCGGCGTCCCACTTTGGTCTCAGGTTTGCCAAATACACGAACCTGAGTACGAGGAAGCGCCAGTGCTTCTTCAATCCCGCCTACAGTAAAGTCAGATGTTTCATCATTAGCCTTCAGCGTTGCTGAAGCTCCCGGTGTCAGTAAATGTACACCTGTGACCGGAAAACCAAGAATTGCACGCACATGCAGCGCAAACTCGGAACTATCTTGCGTTACCATAGTAACCATGCCTGTATCATGCGGACGAGGCGATACCTCGCTGAACACAACTCCATCTGATGTCAGGAATAATTCGACCCCGAACAGTCCATAACCACCGAGTTCATCCGTAACCAACTTGGCAATATGACAAGCTTGTTCCCATTGCTCTGGTGTCATCGCATGAGGCTGCCACGATTCGACATAATCCCCATCTTTCTGAATATGACCGATCGGAGGACAAAATACAGTCCCTGAGACAGATCTAACAGTGAGCAGCGTAATTTCGCTGTCAAACTTCACAAAGCTTTCCACAATGACACGTACGGATTTGCCACGTGCTCCCGAAAGAGCAATGTTCCAGCAATCCTCTACATCATCCGATGTACGGCATACACTCTGCCCTTTACCGGAAGAACTCATTAGTGGTTTGATGACGCATGGTGTACCCAATTCACGAACAGCTTCCTGAAGTTGTTCCAGGTTGTCCGCAAAAAGATAGGCCGCTGTCGGAAGGTTCAATTGTTCGGCTGCCAGACGGCGGATGCCTTCGCGATCCATCGTTAAACGGGCAGCACGGGCCGTAGGAACGACACAAAATCCTTCTTCCTCAAGCTCGAGTAAAGCTTCTGTTGCGATTGCTTCAATCTCAGGTACGATGTAATGAGGTTGTTCCTTTCGGATCAATTGTTTCAGAGCTTCGGCATTTAACATGTCGATGCAGTAAGACCGATGCGCAACCTGCATGGCAGGTGCGTTTTCGTAACGATCAACAGCGATCGTCTCTACTCCCAGTCGTTGAGCCTCAATAACGACCTCTTTTCCCAATTCTCCGCTGCCCAATAGCAGCATTTTTTTGGCTTGAGCCGAAAATGGAGCACCCCACATGTTCTTTCCAATCCTCCCAAAGAGAAATCTTCTATATCTATCTCTCTATTTTCGGGGTTTTGGTTAAAGAATGCAAGAGTGCTCCCTATTTTTCTTGTGAATTTTACAAGATTTTTTGTGTTTTTTCGATCAATTTTTACAAAAATCTGTATTGAGCTTCTATTAACCCATTATAAACTCCTTGTTTCTGGATAAGTTGCTCATGGTTTCCTTCTTCCTTGATTTCACCATGATCTAGCACGATAATGTTATCCGCATTTCGGATCGTGGAGAGACGGTGGGCCACCATAAAGGAAGTTCTTCCTTGCAGCAGCACTTTCAAAGCCTCCTGAATTTTGAGCTCCGTTTCGGTGTCGATACTGGCAGTCGCTTCATCCAAAATCAAGATTCGAGGGTCAGCCAGCAAGGCACGGGCAAAGGATAACAATTGCCGTTGTCCCATAGATAATACATTCCCGCGTTCTTCGACTTCCGTATCGTATCCACCCGGCAGCTTCATAATAAATTCATGGGCATTAACTGCCTTCGCAGCTTCTTCCACTTCTTCATTGGTTGCATCAAGCCGTCCAAAACGAATATTATCGCGAATGGTGCCAGAGAAGATAAACGTGTCCTGCAACACAATACTGATCTGGCTGCGCAGACTTTCAACCGTTACATCCCTTACATCCTGACCATCAATAGTGAGACGTCCGCCTGATATGTCATAGAATCGGCTGATGAGATTGATAATGGTACTTTTACCTGAACCCGTATGACCTACAAGTGCAATCGATTGTCCGGCATCTGCAGCGAAACTGATTCCCTTCAGCGCCTGTCTGCCCTTCTCATATTCAAACACCACATTGTCGAATACAATATCTCCTTTAATAGAAGCAAGCGGCTTGGCTCCAGGTTTATCCGCAATACTTGGCTCCTCATCCATAAACTCAAAAATCCGTTCGGAGGAAGCCATAGCAACGAGCAACTGATTGTACATCTGTCCCAGACGGTTAATCGGGTCCCAGAAGTTGCCGACATAGTTAGCAAAAGCTACGAGCAATCCGATTGTCAGCTGCCCTTCTTGAATCAGATAAGCACCAAACCAGAACAGGATTAACGTACCGAAGCCGCCCGTAATTTCAATCAGAGGACCAAAGCCTTGGTTCATGGCCGATGCTCTATCCCATGATTTTTTGCTCGACAGATTCATGTTGTCAAAATACTTCATGTTTTCTTTTTCCTGCGTATAGGCCTGAGTCACACGAATCCCCTGAATGGATTCATTCAAATGGGAGTTGATGCGTGAGTTCTTCATACGTACATCCTGCCAGGCACGGCGGATCAGCACACGCAGTTTGGTCGAAATAATAAACATGAGCGGAACCGTAATAATGACCGCGAGGCCCAGTTTCCAGTTGATCAGCAGCAAAATGACGATAATCCCCAACAACTGCACACAGTCAATCATGACATTGACCGCACCGTTGGTGAACAGATCCTGCAGGGAGTTGATATCATTGGTGACACGCACCAATACCGAGCCCGCAGGTCTTTTGTCAAAGAAGTTAAAGGACAGCTTCTGGATGTGTTTGAACAAATCCGAGCGAAGATCGTAAATGACCCGTTGCCCGATAATGTTCGTCAATTTGATTCGGTACGTATTAGCCGCCCATTGAATCAGATACAACACAAGTACAGAACCAGCAATAATATAAAGCATCGTCAAGCTTGGCAAACCCGTTGCAGGTGCAATTGCTTTATCAATCGCCAAACTGATCAAAAATGGAACGGACAATTTCGTAATGGTACCCAAAATCATCATTAGAATAATGAGTGGCAAGAGTTGTCTTGCATAAGGTTTCATGTAAGCGAACAAACGTCCGAACTCACGCCAGTTAAACGGTTTTTCAATTATTTCGTCGTCCTGATATACAAAACGTTCATTCATTTTCTTATCAGAGGTCTCTTTGACCTCCCGCCTATCGGCTACCGTTTCGGCACTCATGAATTCACCTGCTCCCCAGCCTCCCGCTTACCGCGGGCAATATAATCTGCGTATTGAATCTCATATACGTCCCGGTAAGGTCCAGGCTCTTCAATGAGACGTTTGTGTGTGCCACGTTGAACGACACGTCCTTCATCCAGTACCAGAATCTCATCTGCGTGACGCAAGGAAGAGATCCGATGCGCAATGATAAACGTCGTTCTTCCACGCATGACTTCCTGGAATCCGGATTGAATTTCATGTTCGGTCTCCATGTCGACTGCACTGGTTGCATCATCCAGAACGAGAATTTTCGGGTTTTTCAGCAGAGCTCTAGCAATTGCAATCCGCTGTTTTTGTCCTCCCGACAAGCCCATTCCCCGCTCCCCGACGACCGTATCGTATCCTTCAGGGAATTCCATGATGAATTCATGTGCTTTGGCCAGTTTGGCTGCACGGATAATTTCATCCATGGTTACATTTTTGAGTCCATATGAAATGTTGTTGCGAATGCTGGAAGAGAACAGGAACGTTTCCTGGAACACAGAAGCAATCTGACTCCGCAGGCTGCGAATTCCAATGTCCTTAATATTTTTTCCGTCCAGCTTGATGGTGCCCGAGTTCACGTTGTATGCACGCATCAGGAGCTGAATAATAGTTGATTTACCCGAGCCTGTTCCTCCCAGGAAGCCAATGACGGAGCCTGGTGGCGCATCAAAGTTAATATCGGTCACTGCCGGCATTTTATTGCCGTAAGCAAAGGTAACGGATTCAAAGGCCACATGCCCTTTGACTTGATCAGCCTCTACAATGACCGGATCTTCTGTCTCTTGTACATCTACCGGCGTATTCAAAAGTTCCAACACCCGTTCACCCGATGCTTTGGATTGCGTATAGTTATTGATATGGAAGCCAAGGTTCCACATTGGACCGATTATGTACCAGATCAAACTGAAAAAGGCAACGAGTTCACCGAGTGTTAACGTTTTCTGAATAACCATGTTTCCGCCAATGAGGAGCAGAAGAACTACGCTGACCGAAGCGAGAATCTCCATGATCGGAAAGTATTGACTCCATAATGTTGCTGCATGAATCTGGTTCGTTTTGTAACGCTCGTTACGGACGGCAAACTTCTCCACTTCGTGAGGCTCACGTGCAAATGACTTTACAGTACGCACACCTGTAATATTCTCCTGTACTGCTGTCGTCAAAGAGCTGAGTGCCAGCCGCATTTCTTGGAATGCAGGGTGAATTCGGGATTCGAATCTCAGCGCAACGAAGGCAAGCAGAGGAATACATATGAGCGTTAGCAAGGTAAGCTTCCAACTCATGGTCATCATCATGATTGCGCCGAATACGACCATCAGAACCATGTTGAGAATTTGAGCGAAGCCAAATCCGATAAAGTTACGGATCGCTTCGAGATCTCCAGTGAGGCGGGACATCAAGTCTCCCGTTTTGGCCGTGTCGTAATACCGGAAGGATAAAAATTGAAGCTTTTCGTAACAAGCGTTACGAAGTCGGTACGCCAAGAAGTTTCCGAGACGCCCTCCAAAAAGACCGTGTAAAAATTGCATTCCCGCTTTCAAAATAACGACACCTAATACCGTTAAAGCAAGTTTGGGAACGTCTTCAAAATTGCGCGGAGTGATGACGTCATCAATCAGTATCCTTAGCATGTTCGGATACACCAGTCCAAGCGCGGTCGCTATGGCGAGGCATAAGATCGATAAAAATAAATACGAGCGCTTCTCCCAGAAAAAGATCTGCAATTGCCTGAGAACATCCATGTCTCTCCTCCTCTTATATCGTTCAAAATCAGTATGAACATTTATGAAGTTTATCACCGTCCCCCCTTCGCGGCAAAGCGAATAAGCGACCATATTCAGGCTACTTTCACCTTAATGCGTCATTAAGGGAGGTAGATACCCTTCTATCAATCAAATGTTTGAATATTCTCTTCCTTTCAGGTTGTTCGTACCAAAAAAGGCTCCCTGTATACCTTTAGAGGCAGGGGCCTTTTTTGGTACAACGACAACATTTCAACATATCGCTGTATATCTCATTTCGCTTTTCAACCGTTTACATACAGACATGGATTTGAATACCTTTTATTCACATTCAATCTGCCCCAGTTGTACAGACAGACTCTCCCATTCTTCGGCAGGAATTCCACTGGTCAGAGTCTCATGGAGGGCACTCACGGCCTCCTCAAGTCTCTCTTCCAATTGACGGGATTGATGCTGCAAAGACTGCCCAAGCTGGTTGTCATAGAATTGGACCAGCTTATTTTCCGCAGCAGGCAGAACATCGATCACCATCTGTTTAATAACTGGGTCAAGTGCCTCCTGCAGCCGCTGTCGTCCATCTCCTTCGAAGAACTGTTTCGGATTACGGAAATAACTCAGATATGTTTTCCAACCCGAAGGTTCTTCCAAACGCACCTCGTCCAGGACAGGTGTACTCCAGCGTTCGTTCAGCGGCAACGACAGATCCATTCCTCCGGATAATCGTTTCAATTCATCTACACATTCGGTCACTTGTTTGTGCAGCCAAGTCTGACCCGCCTGTTCGAGTCGGAGTGTAGTAGCAAGCAGTTCCTGCTCCAGTTCGATGGCAATCATGCGCAGCAGTTCGCGACCGCAGGCTGCAAAGGCTGCTTTCAGATTCCCGCGATCCTCACGAAGAACGGATGGATGGAACGCTTCTGCCATGAACAGACCAAAACGATAACCCAGGCGCTGCCGCACATGGAACAGAAGTTCAGACGTTTCCTGAGCCAGTTCTGCCTTCATGGACCGTTCCGCAAGCAAATGTACCCTCTGAAGCGACTGTTCCTGGATTGAGCCCAGCTCATCCCGACGTCGCTGTAGAACCTCTTCCCCCTGAGTCGCATCCTCGGCACGTGTCTTCAGACGTTTTATCACCCGTGCGATCTCTTCAGAAGCTCCACCAACTGCAAGGTCCGCAAGCTCACTTCCTGCAAATCGGTTAAATTCTTTCTCGAACTGAATGAAGCCGGATTGCTCCAGCAATGTCGCATCGTTGCCCGTCTTGCCTTCCATTGCCAGCATGCTGGATACAGGAAATAGGCGTGGTGCCCGAATGCCATTACTGCGCAGCTGAGTACTCACATGGTCAAGAACCTGCTCCAACTCCTCTTCAGAGGAAGACAAATCACTTGCATTAACTACAAAGAACATCTGATCCATCGCCGAGCTGTCTTTGACGCGTCCCAATTGATTCAGGAACTGTCGGTCTCCTTGAGAGAAGGCATGATTGTAGTACGTTACGAAAATGAGTGCATCCGCATTCTTCATATAATTGAATGTGACGCCCGTATGACGGGCATTCACGGAGTCAGCCCCTGGCGTATCTACAAGGACAATGCCTTGTTCTGTCACATCACAACTGTAGTACAGGTCAATACTGTCGACAAAGCAAGACTTCTTCTCATTAGCGACAAAGTTACGATATCCGTTCAGATCCACCAGCACATCCTGGCCGAGTTGAGCTGCGGTATCCTCCCAGCCTGCTGCAGCTGCCTGCAAAAAGCTGTAATGCGGGCGCCCCGCCGGATGCACATCCTGTGGTGAAAGGGCTTTGACGCGTTTTTGCCAGTCTGCCCCAGGCTCGCCCAGTCCAAGCAAACGGAAGGAATACGCAAGATCCTCCTGGAAGGCGTCCGGGGACTTCATCCGGACCCGGGCAGTTCCATGCTCCGCGCCACCGGACGGAGCCATGATCCGGTTAATTGCCGCTGTCGTTGGATGCGGCGAGACCGGTAACACGGCTTCGCCCAGCAACGCGTTGGCGAAGGAGGACTTACCGGCGCTGAACGCTCCGAACAGCGCCAGCGTAAACGTGCCGCCCGCAAGCGAAGCCGCGCGTGCACGCAGATCCCGTACCGCCGACCCCATGGCGGGGTACGGCTCTACCAGCGCAGCGGCGGCTTCCAGCCGTGCCGCCGCTGCGTCCAGGCGCCGGCGGCGCTGTGTGCCAGCCGCCGGCTGCCCGTGCACCGCCGCTTTGCGCGGCGGCGGTGCCCCTGGAGTCTGTGGCTGCGCAGCCACAGACTCTGCCGTGCCCGTGTGCGGGCCGGGTGCTTCACCCGGCTCGTGCGCGGGCACGGGCGGGCCCTGCACCTCCGGCAATAGCCCGGAGGTGAGGGGGCCCGCAGGCGGCAGCAGGCTGCGCAGCCCTGCTGCCTCGGCGTCGGCGGCGCGCTGTAGCGCCGTGTAGCGCGTCGCCGACGCGGATTGCGCCAGCAGCGCTGTGCGGCTGGCGTCCAGCGCCTGGAGCGCGGCTTCGCCTTGCGCGCCCAGCGCTTCAAGCAAGCGGTCGGCCAGCATCATGGCCGACCTGCGGTAACGGGCCTCAATCTCGCCCCGTATATCTTTGCTGAATTGAAGCACATACTCGGGAGATACTTCTGCGCTGGCGCTCCGTTTCATCTCCAGCAGTGCTTCATCTACTGTAGGCAGCTCCGCGTTCAGCGCCTGCTCCCACTCAGCACCCCACAGCTGATGGGCTTCGCCCAACTGTCTAAGCATGGTACGGATATGCACTTCTACTTGTCCCGAGACCTGATCATGCAGAAGTCTCACAAGCTCAGCGGCACGACGCAGTTTCTCCTGCTCGGTTTTACCACCAGAGAACAATAAGCCTACCCGGAAACCGGGTTTACGGCTCTCCAAATAAGCTGCCGCAGAGGTACGAATATCGGCAGGGGTTAGGTTCGCATTTGCCAGAAGGGGTTCCAACTCCGCCCGAAACTTCTCCCGTTCCCGTGATGGTTTGGAACGAAGTTCTGCTTCCTTTTGATCCAGGAGACCCAACTCCCGTTCCAGGTGTTCAATACCTTCCTTGCCCCCTACTTCCTCCAGGAGCGCTGTCTCTTCCTCTTCGCGTTCTTCCGCACGTCTAGTCAGGTGCTGCTCAGTCACATGGCTCGCAGAGCTTGCAAGGCTATGCTTGATTAACCCTTCCTTCTCATTCATCATATGTTCAATCAGTTGAGGAAGCTGCTTCCACTGGCTGTAACGATGCTCCTTGTCCCGAAGCGAAGTAAACAGCAGACCATCATACCGGACTTCCCAGGCTGCAAAAATAGCTTCTACACCTTCAACATATTGGTCAAACGAAAGCTCCCGTTCCCGATGTTTATCAATCTGGTTTACGATTAGAAACAACGGTTTGCCCCAATCGGATAAACTTTTGGCAAAAGAAAGGTTGCTTTCCGATTGCACATGGTTATAATCCATCACATAGAACACCACATCGGCAAGATGAAGTGCTGAATGTGTTGCTAGGCTGTGCCCCTGATCGGTCGAATCCACGCCTGGTGTATCAAGTAATACCGCATCATCTTTCAGTAGGGAAATGTCGTCCCATACTTCAATGGAGGTGTATGCCCCACCATTCTTGCAATACTCTTCCAATTGTTCTGGCGAAACCTCAAGTACTCCCGCTGAATTGTCAGCGCTTACGTTCGATGACGTATAAATAAGTGCTCTCGGCTCACCGTTACGGATGGATACAACATTCGCACTTGTAGGTACAGGACTCGAAGGCAAAACCCGCTTGCCACATAAACTATTAATTAGACTCGATTTACCTGCCGAGAAGTGTCCACAAAACGCAATCGTTAACTGTTTCATTTCCGCCTTACTGATCAAATCCGTTAAAGCCTGTACAGCTGTATGGTCCCCTGTCTGCTCCATCGCTTCTCGCAGTGGAAGCAGAGGTTTGGCCATCTCTACTGGGTAATCTGTTCTGGACATGACTGGCCTTCCCCCTGGCTCCTCTAATTTGACATCTGGTCCGATGTCTTTATCTTATAATTCATTTATTTTACCATTATCAAGTTTGAAATTGAACGGTTTGAATGCAAGATGACTGACAAAGAAATTTTCACATCGCAATTCTCCACATAAAAAAATAAAACCGATCCTGTCGGTTTTATCTGTGAAACGATTGTATTCCATAAGAAGCATGCTGCGTCCATGCCCAATGGGATCACCTTCAAAAGGATAACCCAGTGACATAGAAGCAGCATATCTTATTATTCCAAATCTCTTAAGAAACAACGTTCTCCATCGAAGGCAGCAAAATTTCAAATACTTGTCCATGCTGCAGAATCGTAATGTCACGACCTTTGTCTCTCATGACAACCACTTCTGGTTTCGTGGACATACGCTCCAAATAATGTTCAGGCACATCGCCAGAATGGCTTACAGTGATGCCTTCTACTTCTTTTTCTTCGTTTTCAGCCATTTCCTGTTCAACGATTTGTTCGAAAATATCGGAGAAGGCCTCAAAATTGTCAGTGTACACGGAAATGCATTTCATGATTACTCATCCTCTTCTACTCATTAATTTATTTTTCGTTTTGGGGTTGTGGCACGTTCCTTATCTTTCCTGATTTGGGACGTTTTCATACGCTTTTTACCTTCTCTGCATATGTCCAGCAATGGACAGACATGACATTGAGGGTTTTGTGCCTTGCAATGGTAGCGTCCAAAAAATATGAACCGATGATGAGTTAAAGTCCACTCATCCCGGGGTACGCGCTTCATCAGTTTTTTCTCGACTTCAAGTACGGAGTCATCCCAACCTGCTAGTGCCAGCCTTTTGGATACACGTTCAACATGCGTATCCACCGCAATTGCCGGGACTCCAAATGCATTGGATACAACGACATTTGCAGTTTTCCGCCCGACACCAGGGAGCGTCACAAGCTGATCATGTTCCTGCGGTACATCACCGCCATACTGCTCTATTAAAATTCGGCACATGTTCTGAATATGCTTGGCCTTGTTTCGGTACAAACCGATACGCCGGATATCCTGTTCCAGTTCTTCGAGAGGAACAGACAGATAATCGGCAGGACTGGTGTACTTTTTGAACAAGTCTGCGGTTACCTTGTTTACCGTTTCGTCGGTGCACTGGGCAGACAATAGGACGGCTACAGTCAATTCAAACGCATTGCTGTGATTTAATTCGCAATGTGCATCAGGAAACATCGCTTCCATTGTTTCAAGTATATGCCTAACAGTGGCTGCATTCATGAAGAGCTACCTCCCACAAAATGACTCCACGAGGTGGAGCCTTACTTCGAAGCTTCTTTCGAGTACTTTGCGGGGACCCCAAAAATCTTGCAAAAAAAACGTCCTGATACGGGAAAGATCCCGCATCAAGACGGTCATTCTTTTGATCCTCGAAAAGAAACGATTACTGTTTTTGGATCTCCAGTACAACGTTGTTCAGGAGATACAATACAATATTATCATTATCTTTGAGAGATTGCACGCTTAAAGTGTTGTCACCCTGGTGAACAAATGCGCCTGTACCCAGTGCAAAACGATAATTCGTGTCAGATGTGGACTCACGTTTAACCAAAATTTGGTTACCGACTCCATCATAAGACCAGAACTGTTTGCTCATGACCGTCAACACTCTGAAACGGGTGGAATTATCCGTATCCTTTGTCATCTCAACACGGTCACCTACAGTGAGACTGCCAAGAGTGGTTAACGTAGATCCTGATTTGACCACTTTTACAGAACCACTAACAGGAACCGTCTCACTTTGACCATTGAATAGTTTCAGTGTAACTGACGAAGCATCAACAGATGTAACCTCCGCAAGCGTACGTTTAACGACTTGAACCGCTTTAGGCGTAGTTCCCTCAAATGTAACGTTAATCAGGTTGCCCGCTGTCAATTGTGACGCCGTAATGGTCTGACCACTTTCTCCTGTCAAAACCGCTTGATCGACATAGAACTGACTTGTCAGCGAGTCCGATTTCACGCGAACACGTCCATTGGTTTCTACAGAGACTACTTCAAATTGAGCCACGGTGTTCAAAGCCACTTTCTGCACATAGTCCTGATTCGAACCAAGCGTAACTGTGACACTATCACCGATCTTCAGATCACTCAGACTTGCTCCAGATTTGTTGTAGATCTCAATTGTTGGAACCGTAGAGTACGGCACCGTGATCGTTTGGTTTCCAGACAACAAACTGATTTTTCTGCCCGAAGTATCAATACTGCTGATTGTGCCTTCGTATTTGTAGATCACTTTAACGGATAGCGCACGAGTTCCCACATACGTCAGATCCAATTTGCGACCATCATTTAACAAAGACTCCAATCCAGCAAGTGTAGGCTTCGTTGTGTTGTAGTCCAGCTTCGTTTTGGCATCCAGCGTGAATACAAACGGTTTTTTATTGCTGTCGAGAACCGTCAATACTTTTGTTTTACTGTTGTAGGATACAACGGAAACCCCGTTCATTGGCTCCATCTGACGTCCGATTACTTGAATGCGCGTCACACGATCTTCAGAGTTTAGCGTAAGCTCAACCTGATCTCCATTGGTTGCGTCCGTAATCAGATCATTCAGCGTTGCATCCTGGATTCCGTTGATGACTACTTCAGGCTTTTCTACCAGCAGCTTCGCTTCCAGCGATCCACCTTCACGTTTAAACGTCAGTGTGGACTGGTTACCACCGATCTCCACCAGTGTACCGCGTAAAGACTGCTCTACACCTTGCGACAATTCGATCGTTTGCAAGATGCTGTCTTTCACCGTATACTTCACTGCACTTCCCGCTTTGAGCTCAGCCAAGGAAAGGATTCGGTCCTGATATCGAATGATCAGATTATCGTTATACGTGTATTGCTCTGTAGTTCCGGCTGCATTGGTAAGCTTAATCGTTTTGGCAGAAGTCGTTACTTCAGCAACGACACCACTATCACTTTTATTGACAATACCGGACTTCACACGAATAACAACTGTCTTTTTGTCAGCCGAGAACGTCTCACGTTGTACTTCAATGGTGCTATCTGCTGTAATATCAGACAGTTTGATTGCATTTCCATTTTGATCCATAAATGCTGTTGACTCATCATAGCCGTATGTTTCATAATTCTCGCCTACAAACAAGCCAATTTTATTACCTGATAATGAACGAGCAAACGTACCTTCAACGCTTTCTACCTGCGGCGTAGCATCGACCACTTCGACATAGGAAGCCGTACCGGTGGTAGTACCTACAATCTGAACTTTGGTATACAGCTTCACATCCGCAGACGATGCACGGGATTCACTGTCTTTTGTAAAGTAAGGCGTACTACTGTTCACTGCGAAGTTAACAGCTTTTCCGTCCACAACCAGCGTAATCTGCCCATCTTTTAATCCTGTTACATAACCTGTGGATGTGTTCGCATACTTCGTATCCGTTAACGTTTCGCCGCGGCTAAAGAATGTAGCAAGTTGGGCACGAGTTACAGAGCCCGTTGGGTTAAACTTGTTGCCTTCTACACCTTTGGCCAGATCCAAACTTACAGCCAGATTGATGTACCCTTTGCCACTTTCGGTAATGCTATCATTATCTGCAAATCCGGTAGATTGATTGTTTTGTGCCTTCGCTTCAGCATCTTTGTTCAACGAACGGATCAGCAATTTTGTAATCCATTCACGTGATGCCTGCTTCTGCCCCCAGGATGTTTTGGATACATCCACAGTAGATTCTTCGGTTTTATCAATCAGTCCCAGTTGAAGCGCCAAAGCGACATATGGCTTGAAATAGTTTCCCACTTCCATATTTGTCGGTAATGCCGTAGCCGTGCTGTCGTTCAACTGGTTCTCCTTGTTCATAAAACGGATCGCCATCGTCACAGCTTCCTGCTGTGTTACCGCGTCTCCTGGACGGAACAGGCCGTTGTTACCGAGAAGAATGCCTTGATAGGCCAGCTTGTACACATGTTTCTCAGCCCAATATCCGACCTTGATATCACTGAACAAACCGGTTGGTGCAGCTGTATTGCTTACAGTTGCAGTCTGGCCTTGCCCCGTATCTGTTGATTCTGCTGCCATGGCAGCTCCGCCAGCGCTAAGGGCCATCATGCCTGCAAGCACGGCTGAAACTACTTTTTTAGAGTGTGATGGATTGTTATATTTAAAAGTCACCTGTGATTCCCCTCTCTCATGTAAAACGGCCGATATTCCGCAGATTCACGGTAAAACAACATGCTGTACAACCTATTCGGATCGTGTCATTGGATGCTCAAGATCCACATGGCCCATCAAACTCTCGGATTGCTGGCCATCTACCAGCAAATCAAGTGATTTGACTTCATCAAACTGGAAGAATGTTTGCTTCAAAGCATCAATGGCAAACACTTCGCCACCTGCACCAAGACGTGCTGTATCCGGCATGTGAATATCCAGGGTAAGCGCGCCGTCTTTGAACTGAACAGATTTCAATTCAATTTCTTTCGCCCAAAGCGGAACGAGTTTGTCGTCCTTGCTTTGTTGCAGCGCCGCAAATGCAGCCTTGTACTTGGCTTCATCCGAAGCGTAAGAAATATCTGCCGATGCTTTGTGCAATTCCAACTCTTCCAGATCTGTGTAGTACACTTCAATGGTCTTCTTCTCTTTACTTTCGGAAGTTCCAGGTTTCTCTGAAGTAGTTCCACCCGATGGAGTCGTTGTACCCTCCGTAGTGCCTTCAGTGGTATCCGGTGTCGTTGTCGTTGTATCCTCCGGATCCACAGTTACAGGTTCAGTAATATCCGTCTCATTCTGATCCTCAGACGCATTATTCTCTGTTCCCGCACCTTGAGTCTGATTTGGAGCTGGAGCAGCTGTTGGCTTGCTTCCACATCCAGCAGCAACTGTCATAACCGTTACCAGCAGCGCTGCAATCCATAATTTTTTGTTCATTCTAACTCCGCCTCCTGATCATAAGGGTTGAACCCTTATTTAATTCCCAGATACTCCTTGATCCCTGCAACAATCCCTTTGGCTACACTGTTCTGGAAACTTTCAGTGAACAATGCGGCTTCATCACTCTTGTTGCTCAGGAAACCGGCTTCCAGCAAAACAGCCGGCATCGTTGTTTCACGGGTTACGTGGAGACTTGCCGTTTTTACTCCGCGGTCCTTCAGGCCAGATGATTGCAAGAGATACTTGTGCATCACCGTAGCCAATGCCTTGCTATTCGAACGGGTGTAATACGTCTCCACACCGTTTGCCGCTGCAGACCCGCTGTTCGCATGAATGGAAATAAAGATATCCGCCTTCAATTTTTCTGCGATCTTTACTCGTTCACTCAAAGCCAAAAATGTATCATCGCTGCGCGTCAGCACAACGTCAATGTTAGATTCTTTTTTCAGCAATGCTTCCACTTTCAGAGCCATTGCCAGATTGAAGTCTTTTTCCTTCTTGCCGGTTACACCGATGGCTCCCGGGTCCTGATTACCATGTCCAGCGTCTACAACAACAACTTTTTTACCGTTGTTTCCAACAGGAGGTTGCGGTGTTGAAGTGCCTTCTTTGTTCAGATCAATCATAACCAGACCGGAGTCACTTTGCACGTCATAACCTTTGGCATTGCTCAGATCAATGACAAAACGAAGAGTAGAAGGACTATTGCTGTACAAGGAATAACGAATCTTCGACACATCCGGATATCCACTCACCACAAGCTGTCCATTCTGGTTGCTGTCCAAAGCTTGTCCTTCACTAAAAGAGTCAGCGAATGCGGTATTTGGCAAGTCTATAACGATTCGATCCGGTCCTGTCATCGTGAAGACGTTCGGCTTCGTATTTCCGCTTGTTGCAATCAAAAAGCGGTTGTCACTGAAGCTGATGCCGTTCACCAGTACAAGACCATCCTGATCCGATCCTCCACCATCATTACCAGAGTTCGGAGGAGTGGTTGTCCCGTTTCCGGAACCTGAATTCTGGGTAACTAATGTTACCGTCTTCGTTGTATTGTTCCAACCCACCTTAAGACCCATTTGCTCACCAATGAACCTTAAAGGCACAAGTGTGGTTCCATTTTTCACGAGTGGCGGGGCATCCAGGTTCACGTTACTGCCGTTCACCGTTGCCGTCTTCTGTCCAACAATCATCTGCATGGCAGTGTTGTCTTTGCTAATAGTCACGGTGCTTGTTGCCTGTTTCCAGTCCACACCATATCCCAGGCTCTCCGAAATAACCCGAATCGGAACCATCACGCTGCTATTGATGATTTCCGCTTTGGCATCCGTAGGCTGCACAATTTCTTTCCCATCTAGGATAATGTGCGTATCTGCTGCTGCATGACTATAGCCCGGGAAAACGAGCCCAAAGACAAATAACAGTACCAAAAAACCGAACTTCTTCATCCTTCACCCCTACCATTCTCATATTTTTTTGCCGCATGTTGTGAACCTTCAGCTCCGACTGACCACTGAGGCATTACCAGACACCTATTAGACGCCTCGTACTCTCAAAAGTTGCGAATATATTCCAACATAACAGAAAAAAAACGTTGTCAAATCAAGCTTTTTCTACATTTTATTGTCTGAATTTTTCCTTAATTATCAATTATGCATCTCGAAACAACGGACTACCCTGACCTTCATATTTGCGCACAACCCACATTAAAGACCCAAATATTCTACAATTCCGTCTACGATGGCCTGTGCACATTTGTTCTGATAATCTTCAGTCAGCATCATTGCTTCATCAGCTGGATTACTCAGAAATCCAAGTTCAATCAGAACTGCGGGCATCGTCGTTTCACGGGTTACATGCAGACTTGCCGTTTTGACTCCCCGATCCTTAAATCCTGTAATCTGCAACACATGCTTATGCAAAACATCGGCCAAATCCTTACTATCTTTACGACTGTACAATGTTTCAATTCCATTAGGAACAGGAGTTGTAATCTTGTTTCCATGGATTGACACAAAAATATCCGCCTGATTCAGCTGGGCAATATCTACACGCTGCTGCAGGGATAATTCTGTATCATCCTGCCTTGTAATCACCGTCTGAATCTCCGTATGTTGTTGCAGAAGTGCCTGAACTTTGAGTCCCACAGCCAAATTAAAGTCCTTCTCATAGGCACCTGTCACACTGACGGCCCCTGACTGTCGTCCACCATGTCCTGGATCAATAATGACAACCTTTTTGCCATCATTGGTTGGCACAGCAGGCTGACTTGTTGGTTCTCCATTACTCGCCGCAAGGTCAACAAGCAACACGTTTTTCTCGCCCAGTGACCATTTGGCAGTCGCCACTTGACTCAGATCAAGGACCACACGCACCGTTGAAGGCGTTTGGCTGAACATTGCATATCGCACCTTGGAAACCAGCGATGAATCCGTAACCAGAAGAGTTCCGCTGCCATCCGGATTGGAAGCCTGTCCCTGGATGAACTCCTTAGCAAATGTGGTGCCGGGCAGATCTACGATGATACGATCAGGTCCGCTGAGACTGGAAACCTTCGGTGTGATTTTCCCGTTCGTCGCCAAGATTAAACGATCCCCGCCGAAGCTGATACTTTGAAGCTCAGACAGACCTTCTGGTTCAGGAGCCTCCACTGGGTCATTTTCACCTTCGGTACCTGCTACAGGAGGAATACTTGATAGGCTTACTGTCTTGGTTCCATTGTCCCATCCCACCTGAAGACCCATGCCTTCACCGACAAAACGTAGCGGAACCAGTGTAGTCCCCTGTTTAATTAGAGGCGGAGAATCGAGACTCACCCGATTTCCATTCACGGTGGCCGCATCTTCGCCTGCCGTCATCTGGATACTGCTGTTACCTTTGAGAATACGAACAGTCTGAGTGGCTTTCTCCCATTTCACCTGATAACCGAGGTTTTCAGAGACGATCCGAATGGGCACCATCACGGTTTTGCCAGTATTCTCGGCTGGAGCTCCCGACTGCTGGTTAATGGTCACACCGTCCAGCACAATCGAGGGAGACGAATCGGCATTTGCCATGACAGGAAATAAACAGAGGAACAGAAAAACAAAGACTGCTGCCGACCATTTCTTCATACATCAACCACCATTCTGTTTGTCTTTTGAACCTTCGACCTGATTCGCAGTGATGCAACACTCGACTCTATCTACCCTTCCATAATCTACTAATCAGTTTATCAGATATTGTCACTTCATCCGGTTACAACGTTGTCATATTTAGTCGGAATATCCTATAACTCGAAAACATAATTGCATCATTGCCAAATGCAAAAAAACCTCCAATTCGGTCCAAGGAACGGTGAAGTTCCCTGCACGATTGGAGGTTTGAAATACAAATTACAGATGAAAGATTAGACTGAGGCCGTTTGTCCAAACAGCTTTGCCGCGTGGCGTTGTTCATAAGCCCCTATTTCGTCATCATGTTGAAGCGTGAGACCAATATCGTCCAATCCTTGCAACAGGAATTGGCGACGATGCTCATCCAGATCAAAATCAATATGCAGTCCGTATGCATCTGTAATCGTTTTGTTTTCCAGATTCACATTCATCTCATAGCCTTCATGTGTAGCTGTACGCTGGAACAGATCTTCAACCTGCTCTTCGGAAAGTTTGATCGGCAAGATCCCGTTTTTGAAACAGTTATTATAGAAGATATCCGCATACGATGGTGCAATTACACAACGGAAACCGTAGTCCATAATGGCCCATGGTGCGTGCTCACGAGAAGATCCACAACCAAAGTTGGCGCGTGAGATCAGAATGGATGCCCCTTCGTAGCGAGGTTTATTCATTTCAAAAGAAGGATTGTTGTTACCCTCTTCGTCAAAACGCCATTCGTAGAACAAAAATTGTCCAAATCCGGTACGTTCGATCCGTTTCAAAAATTGTTTTGGAATGATTGCATCTGTATCTACATTGACCCGGTCTACCGGTGCAACGATGCCTTGCAGTGTTTTGAATTCTTCCATATCATTCGTTCTCCCTTCAATCCGTTCGTTGTTAGATAGCTGCTTCCGTTTTGAAATTCCAGTCACGTACGTCAACGAAGTGTCCCTTAACCGCTGCTGCAGCCGCCATTGCAGGAGATACGAGGTGAGTACGTCCTCCACGTCCCTGACGCCCTTCAAAGTTACGGTTGGATGTCGAAGCACAACGTTGTCCGGGTTTCAATACGTCCGGGTTCATTGCCAGACACATACTGCATCCTGCATCACGCCATTCAAATCCAGCCTCAGTGAACACTTTATCCAGACCTTCTTTTTCCGCCTGAATTTTAACACGTCCCGAGCCTGGTACAACGATCGCTGTAACATTACTGGATACGGTGTGACCTTTGGCTACCTGTGCAGCAGCACGCAAATCTTCAATCCGTCCATTCGTGCATGAACCGATAAATACATAATCAATTGGAATTTCGGAGATTGGTGTTCCAGGTTCCAAGCCCATATATTCAAGCGCTTTTTCAGCTGCTTTACGTTCGTTTTCAGTTGGCAGTTCAGCCGGGACAGGAACTTTCGAAGAAATGTCGGTTCCCATACCTGGGCTAGTACCCCAAGTCACTTGCGGAATCAATGATTCCACATCGATTTCAACCACATGGTCGAATTCAGCACCTTCGTCGGTTACAAGCTCTTTCCAGGCAGCAACCGCTTCATCGAATTGGCCATCGGCAGGTACGTATTCACGTCCACGCAGATATTCAAAAGTTGTTTCATCCGGAGCAATCATGCCCGCTCTTGCTCCACCTTCGATGGACATGTTGCAGACGGTCATACGCTCTTCCATGCTCAGTTCACGGATCGATTCACCTGTATATTCAATAACATATCCAGTAGCAAAGTCTGTACCGTATTTGGCGATGACTGCGAGAATCATATCCTTCGCCGTTACACCCGCGTTACGTTTGCCGACAAAACGAACTTCCATCGTTTTGGCTTTGGCTTGCTGCAAACATTGGGTTGCCATAACATGTTCTACTTCACTCGTTCCGATCCCGAATGCGAGTGCGCCAAATGCGCCGTGTGTGGACGTGTGGCTGTCGCCACATACAATCGTTTTACCTGGATGAGTCAGGCCGAGCTCAGGACCCATAACGTGTACAACACCTTGATCGATGGTATCCAGGTCATACAGTTTTACGCCGAAGTCACGGCAGTTTTGTGAAAGTGTGTCGATTTGTTGTTTGGAGATTGGATCCGTAATGTTAAAACGATCTTTCGTTGGAACGTTGTGATCCATTGTTGCGAACGTCAACTCAGGGCGACGAACTTTACGGCCGCTCAGACGCAGACCTTCAAACGCCTGTGGGGATGTCACTTCATGCACCAGATGCAGATCGATATACAAAATGCTTGGTTTGCCTTCTTCTTGGTGAATCACGTGGTTTTCCCAAATTTTCTCAAACATCGTTTTTTTACTCATCATTTTCACCTCATCATAAGTTCGGTCCTTGGAAGAGCCTCAGTAGTTTCTTTAAAAGTGAAGCTCTTGAATGACATAAATATATCACCCTGTCCTTCATTGTTCCAAGATATAATATCTATAGATGTAATAGGTTTAACCTATAATGAGGGAAAAGCAAATAAACCACTGCTCTATGCAGAGGTTTCAATTGATAACAATTATCATTATCATATAAGTCTTATACTACGTTCCAGCTTCTTCGCTGTCAATGCTTTTTATATTAAATAGAAAAAAAGCAGCCCTGATGCCAGGGCTGCGATGACTAATTCTCACCAGCTCTAGACGGTCCCGTCCACACACAGTACAAACGACGTATGAATAACCGAATGAAATAAATGAGACAACGGATCAGCAGATTGAGGTCTTGAAAAAAAGTACGATCGCTACCTCCCGTATTCCCCACATCTATCCATTCATTGCATTCCTGCCTCTGCTGGAAGTGAATTACTTCTTGTCCCCACTGCTTTAATAACGAAATTGTAGGCTTTGGCAGAATCTATGCCGTTTAAAGTATAGCTGTAACTTGTCTGACCGCTGACCGCCGGCACATACAAGCTCCAATTCGTGCTGACTTTATCATTCTTCTCGTAAATCCGGTAACCTCGCACCGGCTCAGAGCTAGTTGCTGGCGCTTTCCACGAAAGAACTGCACGGTTCGCTGACTGTCTTACTGCGCTTGGATTTTCGACTATGCCTGGTTTGCCGTCCGTCCGTTTAATACTGTAAGCATCATAGACGGCAAGAGGTTTATCTTTAACTGCTGTGTAGGATGTAACTTTCAGCACGTCGCTTGTAATGGAAACATCCAGGAACATTTTCTTATTGGGCTGATCGTTTTTTGCTGCAAAAAACGTGTCTGCGTCTGGATTAAGAGCATAGAATTTCGAAGCGGCCGAGTTCCCCATTAGATACACGGTCCCTTTGGGATTCAGCACATTTCCATGCTCATCGGTAATGACATTCTTAATCGGAACGTTGTTCAGCATTTGAAAAGATCTCATATACATATGGTCATGTCCCTCAAACACCATATCCACACCCAGCTCATCAAATACAGGAATCAGATATTTCCGGTAAAATTCTACACGTTCGCTTTCTGCCGAAGCATTATCTCCTGAAGAATAAGCTCCCTTATGCATAGAGACGAATTTCCACTTCTTGTCGGTCCTTGCCACCTGATTCCGCATCCATTCCAATTGCTTCGTGAACTGAATATCCGCTTTGTACGGCTTGACCTCCCCTTCGTACTGGGAATTGATTTGCATAAACAGGGCATCGCCGTATTCGAAAGCATATACCGACCCGTCATGAGCACCAGTCCCCACATCTTTTGGAAGATTAAAATGGTTATAAAAATTATTATTCGGATAATCCTCGATCTCATGGTTGCCGATTATCGGCGCAAATGGTACATTGGCAAATTCTTTTTTCGGCACACCCAAGAACCACTGCCACAGCTGCTCCAGATCACCGTCATCCGTTAGATCCCCTGTAAGAAGAACAAACTTTGGATCTACCGTTTTCTCAATAGCTCTCTTAAAAGTATCCTGCCACAGATCGAAATTGGATTTACTTGAGCCTTGGGTGTCGGTTACATAGAGGAAATGGAAATCCTGATTATCCGCCTTGTCTGTGGTAAAAGAACCCGTCTCGCTCCAGCCGTCCACATCACCGTTACCGGCGCGATACATATACTTGGTTCCAGGCTTAAGACCGGTTGCAATAACCTTGTGGCTGGCGAACTTCTTATACTTCTTGGAACTTCTGTCTCCTAACGTCATTAAGGTTTCAATAATTGTTGAACTACCCTCATAAGAAGTTGCCAGCTGTTCTGGGAATTCGCTTCCTCCGGCTTTGGAGGCCTCCACTACTTGCACTACTGTACTTCTTACGGTTTCGGCCGTATACCAGTCAAAAGCGATACTTGTCTTGGGGTCCCCATTAAAAGTCATATTCAGCAGCGTTGGTGTTTTGTTGCCGGTATCCGGAGACTTCGTCTTAAAGCTCCAAGTAATATCGTTGTCCGGTGTCCGGCCGTCCCCAGTCCCCTTAACAAGTTCTTTAGGGATGGTCACCTTGTAAGTTTTGCCGGCAGTAAAATTAGGATGGCTGACTTTAACCGTGTCTTGACCGAGGGGCGAGGCAGAGATGTTGGTAAGAGGGACATTATTTTCTGTGATTACAACTTGATGACCACTAACGAGACTAATGGCTTTATTAAACTTCACTGTAATCTCTGCGTTAAGGGAAACATCTGAAGCCCCTGAAGCGGGAGTTTTATTTACCTCAAGTGTGGGAGTGTTCCCTGGTTCGCCGCTGATGCGTGTTCCTTTAATTACCACATCTTTGATTCTGCTTGAACCTGAGCTGGACACCGTTCCCCCGCTTACGCTTTTCGCAGAGTTTACCACCCAGCGGATATAGAGTACATCTTGATTGTTTGTTTCCGCAGGCAATGCGAGGTTCGTTAATTTGCAGGAATTATTGGAACAATTAAAATTGTTCTGGGCAAGAACCATTTTGCCGCCCGAAACATCTGTCCATTGTTGCTGATTCGTACTGTATTGCACCTTAAAATCCCTAGGTCCTGTACTTGAAGATGTTTGCTGTGAAGAGAGGTCGATACCTTCGAAATCTTTGGTCGAAACCGTGGCAAGCCAGTACTTAATGCCCGTTCCTTCATGCCAGCCCTGGTTGCGTACGCTGTTCTCACCTGACTCATAGGTGTATGCATCCGTATTTGTTCCTACATCACGAATGGATGAAGCTGTTTGATATATCCCGCCGGTAGCCGGAAATACTCCGTTCTCACCTTTGTCTTTAAAAATCCACTGGGCAATCGTTTCCTCAACTGCAGTTGCTTCACTTGCAAGATCTTCCTCATTTCCTTCCCTTCCTGCTGAGACAAAACCGGTCAGTTCCATGACAAGCAGCAAACCTATAACCAATAGACTAATTACCTTGGAGAATCTGTTCTTGAGATAAGATTGGTTGTTGTCCATTCGCCTCATCTCCCTCCTATTATTGGAGTTTCCAGTTGGTAACTTGAAGTACTGCCGAATCTGCGCCCTTCAGGTCTGTTTCTCCCATGTTCAGCAAATTGCTCCACTGCTTCACACGATTCTTTCCGTTAGGCGGAGAGTTGTAGTCATTCGTATCCACAATCTTGGTCCGTTCTTTATAGAATGTGGTCATGAAAGTCTTCTCATCCGTGCTGCTTCCTGATTTACCCAAAAGCCCTTGAAGGGTCTCAGAACCGCCGGTCGCTCCATGGTTCAGCGCTGCGTCCACGAAGGAACCAATCGTTAATGCCGAGTTAAAGCCGCGTTTGCGGGCCTGATCCACACTGTACTTAATATAAACATTGTAGAACGTTTTCCACATAGCCTCTCTCCACTCGGGATCATTTTGCAAATTGCCGATTTTTTTGCAGAAACTCTTTTCGCTTTCATTGATTTCGAGGATCTTCCCTTTCATCGAACCCTTGACACCGATCCGGGCCAATGCTCCCTTAACCGAAGGATTACTCGCGCCTTTGGCAGCGTCATATTCCTTGAACAGATCCGGACCGTCGGGACCGGTATCATTTGAGCCGCCTGTAGTCGCACCGAATATTCCAATCGTATATCCGCGGTTATCATCAATATCTTCACAATATCCGTAAAACTTGTTCCAGTTCAGATCGTCCTGCTCCGGTTTGTTGACAAGCATCATAATATTGTTCCACTGCTCACCAT
Organism: Paenibacillus sp. OK060; assembly: GCF_900101205.1. NCBI lineage: Bacteria > Bacillati > Bacillota > Bacilli > Caryophanales > Paenibacillaceae > Paenibacillus > Paenibacillus sp. OK060. Next base: position 849,060 of record NZ_FNFR01000002.1, read on the forward strand.
CCAGACCTGTGTTGGTACGTAAGAATTGAAGTGTTGCAGGGGAGAAATTAGAATTAGGGTTCCCTGCCGCATAACTTTTCTGTTGAGACGTATTGGACAGAGAGCCATAAGAAAAAATCATTGAAAAACTGAGCAGGAGCATCAATGAAAATTTCATCTTCTTGAAAACCTTACTGTTCGTTGAATTAAGCACCGCAATCTCTCCCTTAATTGAATAGTATAAGCGCTTTAACTTTTAGAAATAGGAACCCTATCCCCAAACCTATCCGCCCCCCTCCTTTTTTAACGATTAATAAATTCCACTCAAGCTTATCTCAGAAAAATTAACTATACAGCACGTATTTTCTTGTAATTATTAAATTTTCATACATATATTGCTATGAACCTTAGATCAAGTCTACAATCCTCTTAGGAGGTGCTGAATGAAGCCGGTATTTTATGAGTCTGCTCTTTTTGATGTCAGCCGCAAGAAACAGGTATACACCAGCATGCCTTCAAGACACTATCATGATGCTTATGAGATTCTGTATTTAATATCCGGGGATTTTTATTATTATATAGGCGATAGAACCTACCAGGTTGCGGGCGGAACACTGCTATTTATGGATATTCACGAAAGGCACAAACTGGTTAATTCCGGCTGCAATATGTATGAACGAGTTACACTGCTTTTTAAGAAAGAATTCCTGCAGCAATTCTGCACCCGCGGTCAATGTGAGGATCTGCTCGAATTGTTCAAAAGTGATTACCGTGCTTTGAAGATGACCGGAAAGGATCAGCATTTCATCGAACAGCTTTTTCAGAAGATGATCCAGGAAGGGAAAAAGCAAGCCCGCGGGTATGAACAATATCAACAAATATTATTGGTAGAGTTGCTCCTCTATCTTAACCGTAAACTATTTGACAGCCTTGTCGCTCCATTGGTGGAATCCAATCGTACACACAAGAAAGTCCTAGACATCGTTAATTATGTAAATCAACATTATATGGAACCGCTTAAGCTCTGTGAGATTTCACGGCAATTCGACATAAGCTCTTCCTACCTTTGCCGAACTTTTAAAGAATCCACCGGGTTCAGCTTCATTGAATATATCAATAACATCCGTATTAAAGAAGCTCGTGATTTGCTGGTGGGCTCTTCTTTTAATGTTACTGAAATTGCGGGAATGGTTGGGTTTGATAACACTTCCCATTTTGGAAGAACCTTCAAATTAGTGATGGGCATCTCGCCACTCTGCTTCCGCAAACAATTTAAATCTTAATAGCAAAATCACTGAAATACCAATCATTAAAGAAAATAAAATGCCCAATTCTTCAAAATCGGCAATGGATTCTGTAAGGCAATACGTTAGCGGATCCATCCATTACAATCACTCACTTTCCTCATCCCAATTCAAGTCGAAATTTCGTTTCCCAACCCAAGAACCCCTTATAAAAAAGGGGTTCTTGGGTTTATTTATGTAAAGCCCACTAGACTTATCTAATGGGCTTTCTCTGTGGAATCGCAAATAATAGTGATTTATAGAATTTGACCGCCCACCATCGTCCAGAGAACCTGAAATTCATCATCCAATAGGACCAGGTCGGCATCGAAACCAGAGGAAATTTCCCCCTTTTGTTGAAATCCAAGAATATTGGCCGGCGTATTTGAAGCCATCTGTACGGCATCTATCAAGGGAATTCCGGTTTCGACAGTATAACGTAAGGCTTCATTCATGGTAACTGTACTGGAGGCCAGTGTTCCATCCTCTAGTCTTGCAATGCCACCCGAAACCGTGACATGATGGCCTCCAAATAGATAATTCCCATCGCCCATACCCATTGCTTGTAAAGCATCTGTGATCAAGACCATTCCTTCCGGTCCTTTCAGGTTATGAATCAGTCGAATAATAGCAGGATGCAGATGGACATTATCCACAATAGCTTGAAGACTTACATGTTTCTCTTCAAAAGCAGCCACGATTAGACCCGGATCTCGATGATGGATCGGCCGCATGCCATTAAAACAATGCGTCACATGACTCGCACCTGATGCAAAGGCTTGTTTGGCTTCCTCATATGTGGCATCCGAATGAGCGATCGCTATAACTACTCCCTGTTCTTTCAAAAAGGAAATCAAGTCCATTCCTCCCGGCAGCTCGGGAGCAATAGTAACCATCTTAATGAGTGACCCTGCTTCCTGGAAAATGATCTTCATTTCTTCTATGTTGGGATGCCGCAAATACTTTTCATTCTGCATTCCTTTTCGCTTCGGGTTCAGATACGGTCCCTCTAAGTGAATCCCTGCGATCTTTGCTCCCACTTCTTGTCCTATTACACGCTTGACACTACGAATCATTTCCAGAAGATCCTCCATCGTAGAACTAACAGATGTAGCCAGAAATGAGGTACACCCCGTTAAAGCACATTGGCGTGAAACTTCTTGAATACTCTCTTCAGTACCGTCCATCATATCAAAGCCATTGGCACCGTGGATATGAACATCTATCATCCCAGGTACTAGCAAATGTCCTCTCCCATCAATCCGTTCATACTCCCCTTCTAGCGTAGGAAGATCACCTGTGTCTACCCTCATGATTTTCCCTTCAGAAATCCACACATTGGCTGATGGAACGATACGGTTGCGAAGTGCCATTTGTACATTATGCAAAATATAATCCATAAAAACCCTCCTCTTCCCGATGGTTATCAGTCTTGCTTTCGAACCTCTTCATTTTCTTCCTGACACTCAATAACAGTGATGTTCTTCTGATCCAGAACTTCTCTGATCTCACTCGGGAGTTCCTGATTTGTGACTAAAATGTCAACGAAATCAAAGTCCAGCCGATGAATAGATTTGCCAATAAATTTTGTATGATCGGCTACTACGATAACCTGATCAGATCTTCTGGCCATTTCTTTCTTTACCCGGGCATCTTCTTCATATGGATAATAAAGTCCATCAGACCGGATCGCCGATGCTCCGATGAAGGCTTTATCAGCACGAATTTCACTTAGTTTATCGATAATGGAAGAACCATATAAAAAGCGGTGCTTTACATTCAAGTAACCACCGAGAATATAGATTTGAAGATCCTCTCGATTGGACAAGATCCCTACGTTATCAATCGAGTGCGTGACCACCGTGCAATTTTTTGCGCTAATTTGTTCCGCTACAAATTGCACCGTGGTTGATACGTCTAAAATCACAGTCTCATGGTCTTGGATAAGTTTTGCCCCAAACTTCCCTATTTTTTTCTTACTCTCGGATTCATCAATCAAACGATCCTGATAAGACAGCATTTCTTTCTGTAACTCAGGTAACGATAGCCCCCCATGAGTTCGAATCACAACGCCTTCTTGTACTAATCTAACAATATCCCTTCGTGCAGTATCCCTTGATACTTCAAACAGCGTACATATATCTGTAACACTCATCGATTGGTGATGTTTCAAGTATTCGAGTATTTTTAACAATCTTTCCTCTTGATACACAATACATGCACCTCCTTTTAAGTAAGTATAAGTTTTATTTTTAATTTTCGCAAGTTATTATAAGTAAAACTTAAGTAAGTGCAAGTATTTATTCCTGACTGTTCAATGAAAAAGACGTTAGCCAGATGAATTTACATCCGTTAACGTCTTCATAAGTTAAGATTTACTGCTAAGAAAAAATTAATGAATGGATTTCGGAGCCATTTGCTTATCAAATTGACTTAAATCACTCAGATAAATATGATCTTGAGTCCAATTGACTCCCAATAGGTTTTTTTTAATGCTCGTTGCAGAATTGGACTTCACGCTTTTCACCCCCTTGAGGGAGTTTCTTTTTGTTATAGTTTTGCCTGTGTTGTATTAACTCTTTTAAGCAGTTTAAGCGTTTCAGTTAAACTAATCATTTCTTATTTGTAGTGATATAATGATGGCATAACGAAAGGAATGAAGTGTGCATATGGAATTCAGACAACTTCAATATACGCTGCAAATCGCGGCAGAACGGAATTTCTCCCGGGCAGCCGAGAAGCTGCACATTGCCCAGCCTTCTTTAAGTCAGCAGCTATCCAAACTTGAAAAGGAACTGGGTGTACTGTTATTTCAGCGTAATACCAGCACTGTGGAGTTGACCCATGCAGGGGTGACTTTTGTAGAGCAGGCTCAAAAAATTATTGATGCAGTCGAGCTGCTCAGACAGGAAATGTCGGACATTTCCCAGCTGCGTAAAGGTAAAGTCGTTGTAGGCAGCATGCCGATCACTGGCTCCCACCTGCTTCCGCATGTGCTTCCCGCTTTTCAACAGGCCTATCCCGAGATTGAAGTAACCTTGCTGGAAGACTCCGGGCTGACGCTTGAAAAGTTGACGGCCAGTGGCAAGGCTGACTTAAGCCTGCTCTCCCTCCCATTGCAGGAGCCAAGTCTATCTTATGTAACGATAGGTGAAGAGCGAATTGATCTGGCTGTTCCCCCAAATCACCCTCTGGCACGCAGAGGAGATCCAGAGCATCCGATTCCAGTACGGATGGAAGAGCTTCGAGATGAACCCTTTGTTGTGCTGAAGAAAGGACAAGGCTTCCGCAAACTTACATTTGATCTGTGTGAGGAAGCTGGGTTTGACCCCAATGTGGTTTTTGAGAGTACAAATATTGAGACGGTGCAGTCACTGGTGGCTACAGGTATGGGGATTACACTGGTTCCGCGCTTTATTGCCCGTGCGCCCCGCAGTGAATTTGTTCCTATTTATGTACCGCTAGCTGAGCCAACGCCCAGTCGTACCCTTGTCGTTGCATACCGCCAAGGACGGGTTCTCTCCAAAGCCGCGGAGGCATTCATTCATACGTTTCAACAAACCGTAGCCGAGCTCTCTCAAGGAGAATAATTGGACGGTCAGCGAAACAGCCCGCCATACATGGCAATAAAATAAACAAAGGCTTGACCCATAAGGGCCAAGCCTTTGTTCTATACTCGTCTCCCGCATCCGCAGGATAAAGTTCTTACATGGTATTAGCAGTACATCATCGTTACAGTACAATGTTGCTGATATCATCATTGAATTGTTAACGTAAAAACGTACATATGAGAATTTAAAGTTTGGCGGTTTATTTTCGCAAATTACGTTCACTTGTCAGCCTGTTCTGTTGATTCACAAGGCGGCCTTCGTCCTGAACAGATTGTTCAGGTGGTGATAGCCCTCCTGCCCCATTCTCTAAGAATGGCCTCAAGTGATCTACCCTAGTGTTTTCCTGTTCCAGTCTCCTGAGCGTATCTTTCACATGGTTGTCCATTGATTGATCATCCTCCTTGGTGACGGGATAGTTATCATTACCCGCCTCCCGGATGAATAAACACTTTATTGGAAAATTGCAGATTTTTATTTGCTGCCAAAATAAATGCTAGGTCTACGGTCTTCGAATACCGGGATACGGCCACGAACCTCATCCACAAGCGAAGGACGGATAACTCCGGTCACGATCTCTTCTCCTTCTCCACCTTCAGCCACAATTTCACCCCAAGGATCAATAATGAGGGAATGCCCGAAAAATTCGGTGTCTCCGCTTTTCCCTACACGATTGCAGGCAATAACGTACATCTGATTTTCGATGGCCCTTGCTGTAAGCAGTGTGCGCCAATGATGCAAGCGCGGGTTCGGCCATTCAGCGGGGACAATTAATGCTTTGGCTCCGTTCAAGGCAAGGGTTCGAGCAAGCTCAGGGAAACGGATATCGTAGCAGATCGAAGCTCCAGCGGTGAGGCCATTTTCCAATTCGAATATTTCCGGTTCTGCACCAGGCTGCAAATACTTCTCTTCATCCATCAGACGGAATAAATGCAATTTATCGTAACGTGTCACCTGATTTCCTTCACTGTTATAGGCGTACATTGTATTGTAAATTTGGCCATTACGTTTCTCCGCAATGGAACCGCCAACGATGGAGATTCGATGTTTTTGGGCAAAAGCCGCGAGCCACTCTCTTGATTTCTGGCCCTCCGGGTCAGCAAGCTCATGAATTTGTTCCAAAGCATAGCCCGTATTCCACATCTCGGGCAGCACAGCCAATCCCAGGTCGGGAACCTGTTCTAGCGCTCGTTCGAGCAAAGACTGCATATGTTTATGGTTGGCCTCAGGGTCTCCGAGCTGAATATCGCCCTGAATCAGGGCCACACGCATTTCCCCTTGTTGTTGTTCTGTCATAACCAGCACTCCTCTGAACCGTAATACCTGTAATCATAGCTTGATCATTCAAACATCTGCAACCTGTTTTCGTTCTGAACTCCTACATAATAACTCGGGCAGCAATGTTAACAAACGGTTGCTCGTCAGCGCATCGCCCAAATTCCATGTTGTCTCCTCTACTCCGTACACTTGCCCCTTCTGCACGGCTGGAAGTGCCAGCCAGCTTGGACTCTGCATCAACTTCTCTGTGGCCTGCCTTGCAATAACCTCTTCAGGAAGCAAGACAAATATATGATCACCGGCATACTGACGAATCGCTTCTGACGAAATTTCCTTATACGCTCTGCCCGCGGCAAGCGCCTCCTTCACTTTCGTAACGGGTCTGAACCCCATCGGATGATACAAGAGCGAGGCCAGACCAATATTACCCATGACAAACAATCGTGCACCCCGATGATACGTGAATACGGACGCCGTTTCCCCCGGTTCAATTGAAGCATGAATCTTCATCCACATCTTTTCCATACGTTGCTGATAGGAGGAGAGCCATTGTCCAGCCTCTGATTGCTTGCCAAACCAGCTTCCCACCCTGCAAATCCGATCTTCCAGCGTTGCGTGAGAGTTGTATGCCAGTGTGGGTGCAATTCGGGAAAATTGCTCATATTGCTGTTCGTTAGTGCTATCGAAAATGATCAGGTCTGGTCTCATCCGGACTGCCTCTTCCACATTAACCGGGGCAACCGCATCATATGCCTGATCTCCTAACAGACCAATACCCAGCACTCGCAGATCTCCACCGGAATCACCATAAAACATAATTCGCTCCGGTCGTGCCGGAATATTCACATCATGACCCAACCAATCCTGAACCAGTGTTTGTTGCTGAATAGATCGGTCATATTGACGAGGCGATAATCCGGTCATTTGACGAAAACGCCTGCTAAAATAATACTCGTCCTTAAAGCCCACCCGGGTTGCTATATCCCGAAGCGGTTCATCGGATTTGCGCAGCCAATCCTTAGCATGTTTAATTCGTACATGGTTCACATAATCAAGCGGCTTGTGGCCGGTTAATTGTCTGAACAAGGTTGTATATTGCACGGGTCGGATAGCCGCAAGACGTGCCAGTTTCGTTACTGTGATTTCTTCAGCGTAATGGTCTTCTACATACTGAATCGTGCTGTGTAGTCTGGATTCCATGCTCTGCTCCGTTTTTGGAGAAGTGTACCGGGTGATGATCATCTCCATCCATCTCTGAAACTGTGCATTCAAATGGATATATTCGGCATCTGTTTGATAATCACGAATGGCATACAATTGCTCCAACAGTCCACTTAACGGGGCATAAGGATAGCCGTTCAATTGATTTCTATGTTCGAATACAGGGCGCGTATACTGTTCCGGATCTCCTGTCAATACATGAATAACATCAAATGATATCACCATATATTTTAATTCCATTCGGTTTCCATGTTCAATTTGGTACCCCTCGCCCGGAGAAAGCGGGTAAACACATCCGGTGGTAAAAGGAAACTGTTCATATCCTATGTATAAGCGACCTTCCCCTTCTTCGCAGATCAAAAATGTATGTTTATCGCATGCCACTTCCAGCATCACCTGTTCTGGTTGTTCAATTCGTTGTTCCAGATGATCCAGCCGAAACATGAATGCTGAAAAATACAACCCTCTCGCATCGGCATTCAAAGCCTGCATGGTGGTTCACCTCGTTCTTTAAAATGAGAATGATTATCATTAAATCTGTATGAACTGATTATAAGCGAGCTTTTGTCATTAATCCAGATCTGGCTGTAATCAGCAAAAAAAAGAGCTTTCAACGAAATGTTGAAGGCTCTTTTTTAGTCGGCATTTTCGTTCTTGTTCCAGTAAAATATTATGATCTATCAATCCATAAACGACTATTTAATCATCTGTTTCGGTAATTCTTTCAACAGCCATTCTCTTGAAGTTGCATCACTTGAAGCCTTAACCAGATCAAACCGATATACTTTTCCTTCTTTTACAGCGGGCAAGTTCTTCCAGATTGGGCTATCCAGCAATTCTTTGGTGGACTGCTTCGCATCATCCGTTACTGGATTCAGTATAAATACGCGATCACCCGCTATTTCGGGCAGCTTTTCAGTAGAAATCTCTGCAAAGCCCATTCCTTCATCTAATACTTTCTGAATTTCCGCGGTTGGCTTCATGCCATCGGCTCCATATAACAACTGTGGCAATCCTGCTCCGGCCATTACAAACAGTCGATTACCAGGATACATGGTGAATACCGAAGCCGTTTCCCCTTCTTTCAGTCCATTCTCATGAAGCTGCTTCCACATCTCTTCCGTTGCTTTTTGATGGGCCGTGATCCAAGCTTCCGCTTCCGGCTTTTTGTTCAACAGATCGCCAAGAGTATGCATGCGGTCGTCCAGTGAAGCAAATGAATCAAAGGTAACCGTTGGCGCAACCTTCGAGATTTGATCATATTGTGCCTGATCACTATTTGAGAAAATGATCAGATCAGGATTTAAGGTAAGCGCCTTTTCAACACTCATCGGGAAACCCACATCTTCCGCTTGGGCTACCTGATCATCATATACCGTTCCATCCTGACGAAGAATACCTACAGGTACAACGCCCAGCGCTAGCAAATCCCCTGTAACTTCACCATGATAAATCACACGTTTTGGCGTAACCGGAACCTCAACTTCATGGCCTGTCCAGTCCTTGAACATCCGGGTTTCACCCTCACTGTTATCCGTGGATGCCGTCTGTTCCTGCTTGGACTGATCCCCATCTGTCTGTGTTTCATTGGCCGTTTTGGAATCATCCGTTCCGGCAGATGGAGTTGAAGCCTGATTTCCGCAAGCCAGCAGAAGAATGGACAACCATGTAACCGTCAATAATACTGCCGTATTTCGTATATCCTTTTTCATTTCTATTTCTCCCCCTAATAAGTGCTTCGTTCATATTTATCAATGATATTGATTATCATTATCGAGTATTATCATAAAACAGGCTTTCCCCTAATCTCAATGGACAAAACGAAATCTCTCATTTCAGTTTTGTACAAAAACTCAAATATTGGCTCCATTCAAGTATTCATGAAGTGTTTTCCCCCTATACAGCTCGGGATTGACGTGATAAATTAATGAGTACTATATTGCCATCTTTAATAACCGGAGTGATGTATAGCATGACTAATCAGCCTAAAGCATCGGGTCGTTCAGCCTTTACCATACCTACATCCGATGTAATGACACAGCTTCCTACACAATTTTTTGCTACCCTTGTTCAAAATGTAAACCGCGAAATCGCAAGTGGTCACGACGTGATTAACCTGGGTCAGGGTAACCCGGATACACCTACACCACCCCACATTGTTAAAACATTGCAGGAGTCGGCGGAGAACCCGCTCTATCACAAATATTCGCCTTTTAGCGGGCATGCTTTCCTGAAGGAAGCCGTTGCGAAGCGTTACAAGGAAGATTATAACGTGGTCCTGGATCCCGAAACGGAAGTTGCTATTTTATTTGGTGGAAAAACGGGCTTGGTCCAGTTGCCTCAAGTATTGCTCAATCCTGGCGACGTATGTCTCGTACCTGATCCAGGTTATCCGGATTATTGGTCCGGTGTGGCACTGGCGAAAGCGCACATGTCTTTTATGCCACTGCTAGAGTCCAATGCATTCCTGCCTGATTATGAAGCAATCTCTACCGAGGATCGGGAACTGGCCAAGCTGATGTTCCTGAACTATCCCAACAACCCAACATCGGCAACCGCCCCGCTTTCCTTCTATGAAGATACGGTAGAGTTTGCCATTCAAAATAAAATCGTCGTAGCCAGTGACTTCGCTTATGGTGCAATTGGATTCGATGGACATCGTCCAGTGAGCTTTTTGCAGGCACCAGGTGCCAAAGAGGTGGGCATTGAGTTCTACACATTATCCAAAACCTACAATATGGCGGGATGGCGCGTCGGATTTGCTCTAGGTAATGCGGAGATCATCTCCAAAATCAATCTGCTGCAGGATCATATCTACGTGAGCCTCTTCGGAGGCATCCAGGCCGCTGCTGCGGCAGCACTGACATCTTCCCAGGAATGTGTGACTTCACTGGTTGCACGTTATGAATCACGTCGCGACGCTTTCTATGATGCACTCTCATCCATCGGCTGGCAGGCTCCTAAACCGGGAGGTTCCTTCTTTAGCTGGCTGCCTGTACCTGCAGGCTTTACTTCTGCTTCCTTTGCTGACGTATTACTGCGTGAAGCTAAGGTGGCCGTAGCACCGGGTATTGGTTTCGGTTCACATGGTGAGGGCTATGTGCGCGCAGGACTGCTAAGTGATGAAGATCGATTAAGGGAAGCAGCGGAGCGGATTGGCAAGTTGAATTTATTCAAGTAATTTACAGGTGCATAACCCCTTTGCATCTGCCAAGTTTCCATGGTATGTTATAAGGAAATATTGAACGAAACGTGATGACGGGACCAGTACGAGAGGATCAGCCGCGCCCAGAGAGTAAATTCCATCGGGCTGCAAGAATTTACCGCGGCTTCTCTCCGAAACCTACCCCTGAGCGGCCTGTGATGCACAGGACAGTGCCTTCTGTTACAGGGCATGAAGCCGGATGATCCAATCATCAATAAAGGTGGTACCGCGGAAGTAACGAACTTTCGTCCTTTTTAATTAAAAGGGCGGGAGTTTTTTTTGTACCCAACGGTCTGCTCCAGGGTCAATCATTAATATTGTTTAAGGAAGTGAAATTATGACCTCACGTATTGTAGTTAAGATCGGAAGCAGTTCGCTTACTACGGAAGAAGGCGGGCTAGATCGGAGTGCCATTACTTTTTTTGCTGGAGAAATTGCTGCCTTGGCCGAACAGGGCCACGAGGTTCTTCTGGTCACTTCGGGAGCGGTAGCTGCCGGATTCCGGGAGATTGGTTACCCCCAGCGTCCCAAGCAATTGCATGAAAAACAAGCTGCAGCGGCTGTTGGGCAAGCTTTGCTGATGCAGGCATATCAACAGGCTTTTGCAGCGCACCGCGTTACTACAGCACAAATTCTACTCACCCGTACCGACTTTCACAGCCGGAAACGTATGGGCAATGCAGGCATGACGGTAGAAGAACTGCTCAAACAGCGCGTCATTCCGATCTTTAATGAGAATGATACCGTATCTGTCGATGAATTGAAGTTCGGAGATAACGATCTCCTGTCTGCTCTGGTAGCGAATCTGGTCAAGGCACAGCATTTGGTCATTCTTACAGATACCAACGGTCTGTACACGGCTGATCCGCGAAAGGATCCATCTGCGTTTCGTTATGACCGCATCCCCGAAATTACGGCAGAAATTTACGCCTATGCTGGCGGTTCTGGATCATCCGTAGGTACCGGCGGCATGAGATCCAAGGTAGATGCAGCCAAAGTGGCAACGCGTGGAGGCGTACCTGTCTTTGTAGGAAGTGTGAAGGAACCTGGAGATATGCAAAGAGCGGTTGATGGCACCGGAAAAGGAACGTATTTCGAGACTCGCCTTGCCGCTCTCTCTCGCAAAAAACAATGGCTTGGCTTCATGTCTACTCCGCTCGGTACCGTCGTTGTGGATAATGGTGCCGAAGAAGCATTGGTTCATGGTGGTCATAGTCTCCTGCCTGTAGGTGTCAAACGTGTGCTGGGTACCTTCCATGCCGGAGATGTTGTAGAGGTGCTGGGTATGGATGACACTTTGCTCGGTCGTGGTATCGTCAATTATGATGATGACCAGCTACGGCTCATCGCAGGACTGCCAAGTGGCGAAGTGATGAAGCAGTTGAACAGCATCCATCGACTTGAGGTTATCCATCGAGACGAGTGGATTACGTTAAAATAGAACACCTATAATCCTACCGAGTGTACTGCTCAGGATCATAGGATATAGCCATTAAATAATCTTTTGTTTCCACTTTATATATGGGAGGAATTTATGATGAGTGAAGTCAGGGAAAAAGCGAGCAAGGCCCAAGCCGTGGTTCCGCAGCTGAATCGACTGAGCACAGAACAAAAAAATAACGCCCTGCTGGTCATGGCGGACGTATTGATTGCCCAAGCGGATTCCATTATTACAGCAAACGCTGACGATCTGGAACGTGGCAGACAGCAAGGTACGCCAGAATCGATGCTGGATCGCCTCGCTTTGAATAAGGAGCGTATCGCCGGTATTGCTGAAGGACTGCGTCAGATCGTGGAGTTGCAGGACCCTGTGGGCGAAGTGCTGGAGACTTTCACTCGTCCGAACGGATTGCATGTTGAAAAATTGAGAGTGCCCATCGGTCTAATCGGCATCATTTACGAGGCACGTCCAAATGTTACAGTAGATGCTGCCGGACTTTGCCTCAAAACAGGTAACGCTGTACTGCTACGAGGCGGCTCCTCGGCCCTCTCCTCCAATCGCAAAATTGTGGAGGTACTCCATCAGGCACTGGCAACAACAGATATGCCAGCTGATGCATTGCAGCTTGTTGAGGATGCAGACCGTTCCTCCGTGGACGAAATGCTCAAGTTAAATGGACTGCTCGATGTCATCATCCCACGCGGCGGCGCTTCACTGATCCGCAATGTGGTCGCCAATGCAACAGTGCCTGTGATCGAAACCGGTGCAGGTATCTGTCATACTTATGTGGATGAATCTGCTGATCCAGTCATGGCAGCGGAGATTGCCGTTAATGCCAAGGCACAGCGTCCATCCGTATGCAACTCCATGGAAACCTTGTTGCTGCACGCTGTATTCGCGGAGCAGCATCTGCCGGCTCTGGCTGAACAACTCCGTGAGGCGAATGTCCTGTTGAAGGGTTGTGACACGGTCCGCCGTCTCGTTCCCTCTGCCCTTTCTGTGACGGAAGAAGATTATGCGACAGAGTACAATGATTATATTTTAAATATTCGTGTAGTTCAGAACCTGGATGAAGCGATGGAGCATATTGCACGTTATGGCACAAAGCATTCGGAGTGTATCGTCACCAAGGATACGAGTAATGCAGAACGTTTTTTACATGATATAGATGCAGCTGCTGTATACCATAATGCTTCCACACGTTTCACAGACGGATTTGAGTTCGGTTATGGAGCCGAAATTGGGATCAGTACCCAGAAGCTGCATGCTCGTGGACCGATGGGTCTGCCTGCATTAACGTCAACCAAATACCGTATCACTGGCAATGGACAAATCCGGCAATAATATCGCAGCTACAGTTATATAGGAGGAACGATAAATATGAGTCAAGAACAACAGACGTTATTACAACAAAAGATTACTTTTCACGGAGCAGGTGCGATGGCTGAAGCCATCGTGCGCGGATTAATTTCCCGCCTTGTCGTTCGTCCTCAGGATATTACGATGCTGAACCGCAGCAACCAGAAACGTCAGGAGGAGCTCAGTACCCGTTATGCCGTACATACCGGAACTGCTGCACAATCGCTGGATCATCTCGCCGCTTCTCCCGTTATTGTACTCTGCATGAAACCGAAGGATGCCGCCGCAGCGCTGCGTCAACTTGGGCCGCTCCTGTCTCCGGATCAATTAATCGTCTCCGTTATTGCCGGATTATCGATCCGTACGATGCAATCCCTGCTTGGACGCAAGCAACCGATCGCCCGCACCATGCCGAATACGTCCAGTACAATCGGGCTTGGAGCAACCGGACTTGCCTTCTCTGAAGAGATTACGGATGAACAGCGCAGTACAGTCATGACGATGTTCGAAGCTGTCGGAATCGTGACCATTGTGCCTGAAGATAAACTCGAAGTGCTCACAGGTATTTCCGGAAGTGGTCCGGCTTATGTATACTATTTGATGGAGGCCATGATTGCCGCAGGTATTCGTGGCGGCTTATCCAGCCAACAATCCCGCGATCTGACTGTTCAGACCGTGCTGGGTGCTTCTCGCATGGTACAACAGACTGGCCTAGAGCCAATGAAACTCCGTAGTGATGTGACCTCCCCGGGAGGTGCAACCCAGGCAGCACTAAAAACGCTGGACGAGGGAGATTTCTTTGAAAATGTAATCGCAGCCGTCAACCGCTGTGCAGAGCGCTCACGGGAGATGGGAGCTGCTTTGGAAGGAGATTTAAAATGAATACTATGTGCACAGCCACATATCGTCTGCATGATGATCGTGCAGACTTCCGCAAGAAGGCTGAGTCCATTGCTGTCGGCATGACTGTTGGCAGTTGGACTGAATTGCCTCAGGCCAAGCGTGAGGCGATGCAGAAACATCTGGGCGAAGTCATCAGCGTTGAGGTGCATGAAGCTGAGGGCATGGCCCCAGGTGAGCGTTACGCCGATATTACCATTGGTTATCCGGATGTAAATTTCAGCCGTGATATTCCTGCCCTGCTCGTGACGGTCTTTGGCAAAATCTCAATGGATGGACGCATCAAACTGACACGGCTTGGATTCTCAGACGGCTTCCTCAGCGCATTCCCCGGTCCCAAGTTTGGACTGAACGGTGTTCGTGATCTGCTAGGTGTACATGATCGTCCATTGTTAATGAGTATCTTTAAATCAGTTATTGGACTGGATGCAGACGAATTGAAGGAACAGTTTATTCGCCAGGCTCTTGGTGGAGTAGACTTGATTAAAGACGATGAAATTCTGTTTGAGAACAAACTGACTCCGATTGAGAAAAGAGTCGAGGTCTGCATGAAAGCTGCGGAACAGGCACGCAAGGAGACGGGTAAGAAACTTCTTTATGCCGCGAATTTGACTGGACCTACATCACGCCTGAAACAACAGGCTGAACGTGCGATAGGTGCAGGAGCAAATGCGCTGTTGTTCAATGTCTTGTCTTACGGATATGACGTGCTGCACGAACTAAGCAGTGATCCAGACATCAACGTGCCAATCATGGCTCATCCTGCGCTTGCAGGTGCACTGTATCCTTCACCACACTATGGTATCTCAGCTTCCGTCCTGCTGGGACAGCTGATGCGACTTGCCGGAGCGGATCTGGTGCTCTTCCCTTCCCCTTACGGATCGGTGACAATGCCGAAGGAAGAGAATATGGCCATTACAGAACAATTGCTGTCACCTGAGCTTCCGGTCAGAACCAGCATGCCTGTGCCTTCGGCTGGTATACATCCAGGGCTTGTACCGCTTATTCTGCGTGACTTCGGCACCGATGTCATCGTTAATGCCGGCGGAGGTATTCATGGACATCCCATGGGCACTGAGGCAGGCGGACGGGCATTCTTGCAGGCTATCGAGGCAGCCCAGCGTTCCATTCCACTGGCAGAGTATGCAGTCGAACATCCCGAACTGAAAAGTGCACTGGATCTGTGGGGTGGCGAACGATGAGAAGTGATAAAAAAACGGTCATTTTCTGTGATTTCGATGGCACGATCACCCTTTCGGACAATATTGTAGCAATTATGAAACATTTTAAACCCGAAGGTATTGAAGCAATTATGAAAGACACGATTGAACAGCGAGTTTCGCTCCGCGAAGGTGTGGGAGCGATGTTCGCTCTGTTGCCTTCTTCGCAGAAAGATGAGATTGTGGAATTTGTACTTGGACAGGCTGGCATCCGAGAAGGGTTCAGCGAATTTCTTGCATACGTTCGGGACGAGGGCATTGAATTCAATGTCACCAGCGGCGGAATGGACTTTTTTATCGAGCCTTTGCTCGCTCCATTCGATATTCCACAGGATCACGTTTATTGCAATGGGGCAGATTTCACAGATGAATTTATACGTATTGAATGGCCTAATCCATGTCAGCCTCCTTGTGAGAACGGATGCGGCATGTGTAAAACGACGGTTATTCGTACATTCCCGGAAGAACAATATAATCGTATCCTCATTGGAGACAGTCTAACGGATTTTGAAGGTGCCAAAATCGCTGATCTTGTCTACTCCCGTTCTATCCTGACAGATAAGTGTATAGAGCTGGGTGTGGATCATGTCCCATTCACAACCTTCTACGATATTATGGAAGATATGAAACAGAAGCAAACACAAGGAGTGCTGTAAAAATGGGTTTTGAAAAGATTACATTGGAACATAAACGCCATGTCCTCGAAGAGCTGGCTGATATCAAAGCGCTGTTTGCCAGCCGTAACTGGTTCCCTGGTACAAGTGGCAACCTGTCGATGCGTGTGGGCGACTTTGACCCGGAGCAATTCTACTTTGCAGTTACTGCATCAGGCAAAGACAAATCTCTCCGTACACCGGAAGACTTTCTGTTTGTGGACAAGCATGGTAAAGCCATTGAGACCACAACCCTGAAACCGAGCGCTGAAACGTTGATTCACTGCGAAATCTATCGTTTAACCGGCTGTGGCGCGGTGTTCCATGTGCATACCGTATTTAACAACCTGATCAGTGAATTCTTTGGAGCAGATGGACACGTACCGATTCAAGGCATCGAATTGATCAAGGCTTTCAACATCTGGGAAGAAAATGCGGAGATTCGTGTACCGGTCCTGCCTAACTTCGCTGATATTCCATCCATCGCTGAATTGGTCCCAGGTGTACTTGATGCCAACGTACCAGGAATTTTACTGCGTAATCACGGTATTTATGCCTGGGGCAAAGATGCTTTTGAAGCGAAACGTCATCTGGAAGCGTTCGAGTTCCTGTTCGAAGTGATGTACCGTCAACTTCTGCTGAAGGGTGCTACGAAATAGCAATCATTTATTCGAAATAAAAGCTGCAAATCCAAAAACACGCCAAGGCTAATATACATAGTCCTCGGCGTGTTTTTTTATGTTTGGGGAATTGTAGCGATTGGAAGGTTACTCTATCATCGTAGTGTCAGTGTAACTATTCTTTAGTTCAACTAAGTAAAGCTCTACAGACGATCGTCCCGATCCTTGAATAAAAAGAGACTGTCCGCTCCCTCATCATTTCGATGAGCCGCACTATGGATACCCGTCCCCCTCTGCTTGCCAAACAACAGCTTCAGACCGCCAAAAATGAGCAGCAAGGACACAATGACGGTGTTCACATACGAACGAATCTCGTACGTCATAAATGCATCCGGGAACATCTCATTCAGCTGTGGAATGACCAAGCGGATAAACAGATAGTACAATCCCAATGCAGCAATTCCGAATCCAATCAGGCGCTGGTGACGAGCCCAATCCTTGAAAATAGGTTGATCTGTCAACGGTTCGCGGCCATACCTGCTTGAACACTGAAGTCCGTCAAAGAAGCTGTAGAACCAGATCAACGGAATCATGAACAGGAACACCGATAAATGAAGCAGGTCCAGAACGTAGATACTGCCGAGAAACAGGAACATGAGTTGCATGCCTCTTTTTTGCAGTCCCAGATACAGATGACCCGCACCCGGAAAGGCTGATAACAGGGTTGCCAGCACTTTGCTTCGCCGTCCAGAAGCCCTGCCCATCTCCAGCTCCTCGAACAACGTACGATCCTGCAATACCTCACCGGCCTGCTTGCGATGCACATGCTGGACCGCATCAAACATGCAGTAAACCCAGATGACAGGCAGAATGAGCAAGAACATCAGAAATACGGATTCATTCGTAATAGAAGCTACAAAAACCATCATGGCAAATGAACCGAAGAACGCGATAAGGAATGATAAACCGCGATGTAACAGTCCGAGATGAAGATGTCCCAGACCTGGAACAAAGGAAAGCAGAATCGTGAAGAATCGTTCGCTTTCACTGCCTTTTTGATACATGGGTTGACCATAAGGAGCCGCAGGCACGCCATACTCACCGTTCTGATGCTGATGTATTCCCTCCATGTCCATGTCCATCTCCATCTGTCCCAGATGACCTTCCTGACCAGTGTATGCTCCCTGATATGCCGCCCCCTGGTGCGGACCACTGTAATGTGCGCCATATCCATGGTATCGGGCATCATTAGGCGATGGGGCACGTAGCAGAACGATAATCATATCCAGCATGCTGACACACCAGAAGAATATGGTCCCCAAAGCCCCAAGAATCATTAACTCTCTCTCACTCACCAGAATTGCTAGCATAAACGAACCAACAGCTGTCCCAAAAAAGAGTAATGGATAGATTACAGCTCTGGCAGGCCGACCCCAATAGAGAAAACCCAGACCCGGAATCAGGTTTAATAAGAATGCAAGTAATTTGTTACGATCTGATTGCACAGTCTTCATCCTTTCTTTTCAGGCAATACGAAACAATTTATGGTCCAGGCTTGAAGTGATCCAGCCATGATGTGGCTGCCTCCGTCCATTTTTCCGTAAATGACCCCCTGTTCTCACCTTCCTGGAACTTATGATAAGGGGCTACCTTGTCAAACAGTCCCGAGGAGAGGAAGATTAACGTCAGACAAGCCGCTACAGCATAATGAAACACTTTGTGATCCAGCCAGAGACGTCTTCGTCCAGAACGCGATTTGCGCTTTGGCTTGGAGGATTGCATTTCCGTAATTTGATTCATGACCGAATCGGCGAAGCCTACCGGGTCCTTCAGTTGTGGCAGCTCCCGATGAATGCCGAGTGCTTCGAGATAGTTGTCCATTGCTTCCGGAACGTCCATAAGCACCTGTTCCATCAAACTTGCCTGGTTTGCAGTCATTCGGCCTTCAATATAATCAGTCCATTCCTGGACGGTATACATCCTTTTATTCCTCACGCCACTCATCCTCCTTCCAATGATTTCGAATCCACTGCCGGGCACGATACAGACGGGACTCCACGGTTTTCACTGCCACCTGTGCATCACGGGCAATCTGCTCATAATTTTTTTCGCTTAAGTAATACGCAGTAATAATGTCCCTATGCTGGGCAGGCAGCTGATTGATTCGCTCGCGCAACTTCTCCTGACGCTCTTCACGCACGAGGCGGGCAAGAACATCTTCTTCACTACCGGGCATGTTCATTATTTTTTCTTCTCCGCCCAGATCCTCAGCGCTTCGTCTGCCCAGCTTGCGTTTGGCATCAATTGCTTTGTGAAAGGCAATTCGGGTTAACCACGTTTTGAAACCTTCGGATCGGTAATCGGGGAGAGATTTGACCATTTGAATGAACGCCTCCTGCGCTGCATCCTGTGCATCCTGATCGTTCCGTAATACGGAGTAGGCCACATGGTATACATGCTGGCTGTACTTTTCGATCAACAAACGCATCTGGGATGTATCGCCTTGACGGATTTGTTCGATTAAGCGCGCTTCATCAATGACTCTCCCCTCCTCTCCACTACAATAGACGACAACTTGTTTGTTGACCCCTGCGTATTCATTCATTTTTTTTATAAAAAGGTTACACATTGCCTGAAAAGTCAGTTCCACCGGGAACTTAACATATCTTACTTAACATCTCTATAATCTAAAAAAACAGGCACAGAATATCTTCTGGCCTGTTTCTGGTTTATCTGAATGAAATTGTTGCCTAATCTAACATTGGTGTTAACGTCCACCGTTACGAAACCGCTGCGTATATGCCTTGGCATCCTGCACATTCTTCACGCGGTTACGGCTCCATTCCAGCAGAATTCGGTCGATATAGCGGAAATGCACTTTACCAGCAAACACCGCTTCCTTCAATGCCATGAGAATCAGTTCCTCCTGATAGCGATCCTGATCCAGCCAACTGGATATAGTCTCGCATTCCATCGGGGAAAGCGGGCGGCCAAATTCTTTTTCAAAAATAGAGAACATATTTCGCTCTTCCTCTTCTTTTTGAACACTGTTCGAATCCGGGCGTAATGCATTACTGTCCTGCTGCTGCTTACGAGCAACGGCCAACTCCTCTGCTGTACATCCTGCAAGCTTCGCATATAATCCATGCAGATCATAACGTTCATACTGAATATCACGCTCTTCATCCCGATGCTCGTCAATGTGAATGTACCCGTCTCTCATAAGACGTTGCAGCATTCTGGCGATGCCTTCAGGAGCAAGACCCATACGGGTAGCAAGCTCTTCAAGCGTTGGGAACTCATTGAATTCAACTTGCCGGAATCCAAACAATTGAATCAGCAGAAGTACCTCTGCGTCACTTAACCCCAGCTGATGATAATAGCGCAATAAAGCATATGGGAGCTGCGCTGTCCCTGATGCCATACCGTAAGCTGCTCCATTCAACCAGGCTTTGGAGCCGGTTTCTTCCATGGACTCGCGGTTAAGCATTAAGGGTACAGACGATAGAGCATACGTGGGAATGCAATTGTTTCACGTACGTGATCCAATCCACAGATCCATGCTACCGTCCGCTCCAATCCCAGACCGAAGCCGGAGTGAGGAACCGATCCGTATTTACGTAAGTCCAGATACCACTGATATGCCTCTTCCGACAATTGATGCTCATCAAAGCGCTGCTGCATCAGTTCCGGATCATCAATACGCTGGGAACCACCAATGATCTCTCCGTATCCTTCGGGTGCGATCATATCTGCACAGAGGACCACTTCAGGACGATTTGGATCAGGTTTCATGTAGAATGCCTTGATTCCAGCCGGATAATGGGTAATAAAGACCGGTGTTTCGTATTTCTCGGCAATCGCCGTTTCGTGTGGAGCACCAAAGTCTTCTCCCCAAGGAATATCGAAGCCTTGTCCATTCAGAAATTCAATCGCTTCATCATACGTAATGCGCGGGAATGGAGCTACAATTTTTTCAAGCTTGGATACATCACGTCCGATGGACTCCAGTTCAGCACGGCAGTTTTTCAGAACCGTTTGAACCACGTGAGCAATAAACTTCTCTTGCACTCGCAGGCTTTCCTCGTGATCCACAAACGCCATTTCCGGCTCAATCATCCAGAACTCAATCAGGTGACGACGTGTTTTGGATTTTTCGGCACGGAACGTAGGACCGAAGGAGTACACTTTGCCCAGCGCCATTGCTGCAGCTTCCATATACAACTGTCCACTTTGTGTCAGATAGGCATCTTCATCAAAGTATTTGATGTGGAACAAGTTCGTCGTTCCTTCAGCAGATGAAGGTGTAAGAATCGGAGGATCAACCTGAGTGAATCCGTTACCATCAAAGAACTGCTGAACAGCGCGGATGATCTCCGCACGAATCACCATAATCGCACGTTGTTTTGTCGAACGCAGCCACAGATGGCGATGATCCATCAGGAAGTCTACCCCATGCTCTTTCGGAGTAATTGGATAGTTTTCAGTCAGATGGATAATTTCCACGCCAGTAACTGTCATCTCATAACCGGATGCACTACGCGGTTCTTCACGGATAATACCTGTTACATACAATGAACTTTCTTGAGTCAAGCTCTTCGCAGCATTCCAGATATCTTCGCTAACTTCACTCTTAACCACTACCCCTTGAATATATCCGGTTCCATCACGCAGTTGCAAAAATTGAATTTTGCCGCTGGAACGTTTGTTGTTAATCCAGGCGCCGATTTTAACAGTCTCGCCCACATGCTCACTCACATTACGAATTACACAATCCGTACTCATGCCCATATCTCTCCTTGGAATCCTAAATTTGAAAATGCAGCGGGCAGGCATATGCCTGTCCCCTGCACTTCCTTGTCATGCTATATTCACTTTACATTTAGATTACAGAGAATTCAATACGATTCGGTGTGTATCTCTTGCAATCACCAATTCTTCGTTCGTAGGAACTACGAGAACGTCCACTTTGGAATTCGCTGTTGTGATGCGGCGTGGCTCTCCAGAGCGAATTGCATTCAGCGCTTCATCCAGTTCAACACCCAGGTACGTGAGTTGCTCACATACTTTTTGGCGAAGAACAACGGAGTTTTCACCTACACCAGCCGTAAATACGATCACGTCTACACCGTTCATTGCTGCTGCATAAGAACCGATGTATTTACGCAAACGGTATTCGTACATCTCGAATGCAAGCGTGGAATTAGCATCGCCAGCTTCCATACCTTCCGTGATTTCACGCATGTCGCTGCTGATGCCGGAGATTGCAAGAAGTCCACTATGTTTATTCAACATGGAGTTTACTTCGCTCACGCTCAGTTCTTCCTTGTTCATAACATAAGGTACAATTGCCGGATCCAGGTCACCACTACGTGTTCCCATCATCAATCCTTCGAGTGGAGTCATGCCCATGGACGTGTCCACGGATACGCCGCCCTGTACAGCCGTTACACTACCACCATTACCAACATGGCATGTGATGATCTTCAGATCTTCCAATGGACGATCCAGATATTCAGCTGCTGCCTTGCTTACGTAATCATGGGAAGTACCATGTGCTCCATAACGACGCACTTTATACTTTTTATAAAGCACACGTGGAATAGCATACAGATATGCTTTTTCCGGCATCGTTTGATGGAAAGCCGTATCAAAGACCATTACCTGTGGTACTCCTGGCATATTGGATTCAGCCGCACGAATACCCATCATTGCTGCAGGGTTATGAAGTGGAGCCAGATCGAACAGACGGCGGATTTCTGCTTTGGCAGCATCATCAACCAATGTCGATTCCTTAAATGCTTCACCACCATGAACCACACGATGTCCAACTGCCTGAATTTCATCAACGGAACCAAGCACACCGTTTTCTTTATCTGTCAGGATGTCAATAACTTTACGAATCGCTGTAGTATGTTCGAGAATTTCGCTAACTTCCGTAACATCCTCGCGGCCCGTTGGTTTATGAGTCAGAATGGAAGAGTCCATACCGATCCGCTCTACCAGACCTTTTGCCAATACGGATTCATCCGTCATGTTATACAATTGATATTTGAGCGAGGAACTCCCCGCATTAATTACGAGTACTTTCACAGCCGGTCACCATCCTTGTCGTACTTGAAGAATCCTTCGCCTGTTTTAACACCCAGGTGTCCTGCACGCACCATTTTCTTCAGAACTGTGGAAGGACGATATTTCAATTCACCGAATTCACGGAACATTCTTTCGAGTGCAGCTTCTACCGAATCCAATCCGAAACGGTCTGCCATCTCAAGCGGTCCGTGCTGGAAATTGTATCCGATACGCATAGCGTCATCAATATCTTCAGCGGAAGCGACACCTTCCTGCAGTACATGCAGCGCTTCGTTGATCAGAAGACAGATCAGTCTGGACGTAACAAATCCAGGTGATTCATAGATCATAACGCCTTTTTTGTCCGCTACTTCTTCCACAAAACGTCTAGTTTCTGCAAAAGTGCTATCGGATGTTTTCAGACCACGAATAATCTCTACAAGATCAACCCGGGAAACCGGGTGAATAAAGTGCATACCAATAACACGCTCTGGGTATTTGGTTGAGCTTGCAAGCTCAGTCAAACTCAGCGTGGATGTATTACTTGCAAGAATTACGTTGCTTGGGCAAACTTGGTCAAGTTGACTGAATACCGCTTTTTTCGCTTCCAGATCTTCAGAAATAGTCTCAATGACCATATCGCAAGTTCCGAGTTCAGCCAGATGAGCAACTTTGGTAATACGGGAGAGAATCAATTTCTTCTCAGCCTTCGTAATGGCCCATTTCTCCAGTTGTTTATCAAGGTTCGTCTCAATCATGTTATACGCATGATTCAGCTTCTCCGTTGTGTGTTCCACCAGAAGCACATCAAGTCCTTTGGCTGCAAGCATCTGGGAAATACCTTGCCCCATCGTGCCGCCGCCGACAACTCCTATCTTTTTGAAAAACATGGTTCTGCTCCATCCTTTCGGTTCTCTATTTCTCTATTGTACCCTGTTCGCCGAAAATTACAAATTTCGACCCAACATATAATAATATCTTAGCACGACTGAAATGTAAAAAAAAATAACCGACATAAATAAATTATGCCGGTAGAAGGGCGCTGTCACGAAATTGACAACGAAATTGATCGCCAGACAATACTTCTTCCCTGAGCAACGTGTCGAGGGAATTGTCGAAAATTGTCCGCTGTTCTTCAAGCAATCGTTTGGTCTGTTCCATCAGGTCTTGCAGGATTAATTTATTCTCCCGCATCAATTCTTCTGTAGTTACCATATCCATGTTAACAATACCCAACGTCGTGAGCCCGGAAGCCATCATCGTCTGTACTACATTCGTTGCTTGTTCAAAGTCATTACGCGATCCTGTACTACGTCCACCGTAATACATTTCCTCCGCTGCTGCACCTCCGAGGGCAATCATGATTTGCTCTTCAAGAAAGCGCTTCGTGTACAGAAATTGCTCTTGTTGCGGGTTATGACGTACATAACCCAAGGCCTGTCCACGAGGGCTAAGTGCAACCTGACTCACACTGCCAGGACGAACCAGTTCAGCCATGATGGCATGTCCCAACTCATGAATAGCCACTCTTTTCTTCTCTTCCACGCTGGATTCGCGGTCTGTCTTCTCACCCATCATTACTTTATCAATCGCAAGGGACAGATGACGCTGTTCAATGTTGAGCAGCCCGTCTCTCATCGCATAAATTGCTGCTTCGTTCATCACGCTTTCCAGCTGCGCTCCAGAGAAACCATAGGATTCTTCTGCTGTCTTATCAAGGCTGACCCCTTCCAAAAGAGGTTTATTAACTGCATGCAGCTCCAGTATGTGTTTTCTGCCTTTCTTATCCGGCAAGTCTACCTGAATATGACGGTCAAAACGACCTGGACGCGTCAGTGCGCTATCCAGCATTTCTTTTCGGTTCGTAGCGGCGATCACGAGTATACGTGGTGTTTCGGAAGAGTATATGCCATCCATTTCCGTCAACAGCTGATTCAGCGTCTGATCATATTCACGCTGTTGTCCACCTTCGCGTTTTCCACCGATCACATCAATTTCATCAATAAATATAATGGCATTTTCCTTATTTTCTTTAGCGGCGCGAGTTCTTGCATCACGGAACAAATCACGTATTCTGCCTGCACCTACACCAACATACATCTCAACAAACTCACTGCCTGAAGCAGCTACAAAAACAGAGTCGGTATAATGAGCAGCAGCTTTGGCCATCAAGGTTTTACCTGTTCCTGGAGGGCCAGTAAGCAGTATACCTTTCAAAGGACGAATACCAAACTTCTGAATTTCTTCATGTCGAATGAGAAAATCAAGCGCTTCCCGCAGTTCCTGCTTGGCACTCTCCTGACCACCGATTTCTTCAAAAGTCAGCTTGGAAGGGCCTTTTTTCTTGCGTTTACGTTCCTGACCTGCCCCCACCGTAATCCCACCCCGCATTTGCATCATGAGCAGCAGAGCTCCCACAAGCATTACAGCGATCAGAATGGGAATCATGTTTACACCGATAAAAGCGAGAAAGATAATTAATACGGGTACAAATCCAATGGCAATTTCTTTCGTCCATTTAGGCATTAGGCCACACTCCTATCTGACCGGGCACACGCGGCAGAATAATAAACTTACTGGCATCTCCATCTCTGAGACTGACATATACATTATTGTCATCCATGGCTGTATTTACCTTGATCCCATTTGTAGCCATTTTAGACAAGGTCGGTGTAATTTCGGTGTATTGCTTGTTCTCCATCGCTTGTGCTACGGTAAACATCGCGCTTCCCCACCAGCTCTCTAATGCTTCGTTGGAATGATCCACGACATCCAGCTTCAACGAACGAGTGCCAATCAAGGTTTGTCCTTCTTTGTGAATATATTGTACCAACCTGCCCAGATCAACATCCGGCTGCAGATCGAGTTTCAACTGTACATCATTGCGGTTAATAGTTAATTGAACATCATTGACTCCATCGTACTGGGTAACCATCTTTTCAATTGGGCTTTGCACAGCCACATGACGATACACAAACCAACCTCCAAACAACACAACGGCTGAAATGACGGCAGTCAGAGCAATAGGCAATACTTTTATCTTCAAGTGAGTTACCCCTCCTAAATTTTGGCCCATCCTATAACTTGTAGGCAAGAATATGAATATGTGTACGTAATGTCCTGTGATGTGCCTAACAGGATTTATTTGTGTATGATGTATCCTTGAATACATATTTGAGTATATCACATCGTATATACAATATCTAAGGCGAAAATATGAATAAATTATTAATTTTAACTATTCAAATCCAAAATGATCAACAAAGTACGCCAAAGAACCGGACCAGTCGGGTTTCCGTCTGCCGGTTCTTAAATGTATTCTCTTCAGACGATAGTACGTCTGCTAATTCTAGCTGTTCGGAATCGTATAGACCAGGTCCACTTGTTCCCCGTTGCTGAAGCGGTAAAACCGATAATAGTTGTGAGTATCATCGTTGTAATACACTTGCCATACATAGATTCCATTCACAACGCCTGGCATGATTCGTTTGATCTCCCCACCGGGAACTTCAGAGCTGAACCGATTTCGAATCTGAGCTTCATTCATGCCGTTCTTTAACAGTTCACCGTGTACTGCATTGGTTCCCGTCACGGGTTTGTTATTCTCATCAAACTTGATCCACACCATGACATCCTGGTTATCCTTACTTTTGCCGATCAGGGTCCAGTATATGTTGTCTCCGCCGTCTTTCTGCCCCCAGACATACTTACGCAGCTCTTCGTGGGACGTAATCCCCAGCTGTTCCTGGGCCGCCTGTATGGCCAACGCCTCTTCCTTGCGCTGATCCTGGGTAACATAGACATAATAACGCTGAAGTCCAAACAGAATCAGAACCAGGAGCAGCAGCGAAATCCATATCCACTTCTTTTTTTTCTTCAAAAGCCGAACTTCCTTTCCCTATGACGATGCTGTCCTTGTAATTAACGGGCAAGCAAACTGTCAAATGCCAGCTGAGACTCACGCAGAATGCGCTCTTCATCCATCGTAAGACATTCGCCATGTTTAACCACTTGTTTACCATCCACCCACACATGCTCCACATCTTTGGCCGATGCCGAGTAGACCGTATGGGAAATCAGATCCGTATGCGGATAGAAATGGGCCTGTTCGATGTTCAACGCGATGAAGTCAGCCTTCATGCCAACTTGCAGAGCGCCTGTATTGTTCAGGAATATGGATTTAGCACCATACGAAGTTCCAAGCAGAAGCGCTTCCCCTGCCGGCACTGCAGTAGGGTCACCGGACACACCTTTGTGAATCAACGCAGCCAATCTCATCTCTTCAAACATATCCAGGTTATTGTTACTTGCTGGTCCGTCTGTTCCCAGGGACACAGTCACGCCTGCTTTCAACAGATCAGGCACACGCGCAACACCCGAAGCCAATTTCAGGTTACTGCCTGGATTGTGGGAAACTGCTACATCATGCTTTGCGAGAATCTCGATCTCTTCATCATTCAGATGTACCGCATGTGCAACCAGAGATGGACGGGAGAAAAATCCTAGCTTCTCCAGATGTGCGACTGGACGCAGTCCGTAATCAGCCACGTTCTGTTCCACTTCGCGAAGCGTTTCAGACATATGCGTATGCAAAGGCAGATTCAGATCATGAGCAACCTGTACCAGCTTCTCTATGTAATTCGGAGGGCAAGTGTAAGGGGAGTGTGGAGAGATTACGGTTGTAATTCTTCCGTCTGCTTGTCCATTCCATTGACGGGCAAATGCTGCGGACTCTTCGAGCTTGCGCAGTTGTTCTTCTTCTGAGCAAAGTCCGATTACCCCACGTGCCAGAGCAGCCCGAACGCCGGATTGTTCCACCACTTTCGCAACCTGATCCATATGATCATACATATCTAGGAACGCTGTTGTTCCGCCTTTTAACATTTCAAGCACGGATAGCGATGTGCCCCAATACACGTCTTCAGACGTCATTTTAGCTTCCATTGGCCACATTTTCTCCTGTAACCATACTTGTAACGCCAGATCGTCTCCGTGGCCTCTTAGAAGCGACATGGCCGCGTGACCATGCGTATTGATCAGACCCGGCAAGAAGAACAGTCCTTTTCCGTCCACCTTTGTCAGGCTTTCGTCTCCTTCCGGCAATGTCTCACCAATATGCACAATCTTGTCATTCTCAACAACCATAAAACCTTGAACCACGTTCCAATTCGTACCTTCACTCACGGCAAATTTGCCGTTGTGAATTACCCATCTATTTGTCGTCATCTTCCTCGTCGTCCTTTCCATTCTCCAAGTAATAAGCCAGGCTAAGTAGATCCGTCGTAAAATCAGCATGATGAATGCGAATATGCGGCGGGGTCTTCAGGATCGTTGGCGCAAAGTTCAGAATCGCTTCAATTCCTGACTCAATCAGCTGATCTGCAACATTTTGAGCTTCCGTATCCGGAACCGTGATAATACCTATACGAATGTTATCTTTTTTCACCGAATCCGTTAATTCATTCATCGGTTGTACCGTCAAACTGTTGATTTGACTCCCAATTTTCGGACCGTAGGCATCAAATACAGCGACGATCTTCATGTTGTCTTTGAGATAGGCATTGTAATTGGACAAGGCATGTCCCAAATTACCTGCTCCGACAAGAGCTACATTGATCTGCTGGTCTATTTTTAAAATATGGCGGATTTTCTCAATGAGATATGAAACGTCATATCCAATCCCTTTACGACCAAAGTCACCAAAGTAAGCCAAGTCTTTACGAATCTGGGCAGGATTCAAATCCAGCCTCAGTCCAAGTTCTTGTGAAGAAACCGTATTGACTTCGCGCTGATGCAGTTCATTCAAATAACGCAAGTAAACAGGTAATCTACGCACCACGGCTTCCGAAATTTTATCTGATTTCATTCATTGCTCCCCCTTACCAAGGCCACGATAGATAGATGAAAAGATGAGCACCCTGTCTAAAACGATGCAAAATGATTACTGAATTAAACAGGATGCTCCTTGTTATATAATTTAATCGCTTTACTCGCATATCCATGAAACGAATACATGATATTACTCAATTTTACCGCCAATCACTGGCGTCTTGCAATAATGGAAGCTACAGAGCGTATCTGTTATTGTTGCTCTTCGGTTGGTCTCTCGAGCCATTCCGAAATGCGTGGAACCATCTGCTCTGTAAGCATGTGCTCCATTTTGGGACCAGGTAATGAATATAAAAAGTACTTGCCATAATACGCTTCAATAACGCGTGTATCGTATACAATCACAATGCCTCTGTCTTTGCCTGTACGAACCAGTCTGCCAAATCCCTGTTTGAAACGGATGACGGCTTGTGGCACGGATAGCTTCATAAACGGGTTTTTCTTCTGCTGCTGCAAAAGCTCGCTCTTCGCTTCCACTAATGGATGATTCGGTGGCTGGAACGGCAGTCTGACAATTGCAAGGCAGGTCAGAGCCTCTCCCGGAATGTCCACGCCTTCCCAAAAGCTGCTTGTGCCAAGTAGCACCGTTGCTTTAGCATCTTGGAACCGACGTGTAAGCTTGGAACGGCTGCCGCTGTCCACCCCTTGCCCAAGCAAAGAGATATCGTTGCCTGACAAGGCCTCCTTAAGCGGGTCATAGACCTGTCGCAGCATGCGGTAGGAGGTAAACAACACCATCATGCGTCCACGAGTCGCAATAGCCGTTTCCGCGAGCGAGTGCACGAGCATATCCACAAAGTGTGCATCGCCTACACTGCCCTTCACGCTTGGGAAATCACGCGGAATGACAAGCAGCGCTTGTTCTCGATAATTGAACGGTGAAGGTAGCATCGACGTTAACAGACGGTTATTGTCGGCAGCTTCCTGCAATCCCAGCTGTTCGATCATGAATTGAAATGACTTGTCAACGGAGAGCGTAGCCGATGTAAGCACAACGCTTTTCTTTTTATCAAAGAACATATCCTTCAATTGTGCACTGACATCGACAGGAACAGCATAGAGTTGCAGTGATTTACTGCGGAACTGGCCGCTGGCCTCCATCCAGTACACGGTATTGGCATCATCCATCCGCATGAAGAAACGCAGATTATCCTTAATCGTTGCCAAATCCTTGAGCAGACCTGAGATATCCGTAATCAGACTATCGGACTGATAATCGTCCTGATCTTCTTTCACTTCAAGCAGCAGCTTGTCGCCTTTACGAATCAAATCGCCTAGGGTGACATAAATTTGGTTTTCAGCGTCCTGCAATTCCTGCCATTTGGCTGGTTTTTGTGAAGACTTCAGTCTAAGTGAGAATTGTCCTGTCTCGCCTGGAGAAGCATCGCTGCGTTCAGGCAGCAGTCCGAACAATGCATCGCTTAGTCGATCCCACATCTCTTTAACTTCGACAGCAAGCGGGAACATCTGATCAATCATGGAGCCCCACTGTACCGAATTTTCATGACCCGACAATTGAGAACGCAGCATAGGCAGTTGGCCATTTCGGCTATCTTTAAATAGTCGGGTCAGTGTATGAACCAACGTGAAATATTTCATATGAAGACCAAGGTGCTTACCTGCTACGTCCTCCAGATGATGTGCTTCATCAATGACGAGACTTTCGTAGGCTGGCAGCAGCTGATGTGCTGCTTTGACATCCGTAAACAATTTCGAATGATTCGTAATGACGATATCGGAAAGCCCGGCTTCATGTTTGGCCCGGTGATAGAAACATTTGCGGAACCAAGGACAGGAACGTCCAAGACAGGACTCAGACTCACTTTGTACCGTCTCCCAGAAGTCTCCTCCGCGCCCGCTTAGATTAAGCTCCTCGTCGTCTCCAGTCTCCGTCTGAGTAAGCCAGACAATCATCTGAGCCGCTGTAAAATAATCCTCTTTCGGTGTAGCAAATTCACGTTTATTGATTTTATGCTCAAACTTACGCAGACACAGATAGTGCCCACGTCCTTTGAACACCGCTGCCTTGAACGGGAACGGAACCACTTGGGTCAGCATAGGAATATCCCGCTCTCTCAATTGCTCCTGCAGGTTGATGGTATGTGTGCTGACCATCACTTTCTGTTCCTGTTTTACACTTTCATAGATGGCAGGCAGCAAATAACCAAGTGATTTGCCCGTACCTGTCCCAGCTTCGATTAAGAGATGTTTCTCCTCATCCAAAGCTTGTCGTACACTGCTGAACATTTGAGTTTGCGCCTCACGCTCCTCATAATGGTCCAGCGTCTCCTTCAGGTTATCTCTAACCTGATCCATAAACTGCTCAAAACTCACGCCTTCCAGCGGATTACCCTCTCGCTCATCACGTGGTGAGCCTATATCGGTCCAGTCACTCACGTTCAGGGCAAGCTGGCGGTAATACGTATGACCATCCAGATCCTGAATAGGCTCTGCTTCCTTCTCAGAACGCATTCCATCGAAGAACCAACCCAAGTCGCTGTCTTCCGGTGCAAACAGGTCACTGAGGCGCTGAATCGTGATCAGAGGCAATGCACGCAGCTCATCGAGACACTTCAGTAATACAAAAGCTGTTGCAAGAGCATCACTGTCTGCCTGATGAGGACGGTCATGCTGAAATCCGAATTCCGAAGACACATAACCGAGTTGATAAGAGCCCAGTGACGGGAACGAGATCTTCAGGAAATCAATCGTATCCAGGATCCGTCCGGTAAATGGCAGATAACCGCATCGATCGAGTGCATTTTGAAGAAAATGAAAATCAAAAGCAACATTGTGTCCAACAAGAACCACATCATCAAGCAGCGGAACCATCTCCATCATCATCTCTTCCAATGAGGGAGCATCCGCCACATCTTCATCGGTAATACCGGTTAACCCCGTAATAAACGGAGGAATCGGTACACCTGGGTTCACATAAGAACTATATATTTGAGTTATGCTGTAGTCATGATCTATGATGGCAAGTCCGGCCTGTATAATCTCACCGTCGGACTGCGTGCCGGTTGTTTCGAAATCCAATACGGCAAATTTCATTGCAATGTACGGTCCCTTCCATTCCAGTCTATGTTACAGCATAGCAAAAAAAAGGGCGTTTGAAAATTAACTGACAAAAAAGGCGGTGTCCCCGCCGCTATGCCAGAGGAGGGAACACCGTCTTAATGCCGCCGAATAGTCCTAATTTAAGGCAGTCAGCTGATTTGCATATTGCAATTTTCCGCTGTTTAAACGACAAGCTTCCATGTTATACAGCGGTTCGGTCAACGATGGGTCATACTGAAGCGCCTGCGCAAATAATGAACATGCACCTTCAGGATTCGCGAGCTTGGCCTCGATACAGCCCAGGACGTTACATACCAACCCTTTCAATCTCGGCGAACCGTTCAGATGCATGATCCGCTGCAAGTGTATTCCTGCTTCCTCGGTTTGTTCCAGGTTGAGATGAGCAAGAGCCAGGTAAAAACGAGTCAATGCACTTTCCGGATAGTCGGTCACAACCCTAGAAAATTGCATAATCGCCTGCGGGTACATTTGCAGTTTGAAATATCCCTGACCGCGACTGAAACACTCCAAATGCAGTTCTGGCAGTGCGGTAACAGCTTCCTGTTCAGGTTCGAGGGAAGCAGGCTTATCCAGTTCCCTTTCCCTCACCTGGCTCATTTTTTCTTCAAACATCAGCCACTCATCAATCATCCCGTCACTCATCCGCTTCAGCAAATTCCACTTTTGCAGCAATTCCTGTTTGCTTAGGCCTTCAGCAGAAGGGTAGCGCTTGATAATTTCATCTAACATGTCGTTCATTTCTGCGAAAACATGCTGGAACATCGATGCATCCCCACCCTTGAAAAAATGGATTAGTGCAGTGACCTGTACTCATTTTTTGTAGAATGGGTCGATTTCATTCCCCTTACCAGTCGATTACATAATCGTCGCATGAACTTCGTGTTTCATCGTTTGCACAGGTTTATTCTGTCCATCTACAAATACAACGGTAGGCTTGTGATTATTTGCCTCTTCTTGAGACATCATTGCATATGAAATGATAATGACGGTATCTCCAGGCTGTACCAGGCGAGCTGCTGCTCCATTCAAACAGATAACTCCACTTCCACGTGGGCCTGGAATGACATAGGTTTCCAGACGTGCACCATTGTTGTTATTAACAATTTGCACTTTCTCATTTTCCATTAGATCGGAAGTTTCCATTAGATCTTCATCTATGGTAATGCTACCCACATAGTTCAGGTTTGCTTCCGTAACGGTTGCCCGGTGAATTTTGGATTTCATTAGTGTTCTAAACATGGGACAGTACCTCCGATTTTTGCAGCCTTATATTGTCAATCAATCTTGTTTTGCCGAATTTTACTGCAAGTGCGATCAACAGATCGTCACGACCATGAACTTTTTCCTGATCCAAAAGTGGCTCAAGACTTGGAAAAGCCTGAATTTCAGCATAATCAATCACGGCCATTGGTGAACGTTCAATGTTCTCACGCAATATAACGCGGATATCCGCTGCTGTCATTGCCGTCCCTGCATCTACAGCTTCCTGTGCCTCACGCAGAGCCTTGGACAGAACAAGAGCTTCCTGACGCTGTTCTGTGCTGAGGTACACGTTGCGCGAACTAAGCGCCAAGCCATCACTTTCACGAACGATAGGACAAGGCACAATCTCAACCGCCATGTTTAAATCGTTAACCATCTGCTGGATCACAGCTACCTGCTGTGCGTCCTTCATGCCAAAAAATGAACGCTGCGGTTGTACAATGTTAAAGAGCTTTGACACGACCGTAGTCACTCCGTCAAAATGCCCTGGACGAGAAGCACCGCACAAGCGATCCGTTAAGCGGGAAACCGATACGGTCGTTTGTGTAGGCTGTGGATACATCTCTTCAACAGAGGGAATAAATACGATATCCACCCCTTTTGCTCGTGCAGTTTCCACATCTCTAGCTTCATCCCTAGGGTAACTGTCAAAGTCTTCGTTCGGACCGAATTGAATTGGGTTTACAAATATGCTCAAAACCACGATATCACTCTGTTGTTTGGCCGCTTGCATCAAACTTGCATGGCCTTCATGAAGAAATCCCATCGTAGGCACGAGTCCTACAACGGACTGTCTGGACTGAATCGACTGACGTTTCAAGCTAAGCTCTTGTCTTAATTCTGCGATTGTCCGTATCACTTTCATACGTTGGTCTCCACCTTTTCTTTGCGATGTCCGTACAATTGATCCAGAACGCCGTCAGCAGCGGTAAATACATGCTCCTGTGCCGGGAACGAGCGATCCTTGACTTCTTTCACATAGGACTCGATGCTGTTGCGAATCAATGTACCTACGTCTCCATACGATTTGACAAAGCGTTTTGGCGTGTATGGGGAAGCATACTGAACCACATCATGGAATACCAGTACCTGACCATCACACCCTCTACCTGCGCCAATGCCAATCGTAGGAATAGACAATTCCTCCGAGATCGCTCTTGCCACTTCTTCCGTGACCAGTTCGAGTACAATGCCGAAAGCGCCAGCTGCTTCAAGCGCCTTGGCTTCGTCCATCAGCCGTTTGGCATCAGCAGCATCCTTGCCCTGAATACGATAACCGCCAATTTGATTCACGGATTGCGGTGTAAGTCCGATATGTCCAAGTACAGGTACACCGGCTTGCACAACCGCTTTTACCGTATCCGCGATTTCAAGACCGCCCTCCATCTTGACCGCTTGTGCATGACCTTCCTGCATCAGGCGACGGACACCTTTAAGCGTCTCATCCAAGCTACCATGATACGTCATGAAGGGCATATCAGCCACGATAAACGTATTTCCCGCACCACGTACTACAGAGCGTGTATGGTACACCATATCTTCGATCGTAACAGGCAAGGTGGAGTTATAACCCAATACCACGTTTCCCAGTGAATCACCAACCAGAATTAGATCGATACCCGCTTCCTCGGCCAATTGGGCTGTCGGATAATCGTAAGCTGTAATCATGCTAAGCGGCACGCCGTCCTGCTTATATTTTTTCATTTTCACAATATTCAATGCTTGTTTGTTTGCCATTTTCGTTATGGCTCCTCTCATCTTTTCAATTTAAACGCAACAAAAAAACCTTTTAGTTTCCACTAAAAAGTCCCGAAAAGTCAAAAAAGAGTCACTTGCGATCGTCCCTTCTGTCTCGGTCCTCTTCGGCTCAGAGCAGAATCCAACAACTCACTTTACTACCATTCCTGCCTTGTCACTGCAACATTTTGAAGCAGAACAAAGCATGCTATTGCCGGAGTGCAATTCGGTCTGCATTAGCCGATATCGCCTCACGAACACAGTATACCAAAGTTCTGCCCAAAGTTCACGTCTTATGTTCATTTTTACGGTGTAAATTCGACAAATTGTTTAATTCACCAATGAAACTTCACCGGAGTAAACCGATACTCGCTCACCGGTTTTCTTCTCCAAAATCAATGCACCAGAAGGATCAAGGCCAATGGCAGTACCTTCGATGATACCCTGCGGATTAGCCACCTTAATTTCACGATTCATGGATACGGACAAAGCTTCCCAGAGCGAAGAGATCACGCCGAACCCTTCCTTTTGATACAAAAAATACAAACGCTCCAATTCCGAGAGAATGGCCGCTGCAAGTTTGGTTCGGTCTATAGTTTGTCCGGTCTCCATCTTAAGCGAAGTTGCGATTGTTATCAGATCCTCGGGATAATCCTTAGGATCGAAGTTCACATCCACGCCTATGCCTGCGATACAGTAGCGTAATTCGTGGTCTTCGACGGTTGATTCAAGTAGAATTCCGCATACTTTACGACCATCAATCAAAAGATCGTTAGGCCATTTGATCCCAGCATCAGCACCTGTATATGATCGAATGGCACGACACACCGCCACACCCGTCAATAACGTAAGCTGTGGTGTATTTTGCAGGGCAAGCTCCGGACGCATTAGAACACTCATCCAGATGCCTCGTCCAGGTGGTGAGAACCATTTACGTCCAAAGCGGCCTCGTCCACCCGTTTGTTCTTCTGCCAGCACCACTGCCCCTTCGCCCTGCCCCTGTTCAGCCATGTGCTGAACATCACCTTGGGTGGACAACGTGGAATTCAGAATGATTGCCTTCCGACCAAACACCGTCGTTTCCAATGCCAGCTGAAGCGCTGTGGCATCGATACTGTCCGGTTTCGTGATCAAGCGATACCCTTTGCGAGATACGGCCTCAAACTCATAACCCATGTCACGCAGTTTGTTTACGTGCTTCCACACGGCCGTTCGGCTAATGGAAAGGTTGCGACTAATCTCTTCACCAGACACAAACTCTCCTTCGGCATTCAGTAACATATGTAACAGTTCCTCATGCTTTGTCATCTGCAGCCACCCGCTTTACTTCGTTGGTCAGCATGTCATGCTGATTCGCTATATTTCCAATCGCAGTCTCTCTTAAGAGATGCTTCATTAGTTGTCCCAGCCATGGTCCGCCCTTGCGTCCAAGTAACTGCAAAACGTTCTCACCCGTAATATGCAGATCTTTCAGTTCATTCACCTTCATGGATTGACTCCATGCTGCACCTCGTGATTGTATTAATACGATCTGTTCTTCGTGCAGAACCTCTTGATCCCTCCAACCAGTTGGTAGCAGTTGTTGGATGATGAGCCAGTCCTCTGTTGCCTGACGTCCTCCAGACAGCACAGTTACGATCCATTCTGATCGAAGTGTCTCTTCATCCTTCTGCTCTTGTACGACAGTCCGGATCAACTGTTCGACCTGGAGAACTCCATTAATGCGGGAACGATCGTCATTAGAAAACGTCCATTTTCGAAGTAAAGCATCTGCTTCATCCCTGGTATAATGGCCTGCAATCAGCACAATGGACCAGCGCAATAGAACGTTTTCTTGGTTCAATTGTTCCATATTGGACATGAGGGCTTTATTGAATCGCTCCATGGAGATTGGTGCCTTCACATGCTCCAGTGCCTGGCTACGAAACAGCAATTCCAGACCGCGCAGTGGATGGGGGCCTGCCATCATTTTCACCATTTCGGTACGTACTCTTTCCATGGCGATATGTTGTAGCAGATCCTTTTGTCGAACTAACCCCTTCCAGGTGTTGTAGGCAATTTTGAAATCAAATACTGAAGCAAAACGAACACAGCGAAGCATCCGCAGCGCATCTTCTCCAAACCGTTCTGCCGCCGATCCCACACACCTGACCCGTCCATCCTGAATATCCGATTGTCCACCAAAAGGATCAACGATATTACCGTCACGATCCATAGCGAGAGCATTCATTGTGAAGTCACGCCGCTGCAAATCTTCTTTGACATCCTGCACAAATTGAACGGCAGTGGGTCTTCGATTATCCTTATATTCAGATTCAGTGCGAAAAGTTGTAACTTCAAAGTAAAAACCTCCTGAACGTACAGTAACCGTTCCATGCTGGAGGCCCGTAGGAATACAATCCGCGAACAGTTCCATGACTTGCTCAGGAGAAGCGGACGTGGTGATATCCATATCATCCACGCTACGTTCCAGCAGTTCATCACGCACACAACCACCGACCCAATAGGCTTCGTACCCTGTTTTATTTAATGTTCGCAGTACCTGTTCACTTTGTCTTGCCATTTCATGATCTACCTGTGTCCATTGAACCACTTACTCTCACCCCATAACTACGTGTTGCTTGGTGTGGCTTACACAGATATATTTCCAAGATGGAACAATCCTATCTGACAATCAGCCACAAACCGGCTTCAGATTCGGAACTTCACGTCCCAGCACCCGGTAGTATATTTGTTCATATTCATGCCGAATGGCATCATTACAGAAATCATGATGGGCCCGTCTCAAACATGCCTCTCTGAAGTCTGCTGTCAAACGGTCGTCAGTCAACAAACGAATCGTGTTCTCCGCCATCGATTGCGTGTCGCCAATTGGAGACAAAAATCCGGTCTTGCCGTGCAATACCAGTTCAGGAATACCCCCTGCCTGTGATCCAATAGTAGGTACACCACAAGCCATGGCTTCGAGTGCTACCAGTCCAAAGCTTTCCTTCTCAGACGGCAGCATAAGCACATCAGCCATCGAAATGACTTGAGCAATATCATCCTGCTTACCTAGGAAATGAACCTTGTCATTCAGTCCAAGCTCATTAATCTTCCATTGAATCTTCGGCAAGTCCGGTCCTTCTCCAACAAATAACAGCTTGGTGGGTACTTGCTCCTGTACTTGACGGAACACTTCTACCACATCCTGTGTTCTCTTCACAGGACGGAAGTTGGAGATATGCATCAGTATTTTTTCGTGAGGTGCTGCGAAGTCTCTACGCAGACTTGCTGCATCACGTGGATAATAAATTCTTTTATCAATAAAGTTATAGGTCAGATCGATTGGTCGTCTTATATCCAGCAACTCAACCGTTTCACGAATCAAATCCTGGGATACGGCCGTAACCGCATCACTCTCGTTGATGGCAAGTCGAATCAAATCCTTCAACGACTCATCCTGCGCCAGCACAGTAATATCTGTTCCGTGTAACGTTGTAACCACCTTTAAGTCCTCACCAACCATTTGTTTTGCCAAAAAGGCACACACCGCATGTGGAACTGCATAATGTACATGTAGCAGATCCAGTTGCTGTGCTTTGGCTACTTGCGCCATTTTCGTGGCCAATGACAGGTCATACGGTGGATAACGGAAGACGTAGTAATCGTTGACCTCAACTTCATGATAAAAAATATTTTTCTGGAATTTACCCAGTCTAAACGGGATACTATTAGCAATAAAGTGAACCTGGTGACCCTGTTCGGCAAGCAATTTGCCCAGCTCCGTTGCGACAACGCCAGACCCTCCGAGGGACGGATAACAGGTAATACCAATTTTTAGCTTTTGATCCATCCGGTGGACGCTCCTTTAATCTCCCGCGTGTGCAGGTTGATGTAATGCAACGGAAATGCAATTGATAAATGATTTATACGAGCAAGTTCGATCGTTTTATGACTTGGCTGCTTGGCCAAATTGATGAACTACATAAGGTGTAATGCTAGCGAATCCTTCTGCAAATGGAATAAGGCTCCGCTGTCCGAGCAAAGAATCCCGAGCTTTCACACGTTCAATATATCCTTGAGTCAATGGAGTGGCAACTGCGCCTTCTCCCAATTCGAACTGAGATCGATAACTGAGCAATGAATTTTCCTTCTGCTCATAGTGTTCCGTAATATCCACAATCAAATCCGTTGGTCCGATATCGTTAATAAAGTAAAAATACAATTCTTTCACCTGAACTGCGGGCATGTCCGGCATATAGTTTCTAAGCTTGGCATTAAAGACAGCCTCCTGCACCAGTTTGCTGCACATCACATGATCCGGGTGACGATCCTCCCAATATGGCGCAAACACGATTCGAGGGGCATGACGCCGTATCTCGGCAGTCACAGCCTCGATGTGTTCTGGAGTAATATACAGCCCCCGATCAGGCAAACCGAGATTGCTTCGACACGAAAGACCGAGGACGCGGGAGGCTTGCTCCGCTTCCTCGGCTCTGCGCTCTACCGTCCCGTTGGAAGACATCTCCGCCCGGGTCAGATCACACACGCCTACTTTCAGTCCAGCTGCAGTATGTTTGGCAATCGTTCCTGCCATCCCAATCTCTGCATCATCCGCGTGTGCACCAAATATGAGAATGTCCAAACTCATTGAGCATCACCCGAATTCAATCCACCCTCAGGCTTGTATTTATGTACAAGCTCTCTCCAGCCAAAATCACCGCGATCGAGCGCTTTAACGAGAATCTCTGCAGTTGCAATATTCGTAGCAAGCGGAATCCCCTGTACATCGCACAGACGCAGCAAAGCGTTAATATCTGGTTCATGAGGCTGTGCCATCAATGGATCACGCAGAAAAATAATCAGATCCATCTCATTTTGCGCAACCAAGGCTCCGATCTGTTGATCCCCGCCCAGTGGACCGGATTCAAACCGATGGATCTGTAAAGAGGTTCCTTCCATAATGCGAAGACCTGTTGTACCTGTCGAGTACAGTTGATGGTCTGTAAATACATTTTCGTAGGCTGTCACGAAGTTAACCATCTCTTCTTTTTTGCGATCATGGGCAATAAATGCAATTTTCAACATGACAATCTCCTTTTAGTGTGTGTTCAAAAGTTGACTTTTTGAACTACCTCTTTTAGTCGATAAAGTGATCAAATCCGTAGATAAGTCCTGTATATTCCATAACCTTCTGTACACCAATCTTAACACCAGGCATATAACCTGCACGTTCATAGGAGTCATGACGAATTTTGAGGGATTGGCCAAAGTCTCCAAATACCACTTCCTGCTGGGCGAATACTCCCGGCAACCGTACGCTATGAATTCGGAATCCATTATAATATCCGCCACGCGATCCTTCGATCGTCTCTTCTTCATTCGGATTACCCTGACGAAGTTCCTCGCGGTTTGCTGCAATTAGCTCGGCTGTTTTGATTGCTGTACCCGAAGGAGCATCCAGCTTCTGATCCCCGTGATATTCGATGATCTCCACATTCGGCATATGTTTGGCAGCCTGTGCGGCAAATCTCATCATCAGAATAGCACCGATTGAGAAGTTCGGGGCAATCAACCCTCCAATGCCTTTGTCCTGACACTGCTTGTCCAGCTGTTCGATCTGCTCCGGCGTAAAGCCGGTAACACCCATAACAGGTCTTACTCCGTGACGAATGGCA
Source organism: Paenibacillus sp. OK060 (assembly GCF_900101205.1). NCBI lineage: Bacteria > Bacillati > Bacillota > Bacilli > Caryophanales > Paenibacillaceae > Paenibacillus > Paenibacillus sp. OK060. The sequence continues at coordinate 889,529 of NZ_FNFR01000002.1, forward strand.
ATTTCTGTATGGGCAAAGGCATATTGAGGGACTGTGAAGTCCACCATAACCTGCGGTTTAGTCTCTGCAAAAGCCATCTCGATATCATCGGTCAAAAGCACCCCACATTCGGGTAGACCGACAAGTGTTCCGGCATCCGTGCCTACTCCGGAGCGGTTGACCGCTGCGGCGAGCTCCAGTTCAGGATCTTGAAGCACCAGTTTCACTACTTCACGGCCCATCCGGCCAGCCGCTCCGATTACGGCAACTCTTATTACTTCACTCATCTTGACTGCATCTCCTCACTATGTTGGTTCATTTGGTTGAATCCAGTTCAAACGATTTCCATCCCGTTATGAAATGGCATCTTATTGAATGGATTTCATACGCTGCTTAATTTCCTGTAACAATAGATGCAGTTGATCATTCTGCGGGTCCAGCAACAATGCGTCACGAACGGAACGGGTTGCAAGGTCGAACTCATTCAGATCGCTGTAAGCAAGAGCAAGCATGATATGCGCTTCCACATATAACGGGTCAAGTTTAACTGCCTGTTTCAGCAGATCGGCCGCCTGCACATATCGTTCATGCGTTCCGTCTCCTGCCTGCTCAAGCAACACCTTGGCCTGAAGGCTTATCTGTTTGGCTTCCAGGGTCTGTAAATGCAAAACATATTCCTCTATCCCCTGTGACAGTTCAACAGCCTTACGCGCATATTCAAGCGCTGGAGCCAAGTGTTGACTGCGGGCATGTGTAATGGAACAACGATAATAGAGCTCCGCATGTTCCGGGTGAGCATCAATGGCAGATTCGAACCAACGAATCGCCTGCTCAAAATCATTTTGCAAAATACAGCGGTACGCATGCTGCATATACTCTTCCGGTTTCATCATCCAAGCTGTCCCTCCCTCATTGAGGTGATGGTACAGCATATGTAATCTACGCCTAATCGGTGTTTTTTGGCGTCCACCGATTTGCATCGCGTGTGTTAAATTTATGCATGACTTTGTCGTGCGCCTCTGCCAGGTCGATCCCGAGAGAATTAGCAAAACAAATCGTGATAAATAAAATGTCACCGAGCTCAAGCTCAATGGAATTGTCTGCTTCGGAAGATTTTTTCGGTTTTTCACCGAACTCGTGATTCACTTCCCTTGCAAGCTCTCCCACCTCTTCAGACATACGGGCGAGCATGGCCAGCGGGCTGAAGTATCCTTCTTTGAACTGGGAAATATACAGATCAACCTCACGCTGCATTTCTGCAATGCTTTTCTCCATGAGAACGGATTCTCCTTTTGAAATTGTGTCGTATTTGTTCCTAATATATCAGTTATTTAGATTCACTTCCACCATCATAAACGACAAATCATTTTTAAAGAATCGATAAACAGGTATACTAAGATGGGAATGATTGCTTTCTCATTCTAATTTGTAAAATGGAGAGGGAACTTATGAGCACTTCCAAAACCTGGGTTCAATTCAAATTGATTCTCCCCATCCTATTGGGTACGGCATTATATGCCTTTGGACTTCTGTACTTCATCATCCCCAACCAGCTCATGGAAGGCGGCGTAACCGGGATTACGGTCCTGCTAAATTATGCATTCAACATCTCTCCTTCGCTTACAACCTTGGTTGTTAATATTCCACTCTTTCTGGTGGGGCTTAAGATTTTGGGCGGCAGACAGATGATCTATACAGGCGTGGGCATAGGAGCACTTACGGTGTTCCTGTGGTTATTCGAAAAAATGATTCATCTTGGTTGGATTGAACCGCTGCATACCCAGAATGATCTTTTACTTGCAGCACTTTACGCTGGAGTTACATTGGGAGCAGGGCTTGGCATCGTATTCCGCTGGGGTGGAACGACAGGTGGCTCTGACATCATTGCCCGCATTCTTAATCGAAAATATGGCTGGAGTATGGGACGTGTACTATTAGGTATCGATTTCATCATTATTGGTATCTCCCTCGTCTACATCCCCAAAGAAAAAATACTGTATACCCTTGTAGCTGTGTTTATCGCTTCTAAAGTGATCGACTTCATTCAGGAAGGAGCCTATTCGGCTCGCGCATTTATGATCATCAGTGACCATGCACCTGAGATTGCAGATTTGATTACCCGTGATATGGACCGCGGTGTAACGCTCATTCCCGCCATTGGTGCATATTCGAAGCAGGCCAAACATGTTGCTTACTGTGTCATCTCCAGGCAGGAATTCCGACGTTTGCAGACGATTGTGCGTTCGGTTGATCCTAGAGCATTTGTTATTATTAGCGATGTGCATGATGTACATGGAGAAGGGTTTAAGGAAAGTTGACCTTTTACTTCTACAAAAAAGAAAACCTCTCTCCCCAAGAGAAGGCCACGGAATGGCCTGCCTTGTAGAAAGAGGTCTTTGTCATATCGTGATAACAGTAATGGCTTAACGCCGAAAAGGAAAAATCCCTTGTTGCTGTGCCCGATATTTACGATAACCCGCATAACTTAGCGTTGCTATGATTATGGAAGTAATGAGCAATCCGGCTGCCCTGCGATTGGGCCCCTGAACAAACGGTACGAAGGCACTTTCGTCCTTTTCCCGACCAAACAACTGGTTCACCAACTCTTCACCGTGGGTTACCATACTCTTCAATTGTGCGATGTCAGTCTGCTTGGCCGCAGTCAGACCCTTGGTATGAGACAACCAGGCGTCCAGTTGGGCGATCTCGTAAGGTTCACGGCGGATCATCGCGGCAGGCCGGATCGTCTCGTAATGCTCCTCCAGTAAGGCGTAGCGACTTGCTATTATCGCCGAACTTAACTGTTGATTTGCCGCGGTTGATAGCGCATCAATATCATTTTTTACGATTTTATAATACTGGAGCCATAAAGGTTTGGCCGGGTTCGCAAGACTGTCTGCCGCAAGTCGAAGTTTGGCAGAGGCCTGCTGCAGAGATGCATCATCACTTTTCACCCTGACCGCAGCTTCTTTCACTTCAACAATGGTCTCGGATAGGGCATGAATGCCTTCTACTGTCGTCTGACCCTCAAAGGATATATGCTCCAGACCTTTACTGATTCGCAAAATACTGCCTCTAACCTCTTCAATATCATTCTCCAAGGCATGTCGATACAGCAGGGCCGCTTCTTCATTTAATTGCTGAATTGAATTTTTGGCTAATACTTGCTGATCTGTATTTTCGTTCGCACCTGTACTTTCCGCTGATACGCTGTATGACAAGTTCGTCCAGAACAGTAGAGTCATGAACGACACCACCATAAATCCAGTTTTGATCCTGAACGTTCTCTTCATGGACATCCCTCCCACCATCAATGTATGGCGGGCCGGAGTTCCTTAGAACAAGCTTACATTAGGAAATCAGGTCCGTTTGGCCTGTCTCAATGCAAGCCATGCACAGAGAATGCTCACAAGCGTCAGTCCAACGGTGAAGTTGCGTACACCATCCAGATGGTCCATCAGCGATGCGGGCAGCCAAGGGAAGATGTCATAAGTATAATCCATCGTATCGTTTAACAGCGTCCATAAGGCAGCGATTACTAGAGCACCCCAACGGAACCCAAAGAACCGCACATACAGCAGAGCCTCAATAGCCATGGCGCTATGCGACGCAATTAACATCCAATCCTGCCAGTTCTGTGCGCCCCCCTGCATCCAGCCTGCAAAAATGATGGAGACTGCCCAAACACCGTATTTTACCGAAGTAACCACAGCAAGCGCCTGTATGACATGTCCAATCTGATTCAGAAGCATCGATTTCGGCTTGTACAAAATCCACAACAAGGATAGTGTAAAAAACAGACTCGCCGTCGGACTGTCCGGCACAAACACAATTTGCCATAGTGGTTGCTGTGCCAGCGTATATTCCAATTGATCCCCGTACCATATGTATCCATATACTGTTCCTAATGCATTACACCAAAAAAGAAGCCACAGGAAATAACGGTTCGTTAGAAATTCCCGGCTCCAAAAATACGATAAAGCCACATTCTCTGCCCCTTCCATCATATGTGTTCTGCATTCCAAAGATAGGTTTTGCGAAAAACGCCTCAAAAAAACCTGACCGCATAAACGATCAGGTTTCATTGCTTATTTCGATTTTACTGTTCTGCCTTCTGTTTCGCAAGCCATTCTGCCAGATGATTGATGTCATCATCTGTCAGCCCTTGAGCAATGGCGTTGTCGTACTGAGCAGGCATACTGTTATATCCTTCTTTGATAATCGTCAGGATTTCTTCCTGGCTGTGTTTGTCGCCCACACCCCGAAGCGAAGGTCCTCCTGCTCCCTTCATATCAGCCGCATGACATCCGATACATCCGGCCTTTTTGAAGGTTTCCATTGCAGGGTCATCCTTCTCAACGATCGCCACTTCTTCTTTTTGACCTGGCGCATTGGAGGTAGGCAGACCCTGCGCGTGTTTCTCCCGCGCTTCTTCCTCACGCTGAATATGTTCCGGCTTCTGGCCGCTTGCTTCCAACTCATGCGCGTAGTGTGTCCATGCAACATTGGTCAGGTAGAAAACGGCCATCACCGATAGAATCATAAGTGATGATGCAATCGGACGTTTGTAGAAACGCCGCTCCTTGCCTGTATCCAGAAAAGGAGCGAGTAATAAAGCGCCGAAAGCAACTCCACTGACTCCAAGTACCCCGAGCAGGACATAATCACCTGAGGCATATGGGTATTTCAAATACTGATACAGAAAAAGGAAGTACCAGTCTGGCATCGGGATAACCGATGCACTTGGATTGGCCGGATAGCCCAATGGTGCAGGTTCCGAAATCGTTAATACTAGAATACCAACCAGTACAACAACACCAACCATCCATTCCTTCAGCAAGAAGTTAGGAATAAAAGCCTCTGATTTGCCGGGATACGCCGTGTAATCCGGTGGAGTTATAAACCCCGCGCCTTTACGGACGCGTGAGTCCCCGACGAAGATAATCTTTTCCTGGTCATCTGACTTGTGTCCGTGAGCCATGTCGATTCCTCCCTTCTCAGATTATAGTGGTCCCGAAATGCCCTGTCTGCGGATCATAATAAAGTGACCGACCAGAAGCACCAGAAGCACAGCCGGAAGGAAGAAGACGTGCAGGGCAAAGAACCGTGTTAACGTCTGCGCACCTACAATAGTTCCGCCTTGCAGGAATTCCTTAATGATCGGCCCCAGCCAAGGAACCGTATTCGCAATCTCTAGAGTAACCTTGGTTGCAAAGTATGCTTTGTTATCCCAAGGCAACAGGTACCCGGTAAGCCCGAGACCCAGCATGACAAAAAAGATCAGCATGCCGACAACCCAGTTCATCTCACGTGGTGCTTTGTAAGAGCCGGTAAAGAATACACGCATCGTATGTAAGAACATCATAACGATAACCAAACTGGCTCCCCAATGGTGCATCCCGCGTACAATTTGGCCGAAGGCTACTTTGGTCTGCAAATACTCGACACTGGCGTAAGCATTAATAATATCAGGCACATAATACATGGTCAGGAACATCCCTGACAAAATTTGAATAACAGTGATAAAGAACGTCAATCCACCAAAGCAGTACACGAATGCGGAAAAGTGATGAGCCGGGTTTACGTGCTCTGGAACTTCATGATCCGCAACGTCCCTCCAAATTGGCGTGATATCGAGACGCTCGTCAATCCAGTCATAGACATTTTTAAACATCTGCGTTCACGCCTCCTATTTGACTCGGGTGTTCGGAACAATGTCGCCCAGATAAACCCAACCCTGATCTTCCTTAACCACATACTCATCCAGCGGCTTCGGGGCTACGGCAAGATTCTTGCCTTCTTTGGTATAATGCGCACCATGGCACGGACAATGATATTCGTCGGGATACTGCTTATCACTGTTCCAACCTACGGTACACCCCAAATGTTTACAAATGGGTGACAGCGCATAGATTTTGCCCTGTTCATCTTTCCTGATCCAGGCGATTAACGAAGCATTGCTCAAATACCAACCGTCTTGCTGTTTCACTTCAAACGTAAATTCTTGAGGTTCATTCGTAATTTTGCTGATTTCCGCTACTTTGACAGAGGTGCCTTCTCCCTTGTGCTGCAAAATCGGGTCCACCGCAAAACGGACCATGGGAAGTATTGCACCGGCGGCCATGTAGGCTGTAGCTCCACCAAGCGTGTACGTCAAAAACTGCCTGCGTGACATTTCCATGCGGCTTGGCAATTTCATCGAAGCTTCGTGCTGGTCATGCTCACTGCTCATACTGTCTCCAACCCCCTTTTTCAGCCAACTCTCTTAATCGTTTTCATTATCAGAAATTCCACGACTTACTAGAACATACATAATCATATAGTAGCCCTAGAACACCGTCAAGAATTTGTCACACATTTTTAAGGTTCATTTGTAAGCGTTATTAAAAAAGTGTTGGTAAATTGTCACATTTGTCACAGGTAGGTCATCTTTTCCATAACTCACGGATTTTTTCCCCGACAAAACGCGAAATCCCTTCTTCTCCAACCTCTTGAATTAAAACAGAACGACTTAATACCAAATCTGCAGAAGTAATTTGGGTCTGTTCCATCACACCATCAGATGACATTATAACCACATATTTGAAACCGGAAGATTTGAGTTGTTCGGATAAGGTATTTAATGCCATTGACATATCCGGACACGCATAATGGAATGCAGGGTAAGTCATGATACGCCCTTTAAACGGAATCTCCACTAGATCCAAAAAATCTCTAAGCCGCTCCAACGCCTCAGTTGCTTCAACTGGAGACTGCTTGCCCGTTAGGGCTGTATATGGAATAAGGCATGTATCCAGATAGAGTTGCAGTTCCGCCCAGCTGTCTTGAGTCATCTCACTGAATTTCAATTCCCTAATTCCCCTCTCTATCCATTTTATTCCCATATTATATATGAGCTTATATTATAAATCCAGAGATTGATACTTTTTCCGTGCAGGAATGGTCGTGAACGCAAAAAAGAAATGCGTGTTTCACGCATTTCCTGTGTTATATATTTATTTTTACATGCTCATCAGTTTATGGCCTTCAGTTCATCCGTCAGATTCCGGAAAGCTACTTCGTCTCCGGTAGCCAATGCATTATCGATTTCCATATACAGCTTCTCGCTGCGCTGTTTACGAAGCGCGTCGTCCCACACCATCTCAGCAGCCAGCCCCAACATGACTTCATACGTAACTTTCATTTTATCCAATAGGATGCACCTCCAAAACGGATTTAAGAGCTCCTATACTCCTTTCCTTTGGCAACATAACCTAGTGTAGTTCTCGACATCCGCTCAAGATCTGCATCAGTCAACTCACGTATCACTTTGGCTGGTGTGCCCAAAGCAAGGGTATAGGGCGGAATTTTAGTATTTTCAGTAACAACAGAACCGGCCCCGATCAGCGTATGTTCACCAATTTCGGCTCCATTGAGAATGATAGCGCCCATACCAATCAGCGAACCTGTTCCGATACGACATCCATGGATAATCGCAGAATGTCCTACCGACACATCGTCGTCCAAAATCAAAGGTTGATCCGTGTTGACGTGTCCAACAGCATTATCCTGTATATTACAGCGCCGTCCAATCACAATGGGTGCCAGATCGGCGCGCAGCACAGCATTGAACCAGATCGTAGATTCTTCACCCATTGTCAGATCACCTATAAGTTTGGCGCCTTCAGCCATATATACCGAAGGGTATAACTGTGGTTGCATACCTTTGTATGGAATTATCATAAGTATCACTCCTTAATTTGGGAGTGATTTTAGCAACTTGTCCTTCACTTGTCAAACATAACGGGGGTAATATCCCCGGATAGCGAGCGACAGGATGACGCAAGGCGTGAACCCCATGCTGTCATTTGTACTGTTCGCCCATCTGCATGCTCTCCAATACGAAGCATGCCTAGGTGCAGCATCATTTTGAGTATCCTGTTGTCATAAATCGTCTCTGCAGTGTCATAATAGAACGGCTGAATGTAGGGACCAATCTGTCGGAACAAAGACTCTGCTGTGGACCAGCTAGCTGCACATTCCCCTGTCCAGTACACAATGGAGGACAGATTGGGAATAGCACCTTTATAAAGTCTTAACCAAAACCGAAATAGCTGTATCATCTCAGCTGTTTTCTCTGCCCCCAGCTTGTCTTCACCGGAAGGTGACAATTTCAGCGAGCCCTGCTCCTCGCGGACCAGATGATGATGAAAAGCGTAGTCATAGATGAACGCAAATCGGTCGGGGTAGTCTTTGAACGAACGACCGTAACCGAATCTCCATCCAGCCTTACCCACCAGCGCCTCACTTACATGCAAATGCTCTATGATCTGATGCTGAGAACGACGATACATCATGCCTTCTGCGTTTAGTGCTATTTCATGCTGCTGGACAAATTGTAGAAACAGTTTCAGATCATCTGCGAGTAGATGGTATTCATCCCGGTAAACGGGAGGCTCGCTCGTCTGTGCAATGCCGGCTTTCAGGTGAGTGGATAACACATCCCGAAATCTCAATTGCAAATCCTGGGGTACCTGATACAGATACCTGGTCTGTTGAGTTGTGCCATTGAACAACCATCCACTCTTCGTGAAGCGTACGATAAGATCACGTGGACTGGCTCCAGCCTCGCTATCTTTTTTATCCATCGATTGACGAGCAATGGCGACAAGTTCCTCCATACCGAAGTATTGACGGGCATCAAACAGCAAGTTGTTCAAAAATCGCAGATCTACCTGGTTTAGTTCACGAACCTGCTGCTCAAAAAAAGGTCTGCTGCCCAATGTAGTGAGAATACTCTGGATGAGTTCATGTTTGGAATTGGGCTTACACTCGCACTGGTAATAGTCTGCTATTCGATTAAGCTGGCCGATATCGGCAAAAGTAAGCATATCCGCTAGATTCATGGGTCCATCGCCTCGCCCTTGACTACTTTTTGGCTGTTGATTCGGGGCCTGGAGTAGTTTGGTTTTGTAAATATCGTTGACGGAATTCCCATGATCTAAACCTCTTTTTGCAAATCTTTTATGTTTTAACCATACTATGCCCGAAGTTGCCCGCTCAGAAGAAGAATGAGAGGTTCAAAATCATATAGAATGGCAGTTATAAATTACTATAACGCAAAAAAACAACCTGAGTTAATTACTCAGGTTGTTTTGCCAGATCCAATGAAAGGTGTCGTGTACAGTTATAAAGCAGTGGACTCCAATCGTCACGTTCCTTCTCCAGGATCGTAAGCGACAGGTTTCCAATTCGTTCCGTATAGCGGTCTTTATACAAAGCTGATAGCATATTGGCTAAAAAAGCGCCATGGGAGACAATCAGCACATTTTGGTCCTGATGAGCCTCCCATAAATCCTCCAGAAAGCCCAATGCACGTGTCTGAATATCAGCAATCTGTTCCTGCCCCAAATCCAGCGTCTCCCAAGAAGCGCCCCAGCGAGCAACACGCTCTTCGGACGTCAGACCTTCAATCTGACCAAAGGCACGCTCCTTCAAGCGTGCATCTGGCTCCAGCAAAGGAACATTCAATAGCCCGGAGATAATCTCTCCCGTCTCCTGAGCCCTGGACAGCCCGCTCGTAATGATGTGGTCCCAGCGATACTCTTCGGTAAGCAAACGTCTACCCAGACGTTCAGCTTGCTCACGACCTTCTGCATTCAGAGGTATGTCTGTCTGTCCCTGAATACGTCCTGCCGCATTCCAGTCGGTTAGACCGTGACGAATAAGCCCGATCCGCATCTCATCCCTCATTTCTCTATACGGTGAACGAAAGCTTTACCTAAGCACGTGCACCTTGTTTGCGTTTGTTCGTTGTACGATGCATCCGTCCAAGAGAGAACAGAGCCATACCTATTGCAAGCAGCGACAACGCCATCCAGTACTGAGGATACGCTGGGCCCATGCTCACAACGAAGGGCTCAATAATACTACCTCTGTCCGCTCCCGTCATGTTGTACTTGTACAATCCGGAGGAAGAAGGCTCACTGCCCGCTACTCCTGTCTCCAAAATGCCCGTAGAGACCACGTTGGTCTGCTCAGCTTCTGATACGTCTGGCTTAAACATCGCCATGTACAGAAAGCTGCATAAAAAAATTGCCAGGAACGCAGCAATCCACAAAGACATATGCTTGCGGATTACAGCAGAGAAACGATTAACCTTTGCCTCTTCCGGCAGTAGCCATGGAGACTCCGCATAGATCCGGTCCATAACATTACGGTTCACTTTCTCTGCTTGTTGTTCTGTCACTGGGACCGGTATGCTGTGCATCAGAATTTGAGCTTCTTCCCACACCTCAAATTGCTGCGAGCAATCTTCACAACCAGCGAGATGAGCATGAAATGCAATTCGCTGAGGATGAGCTTCCGGCAAGTCCCAGACCAGTGCAAACAGTTCCTGGGCTTCATTGCAATTCATCTGTTCTTCATCCCTTCATATGGCTCGTAGACCGGTTCGAAGAAATAAGGTTCCAATTGAGTTTTTACGCTTGACCTTGCTCTGAACAATAACGATTTTACAGAACTGACGCTCTGCCCAAGAATATTTGCAATCTCCTGGTAATCTAGTTGATCATACTCTCGGAGTATAATGGCAGAACGCTGCTTCTCCGGTAAATTGTTAATTGCATCCCTAACCAGCATCACCCGCTCACTGCGCAATACAGCATGCTCTGGCGCATTCTCAGAAGGAGCAACAGGTACAATACCGCTCTCTTCAAGTGGAACACTCCCACTACGCTGTTTGCGAAGCTCACTCAGTACCGTATTTCTCGCGATGGTATATAACCAGGTTGAGAATGAGGCATCCACCTCTCGGAATGAGTGTAGACTGCGGAACGCCTTATAGAAAGTCTCAGAACAGAGATCTTCCGCAAGCAGCTCCATATTAGAACTTTTCAACATATGATATACGAAAGCCAGTATTTTACGCTGATAACGACTCATCAGCTCGGAATATAACTCCAGGTTACCTTCCTTGATCTCTCGAATCAACTGGGAATCCGTCATTTGAGTGCGACCCCTCCTCGCCCATCCATGTGCTTCTCCCCGTTCGACTCTATCCATGTATTACCGAACAGGCACAAAAAAGTTGCGGTTTTCACCGCATAAAACAGCGTTCAACGCCAAAACAGGCCTTCCCGCCAAATTCCCCTATGTAATGGCAATTTCCCCAACGTTTCTACATTAACAGTATTTATTGTACAACGGTCTGCATCGTCCTGGCAAATCCATGGCTTCCATTGAAGCCCGACCAGTCATTATTATGCGGCCGTTTTCTCGTCCATGACTTCAATTTGATCCCTTTTGTGAAGCCACTCATATATTGGACGAACGAAGGCCTCAAAAAGTTTGTGTGAATAAAGAATTAATTGAAAATTTCATTTCCAAATGAAGATCTAGACCACTTTGATGCAAGGATTATATTTCCTTAATTTACGAATGTTATAATTAATTCAAACAATTTTACTCAAAGTGTTGACAAAATGAAAACGGATACATATAATAAAAGTACAGTATGGTTTCTCTCCACTCCTATCCAATAACTGTATTGCTCCACGTGAGCAATGGCCGCTTATGTAAGCGGTCTTTTTTTTGTCCTTTTTTAGAACATGTCCTGTAACAGTTAGTTTTCAACACAAAGAAAGAGGGCTTTCGCCCCCTTCTAAAAACCTAAATCCACACTTGATACCCTAGGGAATCCAGCAACGTTTTGGCCCGTTCCATCTCTTCTTCTTGCCGGAATGACAAACGCATAATGCCCGGTACATCGACCCGGTTCTCAATAATCTCCATGTTGCTTAAGTTAATATCATTCGCCCCAAGCTCGGTGGCAATCTTGCCGATCATCCCCGGTGCATCCTGTACATCCGTATACAGATCAAACAACGACGAGATCATGCCTTTCCGTCGTTCTGGCAGCACACTGCGGAACTCGCGTGCCTGACGAAACGCCTCCTCAATGCCCTCACCATTTTGTTGCTCCAGCATTTCGGTGAAAGCCGTCATCTGGCCGTTCCAGTCCTTCAGCAAGCCCAACAGCACCTCACGGTTGCTCAGCAGAATATCTCTCCATACAATGGCATCACTGGAGGCAATCCGAGTAATATCCCGGAAACCGCCTGCAGCTAGCATTTTATACAAAGGGTTCGATTCATTATATTCGCGCACCTGGTTCACCAGCGCAACTGCAATAACATGTGGCAAGTGACTAATCGCCCCCACAATGTCATCGTGCAGCAGCGGCTCTACACGTACAATCTGGGCACGTGTATACGCAAGAAGATCAGATAACCTGTCATAAGCTTCCTCAGGTACATATTCTGAAGGGGTCAAGACATAGTATGCATTCTCGAATAATACTGCCGAGGCTGCATCTACACCTGCACGCTCAGATCCGGCCATCGGATGCCCGCCGATAAAGTATGCGTCACTCATGCGGACATGCTCAGCACAGGCTGCGATGGACGCCTTTGTGCTTCCTACATCCGTAATAATACATCCCTTTTTCAAGGGAAGCTTGGCCAATTGTCCAAAATAGGATTCGAGCAGCCCAACAGGTACGCACAAAAAAATAAAGTCGGCATCCTGTACCGCTTCCTCCAGAGAGAGCGTAGCATCATCCACTACACCACTCGCTATGTACTTGTCCTTCAGTTCAGGCAGGTGGGCATAGCCCATCACCGTTACACCAGGCTTGCCTTTGAAGCAAAGCGCCAATGAACCGCCGATGAGCCCTACACCGATCATTGCAATTTTTAGTTTCATGGGTCCTCACTCTTTTCATCGCCAGATTTAAGGGCGTGCTACCGCCTTCTCAGCCAGCGTGTTCTCCAGTGCCGTGACAAACGCACGGTTCTGTTCTGATGTTCCTACGGACACACGAATGTATGTTGGATATACATGGAATCCAGGACGAACAATAATGCCTTGTTTCAATAGCGACTGAAATGCCGTTGCAGAAGGCATCTCCAGATCAACCATGATGAAGTTACCCTGCGAAGGGAAAAACGGCAGTTCTAGCCGTGTGAACTCATTTTGCAAATACGCTCGTTCTACTGCATTACGCTCCGCACATTCTTGGACAAAAGCCTGATCCTCAAGTGCAGCTTTCGCCGCAGCCTGACCGAATCGTGAAGTATTAAACGGCTCACGCACGCGGTTGATCAGATCGATCACTTCCGGGCGTGCAATACCGTATCCAATACGCAATGAAGCCAGGCCGTAGATTTTGGAGAATGTCCGCAAAATGACCAAGTTAGGATAACGCTCAATCATAGAGACACTTTGTGGATACGCCTCATCCGTTACGAATTCATAATAGGCTTCATCCAGCACAACCATGACGTGAGAAGGTACACGATCCATAAATGCCGTCAATTCCTGCTCAGAGATAATTGTACCCGTTGGATTATTGGGGTTACATACCCAAACTGCTTTGGTCTTATCATTGATTTGTCCCAGCATGGAAGTCAGGTCATGAGTTCCATCTTTAAGTGGCACTTCAATGCTGACAGCACCCTCGATGTCAGCGTTACTTTTGTATACAGAGAACGTCTGGTCAGCCATGATGTTCTCGTCTCCCGGGAGGAAGAATGCACGAGTGATCAACGCAATGATCTCATCCGATCCACAACCAAAGATCAGATTATCCCGTTCTACCCCCAGATGCTTCGCCAGCACTTCAGTCAGTTCCGTGGAACTGCCATCCGGATATATGCTTACATTGACCAGCTCTCTGGTGATCGCTTCAAGCGCAGCAGGCGAACTTCCATATGGATTTTCGTTGGAGGCCAGCTTGATCACTTGCTCCAAACCCAGTTCACGTTTCACTTCTTCAATCGGTTTGCCCGGTTTATATACAGGCAGATTGACAATCTGGGACTTCGGTTTCAACCCGACCGCCTCCTGTTATTGAAATAGTTATGGACATGCCTCAGCCTGTGCTGAGCATGCCCCGGGGATGTAACATCATTTAATCCCTATCCTTTTAATTGTGCCACAAAGTTGCGAATTTGCAACAGTCCCGCCTGACGCGTATCCGGGTTTCCAAGAAGAGGTATAGCTTCTTCCACCTGACGAACGATAGCACTACCAACAACAACACCATCACAGATGCGGGAGAAACGAGCTACCTGCTCGTGACTGGAAATGCCGAAGCCAACAGCGACAGGAATATCTGTCAGGCTCTTTACAGTTTCAATGAAGCTCTCTACCCCATCGAAAAAGGAAGCTCTCTCTCCCGTGACACCCAGAGAAGAGACACAATAGATGAAACCACGTGCTCCCGTGACAATACGCTCGATCCTCGCGTTGGACGTAGGGGCTACGAGCGGAACCAAATGCACACCTGCAGCATCTGCACGGCGTCGCATATCCTCGGCTTCCTCAATCGGAAGATCCGGGATGATCATGCCGCTGATCTCATGTTTGACCAACTCGTCAAAAAATACATCCAATCCCGTCTGTAATACTGGATTATAGTAGGTGAACAGGACAAAAGGCATTTTCACACCCTCCGCACGCGCTCTGGCTGCTGTCTCCATACAAGTCCGAATCGTGATCTGACTTTTCAATGCACGCTCGGAAGCTCGCTGGATTACCGGTCCATCTGCGAGCGGATCAGAATAGGGAACACCGAGTTCCAAAATGTCTGCCCCCGCCTGTTCCAATTCCTTAATGATTTCCACCGTGGTGTCCACATCTGGATCTCCAACCGTAAGGAATGGAATAAGTGCTGTCCGGTTCTGTTCTTTCAATTGTTGGAAGGTCTGGTCCATCAGGTTCATGCCAAGTCCCCTCCTGTGTATTTCATAATGGATTCAACGTCTTTGTCACCACGACCGGAAAGACAGATCACAACGATATCATCAGCGCTGAGTTCAGGTGCAAGCTTGACAACCTGCGCAACAGCATGGGCTGACTCCAAAGCGGGAATAATGCCTTCTGTTCGGCTCAGCAACTGCAAGGCATCCAATGCCTCCTGGTCCGTAATCGGAACATATTTTGCACGTTTAATATCTTTGAGATAGGAATGCTCGGGACCAACACCCGGATAATCAAGTCCCGCTGAAATGGAATGGGCTGGCTGAACCTGTCCATATTCATCTTGCAGTAAATAACTCATCGAACCCTGGAATACACCGTGTGTCCCTTTGCTCATCGTAGCCGCATGGAACTCGGTGTCCACCCCTTTACCTGCTGCTTCAACTCCAACAAGCTTCACATCCTGATCGCCAATAAACGGATAGAACATACCGATTGCATTACTTCCGCCGCCTACAGCTGCAACAATTACATCTGGCAACCGTCCTTCAATCTCCTGAATCTGGCGCCGTGTCTCATCACCGATCACTCGCTGGAAGTTACGTACCATCATTGGATACGGATGAGGACCGACTACCGATCCAAGCACGTAGAAGGTATCTTCCACATTACTAACCCAGTAGCGGAGCGCCTCGTTTCCTGCATCTTTCAATGTGCGCGTGCCAGATGTCACCGGAATGACTTCCGCCCCAAGCAGCTTCATCCGAAATACGTTCAACTGTTGCCGTTGCGTATCTTCTTCACCCATAAACACTTTACATTCAAGCCCCAGCAATGCAGCAACTGTTGCGGTGGCAACGCCATGCTGTCCTGCACCTGTTTCGGCGATGACTTTCTTTTTTCCCATCCGTTTAGCCAGCAATCCCTGTCCAATAGCGTTATTGATCTTGTGCGCTCCCGTATGGTTCAGATCTTCACGTTTCAGATAAATTTTAGGTCCACCCAAGCGGCGGGATAATTGCTCTGCATGGTATAAAGGTGTTTCCCGGCCAGAATACTCGCTTAACAGGTAATTCAGTTCCTTGTTGAATTCCTCGTCTTCAGAGAAGTGGCTATACGCTTCCTCCAGTTCGATCAGAGCGTTCATTAGTGTCTCAGGTACAAAGCGGCCTCCGAAGGGACCGAAACGCCCGTGTTGATCCGGCAATTGATGTGTCATGCCTGCTTCACCCTTTCTACAAATGCTGTAATTTTCGCAATATCCTTCACACCTTCGGACTCTACGCCGCTGGATACATCGACGCCGTCCGGTGCATATGTCTGTATCAGTTGTTGCACATTATCCGGCTGTAAACCTCCTGCCACGAACAACGCGATTCCATGTTTTCTTGCCCACTCGGCGTAGAAAGGAATTCGTTCCCAGGCAAAGGTTTTACCGGAGCCCCCTCCATAGAGCGGGTCAAACGTATCGAGCAATATGGCGTCCACCACATTTTTATATGGATCAAGTGCCAATAAGGCAGTATCGTCAGCTAATGAACCTGTTTCATCCTTGGGAAAAGAGAAAGCCTTGAACACTTCGGTACCGAAGTGCTGCTTCACCTGTTCACAAAATTCCGGCGATTCCTGTCCATGCAGCTGAATGACATCCAGGCCTGAAATCTGCATGATGCTTTCCAGTTCTTCGAGCGTAGGATTCACGAAAACACCCGCCAGCTTCGGCCGATCAAACATCGTCCAGTCCAAGAGAACCGTTCTTAGCTCGGCACCCTGTTCAGGCGTAATACGGCGACGGGATGGGGCAAAAACAACACCAACGTAATCCACAGGCAAGTTTATCATCGATTTTAGCACTTCAACGTCCTGAAGTCCACATATTTTTACAGCCGCTGCCGGCCGGGTTCGCAGATCCACGTCTCTGCTGTTTGTGCCGTCATGATTGAATGCATTCATGCTTTTGGTCCCATCAGTTCATATACCGCTGCCTCAACATCGTCCTTACGCATCAGATGCTCCCCAACAAGGATACCATGCACACCTGCCTCAATAAGAGATTCCAGTGGCTGAGGGCCGTCAATTCCACTTTCACTGATTAATGTGACACCATCCGGAATCAAGTTCATCAAATCCAACGTGGTGTTGAGACTGGTTTCGAACGTTTTCAGATTGCGGTTGTTGATGCCCACAAGTGTTGCCTGCGGTATATCGAGTACTTGCTCCAGTTCAGCACGATCATGGACTTCAATTAATGCATCCAGGCCCAGACTTTTGGCAAACGTCAGATATTGACGCATCTGTTCGGGTGTCAGAATACTCGCAATCAGCAAAACGGCATCCGCGCCAAGCAGCCTTGCCTCGGCAATCTGTCGTTCATCTATAATAAAATCTTTGCGCAGTAGCGGTATGTTCACAGCTTCATGAATGGCCTGCAAGGATTCGCTATTTCCCTGGAAATAAGAAACGTCGGTCAATACGGATATACAATCCGCTCCAGCCCGTTCGTATGCGGAAGCAATTTCTACTGGATGAAAATCAGGACGAATCAGTCCTTTGGACGGAGAAGCCTTCTTCACTTCGGCAATGAGACCCAGTTTACGGTTACGTCTCTCTGATAGAGCACGTTCGAATCCACGAGTATTGGGTAATGCCTCTATCTTTTTCAGCGCATCGTCCATCTGAAATGTTTGTGCCAGAACTTCAACTTCTTTATGTTTGGTTGCTACGATTCGATCAAGATACATGACTGTACGCCTCCGTTGTATGAATTAACTGTTCCAGCTTCCCGGCAGCCTTGCCGGAGTCTACAGCGTCTGTCGCCATCAACACACCTTCTGCAATGGTATTTGCTAGACCGGATACATAGATGCACGCCCCGGCATTCAACAGAACGACATCGCGGTATGCGCTCCGTTCTCCCTGGAAGATCCTTTTAATAATTTCGGCGTTCTGAGCCGCATCTCCTCCAAGAACCGATTCCAGCGGATGTAACGATAATCCCATATCACGTGGATCAATGTCATACGTATGCACTTCACCATTACGCAGCTCGGATACCTGGGTAGGTGCGGAGATGCTGATTTCATCCAGTCCATCATGACTCGCTACAACCAAAGCTCTTTTCAGCCCCAGACGATTCAGCACTTCAGCGATCATCGGTGTCCGGCTGCGGTCATATAAACCAAGCAATTGTCGATCCGCTCCCGCAGGATTGGTTAGAGGTCCGAGCATGTTAAAGATCGTACGCACACCCAGCTCTTTTCTTGGCGCAGCAGCATGTTTCATTGAAGGGTGGTACACCTGAGCAAAACAAAAACAGATTCCGATCTCATCGAGACATTGTCTCGCCTGCTCTCCGTCCAGATGAATATTCACGCCCAATGCTTCAAGTACATCCGCACTGCCCGCCTTGCCTGAGGCAGAGCGATTTCCATGCTTCGCCACCCGGACAGAGACTGCTGAAGCAATGATCGCCGATGCTGTTGAAATGTTGAACTTATGAATACCTGAACCACCTGTTCCACAGGTGTCCAGCAGTCCATTGCCGTCGGTCAGGATCCGTCCGCCCTGTCCACGCATGGCTTCGGCAAACCCCGTGATTTCATCCACCGTTTCCCCCTTCATCCGCAAGCCCATAAGCAAACCTCCGATTTGAGCCGGAGTGGCCTCACCTCTCATGATGGAGTACATCAAGTCACGCGCTTCCGCCTGCTCCAGATGGCTGCCCTCCAAAATTTTGGCAAGGCCATTCTTCATTCCTTCCGCATGACTAACTTTAGTTACAAATCGCTCTGATTCTTCATTCATGACTGGGTTCATATTCATTTCCGGTCTCTCCTCTCTCAGTTTTGTGCAGCCGTGGCTGGGGTAACAAAATAATCGGCGTTGGCAAGTTTCAAGGTGTGATCCTTCTCTTTGGCAGGAAACATCGCTTCTGCTGTACGAATCGCCTTAAGTAACGCTTTGGCTTTATTTACTGTTTCTTCATATTCATTCTCAGGCACCGAATCCCATACGATTCCGGCTCCAGCCTGCACATAAGCTTTTCCCTTTTTGAAAATAATCGTTCGGATTGTAATACAGGAGTCCATGTTGCCCGAGAAACCAAGATAACCGATAGCACCTGCATAAGCACCCCGTGCTTCTTTTTCCAGTTCCGCGATAATCTCCATCGCACGTAGCTTCGGCGCACCGGATACCGTACCCGCCGGCAAACACGAAAGAAATGCATCAAAGAAATCCTTGTCTTCTCTAAGCTCACCTGTAACGTTGGACACCATGTGCATGACGTGGGAATATCGTTCAATTTCCATGAACATGTCACATTTCACACTTCCAAAGCTAGACACACGTCCCAGATCATTACGTCCCAGATCAACAAGCATCAGATGTTCCGCACGTTCCTTCTCGTCCTGCAGCAGATCTGCCGCCAATGCACGATCTTCTGCTTCCGTAGCTCCTCTTGGACGTGTACCCGCAATCGGCCGTGTTTCTACGCGGTTTCCATCCACTTTTACCAACGCTTCCGGTGAAGTCCCCACAATAATTTCATCGTCCATCTTCAGATAATACATGTAGGGTGATGGATTCAACGTTCGAAGCACGCGATATACATGCAGCGGAGATACTTCGGTATCAATGTGGAAACGTTGGGATAATACCACTTGAAAAATATCTCCTGCCCGAATGTACTCTTTGGCCTGCTCTACATTCCCGATAAACTGTTCCTTCGTGAGATTGGATCGAATATCCCCCAGTTCCACGTCTCCTGGGATGGAACGCGGGTTCAAGTTCTCCCCTGGTCCTTGCTGCTGCAAGCGTTCAGCCGCCTGTTCCAGCTTCTCAGAAGTTAAAGCATAAGCTTGACGGATATCATCATCCGTTGCACCGTCCTTCACGTGCACATTGCCCACAAGCAGCATCTGCTGCTTCACATGGTCAAACACGATAATCTGGTCGCAGAACATGAAGCGAATATCATCCATTTTCAGATCATCCAGCGCGTGGGCCGGAAGCTTCTCATAATATTGCAGCAGATCGTATCCAAAGAAACCGATGGCCCCGCCTGTAAATGGCGGCAGTTCATCATCCTTCGGACTGCGATACTTACGCAGCAGAGCTTTGAGTTCTTCAATCGGCTTGCCTGGCAGTTCTCGAATCTGGCCCGCTTCTTCTACCACGATCCGGCCTTTTTTGGCGGAGATCATCAGGAACGGATCTGTACCGATGAAGGAATATCTCGCCCATTGAATTCCACCCTCCACACTTTCCAGCAGAAATGCCCGGTCGTTGTCAGCATAACGGCGGAAAATCCGAATCGGGGTCTCCATGTCTGCCAGAATCCGTTTGACTACCGGAATCAGATTATATTCATTCGACATTTTCAGTACTTGATTAACGTTTGGCGTTATCATCAGATCACGTCCTTTCAGATTTATATAAGTTCAACTAAAGAGGTTTACACTGAGCACTCCGATGACAGAACAACCTTCCGATCGCTGTTATCCCCAGATTTTTTGATTCCCTTTCTAAAGGGAAAATCCGGTGATAAAGGCGAACGCTCCGCTTCTTCAGGTTATTTCTGTCCTCTCCGTTTTTGTGTAAAAAGTTTAGTTGAACCTATATGGGTAGAAGAAACAATTCAATATACAACAAAAAAACCTCTACCATCAGGTAGAGGTTTGGTTATAAGCTGTTTCAACAGGTTGGTGCTTCATAAATAACAAGTCCCTATACATGCATACTTACCGAATTATCACACAGGCTGTTGTATGGATGTAATACAAATCCATCAAATAAAAAGGAAATGTACCGGCATACACTGATTCTCACCCATAGCACTCATTCTTTCATGAAATGCAAGAGGATATCGGTCGTGTTATACCTAAACAAAACGATGTCGCTAGACACGTTTGCATTCCTTCATCCTGTTTCTAATAATTCCGTAGCTCGACGTACCGCGAATCAGTTGACCGGCTTCTGTTACTCCGGTTACCACCCGCTGGACTCTGCTATATACTCCACTCATCTCAGCTGCTCTCAGCTCAATCTCTACTCTACTCAACTGGTTCTCACTATACATCATTCAGAATGATTTGACAACCACTCTAATCTTACGAATTGGAAGGTGCCGCCAAATCGGGACGCAGAGACTGTGCACCGTTAAGATACACATGGTTGATTTCATTCTGACCTTTTGCAGTGTTAACATGTACCATAAAACGGATGCACTGTGGCAAGGCACCTGCAACCGGAACTTCCAGCGCACACATCAAAGGTACAAGCTCCCAGCCATCCAACTGGCGAATTGCCTTTGCTGGGAAAGCTGCATCCAGATCTCCAGTCATCGTAATCCACACACTGCAAATATCTTCGGGTTGAATCTCGTTACGATCCACGATTTCCTGCAATAGTACAGCCGTTTCTTTCAAAATATGTTCTTCGTTATTATGCGTGACCGTAGTAGCCCCGCGAATTCCCCGAGTAACCATCACTTTTAATCTCCCTTCTTGAGCATTTCAATGACGTCGCGTACTGCCGATACCGGTACATCCTTCACAATTCTGGCAGCGCCGATCCGGTCAGGAATAATGAAGACCATATGGCCCTCACGGAACTTTTTGTCGTGCATCATTGCATCCATTAATGCATCCGTATCCAAATGTTTTGGTATCGTCACCGGCAGGCGCAATGAACGCAACATGCGAACCGTATCGTCATAGAGTCCTGCTGGGGCTCCCAACTTTTCGCCGAGCAATGCCGAGCCCGCCATACCAATCGAGATGGCTTCACCATGCAGAAATTCGCCGTAACCGGCAATCGCTTCAATGGCATGACCAATCGTATGACCCAGGTTTAACAATGCACGTTCTCCATTTTCACGTTCGTCACGCGATACAATCTCTGCCTTGATACCACAGCCTCGTTCCAAGCCATATCCCAAAGCCTCCGGATCAAGGGCAAGCAGTTCATCCGCATGCTCCTCACACCAGTATGCAAAAGCTTCGTCCCGAATCAGTCCGTGCTTCAGCATCTCTGACAAACCAGCAGAGACATCGCGTGGCGGCAAGGTTTGAAGAGTATCCACATCATAGAGCACCAGCTCTGGCTGATGGAATGCACCGATCATATTTTTAGCCAGCGGATGATTGACAGCTACTTTGCCGCCAACACTGCTGTCATGCGCCAGGATCGTCGTAGGCACCTGTACAAACTTAATTCCACGCATATATGTAGCAGCAACAAAACCCGCCAGATCCCCTACTACACCGCCGCCTAAGGCAACAATTGCCGAACTGCGATCCAGTTTGCCTTCGATGGCGACAGTCATCATATCCTGATATACCGAAAGGGATTTCGATGTTTCACCCGATGGAACAACTGCGGAGACGACTGTAAAACCAGCCGTACTCAGCGTTTGTTCCAGATTGGACAAGTATTTGGGTGCGACATGATCATCAGTAATAATGAGTAAGGGGCTTTTTTTGGTTAAGCCATATTGCTCAAAATATTGAGGCGCTTGAGCCAACAGGCCGCTGCCAATCAGGATTGGATATGAACGCTCCTCCAACTGCACTGTCAGCTGGCGCATCTTAGTAATTCTCCAGTTGGTTATTGTAGTTGGCAAAGTTCGCGCGGATTTCCTCCATGGAGTCTCCGCCAAATTTCTCAAGGAAAGCTTTTGCAATTTCCCAGGCTACCACATGCTCCATTACTACACTAGCTGCAGGAACAGCACATGCATCAGAACGCTCAACCTGAGCTGTAAATGCTTCTTTTGTATCGATATCCACACTTTGAAGCGGTTTGTACAACGTAGGAATAGGTTTCATAACCCCACGTACCACTACTGGCATACCGTTAGTCATTCCGCCCTCGAATCCGCCCAAACGGTTGGTAGCTCGGTGGTAACCACGCTCTTCACTATGCACGATTTCATCATGCACCTGAGAACCACGAATCGTTCCGGCTTCGAACCCGATACCAATTTCCACACCTTTGAATGCGTTAATGGACATCACGCCCTGAGCAATCCTTGCATCCAGTTTGCGGTCATACTGTACATGGCTACCAAGACCCACAGGCACACCTTCAACGATACATTCCACGATTCCACCGATGGAGTCGCCTTCCTGCTTGATCTGGTCGATGTAAGCTTCCATCTTCTTCTCGGTTTCTGCATCAGTTACACGTACGGAGGAAGCTTCTGTCACTTCGATCAGTTCATCAATCGGCAGATCTTGATAAGGAGCTTCGATTTCTCCGATACGCAACACACGTCCAGCTACTTTGATTCCGAATTCAGCAAGGAATTGACGTGCAATAGCACCACATGCTACACGCACCGTTGTCTCACGCGCACTGGAACGCTCCAGCACATTACGCAAATCTTTTAGGTTATATTTGAGCCCGCCATTCAAATCAGCATGTCCCGGACGTGGACGATGAACGCGACGTTTCTCTTCGTCACTGCCTTCAATCGGCTCAATATTCATAATATTCTGCCAGTGTTTCCAGTCATTATTTTGAACAACCAACGCTACAGGAGCACCTGTTGTATATCCGTGACGAATACCACCAACGAAATTGGCCTGATCCTTCTCAATTTGCATGCGACGTCCACGGCCATATCCCTTTTGGCGGCGGTGAAGCTGAAAATTCAGTTCTTCAAAGTCAATATTCAGATTGCTTGGCAATCCTTCAATAATTGCGGTTAATTGGGGTCCGTGCGTCTCCCCTGCGGTTAAATAGCGTAAACTCATAATACGTTCCCCCTTTAAACTGTTAAACTTCACATTGCTAAAATCCCATAATTTCTTTGCTTATTATAGTATAGCTGACCGGCTTTGACAAGAAAGTCGGTCGTTTCTTGTCCTAAATTGGATTGGACTCGAATGGTGATTGATTGAGATTCCGACGTGTCTGAGAAATATCCATTCATCCATTATGCAAATAACCGCCTGGACACATATACATGTGCACGCCAGACGGTTATGAAATAATTGAAATTATTTTTTGCGATAAAAGAATGTTTCCGCTGTTTCCAGACCATATTGCCCCGGGGAAAAAATCTGTTCCGTACTGCCCACGAACAAAATACCACCTGGACGCAAACTTGTTGCAAACTTGTGATACAACAGGTTTTTGGCTTCCTCGGTAAAATAGATCATGACATTGCGGCACACAATCAGATCATATCCTTCGTCAAAACGATCGAGTAACAGATTCTGCTTCATGAACTTGACTGAACTTTTCAGTTGTTCATCAATACGGTACACCAAGCCATCCTGCTTGAAGTATCGATTTGCTGTTTCCTTCGGTACATCTTTGAGCGAGCGTTCCATATAACGCCCTTCCTTGGCTTTAGCGAGAGCTCCTTCGTCCAAGTCACTTGCCGTAATGGAGCTTCCCTTAAGAATTCCCATCGTGTCCAGAATCATCGCCAAAGTGTAAGGTTCTTCGCCTGTGGAACAAGCGGCACTCCACACTTTAACGCCACGCTTCGGACCCAGCAACTCAGGCAGGATTTCATCCCGCAGTACTTCCCAGCGATTGGGGTTACGCCAAAATTCCGAGACGTTAATGGTCATGCGATCCAGAAACTCATAAAACAGAGACTTGTCCTTCTGCATGGCATCAAAAAAGATAGAAAACGTATGAAATCCGTTTTTGTTACGAAGTGTGGTCAGCCTTCTTTTCATCTGGCCTTCCTTGTATTGAGCAAGATCAATGCCTGTGCTCTCTTTGATTTTCCGAATAAATCCGGTGTAATCCGGGTCTAGTAGTTGTTCCTGCTCCAGCATCGTATCACCCTTCTGGCTAAAAAATTACAACCAGGCTGCGATGCTCTTGTCGTACGTTACCAGCTCATCCGGAGTAAAGAAGTTCGCTGCTTCACGAGTGGCGCTTTCCGGTGAATCCGCCCCATGAATCAGATTATGCGGTGTATGGCTGGCGAAATCTCCGCGAATTGTACCCGGAGCCGCTTCCTTCACATTGGTTTTCCCGATTACGATGCGCGCAAGCGCCACGATGTCGTCACCTTCCCAGACCATAGCAAATACAGGTCCAGATGTGATAAAACGAACCAGATCATCGAAGAACGGTTTCCCCTCATGTTCAGCATAATGGCGTTTGGCCTGATCTTCAGACATCTGCACCAGCTTGCCTGCCACCAACTTAAATCCTTTGTCTTCCAGACGGCTAACGATACGCCCTATCAAACCACGCTGCACACCATCCGGCTTCACCATCAAAAATGTACGATCCATAGGCTCACTCCTCACTCACGGTTCAAAGTTATTTCATTATGTAAACGCAATCCCTTTGATTGTAACATACATGTCCAAATCCTCCCAATGAGGAATATCACATGAATGTTATTTTTTGAGTGAGACAGCTACACGAGGAACTGCATTCATGAAAAGATGCCCGTCCATAGCAGTCTATGTTCAAACATATTAATGCGTACGTTTGACCACAAAATGAGCGATATCACGCAAGTTTTTGGTGGTCTTGATGTTAGGCAGTTGATCCAGAGCATCGAGCGCTTTCTTCATATATCGGTCAGCCAGGGCTTCTGCTTTAGCAATTCCTTGACTTTGGCGAATCATTCCAATTGCATCGGATGCACTCGCCCGTCCCTCCTCGTGCTGAACGCGGGCTATCTCCTTCAGCAAAGGTTCACGCAAATTAGGTTCCTGCAATGCATACAGTACAGGCAGCGTAATATTCCCCTGCTTCATATCACTGCCTGGAGGCTTGCCCAGTTGCTTTTCGGTGCCAACCAGATCAAGTACATCGTCTTGAATCTGGAACGCCATACCCACGTTGTAACCGTAGGTGTACAGCAACGAAGATACATGTTCCGGCGCACGAGTAGCAAGCGCCCCCAGCTGGCAGCTGACAGCAATAAGAAGCGCCGTTTTGCGACGAATTCGCAAGAGATAGTTACGTACACTTTGTCCCGTGTTGAAAAAGTCCCGAATTTGCTCCATTTCACCAATGGACATCTGCACCATCGCTTTGGCCAGAATACGGTGTATAGCTGGATCGGACAGGCCCGCAGTCATTTCAAGCGCCTTGCCGTAAATGTAATCTCCGGTGTACATGGCAATCCGATTATCCCATTTGGACTTCACCGTTGGTTTACCTCTCCGTGTCGCCGCATTATCAATAACATCATCGTGAACCAGAGAAGCCGAATGAATCAGTTCCAACGGAACCGCTACCAGCTTCAGACGTTCAATGTCGTATGTACCAAATTTCCCACCGAGTAACACAAATACCGGACGCAAACGCTTACCCCCTGCCTTGAGCAGGTGAAGTGACGTTTCGCTTAGCAGTTTCTGTTCTCCCTGAACACTGCGATACAGCTCTTTTTCAATGTAGTCCATGTCTTTTTTTAACAACCCGAAAATATCCAATAGTTTCATTCGTTCACCCGTGTCAGCGTATTGTCAGTCCATAAATCCATGCTTACCTTCCCCTCCAGCAAGTCGGGCCTGCAGGCATAACGAAAAACCAGGGCTTGCCTTTCCTGCTTGTGTTCTTCTGAGACGTACTAATCTTCTTCGAATGTCAAGGCCGACATCCGGGAATTAAACTCTGCGACTTGTTCTGAAACATAAGTACAGAAGTTGCCGGAGCATGGGTCAAGGCTGTGGTTCCATCCAAACATCACCATCAGCGCTCACCAATACCCCGGGATTGGGGGACAGCAAATTGCCCCTGCAATTCGGTCAGCAGATTCAAAATTGCAGGAAGCTCAGAAGCTATCCCCGTTCATCCGGTTCTCCCCACCTGGTAAACAGTTGATGCGGGATGCGCAGACTATCGAGCACTTTACCCACTAGAAACAGAATCAACTCGTCCATCGTTTGGGGTTTGTAATAAAAAGCAGGCATGGCCGGTATCATGCGGACACCAAGCCGTGAGAGTTTCAGCATGTTTTCCAGATGAATTGCATGCAGTGGCGTCTCACGTGGCACCAGAATCAGCGTTCTTCCCTCTTTCATCATGACATCAGCAGCCCGGGACATCAGATTGTCCGATGACCCTTGTGCAATGGATGAAAGAGTACCCATGGAGCATGGCATTATAATCATGCCTTCTGCCAGGAAAGAACCACTCGCGATGGAGGCACCAATATCACTAACGGGATGATAGATTAGGGAACCCGCACGACCGCCGAATTTTTCTTCCAGCACACGGTCCCGATTCGTAATATCCCAGTCCATTTCTTCTTTCAATACACGCCACCCGGCATTGGAGATCACCAGATGCACAGTGTATTCCAGATCAAGCAGCGTTTCAATTAATCTGATGCCATATATACTTCCACTGGCCCCGGTAATTCCGACAACAAGTCGTTTATTGTCCGGCTGCTGCATCTTTATTTCACCGCCAAATCAATCAGGGTAAACGTAAATACCACTAAACTCAGCACACTGTTCATCGTAAAGAATGCTGTTTGTACACGGCTCATGTCATTTGGCGATACAATATAGTGTTCATAGAAGAGGATACCATAAGTTATCAGCATTCCGGCTCCATACCACCAGCTCAGATCGGTCAACAATAACAAAGCAAGAAAACCGATTGCTGTAATCACGTGGAAGAACTTTGCGATCTGCAATGATTTGTTAAGACCAAAACGGGAAGGTATGGAATGAAGGCCTTCGCCCTGATCAAAATCCAGATCCTGACATGCATAGATGATATCGAACCCTGCAGTCCAGAACACAATCGTAACGTACAGCACAATCGCTGTCCAATCCATCGTACCCGTTACTGCTACCCAACCCCCAAGTGGAGCCAGACCAATGGTCATACCGAGCACTACGTGGCACAACCAGGTGAAACGTTTGGTATATGAATACAAAACCAGCATAAATACAGCTATCGGCAACAGCTGCATGGATAACACGTTAAGGTTGGATGAGGCCCAGAACAAGAGCACAAATGATACTATGATAAAAATAACGACCTCACCGTTTTTCAACAAACCGGCCGGAATTGCTCTCATCGCGGTACGTGGATTTTTCTTGTCTATGGCCTGGTCAATCATGCGGTTCAAGCCAAAAGCAGCACTTCTTGCACCAATCATAGCCAGTAACACCCACATAATCTGCATCCAGGTCGGGAATGTATCATTCACTACCATGGAACCGAGGATGGCTCCCATAAATGCAAAAGGTAAAGCGAAAAGCGTGTGTTCAATTTTGATCATTTCTAAAAAGATGCGAATTTTCCTAAACATGCTGATTCTCCTTGGTTCCAATATGCAGTGCCGCGACGCCTCCGGTTAGAGGGTAGGCCTGCACTTGCTGCAATCCAGTTTCAGCGAAAATGTCGGCCAGTTCCTTCCTTCCTGGAAAAAGTGCAAGTGAGTCGGGCAGCCATTTATACTGCTCATAACGTTTGGCAAACAATTTGGCAAGATTGGGTAATACTTGTTCAAAATAAAAATAATAAATACCTTTAAACGGCTGCCATGTCGGCTTGGACAATTCCAGACACACCACCATGCCACCCGGTTTCACTACACGCTTCATCTCCGACAGAACCTGTCTAAGATCCGGTACATTGCGCAGTCCAAATCCAATCGTTACATAATCGAATGAATTGTCTTCAAAGGGAAGTGACATTGCATTGCCCTGTACCAACGTAATTTGTTTTTGCCGATTTACAGCGTCAACTTTGGTTTGTCCAACCTCCAACATGTTGCTGCTGAAATCCAGTCCATGCATGTGACCTGTTTCACTTGCTTCAGCCATCGCAAGCGTCCAATCACATGTGCCGCAGCACAAATCAAGACCGGTATCGCCTTTGGACATATTCATTTTCTTCATGGTAAATTTACGCCAAGCCTTGTGTCTGCGGAAACTCAGGATATCATTCATGACGTCATATTTACCTGCTATACTCTGAAAAACAGAATGGACAAATTCTTCTTTAGGTTTGGTCTCTCCGCTCCCCATTCGTCTGTCTCCCCCTCAATCTTCCCTTACTGCCGCATGTGAAGGCTGCAAATACGTCAGGTAAGGCTCCAGGATTGCATCAATTTCTTGCAGGCCCAGTTGATCTTCCTCGTCTTGCAGCAACAGTTGTATACGGTGTGTACACTCACGAAGCTTGTCCAGCAAAAACTCGCCGATCCGATACTTATGCACCATACCACTCCATGCTCTTGTATCAGGCTCCGGCTGACGCAGCGTATTGCGCTCGTCGTCATTGCCATACTCGTAAATATGCCAGAAAGCATAACTGTGATAAAAGTTCTGTTCGTCATTCATCCGCTGCAGCTCTTCCATAATTGCCTCGCAGTAGCTGAATTCGGCCAACAGGTCGTTCCATAGTGATGCTTCGTTATCGCGGATCATGCCTGTAAAAGAAAGAAACAGCTGCATCTTCAGCTGTACTGTTTCACGCAAGTATTCTTCAGCCGAAACGAGAAGCTTTTTCATCCGTTCATACAGCGTCATCTTGCGTGCATTCACTTCGGATACAGCACCACTAAGTTTACCGATCATTTCAATTTTGCCTGCATGGGCAAGCAACTGATAGAAACGGCTACTGAAATAATCTCCGGCAAGCACGTTCAGCTGGCGTGAACGCATCTCCAGTTCTCTACGCTCTCCGGATATCGTATCGATTCGATCATGCGTATCCATGGCCAACTGAACGAGCGAGGTTGCGAGAGCGTATAGCTCATCATGAACCTTTTCGTCTGTGCGGCCCACAAATACCTGCAGCAGACGAGCCCGGCTATCCGGAAATGATGGGATTTCCGTATGTTGTCGAATCATGTCGTAATCCGTATATTTCTTTGCTAGTTGGGGTACGCGATATGAATTCATTCTCAGCCTCCGAGCCTTTGCATTGTTAAACCATTTCTGCACTACAATCTTATATATTATAGCATATGTTTATCGGGCACGCACTGAATCATGCTATTCTATTACCCCGGACTTGACATTTCGAATTGCTTCTTCCAAAGTTCGGTCTCCATCATGTGAAACCAGTCCTTCAATTCGTCCGAGAGGATCGGACTATTCCAGTCTCGAAGCGTTTCGATCGCGTACATTGGCCATTCCCCACGCCGAAAATCGGCAGCGAGCAACAAATGTCTTTTGTGAAGCCATTCATCCTCTGCCATAACACGCAGCATCACCTGTTCCACGTTATCCAGACTTCGAAATCCTAGATCTGCCACAGCAGCCATATTACCATAGATTTCGGTGTAACTTGTGCTGGTTCCGGTAACCTTTAGATCAAGCGTCAAAATGGATCGTTTCCACTCCACCCTGGCAATGGGTGTCGATAATTTCATGGTGCTCAGCACGTCCACCAGATTGTCTTCTGTTAGCTGGACGGGATGCTGCGCCGCAGAAACGGGTTGTACGTTTTCACCGCCCAAGGTACGCATATGTAAGGTTTGTATGGCAACAAGCAGAAGGACCGCCGCAACCGTTGCCAGCAGTGAAGCAGTCACGATCATCCGCGGTTTCATAAATGCCTCCCTGCCCTTACCTGTTAGTGTAGTCTGTCCGGTAAAGGCTCATACCTCATTGTACAATGAAAAAAAGCAGGCTATGCCTGCAATTTTCATTATTCCGACTGAATTTGTCCATGCTTGGTGATCAGCGTGGCTTTTCCACGGATTTTAATGGCGGAAGTATGATTGGTAAATTGGGCAAACATGACTTCTCCCTTATCCAGCTTCTCCGTATGGTGGAAGCGGGTATCCTGACCTCGGGTTAAGCCGATCACCTGGACACCGTTCTCCTCCGCCTTAATTACGATATAATCACTGCCGGTTGGATGATCCATCACGCACATCCCCTCTCCTAGTTCAATAGCGTTAATGATGATAAATATTGTTTCATTTGTCAACCAGCCCTTATGTGAATGGAGCGCAATAATCTGTTACTCCCAGGTCATACTACAAGTGATCCAGCCACAGAAAGGAGAGTCTCTATGAAGTACATTCCCGCAGCACTGACAGACGAGCATATTCACCAGTTAAAAGAAACTGAACAGCATCTGTCCGCAGCTGCTGGAGAAGAACTGATTCTGATTGCCTATGCGCAGCAACCGGATGAGCCGGAGTCGCTAGACGGCAGGAAGAAAAATGATTAAAGGACAAAAGAAAAGGCCGTGAACAAGTCACGGTCTTTTTGTCGACATATGGAATATGTAGAAATCTTATTTAATTCCGTCTTTGAGCGCTTTACCTGGTTTGAATGCAGGAATTTTGCTCGCAGGAATTTCGATTTCTTCACCTGTTTGCGGGTTGCGTCCTTTACGTGCAGAGCGCTCGCGAACTTCGAAGTTCCCAAAACCAACCAATTGTACTTTGTCTCCGCTTTGAAGAGCCTCAGAGATTGCTTCGAATACGGCATCAACCGCTTTCGTTACATCCTTTTTGGACAATTCAGTAGCTTCGGACACGTGTGTAATCAAGTCTGATTTGTTCATTTGTTTTTTCACCTCCTGAATCAATGTCCTGAATGTTATACTGTGTTTCCGTTTTATAGCGAAATATACGTTCATACACAAAAAATCTACGTACATCTTGAGCGTGATGAACAGAAATCTCGGCCTGCGGTCAACAGTCATTTCCGGCAGAATGTCGCCTGAAACAAAGGTTGTTTCAGACGCCGAACAAATTTTATACTAATACAGACAGCACACAATTTCAAGTGCGGTTGCGGTTTAACACGTAAAATGTAACCGCCAGGGCAAGCACGAGCACCCCACCTTTTACAATATCATGCGTGAAATATTGAACATTCATCATAGTCAAACCGTTCACCAGTACACCAATCAGAACCGAACCAATGAATGTTCCGATCACGTTTGGTTTACCTGCACCAAATACGGAGAATCCGACAAATACCGCGGCTACGGATTCCATTAACAACGGAGAACCCGCATCAATTTGCCCTGAACCTACTTTGGATGCATAGATGATACCGCCGATTGCAGCAAACACTCCAGCAGCTACATAAGCGAGTGTACGCACCTTTTTCACCTTGATACCGGATAGGCGTGCCGCTTCTTCATTGCCCCCCGTAACGTACATCTGGCGCCCATACTTCGTATACGTCAAAAAGATATGCACACCGATAACCGCAATGAGCAATAGAATGACCGAAATCGGCATTCCCAGCCATTTTCCCTGCCCAAGCTGCAGAAATGTGGGGTCCATCTCTCCGGCAGCCTTGCTTCCGTCAGGAAACTGCATATGGTTATAGATCGTGTACCCTTGAGCATACGTTTTGTGAATTCCACCGATAATGTACATCGTGGCAAGTGTAGCGAGTAGATCCGGGATACGCAGTTTCACAATTAGCAAGGAATTAAGCCAACCAATCACAGCCCCAATAATCAGTGGGACGATAATGACAACTGCCAGCGGCTGCTGATACCAAATCATTAATGAAGCGGTAACGACAGTAGTCAGCGAGACGGTCGCCCCCACCGAAAGATCAAATCCATCAACAATGAGAGATAAGGTAACACCAATCGCCACAAATGTCACGATAGAGATTGAACCCAAAATATCGGTCAAGTTACTGTACGTGAAGAAATAAGGCAATTTAATACCGAAAAATGCTATAACACCAATAATAACGATAATTGCGCCATAACGGAACGCGAAATCTAATGATTTATCCTTCATTCTTCCACCTCTTGTCCACCGCTTGCATAGTATAGCAGCTGTTCTTGATTGGTCTCGCCCCGTTTGAATTCCTTTACAATCGTCCCTTCACACATGACTGCAATCCGATCACCAATGCCCAATCCTTCATCCAGTTCACACGTGAAATAGATAACAGCTTTACCCGCCAAAGCCAGTTCGTTAATGATGCGAAAAATGTCACTTTTGGCGCCGATATCCACACCTTTTGTCGGCTCATCAAAGATAAAGACGTCTGCGTCGGCATTCAGCCATTTGCCAATGGCCACCTTTTGTTGATTGCCACCGCTTAAATACTTCACTTCCTGTCGCACTGACGATGTTTTGATACCGAGTTGCTGCACTAAAGATTCCGCATTCTCACGCTCTCGCTTTCGACTTACAAAACCTAATCTACTAAGACGTCCAAGCAAAGGCAGGCTCAAATTCCGCTCCACGTTTTCCTCAATCAAAATCCCCTGTTTCCGCCGTTCCTCAGGCACGGAGACAATTCCCAGAGCAGCAGCATCAGCAGGTTGGGAAAGACGAAGTTCACGATTGTTAAGCCGAATCTCTCCACTCTCCAACCGATCTGCACCAATCAACAAGCGGGAACATTCCGTTTTCCCCGCACCTACAAGCCCTACTACAGCAAGCACTTCGCCTCGACGAACAGATAGGTCCACACCCTTGACTCGGACTCCACGCCGAAGTCCTCTTGCTTCCAGCAACACTTCTCCTACCGGTGCTTCTGTCTTGGGAAACTCTTCCTCAAACGGTTTTCCGAGCATCTGTGTCACCAGATCATTGATCGTAAGCTCTTTTGCCTCACCCGTGAACACATGTTGTCCATCTCTCATCACGGTGACGCGGTCACAGTGACTTGTAACTTCAGGAAGACGGTGAGTAATAAAAATACATGCCACTCCGCGTTCTTTCAACAAATGTACAATTCGGAAAAAAGCATCCGTTTCTTCCTGGCTCAGCGGTGCAGTTGGTTCATCAAAAATAATGACCTTCGCATCCTGAATCAGGATACGTGCGAGCAGAATCATCTGCTTCTCCGCGAGCGTCAGGTCGGCTACTTTTTTGTGAACGGATATAGCCGCTCCTAATTGCTGCAAAGCTTCAGCCGCACGCTGTTGCAGTTTCCGCGGGCTTTTCCACCAACCTCCACTCGGCGACGCTAATTGATCCAGCATAATGTTCTCGGCAGCTGTCAATTGGGGAACCAGCGCAGCATCCACCTCTTGATACACACAGTGAATACCACTCGCTTTGGCATCGCCTGGTGAATTCAGATGAAGCGTTTGCCCACTTAATTGGATAGTACCCTGATCCAGTTGATAGGCACCAGATAGAATTTTCATCAATGTGCTCTTGCCGGCACCATTCGCACCTAGCAGCGCATGAATTTCTCCGCCTTTCACGGAGAACTCCACGTCTTTCAGTGCAGGAATGCCTGCAAACTGCTTGTGGATATGTTCCATTTGAAGCAGAATCGGTGCAGTACTCATGACGCCAACCTCCAATCGCTCCCCTCCGGGAGTGTCACTATTCTCATGTAGTTATATTCCATCATGGTTGGAAAAAGCGCGCCTTGCGGCGCGCCTCCGTTACGCTGTTTTATTTAGCAGTAACTCCGTATTCCGACATCCATTCCTTGATTCCCTGTGTACTACCTCCCCAACCCTCAACATACTCGGACAGCTCTGAAGTGGAGATTTGTTTGTCAGGCAGCGCATCGCTCTGTACATAAACCGGGTTGAGAACCACTTGATCCTCTGTATCATCCCCGTTCAGCTTCTGGTATGCATAACGGACTTGTACACGTCCAATGTCTGTTGGATCAACCGCTGCGGAAGCTACCCAAGGGTTTTTCGGATCTTGGATCATCTGTAAATCTTCATCACTCATATCAATACCATATACCTTGATCTCGTCACGTCCTGCTTGCTGAATGGCACGCGCTGCACCTTTGGCGAACTCATCCCATGCAGTCCATACCGCTGTGATTTCACCTTTTGGATATTGTTTCAGAATCGCTTCCATTTTGGCTTGTGTATCCAGCGCCGGGTTCTGAGCTGAACCAAACGTTGCAATCTCCTTAATGTCCGGGTTCTCTTTCAGGAACTTGCCATAAGCAACCTGACGACGTTCCATTGGTGCAAAGCCGGCAACCCATACTTTTACGATATTGCCTTGTCCGTTGATATCTTTTTTCATTTGCTCCAGCGTAAGTTCAGCCATCTTTTGATCATCCTGGGACAACACTGTTGCTCCCGGAACACTAATGTCTGCATCGAACACAACAACCGGAATGTTTTGTTTTACTGCCTTTTTCACGCCCGGCGTCAGCAAGGAATCCCCATGATCCGTTAGAATGGCATCGAATTTCTGGTTAATTGCGCTATCGAGCAACGATACCATTTTGGCTTTATCATTATCGGCGACAAACGTAGTCAATTGTCCACCGAATTTTTCGATTTCTTCTTTAACCCCTTGCACATATTGCTGTGAGAACGTACCTGTGTTAAATTCCATGATCAGTGCAATTCGTTTTCCACTGAGTGGGCCTGTTACTGCTTCGGTTTGAGGCTTGTCCTCTGCTGCGCCAGAAGCTGTAGTTGAAGCAGGCTCTTTTTTAATTCCGCAAGCGGACAGCGCCAATGTAAATACAAGCAGCACACTCAACCATACCCATTTTGTATTTTTAATTCTCATCTCTTTCTCCCCCTGTTCACACTCTCTCTGTGATCTCGATCACAATAGTTGAATATTAATATAACGGCTAATCCCTAGTATGTAAATGGGTTTTAGTAATTTAAAGCTAAAACTCGCTAAGTTTTTATTCGAAACTAAAGTATCTTATCCAGTTCATCCAGAATCATGAAAATAAAACAAGAAAAAGACCGCGAGGGGTACCCCTACGGCCTTTTGGACTTACAGAATTATGGCGATTAATCCACCTGAACCTTCGTTAATGATACGTCCCAGCGTCTCTTGCAATTTATATCGTGCATTATCTGGCATCATCGCAATTTTACCCTGAATGCCTTCTCTCACGATGGAATGCAGCGAACGACCGAACATATCTGAATCCCATACCTTGATCGGATCGTTCTCGAAGTCCTGCATCAAGTACCTCACCAGTTCCTCACTCTGTTTTTCCGTTCCGATAATCGGTGCAAACTCCGATTCCACATCGACCCGGATCATGTGAATGGATGGTGCGGTTGCTTTCAGGCGGACGCCGAATTTGGTACCCTGCCGGATGAGTTCAGGTTCATCCAATGCCATTTCGGCGAGGGATGGAGCCGCGATGCCGTAGCCAGTCGTTTTGACCATCTCCAGCGCCTCAGCGAAGCGATCATACTCCCTCTTCGCATGGGAGAATTCCTGCATCAATTGCAGCAGATGATCTTTGCCTCGAATTTCAATACCAACAACTTCCACGAGGATCTGATCATATAATTCATCCGGTGCATACAGATCGATTTCTGCTACACCCTGCCCCATGTTCATGCCGCTCAGACCGGCTCGGTCGATGAATTCGTATTCCATGAACTGAGCAACAACTCGATCCACATCACGCAGCCTGCGAATATCCTTAACCGTGTCGCGAACGGAATTTTCATAGTTGCTGCGCAGCCAGTGGTTTTCATTCAGCACCATCACCCAGCTCGGCAAATTCACATTCACTTCATGTACAGGGAACTCATACAGCACTTCGCGAAGCACACCTGTGACATCATCTTCTGTCATTGTAGCTGCACTGAGTGTCATAACCGGAATGTCATACTTGGCAGCAAGCTCACTGCGCAACTGCAGCGCTTCTTCACTGCGAGGGCGAGTCGAGTTGATCACCAGTACAAACGGTTTGCCTACTTCCTTCAGTTCGGCTATAACGCGTTCCTCTGATTCCACATAGGAACTCCGGGCAATCTCAGCGATCGTGCCGTCTGTTGTAACCACCACACCCAGTGTGGAATGCTCCTGAATGACTTTGCGTGTGCCAATTTCGGCGGCTTCCTGGAAAGGAATTGGTTCTTCAAACCATGGCGTGGAGATCATGCGTGGTCCATTCTCATCCTCGTATCCCTTGGCTCCTTCCACTGCGTAGCCTACGCAATCCACAAGGCGCACATTGACATCAAGTCCCTCGGCGACCTTGATTTGAACCGCATTATTCGGTACGAATTTTGGCTCCGTAGTCATGATTGTTTTGCCAGCTGCGCTCTGTGGCAGTTCATCCACTGCCCGCGCACGGTCTGCCTCATTTGTAATGTTCGGCAAGACGATTGTTTCCATGAAACGTTTGATAAATGTTGATTTCCCCGTCCGGACTGCGCCGACAACCCCGAGATAAATATCCCCTCCGGTCCGCTCGGCAATGTCCTTAAAAATGTCCACTTTCTCCAATGAAATCCCTCCCTAAATTACTCCGAAGGAAAAATGCTAAAGAGCATCCGCTTCGTTTTTTCAATCAGAAGACTGAAATCCCTGCAACGGTAGAGCCGCCTTTGTGAGTGCCCGGAAGTCGTCCGCCGCCGAACGTTGCATTCTGATGAAATCGGCGAGAGCGGCGTTAACTCGTACATGCAATTGGACTAGTATCATCTTATGTATCCGTATGCAGCATTATGACGCGTATTTTTTGTTTTTTTCTCAAGGTAGTTGCCTTAAGAGAATTGCCCCGCTCTCGGACTGCGCGTCTTTATTACAATCTACTTTATGAGCGTGCCGAAGCTTTTATGCCGGTTCGTTCATTTGGTTCTCGTGTTACCGTTCAAGCCGTGCAGAAGGTATACTGTGAAGGTAAGGCATTTTTTAGCAGAGAAGAGCAGAGATAACGAGCTGAGAAAGGTGAGATGAGCGTGGCACAGATCAAAGTATATGGACTAGGTGAGTACTTGAACCCATTGAAAGAGCAGCTTTCACAAGTTATACACTCCGTTATGGTGGATGTTGTGGGATTACCGGAGAACAAGAAGTTTCAACGTTACTTTCCCATGAACACGGATGATTTTCTTTTTCCCTCTGATCGTTCAGCAGGGTATACCATTATTGAAATCAGCATGTTCGAAGGCCGAACAGATCAAGTCAAGAAAGAACTCATTCAGCAATTATTCACACGGATGAACGAACAGTTGAAATTGTCGCCCAATGATGTGGAGATTACTATATTTGAAACACCGCGCAGTCATTGGGGTATTCGGGGATTACCCGGTGATGAACTTGACTTGAGTTATAAAGTGGAGGTCTGAACAAAGTAATCTGAATATAGCTTATGGACCATATGATGTGACTATAAACCAACTTATAAGAAAGAGATATCCCGTGATGCGGAATATCTCTTTTTTTTACCTTAAGGACAATCAATGGATTGCGTGCATTCGAATCGAATTAACGCTCATTATTACTTTGTTGCAATCGGGGTGTTATTCTGCCAGGTATAGGCGACTGATTTTACAGGGACAAAGTAAGAATGCTCCAGCAAGAATTCACGCAAATCTTCCACTTTTGTTGGAGCATTATCTGACTTCTCTACAGCCTGCATAATGTCAAAAGCATAATCTACATAGACATTGCCCTCATCATCCATCATGAAAGGCAGTTCCTGACCCGAATATACACTATTCAGTGTAACCGCTGGGGCACCAGCCTGTGCGGCTTGTTCCATATCTACAGCGTATAGCCCAGGATACAGTTCTTCCCCACTTGGTAGTTGATTGTTATGTACGGACTTGTACTGATTGACCATTCGTTGAACATCATTTACTTTCTGTACCGTTTGAAGATCCATGACTTTGACTGTCGGGTTCACTTCTTCATCCTGAATGAGAAAGTAAGCGCTCCCACCACTTTCAAACGCCGTGCCGGGTATTTCATCCAGATACCCCTGCTGTTTCAGCTTGGACAGATCAACTCTGAATTTTTCATATTTCGGTGTTTCCATATCTGCGTTGACCATGGGCAAAATCCCCTGATCCTGTTGGAATGCTTCTACCGCAGTTTGAATACGGCTTAAGCTTTCCCTATAAGCTATTTTGGGATCGGGATTACTCTGGGATTGATACATACACCCCGTTGCTGTAAAAGCAAACAATAGGAATAAGAGTAGACAGGACATCTTCTGCAAATGACGCCTCTGCCTTCTTGGTTTCACGTTCTTCGTCATATTCACGTTCATCCGTATCCTCCTTGAATCGTTCCACTCAGGTATTCTTAGAACCAATCGTCCTCTTCCTGCTGCTGACGCTCCAATTGTTTACGAATCGCTGCCTTCAGAGGGTCCTCCGGAACATGAACCGTCACCGATCCCCGCACCTTCGCCTGACATGACAGTCGAGTGCCTGCATCCAGCAGTGAACCTAGTTTACGCTTCTCCGCATCTGTTGGTGGATGCAGCGCTGCTAGATGTTCCGAATCTACTTTCACCTTACACATCAGGCAGGCTGCCTTTCCATCACATCGCGTTGCTATTTTAACCCCTGCACGGCGTGCAGCATTTAACAGCGTTACCCCTGGCTTTAGCCGAATCGTTTTATTTTGCGGTAAAAATGTAATATTGTAATCCATCATTCTTCCTCCTAACTTACTGAGGCCATTCGAAGCCAACAAGCTCTTCCACTTCTGCTCTGAATCGGCTTGTCCATATATTTTGCTTCCCCAATAAAGTCATTAGAGGTTGATGTGATTCAGGCATCTGCCGAATCTGCCTTGCAATGGGTTCGTAACGATCGGCACGGCCTCTCATTAGATTAAACAACAGCTCATGAGCAAGCGGCATTAGACGCAATGTGTAAGAACCTACTTTGGCTTCAGGTGCATACTCGGCCAATACATGCTCAATTTCAATGCGGTACCAACTCTTACGTGACCACACTTCGAAACCCCCAACCAGTTCCAAGGCACAAGTCCCTACCTGATAATGACTGAGTAGCGAGGCATAAGGTCCCGTCTTATCTACGACAGGCTCGTCCAGTACCATTCCAGGCGCAGATTTATGCAGCAACTTCGCGGCGGTGATATCAGCGTAAATGTCAATATCTCTGGGAGCCTGCTGTAATTCCACCTGCTGGAGCAACAACCCACAGCTTCCCCCAAGCAGCCACGTATAAGGCTCTGTATCCCAAGCTTTCGCCGTTTCCAGCAAAGCCGCGTGTAATTCCGGATAGCGCTCTGTCCGATCCTCCGTTTCATGCGACCTCATCGGCTCACCTTCCCTTCATCCGTTTTCGTTGTGTCAGTTCTTATGATGTGTTTATGCGGATGTTATCTCTCAGGCGAGAAAGATCAGGTCAGAGAAGCTATTCCGCCGAAAAGGCCAATCAGCATAATGAGAAAAGCGATTAAAGAAAGAATGCCCCGTACAACGCCTTTCGTTTTGGAGCGAGCAAACGTAATTAGGAATACAGATAGTCCCATAATGAGGATTGCGACCAATGAAAGCCACATCTTGTCCATCGCGTTCATAATCCAGAGTTCTCCCCTTCAGTCCGTAATTCATCACTGACACTGTGACAATTGCAACTATTATAACACGAAACATTGCTCAGCTTTCCAAAAAAAAGACAAAAAGCAAGCCGGCAAATGCCGACTTGTCTTTTTGTCTTGCTCGATCGCCTGCATGCAGGCGCGATCTATTATTTTTTCATCATCATTTTCATTAATGATTCCATACTGTTTGGGTTTAATCCGCTTTTTTTGACGGCACTCACGATATCCTGAACTGTATCCTCAGATACCGGCACTTTTGCCATGGCGGATACTTGCTTGATCAGTTGGCGCAACTGAGCTTCATTCTGCATGGTGGACGGTTTTACTGTACTCGCCAATTTCTTGACGGCACCTTCCGTAATCGATTTCCCTGTTTTTTTGTTGATCGCTTTCAGCGCTTCCTTGGAAATGTTGTTAGCCATTCGTCTCCCCTCCTCCGGCAATACTCATGTGTATAATATGAGTGCACCGCAAAAAAGGTGAATAAGCTTCTCATTTCGGGAAAGCTGCCTACGCTACCATCAGGAATGCCACTGCTCCCAGGTTTCAAGCGTCATGACTTCCATTTCGGTCTTGGGATCACGTCCCATTAAAGCTTCAACCGCATCCCGCGGCTGTCTCTCCTGAAAAAGAACGTGATAAAGCTGATCTGCAATCGGCATTTGCACACCATATTTCTGAGAAATGAAGTGGGCGGCCTGTGTGGTCCGAATTCCTTCCACAACCATGCCCATGGAATTCAATACATCGTCCAGCTTCTGTCCTTTGCCCAGCAAGGAACCTGCTCTCCAGTTACGACTGTGCTGACTAGTCGCGGTCACGACCAAATCACCGATCCCTGCAAGTCCGGAGAACGTAAGCGGATTCGCCCCCATCTCCACACCGATGCGTGTGATCTCGGCCAGCCCGCGTGTTAGCAACGCTGCTTTGGCATTATCACCAAAGTTAAGGCCGTCTGACATACCTGCTCCCAGCGCGATAATATTTTTAAACGCTCCCGCCAATTCTACACCGATCATATCTCGATTCGTGTACACACGGAAATAAGCATTCATAAATAAACCTTGGGCGGCCTCGGCAGAAGCTTTATCCAGTGATGCCACAACAACCGTCGTTGGGCAACGCTTAACCACTTCTTCCGCATGGCTTGGACCAGAAAGTACAACGATATGTCCTTCTTCACATTCAAGTTCTTCCGAAATGACTGTGGACATGCGTTTTAGACTTTCTGTCTCAAATCCCTTGGTTGCATGAATGATTAACATTTCCGGTTTGTAATAGGCCTTAAGCTGATGAGCAACCGAACGCATCGCCGATGAAGGAGCAACAATTAACACAGCAGAAGCCCCTTCAACTGCCGTCGCCATATCCGTGGTTGCCTGAATACGAGGTGACAGCTCTGCATCGGGAAGGAAGCGTTGGTTTGTATGTTTATTATTGATTTCTGTGGCCTGGTCTTCACCACGTGTCCACATGATCACATCCAGTTGATTGGCAGCTAATACACTGGCAAGTGCAGTACCCCAACTGCCCGCAACCAGAACAGCAACTTTTTTAGACAACGCGTTTTCCCCCTCCAGGGCTTTTCGATCCCAATTTATTTTCCTGTCCTTTGGCGAGCTTCGCAATATTGGTACGATGTCTCCAGAACGCAAACAGACAAATAATCAGACTTCCCCAGAAGATACTCATCGAATATCCGGGTAACACAAGGATGAAGAGCGGTGTCAAAGCTACAAAAATAAGGGAACCCAATGAAACATATCGTGTCAATACGATGGACAGGATGGCAAATACACCGGCGCATAGCGCAGGAATAAGTGCAAGAGTTACGAGCACACCAATCGCTGTCGCAATTCCTTTTCCTCCGCGAAAACGGAAGTACAGCGGCCAGTTATGTCCTGCAATGGCAGCTATACCACTGAGTGCAGGAATCCAATCGGAACCATTGCTAAACCAAACCCCAATCCAAACGGCCGCAATACCTTTGAGTACATCCAACAGAAGTACCAGAATTGCCGGTCCTTTACCCAATATCCGCAAAGTATTGGTAGCCCCTGCATTTCCGCTTCCGTGTTGACGGATATCGATCCCCCGTAGTGCTTTTGCAAGGAGGACACTAAAGCTGATTGAACCGAGCAGATAGCTCAGTACAATCGCTGCGATTTGTAAAATCACAAACTTCTCCCCTAACCTTCGTCGGACTTCCTCCGAGTAAATATGCGAATTGGCGTCCCTTCAAAATCAAACGCTGCACGAATTTTATTCTCCAGGTAACGTTCGTAAGAAAAGTGCATCAATTCAGGATCGTTCACAAAAATAACCATGGTCGGAGGTTTAACTGCAACCTGAGTCACATAGTTGATTCTCATTCTGCGTCCTTTATCTGTTGGTGGCGGATTAATAGCCACTGCATCAGATACTACATCGTTAAGCAGATGCGTCTGAACACGCATAGTATGCTGCTGTGCTACACGTTGCACAACAGGCAACAATTTTTGTAAGCGTTGTTTTGTCTTGGCTGACAAAAATACAACCGGAGCGTAAGTCATAAACAGGAAATGATCCCGAATTTTTTTCTCA
Source organism: Paenibacillus sp. OK060 (assembly GCF_900101205.1). Classification (NCBI taxonomy): domain Bacteria; kingdom Bacillati; phylum Bacillota; class Bacilli; order Caryophanales; family Paenibacillaceae; genus Paenibacillus; species Paenibacillus sp. OK060. The sequence goes on from NZ_FNFR01000002.1 coordinate 932,019, forward strand.
AACTCATTCATTGTTTTATCAGACTTCTCTACAACGTCCCATTTGTTCACAACAAACATGGAAGCTTTACCTGCTTCGAATGCATAACCTGCAATATGCTTGTCCTGCTCAATAATGCCTTCTTCGCCATTAATTACAATCAGAACAACATCTGCACGCTCAATGGCACGCATCGCACGCATTACGCTGTATTTCTCCGTGGTTTCATAAACTTTACCACGTTTACGCATACCTGCTGTATCAATCAGCACATAACGCTGACCGTCTTTTTCAAACGGTGTATCGATTGCATCCCGCGTCGTACCAGCAACATCACTGACAATAACACGTTCCTCGCCCAAAATGGCATTCACCAATGAAGATTTACCCACGTTAGGACGTCCGATCAGAGCTACACGAATGACATCGTCATCGTAAGTCTCTTCCTCAAGTTCAGGCAATTTCTCTACGATGGCATCGAGCAAATCACCTACACCTGTACCATGACTTCCCGATACTCCGATTGGATCACCAAATCCAAATCCATAAAACTCATAAATGAGCTCACTGCGCCCGATATTATCCACTTTGTTAACGGCTACAACGATAGGCTTACCTGAGCGGTACAACATCTCTGCGACTTCTTCATCAGATTGCGTAATCCCTGCTTTTGCATCACACATGAATACAATAACATCCGCTTCTTCAATGGCGAGCTCTGCCTGCATCCGGATTGATTTTAAAATGACGTCCTCGCCGTCGATTTCGATACCACCTGTATCGATAATGCTAAATGGTTTACCGTTCCATTCGCCGATTCCGTAGATACGGTCACGGGTAATGCCCGGCTTGTCTTCCACAATGGCCAATCTGTCGCCGATGATCCGATTAAAAATGGTGGATTTGCCCACATTCGGTCGCCCGACAATTGCCACAACGGGTCTTGCCATACATTCCACTCCTCCTGTCCATACTTACGATACTCATCATAGCAAAAAACGCCTGTCTTGGCTAACGTTTCATGCCGTTATACTCGCAATAAAAACAATCGGCGAACCCGCTGGGGCTCGCCGATCTTGCTTTTATTGTTCAGCAAAATATGCAGTATATAACTAAGAACCATGCATTTATAACTTATTTGAATTTGCTGAGTTTGTCACCGAAGCGCTCGCCGAGCGTGATGCTCAGACCTTGATTGCTCAAGGAAACGTTCGGGTTGTTGATTTCTTCACGTGGAGCATTGTTTCTTGCAGGTCTTTCTGATTTTGGCGCTTGAGCAGGAGCTTCTTCAGTTTCCTTGATGCTCAGGCTTACACGTTGCTCAGAAGGATTCATGTCCAAGATTTTAACTTGAACTTCTTGTCCTTCTTTCAATACTTCGTGCGGAGTGCCAATATGTTTGTGGGAGATTTGCGAAATATGCACAAGTCCCTCAACACCAGGAGCGATTTCAACAAAAGCACCGAAGTCAACCAGACGTTTTACAACACCTGTTACGATATCGCTAGAGTTGAATTTGTCGCCAGCTGTTTCCCAAGGACCTGGTTGAACAGCTTTCATGCTCAGGCTGATTTTACCTTTTTCAGGATCAACTTTCAGCACTTTTACGTTTACTTTATCGCCTTCAGACAGAACGTCCGATGGTTTGTCAACGTGTGTCCAAGCGAGCTCAGATACGTGAACCAATCCGTCTACTCCGCCTACATCAACGAAAGCACCGAATTGAGTCAAGCGTTGTACCGTACCTTCGATCACTTGACCTTCTTGCAAACCAGCCATAACAGTAGCTTTGTTTGCTTCGAATTCTTGCTCCAGTACGTCTTTTTGGGAAAGGATCACTTTGTTGTTCTCACGGTCGATCTCTTTCACTTTAACACGCAATGTGCGTCCTTTGTAATCGCTGAAATCTTCAACGAAATGGCGCTCTACCATGGAAGCCGGGATAAATCCGCGAACGCCCACGTCTGCTACCAGACCGCCTTTAACAACGTCACCTACAACAACTTCGAATACGTCTTGGTCTTCAAAATGCTTTTGCAATTGATCCCAAGCGTTTTCGCTGTCGATTGCACGTTTGGACAAAACGAGTTTTTCTTTCTCGTCGTCGATGCTAAGTACTTTAGCTTCAACTTCTTGTCCAACTTCAACTGCATCAGACGCGCTGTCTACGTGTAGGGAAGACAGTTCACGAATTGGAATTACACCGTCATATTTATATCCAATGCTCACATAGGCTTGGTTATCTTCCAATTTGACGATGGTTCCTTTTACGGTATCTCCTTTTTTCAAGGAAACGAATTGATCCAACTCATCTTGGGTTGCTTCTTGATTTTTCATTTCTTCCGACATGTCAAATACCCTCCTCAATTCAAAAACCCCATTATATTCAAACCTGCCTGTAGCAGAGTTCAAAACACTTTCATCGCTGAATGAACATCCTTAGCTTCCCTCAAAAATATGGAAACATGCACTCAGCAGTCTGACGATGCCGTTATTTGCTCGGCACGCCTGTTTGCACCATTTCGTTAATTTTGGACATAATCTTCTCCGTCGCTCTTTCCAGCGCATCGCCGGAAGGATCTTCCTTGAACTCGTCCAAATTCACTGGTGCTCCATAAACTACTTTCATCTTACGAAAAACCTTGTAGTTACCGATAATAGCAGTAGGAATAACTGTAGCACCACTTCGGAGAGCGAAGCTCGCTGCCCCTTTTTTGCCGATGCCTCCATCATTGTGTCGGCTTCCCGAAGGGAAAATGCCAAGCACTTCACCACCACGCAAAATGTTGAGTGAGGTCTTGATGGATTCCTTGCTGACGCCTCCACGTTTAACAGGGAAAGCGCCTACGGCTTTGATAATTCGGCCAAACACCGGAATATCAAACAATTCGCTTTTGGCCATGAAGCGCACCTGACGACGAATCTTGATACCAACCGTTGGAGGATCAAAGTTACTGATATGATTGGAACATAAAAGTACGCCGCCTTCTTTCGGGATGTTCTCCCGTCCAACTGCCTCTAGGCGGAAAAGAATGGTGTAAATGATCCGCAGTAATGTGCTGCAAAATGTGTAAATCATAGACCGATCTCTCCTCTGACCATTGTGCAATAAGACACGATTTTGTCAACCACTTCATGGATGCTCATCTCGGTTGTATCGAGCACTGTAGCGTCCTCAGCACAACGAAGCGGGGATATTTCCCGACTTTCATCCAATTTGTCACGGGTGGCAATGTCTCGCTCAAGTTGCTGCAACGTCAGTCCTTCTGAGGGGTCCAGTTCTTTGAAGCGGCGAAGTGCACGCTCTTCCACACTGGCAGTCATGAAGATTTTCACTTCCGCGTCGGGCAATACTGTCGTTCCGATATCGCGTCCATCCATGACGACGCCCTTGCGCAAAGCCATTTGCCGCTGTGTATCCACCAATTGCGTACGCAGCCCCTCGATTTGCGCATATCGGGACACGATTCCCGTCACTTCACGGGAGCGGATTTCCGAGGTTACATCTTCCCCATTACAGAACACTTTCTGTCCGTCGGGATCCGGTTGTAAATCAATGACCAGCTTTTGGGTTTCCTGAAGCACCTCTGGCACATCTTCCGGTGAAATACCTTTTCGAAGCATATGCAAGGTTACCGCACGGTACATCGCGCCAGTATCGACGTATATATACGCGAGCGCCTCTGCAACCAATCGGGCCACCGTGCTTTTCCCGGCACCGGCAGGTCCGTCAATTGCAACGTTCATCTTCCCGTTCTCTGATGTGTTCTGGCTTGCCAACGGGGCATTCCTCCTCAAACGATAAGCCTCAATAAAAAAACAGGCATTGCCTGCATCGTCAAAATTATACCACACTATACACATGGATGCAAAAACAGACAAATCAGTGATGCTATTGATCGTGTACCGTTTGCATCTGAATTGGTGTTCCTTCCAGACGATCAATGGAGGTCATATTCTTTTTCATATCAGGCACAAGAAGTAATAGCTGATAGATCACAAGCAGAACAAGAAGAGCTGTAATCAGCTTCAAAGCCCTTCTTTCCATTCGCTTGGATAAAACATAATATAGGCGCTCGTATCTGCGGGATGCATGGCGATTGTTCACAATCTGAACCTCCGTTTTTCCATTACATTGCCCACCATTGTCACTTTCTATCCCAGACAATCACCATCTCTATTTCGTTCGGTAATCTAATTGCCGTTCAAAACAAAACTTGATGATCTTTTGTCGTTCCGAATCTGTAATCTGCACAAACTTTAACATGCATAGCTGTCTGCCTGTTTCCAGTGTTTTGATCCGTACCACTTCAGCTTCAAAGTTCGCATGTTCAATCGCTGCATTCCGATAAGGAATAAGCAACCAGCATTTAAGCTTTTGTCCTTCCGCAATAGCAAAACTGGGTTCCCCATAAATGGACAATCCCCCGCCGCCAATATCTTCAGTCAAGCCCACGGCTCGGGTAAGATCTTCACCCTGAATAGCCATTTCAAGATTTGCATGAACACGCAGAAAACTGCGACGCTGGATTTTGGTGATGTCGTCCGGCAAGGGCTTGCGAATTCGTACAAGCCGAACTACATCTTCTTCAAATCCGGTCACATACGTATTGAAATAATGACGAACCCCGTCTTCCGTAATATAAGAAATGGACAATTCCTCACCAAAAAACAACCTTTTCAACCGACTGCTTCCCTGTTGCATCGGGACTTCGATCAGAAAACTATTTTCATCCACATCCGCTATGCGTGATTTATATTCTTTGCTTTCCTCTTTTTCATCTGCAGAGGCAATCTGGATGTATAAAACTTCATTTATTTTGGGAAACAAGCTGTTCACCGCCACCTTAGCTTTTTATCTTCGTATCGTATGTACAAGGACTATTATACCATGACCTTTCTCATAGTGGACAACAAAAAACAGACCACCACGTGGTCTGTTCCATAATCTATTTACATTTTAACAGGCTGCCGGCTTCTTGATGTTATGTGGTCTCATTCACCGGTTTGATCTCCTCAACGGCTTCTTCCATACCTGTATCAGCGTTGATGTAAATTTTATATTTTGCACCATTGATGCGTCCACCGAATTCGTAACACAGAACTTCTTTGCTGTAATCATTCTTAATGAGTGATTTGCGAGCATAGCTCTCCTTGAATTCCGGATTCAGTTTTTTGCGGGCTTGTTCAACCGTGAGTGCAGCTTTTGGAATCTCCCGCTTCTTCTGATGCTCATATACAAAATCACTTGCCTGGAAGCCGGTAACATCCCCATTATCAAGGCCAACCCGAACAGACATTTTTTCTGGATAAATCAGTGTATCGCCTTGTTTGCGCACATAGGTCAGGTTACCGAGGTTACCAAACTCGTCATAATTGACTGCCTTCATATCTTTGTAACCCTTATTGGAAAGGAAATGATCTGCTTTTGACATAGCTTCTTTACGTGTTACTTTCTTCGTCCCGATTGGGCGAGTATCACTGTAAGAGATGAGCAGACCGCCATTACGTGTGAAGTCCATACTTAATTTACTGTCTTTGGACTGATCAATCGTGGCTGTATACGATTCCCAATCTGTACCTTTACCATTTTCCTGTATTTGAATCTTGCCGTGTTCAGCATCGGAAAACTTTGCAGCTTTAGTTTGGATCTGCTCTTTGGTCATCGGTAAGCCATCCAGCTTCTTCACCGAACGTTTGGCATAAATGCTGGAGACTGAAGGACCCCAGTCAAGTTCAGGATACTCCTGTACCTTTTTGTTGACTGTCCGGAATCCATCCACGATGGTGTTGTCCATCGTTTGCTCTTCCGTTGCCATAGCCGACTCGGCATCCATCCAGCGTAAACGGTCAGAAATGACTTTCTGCTGTACATCCTGCAGATTTTTAGTGATCTCGGATGAATTCGCATACAGTTTTTTCAAGTTGCCCATTTCTTTTTCGCTTAATGGTTCATTGGTCAGATCACGCATGGACGCCTGATAAGCAAAGTTGGAGATGCGGGAGAGAAACTCCTCCGTTTCACTGAATGGCAGCATTGTAAGCGGCAATTGATTAATCTCATTCTGGGCTTCACTGGTAAGTCGCCATACGTTCATCAGACCTTTGCGATGCATCCCTTGGGACGTAGCATGGACTGCCAGCGTATTCCCAATCTCCGAGTGCAATTTGTCCATATGAAAAGATAAATCGTGAAAAGCACGCTGATATTGATTCTCTGCCTTGATCAGAATGGCATTTTTCTCCTGGTTCTCTTGGTAACCCCATACGAGAGCACCGATTAACAGAACTGCAAATATCGGAAACATAACTGAACTTAAACGTTTATACATCGGTAGAGTCTCCTTTCTTCTAAGCCACTACCTCTATTGTGGATCGAAGAAAGACCTCTTATGCATGCGATTTCCAGTCTGTCCAATGACGGGCTTATCACGCATGGTCTCAAACGTTCTATTTAATTCAATTGTACCCAGGTTGTGCCGCCATCTTCCTCAATTTCGAACTGATCTCGATTATCACACAAACACTGTTTAAAACCGGTCTCAATTCTTCCTCGTTCTTTCTTACCTCGCAGCGTAAAACGTTCTCCACATTGCTTGCATCTGATTTTAATTTTGATTCTCATCACGCTTATCCCCGTTTCTATTGGTCTTCCCCGGGAATTTTTATTTTATTGCAACAAAAAACACACCGGGGCATCAGGCGCAGGTTGCGCTCCATGTCCACCAGTGTGTCCGTATTTTTATAATTTAATCTCTTCCTCACGCTTCACAAAACGAAAAGGAGAACGATTGTTGGCCCTTGTAATCTTGCCCATCGCACCGTACCATAATCCCGCCATCAATGGCGCAATGAACCATAACCAATGATTCACCATGGTATTCATAATGACATCATAAAGCGCATGCCAGAAGAACGGTAGAACCAGTGAGAGCATAAGAAACCAACGTTTTTTCTTGCCATCCGAGAACTTGGCCCGCCCCATGTAATAACCCATAATTACTGCAAACATGGCGTGACCCGATACAGGAAGCAATGCACGAATGAACATAGCTGAGACGGAAGCATTCCCCGCAAAGGCATACAACACATTCTCAACTGTAGCAAATCCGAGTGAAACAGCAACGGAGTATAGAATCCCATCATAAGGCTCGTCAAATTCGGTATGGTTATAAATAATATGGTAAATCACAAACCATTTGACGAACTCTTCAACCCCACCTGAAATCAGGATGGATTCAACATAAGGATTATCTCCAAGCCAGATCATCATGCCACGCTGAATAATCATCACAGGCAGTACCATCAGAATCCCCATGAGAAAGACTCGAAATACCATGTGAAGAGGTTCAGAGTCATAACGGTCTTTCAGATAAAAGTATGTTAACAAGGCGAGACCCGGAGCTACTGCTGCCGCTAAAACCGAAAACAAAAGCACCGAAATTCCCTCCTCTGACTAAAGACGCGATTACAACTAGAGCTTACTCCTGACGCTTGAAGTGGGTGCAAATAACCTCAACCGCTTGTTCAGGCATAACAACCTTTCCGTACTCTTCCATGACGGCAGGGGTAACGGAAGAGCCTTCACCGAATTCAGCAAGCAATGCAATCAATGCTGCATGTTTGGTCGAATCCAAGTCATCCGGTTCAAAATGCAAAAACCATTTGTCTTTATAGGAATAAAGTCTTCCAGCATCCGTTACGTGCTGATGCAACATATGTGCAGCCTCAATCAGTACTTCAAAATCTTTGAATGCATAGACGATGGAATCGCTTTGCTCAAGTGTAACTTCCATCTCATATACTTCTTCAGGCAAATCATCCTCATTACCTGAACCATATTGTTGCGGATCATATTTCCCCCGGGTGACAATGACAACCATCCCTTGAGCGGGAAGTGCGAATACTTCGACAGCAAGTGGACCTGTAGCATCAAATCCAAGTTCGGAATAGGCCTGGTCCATCATTTCAGTGAACAGTTCATGAACTTTAGGTATTTCCTGCCACATATCATCTTTTTGTATTCCGCGCTCGCTCAGATCGTCAAAGGTCAGGAAAATCCGTATCTTATCGTGACTTAATCGTTCTATTTTCATACAGGATCTCCCCTTTATAAGCAAGTCTTATAACAGATTATGAAGCACAAAACAATATGTGCTGAAAATAAATCTATGTAGTTATGTTATCATTTTATACCTGCAAATGCACGAAGTAAAATCGACAAAAAAAGAATCATTCCACATCAAAACAGGACTGTGGATGATTCTAATGGGAGGTTTGTGTTTATAAACCCGGTACTGTTGTGTTTGTTTGAGTTAAAATTTGCTCAACTTCATGTTTAACATCCGGATTGGTGCGAATAAAATCTTTGAGCATGTTCATGTTCTCTTCTTTTTCCTGCGGAGTGATCGGCTTTGCACTTTTTTTATGCATGCTTTTGTGGGAATCTCCGCTCTGTTCGTTTGGCTTGGAGCTGAATCCGTCCATGCCTGGGAACGTCATCTCCATCATTTTGTGTTTGGCCTGATTCATCATGTTGCGGGATGAACCGGAAGACAGCATTGACATTTTACCTTTGGACAGCCAAGAACTGGCTGCTACGCCAATTACAACACCCCAGAAAAAGGATGACGCCTTCATTACACCAACCTCCTTTTAATGTTAAAATCACAACTAGTGTTTGCGGGAGTGCCTCATCTCATTCCGCATAAATACAGGAAAGCGAGTTGAAAGCATGATTAGACACACCACTGCCTTAATTATGATTGCATGCATGCTGTTGTCCGCTTGTGGAACCAAGGTCGAAACAACACCTGAATCCACGAAGTCCAGCAATGAATCGGATACTTCAACGCAGGAACAGCAGAACGAGCCAACTTCCACTGGCACAGGTGAAACAGCAACCACTGATTCCTCTTCCTCAACGGACTCGAATTCGGATCAAGAATCACCAAGTGATGACGAAACATCTTCGACAGAAAAAGAAGAAACTGATAACGCTCTCGGTACACAAGCAGCCGAAGTTAATATTGAAAAAACGTATCATATGAACGCCAATTACTACATCAAACCCAACGATAAAACGAGCGAAAGCAAGGTTGTATTGTTAACATTTGATGATGGGCCCAAAGAAGAAAAAATGATAAACGGATTAATCGACACCTTGGATAAACATGACGCGAAAGCGATATTTTTTGTTAACGGATACCGAGTGAAAAGTCATCCCGAGTTGCTCAAGATCATTCATGAACGTGATCAAGTTGTAGGAAATCATGCGTGGGACCATGAGGATCTGAAAAAAATGTCCACTACGGCAGCTTCCAAACAAGTCACCGATGTGCAAAAGATTGTGAAAGAAACGATTGGCGTGGAACCCCAGTTCTTCCGTCCGCCGTTCGGTTCTGGAAATGATGCATTAAAGGCCACAGTCAAGAAAAACGGCATGTTATATATGACATGGTCCAATGGCTCACTGGATTGGGATAAGAGTACCAAAAATAAACCGGATAAAGTCATCCAGAATGTGCTGGATCAATTAAATCCCGGCAGTAATATTTTGATGCATGAGTTGCCATGGACGGTTGAAGCGTTGGATGAGTTGTTAACCAAACTTGAACAGAAAGGTTACACTTTTGTCGATCCTCGCTCCATTGAACTGGAAGCCCGCTGAGCTTCGATTATTTGCCCAGCATCCGGCTTCATTTCAATAATTGATGAGTTGGAATTGACATGAAGGAACTTACAAAGTTATAACGAACAGCCTTGGTCCTATGCGGATCAAGGCTGTTTGTTTGAGAGCATTCGCAAAGTAATGATATGCATTTCTGCGGGACAACAAAGTCTGAACGGCAAATGATTTGTTCCGTATCCTTTGCTAACCAGCATTTTACCTTCTTGCTCGGTATCATTACCATCCTTTTTCAAAGAGAACCACCCGCTAGACACAGAGCGGTACGCTTTGTTAAGAAAGACGGGGCCAAAGACCGGAAATACTAATTGTCCACCGTGAGTGTGACCACTCAATATCAGATCAACAGGTCCATTCAAGTGAAGAGCCTCTAGGGGATCGTGCACGATGGCAATCTTGCATTCTTTGGAGTCCAATTCTGCAAGCAGCGAATCCCCTCGCTGTGAACGATAATCAACTCCGACCAGACACAGTTTGCTTCTGCCTTTACGAAGGTAAGTGGTAGAATCCTGTAAGAGTTGAACGCCCGTATCTCGGAATATACGTTCGAGATGCACAGTTCCTGCTCTTTTATCATGGTTCCCATAGACTGTAAAAACAGGGGCAATATAAGACAACAAGCTCATATTATGTCTGACAATGGGCCATGAAATTCCTTTTTCCGCCACATCTCCCCCAATAATAACCCAGTCCACCTGATTGCGAAGATGTTCCAGATCATTCTTTTTCAGCTTGCGTTTATGGATATCAGATAAATACAGGATTTTGCTGCCATCAAAAGAAGAGGGCAAATTCGGAACTTCAACCTCTTCTGAAACGATGTGATGAAGATGCGCCTCACGCCACATATGAACCAGCAAGGCAATCCCGGCCAAAATAACGGCAACGAACCATGCCAGTATTACCATGGCCATGGAAGGAAAGTATCCAAAGAAGGCGCTCCTTTTATCCCCCACCAAACCAGACTGATTGTGAGCAAAACAAATATAAATATGAGCGAGTTAACAAATCGCTTACTGAGACGTAAACGGCGAGATGGATGAAGCTCAGTCCGCGTAGGAAGTGTTCCGGCTTCGGAAACGGATTCTTCTTCTGATGGCTTTTCTGCTTTGTTGGCACGTGCTGGTGCCCGCCGGGGAAGTACCGGACTTTCCAGCGATGATGTATAAGACTTGCGTTGTGATCTTGGTATGGAGACCGAGGTAATGGGTGTGAGTCCTCCCACCTCTGAGGCAGCAGCTGGTTCAACAACCAGATTTACTTGAGAAGCTTCAGGCCGCTCAGATGTCTCTGTCTTATCCGAGTGACGATGGCGCTGACTGCCGTATGTCTTCATTCTACTTAATTGCTGATTCATGATCCCCTCCGAAAACGTATCGCTAATCCAGACACCAAATCAATAATAAAATGACATAGTATAGGCGCCCATAATGTGCCGGATTGCATATAAATCCAACCCAATCCATAGCTCGAAACAAATACCCAACCAGTTGGAATCCAGTGCCGCAAATAGCGTATATGGATAACCGCAAATAAAATACTTGTCCAGTAAGGACCTAACGCATGTTGTATGGCTCCACGAAATAACAATTCTTCACAAACAGCAACGATGGCTGCTATGCATACAATGTGCCAGATTGGACGCTTGCGAAACAGCAACTCGTTAATGCCGCCATCATCCATGCTTTCTTGAGGAATAACATAAGAAAGAACCAAGTCCATAACAAGCATAATGCCAGCAAGACCAAGCCCCCACCAAATAAACTGGTAACTATCAGGCCACGCAAGTACATCAAAAAGATTTCTCTTCTGCAATAAAATCCATACAACCCCAATGATCAAAGTTAACCCTTGTGTAAAGTATAGATTGATCAGAAGCAAACGCTCGGTAAGCTGCTGTGGTTCAGCCTTCTGAATCTTGAACTTGGGAAACTTTAATTTTTTCATCGCCTGTGTCTGTCCTCTTGACTTATATTTGATGGATAACAAATTCGTTGTCCAATCGGATAGTATACTAAATGATAGCCAAAAAACCAAATAGGTTCAAGGCCTGCCCCAAGTCCCGGTTTTTCAGCGCAGCCATATCCATTGAATTAGTTCATTAATGTGTTAAAATCCGATTCACAAAACAGCTTGTAATCGAGCTATTTCGAACGATCAAGGAAGTCAATTTTTTATATCTATACGCCTTCTCCTCTACTGAAGAAAATCACATTAGTAAATCGAATTAAAACATTTAAGCCTATTGACATGCTCATGTCAGCCATGATACATTATGAAAAAATTAGTCACGTTAAACACGATGATGGAAAAAAGACGTTGCTTTGTCTTACAGAGAGCCGATGGATGGTGTAAATCGGTGGCAGGCAGATGATCTTGAGCGCTCCTGAGTTATTGCATTGAAATTGGAGTAGGTGCAATCGGTTTAGACCCGTTATCCTCTTCGGTCTTCATTGACCGCTAAGACTGTCGTTGCGAAACGGCGGTGAATTAGGGTGGTACCACGACAACTCTCGTCCCTTATTGCGCAAGCAGTATGTGGATTGAGAGTTTTTTGATTTATTTTAGAGTACAGACGTGGGAATCGCCCTATTTGCTACACCCTCCTCCTCTGCTGCGACACCGCGTTGTTGGAAGGAAGAGTTTCAATGGTTTTAAGGAATGCCTCTTTTCGTGAGGTGAGACCTTGACGATATAGATACACATACCTAAGGAGGAAGAAACCATGTACAAAGTGTTAGTGTCGGACCCCATTAGTGATCTGGGAATCCAGCAACTGGTGGATGCAAATGATGTTGTAGTTGAGAAGAAAACAGGTCTTAGCGAAGATGAGCTTGTTGCAATTATCGGCGATTATGATGCCCTTCTAGTTCGAAGTCAGACTCGTGTAACGGATCGTATTATGACAGCAGGTACAAACCTTAAAGTCATCGGACGTGCTGGCGTAGGTGTAGATAACATTGATTTGGAAGCTGCTACCCAACGCGGTATCATTGTTATTAACGCCCCTGACGGTAACACGATTACGACATGTGAGCATACATTTGCCATGATGATGGCACTGGCACGACATATTCCTCAGGCATATGCCAAAACCATTCAAGGTACTTGGGATCGTAAAACCTTCCTTGGTGTGGAGTTAAGAAATAAAACGCTGGGTGTGCTCGGTATGGGACGGATCGGTAGCGAAGTAGCTAAACGTGCCAAAGCATTCGGAATGGATATTCTAGCTTATGACCCGTTCCTCACTCAAGATCGCGCAGAGAAACTTCAGGTTAAGCTGGCTAGTGTGGATGACATCATTCGCAATGCCGACTTCATGACCGTTCACACACCATTAACACCTGAGACACGCCATATGATCTCCCGTCCACAATTCGAAGTGATGAAAAAAGGTATGCGTATTATCAATTGTGCCCGTGGCGGAGTCGTTGATGAAATGGCACTTGTAGAAGCAATTGATGAAGGTATCGTTGCTGGTGCAGCATTCGACGTATTCGAGAGCGAACCACCGGCTGCAGATCACCCATTCCTGAATCATCCTAGCATTATTGTGACGCCTCATCTTGGTGCATCGACAGTAGAAGCACAAGAAAATGTAGCGATTGACGTATCCGAGCAAGTCCTGCATATTCTGCGCAATGAACCGTTCAAAAACGCAGTTAACATGCCTGCAGTAGCCCCAACTGTAATGAACAAACTGCAGCCGTACTTTAAACTGGGTGAAACACTGGGTAGCTTTGCAGCTCAGATCACTCAAAATGCGGTTCAGGAAATTCGGATCGACTACGCTGGAGATCTGTCGGAAGTGGATACTTCTCCTTTGACTCGTTACATTGTAAAAGGTATTCTGGCAAGACATTTAGGCGGAGAAGCCAATATTGTCAACTCCATGCATTTAGCTAAAGTGCGGGATCTCAACGTAGTGGTTAGCCAAACATCGGCCACTAAAGGATTTACAAATCTGATTACCGTCACACTCGTGACGACTCAGGATGCCGAGGAGCGTCGTGTTGCGGGCACACTGCTTGCAGGTTATGGAGAGCGGATCGTGCGTCTGGACAAATTCCCAGTGGATATCGCTCCAGAAAGTCACCAAATTCTGATTTCGCATAATGATAAACCGGGTATTATCGGACGTGTTGGAACTTTGCTTGGAGAGAACGAAGTTAACATCGCCTCCATGCAGGTCGGACGTAAAATCATTGGTGGGGCAGCTATCATGATTCTGACTGTTGACAAAGAAGTTCCAAAAGATGTGCTTGTACAGCTTGCAGCTCTTCAGGAAATCAATACAGCCGTTGAAATTGTATTGAATTAACTGCCGGAATATTCACTTATAAGACAAAAGAGGTGAACCTTTATCGGGTTCGCCTCTCTTTTTTATAAACTCAAAATTCCTTTTTAATAGTCTAATTCATGCATTAAGCTAATTGAATAATGTTTATTGTAGCGCCTGGTGGAGAGAGGACAGCTGTAGCAACAAGCCCAAATAATTGGAACTGGATTGTTGATCCAGCAGTTACCGTCACAATAAAGTCAGACTGCAACTGACTGAGGGAAAGTAATGGTGAAACTACACTCGCCGGAATTGCTGTTCCGTTAAGTAAAATACGGGATTGAATAGCAAGTGCGGCTGTCAGATTTATTTTGTAAGAGATATAGTAACGCCCTGCATTGGCAAGAGTGAAGGTGTCATTCGTCCCATTAATGGTTATGCCAGTGCCGATATTTTGGTTATTCGGCAGTGGAATTAGTGTTCCACCCAAAATAACAACGATGGTTCCACTTGTGTTCTCACCGTAAGCCGAGTTAGATGTTACAGAAGTTCCTGTGGCTCCGGTTGCGCCCGTTGCGCCTGTACCCCCGGTGACTCCTGTCGCGCCTGTTGCTCCGGTAGCTCCAGTTGCCCCGCTTGCTCCAGTAACTCCAGTTGCGCCCGTACCTCCGGTTACACTAACCCCTGTTGCCCCGGTAACCCCAGTTGTTCCGCTTGCTCCCGTAGTCCCTGTAATTCCCGTCACACCCGTGATTCCGGTAGCTCCTGTTGATCCAGTGACACCGACTCCTGTGGCACCTGTTAATCCCGTCGCTCCGGTGACTCCCGTTATTCCGGTGGCCCCTGTTGCACCAGTGACTCCGATTCCTGTTGCACCCGTTACTCCAGTGAGACCGACTCCTGTGGCACCTGTTATTCCTGTAACCCCGGTGCTTCCAGTTATTCCCGTTGCTCCCGTTATTCCGGTGGCTCCCGTTGCTCCAGTGACACCCACTCCGGTTGCACCCGTTAATCCCGTAACCCCGGTGGCCCCAGTTATTCCTGTTGCTCCAGTGACTCCCGTTACTCCGGTGGCCCCTGTTGCACCAGTGACACTAACACCCGTGGCACCGGTGACGCCGGTAACCCCAGTGACTCCCGTTACACCCGTATCACCTGTCGCTCCGGTACTTCCCGTTACACTGACACCCGTGGCTCCAGTTACACCCGCTGCTCCTGTATCGCCGGTAACCCCAGTGACACCCGTTACACCCGTATTGCCTGTCGCTCCTGTACTTCCCGTTACACTGACACCCGTGGCTCCAGTTACTCCCGAAGCTCCTGTATCGCCGGTAACCCCAGTGACACCCGTTACACCCGTATCGCCTGTCGCTCCTGTACTTCCCGTTACACTGACACCCGTATCTCCCGTGGCTCCAGTACTTCCCGTTACACTGACACCTGTGGCTCCAGTTACTCCCGCAGCCCCTGTATCGCCGGTAACGCCGGTGGCTCCGGTTACACCCGTATCCCCCGTTGCTCCTGTACTTCCCGTTACACTGACACCCGTGGCTCCAGTTACTCCCGAAGCTCCTGTATCGCCGGTAACCCCAGTGACACCCGTATCGCCTGTCGCTCCAGTGCTTCCCGTTACACTGACACCTGTGGCTCCAGTTACACCCGTAGCCCCTGTATCTCCAGTAACCCCAGTCGCCCCAGTTACACCCGTATCTCCCGTGGCTCCAGTACTTCCCGTTACACTGACACCTGTGGCTCCAGTTACTCCCGTAGCCCCTGTATCGCCGGTAACTCCAGTGGCCCCAGTTACACCTGTATCACCGGTTGCTCCTGTTGCTCCTGTTACACTAACACCGGTAGCACCGGTTACCCCCGCAGCCCCTGTATCTCCAGTAACCCCAGTCGCCCCAGTTACACCCGTATCTCCCGTGGCTCCAGTACTTCCCGTTACACTGATACCTGTGGCTCCTGTAGCCCCTGTAACTCCAGTAACCCCAGTCGCTCCGGTTACACCTGTATCTCCGGTTGCTCCGGTACTTCCCGTTACACTGATACCTGTGGCTCCAGTTACTCCTGCAGCCCCTGTATCTCCAGTAACCCCAGTCGCTCCGATTACACCCGTATCTCCGGTTGCTCCGGTTGCACCCGTTACACTAACACCGGTAGCACCAGTTACTCCTGTATCTCCAGTGACGCCGGTAACTCCTGTATCACCCGTTGCTCCGGTACTTCCCGTTACACCGACTCCAGTTGCTCCTGTCGCACCCGTGGCTCCCGCACCAGCCAGCAATGTATAATCCGGGGACGTTCCTGGTGTTCCTGTTGGCGATGCCACATTTGCAATATACGTACTGCCGTCAAATGTCACCACCTGACCGGCTGGATATGTTGGCGCTACTGCTGGATCGAATGGAACAACGCCCGTCAAGCCTACGCCTGTAGCTCCCGTTACACCGGTATCTCCTGTTGCGCCGGTTACACCGACTCCGGTTGACCCTGTCGCACCCGTGGCTCCCGCGCCAGCCAACAACGTATAATCCGGGGACGTTCCTGGTGTTCCTGTTGGCGATGCCACATTTGCAATATACGTACTGCCGTCAAATGTCACCACCTGACCGGCTGGATATGTTGGCGCTACTGCTGGATCGAATGGAACAACGCCCGTCAAGCCTGCGCCTGTAGCTCCCGTTACACCGGTATCTCCTGTTGCGCCGGTTACACCGACTCCGGTTGCCCCTGTTGCACCCGTGGCTCCCGCGCCAGCCAACAACGTGTAATCCGGGGACGTTCCTGGAGTGCCTGTTGGTGATGCCACATTTGCAATATACGTGCTGCCATCAAACGTCACCACTTGACCCGCTGGATACGTTGGTGCTACCGCCGGATCGAACGGTACAATCCCACTCAAACCTACTCCAGTTGCTCCCGTTACACCCGTTGGCCCTGTAGGGCCTGCGCCTGCAATCAATGTATAGTCAGGGGATGTACCTGGCGTTCCCGTTGGCGATGCCACATTTGTAATGTACGTACTTCCGTTAAATGTCACGACTTGACCCGCCGGATACGTTGGTGCTACTGCTGGGTCAAACGGAACTGCTCCATTCAAGCCCACTCCTGTTGCTCCAGTTGCACCTGTAGCACCTGCACCTGCAAGCAAGGTGTAGTCTGGTGAAGTTCCCGGCGTTCCCGTTGGCGACGCGACATTGGCAATGTACGTACTGCCGTCAAATGTAACCACCTGTCCTACCGGATACGTTGGCGCTACCGCCGGATCAAACGGTACAATCCCACTCAAACCTACTCCAGTCGCTCCCGTTACACCCGTAGGCCCTGTTGGTCCTGCGCCTGCAATCAACGTATAATCCGGTGATGTTCCCGGCGTTCCCGTTGGTGATGCCACATTTGTAATATAGGTGCTGCCATCGAAAGTTACGACTTGACCGGCCGGGTATGTTGGTGCCACTGCTGGGTCAAAAGGAACTGCTCCATTCAAGCCCACGCCTGTTGCTCCGGTTACACCGGTGGCTCCTGCGCCAGCAAGCAATGTGTAGTCTGGTGATGTACCTGGGGTTCCAGTTGGTGAAGCTACATTAGTAATATAGGTACTACCGTCAAATGTCACTATTTGACCCGCTGGATAGGTTGGTGCTACCGCTGGATCAAACGGTAATATTCCACTTAAACCTACTCCTGTGGCTCCCGTAGCCCCAGTAGGTCCTGCACCTGCCAAGAGTGTATAGTCCGGTGAAGTACCGGGAGTTCCCGTTGGCGATGCCACATTTGTAATATAAGTGCTGCCGTCAAATGTTACGACCTGACCCGCTGGATACGTAGGTGCTACTGCGGGATCAAACGGAACAGAACCACCGAGTCCCACTCCTGTTGTCCCAGTAGCCCCAGTAGCTCCGGCCGATGCCAGCAAAGTATAATCGGGTGAACTGCCCGGTGTTCCCGTTGGCGATGCCACATTAGTAATGTAGGTACTACCGCCAAATGTTACAATTTGCCCTGCCGGATAACCTGGTGCGAGCGCCGGATCGAATGGAACAGAGCCTGTTAAGCCTGCCCCTGTTGCTCCGGTCGTTCCGCCTGACAAAAACAACGTGTAGTCTGGAGAGCTTCCCGGTACACCGGTGGGTCCATTCACATTAACAACATAAAGACTGCCGTTATACGAAACTACTTGACCTTCCACAAAGCCAGGTGCCTGATCAGGATCAAAAACGGAAATATCATTCAGTCCAACCCCCGGAGCCCCCTGCGGACCTGGTACGCCTTGGGGCCCTAGAGGACCTACCGGCCCTACTGGTCCTACGGGTCCAACTGAGCCTCCTGGCCCGGCTGGACCTGGTACTCCGGGAACACCCGGAACCCCTGGAACTCCTGGGGGACCTGGAGGACCTGGAGGACCTGGAGGACCTGGAGTTCCCGATGTTCCAAATGAACTGGTAGCGCGACTCAATGATACGGATATGGATCGAATCAAACCGACCAATTTATCTTTTTCCGCATGCGGAACTTCCAGAAGCAACGTCACACTTAATAAATCATCGAGCAAATTTTGCAAGTTGCCAGCCAGATTGATAACGGCTACAGGTACAACTTCAGAACCTGCTATGGTTAATTCCAGAACGGATTGTAACTCAGCTTTCACCCCAGCTCGAAAACCAGAGGTATTAACAAAGGTGAGCAAACTCCGTAAACTGTTTTGCAATGCGAGAATATTAGACGCTGTAGGCTGACTAACAGCTGCAGGAATAGTCACTGCCAATGCTTTCAAAATGGACTCAAACTGCTCCACTTCACTCGATGTTATTGGAATAAACGGTGATCCCGCTCGAAACGATCTTCCTTCTATGAAAGCTTTAATATTCACCCTTTTTCTTTCATCAGACATGCCTAATCCACTCCTCCTTTAACTTCTTCGCTTTTCAAGCTTATGTATCATAAGAGGCAAAATTATCTTGGACACATTTTTTGATGCAAAAAAAAGAGAACATACTGTTCCACGTTGAACAAGATTAAACGGTACTGTTCAACAAAAAAAGCACCCTCAGCATGAGGGTGCTTTCGCACTTTTTGTATGAAATCGGGCTATTTCGAAGAATCCACAGGAAATTGTAAAATAAACTCTGTTCCTTCACCAAGTACACTATTAACGATAATGGTACCGTGATGGGCATCCACAATATTTTTTACAATTGCGAGCCCCAGTCCTGTACCGACACTTTCACCTCGAACACGAGCCTTATCTGCTTTGTAGAATCGTTCAAAGATGAATGGCAGATCGGAAGACGGAATGCCTACACCTTCATCTTTTACAGTCACTTTAGCTACAGGTGTCCGGATATCGGTTAACAGCTCTGCCGATATGACAACATTTTTGCCTGAGGGAGTATGCCGAAACGCATTATCCAGCAAATTTGTAAATACCTGTTCAAGCCGATCCTCGTCAGCCTGGTGAAGTTCAATCGAAGTCTGTTTGCACTCAAACCGAAGATGGATATCCTGTTCTTTGGAACGTACCGAGAACTTTCTATATACACGCTCCAATAGTTCAACCAGATCCACTTCCTTCACGGCCATATCCGTATGACCCGCTTCCATTCGCGCAAGATCAAGCAGATCTTTAACCAACCTGCCCATACGTAAAGACTCATCATGAATCACTTGAATTAATTCTTCACTTTCTTCTGGAGAAGCCGCCATTCCATCCAAAAGAGCTTCACTATACCCTTGCATCATGGATAGCGGAGTTCGTATTTCATGAGATACGTTGGCGACAAAATCACGGCGCATCTTCTCCAATCGTACTTCCTCCGTTACGTCACGAAGCACAGCAACAGCCCCCCGTACGACACTATCCGCATACAAAGGCGCCATCTGAACAGACCAGACACCCTGCTGCACATGCACGTTAGAGTTCTGATCGCCACCTTGCTCCATCACCATTTTGAACAAAGGAACGAGTGGTTCCGGCACCTCTCGTGAAGAACTCACAGCATTCTCCGAATCCTGTCCCTCACCCATTTGTGCCCAGTCCAAATCACACCAAGCCTGCATGATTTTCTCTCCAGGGGGGTTTGTCAAAATAACTTTCCCTTCACCATCGAATGTCACTACGGCATCGGTCATGCTTCGGAGCACGCTCGCCAGATGTTCTTTTTCATGGTTAAGGTTGCGAATGTTATCTTCCAGCTGTGCAGCCATATGGTTAAATGTATTACCTAATTCTCCAATCTCATCGCTCGTTACAAGGGAGAGACGTGTACCGTAATTTCCTTTCCGAATCGCATTGGCTGCCTGAATTAACTGCTGCATCGGCTGCGTAATTTTCGTAAAAAGAAACAGCGCAAAAAAGGTCGTCAAACTGAATCCGATAATACAAACATACGTGAACAAACGTTTGATATCTCTCGACTCAGACTCCGCAAAATTCGTATCAATATACGGCAACAAAAAAAGACCCAATGCTATGAGTACACAGCCCACAAGGCAAATAATCGTAATCCATAACTTCCCGACCAGCGATCTCCAGAAACTAAAACTACTTCGGTACTTCCAGTTTATAACCCACACCCCACACCGTCGTAATCATCGCCGCTGATTCTGGCGAAACCTTGTTTAACTTCTCGCGAAGACGCTTCACATGCGTATCCACAGTACGAAGATCACCAAAGAATTCATAGTTCCATACATCCTTCAGCAGCTCTTCTCTGGAGAAAACTTTATCTGGAGATGTCGCGAGATAATGCAACAGTTCATATTCTTTCGGTGTTAGACTGATCTCTTCCCCACCCGCGGTTACGCGGTGAGCATCATGTTCGATGACCAAATTAGGAAATACGATATTGTTGCTTGAATTACTCTCCTTGGACAGATACGCTGTCGCAGAAGAACGACGCAGAATCGCCTTCACCCGGTAAATCACTTCACGTGGACTGAACGGTTTAACGACATAGTCATCTGCTCCAACTTCAAAGCCCTGAACGCGGTTGATTTCTTCGCCTTTTGCAGTAAGCATCAAAACCGGAGTTGATTTTACCTGACGCAAACGGGTACATACTTCAACGCCGTCCATGCCCGGCAACATCACATCAAGCAAAATAAGACCATAGTCACCTGCAGTTGCTTTTCGCAACGCAGTTTCCCCATCCTCAGCTTCATCGATTTCATAGCCTTCTTTTTCGAGATACATTTTCAAAAGCCGTCGGATTCTTTCCTCGTCATCCACGACGAGTATACGGTTCTCATGTTCAGCCATTCCACTCCAGCCCCTTTGCAATAACTCCTCATCACTTCTATTATGTTCGATCTGGCGAACAATATTTGAATGCCCCATTGGACGTAGGGGCTCACGTATGTGTTTCATGGATTTCTCTCGGGAACTTTACGAAACTACCTATCCTAGTCTGCCCCTGCGTAAGAATGCAACCCGGCAATGATCAAATTCACACCAACGAGCGTAAACATAACGACCAAAAACCCAAGTACTGCAAGCCATGCAGACTTGCGGCCCTGCCAGCCTCTGGACAAACGCAAATGCAGGTACACACTATAATATAACCATGTTATCAAAGCCCACACCTCTTTGGGGTCCCATCCCCAGAAGCGGCTCCAGGCAATCTGGGCCCAGATCATAGCGAAAATTAATGCTCCCAATGTGAATATAGGAAATCCGATAGCAATTGCCCGATAACTAATCTCATCGAGATCATCGGCATCAATGCCATCAAGCATCGGTTGCAGAGCTTGTCCAAGCGGTCTTCTTACAATTAAACGAATAAGTCCATATAAGATCAACCCTACAATCAAAGACCAGACTACCGTATTCAGTTTACGTCCAGCATTAACTCCGTTCATCCAGGAAGGTGTCTCAAGTAATGGTTCCTTCATGCCAAGAAACGGTTTTATGCTCTCCACTTCGCTATTATAAGGCGCAAAAATAGGAGGCATGCGATAAATCACTTTCTCTATTGTACTATTTTCCTGTACCTCTGTGTCAATGCTAGCGATTTTCTGAACAAAAACCGCCTCATATCCGGATGCACGGAAAGCAAATACCGACCCGATAAACCCAACGACAACGACGATAGTGATTAATGTAAACTCAACCCACCCGCGCTGGCGTCTGGATGACTTATCCTTGCCACTGAAATCGACTGTGCGTAACAAGTACATGAATCCCGCCGCAAAGCCTACGGCGAAGAATGCCTCGCCAAGAGCTGCCAACGTCACGTGGATCTTGAGCCATATCGATTGTAAAGCAGGGATCAGCGGCTGTACTTCCTGAGGAAATACGGCTGCATATGCCATAATAATGATGGTTAGTGGCAATGCAAACAATCCCAGCAACGATTTGCGATAGATGGCGTAAACTACAATAAATGCCACCATAATCATCATGGAAAGAAAACTCATAAACTCATACATATTACTTACTGGTATATGGCCTGCTCCAGCCCAACGTGTACCAAAGAAGATGAGATGTGCAGCTAGTGCAACAGTTGATGCAATAAAGGCTCGTTTCCCCCATCGTTCTACATGAGCTTGCGGGTCACGATTACTCCATTTCTTTCCCATGACGGCAACGCCATATAACATAAATGCAGCACAATATAGAAAAAAAGATACGATAAATGCGTCGCTGCTGAAATCCAATAAACTCATGTTTGGTTCCCCCCGTTATCCAACGACTTCTCATCCACTTCCACATTCATATGTTTTAACACAGCTGCAATCTCACGCCTAAATCCAAACCAGTTTTTATTCGTATGGCCGCCTAGGGTGAGCTGTCCATCATCAATACGAATCCAAATACGTCGGTGGTGCCAGTAAAAGCCCATAACCAGACCCAACATAACGATTCCTGCACCAACCCATACAAAAGGCATAGCCTTATCAATACGGATATTGAGGTAACTCACGGACTGAATGATGTCCACCTTATCCATGCTATCAACCTCTAGCTGCAAAGGAATTTCTCCTCCATTCAACTGTTTGTTAATTGCGTCCTGTTGAAAACGTTGTTTATCTATCTGCTTCGCAAAATACAAATACTGCATTCCCGCTTCAGGTAAATCGGGTCCCTTGATGTTAAATAGAAAGGCAGGCGCATTCGGTGAAGGGGATTTTGATTTGGGTTCTCCATTTTCATCCAGCCCAAAATCCATATATTTTTCTTTAACACTCAGACTATAGGGTCCAGCTTCAAACGTTCGCTGCGTATCCACCATAGCAATTTGGATTGCTCCATACTTCTCACCCGTCTGGGCATTGACCAAATCAGGCGTTACCGAACGAATCGTTGGTGTCAGATCATAATCAAATTGATATGCTTTTAATCCGTGGTAATTCAGTGGATGGTTCACTCGAACATCATGTCGGTCCACCTCGGTCAATTGAGGTTTTTTCGAAGGATCCGAGCAATCTGCCGTACATTCGTACAATACCACTTTGGTTTCAAATAGTTTTGGAACGGTTTTGTTCAAATTACGGAACTGTTCTGGAACCTCATCTTCATTGTAAAATTCAACATTAAACTGTTCATTCTTCAAATACATGGAGGTATTCGGTATTTTTTTGATTTCCCCTTGGGGAAAAGCAACATGCTCATCCAGATTCAGCCCGGGAAGTCCTCGAGCAAGTACTGCGAGCAGGAAGATAATCAATCCGATATGGATAACATATGGCCCCCAGCGACTGAATCGATGTTTCTCGGCCAGCAATGCAGTACCCTCGGTATGCACGCGATAACCTTTCTTTTTAAGCGGCGTAACCGCTTTCTTAATCCAGTCTTCTGATGCCTCATCTATGGAACCTTGATACACCAGTCGCTGGCGTGTAAGAAACTGCATGTGTTTGCGTATTTTCTGTTTATTCAGTGCTTTATATAGTGGAAGTACCCGGTCTAGACTGCATATGACCAATGAAGCGCCGATCAGTACCAGTAACAAAATAAACCACCAGGATTCGTATGTATGGGACAGACCCAGCAGATAATAGATATGACCCAACTGACCGTATGTGTCCTTGTAATATACGGATGGATCAATATTCAGAAATGTACTTTCTTGTGGATAGATTGTGCCCAGCATGGAACCTACAAGTGTAAACACAATCATGTAAACAGCAATTTTGACCGATGAGAAAAAGTTCCATATGCGGTCAATGATTTTGGGATTTGTACGCTGCGATCGACGCGCCATGCCATCATAACGCATTTCCAATACTTCATCCGATTTGACCTCGGCCTCCAGCAGCGGCTTGCCACAGGCTTCACACAGCACAGTGCCCACCGGATTCTGGTGTCCGCACTCACATTTCGTATTTTGGAACACGACTAGACCTCCTGTCAGGGCTGTTTCGCCAGTTGTGAAATTTGAGCGTCAAGTGTGTCCAAATCAAGTTGACCGATATGAATGGTGGAGATTTTGCCCGTGTCGGAGACAAAAAATGTCGTTGGCATCGGCGAAATGCCAAAATCCCGGATCGAGTTTTTGTCACGGTCGAGCATAATCGGAAACGTAACGCCCACCTGTCGAACAAAATTTTCCACGGTCATCTGGTCTTCCCCAACATTGATACCAACAAATTGCACACCCTGGTCCTTCCATTTGTCCGCTTGCGCTTGTAGCGCAGGCATCTCTTTCACACAAGGCTCACACCATGTTCCCCAGAAGTTGATTACCATGGCTTTGCCTTTGTATTCCTCAGACGTATGAACTTGTCCATCCAGGCCCAGCAGTTCAAAAGAAGGAGCTTTGTCTCCTTCTTTTGGCTTGCCATTCGAGCCGGATACCGATGTAGTAATCGCATATCCGCCCAACACCAGGATCAATAACAAAATGACGATTTGCACCGCTCTTCTTGATTTCCCCATGTGCTGCTCCCCTTTTAAGTCAGCTTTTTGCATAATTTGAATTTAAACGCTCCCGGGTACAAGAATTAGACGAATAACACCATTTCGATCTAACTCTTGCTGATTGAAAGTCGCTCCGGGGATTTATGCAAAAAGCTTGAGTGACTAGCATTCGCATATAACAGTCTTGGACAACTGTGAACATCCTATGAACAATTATAGCGAATTTCGTCACAAAACTGCGGCGCTTTTATGAAAATTATGTGTCCTCACATTACCTTTTTTTCATTTTTTTGGCGGGTTCTGATTTTGCGAGCGTAATCAGGTTGTTGACTTCTTCTTTGGTTAGATTGCGTGTGAGTCCCCGTTTCAGGTTTTGAAGCAAAATACCACCAAACGAAATCCGTTTCAGACGTGTTACCGGATGGTTAATCGCTTCGAACATACGTCTAACCTGACGGTTACGCCCTTCGTAAATCGTAATAGAGATAACAGATTCATTTGCTGCGGTATCCACATCTTTGTACTCAATCTCTGCCGGAGCTGTCATACCGTCGTCCAGCATAATGCCTGTCTTTAATTTCTCCAGAGCCGAACCATGTGGAACACCTTTAACGGTTGCATGATATGTTTTGGGTACGTGATGCTTCGGATGCGTCAACAAATGCGCAAACTCGCCATCATTGGTCAGAATGAGCAATCCTTCTGTGTCATAATCCAGACGCCCCACTGGGTATACCCGTTCCTTGACACCTTTAAGATAGTCGGATACAATTTTCCGACCTTCCGGGTCTGAAGCACTTGTGATAACACCCTTCGGTTTGTTCAACATCATGTACACTTTCTTTTCACTGCGGATCGGTTTACCATTAACCGTAATCATATCCTCTTCGGGGTTCGCTTTCGTACCCAGTTCGGTTACGACCTCCCCGTTAACTTCTACTTTGCCGGACAGGATCAGTTCCTCGCTCTTGCGGCGGGATGCAATGCCTGCCTGTGCGATAATTTTTTGTAATCTTTCCATGTTTGTCATGTCACCTCACACTAATGATACCCATCAAGGCCGGAAATCACAAGGATAATCCATCGATTTTGTTAACGCAGGGGTTGTAAACACCTTTTAAGCTGCATTTAGCTATGAATTTAGACCAAAAAAGCTCACCCTCTCACTGCCGGTATGCGGCAGGAGCGTTAAGGTGAGCCGTTCAATTTCAACCATATGTAACCACTACAACATGAATAAGTTTAATTGGCTACTTTACCAGCAACAACGACCTGTTTTTTCGCAGGGGTTGCACTTTCTTTAATGAAGGATTGCAATGTTTTGGAAGTAATATAATAAGTACGTCCGCCGTATACAAAGGTCATCATGCCAATAACCCGATTGTTCTGGTCCAGAACAGGGCCACCTGAATTGCCTTGTGCTACTGATTTTACGATACTGCCAATGCCCTTCTTGCCTGGAACATCTGAATCTTGTGAATTAAATACTCGGCTCTTGGCAATTGTATTATAAGTTGAAGGGAAATCTTCGTCCAACAGCACAAGTTCCCCGGCAGAATTTTTAGGAAATCCGATGGTATAGACAATTTGATTATCTTTCGCATTTGCAAACGTCACCGGTTGTGCGTCGATTTCTTTGTCCAGCTTCAGCAATGCCATATCTGTCACCGGATCTGTTTTAATGATTTTGGCTTTAACCGGCTTGTCCAGATGACCTGGGCTTGCTACAGTAAGTGTGCCTTCATCCCCATCAGACAGTTCAGCATAATCCTGAACGACATGATAATTGGTTAGCACCTCATCCTTGGAGATCAGTATGGATGTACCTACATCATAATATACTGAATCGGGTTCATCCTGTTTGACCAGACGTACGTTCACAACTGGAAAAGAATCCGCTGTAACGGCCAACTGAGCACGTAGTTGTTTATCGAAGTATCCCGTAAAATGAATCGTATTAACGGCTTGAGCCGCAGCCAACCCCGTCTGTCCTGCAAGCAACGCAATGGCAAGCATGCCTGACATTCCAAAGCGGAGCATTCGTTTCCAACTCTTTTGCATGATTCTCACTCTCCTCCGCTATCATTCTAGCATAATTCGTATATCGGAAGGAGAGGGCATATTTTTAACCAAATACAATCAAACAAATGACCAAGGCTGCAATGAAACCAACTACATCGGAAAACAACCCAACTTTGAGCGCATAGCGACCATTACGAATGCCTACGGCTCCAAAATAAACTGTCAATACATATAGGGTTGTATCCGTACTGCCTTGAATCGTGGAAGCCATGCGGCCAATCATCGAGTCAGGGCCATAGGTTTTAATTAGGTCAGTTGTAAAGGCAAGCGAGCCTGTCCCAGTTAAAGGACGCAAAATACCGAGTGGCAATACTTCTCCCGGAACCCCCATCCAGGATACAAGTGGTGCGAATAGGCTGATCACATAATCCAATGCACCGGAAGCACGGAATACACTGATCGCTACCATCATACCTACCAGATGGGGAATAATGCTAATTGCCGTAGAGAAGCCATCTTTGGCCCCATCAACAAAAGATTCGTAGACCGGGACCTTTTTGGTAAACGCATATAATGGAACAAACGCGATGATAACCGGAATGGCCCAGACGGAAATCCAGTTGATGAAGGTTAACAACGTTGCTCATCCTTTCATACCGGGATTGTCACTTTTATATACACGCGGCGGCCTGTGAAGTGCCCTATTTCGGTACCAGCGATCGGCTACAATGGCTGCAAATGTCGCAATAATGGTTGCCATTAGCGTGGTACCTACAATTTCCGTGGCATTCGCGGAATGATAATTAAGTCGAATGGCTATCAGGGTTGTCGGAATAATGGTGATACTCGCTGTATTCAGAGCCAGCAAAGTGCACATGGCAGGGGAAGCCGTTTGTTTATCCGGATTTAGCTCTTGCAGTTGCTGCATGGCTTTGATCCCCATTGGGGTTGCCGCATTGCCTAGGCCGAGCAGATTGGCACTCATGTTGGATAAAATGTAGCCCATGGCTGGATGATTCCGCGGAACATCCGGGAACAAAAAGCCAACAACCGGACCCAGCAGCTTCGCGATTCGTCCCAGCAGCCCGGCATCCTCAGCCATTTTCATCATACCCATCCAAAACACGAGCACACTGATCAGCCCAAAACATACCGTTACTCCGGTTGCTGCTCCATCAAAAGCCGCCTGCGTAACGACTTCAATTTTGCCTTGTGCTGCTGCAAAAGCAAATCCGGTTACGATCATGAGAAGCCAGATTAAATTGATCAAAGGATAACCCTCCCCTCATTATGGAGATAACAAATGGCTTAATACTGCGCGCCATGCGGAAGCCCAGGTAGAAATTTCACCGATCCCCCCCAGAGTTGCATCCTCTATCTTCGGCTCTGGCGGAATATAACTTCCTTTGCGATACACAGGAATTGAACCCACAAGTTTCCCGTCAAGCTGCATATCAATTCGGCCAGCCAGTCCAAAAGTAGGATCTGTCGTTTTTGCATCTCCCACTGTACTCTCCTGTGCCCGGTTATCGAGTAAAATCAGCTTTTTCGTCAATAAGGATGTCTCACTCTTCGCTAGAGGATAGGTGAACCCGCGACCTGTGACCACATCCGTGTTTTGTACAGGCTGTTCTTTTTTTGCAATTTCCACCAAAGGGAAGTTTTCAAAACCAAAATCCAGCATACGTGCATGGTCATTCCAATCGTCGCCATCGTTCAGGGTTACCGCAGCAAGCTGTTGCCCATTGCGTGTAGCAGAGCTAACCAGACAACGGAACGCCTTTTTGGTATATCCGGTCTTTACGCCATCGGCCCCCTCGTACAACCGCAGCATTTTATTTTTGTTTTGCCAGGAGTACTCCCAGCTCTCGTTCGGATTTGGAGCCGACTTGTTCTCCGTAGCTACAATACGTTTGAACACCGGATTCTTGAGCGCATACGCAGTTAAGCGTGCAAGATCATTGGCGGTGGAGTAATGACCGTCTGCGTCAAGTCCATGGGGATTCATAAAATGGGAATGGGTCAGACCAATTTGCTCTGCCTTTTTGTTCATTAACAGGACAAAGCCTTCTTCAGATCCACCGACATGTTCAGCAATCGCCGAGGCCGCATCGTTGCCTGATCGCAGCATCAGCCCATATAGCATGTTTTCAAGTGTCATTTCTTCACCCAGCTTGAGATAGATGGACGACCCTTCTTTGGCAAAAGCCGAAGAAGTTACCTTTACTTTGTCATCCAGTTTACCGTGTTCAATCGCAACAATTGCCGTCATGATTTTGGTCAAGCTGGCAATTCTCAGTTCCTTATCCCCATCTTTGCTGTACAATATTCGGCCCGATGTTACATCAATGAGAGCAGCGCTTTGCGCATGGTTTGAGGGGCCGGGGATGGTTCCCTGGGCTTCAGCAAGCCCAAATGAGGGAAACAGAAACAAAGGTACAAGCATACATGCCATAAATTTCATTAATTTTCGCATCGATTCATTCCTCCGGGTCACTTGGAATCTTGTACTAGCTTATGTCTGGACAACCCGAAGTATGTCCCAGTGTTAGAAAACAGCAAAAATCCCTCTCGCACATGCTGCGGAAGGGATCTTAACCGAATCATTATTTAGCTGTACGTAGAAGGATCAGGTGTGACAGGAATGCCGGACTCTGCCGGTTGTGCTGTATTACGATTGCGGAACATGTCCTGGATTCTATCCATCACATATGGTGTGGAATCGATCAATTTCTCGAACAGATGCGTTGAGTTGTCAAGCGGTACGATGTGTACGCCCTGTTTGCCAACTACCAGGAACGCGATAGGACGAATGGATACGCCCCCCCCGCTTCCGCCTCCAAATGGTGAGGCAACCGATGCGGAGCTGGCATGTTCAGTGGTACTACTTCCGCTGCTCCCGCCGCTTCCACCTTTGCTGTTTCCATCATTTACATGAAAATCACTGCCACCCGCAGCGAATCCAAACCCCACTTTACTGATCGGCAAAATTACGGTACCATCAGGTGTTTCGACCGCATCGCCCACGATTGTATTGACATCCACCATGGCCTTGATATTTTCCATTGCGGTTTCCATTAAGCCTTGAATTGGATGATCTGACATTTAAATTCCCTCCAGTTTCAATTTAAGCTAGGTTTGATCTAACCATATCATCCCCAAACTTGAAGGGACTTATGTAAGCCAGCCATTTAACTAAACCTCAATACTACAAACCGCTGACTGGGCAAAATAAAATCCGGTAGTTGCAAGCAAACTATAGGAAATTTTCTCATACTCGGTTTCTTCTTAACTACCGAGTAGACCCAGCCAAGACGCATAGTTCCACCCCCGCCACCCCGCAATCATTTTAAATGAAAGGCGTATAACACAGGGACAGTACATACACTTAAATTTGCGATTTACTGTGTTGTTTCTTCAGCTTCAGCTTGCGTCTGCGCCGTTGTTCTTGTAAGAGTTTGAACCACATCCGCCATCCTCCCTCTACTTGAAGCACTCGGGTTAAGAGCGTAAGTCCTGCAATCATGACTGCTGAAATCCGGATCTTTAGTTTCCAATCCAGCTCGGTTTGGAACTCCATCTCGTCTTCCCACACCGGCACAACTTGTAACTTTGGCGTTTGTTCAAAACGGATTTGATAAGAGAGGTATCCAATGATGATCGACTTGATACTCCACACCCAACCGATGAGAACAGCCGTATATGCTGCGTCGCCGACGCCAACGCGAGTGGACCAGGACAAATGAGTCATATGTACACGAGTGAGTGTTTGCTTGATCCAGAGCTTTAATGCTTCCGTTGCCCTGAGCATGATTTTTACATCCTTAGCCCATTTTTTGACTTTACGTTTGTTAACACGCTCGCTGCTCTGGGCTTCTCCCCTCGAATGATTCATTCGCTGCTCCGTCTTCACCAGAAAACCTTCCTTCATATTACGAAAGACAATACTAGGAATTTCATAGTTAATACGCACAATGCCATATAACAGACGAACCGTAATCTTGGCATAATCATCATGATTGTGTTTCCTGAATGTAAAATGCACATGAACATACGAGATGAGGACTGCGACAAGAAGCAGTGCGATCAACAAGCCGATTCCTCCAAGCCAAATCCACACAGACCTTACCTCCAAGCCCTCAATTCTTTTCTCGTCTAGTATGACACTCTATATAGGAAAAAATTCACGTCTGACCTGAAAATTCCATTTAATCTTTGAACGACTACCTTACACTCCATTCCACATACCACGCCAAAAAAACCGGCACCCCGAAAGGGCAACCGGTTTTGGATCGATCCAGACTGCAAAGTTATGAGTGCGAAGGATCATCTTCGTTATTAATATCGTTTGCATTTGCATCATTCTCGAGATTTGCACTATCCAGGTCCAGGTCCACATGCTGCACATCCAATTTTTCAAAAAGCAGCTGTGTTTCTTCCTCCAGGTTCTCGGAATCTTCAAACAACCCTGGCTCCGGCAGATCTTTGAGCGAAGCCAAACCAAAGTAATCCAGGAAAGACTTGGTTGTGCCATATAGAATTGGGCGTCCAATGGCCTCAGCCCGTCCCACTTCCTGAATGAGATCCTTGTTCACAAGTGTATGAATGGCACGTTCGGATTTCACCCCACGTATCTCCTCAATCTCTACCCGTGTGATAGGCTGACGGTACGCCACAATAGCGAGCGTCTCCAACGCCGCCTGGGATAAAGAGGTACGTGCAGGTGAATAAGCCAATTTCTCAAAATAGGCCGCATGTTCCGGCAAGGTACCCAGTTGGACTACCCCTGCAATTTTAAGAATTTGTACGCCTCGTCCCTGCTTGGCAAATTCAGCGATCATTTCCTCAATCGCATCCGACACCAGTTCGGTTCGCTGATCTACGATTTCGGCGATTTGTTTGATGCTCAGACCTTCTTCTCCGGACAAAAACAGCAGGCCTTCAATAATCGATTTCAATTTCGGAAAATCCATGATTCTTTGTTTCCCCTCTCCACTCCATAACGATATCCTCAAACATCCGCTCCTGATAACAGACGATCTGCTTCATCTTCATCAGTTCCAGCACCGCCAGAAAAGTTACGACAATCTCGTGCCGATAAATTTGGTTATCCAGCAACTTGGAGAATAACAGCCTGCCTCCCGGTCCCATACTTTCCAACGCACCGATGACATCGCGAATACGATCCTTAACCGAGATTTCATCCCGATGGATCCGAGTTACAGTTGTCCGCTTCTCCGCCTTGCGCAGCGCCTTCTGGAAGGCCGCAATCAGATCCGAGGTATGCAAACCCTCGACCGGATTCGATTGTGCTTCTACAGGCATATACGGCCGCAAATCCTCGGGCTCTTTGGAGAAAATAAGGCTGCGTTCCCACTCCCGTTCGTGCAAGTGACGCGCAATTCCCTTGTATTTGCGGTATTCAATCAGACGCGCAATCAGTTCTGCACGTGGATCATAATCTTCATCTTCCATATATGCATAATCCTCAAAGTCCTCGATTACCGGTGGTTTGGGCAGTAATAACTTGCTCTTGATCGACAGAAGTGTTGCCGCCATTACCAGAAATTCACTCGTAATATCCAGCTCCAGCTCCTGCATCGAATGCAGATACGCCATATATTGATCGGTAATATCGCTGATGGGAATATCCTGGATATGAATCTCTGCCTTATCGATCAGATGAAGCAGCAGATCCAAAGGCCCTTCAAAAGTCTCCAGTTTGTATGTAACTACCGTCACTAGACGAATCCTCCCGCCAGAAAAATAAAAACCCCCGCTAAGCCGCCGAATCCGGTCTCCCGTTTTCGTCTGCGCTGAGCAGGGCACTATATTAAATAAGCACTATTTTAGCTGTTTCGTCAAGTTCGCCATTTCAATAGCGGCAGTAGCTGAATCCCAGCCTTTGTTTCCTGCCTTTGTTCCAGCACGCTCAATGGCCTGTTCAATATTCTCTGTTGTAACCAAGCCGAAGATTGTAGGTACGCCTGTTTTCAGGTTAATTGCGGCTACACCCTTAGCCATCTCATTGCACACATAATCATAATGTGTTGTTGAACCACGGATAACCGTCCCCAGCGTAATGACAGCATCATATTTTCCACTTTCAGCCATTTTTTGGGCAATCAACGGGATTTCAAACGCTCCTGGAACCCACGCTACATCCACTTCATCATCTTGTACACCATGACGTTTGAACGCATCCAGTGCTCCACTGAGCAATTTGCTTGTAATGAACTCGTTAAAACGTCCTACAACCACTCCATATTTTAATCCTTCTGATACCAAATGTCCTTCAAAAAAGTGTGGCATTCAAGTCATCTCCCTAATTGTATTATATGATGTACGCAGCTGATCTTTGGAAACTAGTTCACCCTGTTTAACCTCAGAAAAACTACTCAGTTTTTTTCTTCATTCTGCTCGATATCGTCGAACTTTAGCATATGGCCGAGCTTCGCCTGCTTCGTGTGCAAGTAGACCGTATTGTCCTCGTTCTCTTCCATCTGAATGGCAACACGTTCCACCACTTCAAGTCCGTACCCTTCAAGTCCTTTAATTTTGCGTGGATTGTTGGTTAACAACCGAATTTGACGAACCCCTAGATCTTTGAGAATTTGGGCACCAATGCCGTAATCTCGAAGATCGGCAGCAAACCCAAGCTTCAGATTGGCATCCACGGTGTCCAGACCTTCCTCTTGTAGTTTGTAGGCTTTGAGCTTGTTGATCAGTCCAATGCCTCGTCCTTCCTGTCTCATATAGAGCAGGACGCCGTTGCCTTCGTCATGGATCTGTTTCAATGCTGCATCGAATTGTGGACCACAATCGCATCGATGAGAATGGAATACATCCCCTGTGAGACATTCGGAGTGTACGCGGACCAATACAGGCTTCGATCCGTCAATTTCGCCTTTAACCAAAGCGACATGCTCCTTGTTGTCCACTGCATTTGTGTATGCCACCGCCTGGAATTCACCAAAGTCTGTTGGCATACGTACAGCTACTTCGCGTTTAACCAACTGTTCCTTCTCATTCCGGTACCGAATCATGTCCTGAATGCTAATCAGCTTCAGATCATGCTTGCGGGCAATCTCCTGCAGATCCGGAAGTCTGGCCATCGTGCCATCTTCCTTAATCACTTCACAGATTACACCTGCCGGATAAGAACCGCACATAATAGCGAGGTCTACGGCTGCTTCCGTATGTCCCGCGCGTCTTAGCACACCGCCATCTTTGGCGATGAGTGGGAACATATGCCCCGGCTTGCGGAAATCTCCGCTTTTCGCTTCGGGATCGATTAGACCCTTGACTGTAATGGAGCGTTCATGAGCCGAGATGCCCGTTGTGGTATCTTTATGATCTACAGAGACGGTGAAAGCCGTCCCATGAAAGTCCGTATTTTGCTGAACCATAGGCTTTAGGTTGAGTTCATCGGCACGTTGCTGCGTAATGGGAACACACACCAGACCCCTGCCTTCGGTAATCATGAAATTGATCACTTCAGGTGTAGCCTTTTCCGCCAAAGCGATAAAGTCGCCTTCATTCTCCCGATCCTCATCATCCACCACAATAACCGGTTTACCCTGCATGAGATCGTAGATGGCTTCCTCAATAGAATTCAGAATGGATTTCTCTAACATAGGTCCCCCTCCAGTTTCCATTTCAATTTATATTTGTAGTTTATCAATTACGATTTGTTAAGCAAAGCCGTGATTAGCCAGGAAATCCTCACTGATACTTCGCGGCTTGCCCGCACCGGTCTCCTGATGTCCCTTACCATAGTGCAGCAGATGATCCACATATTTGCCCAAAATATCACACTCAATATTGATGGTATCTCCCGTCTTTTTCCCATTTAATACGGTCTCACCAATGGTATGTGGAATAATGGATACAGTGAATGCGGTCTGTGAAGTATGCACAACGGTCAGACTAATTCCGTCCAGGGTTACAGACCCTTTGGGTATCAGATATTTGAACAGCTGCATATCGTCAGGTTTGATCTCGAAAACAATTGCATTCTGGTCACGTGTAATGCTGCCAATGACCCCAGTGCCATCGACATGGCCCTGAACGATATGCCCGCCAAAACGTCCACCTGACAGCATGGCTCGCTCCAGATTAACTTTGCTGCCGGATTGCAATTGACTAAGATTGGTATGTCGATATGTCTCGGGCATCACATCGGCAGTAAATCCGCCACCCTCCAGGGTTGTCGCAGTTAAACATACCCCGTTTACAGCTACACTATCGCCAATCTTTAAGTCGTTCATGATGGCGGAAGCTCCGATATTCAGGACCATCGCTTCGCCTTTCCGACCTATCCGCCGGATCTGACCGACTTCTTCCACCAAACCGGTAAACATGCTACCGCCTCCTTTATTTATTTCATTATCGTTAATTCATTTATTCAGGCCAAACCGGAATTCCGCCAATGCTGATATTATCTCCAACTTGCTCAATTTCCAGCTGATGTAATTGAATCGCCTGACTCATGCGCTCTACACCCTCAAAGCGGAAACTGCCTGGTGTTTCGTATCCTCCGACAATTTTCGGAGCAATGAACATGAGCAGTCGATCTACCAACCGCGCTTCCAGCATGGACCCATTCAATGTTCCACCGCCTTCAAGCAGAATTGAACCAATCTCACGCTCACCGAGCTTGCTGAGTGCACTCAGTAGATCAACACGTGGTCCTGGACCACAACGTATAATCTCCACCCCATAGGCTTCCAGCCGCTCTGCCGCTTCAGGGCTCGCCTCATCTGTTGTAAGCACCCAGGTAGGTGCAAGGCCATCCTTGACCATTTTGGCGCCTACAGGCAGACGTAGCTTGGAATCGACCACGATTCGTACCGGGCTGATCCCTTCCACTTGCAAGCGAGTCGTGAGTTCGGGATTGTCTG
Source organism: Paenibacillus sp. OK060 (assembly GCF_900101205.1). Taxonomy (NCBI): domain Bacteria; kingdom Bacillati; phylum Bacillota; class Bacilli; order Caryophanales; family Paenibacillaceae; genus Paenibacillus; species Paenibacillus sp. OK060. The sequence goes on from NZ_FNFR01000002.1 coordinate 967,751, forward strand.
CAATGACCGTTTCCACACCAACCATAATTCCTTGATGGCGATGGCGAAGAGCGTGTACAATCTCGCGAGCTGACTCGTTAGAGATCCATTTGCTGTCACCGCTACGCGTAGCAATTTTGCCATCCAGTGTAGAGGCCGTCTTTAAAGTTACAAAGGGGAGACCTGTTGTAATGTATTTGATAAATTTCTCGTTCATCCGTCTTCCGCGCTCACGCAGCACTCCAACTTCAACTTCGATCCCTTGTTGACGCAGCATGCTGATTCCTCTGCCGGATACTTGCGGATTCGGATCTTCGCAGCATACAACGACACGTTTCACTTTCTCATGAATGAGACGTTCACTGCATGGTGGAGTCTTGCCATAATGGCTACAGGGTTCGAGCGTAACGTACACTGTACTGCCTTCAGCATCACTACCCGCCATGTTCAGTGCATGAACCTCTGCATGACCCGTTCCCCGTTTGAGATGACTTCCGAGGCCCACGATACGTCCTTCTTTTACCACGACACAACCAACTACCGGATTGATTCCGGTCTGTCCTTGTGCCCGTTCTGCCATATCCAGTGCTAGCGCCATATAAAATTCATCATTAATCATTTCCAAGTCCGTTCACCCCACGGTTAAAATCTTAAGTTATAGACCTCCCTTCCAACAGAGAGGCATGTTCCATATCCAATAAAAAATCCCCGTCGAACAAACCGTTCGATGGGGATGATGAGAGACATGTGTCACCAGCAGTACTATTGATACATTGCCAACAACACATCGCCCAAAACTTCATTTCAGGCAAGTGAAAGCAGACACATACCTTAATGAACTTCAATTACAGGTAAAGAGCTTCTATGATGTGGCATATGTATGAAGATTTCCGGAAGTAACCGGATTTCTCCCTGCACAGGAAATGAATTCGTCAAAAACTGTACAGCAACACTCCTGCGGAATGCGGCCCCTAAGGACTGCACCCTCTCCTTCTCCCATCCAGACTATACTGTCGGTTCTGGAATTACACCAGATCAGCCATCTGCCACAGGCAGACGGGTCACGGACTTTGCATCAATGCTGGATAGATATCCTCACATACTGCATCACCGCCGGTAGGGAATTACACCCTGCCCTGAAGGATTCGTTGCGTTATTAATTGGATGTTAGCACTTTAACGTCAAAAAATCAATTGTTTTTTGTTCCTTTTTGTCACATACTAACTTTTAATAAGCTTAAGTGTAAACAAAAACCGCTTCGCTAATTGCGAAACGGTTTACATACGTTTATTGATTAAGCTTCTACTACTTCAACTGTTTCCATTTTGTCGCGACCTTCGAAAGCGTCCACGAATTCCATACCTTTGGTTACTTTACCAAATACAGTATGTTGTCCATCCAAATGTGGTTGCGGTTGGTAGCAGATGTAGAACTGGCTTCCCCCTGTGTTACGGCCTGCATGAGCCATAGCCAAAGTTCCACGCTCATGTTTGTTCGGGTTGATTTCACAGTTAATTGTGTAACCTGGGCCGCCTGCACCGGAACCGTTAGGGCATCCGCCTTGAGCTACAAAGCCCGGAATAACACGGTGGAATACAAGACCGTTGTAGAAACCGGAGTTAGCCAGTTTCTCAAAGTTTGCTACTGTGTTTGGAGCTTCTTGATCGAACAAATCGATTACAACTTCTCCGCCGTTTGCCATTTTGATTTTCGCTTGTTTCGCCATATGTAAATGACTCCTTTCGTATTGACCATCGTTAATGGTGCCAGAACGCATGACCCTGGGCCAAGCTTTATAGCACTTTTCTTAGTGTACACTGAAAATGGATTGATCGCAAAATAATAAGCAAGTTTTTTTCAAAATCCAGCCCTAAAGATGCAAAAGAAGACAAAAAAGGAGTGTCCTTTTTTGTCTTCTTCATATAGTGCTCCACTATTTGTTCTTTAATTAACGGGTAACTGGCTGTTTTGCAATACGCTCAGGTACGAGATCATTCTGGATGATGTCCTGATACGTCTCACGGCGTACCACTACATCCCCTTGACCGTCTTTGACAAACACAACTGCCGGACGACGAATCCGGTTGTAATTGCTTGCCATCGAGTAGTTGTATGCGCCTGTGCAAGCTACTGCGAGTAGATCGCCGCTTTGCACTTTAGGCAGGTCCAGATCCCAGATCAGCATATCGCCGCTCTCACAGCATTTACCAGCAACAGATACCGTTTCCTGAGCAGCCTCATTTGCACGGTTTGCCAATACAGCCTCATATTTGGACTCATACAGCGCTGGACGTGGATTGTCTGTCATTCCACCATCCACAGCTACGTATTTACGAACTCCTGGAATATCTTTGCTTGTTCCAACAGTGTAGAGCGTAGTTCCCGCTTCCCCTACGATGCTGCGGCCTGGTTCAACCCAGATCTCAGGCACGGCATAGCCGATTTGAGCAAAATGATTTTTCACCGCATCCGTGATGGCTTTCACGTATTGTGAAACTTCAAGCGGTGTATCTCCATCGATATAGCGGATACCGAAGCCACCGCCCAGATTAACCACTTTGAATGCCACGTTAAGACGCTCATACACATCTGCTGCAAACTCAGCAACGCGTTGAACTGCCATCTGGAAGCCTTCAACTTCGAAAATTTGGGATCCGATGTGTGAATGCACACCGAGCAATACCAGATTTGACTGCTTGGAAGCCAATTCAATGGCTTCAAATGCCGTTCCGTTCCCGATATCGAATCCAAATTTGGAATCCGTTTGTCCTGTCGAGATATATTCATGCGTATGCGCTTCAACACCAGGCGTCACACGAAGCAAAATGTTAACTTTGCGATTTTTGTCTGCGGCTACAGCTTGCAGCAAGTGCAGTTCATTGAAGTTATCCACAACGAAGCAGCCAATCTCTGCATCAAGCGCCATTTCGATCTCTTCCAGCGTTTTGTTGTTACCGTGGAAATGAATGCGTTCTGCCGGGAAACCGGCTTGAAGTGCCGTGAACAATTCACCGTCGGATACAACATCCAAGGAAAGTCCTTCTTCCGCAGCAAGGGCACACATCGCCATTACGCAGAATGCTTTACTTGCATAAGCAACCTGGAAAACCAGGCCTGAAGCACGGAACGCTTCCATATACTCTCTGCAACGCTCACGAACCAATTGCTCGTCCACAACATACAGGGGAGTTCCAAATTGTTCTTTCAAGTCGGTTGTATCGACTCCACCAATTTCCAGATGTCCCTGTGCATTTATTTTACTTGTACCATGTAAATACATAATCTGCATTCCTCACTTTTTTATATACTGGAACAGCTGTTATTCCAATGATTTTACACCAGTATATCAAATTAGAAAATGAGAAGAATGGATTTTTCGGCAGATCATTTGTGTTTTTTACTTTTTTGCAGTTCCCCGTCTGGATCACTGTCCATTTTGGTATTGTCACGCGTTTTGTTGATCGAAGGACGTTTTTTATTTTCCAACAGCGGCAAACGGAACAAAAAGTTACCCAAAGCCTTTGCATTAAACGGTATGAACGGCCAGAGATACGAAGAGTTGTAGGAGCGATGCAAAGTGAGCGCCACGATAATGAACGTCGTCCCGACAACGAATCCGGGAACCTTGAATATCGCCACAGCAACGAGCAAAAACAATCTGACCAATCGATTAGCCAAACCAAGCTCATAACTGGGTGTTGCAAACATACCAATCGCGGCAATCGCCATGTAAAGTACCACTTCATTGACAAAATATCCTGTTTTTACGGCGATATCCCCGACTAAAATGGCCGCAATCAAACCCATGGCCGAAGCGAGTGGCGTCGGGGTATGGACTGCTGCCATCCGTAATAAATCCACTCCGAATTCAATAAGCAGGAACTGCAGAATCAGCGGGAGCTGGGCATTTTCATGAGGACCGATGAACTCCATTCCTGCTGGCTTAATGGCAGGGTCAATAACCATCAACAGCCATAGCGGCAACAGGAAAAGCGAAATCAGAATACCCCCAAATCGTACCCAGCGCAGATAGGTTCCCATAAAGGCGGTCTGTCTGTTCTCTTCCGCATGCTCACACAGGTCAAAAAAGGTCGTGGGCAGAATCATCACACTGGGTGAAGTATCTACAAAAACAACAACCCTTCCGTCCATCAGATGGGAAGCTGTCACATCCGGTCGTTCCGAATAACGAACCAACGGATACGGGTGCCAACCCTTGTTAATAATCGCTTCTTCAAGCTGTTTATCGGCAGCAGGGATGCCGTCGATATTTACTCGTTTGATTTTTTCACGAACGGAATCCACCTGAACCTTGTCCACGATATCGTCAATATATACAACACAGACATCCGTTTGCGATCTGCGTCCAACCTGCATAATTTCAAATTTTAATCCTGGGTCCCGTATTCTTCGGCGCACTAACGCCACGTTGGTCAGAAGTGTCTCCGTGAATCCGTCTCTTGAACCCCGCACCACTCTCTCCAGCGAAGGTTCCTCTGGGGAACGTACCGGATAGCTGCGGGTATCCATAATAATAACGGAACGATCCCCTTCGACAAACATGGCACTCATGCCAGTGAGGACCTTGTTGATGACGGCGCTCATTTTCTCCACTCGCTCAACTTGAATATGAGGAATGTAACATTCGAAATACGACTTCAGCGCATGTCCGGACACTTGCTCCGGTGTAAGATAGGTTAGCCTTTTTAACACTTCAAGCAGAATCTCATCCTTTGCAAACCCAGTCAGCAGCAACAATCCAACATGTTTGCCACCCAAGACCATTTCCCTCATATTCACATCAAAGGACTCTCCAAGTCCCAACACTTGCTGAAGCGTATATTTGTTATCACTCATGCGAGGGGATATATCGTCGTTTTCCTGCCAATATTCTACCGATTCCTCGATACTGTCAGACATTTCATTTTGCTTCTTCTTTTCGTAAGCCTTCTTTTCTTCTTCCTTTTGAATCTCATAAGGAGATTTATGCATCTTCTCTTCGGATGTTGCTTCGCTGGATTCATGCCCGTCGTTGTCCGATCTTACGTCCATTTCCCATCCTCCTTAGGCCTAACGTTTTAACGCTGGTATACAAAAAAGTCAAACAGGGAGCCCGTCATCTTCCCCAAAATCATAGCAAGCAACAATCCAAACAAATACGATTTCATGCCCAGTCGTTTTGCCAGCACTGGCAGTACATTCAGCACCTCAGTCAGTGCCGCAGCAAGCAGACCGATGAACACACCACAAAACAGTCCGATGATCGGGCTCAGCAACAGCGCTCCGTGTACCTTCCAGTGCCAAAAATCCGCAACAGTACCGAGCAGCGAACCTCCGATCAAGGCCCCTTCATACCAATGGGTTTTGTCATAGGTTCGCGTAAGTTGAGCTAGTCTTGGGATCATATCAAGCACGAGAATAAGCGCAATCACACCGCTTCCTACAGCGATTCCCCCCGCAATGCCCAGCACAATGCTGATTGCTCCGTTAAGAACGCTCATCCGCATTCATCTCCCTGCGTTCCTCTTCATGCATACGTTCGGTTTCTTCAATCACTACATACTTGTCTACATTTTGCTGATATAGGAACATTTCCACTTCCAAAGGGGTAGGTTCTTCATTCCACTTTTTCTTGAATAAATGATTGAAAAACACAGCCATACCAAACCCGATCCCGAGAGAATACGCCACCTGAAACAGATACGGATGCTCATCCCGGTGGCCCGTAATCATCTCTACAATTCGAATTTGGACTTCCTGCATGTTTACGTCCGCATGAAAATTCATAATGGTCAATGCTGATCCAAAGAAAAGCAGCAGCCACACCAGGATGAACAGAGATTTGGAAGGCTTGCCACTTCCTACAACCACCTCAACAAGCGTATGACCCGATCCGATTAATTCAACGGTGACATCTGGCAAGGTTCGACGGATCTCGGGGATGATCTGCAATATATCAATGAGGATCAGATTGCCGTCCTCCGGTCCGGGGCGCAGCAATTCAAGCTCAAGCAGCCTTCCTTCCTGTTCTTCGGGAGAGGTGAGCAAGTGAGCTACATCTCCAAGCTTGACACTTCGGCCTCTTTGGATGCGAATACGGCTGCGCAAACGAACATAGACCGTTGGAGTGGGTGTCAGGGACATCCGGAACACTCCTTTACTGCGTAATTTAGGTTAGTATTTGAAGAATGTGCAAATTTATTACATTTTGGTTGGAAAAAGGTTGTGTGGACCCTGCGGGCGCTTCGGGATGGATCGGCCATCGGTCGCTGTTGCTCTCAGGTTAGTAAGGGAACTACACGCAGGCACTCCAGCTGCAGACCAACCTTCCGATCGCTGTTGTCTCCAAATTCTTTTGATTTATTTCTAAATGTTAGAAATTTGGAGACAGTGTATGCTTTCGAAGTAGCTTTCTTTCAGAAAGCTTTTAGGCGAACGCTTCGCTTCTTCAGGTCTAATCTGCCGCCTACGTTGCTTGTGTGTATCCTTAGACGAGCCCTCACGCTTCGCTCCTTTGTCCGATTCCATCCCTCCGCTGCACGGGTCCCTTTTTTTCAAAGGCCTGCAATAAATGTGCAGGGAGGCGGTAGTAGGAGATTTAATAGCTGGCTTAATTACAGCTTTTTCTCTATTACTTTTCTTTATGACTAATGCACAAAAACAAAAAAAGCCGCTAATATAGCGACTTATTGAGAAGAGAAAACCTTATGGATTGTCTGATCAGGTATCTTTGTGAAAGCCTTACGCATCGTTGTCAGGACTTCCTGTGAAGAGGTTATATCTGAAGAAGGAGTAATTTGGATTACTTCAATATCTTTGGGGAACGGGTGGAAATAACGCATATAAACAAAAACAAAAGCCGTGATTATCAGCAGGACGGATAACAATACTTTCATTTTTTTGTTCAATGTTCAATACCCTCCTTAATTCTCAACTCCACTTCTCTTCTGAACTTTAACGGGGTGATTTGCATGGTTTTACGAAACTGATGGATAAAATAGCTCGTGCTATTAAAACCAACTTCATAAGCAATCTCGGTAATACTACGTTCTTGGAGTTGCAACAACTCCACACTTTTTTGAATTCGATAATCAATAACATACTGCATGGGTGTTGTCTTCAACATTTGTTTGAAATAACGACATGTTTCCGAGCGGCTTAACTGACCGGCCCTCGCAATGTCCTCCAATTGGATTGGTTCGGCGAAGTGCAGGTGAATCCATTCGACCATATCCTTCATTCGCCTGCTTCTGATGATTTCGGATGGATCATATTCCAGCGCGTATCCACTTGTAATCAGATGTTTCCATATCGTCAAAAGGCTTGCAGCCACATTCATTTCGTAAAATGGAGGCTGCTCATCCAAATCCTTTTTAACATGCCGGATGGCGTCGAGGACTTGAACTCCCCATGAAATTTCCCTTTTGATATGAAGATAAGGTAAATTGGTTGCTGAGATATAAGGATGAACATACTTCAAATATAACTCGGAAGGCACAACAAAATGCGGAGAGACATTTAGACAAAGATAAATACAATTATCCTGCTTACCCCGTTCCTCTGCCATGTGCATGCAACCACTGTTGATAAACAGCCCGTCGCCTTGGAGCACAATGATCTTTTGATCATTCACATAAAAAAGAGCTTCGCCCTGGACAACCAAGACAAACTGCAATTCATCATGCCAATGCAAAGGAATATGCCCGTGAACATTGCGTGCAATTGTGGTTTCATAACACGCCACAGGCAATATAACTGTACGATGCTCCGTCAGTTCCCTCCCGTTCTTATCAATTCCAAATTCTATCTTAAGCATATTCTCTCATCTCAATATAATGATATTTATCTGTGCGATATTGATATTATTATAGCCTATTTCGTTTTAATATAGCACTATTCTTATATTTAAGGTGAGGGCGCTATTCATGAAAATATCTATTCAAAGATCTAGAAAATCAGGCCTATTCTTCGTTCTTACAGGTGCGATATGCTGGGGCATTGGCGGAACAGTTTCACAAAAACTGTTTCAACAATACGGAATTGAAGTCAACTGGTTTGTAACGGTTCGACTGCTGATTGCGGGTATACTGCTTCTGACGGTTCAATCCTTTACAACAAGGCGCTCGCAAATTTTCGATATGTGGAAGCAGAAAAAAACAGCCTTGCAGCTAATCATTTTCGGATTATTCGGGATGCTCGCTGTTCAATATACGTACATGGCGTCTATTCAACATGGCAACTCCGCAGTAGCGACACTACTTCAATATCTATCACCAGTCATGATCATAGTCTATATGATCTGGCGAAAACAGGCTGCTCTAAGCAGAAAGGATGTTGCATCAGCGATTCTGGCTCTGAGCGGGTGTTTTCTCCTGCTCACCAATGGTTCTCTCTCCCAATTGTCTGTGCCTTTACCCGCAGTATTGTGGGGGTTGTTATCCGGAGTTGCCGCTGCCTTCTATACCCTCTACGCCGTGAAACGGATTGAAAAGTTTGATTCACTTGTTGTGGTAGGCTGGGCAATGATTATCGGAGGCGCTGCGCTGAGTCTCATCCACCCACCGTGGAAAATGGACTTTGCTAGCTTGCGTTTGGAAACCTACGGATATTTGGCCTTTACCATTATTTTAGGGACAATGATTGCATTCTGGTTCTATATCGAAAGTTTAAAAAGCCTGTCAGCCAAAGAAACGAGTTTAATGGGAAGCGCGGAGCCGCTTGCTGCCGTTGGCACCACTGTTATCTGGTTGCATGAACCCTTCGGGATATTTCAATGGCTGGGGACCGCATGTATCATTGGATTGATATTATTGTTGCAGTCGAATCGCCCCAAACCCATTCAGGTCAACGACAAATAACCTTCTTCGCATATTAAATGCGCGATAGAAGGTTGTTAGTTGTCGTATATTGGTGGTTTAACACCCATATTGTTGTCAGCAATCCAAAATCACTGTGCGATCTGGTCGCGGATGGATTGAAGTATTTTTTTCTCCAGTCGTGACACCTGCACCTGGGATATACCCAGCCTGCTAGCGACCTCGGACTGGGTCTGATCCCGGTAATACCGGAGGTATACAATCAGCCGTTCCCTTTCGCTGAGACCGCCAATCGCTTCGTTTAGCGCAAGTTTGTCAAACCACCGTTCCTGAGACTCATCGGCAATCTGGTCCATTAGTGTAATCGGATCGCCGTCATTCTCAAACACCGTCTCATGTATGGAGGTCGGCGGTTTGTTGGCTTCCTGAGCAAATACAACTTCCTCTGGGGTTACCCCCAACTCCGCGGCTACTTCCTTAATCGTTGGAAGACGGTCGAGGTGTTTGGAGAGTTCATCCCTTTTTTTGCGGACTTTATTCGCCATTTCCTTGAGCGAACGACTGACCTTAAGCGTGCCGTCATCCCGCAGGAAGCGCTGAATTTCTCCGATAATCATCGGGACAGCATAGGTGGAGAATTTCACATCATAACTGAGATCGAATTTATCCACCGATTTGAGCAGCCCGATACAACCAATCTGGAACAGATCTTCCGGCTCATATCCCCTGTTCATAAAACGTTGTACGACGGACCAGACGAGTCTGATGTTGCAGTTCACCAGCGTATCCCGTGCGACATGGTCACCCGACTGACTGAGCGCAATCAGCCGTTTGACCTCGGCATCGTCCAAATAGGTCTGTGAAGACTGTTTCACTTCAGCATCCATAAGACTACCAACCCCTAATTATACAATGCTTTCTTGGATTCAATCCTTTTCTTCATCTTGATGGAGGTGCCTCTGCCGGGCTCACTGCTGACTTCGAATTCATCCATGAAGTTTTCCATAATGGTGAAGCCCATGCCCGAGCGCTCAAGTTCGGGTTTGGACGTATACAGCGGCTGTTTGGCAAGTTCAAGATCTTCGATGCCTTCACCACGGTCTTCCACAATGATGGTAATCATGTCATCCCGAATCTCGGCTTGAATGGACACGACACCTTCCGCATTGTTGTTGTATCCGTGGATGATGCTGTTCGTTACGGCTTCCGAAATGACCGTCTTCAGATCGCTAAGCTCGTCCATCGTAGGATCAAGCTGGGAGATGAAGGCAGCAACCGTCACCCGTGCGAACGATTCGTTCTCCGACTTGGCCGCGAATTGCAGATTCATGAAATTTGTCCCCGTTCCTTCATTCATGAGACGACCTCCAGACCCGAGAGAGCAGTTCCCTCATTTTCGTAAATCGGCATAATCTTGAACAAACCTGACATTTCCAGCAAACGATACACTGGCGGATTGACATCACAGACAACCATCTTGCCGCCTTTATTCTTAATGAGCTTGTATCTACCCAAAATGACACCCAGACCCGAACTATCCATGAATTGCAGATCTTTCAGGCTAAGTACCAAATGCTCGCATTGTCTGCGCTGGATAGCTTCATCCATCTGCATCCGTACCATGTCAGCTGTATGGTGATCCAGCTCCCCGGATAATCGCACAATCAGAATCCCGCGGTGATGTTCCATTTCCACATGCAAGTTCACGTTTGCTCACTCTCCTCCCTGTCTTGAACAAGGATTTCTACGTTCCCGAAGGCTTTTCCTGCCCCCCGACAAAACTAGAAGAAAACCCCTAATTAACTACAAAATACGTTCAAAGGATGCACGCATCCTGCATAAATCGCCGTTTAATCGAACAGTTTGGAGGTTGTGCGTTTGAACAGCTTCCACCAGCCAGCCTTGTCCACACCCTGCGGAGCCTGAATGTCGAACTCCTTGATGACTTCATTGCCCTGGTAGACGACTAGTTTACCTACACTCTGACCTGCTTTGACCGGAGCTTTCACTTCTTTTGCCATCAGCAATTCATGACGGATCTCATCCGATTTCGCACCTTTGCGCATCAACACACTATAATTTTGTGTTGCATTCAGCGGCAATTCGGCAACTTCACCTTTTTCAATTTTCAGACTACCCAGCAGGTCCCCTGACTTGTACAGGGCTTTCATCGTGTATTGCCCAAAAGCATAGTCAAACATCGAGGAAACTTCACTGTTCCGTGTTTTGGTATTGGGTTCTCCGAGTACTACCGCGACCGTACGAAGCCCATCCTTCATCGCTGTAGCCGAGAGACAAAACTTGGCTTCGGAAGTGTATCCTGTTTTCAACCCATCGGCACCGGAGTAGAAACGAACCAACTTGTTCGTATTCACCAGCCAGAATGGCTTCTCGCTATCTTTACGAAGGTAGTCCTGGTATGCACCGGTATATTTCGTAATCCCCGGATGCTTCAGCAGTTCACGGCTCATGACCGCAATGTCATGGGCCGAAGAATAATGGTTATCGACCGGCAGGCCGTTACAGTTGGAAAAATGAGTATCCTTCATTCCGAGTTCCTTCGCCCGCTCATTCATCAGTTGTACAAAGGCTTCCTCCGAACCGGCAATTTTCTCAGCCATCGCTACAGAGGCATCATTACCGGAAGCCATAGCAATACCTTTTAACATATCGTCGACCGTCATCTCTTCCCCAGGTTCCAGAAAAATCTGTGATCCACCCATGGATGCGGCATATTCACTCGTTCTCACTTTATCCGTCAGCTTCAGCTTGCCAGAGTCGACCGCTTCAATGGTGAGCAGCATGGTCATAATCTTCGTAATGCTCGCCGGTGGCAGCTGATCATGACTGTTTTTTTCAAAAATGACAGTGCCCGTATCAGCATCCATCAAAATGGCAGAGCGTGCCGACGGGGCCAAATCGGTTCCCCCCGCTGCTTTGGGAGTTTCTTCAGCCAGCGCGGTTGATGCCATCAGGGGCAGCAGGATACAAAGGGTCATGAACGATGCCATTATTCGTTTCTTCACTAGGGTTACCTCCTCAAATGACTTGCTTACTGCATGTTCCATGCATGTACTGCTAATCATTGTCGGCCCGATTGAAGTAAATTATTCCATGTAAAGAATGATTTCCCGAACTTTTTATGTAATCCGTGTGAAACACAAAAAACGAGCCTGACACTCATTGGATGAGAAAGCTGCCCGTTAAGGAAATAAAAAAAAGACAATCTGCCCCAATGAATCACATTAGGGTAGATCGTCTTCTTATTGATCAGTTACATTTGTGGAATAACAGCCAGCACAAGGGCCAGGAACGATTCACGAACACGTTCTGTCGTCTCCATAACCTCATCATGCGACAACGGCTGGTCCAGAATGCCGGCAGCCATGTTGCTGATACAGGAGATACCGAGTACTTCTATGCCGGCGTGGCGTGCCACGATGACTTCAGAAACGGTAGACATGCCGACAGCATCCGCACCCAGCGTACGCAGCATCACGATCTCAGCTGGTGTCTCATAGTTTGGACCAAGCATACCTGCGTATACACCTTCACGTACATCAAAACCTTGTGACGCGGCTGTATCCTTCGCCAGCGCACGCAGACGGCGGCTGTACGCTTCGGACAGATCCGGGAAGCGCACACCCAGTGCGGAGTCATTCGGTCCGATTAATGGATTCTTGCCTGTGAGATTCAGATGATCCGAGATCAGCATCAGGTCACCCGCCTCATAAGAGGTATTCACGCCACCTGCAGCGTTCGTTACGAGCAGCGAAGTTACGCCCAGTTCTTTCATAACACGTACCGGGAAGGCAGTCAGTTCCGGACCATATCCTTCGTACATGTGGAAACGACCTTTCATCATAACGACCGGACGGCCTTTGATGGTTCCCACCAGCAATTCGCCCTCATGTCCCTCTACTGTGGACACCGGAAAATGCGGAATATCCTGATAGGCGATGCTTACGCCATCTTCAATCAATTCTGCCAAAATGCCAAGTCCTGAACCTAAAATCAAACCGACTTCCGGTTTAATGGAACTTTTGCTTTGGATGTAAGATGCCGCTTCCAAAATCATCTGTTGGTTTAATGCTGTCATAAGATGTTCCCCCTTGAGTTGAAACGATCCGTCTGTATCCGCAAATGACATCAATGGAAACTACACGCTGAAATGATGCATTCGCTTATGTATAACGGCGTTTAAATGTGTTCAATTTATTTTATCCTAAATCGGACTATTGTTCCGCATTTTTTTGCAAATTTGTATCCAAGTACAAACTATTTTGCCCGCGGATGATGAGATTCATATATCTCTTTCATCGTTTTGCGACCATGATGCCCATACTGTTGCCCAGGCTGCTCCACATGACCGAGCATGTCCTGTACCGCACGGGTATCTGCCCCACTGGCAATCAGGTGAGCAGCAAAGGAATGACGCAGCGTATGTGGTGTGATTTCACCCGAGATTCCTGCATCCATCGCTGCTTTTTTGAGCAGCTTCCAGAAGCCTTGCCGGGTTAATCGTCTACCGGATACGTTGACAAAGAGAGCCTGCTCGTCCGTCTCATTTTTGATTAGCAGGTTACGGTACTCGTTCACATAAACACTTGCCCACTCTGCTGCAGGCGCACCGATTGGCAAAATTCGTTCTTTACCGGCACCTCCACAGCGGATAAAGCGCATGCCTGGCTGTACGTCCCGCACATCCAGTGCAATCAGTTCGGATACACGAATGCCTGTCGCATATAATAACTCCAGCATGGCCCGGTCACGCACCCCTTGCGGTGAACGGGTATCGGGGGACGCGAGCAGCAATTCGATCTCTTGGATGGTTAACACCTGCGGTGGTGTCTTGTCTGCTTTTGGAGCCTCCACATCAAACGTAGGGTCCTGTAATATGTCACCACGCCGCATCAAAAAATGAAAATAGGAGCGCAGGGATACAACGCTGCGGGCAATGGTTGCATTCGCACGTCCTGCCTGTTTCTGCTGACCTACAAACAGGATAACATGCGTCCGGCGCACCTGCTCCGCTTCCCGGATACCGTATTCTTTATCCGCAAATTCGATGAACTTGTCCACGTCCCGAAGATACGATTCCAGCGTGCTGCTCGACATCCCTTTATCCTCTTGCAAGTATAAGGCATAGGCGTGTATCGTCTGCTTCATGCACAACGCTCCTCATCTGACAGGACTGCCACACGGGCAACCTGCTTCCGTATTTGCATCCCTGGCTGTCCAGCTACTCTCCGTACCAATAGAATAAACGGAGACGCTCTGCCATTGTAGGACGTCCTTCCCCGTTACTTGGCCAAACCGTTTCCTGAAATACTTTAACCGCATTTCCTGTTGGCATCTGATATTGGTCCACAGGTGAGATCCATCCGTTGAACAAATCCAGGACATGATAGAACAGATAAACTAATGCAGCAAAAAATACGATAAATCGAATAAAACGGAGCCCTTTCCGCAGCGATATAATCATGGGTTGTACCCCTTTCTGGTTCGAATCCGACTCGTCTAGAATCAGGGTATGTTAACGAACACAGGAATATGACATTCAGGGTAAACCTCACATCACACGCTGGACCAAAAAAGCTCTCCCGTCAAAACCGCCGGTGAGAGCTTGAAGATATGCTATGTTATTCTTCATCTTTGGGCTTCTGGTCATTTTTAGCTTTGCAACGGTAACAAATCCCATGGAAATCCAGTCGGTGATCTACTACCGAAAAGTTAAATTCCCGCTCCAGTCGCTCTTCAAGCGGTCCAAGCCAGTCTTCACGTATTTCATCCATACTTCCGCATTGAACACAGATTAAGTGATGATGGTGATGCTTGGATGTATCTCCGCGTAGATCATAACGCGCTACACCGTCGCCGAAGTTGATTTTCTCTACAACATGCAGCTCACTCAGCAGTTCGAGGGTACGGTACACGGTTGCGAGACCGATTTCGGGAGCCTTTTCTTTCACGAGCATGAATACGTCTTCTGCGCTCAGATGATCTTCTTCATTCTCAAGAAGTACTCTTAAGGTGGCTTCCCGCTGGGGCGTTAATTTATATCCTTGGGACTGTAGTTGCTGCTTAATTTTATCGATCCGTGCTTCCATTTTCTCCCTCCCCCTAGGAAATCACTGCACACTGCAACTTAACCCACTTCTTTCATTATAGGGGGAGTACATAATTAAAGTCAACATTTTACACTATCACGCGCAAAGCTAAGCGGGTAGTAGCATCGGTGTGACCCAGCGCATCATCGCAGGTGTAACCCATGTTTCAAATGACGCAACCCCTAACAGCAGTGCTGCCATAACGAGAGTTAACACCATATATGAAGCAAAAGGCCTCTGACGGCCTGGTGTCCGCTGCATCAGAACACGGTTCCGAATAATATATAAGGAAAAGGTCATGGCTGACACACTGCAAATGAGCAGTACCGGAATCACGAATAAATTATGAGGCGCAACGGAAACCAGGGCAAATAACAGCCCTTTCCATGAATACTGTCCGACAAGGTAACCCACTGTAAAACCAATGAGCACCCCTTTCAGAAAATCCAGAACCAATATGCCCGGCAGACCGATGACCGATAAACCCAGAATGAAGATCAGGCCAACCCACTTTAGATGAAGCATAGCAATGTCCCAATAGGTTCCGGTCTCAGTCACCTGTCCGCTGTGCTGTACCGTCATGAAGAAGTTACCGAGGTAGCCCTCCAGATCCTGGCGTTGTTCAAGGGATAGGGCATTAACCATCAGGGCGCCAAAAATGACACCCACCAGAAACAAGACAGCCACGAATACATATAAAGAGGTTTGGCCTTTGAATGTGAAGTAGGCAGAACGCATACAGGTACGAGTCCCCTTTCCGGTTATCATGCTGCAAGGATGTCGAGTGAAATCCTCATAGTCATTCTTATGAACCGGAATGCACACGTATGACTTCTTGTCCAGAATCAGATTTCTTCTCCATGACAAAATGCCATTCCCGCACCAAATGATGCTAACTCACCTTACGAGCATACCGCAAACTGATCTACTCTGATCTTTCCTTGCTAGACACCTTTCCGTAAGTGCCCCCACCACCAGATGACAATTCGAGTTGACCATCCCGCGCTGCAACGATAAGACCTGCGAGAACCGGTCCAACGGCCTCTACAAGTTCATCCTCGCTTGTACGATGTAATACGTTCATTTCCGTACCAAAGCGGTCCAGCAGCTGGCGCAGTTTGGCTTTCCCCAAACCTGGGATGAATTCCAACGGTACCTGATAGTGATAAGCAGGTCGGTTTGCTGGAACATGCGGACTCTCTCGGTCAGCGATTGCCAGTATACGATCCAGTACACCCTGCACAAGCTTCACACTTCCACAGTGTGGACAACGTTCTGCCGACATCGCATGCTCGTCCATAATGCTCCCACAGGATGCACAGTAGGTACGATGGTATTTGCCAAGTCTCGGATCCAAACCGTAGTTGGCTGTAATGCTTCTGCCTGCCTGTCCTTTAAGTGCCATGCTGAATTCGTCAAAAGAAGGCTTCGCGAGTTGCAACTCGTTGTACTCTCGTCCAATCTTACCCAGAGAATGAGCATCCGAATTGGTCAGAAAGGGAACCTGATCCAGTTCCCGAATATAACTGGCCATGGATGAATCAGAGCTTAGTCCAAGCTCAACCGCATCGATCAGGCTAGTATCCAGCACATCAGCCATACGAGAGGCTGTGCTGCCATATATGCCTTTATGCGGGGTAAACGCATGCGCTGGCACAATAAGCCCGCCACGCGCCTTTATCTCGGCCTGCATCTCAAGCGCGGGTACATACACCCGCTGTGAGCTCAGGTTTACATTTTTCATATAACGTTTCATCCAGTCCGTGAAGGACTTCATGGTTTTCAGATCACGGAAGTAGGCCAACATATGGAACTCCCGCATCCCTGGCTCGCGCAGCTCCAATTCCGTACCCAGCAGGATGGTTGTGTCCTGATACGCAATGCCCCCTCCCTCAAGCTCGGACATCGTGCCGTTCTCAAGCAGCTGTTCGATGTCCATCTGTACAACCGGAGAGTGACAATCAATGACACCGAGTAGATGGATTCCTTTGCGATCCGAGGCTTCTCTAGCAATGTTTTCGAAGGTCAGATCACGGCTGCCACTGATTTTAACAGCTTCTCCGCGCGAAGTTCGTCCAATGTGAATATGGAGGTCTGCATAACAAGGCTCCCACCCTGCAGACGCTACCTGTTGCTCATTCATCATTAAAACCGTCCAGTTGTTCTGTAAAGATCCCATGCATACACAGCCATCATCGTTTTGGCATCACTGATCCGATTCTGATCCATCAATTGATAAGCCTCTTCAATTGTAATCTCGGATACTTCAAGAAATTCATCTTCGTCTAAAGCCATGTCCCCTGCTTCGAGCTCCTCCGCGATATACAAATGGATGATCTCATCCGCAAATCCTGGCGAAGTGTAAAATGAACGCAGATGCCGCAGTGATTTGGCTACATAACCGGTTTCTTCGCGCAATTCACGCGCTGCTGCCACTTCAGGTTCTTCTCCTGGGTCCAGTTTGCCTGCCGGAATCTCGACTTCGGTACGTCCCATGGCCTGACGATACTGATCAACGACGAGCATACGATCTCCATTCAGCGCGAGGACAGCCACCGCTCCAGGATGACGGATGATCTCACGGGTAGCAGTCTGACCGTTAGGCAGCTTGACTGTGTCGACTTGAAGGGAAATGACTTTGCCCTCGAAGATGGGCTTTGTCGATATGGTCTCTTCGTCAAGTTTTGGATTGGCAGGATGCTTATGATTGGTTGGGTTCATCTGTTCTTCAACTCCACTTCTTCGAATTTTGGTTCTCTTTATACGTATAAACCTCTGTTTTTTGGCATATGGTGAGCTTATAGCGATTTCAAACAAATATAGCGAATCAGGGGGACAACCAATGAACAGTTATTTAACACCGCAATCCGTACACGTGGTCGGACAAGCCAGACAAGTCCAGCTCATACTCAAACAATGGGTGCGTGAGTGGGGTCCAGATGCCAAATTAATCGATATGCTCGCTGGACGTAAATGATACTGTTCTTGGTCTGCAATACCCATGAAATATAACATGGTTTTGCCAAAAAGTCCGAACTCGGTTTGTACCGGATTCGGACTTTTCAGTTGAAGCACGGGGAGTTTCACCCTCAGTCTCTTTGGATTACTTTTTATTTGCAGCCGTTTCCTGAATAATAGCTACAACCACTTCAGATAGTTTCACAATATCCTCGGCACGGATGCGTTCTTTCGTCGTATGGATGTCCTCATAGCCTACAGCCAGGTTGACCGTGGGTATGTTGAACCCATTGAAGATGTTGGCATCACTGCCACCACCGGATGCAAACGTGCTAGTTTCCAGCCCCAGGCTCCGAATGGCACGCTGTGCAAGCTGAACAACCTCGTGTTCATCATGGAAGCCAAAAGCAGGATACAGGATCTCACTGCGGAACTCAGCGGTTGCACCATATTTGCGGCATGTCGTTTCCAGTGCTTCACGCATCTGGGCCACTTGAAGTTCTACCTTCTCCTGCACAATACTGCGTGCCTCAGCCTCAATCTGCACAAAATCGCAGACGACGTTCAGTGCTGATCCGCCCTGGAATTTGCCGATGTTCGCCGTAGTCTCATCATCAATTCGTCCCAGCTTCATCGCTGCAATTGCTTTGGCCGCCACTTGGATGGCACTGATGCCGTCTTCCGGATTCACGCCCGCATGTGCGGATTTCCCATAGATCTTCATCTGAATTTCCGCTCTGGCCGGAGCAGCCACACAAATTGTACCCACAGCTCCGTTGGAATCCAGGGCATAACCGAACTCGGCTTCAATATCCTTCGGATTCATTGCACGTGCACCAACCAGACCCGACTCTTCACCTACGGTAATCACAAATTGAATTTTTCCATGTGGAAGGTTGTTCTCTTGAATAGCTCGAATCGCTTCAAACAAAGCAGCAATCCCCGCCTTGTCATCTGCACCCAGAATTGTCGTGCCGTCACTGCGAATCCAGCCGTCTTCACCCAGCTCAGGTTTAATTCCCTGTCCAGGCGTTACGGTATCCATATGACATGTGAAAAAGATGGGCGTAGCTTCTTCCGCACCCTCGGCTTCCCAGGTAATCACGAGATTACCAGCGCCATGTCCGGTTTTCTCCATGGTGTCGTCCTCATACACGCTGAGGCCCAGCTGAGTAAACTGGTCTTTTAACACTTTTGATATATTCTGTTCATGGGTTGTTTCACTATCAATCTGCACCAATTCCATAAATTGATCAATAACACGCTGCTGTTTTATCATAGGACTTTCCTACCTTTCTTCGATACGGTACAATACAATTACTATGGTCTGTTTATTCATTTGTTGAAAGGAGTTCTCTCATCATGCAAAAAAAGAAATGGTTCCGCATCATTATCTATCTCATGCTGCTCGCCATGATTGGGTCCACCCTTTTCATTGCGCTCGAACCTTTATTGTTCGGATAGAAACCTGAAGCCTTTTGACTGTCTGATTTACAGACGGGGAAGGGCTTCTTTTTCTGTAATCCAGGTAATCTCATACGGGAAAATCCGGTTAAAGTATGGAACGATATCCTGCGCAACTTGTTCCACAGTGTAGGTCTTGCCTGTAATATCCTCCAACGAGGTCACACCATACTGCTCAATCCCGCAAGGAACAATACCCTGAAAGCCTGCTTGCTGAATGCCTGAGGTGATATTAAAAGCAAATCCGTGACTCGTCACGAAGCCACGCCGATGTTTACAGCGATTGAACTTTACGCCGATGGCGGCAATTTTCAAATCTCCGATCCATACACCTGTGTAAGCCTCTTTACGCCCTGCTTCAATACCCTGATCAGCCAGGTAATCAATAATCATCTGCTCTAGGCGACGTAAATAGCCATGTAAATCCAAGGCTTCATCCCGTCCAAGAACAAGTAACGGGTAACCTACCAACTGGCCAGGGCCATGATAAGTAATATCACCGCCGCGGTCAATTTGAAACAAGGAGATACCTTGTTCCCGCAGTTCGTATTCACTGAGAAGCAGGTGCTCCGGGTGATTCTGTGAACCGATCGTATACGTCGGCGGATGCTGGAGCAACAGCATCTGCTCCGCGCCTTCTCCCTCATCCAGTTGCTGCACAATCGCTTTCTGGCGGTTCCAAGCCTCTTCATAATCAAGCATCGGTATGTACATAACATCCAGCGGCTTGCTCATGATTCCCCCACACCCTTCTGTTTCAATGTTCATTGTATAATGATGAGCATTCATTAAAGAAAACGGGAAAAGTGCACGGCCATTGGCACATACACTTTCCCATTATCCATCTATTCAGGGCTTGGCATCATTAGTAACTCATTGAAATGATGCACTTGCTCTCTCTTAATACACTTTCGATTCCATCGTGTATCCTTCAAGATTCTCTTTTACACGTTGCAGGAAACGTCCGCTAATGACTCCATCTAGAATACGATGATCCAGGGAGAGACAAAGGTTCGCCATAGAACGGACAGCAATCATGTCATTAATGACCACAGGTTTCTTGACGATCGACTCAAATGTAAGAATCGCCGCCTGTGGGTAGTTAATAATAGGTTGCGACAGAATCGAACCAAATGACCCCGTATTGTTAACCGTGAAAGTTCCGCCCTGCATATGGTCTAGCTTCAACGTGCCTTCACGAGTTTTACGTGCCAGCTCATCAATTTCACGAGCCAGACCAGCGATGTTGCGCTGATCCGCATGTTTAATTACCGGTGTCAGTACAGAGTCTTCTGTACCCACTGCCATCGACAGGTTGATATCCCGTTTGACAATAATTTTGTCAACAGCCCATACCGAGTTCATGATCGGGTAGTCTTTAATCGCATTAACGACCCCCTTCATCATGAAGGACAAGTACGTCAGGTTGATGCCTTCTTTGCGCTTGAACTCATCCTTGAGTTTGTTGCGCAGCATCACCAGATTCGTCACGTCCACTTCAATCATCGTCCACGCGTGAGGGATTTCCGATACGCTTTGACGCATATTACGAGCAATGGCATTACGAACTGGAGTAACGTCGATGAAGTATTCGGATCTTCCCTGTCCGCCACCCTCTACTTCGATTTGCGGAATTTTCGGACTTTCGGTCAGATGTATGCCGGAATGTCTTACAGGAACGCCTGCGTCGGCTGCTGGAACGGTTTCTCCCGCAGATGCGCCCAAGTCTGCATTCCCCCGATTCAATCCGCTGAAAGGAGAACCTGAAGGTACTCCCGAAGAGACCTGCTGTCCTGCTACAGTAGAAGACTGTACAGACGCTGCGCCCGCGTTTCCACCCTGTGCAATCACTGCCAGTACATCCTTACGTGTAATCCGACCACCTGCTCCTGTGCCCTGAATGCTCTGCAAGTTGAGACCATGTTCAGCTGCAAGGGATTGAACCGCAGGAGAATAGCGGTTACGCATCGGCTGATTGGGATCGTGCCCTGTTGTACTCGCTGCACCAGCAGCAGGTACGTAGTTCGCACTTTGTTGTGCATGAACATGATCACCATTCTGTTGCTGCGAAGCATGCGTTACTTGCTCTGCTGCTTCTTCATCAGAAGCAGCTACCTGCATGCGGCAGATGGCTTCGCCAACCGCAATGGTCGTACCTTCTTCGACCAACAGATCACCCATAATTCCATCAACGGTTGATGGAATCTCTGCGTTGACTTTATCCGTAATCACTTCACAGATCGGTTCGTATTGTTCAATCCGGTCACCCGGTTTTTTCAACCATTTGGCAATGGTAGCCGAGACCAGCGATTCCGCCAGCTGCGGCATAATGACCTCGATCCATTTCATACTCATTGGTTATATCACTCCAAACTTTGCTTTTAAACTATCTCACTACACGAATTAATACTCGGCGAGCGTACGCATCGCTTCCTTGGCTTTATCCTTGCTCAGCATATAGAATTTCTCCAATGTTGGGCTAATCGGCATTGCCGGTACATCCGGTCCGCAGAGACGCTGAATCGGCGCATCCAGTTCGAACAGACATTCTTCACTGATGATAGCCGCAACTTCCGCTCCTACACCACCAGTTTTATTGTCTTCATGCACAATCAGCACTTTGCCAGTCAGACGAGCGGATGCAATGATGGCTTCGCGATCAAGTGGCTGCAATGTGCGCAGATCCAGTACATGGGCAGTAATGCCTTCCTCACGCTCCAGCTCTTCGGCAGCCTGCATGACAAAATGAAGTGGCTGGCTATACCCGATAACTGTAATATCTGCTCCTTCGCGAAGCACGTTGGCTTTACCAATTGGAACGATGTAATCATCTTCCGGCACATCTTCCTTGATCAGCTTGTAGCATTTTTTATTTTCAAAAAAGAGAACCGGGTCCGGGTCGCGAATGGCTGCTTTGAGCAGTCCCTTCGCATCGTATGCCGAGTAAGGAGCTATAATTTTCAGACCTGGTGTGCCAAAAAAGATCGATTCCGGACATTGGGAGTGATACAGCCCACCAAAAATACCGCCGCCAATAGGCGCACGAATAACAATCGGGCAACTCCAGTCATTGTTGGAGCGATAGCGAATTTTGGCCGCTTCACTAATAATCTGATTTGTTGCAGGCAACATAAAATCCGAATATTGCATCTCGGCAATAGGTTTCATGCCATACATCGCTGCACCAATGGCTACACCTGCAATGGCTGATTCGGACAATGGTGTGTCCATGACACGCATTTCGCCGAACTGATCCTGCAATCCTTTGGTTGTAGTGAACACGCCGCCTTTGACCCCGACATCTTCACCAAGGATAAAGACATTTTCATCCCGCTCCATCTCTTCTTTCATCGCGAGACGGATTGCATCAATATATTCCATAACCGCCATACTTACCGTCCCCCTTCTTCGCTGTCCGCATAAACGTGCGTCAGAGTGTCCTCAGGTTTCGGATATGGCGCGTTGTCTGCGTATTCAGTCGCTTCTTTCATTTCCAGCGCAAGCTGGGAAGCCAGATCCGCATCCCGGGCTTCATCCCAGATGCCGCAATCGATCAGATAGTTCTTCATGCGAAGCACGCCGTCCTTCTTCCAGTTCTCTTCAACCTCTTCCTTGGTCCGGTATGCCAGATCATTGTCGGAAGTGGAGTGTGGAGACAACCGATACATCATCGCTTCAATAAGTGTTGGTCCTTCACCAGCGATTGCGCGGCGACGAGCTTCTTTGACTGCACCGTATACTTCCAACGCATCGTTTCCATCTACACGAAGTCCGGGGAACCCGTACCCAAGTGCACGATCTGATATTTTACCACTCAGCTGCTTGTGAATTGGCACCGAGATGGCATACTGATTGTTCTCACACATAATAATCACAGGAAGTTTATGAACACCTGCGAAATTGGCACCTTCGTGGAAATCTCCCTGGTTGCTTGACCCTTCACCAAAAGTTACAAAAGAAACGAATTCTTGCTTCTTCATTTTGGCAGCCAGTGCAAACCCTACAGCGTGCGGAACCTGTGTCGTAACCGGACTGGAGCCCGTTACAATGCGCAGCTTTTTGTGACCGAAGTGACCCGGCATTTGCCGTCCCCCACTATTCGGATCTTCCGCCTTCGCAAAAGCAGACAGCATCAGCTCACGTGGAGTCATGCCAACTGCCAGTACAAAGCCATAATCGCGGTAATACGGTAAATAATAATCGTGATCCCGGTCCAGACCGAATGCAGCGCCTACTTGCGCAGCTTCCTGTCCTACACCGGATACGTGAAAGTTAATTTTGCCGGCCCGCTGTAAGAGCAAGCAACGCTCGTCAAACTTGCGTGCGAGCAGCATGTATTTGTACATATCCAATACTTCACCATCGCTAAGTCCCAGCTGTTCATGCCGATGGACCGCGTCTGCAGTACCTTTTGAACTCATATGAGGTACCTCCTTTTAATCAGAGCCTTTGCCCGTCTTACTACCCGATCTTATAACCTGGTACTAAGACTTGGCTTAACCTTATTATAATCCCATTTGCCCAAAAAAGGAAAGGACCTTTCTCATAAGCCTGTCCGGCTTACATTCCAATCGATTTTCCGTCTACTGCCAACATGGCTTCACCCATGATTTCCGATAATGTTGGGTGAGGATGGATCGTCTGTCCCACTTCCCAAGGTGTCGCATCCAGCATCTGAGCCAAAGAGGCCTCTGCGATCAGTTCCGTCACATGGGTACCGATCATATGTACTCCCAATATATCATTCGTCTTGGCATCCGCGATTACCTTCACGAATCCATCCCGACTTCCATGAACCAAAGATTTTCCAATCGCCTGGAACGGAAACTTGCCTGTCTTCACTTCACAACCACGCTCTTTGGCCTCGCGCTCCGTAAATCCGATACTCGCTGCTTCCGGACGAGTATAGACACAGCGCGGGATTCGATGTGATTCGACGGCATGTACCGTTTCACCCGCCAGATGATTCACTGCCAAAATGCCTTCATGACTCGCTGCATGCGCCAGCTGCAATCCGCCGATGACATCGCCGATTGCATAAATATGTCCCTCACCCGTTTGCAGATGTTGATTCACAGCAATAAATCCGCGTTCGAGTTTGATATCCGTATTTTCGAGTCCGATATTTTCGACATTGGCCTGACGACCAACCGACACCAGCATCTTGTCCGCTTTCAGAGTCTCTTGCTTCTCATCCCCCAGCTTGACATCAATCTGAATACCGTCTTCCTGTATGCTATATGTCTCTGTCAGAACGCTAGCGCCTGTTAGGAAGCGAACACCACGTTTCCCAAGCAATCTCTGCATTTCCTTGGCTACATCTTCATCCTCTGCTGGCAATACATGAGCAGCGGCTTCAACAACTGTAATTTCAACGCCAAAATCATTCAGCATCGAGGCCCATTCGAGGCCAATCACCCCACCACCAACAATGATCAGGGATGCTGGTAATTCGTCCATTCGCAAAGCCTCATCACTGCTCATGATGTACCGGCCATCTGGCTCAAGACCTGGCAGCACCCGTGGGCGAGATCCGGTAGCAATAATGAGGTTGGTTGGCACAACTGTATCCATCTCGCCATCTTCAAACTCGACAGCCACTGCACCGCTCTGAGGGGAGAAAATGGAAGGTCCGATCACGCGCCCTTTGGCGTGTACGACCTGAATTTTATTTTTTTTCATTAAATACTGCACACCTTGATGAAGCTGCTCCACAATTGCATCCTTGCGCGCCTGAACCTTCGGAAATACAAGTGTTGCTCCAGCTGTTTCAATCCCATACATTTCGCTTTCTTGTATCTCAGCGTACACTTCCGCACTTCGCAGCAATGCCTTGCTCGGAATACAGCCACGATGCAGACAAGTGCCCCCCAGCTTATCCTTCTCGATAATAACAACCTGTTTTCCTAACTGTGCGGCACGGATGGCAGCAACGTACCCTCCCGTTCCTCCTCCAAGAATGGCAACATCACATGTAATTGGCATCTTAAATGTTCTCCTCTATCCATATAATTTCAATACAATTTCAATATATTTGTAAGATGATGATTCGAATGATTCTCTTTTTCATAGACGTTATCTATATTCCATTGTACTCCCCTTGAGCAGTCAACTCAAAATTTGACCCTGAAACGCATGGACAGCTTCTGAAAACCAAGCTATGATGGAATCAGGTATGACCTGTAAGCGCAACCTTTATTTTACGTCAACCTCAGGCAGAAGGAGTTTAATGGTGATGAATACTAGACTGGTCTTTGCACGATTTGTGGCGATTATTGTTCTGGTCATTCCCGGGTTAATGGCAATGAAGGGTTTTCTAATGATGAAGGACGCCCTTTTCCTGTATTATGCCGAGCATGGGAACGAGCAGATCTCACCAGGATTTCAATGGCTCTCCTTTGGTGGAGGACTTGTCCTGTTCGCCGCAGGCATGAGTTTTCTGGGAGGTTGGATTCTGTTCCGTGACCGCAAGCGTAATTATGTAGGACCCCGTTTTCGTTCAAAAAGCGCACCCTCAGCCGACAAAGCTGAGACGCCCGGTACGACTTCCTGAGTCCGGGCTTTTTGTCATTTTTTCTGGCTCCGCAACATTTCAACATCCGAACCTTACATCTGCCTTTATATACGGTACTCGATCAGGTATAATGCTTATTATTCAAACACGTATTATGCATAAATTCAGTGTTAGCATCTTGAATATGCACAATGCCCACTCTTTCCATAGACAGGATGGATCAACATGGTCTCGTTTATCATTACGCTAAAAAGATTGCTTAAAGGCATTTTCCATGCCTTCAAGGACCAGAAGTTCCTGGCTCTGTTTGTATTAACTGCGGCGACACTTCTCTCGGGCACGTTATTCTATACTCGCGTTGAAGGTCTGCACTGGATTGATGCCCTCTATTTCTGTGCAGTAACTCTAACGACGGTGGGACATCCGGATTTTGTACCATCGACCGGATTCGGCAAGGCTTTTACAGTCATCTATATGTTCGCAGGTATCGGCCTCACCTTCGCCATGATTGCCAGAATTACAGCAGGTATTCTATTTCCCCGCAAATTGCAGACAGAAGAGAACCCGGAGTAGTCTCCGGGTTATTCGTATAATGCATCCCGCAGCTTGGTAGACATACGCGACTCTTTGGAAGAGGACTTCAGAATCGTTCTGCGCAACGTCAGATTACTGGCTTGCAGCCGCTCCGCTTCAGCGAACAAGTCTGCAAACAACGCCTGCGCAGCTTCGTCAAGGACTGACTGTCCTTTCAAATGTTCATATCGCTCTTGTAATTCGGATAATGCTTCACTCATCGTTAACACCTCTTTTCAATCGCTCCTGGCTTATGCATTACACTGCCGTAACCAACAGCTTAACAATCCATATAGTAACACAAAGCTGCTCAGATTAGTTCTGGCTCTTACTAAAGATTTTGTGGTACTCTGTAATGGTCGCTTTTTTTTGTTGAATCCCGTATGTGAGAGGAGTAGCAGAACTGTGCAAACAGGACGAATTACCGTAATTACAGGACCTATGTTTAGTGAAAAATCCGGTGAACTCATTCGCCGTTGTCAGAAATTAATTCAATTTGGCCGTAAAAAGGTCGTTGCTTACAAACCTGCCGAAGATGATCGGTTTGCTCAAGACGAGATCGTTAGCCGTATCGGCTATCGTCTGCCTGCCCATTCCATTCCCCGGCAATTGACCCCGGAATCCGTAGAGATGATCCTTACGCAGACCAAAGATGCTGATGTTGTTGCATTTGATGAAGTACAATTCTTCAGCAGTGCCATCATGGAACTGGTCTCCGAGCTTGCCTACTGTGGCAAACATGTCATTGTGGATGGACTGAATATGGATTACCGTGGCAAGGAATTTGGATATGTAGGCGGTTTGCTCGCTATGGCGGATGATATTGAGAAACTGTCGGCATTCTGTGCCGTATGCGGAAGCCCGGATGCGGCTTTCACCCAGCGTATCGTTAATGGAGAGCCTGTAACGCTTGGACCTGTCGTCATGATTGGCGATTCAGAAGCTTACGAGCCGCGCTGTCGCTGCTGCTTCATTCCTCCTCACAAAGTTGAATGCTGAGCTGAATCAGCTTTTCCATGATTAATCTATAGGTTCTGATCGGCGGTATCTGCTGCTACAGGTTTCCTGAGATTTCAAAAAAAGCCCCCGAGGGCTTTTTTTATTATAACTCCTTTTTACCAGCATACCCTTAATATACCTCTGCTTAACTCGGTCATTTGCTCTTTCTTTGCACACAAAAAAGCACCGCCTCACAGCGATGCTTCCCATTCGTCATCTCCCGCTAGTCCCGGGAAACAAAATATTTGTTGGTCATGTAGTAAGCGTCGCCACGCGACGTTTCTACCATTCCTTTTTTGGCATCCAAAAATACAATCTCTTTGCACTTGGTGCAGTACCATTTGGTGCGCTTATATGGAGACTCCGTAACATATGCCGTGCCACATTTACAATCAATCTTCATTAATAACTCGGTTGATTTATATGCGCTGGACAAACGTTCCATGTTATCCTGCTGCTGTGTAGGCATAATTGTCTGCTGATAATCCGATAAATGATTCTGAACTTTAAAATCTGCTACCAATCCTGCATTCAATCCAAAAAACTCCTTGCCGATTTCGGTCACGAAGCGCTTCTCATTTCTGTAGCAATCCAGCCACTCAATAATCTGCTTATTTGACAGTGGAACCGTACCCTTGATACCGCTGTTTAAGGTGTAGGTCATGATGTATAAAGTATCGTCTTGTCTACCTGAGTACATTAGAATCCTCCTTCGAATACATTTGCTAATGTACTACAAAAACGCTCATAAATCAAAGCAATGTTATTTCCTGAGCGTATCTCTTCCTTATTAAATGGGTAACATTCCTCGATGTTCCGCCACTGATTTACAAGAACTGCATACACCTGCAACATTTCCCTGGGAAGTCGCATAATACACGATGGACTTCACTTTTTTACTACAGATGGAACAATATTGCCTCCTTTCCTTCCTGGGAGTGTAATCGGATAGGTTTACTACGTTTGAGTTTGATTTGAACCTGCGCACAAAGTTCAGCCATTTCATCTCTTTCTCTCTCTTCCTTGTTTGCCTTCTAAGGGGTGAATTGCTTATGCTTGGGCAAAAATTGATCCTGCATTGGTTATGTATACGATTCCAAGTTGTGCATGCCTATCTCATAATCTATTCGACGTTTTGAGCCTTTTTCCTGTTTTTGATCTCTACGCATACAAAAAAAACCGACAGAACCTGCCCCATCCTCTTGTATGAGAAAGGAACTTCCGTCGGTTAACTTGCCTTATTTATAAAACGTTCCAAGAACCTCAAGCGCGGGTGAGCGCTCAATTCGAAACGGATAGATGTATCCCTGATTCAGCTTCACAAACTTGCGACTCCACAGATCAAGTCCAGTTGTAAATTGGTACGCCTGATATATAAATTTGGAACAATAGTTCCGTTCAATGCTGCGCAGATTCGTCTGCAATCGATAGAATTTTACCTGCTTGTAATGATCCTGTACCCACTGCGCTGCCTTCACACCAGCCTGATTCAGACGGGAGCGAAATACAATGAAACGATCCCCCTCATAAAAGCGAGTGATGTACCAATCCAAGGAATCGGCAAACACGGGCCCATAAGGGTGTACGTGATACACTTTACCGTCGAGTCCAATAATCCCCATATGCCCGGCGTAATAAGTCGATTCCGAACTTGGCGTATATAAAATATCTCCTGGCTCCAGCTTCATTTGGCCCAAAGCGGTAATAGGCAAATCCTGATGCAGCCTTCTGGACGCTGAACGTGCGCGCCGGCCTTCCACCAGTAGTCGATGCATTTTCCCAGCAACAGCGAGATAGACTTCCGACCATTTGATGCGTTTTTTCTCACGGCCTTTGAACCACCGATGAATGAATGTGGATATACGTTGAAATTTTTTTTCCATATTGTGCACTCCACTCTAATCTGTTTGACGTTTCTTGCTGTTTTTCCTCACTTCTAAGGCTCATTATAGACAGTTGATGATGTATGTTCAATTCCGGTGCCTGTTCTATGTTGTGCAGTTCGTGGAGGTTCATACCGAAAATGGAAACAAAAAAAAGCAGTTCTGGCATTAGCCAGAACTACTTCGTTTGATTCTATTCTTCCACAACACCAAGTTCTTTATTTTTTTCCTTGAACCGGCTGTTATGGGAAGACACATAGGCAACTTTCTCCGCCTCAGGGTCCATATACAGTTTTGCACTGTTCACCGCGAGGGCTGCATCCGTAAATGTACCAGCAATCAGATACAGTTTACTTCCATAATCTACAAAGTCTCCTGCAGCGAAGACGCCTGGAATATTCGTTTGCAGCTTCTCTGTTGTTTTGACATGCCATTCACCAAGATCAAGTCCCCAATCCCGGAGCGGGCCAAAGTCACTCTTCATGCCGTGGTTGACGATAATCGCATCCACATCAAGGACTTCACTCTCACCTGTCTCAACATGGGATATCGTCACTTGTTCGATGATCTCCCCACTTTGACTATGTAGGGTATCAACGGCGTATGGTGTACGAATATCCACTGAGGATTCTCTCATCCGCAGTACATTTCGCTCCAATCCGCCAAAGCGGTCACGACGATGCACAACCGTCACTTGCTCTGCCAGTGCTTCAAGCTCATTGGCCCAATCCACCGCGGAGTCACCTCCACCAGAGATCAGTACTCGTTTACCACGGAAAGGCTCCAGCTCCTGTACTGTATAGTGGAGATTGGTAACCTCATAACGGTCAGCACCTTCAAGCTCCAGCTTGGCCATTTTATATATACCATACCCGATCGCCAATATGACGGTACGTGTCCAGTGTTGTTCTCCTGTATTCGATGTCAGCAGAATCGTGCCATCAGGCTGACGCTCAAATCCTTCAATTTGCTGTTCAAACACAATCGTTGGCTCAAATGTTCTAGCCTGTTCTTCCAGCTGTTTAATCAAATTTTCACACAGAATCGGGGTCACGCCGCCAACGTCCCAGATCATTTTCTCTGGATAAAAGAGCATGCGACCACCCAGTTTATCCCGCGCCTCAATCAACTTGGTCTTCATATCACGCATCCCGCTGTAAAATGCAGAATACATGCCGGCAGGTCCCCCGCCGATAATTGTTACATCATATAATTCCAAATGCTGATCCATGTAGTTACCTCCATCAGTTCGATCCAAAGCGCTCGACTATTTGATATCGATTCTCATTATCACTCTTTTCCTAGTCTAATGGGAAACTTATCAAATTACAATGGCTAAAATTCAAACATTTCTTATACAAAACTACCATCGGTTATTTATTTGTTGATTACTTAACTTTGGGAGCTGCGAGTAGATGCTCGACAACGAAATCGATTTGCTTGTTGATGGAATAGATATCCGAGTAATAGAAGAAATCAAAATCAATCTCGATTAAACGGCCTTCTTTGATAGCGGGTATGCTATTCCAAATTGGATTATCGTTAAGGTTATCTGCCCCTTCATATACCGAACGAAACACGTAGTCTCCCATATACTCAGGAAGAACTTCCATGGACAAGGTCGAACCTGCCGCGTCGGAAACGACGTCAATTTTTTTCTGGACCGCTTCAGGTGCTTTCATTTCCAAGTACTCGTATATAGCCTGAGATCCTCGGCCGTATTGCTTACTTTCTACAATGACCATCTCTTTCAGCCCACCTTCGACGATGGAGGCCGTTTTGTCCAGTATGCCTGCATCAGCAAGTTTTTTCTTGCTCTCTTCAACTTTACTGTTAAGATTGTCGATTAAAACGTCTGCTTCCTGTTCTTTGCCGAAAATGCTAGCGATACTATGAAGTCTTTCTTCCGTTGTCAATTTCTCATATGGGACATACACAGTTGGTGCAATATCTTTTAATAGCGTGTAAGTCTCTTCTGAAGGAACAATGATCAAATCCGGGTCCAGATCAATGACAGCCTCAGGGTTTGGTTCGAACCAGGTGCCTAGTGAATTTACCCCTTCAAGCTCATTCTTATATGCAGCCCCATCAAATACGTCAGACGTTGCAATAGGCTTAATTCCAAGCGCTACAACATCTCCTTGAAGATAAAGTACAACCACCCGTTTAGGATTTGCCGGGACAACAACATCACCTTTAACCGTGGAGACCGTACGTGTTCCATTTTCATTGTTCGTTTGACTACCTGAATCTGATGATGAAGATGCGGCTGTGCTCGTAGTTGAGTTCGTATTCGTACCTTCCCCCGTAACTGTTGTTGTTGCAGAGCCAGCGGAGCATGCCGATAAAAGCATTGTGATGCTTAAAAGTGCAACCAAAATCATGCTGGAGCTTGTTTTTCTTCTTTTCATTGATGTAGACCCTCCGTCTATATATTGATAATGATTCTCATAATCAATATATCCTCGCATCCTTCTCCAGCCAATGGACGATTCGGAGAATTGTAATGGACGATCCTCTGCCAAAGTCTGGTTCCTTATTTTCTGCTGATAGAGTGTGGGGGACAGGCCCACATGTTTTTTGAAAATACGGCTGAAATAATACACATCCGTGTATCCCACTTCTGCCGCGATTTCGCGCAGGGTTGCATCGGATCGAACAAGCAAATTCCGGGCTTTGGTCAGTCTCGTTTGAATGAGATAATCAATCGGACTGTGTCCTGTCTTTCTTTTAAATTGCATAGATAAATGACGGGAGCTGTAGTTGAATTGTTCAGCCAGAAAATCCAGAGTCACCTGTTCCCTATAATGCTCCTGGATGTAGCGAAGTGTTTGCTCAATAGGGTCTGGAGGCACTGTTCTGACTTCCTGCTCTGCCAATTGAAACAACAGCTCAT
Source organism: Paenibacillus sp. OK060 (assembly GCF_900101205.1). Lineage (NCBI taxonomy): Bacteria > Bacillati > Bacillota > Bacilli > Caryophanales > Paenibacillaceae > Paenibacillus > Paenibacillus sp. OK060. The sequence continues at coordinate 999,943 of NZ_FNFR01000002.1, forward strand.
GAATAAATTGGTAGAACAAACTTTTTACTTGCAGCAAGTCCAGTCTGCTCGCCTGATCCCACGCTTTCTCCAGTTCTCCAAAATAGCGCAATATAGCAAGAGGATTGCTCGGCGTAAATCCATATTGCAAAGAGAACGGAGCAATCTGAGGAGGTTGTGACAACCGCCATGTTTTACGATGAGTTGGGAACGCAAGGAATGCCCTGTAGAACAGCAAGTAATATTCAAACTTTTCGCTCACCCGAATATCCAGTGATGATCCTTTACCACCATGCAGAATACAGAATCGCTGTGCTTCGTGTGTTTTCCCATCCAATTTAAGTTGAGCTGCACCCCGAATGCTGTATATAAAAGCGTTTGCCGGAAGCAAATAGGACTCCTGTATCTCCCCTGCCTCCATGACGATCCGGCGTATATCCAGAATTTTAACAGCCGCGTGATTCCAGCTTTGCATCTGTTCGTTTAATTGCATCGATTACTCTCCAATCCCAGTCTCACCAGGAACAAAGACCTTGTACAGGTCATTATTCTGCAAACCATCCTTAACCGAAGCGTTATAGTGGTTCACTATTATTCCTTCATTATAGATGATAATAATTTTCATTATCAACTGAATTTTGACCAGGATTCAATTTCACCAATCAATGATCCGAAAGATTTACTTTTGAACAGCTGTCTTCGTGAACCAAGCTGCCAATTCCTCGGTCTGATCCAACGTTGCAATAGGGTCAAAGTACCATGAACGATCCGGACTCCAGATAAACACACGATCATTCTTGACGGCATCAAGCGAACTCCATACTGGCTTGGATTTCAATTCCTCTACAGTCAGGTTGTCTGCCGTAAGAATAATGTAATCACCGGCAAATTCGGGTATGGATTCGGACGAGACTTCAACAAGCTGATCTTTCATTAATATCTCTTTTTTGTCTGCCGGAGGATTCAATCCGAGAGCACTGTACACAGCTTGACCTCCACGCCCAAAATTATCACCAAAGGCTAACGGTCCTTTATCGTAAAATTGCATAACGGATACTTCTGCATCTGCATCGATTGCTTCACTTACACGCTTCTTGGCATCCGCAATTCGTCCGTCGTAATCGGCCAACCATGACTCAGCCTCTTTTTCTTTGTTCAACGCTTTACCGAAATAAGTGATCTCTTCATGGGTATTTTTCAACTCTCCATAAGGAACAACAAGCGTAGGCGCAATTTTGCTAAAAGAATCAAACAAATCAGGATCACCTGTGACAATCAGATCTGGTTGAAGTTCCAACACCTTTTCAAGAGAAATAGTTTCGTATTCACCAATATTCTCTACTCCCTCAAGTGATTTGATAAAATAGGGGTTCTTCAAGTTCATTTCCGGTGTACCGACTGGCTTGATTCCCAAAGCAATCAGGCTTCCTAAATATAAATCCACCACAATTCGCTTGGGTTCAGCCGGGACCGTGATATCTCCCTTAACCGTCGAGATGATCCGAGGCTCGGAATTGTTCGATTGGCTATCAGCCGTTACTGTGCTGGTAACACTCGAAGTCCCTTTGCTTCCCGCTGTTTCTCCCCCAGAATTACTAGTTGCCCCTGTCGAGCAGGCACTCAGCAGTAAAGTGAGACTTAATAAAATACTAAGCAGCATTCCCGTTCTTGTCTGTCTATTCATGTACAATGACCCTCCGTGTTTATATTGATAATGATTATCATCATCGTTATAAACATACCTTCCAGCTCTTCCACTGGAAATGTCATTTCGCGCCAGGGCCGATGTCAGATCAGGCCATTTTAAGGTGCCCGATGTTTTCTCCTTAAACTGAAGCGGAGAAACACCTGTATGTTTTTTGAACATACGCCCTAGATAATATCCGTCCGGATAACCGATGCCTGCCGCAATCTCATCCAATGTAGCGTCGGTATGCAGCAGCATCTCCTTGGCCTTGAACAAACGGAACTGAATCAAATAGTCGATTGGACTATAACCCGTGGCCTGCTTGAACTTGCGGGACAGACTTCTGGGACTGCTGCCGACCTTCTCCGCCAAAACATGCAACGTTAGGGGCTCAGCATAAGAGGATTCCACAATTTTGATGACTTTGCTGACCTGATTCGTAATGGAATAACGAGTTGCAGCATGAGGAATTTGTGCTGATACTTGCTCTACAAAAGGATAAAAAAGACTTTTTGCCTGAAAATGATGTATGGGATTCTTTTGATTCCATAAAGCGTGTATCTGTTTTACTTGCTCATACAGCACAACAGGTGACTCAGGGGCAAAACCATAGGTTAGCTGAAATGGATTCATGTGCTCCATCATGTTGCCCAAATCGGTTCTTCCTCCACTTGGCAAGCTTGATTTGTACATAAGGTAAAACAGGTTTAATCCAGATTGTCCAGCTTCAATATGCAGCACGCTCCCTTTTCCACCATGAAGAACATAAAAACGACTCACTTCATGCTTCTGGTCGTTTATGGTCACATAGGCTTTACCCTGAATGTTGAATACAAACGTGCTCGCAGGAAATTTATACTTTAGCTCCTCGGTTGGCCCTAACTCCATATAACGTATATCCGCAATACTCACAGCAGCATAGTTCCAGAGTATGTAATAATTATTCCACATTTCATTAACCCAACTCCGTCTAAATAGATTGACTAAACAGTCCTTCACTCATTGATAACCATTATCAATCATTATTCGCAAGTAAGCAACACACAAGTGAAAGTGAACTTATTACCAGCGTATCTTCATTTGCTTCTCGTAACATCCGATATATGTAAGTAGATCCACGATATAACGAAGAAGGGGAAAAGACCATGAATTCAATTTCACCTGCCTCCAAAAGCAGCTTCACCCCCGGGAGCCAAGTCTCCAGTAGAGATAAGGAAATTCAGGGACTTATGCAGCAGAAGGTTAGGCTTAATGAAGAAGTACAAGCTGTAAAATCCAATGATGAACTGGACACTAAAACCAAAGCAGCACGAATCAAATCATTAACGAGCTCCATTACGCAAATCGACACGCAGATCGCCCAGATCAAAGCAGAGGAAATGGAGGAAAAGAACAAATTAAAACAGCCTGAGAAGACCAAAGAACAACAGCCCCAGCGCAATGACGAAGCTCAACCCCCATCCATGGACCATCTAATTAAGCACAGTCAGACTTACGATCAGTTAGGTAAACTGGTCGGTTTGCGAGATCGCATGAACAGCTCCATACAAACCATTGAAGGTGAAACCAAGTTTGACCGACTGGTTCTGGAGATTAATGCTGGCAATGATGCTGGCAAATCGATGATGCTTGAAAATGCTGAACGTACGGTATTCCAGAAAAAAAGAGAAATCGTGCAGGACATCAGCTCCCAAATGAGCAAAGTAGGTCAGAAGATTGGAGATTTGATGAAAGAGATACATCAGCCTGAGCCAAAAGAATCCGTTTCGTCTCCTACACCTTCATCCTCTGTGGAAAAGGAAAATCAGGAAGTCGTTGAGGGAAATAAGGCTGAAAGCAAATCGAAGAATTCCAATGGTACGCAGAATGATAAAGACCCAGGAAAAATTCAAGAGACTCAATCAAATGAATCCCCTGCCCCTTCCTTTACATCGCTCGACATTCGGGTTTGAACAGGTGACAAAGGTGATATGTAGTTTCAGACCATATTAAAAAATGGATGTTGATTCACCATATATTTTTTTATAGTAGGCATATGTCTGAGCATAATCTAAAAAAGCTCCCGACAGCTTTCGAAGCACATAACGATCATTCTGCAACAAATAATGAGCACTGGCTGCGTTCTTGAACAAAATTACGAGCTCATTGTCGGAAACAAACTGGTTCACATTTATTCCACTGCTAAGAATGAAGCGCTGCAGATCTTCATAAAGTCCAATAGTATACTTATTAGCATCATTTGTAGAAAAGAAGAAATCTAAGCTGTCACTATGATAAGAACCGTTTTTAGTAAAAGTTACATTGGCTGACCAGCCATCAAAATCAAAAGTTAGTACTTCTTCACTCTTACTTAACCATTGCTCATCTGAATATTTTTTTAAATTATCAATATGAACTATTTCTTGACCAAAATAACTCACCAAATTACCTGCTTCGAGATACTTAGAAAAGATTAGTTGTGAAATTTCAGTTTTATTCAGTAGATCCATCTCCTTTGCACTTCTTTTAAAGCATTAAAATTTATTTCATTATAACAAGAGTAGAGGTTGTAAACGCCTCCTACATGTATAAAAAACCGTTACAAAAAGGCTATTTAAGCCCGATTGTAACGGTTTTTTAGGTTTCATTATTTATGTTAAATCATAAATTTCAATCTGCTCAATACATAAGTAATCAAGAATTATTATATATCATTCCTGATCCTTTCAGGACACCTTATTCTCAATTCTAAGCTTGTCAGCGACCATCGCGATGAACTCGGAGTTCGTCGGTTTCGACTTGCTGATATTGATGGTATAACCAAACAGGTGGCTGATGCTGTCGATGTTACCACGTGTCCAAGCCACTTCGATAGCATGACGAATGGCTCGTTCGACGCGAGACGGCGTTGTTTTGAACTTTTCGGCAATCGCTGGGTACAAGGTTTTCGTGATAGCACCCAAAATTTCGATATTGTTATACACCATAGTGATGGCTTCGCGTAAATACTGATATCCTTTAATATGCGCAGGAACGCCGATTTCATGTATGATGGACGTAATGCTTGCATCCAAATTTTTGTGCTTACCCATCGGCACCACGTTGGACTTGTTCATAAACATCGATGAACCGCCACCACCGCCTGTGGAGATCGTGGTTTGCGTGCCAACCAGTTGACGTACACGATTCGCGAGTACTTCCATGTCAAATGGTTTCAGGATGTAATAAGAAGCTCCGAGTTGCACGGCACGCTGCGTGATATTCTCTTGTCCGAAAGCCGTAAGCATAATGACTTTGGGCTGTGGAGACAGATTCAGGTTGCGCAGACGCTCCAGTACACCCAGTCCATCCAGGTGAGGCATAATAATATCCAGAATAAGTACATCCGGTACATCGCGAGTCTGCTCCAGCAACTGCAGCACTTCTTCTCCATTGTAAGCAATTCCGGTTACTTCCATATCTTCCTGTTCGGATATATATTCGGCAAGCAAATTCGTAAATTCACGATTATCATCGGCCAGCAATACCTCAATTTTTTGCAAAACGGTATCCTCCTTTAATTTAAACATCGTTTCGTACATTTCCTTACAGGTTAAATTTTCGACACAGGGGAGGAAATTCCTTCTGTCGAAAATTATTTTTCTTTATTTTTTTTTCTCATTGCTATATAATAAATAATTTATTTCATTATCCGATATTATATGTTTCCATTCGACAAAAAAACCTTAAGGAGGTTAACCCGCCTTAAGGTTTTTTGCATTATCCTTTTTCATCATGACTCCTGCATCTTGTAACATCCACTCAATGAAGCAGCCATAACCTGATTTCGGATCATTAACAAACACATGGGTCACGGCACCAATCAGTTTTCCGTTTTGCACAATGGGGCTGCCACTCATGCCTTGTACAATGCCTCCGGTCTTATCCAGCAGCTTCGGATCTGTGATTCGAAGCACCAGACCTTTAGTCGCCGGTTCGGATTGGTCTGCTACGTGAACAATATCAATCGAGAAACGCTCCACCTGCTGACCCTCAACAACTGTGAGAATTTCTGCAGGACCTTCTTTTACTTCATGGGAGAAAGCAACAGGAATTCCTTTTGAATACAAACTATGTTCAGGATTTCCAGACATTTTACCAAAGATACCAAAAGCCGTATTACGTTCAATATTGCCCAAAATTTTGCTTTCTTTCAGGAAATGAGCTCGTTTTTCACCTGGATCACCGGATTCACTCTTAGAGATTGACGTTACATTAGACTGAACAATCTGACCACTACCGACAACGATGGAAGTCTGCGTGTTCATATCCGTAATGACATGTCCCAGAGCGCCATATACGCCTTGATCCGGAGCATAGAAGGTTAATGTTCCTACACCTGCGGCGGAGTCACGAATATACAATCCAAGCCTCCAGGCTTTGTCTTCCGCATCATAGGCCGGTGTCAAACGGGTTTTGACCGTTTCTTTACCGCGTTTTAAAACGACATCAATTCCTTTTTTGCTCTTGCCTGCAAGCTCAACAGCTTCAGCTACACCCGATACACCATCAAGGCGTTTACCGTCCATATGGGTAATCAGATCTCCAAGCTTGATGCCTGCTGATTCTCCAGGGGATACACGTTCATCTTGTCCAGAACGGACCAGATGGTGCCCTACAACCAGAATACCTGCAGATTTTACTTTGACGCCAATGGTTTGTCCCCCGGGTACTACACGCAAATCCGGAATCACATTTACGTTAACTGTTTTTACCGGAATTTTTCCCCACAACTTCAACGTTAATTTGGCATGTCCCGTTTGTTGGGGATGAAGATGCAAAGGTTGTTGCTTCGTTACATGGACCGCAGTTTCCTTTCCATCAAAACCGACGATATCAGGACGATCCACAACAGCACTTGAAGCAGCCGGTACAGCGAGATGAACGTCAGCCTGCCTGCCTGCAAATACCTGAAGTTCATCAGGCAATGAAGCATAACTTTGCACAGGCTGAATGGCCTGGCTGATCACACATAGAAAGAAGGCAAATAAAAGACCTAGCAATTTCTTCCTGAGGGGGGAATTCAATGGCTGTCACACTCCCTTTGCTTCTTTCGCTTGACGAAAGGTGGTCGCCAATTGCGTACCTATAAGATAACCTCGCCCCCAGGCTTTTATTACTGTCAATCATTACGCCAGCCGCTCGTTTCACCCTTTTTTGGCTTCCGCCAAATTCAGCATTTCCTGTGCATGATGCAGCGTTTTTTCTGTAATTTCCACACCGCCGAGCATACGTGCCAATTCCTTCACTCTGCCTTCGTCTGACAGCGATTCCACTTGTGTCATCGTGCGTCCGTCATACACATGCTTTTCGATGAGATACTGATGATCGGCCATACAAGCGACCTGTGGCAAGTGAGTAATAGAGAAAACTTGGCAAGTGGAGGACAGACGGTATAATTTCTCCGCAATGGATTGTGCTGCTCTTCCGCTCACACCTGTATCCACCTCGTCAAAGATCAACACCGGAATCCGGTCATGACGTGCGAAAATACTCTTCATCGCCAGCATCATTCGGGACAACTCACCACCGGAAGCAATCTTGCCGAGCGGACGTAAAGGCTCACCTGGATTCGGAGAGATCAGGAATTCCGCATTATCTGCACCCTGACGCGTAAGGCGAATGCGACGCCCATTCCATTCGATCCCTTTTGCATCTTCAAAAGGAGTAATTTGAACTCGTAACGTCGTTCTCTCCATCTGCAAATCCTTCAGTTCACTTTCCACCTGCGCTGCAAGTTCCTCTGCACATTGTTTACGAACCCGGCTGAGTTCCTCCGCAGACTCCATGACTAATTTGAGCAATTTGTCACGTTCATTACGCAGCTTCTCCAAACGTTCATCCTTGTTCTCCAACTGGTCGGTTTCATGGCTAATTTGTTCATAATAATTCAAAATAAGTTCCACACTGTCACCGTATTTCCGTCTGAGGCCAGAAATCAGATTCAGTCGCTGTTCCACTTCTTCCAATCTACCCGGGTTAAATTCGATCTTCTCCCGATAATCACGCAACTGAAACGTCGCGTCTTCCAACTGATAAAATGCTGACTGGAGCTGTTCAACAATAGGCTGCAAGCCTTTGCTATCATATCCTGATATATCTTCAATTCGTGACAGCGCGATACTTACAGCTTCTAACCCACGTTGACCGCTAAGCAGATCATACGCACCAGCAACACTGTCCATCATTTTCTCACTATGGGATAGTTTGACCCGTTCTTCTCCGAGTAATTCATCCTCACCCTGCGTTAGAGAAGCAGCTGCAATCTCTTCAAGTTGAAAACGGTACATGTCCAGCAATTGATACGCACGTTGACTGGATTCCTGAAGTGCACGCAGTTCTTTTTCCGCCGTAATAAATTTACTGTATCGTTCCTGATATTCCGTCTTGACTGGACCGATGATTGCTGCCCCGTATGTATCCAGAAGCCCCAGATGACTTTCTGCGCGCAACAAACTTTGATGTTCATGCTGTCCGTGAATATTGATTAATTTTTCTCCGACTTCACGGAGCATCGTTAAATTGACCAATTGGCCGTTAATACGAGATGTACTTTTGCCTTGGGTATTCAGTTCCCGGCGGATCACCAGATGCTCCTCCGGTTCACAATGGATGCCAAGCTTCTCTAACGTTACCCATACCGGATGGCTAGGCTCCATTTCAAACAGAGCCTCCATCTCGGCCTTCTCACATCCATAACGGATCAGATCGGCAGAGCTTCGTCCACCTGCAATCAGACCCAAGGCATCAATAATGATCGATTTACCCGCTCCTGTTTCACCAGACAAGACATGGAATCCCGGGTGGAAAACAACATCAACTTCTTCTACAACAGCCAGATTACGAATCGATAATGTAACTAACATCTGCAAAAACACCTCCGGATGACTCACTCAGAAATTATGTTTTTGAACCATTATATTCTAGGAAATATAACCCATAATCCGCTCGATTACGGTCACGCTGTTACTTTCCGTCCGACAGATGATGAGTATGGTATCATCTCCACAGATGGTGCCCATCACTTCCGTCCATTCAATATTATCGAGCAAGGCAGCAATGGAGTTAGCTGTGCCAGGCAAACACTTCATTACGACCAGATTGTTTGTATGATCGATGTGTAAGAAGTTGTCCACAAGGGCACGTTTCAGTTTCTGAATCGGATTATATCGTTGGTCTGTAGGTAGCGAATACTTATATCGTCCATCGTCCATGGGAATCTTGATTAAAAGAAGCTCCTTAATATCCCGTGATACAGTGGCTTGAGTCACCTGGAATCCGGATTTACGCAAAGCTTCAACCAGATCATCCTGGGTTTCAATTTCGTTTTGACTAATGATTTCACGTATCTTAATGTGTCGTTGTCCTTTCATACATGCCTCCAGTTAAAAGTTCAATGTATTGCAATAAAACGGAAAATTCTAATTTCCATAACGTTTGCCATCCTGCAATTCGTTCATTCGTTATATAAACAACTTTCAGGTTTCATAACTACCCTTAGTCCAGATCATCTCCATCATACACGTCTTCCTGATAGTCCATGAGCCTGATTACCTTGATATCCGATTCCTCCAAGTCCACATACAACAACCCTTCACAGCCGGGATATAACAATAAATAATACAGGAAGCGGTCTCGCAGGGATGGCCCAGTAAGTTCAAGAGGTTGCCTGCGACGGGACGTCTTCACCAGATATCTCTCATCATCACGCTCTGCTACATAATCAATGAACAGCCTGCTGTAATAAACGGATTCATCCGCTTCAAAGGCTAAAGGAATTTTCATTTTACCTCCGATGACTTCATATCCTTCCGCTTCAAGCAGATCCACTGCGGGTGAATCCTGAATTTCTAAATTCAGTTGCATACCCGACAAGTTTACTGGAATCGGACGATTAACCCAATTCCGAAAGCCAGAGAACAGCCATAAAATTAAGCAGACAGCAAGTACACCAATAACAATTGTGTCATATTGCCCATCCATCATCGCTCACCTCGAAGACATATTCGAGATTCGACAACCGATTTCCTTTTAGAATGTCACCTTTCCAGCGAAAAGAAACCCATCCTATGATGAGTTTCCTGTAAAAGTATGGGCAGCTTCCCTTGCAACTTGATCTGCAAGTGCATCAAGTGAAGCCTGAACGTTCTCTTGTTGTGTTGCCTCTGGTTCTTCCAGACGCCAGTGAGCGAGAAATTCAATATTTCCTTCTCCGCCTGTAATCGGGGAGAATGTTAAACCTTTTAGCTTTAATCCAAGCTCATTTGCGAAACGAAGCATCGTCTGCAAAACGTCCTTGTGAACCTTAGTATCACGAACAACGCCGGACTTGCCGACTTTCTCACGACCTGCTTCGAACTGAGGTTTAATTAACGCCACAATGTCTGCCGGTTGCTTTAGAAGTGCCAGCAACGGCGGCAAAATAATTCTCAGCGAAATAAAGGATACATCAATACTAGCAAAATTCGGCACAGGTCCATGTAAATCTGCGGGAGTCACATAACGGAAATTGGTTCTTTCCATTACAGTAACCCGTTCATCATTACGGAGTGACCAATCCAGCTGGTTATAACCAACATCGATGGCATATACATGAGATGCACCATGTTGCAGGGCACAATCGGTAAATCCACCAGTGGATGAACCGATATCGAGCATTACAAGTCCATTCATATCGAGATCGAAGTGACGGATCGCTTTTTCAAGCTTTAATCCGCCTCTACCGACATAGGGATGTACTGAACCCTTTACTTTAAGTTCGGCTTCCCGTGGAATCTTCATGCCCGCTTTTTCAATCCGCTCATTGTTGGCATATACCAGTCCAGCCATGATTGCAGCTTTTGCCTTCTCACGACTTTCGTAGTATCCCTGCTCAACCAGCAGAACATCAATTCGTTCTTTCGGGAGTGACATGTCTTTCTCCTATCATGTAGTAATCCTAATTAATCAATAATGTGTTTAGTTTAGTTTCTCTGATTGTTCCAGTTATGAAGGGAACCGAGTTCTGGACATACCATATGAAGATTGGGCTGCCAAACTGCGCAGCTCCGAACTCACATTCTCGACCGTGAGTCCCACTTCAGCTCTTTGATCCTCAATACTGCCATGTTCAATGAATCGATCCGGAATGCCCATCAGCTGTACATGAACATCATGCAGTCCTTGTTCTGCGTAAAACTCCAGAACTGCACTGCCCATACTGCCTGCTTGTGATGCTTCTTCAAGCACAATTAACTTCGTGCCTCGAACTGCTAGATCACGCAGCATCTGCTCATCAAGCGGCTTAAGGAAGCGGGCGTTTATTACGCCAACCGTAATACCTTCTCTTTTAACCGTCTCTGCAGCTTCTTCAGCAAGCTGTACCATTGACCCCGAAGCGATGATAGCATAACCTTCAGATGGACGAAGCTGTTCCCATGTACCGATTGGAATCGGAATGAGTTCATTATCAAGGGGCACGCCTACAACATTGTTTCGTGGATAACGATAAGCAATCGGGCCTTCATTATATTCAAGCGCCGTCTTCATCATATGGCGCAGTTCATTCTCATCCTTAGGCATCATCAGAACGATATTCGGAATATGACGCATAAACGCCACATCGTACACACCTTGATGCGTTTCACCATCTGGACCGACAAATCCGGCACGGTCAATGGCGAACATGACATTGGCATTATGACGACAAATATCATGTACAATCTGATCATAAGCACGTTGCATAAACGTCGAATAGACGGCAAATACCGGCTTCAACCCTTCCATTGCCAGTGCTGCACACATGGTTGCTGCATGCTGTTCGGCAATACCCACGTCAATCATGCGATCAGGGAATTCTTTACTGAAAGGAATAAGACCTGAACCTGTTGGCATGGCTGGTGTTACCGCAACAATTCGTTTATCCTGCTTGGCAAGATCAATCAACGTTTTACCGAACACTTCCGTATACATCGGTTTGCCTACAGCCTTAAGCACTTGACCTGATTCAATTTTGTACGGAGAAATTCCGTGCCATTTGTGTGAATCGGCCTCAGCTGGCTGATAGCCTTTACCTTTGGTTGTCAGTACATGAACCATTACAGGACCATCGACGTTATCCGCCTGTTTGAACGTTTCAATCAATTTCGGAATGTCGTGTCCATCAATGGGTCCCAAATAGGTGAAGCCCAGCTCTTCGAACAGAACTCCTGGAACCATCATGTATTTGACACTATCTTTAATCCAGCTCGCCGATTTGGCCAAACGATCCCCTATGGCAGGAATTTTTTTGAGCATTCCCTCCACATCATCCTTGGCTTTCAGATAATGGCGATCCGAACGAATTTTGCTCAAATATTTATGCATAGCCCCGACATTCGGAGCAATGGACATTTCATTATCATTGAGGATAACCATCAGCTTTTTCTGTTCATGACCGATGTGATTGAGAGCTTCAAAGGCCATACCACCTGTAAGCGCTCCATCCCCGATCATCGCGATAACCTGATTGTCTTCACCTTTAAGATCACGGGCAAGCGCCATGCCCATCGCAGCAGATAACGATGTGCTACTGTGGCCCGCTTCCCATACATCATGTTCACTCTCGTTACGTTTAACAAATCCACACAAGCCATTATGCTGACGAAGTGTATCGAAGCGATCCATCCGTCCTGTTAGAACTTTGTGCACATAAGCCTGATGCCCTACATCGAAAATCATTTTGTCCACTGGACTGTTATAGCAGTAATGCAGGGCTACCGTGAGCTCAACCACTCCTAAGTTGGGTGCGAGATGGCCCCCTGTAACGGACAGCTTCTCAATCAGAAACTGCCGGATCTCTGCCGACAAAAGAACGAGATCATCCTGAGACATCGACTTTAGATCACTGGGTTGTTTAATTTGTGGAAGCAGCACGAGAATCTCCCCGCTTTCCTAGATTGTTTGATTTGGTGTAATCCATATATACACAGTTTATTAAATGACATTAAAACATTATAACATAAAAGAACAAGAATCATAATTTACGGCACTATACTCCTGATAACGAGCATTTTCGCCAGCAAGGTTCGTATGATCTTCCTCAATATGTATTCCCAAACCCACTTGGAACAGACTTTCTTCATGAAGCCCAGAAAAAGCACATTAAATTGATTACACGATTCTGGGTGATTTGAAACAGAGACGCTCAACCAAAACTAATGATCTCGACTCATCAGATAATCTGCAATCTCCATCAGTCTCGAAGGGTCAGGTAACTCCGCTCTGCCAAGTGCATCTTTCGCAGATTGCGTAAGGGACTTCACCTCTTGAAGAGAGGCATCCATACCAATAAAATAAGGGTATGTAACCTTTTGCTGATTCACATCACTTTGCGTCTTCTTGCCCATTTTCTGCTCGTCACCCGTCAGGTCGAGAATATCGTCCTGAATCTGGAAAGCTAACCCCAGATCTCTGCCAAATACGCGCAGCGCCTCCAACTGTCCGTCTGTCGCACCACCAATACGTGCGCCCGCAATGAGAGAAAACACAATTAAATCTCCGGTCTTGTGCAGATGAATATATTGCAATTGGGCAAGATCTGTCATGCCCTGTTCGCCTTCCATATCAGCCACTTGTCCGCCAACCATGCCTCTTGCGCCAGCCAATTCCGACAATTCCTCCACAATGGATAACAATGCGTCTGCTGACACACCACTGCGACGACCTGCCTGAACAATACTATAAAAAGCGTGCGTTAAAAGTGCATCGCCAGCCAATATAGCTGTCGCTTCACCAAATACTTTGTGATTCGTTAATTTTCCCCTGCGATAGTCGTCATTATCCATGGCAGGCAGGTCATCGTGGATCAACGAATACGTATGAACCATCTCCACGGCGCAGGCTACCGGCAATGCAGCTGTACGCTGTGCACCGAAGGCTTCCGCCGCAGCAACGACCAGAAGTGGACGAAGGCGTTTGCCCCCGGCCATAAGTGAATACTGCATCGCGTCAGCCAGTGACTGAGGCACATCCCAGTGAACAGGAAGAGTCTGCTGCAACTCTCCCGTCACCTCAGCTGTGACTTCCTCAAGATACGTTTCAAACGAAGGACGATTACTCATTGACTTCACCACTTTCGTCGACGGCAGCGCCGAACGGTTTCTTGCGAAGTTCCCCATCCTCTTCTACGATCATCTCGATCTTACGTTCCACTTGTTCTAACTTCAAACCACAAAGTTGGGAAAGTTTCATTCCGCGCTGAAACAAATCGATGGCCTGTTCCAGTGGAACATCACCATGCTCAAGCTGACCTACGATGTCTTCCAATGCCGCCATTGCCTCTTCAAAATTCAATTCCGGTTCATTCGCCATGGGTATTGTCGTCCTCCTTCATTCCCCAAACCTGACAGTCCAACTGTCCGTCTGTTAATTTAATCTTTATCGAATCTCCAGGCTGTACATCCTTCATCGATTTGATCAATCGTTGCTCCTGTTCGTCATAGACAAGGCTGTATCCGCGTGACATAACTTTGAGCGGGCTAAGCGCATCCAAATGACGTACAGATGATTTCCACTGCTGCTGCTTCGCTCTCGCAATGGATCGGATTGCAACCTCCAGTTGACGCCGGGCTGATGCATTCTCCCGTCTTGCTGCATTCACCTGTTCACGAGGATTGAACCGCTGCAGCGCTGCACGCAAACGTTCCTGTTTCTCGGTTGTCCATTTCATACGTGTATCTACAGTTCGCAGAAGACGTTGTTGCAGCATATCCAGTCGCTCCGTATGCTGCATTAAGGTACGTCTGGGATGCACAAGCACAGGTGAGCGTTGCAATCTGGCCAGTCGCTCGCGATTATGAACAGCACGCTGACGTAAACTGTGCTGCAGCTGACGCTGGCGCTGAGCGATCTGATCAAGCAGCTCAGCTCGATTGGGTACTGCCAGTTCGGCAGCAGCCGTAGGTGTTGCCGCACGTAGATCAGCAGCAAAATCGGCAATCGTAAAATCCGTTTCATGCCCAACGGCTGATATCACTGGAATGGCCGAACCCACAATCGCTCTTGCCACGATCTCCTCATTGAAAGCCCACAGCTCTTCCAGTGATCCGCCGCCTCGTCCGACAATCAGCACATCGGCTTCACCCATTCGGTTCAGGTTATTGATGGCCTTCACAATGGAAGGAGCTGCACCTTTACCTTGAACGAGTACAGGATACAGAATCACTTGGGCAGAAGGATATCTGCGTTGCAATGTAATCATGATATCCCTTACCGCTGCACCTGTAGGTGAGGTTACCACACCAATCGTCTGTGGAAAACGGGGAATCTGCCTTTTCCGTGATGTAGAGAACAGTCCCTCGTCCTCCAGCTTTTTTTTCAACTGCTCATAGGCCAAGTACAGACTTCCAATACCGTCCGGTTGCATGTGTGTAGCGTAGAATTGATATTGTCCATCCCGCTCATACACCGAGACATTACCACGAGCAATAACCCTTGCACCCTCCTTCGGTACAAAGGGCAATCGTTGATTATGGGAAGCAAACATAATGGACTTAATTCGGCTGTCCTTGTCCTTCAATGTAAAATACATATGACCGCTGGAGTGATGTGTAAAATTGGAGATCTCTCCGCGCAGCCATACATCCGACAGTACCTGATCCGATTCTAGCTTCATCCGGATGTATCGGTTCAGGTCTTTGATGGAATAGATCTTTTGATCTGCCACAGATTCGACCTAGGCCAATCCGTGAGCGCGTTTGGCCGCGATCAGTGTATTTTGCATTAACATAGTGATTGTCATTGGGCCAACGCCTCCAGGAACCGGAGTAATTGGGCCAGATACCGTCTTCACGCTTTCGAAATCCACATCTCCTGCCAGTTTTCCGTTATCCAGACGGTTCATCCCCACATCAATTACAACGGCACCCGGTTTGACGAAATCGGCATCCACAAAGTTTGCACGTCCGATAGCAACCACAAGAATATCTGCCTGACGCGTAATCTCTTTCATGTTCGCTGTACGGGAATGACACATCGTTACCGTTGCGTTCTCACGTTGAAGCAGCAAGGATACCGGTTTGCCGACAATGTTGCTTCGCCCGATGACTACGGCATGTTTGCCTGACATTTCAAGACCGGTACGATTGATCAGCTCGATCACGCCCGCAGGGGTGCATGGCAACAGACTATCGTCACCAATGACGAGGTTCCCCACATTAACCGGATGGAATCCATCCACATCTTTGTCCACGGCGATCGCATCGATTACCGCTTTCTCTTCGATATGCTTCGGTAATGGGAGCTGAACCAAAATTCCGTTAATGGATTCCTGTTTGTTCAGCTTGTCCACCAGCGCGAGCAGATCCTCTTGGGAGGTGCTTGCATCCAGACGATGAACTTCGGAATAGAAACCGAGGTCGTGACATGCTTTTTCTTTATTACGCACATATACTTGGGATGCCGGATCTTCCCCGACGAGCACAACAGCCAGACCAGGTACTACCCCCTGTTCGCTAAGCTGTTTTACTTCTGTCGTCATGCTTGCGCGGATCTCTTGGGATACTTCTTTACCGTTAATAATAGATGCTGTCATTGTACTCTCTCTCTCCCTTATGTGAACATATAATTAAGTGACTCACAAAATTAAGACAGTTTTGCTTTAATCGTGCTGACTTCCTGAATCATACGCCCAAGTACGCCGTTAACGAACTTACCGGATTCATCTGTACCAAAATACTTGGACAATTCAATCGCTTCATTGACGGATACTTTTGCCGGAATATCATCACGGAACACCATTTCATACGTTGAAAGCCGTAGGATCTGGCGGTCTACACGTGACAGACGGCTAATCTGCCAGCCTTTCAAATAATCGACCAGTAATCCGTCAATCGCTTCTTTATTGTTCCATGCGCCCTGTACCATTTCGGTCACGTAGGTACGCATTACATCTGCATCATGAATAACCACTTCGGTTTCATTGTCTTCAGCGGCTTCATTAATCAACATATTCACGGCTTCAGCTGCGCCCACTTCATTCATTTCCATCTGATACAGACTTTGTACTGCAATTTCCCTTGCCAAACGTCTTTTCATGTCCTGCCTCCTGCAGCGCTCCCTGTGGAGCGTCATCATGCTTATTTTAAAATATAAAATCTTTGATGGAATCAGAGATCTTATTATATTGTTATCCCTTTTCACAAAAAAACCTGCAATCGTTTCCTCCAAAAAACGGGCAACCTAAACTACAGCTCTATTTTCGGAAGAAACATATTGCAGGGTTCAGGTGGCTCACTTAAAGGGACGCCAACGATCGCCAAGCCATTGCCCCCATTCCCTCCAGGGAATGAACGAGCCCAGCTTCGAGTCGCTTCGTCTGCCTAACGTATAACCGATGAACACCAAGAGTGCAAAGAACAACATATCCCAAAAACCGATCCATACATAAAGAAATCCAAAAAAGATGCCGCCGACAATTCCGGTAATTCGGCCTCTGTGACTATCCCAAACCTCTCTCCACAGCATCAGTGAAACTCACCTCATTCCACTCGACTCTTGTAGTTAGGCGACTGGGTAACGTTGGCAATATACACGGTGACAAAAGAAACCGGGATACCCGTAATCTCATGTACATGATCATGTATTGCCTTCTGCAGATCGGCTGTCAGCGTCGGGATTGGCGTCTCGCCATCCACTACAGCGCGAATCATAATTTCCAGTCCAGATTCAACCACACGAATACGAGCTTTGACATCACGTACTCCCCGGAAACGGGAAGTCGCTTTGAGACAGAGATTTTCAATCGTATCCATCGAAATCTGCACATCACCATACTCGGTACGTTGATCTACAGACGGCAATGAAGCACGATCACGCCGAACCGAGATGTAGAAAAATCGCAAACTCAGGATAAACAAAATCGCTGCTGCAACAACCGCCGCAATAATGACGTTTTGTTCCTGCTGGTAATTCAATTCGTAAGGCAGCACACCACTGATAAGAAGTATGACTGCTGCCGATATTGCTCCAACGCTTATGCTGTATATAAACAACAGAAGCCGATCCAGTATTTTAGCCACGAACTGCACAGCCTCCCTTGCTCACTAACATGGCTTAACCTGCCCTTTGGCAAAAGGATGATCCTCCGGTGCAAGCTTCCGCTTTTTATGAAGACCTGTCCAAGACGGGATAACCCCCGGCAGTGATGCCGGGGGAATCTGTCTTCTTTTATTTTACGCGCTGACTGTTCAGGTCAATTTCTTCAACTTTCTCGGTGCTCTTGAACTGAACGTCATGAATGTGCACATTAACTTCATTCACATTCAATCCTGTCATGTTCTCGATGGAGCGCTTCACGTTCTGTTGAATTTCAGTAGCCACCTGTGGCAGACGGTAACCATATTCAATAATAACGGAAACATCCACAGCAGCTTCACGCTGACCTACTTCAACCTTAACGCCTTTGGAAAGGTTTTTGCGACCAAGCAATTCAGCAAATCCACCAGCGAATCCGCCGCTCATGCCTGCAACACCTTTGACTTCAACTGTAGCCAGTCCAGCAATCACTTCAATAACTTCAGGTGCGATCTGGATTTCACCGATATCCGTTCGTTCAAATTCTGTCGGCAGTGTACTCATAACTGTTCAACACACCTTTCGCGAAATAAGTTTGCGGCCATCCGTCAGTGCGCTGGTACTCAGGCCAATCTGGCCTTCAGAACCCTTCCGGTCCGGCTTTACCGGAACTCCTGCAACCCTTCATCCGCGTATGTGCGGCGGCTTATCCTCTGCAGGAGACATGCGCTCTTATTATTACATACTATATCATTTGGGCTACATTATGACAAACAAGCCCAATATACCTTTTAAATCTCATTTTCCTCAAGAAATTTGATATCAAAGTCACCCCGAACGAACGTTGGATGCTCCAGCAATTTCTGATGAAAAGGAATCGTTGTGGAGATGCCTTCAATCGCAAACTCAGCCAATGCACGCTTCATCTTCGCGATGGCCTCTTCCCGGTTTGCTCCCCATACGATCAATTTAGCGATCATGGAGTCGTAATAAGGAGAGATCGTGTAGCCCGGATAAGCTGCACTATCTACACGTACACCCGGTCCTCCTGGTGCAAGGTAGAAACCAATTTTGCCTGGTGACGGCATAAAGTTACGGTCTGGATCTTCTGCGTTGATACGGCACTCAATGGACCAGCCATTGATCACAACATCTTCCTGACGGAAAGAAAGCGGATTGCCTTCAGCTACCGAGATCATTTCGCGGATCAGATCCACTCCTGTAACCATTTCCGTTACAGGGTGTTCTACCTGAATACGTGTATTCATTTCCATGAAATAGAATTCACCGTTAGGGCTGAGCAAGAACTCAAGTGTACCTGCTCCCGAGTAATTCACGGCAAGCGCTGCCCGTACTGCGGCATCTCCCATCAATGTACGCACTTCTTCAGAGATGATAGGACAAGGTGCTTCTTCCACGAGCTTTTGACGTCGACGCTGAACGGAACAATCACGCTCGCCCAGATGCACTGCATTTCCATGTTTGTCTGCAATGATCTGAATCTCCACGTGCTTCATGCCTGTCAGGAATTTCTCTAGATATACTCCGGCATTGCCGAAAGCTTTCTGTGCTTCCTGCTGGGCAGCTGTAATTTGTTTGATCAACGTCTCTTCATCTTCAGCAATACGAATCCCTTTACCTCCACCACCAGCAGTAGCTTTGATAATGACAGGATATCCAATATCTCTAGCAATCATAATGGCTTCATTCATATTTTCAACCAAACCGTCGGATCCCGGAATTACAGGTACACCTGCATCCTTCATCGTTTGTTTGGCAACAGCCTTATCACCCATTTTGGTAATGGCTTCCGGAGAAGGGCCGATGAACGTAATATTGCAGGAACCACAGATTTCTGCAAAATCAGCATTCTCTGCCAGGAATCCATAGCCTGGGTGGATCGCATCACATTCCGTCAGTGTAGCTACACTCATCAGATTTGTGAAGTTTAGATAACTGTCTTTCGAAAGTGTAGGCCCGATACAATACGCTTCATCTGCAAGACGAACATGCAGGGAGTCTTTATCCGCTTCCGAATAGACTGCTACCGTCGAAATGCCGATTTCACGACAGGCACGAATAATACGTACCGCAATTTCGCCACGGTTCGCAATCAGTATTTTTTGAAATTTCATTTCGTTATTGTCCTCCTTCGAAGCTCATGCAGTTGCCGTTATGCGGCTATAACCGTTATTCCGGTTTCACCAGGAACAGGGGTTGTCCATACTCAACCAGCTGTCCGTTCTCAACCAGCACTTCAACGATTTCTCCCTTGATGTCAGCATCAAGCTCGTTCATCAGCTTCATCGCCTCAATGATACATACCGTTGTTTTCTCAACAACTTTATCACCAGCGCTTACAAAAGGACCTGCTTCCGGCGAGGAAGCTCTGTAAAAAGTACCCACCATCGGAGATACAATTTTATGTAAATGACTTGTAGTATCGACTTGCGGAGCAGCCTCAGCTACAACTGCAGCCGGTTGCACCTGTGGTGCAGCAATCATTTGCGGTTGAATAGCAGCTGCCTGAACATATTCGGTTTTACCCGGTTTGCGAATCGACAACCGTGATCCTTCGTTTTCAATTTCCAACTCTTGAACGGAACTTTCATCTACCAGTTTGATCAGCTCTTTGATCTCACTCAATTTAAACATTTCCATTATTCACTCCTTCGGCATCATGCCAGTCTCACTAGGACGGTCATATGGCTTTATGTATTATATCATAATCATTAAAAATGGAAAGAGCCCGAGATCTAATCCAGCTCTCGGGGCTACTTTTCCATATTTCAGATTACTGTTCTGTCACATATTGCACGCTGATTTTATTTTGGGATACAGCCAGTTCTTTCATAACCAGATCCACAATGGAAACCGCCTGTTTTACATCCAATTTGTCACTGAGAACAACGACTTTATACTTGTCGGATTCCTCTTGAACGATGGCATTGGCAAACTGCTGCGACAGGGTTTCTTCAATACCATTGATTTTGGCTTCTTTTTCTTCCAGCGTACGAAGCTGCTCTGTTGCTTTGGCATTTTCTTCTGGCGTTTTGCTCAGATCGCCTGCAACGGTCATGAGTTCTTCATACTTGCGATTGTTACTTTCCTCACGCTGCCACTGGTAGTTCTGGAACTGGCTGCTCGCGGACGCCGCCGTATTCTGCTCCTCCATCTCCTTGAGGACGTCCTCATCTGTTTTCGTCGCACTGCCTTCTGTTCCGGTATTTGTCTCAGGAGTGGTTGCTGCGCCTTTGTCTGTCCCTTTCTCGCTGCCTTTACCCGCTTCACCTTGTTTCTCTCCCGATTCCGCAGCTGGTGATTTCTCGGTGTCTCCAGCTTCTTTACCGTCTACAACCGCAGGATTATCAACAGATTCAGTTGCCGCTTGCTCTCCTTCAGTTCCTGTAACTTCGCCGCCATTCACCACTTCATTCACAACCAAACCTTCTGTTGGATCAAGGATTCCAGCCGTTTCCTTCGCTTCTCCCTGCTTCATACCATCCACCTGCGTGCTGTCAGCTACAGGCGTATTAACCGGACCGGAATCTTCAGTGAACAGGTAGTAGGCGGACAAAATGACCATCAGACTCAGCATGGATACGAGCCATACCGTTTGACGTTTGTTATTCATTAGAACTTCCTCCTCGAATTGGCTTCATTCTTATGACAATCAAATCTTTTGATTCATGGTTCCGGACTAATCCTGCTTGCGCGGAACAACCGAAATTCGGTAGGCCGCAACATTCAGTCCTTTTTCCACAGCATCTGTAATCAGGTCCTTCACAACCTTGTTCTCTGCACCTCTGGCAACGACAAGTACACCCCGGATCTGCGGTTTGAGCTTTTTCGTGACAATCGGTGTCTGATCCCCTGATATTTCATACGTAATAATCTCACCATCCCGGGTATATTGCGTCATATGTCGCTTGCCCCCGCTTGCATCCGTTTCTTCCGTGAGCTGCTGCGAATCCTTCACATTACGCTGTACAACAAGCTCCTCTGTAGAATCCACGGTAACCATCACATCAACAGTTCCCACTCCAACGATATTTTCCAGCACACCCTTGATCTTGTCCTCAAATGCGATCTCTATCGCCTGAAATGGATTCTGATCCGTCGGATCCGTCTGTATGGATGCCATGGATGTAGCCGGATCAGGAGGCTCGCGACCGATATTTTCGGAATCAATCTTTTTGACATTGACGAAAGAGTTGAACAGCATAATTCCGACTCCGATCAAACCAAGAATAATCAGCCAGCGAAAGGTTTGACTACGCCGTTGCCCACCTTCTCCTCCGCCGAACCAGCTTTCCATCTTTTTGAGCCATTGCCTCATCGGATACCCTCCTTCTTACAGCGCCGAAGCACTTTTCTTTTCTTTCACCTGTACTTTGTTTGCATCAATATCCCACTTCTCTGTCAACAGCGTAATAATTTGTACCGCTCGTTCAGATCGGGAGGACGTCTGTCCTTGCTGAGAGTTTGTCTCTGCTAGCTCACCCGACACAGGTGTGGAGTCAGCTTCCTGTCCATTTTGCGGCTCGTCAGAGTTACCATTGCCCACGCTACTTTCACGATTGCTGCCACTTTCCACTTCGATCTGTACTTCCGGGACCTCAATCTGACCAATCTCGATTGGCTCCTTTACTGGAGGTGATTCAGTGGCTTCGGATTCCGGGTCAGAGCCGAATATCGGTTTTGTAGCTCCCCCCGCTTCCTGTTGAGATGTATTGGAGTTGACTTTCCCGGCTGCTGTCTCACCCGACATCTCCACCAAAACATACTGGATCACTGGAAGTTCCACCGAAGAGGCCAAATCCGTCTCCGGCTGGCTTGTATCCATGGCGAGCTTTACCTCGACAGACTGCACTCTCTCCCCGGTTGTTTCTTCAATTTGCCCTTTCATTACGTTAGCCAGTTCTTTGGCTGTCCATTGCAGGGATTGTTCCTGTTCATTGGATTGCAGCCGCTTGCCCTGAGCCAAAATCTGTTCAAGTGTTACATTTCCATCCGATGGCGAATCCATGGCGGTCATCGCTCGCTTAAGCTCGCCAACCGGATCACTTTTCAAGAGCTTCGTTATGGGAGATAACAGGGTCAGCAGGATAAGAAGGCTCAGCACAAGCTTGACATAGCGTTCCATGGATCGATTGGGCAACAGCATATCCACGAAAGTCGCCAGCAGAACGATCATGATCAATTCCCGGAGCCAGCTGCTCAGCCACCCCATCCTTCCAGCCCCTTTCTCTCGAGCATTCCCTCATCTCATCATGACGGTCAGATTGCCTGCGGTTAGCAAGATTGTGATTGCCAGAAAAAACATCAGTCCGACGGCTGCTAGTGCCGCAAATACGTAAATCATGCTTTTACCTATCGCCTGCAGACATCCTACAATCGGCGTATCCCCTAGCGGTTGCATGATCGCGCCAGTTATGTTGTAGATCAGGGCTAGCGTCAGAATTTTAAGTGCAGGAAACGCGCATAAAAACAAGATGATGATGACACCCGTTAGTCCGATTGCATTTTTCACCAGCAGTGACGCTGTGATAACTGTGTCCGTTGCATCCGCAAACGTTCTGCCGACAATGGGGACAAAGTTGCCTGCGATGTACTTCGCTGCTTTCAGACTGACACCATCTGCCACGGAGCCCGATGCCCCCTGCACCGAAATTACGCCCAGGAACATCGTGAGCAGTATTCCGAGTAGAGCCACACTAATGTTCCGTAACAGGTCTGCCAGCTGTGTAAGCTTGTACTTGTCGGACAAGGAACTGACGAGATGTAATACGGCTGAGAAAAAGAGTAATGGGAACACCAGCATATGAATCAATGTACCAACCAGATGAATCATGAAAATGATAAGCGGATGGGTCACAGAAACGGTAATGACATTTCCCATTGAAGCCAGCAGTGTAAACAACAGGGGCACCATGGCCATCATAAAGTTGATCATGCTCGCTATGGCATCCTTGGCGTATCCAATCGCAACACTGAAGCTGTTTATGGCGATGATAATAATGACCATGTAACAGATGGAGTACGCGATTTTGCTAATATTGTTTTTCTCAAAAGCGGTCTGTAACGTCTCCAAAATCATACTCAGCACACTCAGCATCACAATCGTGACCAGAAGTTTGCCGTTATATAAAATCTCATGCAGCATGAAGGTCCCAATCGCTATAAACACCGATTTCAGGCTGAACCCTTCATTGCCAGGCATTAACATATCCATAAAGGAAGGCGTTTTTCCTTCCGGGAAAAAACCACCGTATTGTTGCATGAGTTGGTCCCAATATTTTTCCACCTGATCCTTGGGAAGCTGGTCAGCCTGCTGCTGCATCCACTCTCCCGAGGGAGAACCGGCGAATACCTGTCCCATTATTCCAAACAGAAAACACAGCGTCAGCACGAAGGTAAGGCGCCACTGCGGCTTGTGATGCATCATTTTCATATGAAGTCCGCACGCCTCCCTCTACACCGGCATCAGCTTCATGACGGTTTCGATAATAATGCTGATGATCGGTATCGCGAGTACAAGGATCAGCACCTTGCCAGCAAGTTCAATCTTGGAAGCAATGCTCTCCTGGCCTGCATCCCTGACAATCTGTGCTCCGAATTCAGCAATGTACGCTATGCCTATAATTTTCAGTACAGTTTTCAGATAAATGCTCTCCATGCCTGAATTCTCGGCAAGCCGTTTCAACACTTCGATCACCGCGCCAATCTTGCCAATCAGTAGCATGAAGATCACGATGCCTGTGGCAGCAGCAATCAGAAAAGCGAACATGGGCTTCTGTTCTTTGATAACTAGAATGAGAACCGTTGCGATGAGCGCCAGACCTACAACTTGGATAATTTCCACAGGTCACCACCATCCCGGCTTCATGACCGTTTTCATTGAAAAAGAAATATCGATTTGATCTCTTGCAGCAGGCTGTCCAGCATTCGGACCACCATGAACAATACAACGACAAATCCGATCACGGTCACCCAGTGAGCCATATCTTCCTTTCCCATTTGTTTCAGCACCGTATGAATCATTGCAATGATGATTCCGATGCCCGCAATTTGAAAGATTGCGTTCACTTCTAAATTCATGACCTTGGCACCTCACTATCCCGGCTATTTCAGAAGATCAGAATGACGATTAACGCTCCGACAAGCATCCCGAGACTGCGGCACATTCGTTCATATTTCATTTGATCGGCTTGGGCACGGGATTCCTCATGCATAAGTTGCTGAATGGCTAACGAGATGTGCTTGGTCTGATCCTGACGATCGCTGGTGCCAAGGCTGAAGCTCAATTGCAGCATGACTTCCCGCTCGTCCGCCTTCATGGCTGATCTTCCCCACGCCTCTTCTATACCAGACTGAAGACTCTCACGAGCAGTATGTCCATGAGGTGGTTCCATTTGCCTGGCTGCGTGGAGAAACAGCGTCCGAACAGGCTCTTTTGTCTGGGCTCCCATTTTTCCCATGGCATCAGGTAACGGGGTCAGCCCGTAGTTAATCTCTGTCATCAACCGCTGGAGAGCCGCGATTAACTCTCGCAGTTGTCTTGGCCTCAAGGCATACTGCCTTGCCTTGTAGAATCCGGCGAGGGTACTGGCCAGCAGAATGATGACTGCACCGAGCATGTTAACCAAAGGCCTCACCTCCCACTTCTGTCTGCTGGAGACCACGCATTTTGCCATCGGCCAATCGAAAGGTCATGCCCCGGCTCGTCCGTTGCAGCTGTACATAGCGTTGGAACATCTGCTCGACAATCAGGGTTCTCAGCGCAGGTCTGGAAGAAAGCTCAGCCAGATCACGACCATGCGCAGTAGCGATGACAGATACGCCTGCGTGAAGTGCTTCCATCACCGCCTCCGCATCTTCCGGTCGGCCTATCTCGTCCACGATCAGGACATCGGGAGACATGGAGCGAAGCATCATCATCATTCCCTCTGCCTTTGGACAACCGTCCATGACATCGGTGCGAGGTCCCACATCAAATCCAGGTACGCCCTTGTAACTTCCAGCGATTTCGGACCGCTCATCAACGATGCCAACCTTTAGACGTGGACGTATGCCCTGAACAAGTTCATTGACACCCGTAAGTTTGGTTCCACTACTAATCTGTCTTGCCAGCTCCCTCAGTAATGTGGTCTTGCCTTGCTGCGGAGGTGAAAGAATTAAGGTGTGCATGACCTGTCCGCTTTTTATGTCCAGCAGATAAGGCAGGATGCGATCAGCGACTCCGTGAATCTCTCTGGCTACCCTGACATTAAATCCATTAATGTCGCGCAAGTATTCGACGCGGCCTCCACTTAACACCGTCCGGCCAGCCAGTCCGATTCGATGCCCGCCAGGAATGGTGATGAACCCTTTACGCAGTTCCTCTTCCAATGTATAAAGCGAATGATTGCTGATCAGATCCAGCAGCCTGTGTGTTACCTCTTTTAAGGGAATATAGGCTTCATCAGGCTTCGAAGTCGGACTGCCCTGGGGTGTGAGGAAGTGATAGGTGTCTCCTGCATTGATTTCCAGCGGTCTTCCTTCACGGATACGTACTTCCTCCACTTTATCTAATAAAGCGGGCGGCATTCTTCCCAGAATGGTTCGAATCGGTTCCGGAAAGATATCCTTCCAGTTCACCATCATGAATAGGCCCCTCCAACCTTGAATTCGGTTTTGTTGCGTTCCTGGTGCTTGTTCATATCTCAAGTTTATGTGTGTACATTGATTTTATGACGCTGAAATCTATCATTTTCTTCAAAATAGGGATGAGAGTTAAAAATCATAGATCAGTCAACTGTTCCAGTTCTAGGCACCCGTCTAGATCCAAGTGCATATAGTGCTTGCAGACAGGTGATATTCATTCCGGGATAAAAAAGGACAGAAACAACTATCCTCAAATATAGAAAGGAGTTGTAGGGAGTGCGAGTCGATGTGGTAGGCAATGTGAATGAAGTTCGAAGAATGGATATTGCAGGACGATGCGTGGTTGTAATCGATGTGTTGCGAACAACCAGTACGATTGTTACGGCACTGGCATACGATGCAGCAGACGTCATTGCTGTAGAAACTGTTCCTCAAGCGAAACAATTGAACGTGAAGGATGCCATTCGTGGCGGGGAGCGTTTTGATAAAAAAATCACAGGATTCGAGGTGGGCAATTCCCCCTATGAATATATGACTCCGAATATTGCGGGGAAAACCATTATTCTGACTACAACAGATGGAACACGCGCCCTGATCAAGGCATCCAAGGCTAGACATGTGTTTGCAGGCTCATTCCTTAATGTGAAAGCTGTGGCGGCTGTTCTGTGCGAGCTGCGCCGGGATATCTTATTGTTATGCGCCGGGGATCAGGATGAGTTCGCGCTGGAAGATGGTTTATGTGCAGGCAGCATTATCGAGGAGCTGTACCGACAATCCCCTTTCCCAATCATGCTGAACGATCTGGGCCTGGCGCTCCATCAGGCTGCCACTCATGCCGAGGACAAATTACCCGATCTGGTCAGAGTATCCGCTGGTGGCCGAAGGCTGGAGAGGTTAGGGAGGATGCATGACGTAACGTATTGTACCCAATTGAACTTGCTGGACTGCGTTCCGGAGATGGGTGAAGGGAACCGGATGCAACCATTCAGAGGAACGCGTAAGGAACCGCTGTTTAAATTGCTGTGAACAATCTAAAAAGGTGTACTGCGATCCCGAATGGGAATACACAGTACACCTTTGGTGTGTCTTAACAATTTCCGCTTTTTATCTGCGAACTTGCGGTCCGCCAATTACGGCCTGCTCAGCCGTATCCAAATCATATGCTGTATGCAACGCCTTAATTACGTCATGAAGCTTCTCTCCATCAATTACACAAGATACCTTGATTTCGGAAGTGCTGACCATCTTAATGCTAACGCCTTCGCCCGAGATGACTTTGAACATCTTCGCAGCAACACCCGGATGGCTAACCATGCCTGCACCAACGATCGAGACTTTAACAAGGTTTTCTTCGGAAGTAACTTCACGGTAAGGCAGGCGGCTATGAAGTGCTTCAATGACACGCAGTGCGTTCTCCCGATCAGTCAGCGCAACAGAGAACGAGAAGTCTGCTTTACCGTCCATCACACCGCTCTGAACGATAATGTCAACATCCAGCTGTTCTGATGCAAGGGCACCAAATACTTCAGCGAGAACCCCCGGTACGTCTGGTACACCCAGAATACTGATGCGAGCCACATTTTTGTCATAGGCAATTCCACTAACTACCACGCCTTGTTCCATTGTTGCTTCCTCCTTCACAACCGTTCCTTCATTATGGTTAAAGCTGGATCTTACAATCAAAGGCACACCGGAATGCTTCGCGTATTCAACTGCACGCGGATGCAATACCGCTGCTCCCAGATTGGCCAGTTCCAGCATCTCGTCATACGAAATTTCCTTAAGCTTGCGTGCAACCTTCACGATACGCGGATCGGTGGAATAGATCCCGTCTACATCCGTGTAAATCTCGCAAGCGTCAGCCTTGATGGCTGCTGCCAAGGCTACTGCCGTTGTATCAGATCCGCCGCGGCCAAGCGTCGTAATCTCGCCTTCTTCCGTCATTCCCTGGAAACCAGCAACGATTACAATGTTGCCTTCTGCCAACGCCTGATTCACCCGTTCCGGATGAATATCGTTAATCCGCGCTTTGCCGTGTACCGCCTCTGTCCGGAATCCCGCTTGCCAGCCTGTAAATGAGATGGCTTTGCGTCCCAGCGCCTGAATCGCCATGGATAACAATGAAATCGAGATCTGTTCTCCCGTAGTCAAAAGCATATCCATCTCACGTGCAGGCAGTTCACTGTTCAGCTGTTTCGCCTGATCAATCAGATCATCCGTGGTATCCCCCATGGCCGAAACCACGACTACACACTGATGTCCTTCATCCGCTTTTTCTACAACACGTCCGGCTACACGCTTCATGCGCTCTGTATCTCCGACCGAGCTGCCCCCAAATTTCATGACGTACAATGACAACGCAAATCCACTCCCTACCTTGTGCAGTATGCATAATTGATGTCCACCGTCATTATTCTCTCCGAAAAATGACTTTAACCCAGTATATTACGAAAGCGTCTGATAGGCTAATCTTTTTTCGAAAAAACCCTTTGCCATAGAAATGGCAAAGGGTTGAATTAACGCATTATTTAGCTTACACCATGTGAACGTTACGCGCGGGAAGAGTATTTACCTTCACGAGTATCGATCAACAGAACATCGCCTTCGTTGATGAACAATGGCACTTGTACATTCAAGCCTGTTTCAACTTTTGCGTTTTTAGTAGCACCTTGTGCTGTGTTACCTTTTACGCTTGGCTCTGTCTCGATAACTTTCAACTCAACGCTTGTAGGCAAGTCGATTCCGAGGATTTCACCTTGGTAGCTAACGATTTTTACGTTCATGTTTTCTTTGAGGAAGTTCAATTCCCACTCCAACTGGTCACTTGTCAGTGTGAACTGATCATATGTTTCGTTGTCCATGAACGTGTGCTCTGTACCACTAGCATACAGGTAGGATACGCCACGGTTTTCGATGATGGCACGGCCAATGGTTTCACCTGCACGGAATGTTTTCTCAACGGTGTTACCGTTGCGCAGGTTTTTCAGTTTGGAACGTACGAAGGCAGCGCCTTTACCTGGTTTAACATGTTGGAAATCAATTACAGTGAAAATGTCGTTGTCCACTTGTACGGTCAAGCCTGTTTTAAAATCGTTTACTGAAATCACAAAAAATCCCTCCTGATATGGTTGAAAAGTAGGTGATATAAGACGATGGGTTAATTTAAGTTTGAACAAGTCAAACTGTCATATTACACAGACCACTACGATGGCAAAACAACCTTCCGATCGCTGTTATCCCCAGATTTCTTTTAATCCCTATCCTAATAGGGAGAAATCCGGGGATAAAGGCGAGCACTTCGCTTCTTCAGGTTTTTTCTGCCCTCTTCGTTATTGTATAATTCCATGTTTACTTCATTCAAAAGCATAAATTAAAAATCGTCTTATATCACCGTTGGCTGTAATTTAGCCAATTACGGTGAACTTCTTGTCCGAATTCGTCAAAATGTGAATACCTGTCTCGGTAATCACCACGTCATCCTCGATACGCACGCCGCCAAGGCCGTCAATGTAGATACCCGGTTCAACGGTTACCACCATGCCCGGTTTCAATACATCGTCGCTAAGCTTGGACAAACGAGGAGCCTCATGGACTTCCATACCCAGACCGTGACCCGTGCTGTGTCCGAATTGCTCTCCGTACCCGTGCCCTGCAATGATATCACGTGCCAATGAATCTGCTTCCCGTCCGGTCATGCCCGGT
Organism: Paenibacillus sp. OK060; assembly: GCF_900101205.1. Taxonomy (NCBI): domain Bacteria; kingdom Bacillati; phylum Bacillota; class Bacilli; order Caryophanales; family Paenibacillaceae; genus Paenibacillus; species Paenibacillus sp. OK060. Next base: position 1,030,007 of record NZ_FNFR01000002.1, read on the forward strand.
TTCAGGTTCGCCAGCGTATGTAACTGGGCTTCCAGTACGATATCGTAAATTTTACGCAGTTCAGGTACAGGTGTGCCCGTTGCGATGGTACGTGTCAGATCTGAACAGTATCCATCCAAAAGCGCACCAAAGTCAAATGTAATTAACTCATTTTGTCCGATGACTTTGCCACTTGCTACACCGTGAGGCATAGCAGAACGTTCACCCGATGCCACAATGGTATCGAACGAAGAGGAAGTTGCTCCATGTTTGCGCATGAAAAACTCCATCTCCAAATCTACTTCACGTTCAGTCATACCCGGTTTTGCAAATTGCAAAACGTGACTGAATGTTGCATCTGCCAGATCCGCAGCTCTTTGCATTACAGCGATCTCATCTTCGTCCTTGAACATGCGAAGTTGCTCCACTATACCGGATACAGCTTTCAATTCAATAGACTGAAGTGCTTCAGCATAAGCAGTATGTGTGCCATAAGTGACATGATCCTGCTCAAAGCCAACCTGTTTGATATTCGCCGATGCAAGCAATTCACGTACGGATTCCAACGGTTTAGGTCCATGTTCCACAACGGTGAATCCTTTGGCTTGTTGCGGCGCCTGTGTCATGTAACGGAAATCGGTAAGCAAATACGCTTCCTGTTCCGTAATCAGCACATATCCTGCTGAACCTGTAAAGCCCGTCATGTAACGCCGGTTAATCGGATTTGTAATCAGCATAGCCGTGAGTTCATGTTCATGCATGGCCTCACGCAACTTATTTACTCGTTTGTTTTCCATCGGTAACCCTTCTTTCTCTCACATTCCCGGGTCCCCGGCTCAGGTTTGTTTGTTCAGATGACGCACAAGAGCCAGCAGCCCCAGTTCGTAGCTTACTTCGCCAAATCCGGCAATCTGTCCGATTGTTTCGGCAGCAATTACTGAATGATGTCTGAACGCTTCGCGTGCATGAATGTTGGATAGATGTACTTCTACTGTAGGAACTTTTACGGCATTGATGGCATCACGCACAGCATAGCTGTAATGGGTCAGCGCTCCGGCATTCAGCATGATTCCGTCTGCATCGCCCATCGCTGCATGAATTCGATCAATGATGTCCCCTTCGTGATTGGATTGATAAAAAGCGATGGAGACGCCCAGCTCCTCCGCCTGTCTGCGAATTTTATCCTCAATATCCTTCAGACTAAGCGTTCCATAGATGCCGGGTTCACGTACTCCGAGCATGTTCAGGTTCGGGCCATTGATTACAACAATCCGTTTCATAGCTGCTCCACCCTTTCTGCAAATAACCATCTGCTATTTTAACACAGCCATTGCCGGATTGAGAAGCTTTTTTGCGGCTATGCTCCCGCTTGCTCTGGCTCACGTTTCCGTTCATCGGTGAACTCCATGGCTACTGTGTAGCCAATAAACAGTCCCCACAGCAAAAAGAAACAAATTTCTGTAATGATTGAATCCCATGTTAAACGGTTTAAGGGCTTCACCATATCCAGTTTTGGACCTACTAGGACAAAGATAATGAGCCACCAAAAAATCCCGTAACCCATGCCTGGAAGCGGGCCTTCCCATTTTTTCAAAGTGAACGTGTAAATCAGGGAAGCGAGAACCGAAAAAACAATAAAGAACAGCCAGCCGGTCAAATGCCCTGCTGCAGTATAGATAAAATTATGTTTAAAAAACGGTTCAGCCAAAAATCCCAATGGCACAATCGTAAAATGAAGCAGATAGAACAGCCAATGCAAACCTCCCCAGATAAAACCTGCGAAAAAACCTAGCTCCACTGCAAAAGGGAACGGCTTGGTAAAATAATGTGCCTGGTCTTGTCGCTGGGTAGGACGTCTACCCCGGTCCTTCTGCTCTCCTTTGTCAGCACGCTGATTTTCCTTATGGGATGTGCGTTCACTCGTATGCTCTGTCATCGATATTCTCCTTCACGTTCAGTTTGCAAAACTGCGAATAAATCTCCATTTTCGTCCTAACTCTACCGGGTAGTATGTACAAATCAGGACAATGTTAACAACATCGCCCTTAGATCGACTCGTAAACTAGAAATTGCTCTCAAAATTCGATACAATAGGGTTATTAAACTGCCTTCGACCATGAAGGTATAGAACAGAATAGGAAGGTGAATAATTTGCCTCAACAATCCAAGCCTGTCAGCTACGGGGGGCAAGCTGTCATTGAGGGCGTAATGTTCGGCGGTAAACATGTCAACGTTACAGCTGTGCGAAGAAAAGACGGCGAAATTACGTATCTGGAAGTTCCCAAGCAAGACAAGTCCTGGGTCATGAAATTGCGGCGGATTCCACTACTGCGCGGGATTGTCAGCATTATAGATTCGAGCGTCAAAGGAAGCAAACATCTCAATTATTCTGCTGACGCATATGCTGATGATGAACTGGAACCAGAAGAAAAAGCAAAGCAAAAAGAAAAAGAAGGCTCAGGTTGGAGCCTTAGCATGATTATCGGCGTTACCGCAGTAGCTATCCTTTCGTTCCTCTTTGGTAAAATTGTGCTTACATTGTTGCCGGTTGTTATTGAGAATTTTCTGTTCAAAAATGCATTCGACAATCAGTTTTTGCATAATTTACTGGAAGGCGGAATTAAGCTGATTCTGTTGCTTGCCTATCTTTGGCTGATCTCCCAGACACCGATGATTAAACGTCTGTTCCAATACCATGGTGCAGAACATAAAGTCATTAGTGCTCATGAAGCCGGAGAAGAGCTTACACCAGAGAATGTGCAGAAGTATAGCCGTCTGCATTATCGTTGCGGAAGCAGTTTTATTATGTTGACTGTCATTATCGGCATATTTTTGTACTCGCTCTTCACATACGATAACCTTTGGGAACGTATGGGTCAGCGGTTGCTGTTGTTGCCAGTAGTACTCGGTATTTCATTCGAATTGTTGAAGATGACCAACTCGGTACGTGACATCCCTGTACTTCGTTATCTCGGATACCCGGGGCTGTGGCTGCAATTGTTGACAACCAAAGAGCCAACGAATGAACAGGTAGAAGTATCCATTGCTTCGTTTAACCGTATGCGTGAATTGGATGCCAAACTCGCAAACGTATCGGCTACGTCGGAAGTTCCTGTTGCAACACTTGATCCTGTGAAAGGGTGAATGATATGAAGAAGCAGGCAATCATATTTTGGACGTTCATCGCACTCGCTGCTATTGGAATCTTGACTAGGCTGGGAAGTGGAGGTTTATCCCAAATTATCATCCCCCTCGTCGTGTTCGGAGTTGTGTTCCTGCTCTATAAATATCCGCCCCGCCGTTGGGCACGCAAGACATCATCACCGAAGATTAAACCATCGGCTAAAACCATGGCTAAAGTTAATGCACAGTCTGGTGCCCGAAAAAGTAGCGGTTCTTCCAAAAAACGCAAGGATTATCCTTTCCAAGTGATTCAGGGTCAAAAGGGTAAAAGTGATGAAGACGTACCTAAGTATCACTAAAGCGCTGATATCGGCGAAACACACAGAAAAGCAATTCTCCAAACATGCGGAGAATTGCTTTTTCATTTTTATACAGGAGTCAGCGGTGGTGTTTCCGCTTGTTTTTTTCTCAGTTCTCGTCTCTGTTTGTCCAGCTGCTCACCATATATCTTGGTATTCCATCCGCTGAAAAATTCAGTCCCGGCGGTGACCCCAGATTGATATAATGCTGTACTGTCCTGTACGGAAAGGTGAAATTCTGTCGGTTTAATTCCAAGGGTAGGAATTTTCACAGTACGGAATCGATTAACCTGTTCGATATATCGCTCATCATGAGCAGTTAGCATCGTTTCAACCAATGCCTGAAGCATACTTAGAGGTCCTCTGATTCTAGCTGGCTCTCCTTCGGTTTTGCCAACCATTTTAAAACCGACTACAGGGATGAGATCTCCTCCACGTTCTGTACGCTCTCCATCAAACAGCCAGAGCGGAAAATTGCTCAGCAATGCTCCATCGACGATGTAAACAAACTGGTCCGCAAAACGTAATCCTTTGGACAGGATCGGGGATCTGCGAATGGCAACCGGGTCGAAGAAATAGGGGATACTGCAGCTCATACGTACAGCCTTGGCTACTTCCAGTTTGGAAGGGTCAATTCCGAATCGTTTGATATCGTCTGGAAGCACCAAAATAGTGCCGTTGGAAATGTCGGATGCAATGATTAGCAACTTACCTGGAGGCAGATCAGCAAACGTCCGAACTCCCTTTTTTTTCAGCATATCCCCTATCCAGCATTCCAGCGCTTCCCCAGAATATAGCCCTTTCTTTAAAAATAGCCTCGCTGCGGGTCCGATCCACTTGGTATCAAATATGGGGGAACGTCGCAGTAACGAAGCAAACGGCGTATTCTCGATAATGCCTTTCATCTCTTCCGCCGAATAGCCAGCCGCCAGCAAAGCAGCTACGATGGAACCCGAGGACGTGCCCGCTACGCGATTGAATTCAACACCGTGATCTTCTGCACCCTTTACGGCGCCGGCAAGCGAAATTCCCTTTACGCCGCCACCTTCAAATACTCCATTAATCAACACAATAAAACCCCCGTTCTCCAGGCAGTCCATGCTACTACTGCCACTGTATGAGAACAGGGGTTGGTCATATTACGTTAAAATGTTTTACAGTCCATAATAGGCTTTTAATTTGGCGATCAGTCCGAGCGGATTTTTCGTCAGGTACTGTGAGCTGAAGAAAATATCCCCTTTCACCGTATCATATTTCTCATTATATATAAGCTGATCAATAATCTCCTGGGATGTCTGCCACCCGATTTCCGGTGTGCCCAGCTTATAAGGAGAGTGACCAATATACAATTTCACATCGGTATTTGCCACTTCATTGGCCCACCAGTCAACCACCTTGTCATATCGTGCTGCACTTAGTGTCATGCTCCAGTACACTTGGGGTGCAACATAGTCAATCCACTCCTGCTTGATCCAAGTCCGCACATCTGCATTCATGCTGTCATAAGCGGTTACTCCGGCTTTTGTGTCAGAACCTGTCATATCAACCGATTTGTTACGCCATACGCCAAATGGGCTAATGCCATATTGAACGCCAGCTTTCATCTTGTGGATGCTCTCTCCGAGCTGCTTGACGAATTCATTGATGTTGTCCCGGCGCCATTCTGCACGGTCACTCGTATTCAATGTGTTGTAAGCTTTGAAAGCCGCATCATCATTAAACGTTACATTGGAAGGATAGAAGTAATCATCCAAATGTACGCCATCAACATCATACTGATTAACCACTTCCATGATGGAATCAATAATATGCTGTCTCGCTTCCGGAATGCCTGGATTAATATACAGTTTGCCTGATGCGTTAACAATCCAGTCCGGGTGAAGCTTGGATACATGATTGGCAGCAAGACCGGTTGTCGTTGCGGAGTTAGTAGCCCGGAACGGGTTGAACCAAGCATGGAACTCAAGACCACGCTTGTGAGCTTCCTCGATCATAAATGCAAGTGGATCATACCCGGGATCTTTCCCCTGTGTACCTGTCAGCACGCTATTCCACGGTACAAGACCTGATGGATAGATCGCATCCCCATTGGCTCGCACTTGAACAAATACGGCATTGATCCCCATATCCTTCAACGTATCAAGCTGCTGAATGAACTCCAACTTTTGTTTTTCTACATTCCCTTTGGCACTAGATGAAGGCCAGTCTCCATTTACAGTCGAAATCCAGGCTCCTCGCATCTCATCCGTATTTGGCGTAGTTCCCGTGCCTCCAGGCTCTGCTGGTGTCACTGGAGTAGGATTGGGAGCATTGCCTGTGGCCAGATTAATCGTCTGCTCAGACTGGTTCCAGGTGACCTGGATTCCCAAGTTCTCACTGACAAATCGAATCGGTACCATGACGCGGCCTTGTTTCAGTTCTACTGATGCATCAAGATCAACCACGGTACTATCCACCGTTGCCTGCTGGCGTCCACTTGTCATCGTAATGACTGAATCGGACTTCTTGATTGTAACTGTGCGGGTAGCCTGTGACCAAAGTACAGATGCACCCAGTCCTTCGCTAATAACACGCAGAGGGACCATCGTTACATTTACTTTGGGCAAAATGTAAGGTGATACATCCGACTCCAAACGCTGACCATCCAAATAAATAACAATTTCCTTTTGACTAGCTGCCTGCGCCGTCAGTCCTGATGTTTGTAAACCCAGAACAAAAATGAGCAGCAGGATCAATCCTTTACGAAGCTTCATCAGTGCAATCCTCCATAATAATTATAAATTCGCGGCAAATTCTGCTAGTTTAATAGACGCTCCTAATGATTGTTAAGTTGCGAATAAACGCCAAATTTTGGTCAAAAAAAAGCAAAAGGACGCTTCCTACCGTTTTAGCGGCAGGTGCATCCTCTGATTTTGAATGGATATTCATTGTAATTTTTCAGGTGAGTCTGGCTTTAAAACCTTAAGATTCTGTATTGCTCATGACATCCTGAATACTTTTAAGATCACGCAGTCGATTCTCATCCTGGCGGAAATATTCAACCAAAGATTCGATGCAGGTAATGGAATCCCAACTCAAATGGTGTTCTATCCCTTCAACATCCTGGTAAATATTTTCTTCCTGAACACCAATCGTCGTCAAAAATTGTTCAAGCAGATGATGGCGCTCCATCAACCGTTTGCCCATCTTTTTGCCTTTTGGCGTAAGCACCAGCCCGCGGTACTTCTCATAGATCAGGTACTCGTCTTTGTCCAGCTTTTGGATCATCTTCGTCACCGATGAAGGATGTACTTCCAAACCTTCAGCTATATCAGACACACGAGCATAGCCCTTTTCATCAATTAATTTGTATATACGCTCCAAATAATCTTCCATACTGGGCGTTGGCATCTGCTTCCCTCTCTTCTCTCTGACCGGCAATATTCTTGCCTGGTCACTATCTTATAATGATACATGTTATCAATACGCATTGGCAAGTCCTGCACAATTCATTCACTATTTACAGTCCATAAAACACTCCTCAGGGCTCGATTTCCTTCACCATTACGCAAGTATTGGCAAGGGTGACTTATCCCGAAACGAGGCAAACTAAGCAAGGTTCCGTATTGAAAGGAGTGATTTCGTGAGTACAAGTGTAGCGCATCCACCCGTTCGCAAAGCAAAAGGCACTAAACCCTTTATTCCCGATTTGGTGTATTTTGAACCCGGTGCGCTGGAATATGAGAAAGGTAAACGAATTATGGAATGGGTTACCTCTAGGGATATCCCATATCAGATGACGACATCCCATAATCGAATTACCAATCTCCCTGGTGAAACGGAACAGGAAAAGTACCGAATGGCGAAGCGTACCCTTGTCGTCGGTGTGCGTAAAACACTCAAGTTTGACCAATCGAAGCCTTCGGCCGAATATGCCATTCCCATCTCAACAGGCTGTATGGGCCACTGTCATTATTGTTATCTTCAAACGACTCTTGGGGCCAAGCCCTATGTCCGTGTCTATGTAAACACCGAAGAAATCATTCAGGCCGCCAAGGGATACATTGAGGAGCGCGCACCTGAACTTACCCGTTTTGAAGCAGCCTGTACATCTGATCCCGTAGGTCTGGAGCATATAACGGGAAATCTCGGTGACCTAATTCGTTTTATGGCGGATGAGGAACACGGGCGACTTCGCTTTGTGACCAAATACCATCATGTTGATCCTTTATTAAACATCAAGCATAACGGACACACTCGTATCCGATTTAGCGTAAATTCCGATTATGTAATCAAAAATTTTGAACCAGCCACCTCACGGTTTGAAGAGCGAATTGAAGCCGCAGGTAAAATAGCTCATGCGGGATATCCGCTCGGATTCATTATTGCCCCAATTATGTGGTACGACGGATGGGAAGAAGGATATAGCGAGCTTTTACAAAAACTTGCCGATACACTTCCCGAAGAAGCGACCAAGGATCTAACCTTTGAGATGATCCAGCACCGTTTTACCAAAACGGCAAAAGCCACCATTGAGAAGCGATACCCCAAAACCAAGCTGGAGATGGATATCGAAAAGCGGAAAATGAAATGGGGCCGCTGGGGCCAGTACAAATATGTGTATAAGGATGATCAGCAGGATGCCTTGCGCGAGTTTATTACCGAGCGCATTTTTGAGCATTTCCCACTGGCCAATATTGATTACTTCACCTAAGCGTTGACCAGACACTTTTATTAAGAGCTATTGATTAAAAAAGCAGGTTACATGAGTCCAGAATCGTTCTGGTTTCCATGTAGCCTGCTTTGTTCTTATTTAAAATAACCTTCGAGTAAAACAAACACCCTCGTTGCTGCGCTAGATAATCATCCAGTCTGGTGTAATTTGCTGTAGCCAGATCGTAATTTTCGTCATCTGATCCGTAAATAACAGCACCCCGAGGAACAACATTAATGCGCCCCCGGCTTTCATCATGATATTGGAATAACGCAAGATCCATCGTGTAGAACCGATGAAAAAAGCCAGAATGAAGAACGGTAACGCAAATCCAGCTGTGTATCCCGTAATCAAAGCCAACCAGGTTGTTGGTTCGCTCGCAGCCATCGCGATGATGGCAGTCAAAATTGGTCCAATACAAGGCGACCAACCTGCCGAAAAACCAATACCAAAAATAAAGGAGCCCAAGTAACCCGCTGGTTTCCATTTCATGTCCATCTTACGCTCTTTCATCAGAAACTGAGGTTTGAACAAACCAAGCAAAAATAAACCCATTAACATAATCAAGATCGCGGATAATTGACGAATGAGATCACGGTTATCATTGAAAAATTGGCCAAACAATCCGGCTCCCAGTCCGAGCGAATAAAACACAGCCGAGAAGCCCAAAATAAACGCCAGCGTATGAGTCAATGTCTTGAAGCGAACTTCACGCTGATTGCGCTCATCCTTCAACCGTTGTACCGTCATCCCCGTAATATAGGAAAGATACGATGGATACAGCGGAAGACAGCATGGCGATATAAACGAAGCTAATCCTGCTACAAAAGCCAGCCACACATTAACATCAGGCATGAAGCGGATATCTCCCTTCCCTGGGGGCTCACTTGCTCACGTTCAGACTCAGGCTCGGAACCCTTTTTTTCCAATCATCGTAAGAATCAGCATCATGATAAGCAAAAGTACAATTGTTGCTCCTGGTGCAAGGTTCCAGATCCCGGCCACAACCAGTCCAATGACCACGGCAATTTCGCCAATGACCACGGATAATATAATCGCCGATTTGAAACTTCGTGCCATCAGCAAGCTTACAGCTACCGGAATGGTAAGCAATGCCGATACCAGCAATGCGCCCACGATTTTGATCGCCGTACTAATGACAAGGGCTGTCATCACCGTAATCAGCATGTTAAGCAATTTCACAGGCAATCCGGTAACCGCTGCGGCATCCTCTTCAAAGCTGAGTAGGAAAAACTCCTTATGTAACAGTGCTACAACGACGACCACGATCAACGTTACCACACCAACCAGCTTCAAATCCGTGGAGTCCAGTGTATAAATACTGCCGAACAGGTAACTCATAACATCTGTATTATAACCTTTGCCCAGCGTGAAGAACAACGAAGCCAGCGCTACTCCACCGGACATGATGATCGCGATCGATAACTCGGCGTAACTCTTGTACGCCTTACGCAGTTTCTCTATTGCAAATGATGCGAGCACGGCGAAAATAAGCCCCACCGCAATCGGATACACTTCAATCAGGAATCCGAGTGCAACCCCGGCAATAGTAACATGAGACAGGGTATCCCCGATCATGGATAAACGGCGCAGCACCAAAAACAATCCGATCAACGGAGCGGTGATGCCGATCAGCAATCCCCCCGCCAGCGCCCGCTGAAAAAAATCACTCATTAAAATTTCCAAAACACACACGACTCCTTCGGCCTTGCTCTAATCTGGTTGCACTCGCTTCTAACGTACCTGGGTGGTGGTATGCTGCAAATTAGTCTCGGCACAATCTTCCACCTCATGGGAATGACGGACATGGAAATGAATTTTTCCGTTCGTCACCGCAGCTTTGGAACCGAGATAACTCTCCATCCGGTCCATATCATGTGAAACCATCAGGAATGTCATCCGGTGATGTTCATGCATATGGGTAATGAGTTCAAAAAAGCTGGCCTGGGATTCGGCATCGATACCTACCGTCGGTTCATCCAGAATCAGCAGATCAGGATGATTAATAAGCGCCCGTGCCAAAAACACACGCTGTTGCTGTCCACCGGACAGTTGTCCGATCCGTTTGTTCGCCAAATCCTCAATCCGCATCACTTGCATAGCATCTGTGCACTGCTGCTGACATTTACGGGACATTCGGCGGAACATATTCTTGTTGTTGTACAATCCAGACATCACGACTTCCCGTACCGTTGCAGGGAACAATGGGTTAAATGCATTCTTCTGCGGAACATATCCAATCCGTTCCCAATCCTTGAATCGGCGGATCGACTGTCCGAATAGCTTGATATCTCCCTCAGCTGGAGGCAAGAGTCCAACCAGCATTCGCAGCAATGTCGTTTTGCCCGCCCCGTTTGAACCGATAATACCGACAAAATCCCTTTCCTGGACCATAAAATCGAGATTTTCGATCACTCTCTGGTCGCCGTAGGAAAATGATAATTTATCGATCTCTATAATTGGATCATGACACAATGGCATGATTTGCTGCATGGCAAAGCCGCCCTTCATTATATATAAGGATTGCAAACGAATCCTTCAGTCTATCTTATTTTAATGCGATCAGCAGATTTTGCAAATTTTTCTCCATCAGGGTGAAATAATCATCCCCGTTGGTAGCCTGTTCTTTGGTTAAACCTTCTACCGGATTCAGGACCATTGTCTCTACACCCGCTTCATTGGCGAGGGTTTTCGCCAGTTTATCAGATACCAGCTCTTCGAAGAAAATGTATTTAATCCCTTCATCCTTCACCAACTTGGCCAACTTCACAATATCTTGACCTGTGGGTTCCGCATCTGGAGAAAGTCCCATAATAGCATGCTGGGTCAACCCATAATCACGTGCAAGATACCCAAAGGCTTGGTGTGATACGACAATTTCCTTATTGGGTACGTTGGACAATTCATCCGTAAAGTGCTGATCCAACGTTTCCAGCTTGGTCCGCAGCTCTTCGTAGCGTTGTTCATATCCTTCTTTATGTGCAGGGTCTACTTCAACCAGGCTGTTTTTAATATTCTCAGCCATTACCATTGCCGATTTTGGACTTACCCACGTATGAGGGTCCACATGATGGTTCGCAATGTCCTCTGCGTTAGCTTCATCTGCATGTTCGTCGCTATGTTCATCCACCTGTTCTTCACCATGACCGTGTCCATCATCACCTTCAGCAGTCAATAGAGTAACCCCTTCACTTACTGCAACTGACTTCACCTTGGTATCGCTATTCAGTGACTTCAGGAAGTTGGGTACCCATCCTTCCAGACCTGCACCATTGTATAGAAACAACTGCGCTTTGGATGTATTCACAATATCTTGACTCTTCGGCGTCCAGTCATGTGGTTCAACACCTGTTGGCAGCAAATTAATGACATTTGCATCTTCCCCACCAATTGTCGAAGTAAACGCATAGACAGGATAGAAGCTCGTAATCACATTCACTTTGCCTTCCACCAGCTTGGCACTCTCCGAATTATTCTGACCGCATGCCGACAATATGAGTAAACTAAGAACAAGCAGACCGCTTAGCAACAATTTAATATGCCTTCTTCTACCTGTCGCTAGAGTCTGGTTTACCTGGTCTAGATTTCTTCCATTATAAAGTTTCACTAGTATTCACTCCGCATCTCTTAATCGTAAACATTACTGAAAGAATTATAGGTAACCTGCTCGAACTTGTCAAGCCGCTCTGTCCTATTCATTCTTTCCTTGAGCACGGAGTTCATAACAGTATATGCTTGTTTTCTTCGCATCAGATCCGATTTCATCCCAAAATAAAAAGTGACCCGATTCTCATCGAGCCACCTTCTATTACAACTATATAAATCAAATCCTTGGTTACACGGTCAAAGTCCTATTTCACTTGTGCGCCATTAGGCATATTATCCGGTACCGTTGCCAGTGTAAGCTGGTCGCCATGGGATGCTGCCAGGATCATGCCCTGGGACAGTTCACCGCGCAATTTCACAGGCTTGAGGTTCGTAACACAGATGACTTTGCGTCCAACCATATCTTCAGGTGAATAAAACTTCGCGATTCCCGATACAACCTGACGTTGCTCATAGCCCAGATCCAGCTGCAACTTCAGCAATTTATCGGCTTTCTTGACCGGTTCACAGGCAATAACTTGAGCGACACGCAATTCCACTTTGGCGAAATCATCAATACCGATCTCTTCTTTGCCTTCTGGTGCTGAGACGGGTTGAGCGGCTTCAGAAGAGCCTCCAGCATCAGCTTGAGCTGCCTCAGGCTGCGCTTCAGCTTTTTTGCCTCCAGTCATCGCTTCAGCAATATAAGCAATCTCCTGTTCAGAGTCCAGACGTGGGAAGATCGGATCACCCTTCTGCAAAGCGTTGCCAGCCGGAATAACGCCCCATTGCTTCGCTGAATCCCAAGTCGTCAGTTCACCTTCCTGAATGCCGAGTTGTTCCCAGATTTTGCGCGGAGCACGTGTTAGGAACGGTTGCAAGAGGATGGAAGCAATCCGCAAGCTTTCAATCAGATGCGACATTACCGATGCCAGTTCGTTGCGTTTCGCTTCATCACGAGCCAGAGCCCAAGGCTGAGTCTCGTCAATGTATTTGTTACTGCGGCTAACAAACTGACTGATCGCTGTCAACGCTACGGAAAATTGCAGATTTTCCATTGCCTGCTCCACTTTCTCCACGGCAGCAAGACCCGCTTCTTCAAGAGATGCATCAAATTCGGTCACACCAGAAGTAAACTCAGGGGCTTTGCCTTCGAAATATTTGTCCACCATGGCTACCGTACGGTTCAACAGGTTTCCAAGGTCATTTGCCAGGTCGGAGTTCACACGTTCTACAAAGCTTTCTGGAGTAAATGTACCATCTGAACCAAATGGAACTTCACGGAGCAGGTAATAACGCAGTGCATCCAGACCATATCGGTCAATCAAGGTTACCGGGTCAACGACATTACCCTTTGATTTGGACATTTTGCCGTCTTTCATCAACAGCCAACCGTGAGCGAATACTTTCTTCGGTAAAGGTAGGTCCAACGCCATCAGCATAATCGGCCAGTAAATCGTATGGAATCGAACAATTTCTTTCCCTACCAGATGCACGTCCGCAGGCCAGAATTTGTTGTAAAGCGATTCGTCGGATGATCCATAGCCCAGAGCTGTAATATAGTTAGACAACGCATCAATCCATACGTATACAACGTGTTTCGGATCGCCTTTAACTTTGACGCCCCATTCGAAAGTAGTCCGAGATACGGCCAAATCTTCCAGACCTGGCTTGATGAAGTTGTTGATCATTTCATTTTTGCGGGACTCCGGTTGAATAAAACCCGGATTCTCTTCGTAATATTTCAGCAAACGATCAGCATACTTACTCATCCGGAAGAAGTAGGATTCTTCTTTTACCAGCTCCACCGGATGCCCGCTATCCGGACTTTTAGCCGAGATAATCTCGCCTTTGTCATTCTTCTCCACATCAACCAGCTGGGTTTCCGTGTAATAGGTCTCATCCGGGATACTGTACCAGCCTTCGTACTCACCCTTGTAGATATCCCCTTGTTTCAACAAACGGTCAAAGATATCCTGAACCACTGTTTTGTGGCGCTCTTCCGTCGTACGAATGAAGTCGTCATTGGAAATGTCCAGTTTGTTCCACAGTTCCTTGATGCCAACCACGATGTCGTCTACAAAAGCCTGCGGTGACTGTCCTTTCTCCTGTGCCTTGCGTTCAATCTTCTGTCCGTGTTCATCGGTTCCTGTTAAATAACGAACAGCATAACCACGCAGACGTTTGTAACGAACCATGGCATCACCCGCCACGGTCGTGTACGCATGCCCGATATGCAGTTTGTCACTCGGATAATAAATCGGTGTTGTCAGATAAAATGTTTTTTGATCAGCCATAGATGACTTCTCCTCCTTCATATAGTCGTGCTTTTTCATTGCATTTGTCTAAAAAAGAACACAAAAAACTCCCGTCCCTGTATGGGACGAGAGTTGCTCTCACGTGTTACCACCCAAATTCCCCGTGCTTTTCACAAACCACAGGCTCTGCCGGTCCTTCGACCGCCCATTAACGCTGGATCACGCCTCAGCCTTACGACAGCCGTTCTAATCAACGTCTGCACGCTCGAAAGAGGTTCCTCCGGGACCATATTCCATCCTCCTCCCAGACCGGTTCTCAGCTCATCCGGCTCTCTGCACTGGCGGTGTGTCTGTACTTATCCCTTCACTGGAAATCATTATACCAAAAATATACTGAAATACTGCCTCCTTTGTCAAGTGGACAGCAATCTTAAATCAACTCAAACCGGCAAAAAACGACCATTAGATCGTTAATCGGATACCATGACAGACTTTTCAGCCTTCGGTGGTACCAGATCCACTCCGCCTGGATGAAACGGATGGCATTTCGCAATACGTTTTGCCGCAAGCAGCGATCCTTTGAACGCACCGTGCACCTCAATCGCCTCCATCGCGTAAGCCGAGCAAGTAGGATAGAAACGACACGTTGGCGGCTTCAATGGAGAGATATAGCTGCGATACACCCGAATGGGAGCCTGAACCAGTCTGCGAGATAACTTCATCGTCAGTGCTTCCCGTGAGTGTGCTGATGTCCGGATGACACTTTGGCTGGCACATGTTCGGCACAGTCCTTACAGTAACCGAAAACTTCAAATTTATGATCGACAACTTGGAATTGCTCAGGCGCATCTGCAAGCTGCATTGGGCAAAAAACGATCGGATATGTCTTCTGGCATTTCAGACAAATCATATGATGGTGATGGTGATCCTCGCTGCAATGTGCTCTGAACTTCACCCCATCTTCAAAGATGACCTGCTCCAGCACACCCAATTCTTGCATGACACGCAAATTCCGGTACACCGTGTCAAAACTCAGTCCGCTGTAAGTCTTACCCATATATTCATAGACGTCCTTGGGTGTCAAATACCCAGGGGATTCAGCAAATAACCGGGCCAGTGTCTTCCGCTGATCCGTAATGCGGAGCCCCTGCGAGGACATGGTAGTAATAATCTGTTCTGTCGACAGCATGATCTAATGCACCTCCTGTCATTCGAGCATTCTGCATAAATCCAAAGAGCGAATTCCTTTCAGCAATACTTAGTTCGAAATGGTTTGATTCGTCTAGGTATTGTACCCGTGAGCCTATGGAATCAAATTATGCAAATGCTGATACTTATGCTTGATTTATATACTACTAATAATGCCTTAAATGAAGTTCATAGTCAACGAACGAACCTGAGCCCGCCGCTGCTTCAGTCACAATTAAAAAGGACCCCATGAACATGGAGTCCTTTTCTGACGGTTCAGATGTTTAATCCTTCGGGCGACTTTTGGGGTGACAGGATTTATAGCATATAAGCTTTCACTCCAAACCGTCCGTTCCTGGTGAAAGGTGAAACAATTACTTCTCTGTCGGAAGAGGTGTGAACAGCAGGTTAACCGGCAAATTACTTCCCGGTGCTGCGGAGAACAGAATCGTTACACTTTGACCATAGGAACCTGTACGATAGAGTACACTTTGTTCATTTGGTGCGCTTACGGATTTGCCGTTCGAAATCTGAACAAGTTCTCCATTAACGAGCGCTACACCCGAGTATTTACCACCACGTGGGTTGAACGAGATCAATGTGCGTGGAGCCACATTGTTCAGTGTGATTTTGTACAGCACGCCAAAGTTACCCGCGTTGGAAGCATCTGTGTACGCCATTGGATCTGTCCCGACCAAATTCGGGTCACTTGCATTATCCCCCAGCGGCAAACGAGCAGGCTTCGAACCTACTTCTTGGTCATACGTAATGATACGGGTTGCATTCGGGTATGTTCCCCGGTTATGCACACCGTCACGATCCAGAACAGGCAGTGTGGACCATACAGCCATCGGATCTTTGCTTTCTTCAATCATGATAACGTTGTAATCCAGTTCATAATCGCTGAAGACATCCGAGTACAAGGAGATGACTTGACCCTGTTTCATAGGAAGAACACTCAAATCGGTCAGAATTAGCTTGCTCTCTCCAGGCTGGATGTACACTTTCTTTTGTCCTGTACCGTTCTGTATGGACTTGAACCAGCGATCAATGGACAGTTTACCTGCCGCAGTTGCTATTGGTGATGGACCTGCAAAACCCATGTTTTGCTGTTCAATGGATGCTGTATACGCATTGTTGTTTGTCGCAACAACATACATTTTCACGCTTTTACCTGTGTTGTTTACATGGTGAATCATGAAACGTGTTTGTCCAAAGGAAGATTCCTTATAAACAATACCTTCTGTATTAACGGTTTCCGGGCTGTTACTACGAATCAGCAAACTTGGCTCGTCGTAATAAGTGAAAGGTATTTTCTCCATCGATGGTACCCCACTACCATCGAAGCTGAACTTCTCACCTACTGGTGTAAACAACTGATTAAAATCAGACATGGTGTACAGCGTTTCACCTGTGATGTTAACCGTCTTGGTATAGCTGTTACTAGCACCATGTTTGTCCGTAACGGTAATTGTTACACTCTTAGGTCCAGGAACAAAGAATGCCAGAGCATTGTTTTCCCATTCAGTTTTCACAATGGCATTTTCATCATCGGTGCTTTGATCAATGTACGTGATCTTTTCACCCATTTTGTACTCTTCCTTGTCTGTCGTAAACATCGCTACAGGAGGAAGATTTAGTTTTTGTACCTGAATCTTTACAGCGTACGGGGCACTCCATTGTCCGCTCGAATCCTGGACAGCATACGTTACCGTATATGTACCTGGTTGGTCAAACGAATCCTGACGGCCAGTCCAACGCTCATCCACGATGTCCAGTCCCTTGGGAGAGCTCGATTTAGTGTTGTATGTTACCGTGTCTCCTGCAAAAATCTCTTTTTGTACCGTGAAGCTGGCTACCGGTTTGGAATTCAGGTTCAGTATAACAGTCTTGGCAGACTGATTAACTTTATAAGTAATGTTAAGTGCCTGAGTAATCGACGTCAGTGGCACCATGAACGTATTTTTTTGTTGATAGGCAGGGCCTTTCATCGTTCTCGATTCACCGTTAACGGTGTAAACGCTACTATTCGTTTTGAAGCGAAGTTCATCTTCGCCGCTAATAATAATGGTTTCTTTGGTTGTATTGTCATATTTCACTTCATAACCAACCCGATCAACCAGTGCGCGGATCGCTACATAAGATACTCCATTTTTAACAGCCATCGGCTGTCCGGCAAGATATGTTTTGCCGTCTTGCACCATTTTGTTGCTGTTCATATAAAGTGTCAGATCTCCGCCCTTACTTCCGGCTATAGATTGACCGCTTGTAGATGGTTGCTCAACTTCAACTGGAGCCGTTGGAACTGTTGTTTCCTCGCCTGCATCCTCTTCATCAGCAGGGTCTGTATTAGGGTCAACCGGAGTAACATCTGTACCTGTAGGTTCATCTGTTACCGGGTTTGTTCCTTCGACTGCATTATTATCAGACTGTTTTGAATCTGACCCGGACTTTACATCCGATTCCGCGATCGTTTGTTCTTTCTTCACAACCTCCACGGATTTAACATTGGCTGTATTTGTTGTTGTTGTATCACTTTGATCGGCTGCTAGTGCATTCGCTGGAATCGCTGCAAACGCTTGGAATACAGCTAAAGCGGTAAGTATGGATAATTTCTTCTTCAAATTCATTCTTTGTCTTTGGCTCCTTCTGCTCCCATTTTATAAATATCCCCCTCAAAAAGTCATACTATTAGACGCTTACTACCGGGAAAAGTTGCTAAAAATATTTGATAAGAATTGTAAACATTTAATAGAGCGAAAATACTATGAAAATAGTTATCTATTACACGTTCGACTTGGAGTGCAATCTGTATTAAAATCTGCCGCAAATCACAATAAAAAAATCCCTCCAAGACATGGTTGAATAAGCACCATGCCACAGAGAGATTTAGAGATTTAGAATTTGCTAACGCAAACTGACAGGCAAGCGTCCTGTTGGCTGCAATTCACCTGTTAAGACGAGAGACAAAGCACGAACCACTGCAGGAGTGTTCTCGTACGTACATATATAACTTCCCGGCGTCGGAATCTCCAATAGATCATATGGATTACGCAGAGCAACTACAATCAGGGAGTACTTTTCACTAAGTTTTTGAACCAAATGATGTTGCCCTTTCGGAAGATGGCCTGCGGAAGTGTAAGTACATACGATGATTTGATCTTCCTCCGTCACATTCTTCAGTATCTCGTCCGCTTCATCATAAGACGGCTGTGTCGTTATTTTGTGCTCCCGAACTCCGGCTCTAAGCTGCGATAACGCCACGCCAAGTGAATCTGTGTGAGACCATGGTTCATCCACTTCTGTCCGTTGCACAACTTCAGGCCAGATGACATAGACATTCTTCTCAGGGTCTAAGGGAAGCAACCCATCATTCTGAACCACAGTAATGCTATTGGAGGCAATCTCATCCAACGTGGATTCGATGGAGGCCAACGATCTTGATGATTCATCTTTCTCTTTTGTTGAGAACATGATCCCATCCTCATCAGATCCATCCGATACAGCATCATCCTTTTCCATGGAGACAAACGTATGCTCCCACTGACCACAACGCGCTGCCTTCCATGAAATAATACGTTCCAATGCCTGGTTAATGGTGGCTTCATCCACTCGTCCAGTACGAACGGCTTCCACAACAGCTTCCACAGCAGAGATTTGATCTTGCAGTGTGTGACTGACCAGAATTAGATCAGCACCTGCCTCCACAGCACGAATGGCTGCTTCGGCCACACCATATGGCTTGGATATCGCATGCATTTCCAGACAGTCTGTAATAATAATGCCGTCAAAGCCCATTTCCTCGCGTAACAGCCCCGTCAACACTTTACGGGACAATGTAGCTGGAATCGGCTCCGGTTCAATCGCCGGGAAGATGACGTGAGCAGTCATGATGGCATCCACTCCGGCCTCAATAGCGCGATGAAACGGCAGAAGTTCCACCTGATCCAGCCTGTTACGTTCATGAGGTACAGTGACCATACCGAGATGTGAATCCACCGCTGTATCTCCATGTCCGGGAAAATGTTTGGCTGTTGCAGCAACGCCTCGGGATTGATATCCTTTGATGGCTGCTGCACCGTGAGAAGCTACGCTCTCCGCATTCTCGCCATAGGAGCGCACACCGATGACCGGGTTAAGAACGTTATTATTCACATCCAATACTGGGGCGAGGTTCATATCGATACCGATGCTTTTTAACTCTTGACCTAGAATCTGTGCGCATTCAAGGGTATAGTCCGGATTACCCGTTGCTCCAAGCGCCATGTTTCCAGGTACCTGGGTCACTCCCTCTTTATCAATCCGGGCCACCATCCCGCCCTCCTGATCCACGGAGATCATCAGAGGTAAATCCCCGGCTTCAGCGGCAATTGCTTGCAAGTCGGCAGACAGTCGATTGATTTGGTCTACACTTTCAACATTCCGTCTGAAATAAATGACGCCTCCGACATGATAATCACGGATCAGTCGATTGACCTGTTCATCCGCATGCTGTCCATGGAATCCACACATAAACATCTGTCCTACCCGCTGTTCCAACGAAAGCTGATCGATCGAATTCATACGCATGCTTTCCTCCCCATTATGAACCTGCTCTTTGGTTTGACCTGAATTCTGATGGTTTCATGTGAAAATGTTTATGGAACACTTTGGAGAAATATCGCCGCTCCTTATACCCCGTTGCTTCTCCAATGGCTGTAATACTCCATTCCGTTGTACTTAATAATAAGGCTGCGCTCTCCATCCGCTTATGGGTCATATATTCAACAAAGGTTACGCCCATCTGGTTTTTGAAAAGCTGACAAAAGTAACCCGGACTGATGCCCAGCCAATCAGCTACCTCATCAATACCCAGATCACATTCCAGTCTGGCGTTCATATACTCGCACGCAGAACTGATCAGCTCAGAAACAGAAGGGCGAGGTACGCTTTTCTTATCATGACAAACATAAGCAAGTGCCTCAGCCAATTCGATTAATTCCTTGATGGAGGTTGCTGAATGCAATGCACTCCAGAAATGCATTTCGTCTTGTTCAGCCATGACATGTACTTCGCGCAATTCACGAAGCATATGTACAAGCAGAAAACGCAGGCTGTTTTCGGCTACGCCATCCAGCGCACTCTTATGCTCGCTCATCCGATGTTTCAGCATAACGAGCAGGTCAATCAATCCCTGTTTATTTCCCTGTCTGATCCAGCGAGTGATCAAGTCCAAATCCTCTTTTGTAATCCACATCGTTGCTCTTCTGGAAGGTTCTTTAGATGACTCTATTAAGTAATCAGCAGAATCTTTTCCCAACTCATCGCTGCGCTGATTAGAATCATTCATGATCAGCAAACGCTGACAGTGCCGGTATCGCTCAGCCATCTGATCATCCAGTTTCACAGGCATAACATCCTGAATGACCCTTGTCTTCATACCTGAACCGGGCTCAAATGTCGTATCTAATTCCATCTGAACCTGTTGAGCCAATGCATCTACCCGCAGTCTCCATTCATCTGATGCCTCCACCAACATACACCATTCTCCCTTACGGGCCGAAATCAGCAGAGTTCCTTCACAGATCCGGTCTGTAATTTCCCTAAGCCTAGAACGGATCATTCCATGCCAGCTTTGGTGCCGGGTCCCAGACCATCCGATCGAATGCTTAAAATACCCCGAAACATCGATAAGTAGCAGGATATACCGTAACGAGGATGCATGTTGTTCAGGGGAAGAAGGAGGAAAAGAAAATAACGAATCTTCCTCTTTTCGCATCAGGTCAATGATATGTTTGTGCTTTACCCATACTTCCATCTCAGATTTGCGGTGACGTTCAGCCTCCACTTCCAACCGTTTCTTCTGAATCTGACTAGCAAGCTCACGCAATTTATGTTCCAGATCCAGGTAATCGATTGGCTTGCATATGTATTCATGGACATTGTAACGGATGGCCGTACGGGCATACTCGAACTGCTGATATCCTGTCAGCAAAATAATCTCACAAGTTTCACCTTGTTCCCGTAATATTCGAATCAGTTCCAGACCATCCATGGAGGGCATACGAATATCACATAACATGATGTCAGGGTGGCATTCTGCAACTTTGTCCAGTGCTTCTGACCCACTTCTAGCCGTACCCACAATTTCAATGCCCATGTCTTCCCATGGCAAAATAAAACTCAAATTCTCCAAAATCGGCAGCTCATCGTCAACCAGCAACGCGGTTAGATTCATTCATCTTCCCCCTGCTCATATTGTGGAATAATACATTGAATGATGGTGCCATGTCCCGTTGATGAACATATAAACACCCCGTATCCGGCCCCATATTGAATCCTTATCCGATCTGCAACACTTCTTAAACCCAGCCCTCGACGCTCTGCCATTGAAGACAGTGGCTTCGTTCCCTCAGCCATAATGTATTCAGGTGGGTCTTCTGCCATATATTCGAATCGGGCCAACATTTCCTGGGGAATACCGATCCCATTATCCTCAACTCGCAGCACCAGGTTATTCCGTTCCACAAATGCACTGATCCGAAGTACACCCTGATATTCAATTCCCTCGAACCCGTGCTGAATACTATTTTCCACAAGAGGTTGGAGGGTAAGTTTGAGCATAGATGAGGTGTACAGATGAGATGGAATATCGATCTCATACCGAAACAAATCACTGAACCTGTAATGCTGGATCTCAAGATAACTCTGCAAGTGCCTTAACTCCTCACCGAGCGAAATCTCCTCCTGATCCTGAATACTGATGCGCAGCATATTGCCAAGACGTGTCACCATTTCACTTACTTTACGCCCTTCTCCCCTCATGGCTAGTCCGTTAATGGATTCCAGCGTATTAAATAGAAAATGAGGTTTGATCTGGGCTTGAAGCACGCGCAGTTCTGCCTTGGCCTTCTGTTCCTGCTCAGCACGCACACGTCGGAACAGACCTCCGATCCGATCCAGCAATTCATTGAACCCTTGGGCGAGTAATTGCATCTCGTCAAAGCCACTTCCTTCGACTCGGGCATTAAAATCCCCGTCATCTACACGCCTCATGAATCGCACGAGTACCGCAATATTGCCGGTAATCCGGTTCATGAAGAACACATTGAAAACCATCGCAGCAAGCAGACACAGCAGAATGATAATAATCGACCAGCCTGCGAACACATTCGTCTCTGCCGATAATGCTTCCCATGAAGCGACACTGACCAGGCTCCAGTTATAGTTTTTCAGATGATATTGTGAAATGATGCTTTCACTGCCATCGAACACTGCTCTGGTGCTGCTGAACCCCGGTCCGTAAATTCCAGATCGCACACCCAGATTTTCCATCTTCTCTCCGCTGTAACGTCCGGAAGGATCGTATACGATCAGACCCTCTTCGTTGATCAGTAGGAACGAAGTTTCCTGTGCAGGATCACTTACTTGCAAATGGCGGAAGATGCGGTCCATCTCCCCTTTTTTAATCTGAACGACAAGGACCCCAATATTCTGAAAATAACTGAGTTCCTTGACTAACCGAATCTGAGTAAAGACAGGCTCTACGCCCGTCAGTTCAGGATATTCCAGAGGGGCCAGCCATTTGGGCACGCCGTTGAGTTCCTGGATTTCTTTGAATATTGGATGAACTTTAAATTGTTGAAAAGGAAGAGCTTGAAAATTTTCTTTCGTAAATATAGAAACTATCTGGTTATCCTGAGACGAACGCGGACGCAAATCATACAAGAAGGCATAACTAATGAACGGGTAGTTGTATAAAAGGGAACGGAAATTACGCTGGCTGGCATTCAGCGACAATTGATTACCGATTCCAAGATCCTGTTTGCTCGGATCTTTGGCGTTCAAAGCCATCTGGAATACCGAAGTGGCAATGCCATTGTCCGTGACATTGTTGATCTGCTGAAAAACATTCTCGATATTATAGCTAATCGCCTGGAGTGCATATTCAGACTGCTGATTGTATTTTTTCTCAATCGTATGTGATGTGACCAAGAACATGCCGATTCCAAGCGTGCACATCGGTACAATGATGAGCAACAGAAAGGCCATGGCCAGCTTCATCCGCAAGTTCATTTCCCGTTCTCCCTATATAACGCATCGTTAATTAACCTTTAACACTACCTGCCGTTACGCCTTCAATGATTTTCTCCTGCAATATGGCGTAGATTACAACAACCGGTACAACACTGTATACAATGCCTGCTGACATCTGGGCATAGTTCATTTGATACTGATCACGAAACTGGACCATGCCGACAGGCAGTGTACGCAGTTTATCGGTGGATAAGAAATAGTTGGCGAGTAAAAATTCGTTCCAGTTGCCGAGGAAATTCACGATAAACACCGTAACAATGGCTGGAACTGTAAGGGGTATCACTATTCTAGCAAAGATACCCGGAGCCCTCAACCCATCCATAACCGCGGCTTCCTCAATTTCTCCAGGGAGCGACCGCATAAAAGCAGCCAAAATAATAATCGTGAACGGAATTGCATTCGCAACATAAGGAATGATCAGCGCCAAATGAGTATCCAAAATGCCGAGCTTGCGGACAAGCAAATAAATCGGCAGCATGAGCGCATTGTTTGGAATCAGCATGCCCGCCAGAATGAGACTGTACAGTAACATGCTCCATTTGCGGTGTCTCATCCGCGTTATAGCAAAAGCAAACATGGCACCAAGCACAATCGTTCCGACTGAGGACAAGACCGAAATGTACATACTGTTCCAGAAATACGTACCAATCTTGGCATTTACCCAAGCCTCTACGTAGTTATTAAACACCCAAGTGGAGGGCAGACCGAACGGATTCAGTGCAATTTCGTTGTTATCCTGCTTGAATGAAGAAAAGATTACGAATAAAAAGGGAAACAGAATCGCAAGTAGATACAACATCAACAAAACATGAGGTATACTGCCTTTTATGTTCTTTACCATCAATATTCCACCCTTTCGTTGCGTCTCGCCACCAGCAACTGATATACCGCGGTGAGCACAAGCGTCAGAGCAAAGATCAGAACCGCAATCGTATTGCCATAACCGTATTTAAAATTGGTAATCGCGTATTTGATCATATACGTGGCAAGCACTTCGGTAGAGCCTGCGGGTCCACCTTTGGTCATAACCAGAACAATGTCAGCTGCTTTCATGGCCCCGGCAATGGATAACATGATGACGACGGAAATGATAGGTCTGATAAGTGGCAATGTAATTTTGAATGCTCTTTGTACGGCAGTTGCTCCATCGATGGCTGCCGCTTCATCCAGATCCTTGGGAATAGCCAGAATGGCCGCCAAAACCATGACAATATAGAATCCCGTCCACTGCCAAGCATTGGTTACGAGAATGGATATCATTGCGAACCGATTATCGGATAGCCAATAGACCGGCGAAATACCTACGGCTTCAAGTAACTGATTCAACAGGCCGATGTTAGGCTCATAGATGAATCCCCACAGAATACCGATGACTGCCGTTGACATAATGGACGGCAAAAAGACGGCTGTTTTGTACAATCCCTTCAATTTCTTTACATTCGCAATGAGCAAGGAAAACAGCACAATGAGAGGCACCTGGATCAAAACAGAAAATGCGATAAAGAAACCGTTATTGCGAGTTGAAATCCAAAAACGTTCATCTGTCAATGCTTTTGCATAGTTGGACAGTCCCACAAAACGCGGCTCTGCGGATACACCGTTCCAACTGGTCAGACTGTAATAGAGTGAACTGCCGATAGGATACAGGAAAAACATGATAAACAAGATCAGTGCCGGCAACACAAACAACGTATAGATCAGCGGGCTGCGGAGTGAAGTATTCATGATCTACCTCCTTCAGTGACTTCAACTTCTTATGCTCATATATAGAGCAGATTCCTCAGCAGTGTAATTCTTTAGATAGGACCAAGGGTTTTACCCCGGCAGTGTTCCAACCGGGGTAAACCAGCATGGTGTTAGCAGGTACGTTTCTTTGCTTGATAGATCGCTTATTCTACTGAAGCATTAGCCTCTTCCTGAACCTTTTGCAATTCTTCGGCCATTTTCTCTGGCGTAGTCTGTCCACCAACCAGCTTCTGAATTTGCAGGTTGCCGATCTCTGTCGTAACATCAGCTTGAACGAGTGCATCAAACGCCGGGAAAGAAGTCTGCGATGCATTCAGAACAGCTACGATTTCTTTCATTAAATCGTCGGTGATGCTGTCAGTCAGCACTTTTTCATCCAGTTTCATCGCTGGTAACACACCGTCTTCTACGAGCCCACGTACTTGCATATCTTCGTTGTAGAAGTTTTTGATAAAGGCTTTAACAGCCGCCAACTTCTGCGGGTCATCCGCAGCCGCTGCAGAGAAACCGTATCCATTATTGACGTCACGCATCAGGGCTGTCTGATCTCCTACACCGTTCTCTACCGGAGGCATATTGAAGAAACCAACTTTGCCAATGAGCGACTCCCCGCTCTGTCCTTCCTTGAATACAGACGATTTCCACGTTCCGTCATACATCAGAATCGCTTCACCGCTCGTAAATTGAGTTGTATATTCAGCATATTCATAACCAAGCTCGCCTTTTTTGAAGTAACCTTTATCCACCCATTCCTTATGCTTCGCGAATCCTGCGACAACGCCTGGATCAGTCCACTTGGCTTCGCCTGTAGCAAACTTCGCCGTAATATCAGGTCCAGCGTAACGGGACCACAGATGGTTCGTTAACATGAGTGGAACCCAGCCTGCTTTGGAAGCAGAAGCAAGTGGCACCTTGCCATCAGCCTTGATCTCAGCGAGCATATTATCCAGCTCAGCCATTGTTGAAGGCGCTTTCCAACCTTTTTGCGTAAAATACTCTTTATTGTAGAAGAATCCTTCACCCGATCCCCCAATAGGCAGTCCGTACACTTTGCCTTCATAGGTGAATGGTTCAAGCGATGAAAATTGGTCCTGAATGCCCAGCTCTTGCAAGATCGGCGTGAGATCCAACAACATGCCTTCTTTAGCATATACTTTGGAGTCTGGACTACCGAACAATTCGAAGATATCCGGCGGATTGCCTGCTGCCATCTCACCACGAAGTTTCTCCTTACGGTTTACATCGGATTCAACTCCGTCCAGTGTAAAGGTCAGGTTGGGTACTTCGCTCTCCACTTTGGCCACAACGTCCTGCAGAATGGCCAGCCTTTTTTGTTTGTCGGCACCCACCTGAGTGTGACGGAGAAGCATCTCAACCGGTTCCTTGCTTGGCTCCGCAGGCGTATTGCCTGCTCCCTGTTGTGGTTCGTTAGTTGAGCTCGAACAACCTGCCAATGTCCATGATGTGATAAGCAATAATGAAAGCAGTAATGTCATTCCTTTTTTCATTCGTATGACCCCCCTCAAGATATTGAGCATTTGGCTTTACACTCTGATTATAAAAAGTTGTAGCTTACATCGTAAGGATGACAATTCATCAATGGAGGGATAAAATCCTTCACTGGACAAATAATCTTGCATTTACAATTGATAACAGCAAAAAAACAGCCCCTGCGAAACATGTTCGCAAAGACTGCTTGGTTGGAAGATCTGTATATAAATGTTTACTTAATGGAGCAAGTCATGCCCGCTGTTTCCGTACGACCTTGTTCAATCAAACGATACGCCCGCTCTACTTCCTCATCACTTGGAGAAGGAACTCCATCGAGCGGATAGGCTTTCCCCAGTGCCTGCCATTTGTAAATACCCATCTGATGATAAGGCAGAATTTCGAACTTCTCGACTCCATTTAGCGTTCCAATAAACCGCCCCAGATTGAGCAAGTCCTCTTCCTCATTGTGAATCCCTGGCACATACACGTGGCGAATCCACATTTTTCGTCCATTGTCCGATAACCATTGTGCGGTGCGCAATGTTCTCTCGTTGGATTTGCCTGTCAGCTTGATATGTTTCTCATCATTGATGTGCTTCAGATCCAACAAAACCAGGTCCGTGTTATCTAACAAATCATGAATTCGATCCGGTTCATTGAAACCGTTGCTGTCCAGCGTAGTATGCAATCCCCAGCGGCGTTTTGCTTCTTTGAAAACTTCGGCTACAAAATGAGCCTGTAATGTTGGCTCTCCGCCGGATACCGTAAGTCCTCCGCCGGAACTACGATAGTAGGACAGGTATGGCTCGATTTCAGCCAGTACCTCCTCCACGCTCATTTCCCTGCCACCATCCAGTGCCCATGTATCCGGATTGTGACAATACTGGCATTTGAGCAGACATCCCTGCATAAAAAGCACGAAGCGGATGCCTGGGCCGTCAACCGTCCCGAAAGTTTCGAGTGAATGAATATGTCCATTAACCATGCTGCCTCTTCCTTTCTTTATCGCATCCGCTGTGCGTTTAATATAGAGGTTCTATTCCTTTGAACCGTTGAGTTAAGCCCAAGTTACATCGAACCGTGGAAGGTCCGGTTAATGACATCGAGTTGTTGCTCACGTGTCAGTTTGATGAAGTTAACCGCGTAACCGGATACCCGTACTGTCAGCTGCGGATAGTTTTCCGGGTGATCCATCGCGTCAATCAACTGCTGGCGATCAAATACGTTCACGTTCAGATGGTGTGCCCCTTGACCAAAATAACCGTCCATCATGGCAACCAGATTGGATTTACGTGTATCTGACTCTTTTCCGAGTGCTTTAGGCACGATGGAGAATGTGTTAGAGATCCCGTCAAGGCTGTGTTCGTACGGCAATTTGGCTACTGAGCCAAGGGATGCCAGTGCACCTTTTTTGTCCCGACCATGCATTGGATTCGCTCCTGGTGCAAACGGTTCGCCTGCTTTACGGCCATCCGGTGTTGTACCTGTTTTCTTGCCGTACACTACGTTCGATGTGATCGTCAGTACAGACTGTGTTGGGATCGCATTACGATACGCTTTGTGTTTGCGAATCATGCCCATGAAGCTTTCCACCAGTTCAACTGCGATGCTATCGACACTGTCTTCATTGTTACCGTAACAAGGGAAGTCGCCTTCAATTTCAAAATCAATTGCGA
This sequence comes from Paenibacillus sp. OK060, assembly GCF_900101205.1. Classification (NCBI taxonomy): domain Bacteria; kingdom Bacillati; phylum Bacillota; class Bacilli; order Caryophanales; family Paenibacillaceae; genus Paenibacillus; species Paenibacillus sp. OK060. Next base: position 1,058,202 of record NZ_FNFR01000002.1, read on the forward strand.
TGCCTTGTTCGTTGCGGATCGGTTTGACTTTCGCATACTTGATGGCACTCAGAGAGTCTGCTGCAACCGAGAGTCCAGCAATACCACAAGCCATCGTACGTACGATGTCGCGGTCATGCAGGGCCATTTCAATACGCTCATAGCTGTATTTGTCATGCATGTAGTGAATGACGTTGAGTGAGTTCATATACAGTTTGGCGAGCCATTCCATCATCGGTTTGAAACGTTTCATAACTTCATTGTACTCCAGCACTTCGCTTGTGATCGCCGGATATTCAGGTCCAACTTGTGCTCCCGATTTCTCATCACGACCGCCGTTGATTGCATACAGCAATGCTTTTGCCAGGTTGGCACGAGCGCCGAAGAACTGCATTTGTTTCCCGATCTTCATCGCAGATACACAGCAAGCAATACCATAATCGTCTCCATAGATCGGACGCATCAGATCATCATTTTCATACTGGATGGAGCTCGTTTCGATGGATACTTTCGTACAGTATTGTTTGAACGCTTCCGGAAGCTTGGTGGACCAAAGTACAGTAAGATTCGGCTCAGGTGCAGGACCAAGGTTGTTCAAAGTGTGCAGGAAACGGAAGCTGCTTTTCGTAACACGGGTTTCTCCATTTACGGACATGCCACCGATGGATTCAGTTACCCATGTTGGGTCTCCACTGAACAATTCATTATAATCCGGCGTACGCAGGAATTTGACGATCCGCAGTTTCATAACAAAATGGTCAACCAGTTCTTGAGCCTGTTCTTCAGTTAGCAAGCCTTCTTGCAAGTCACGTTCAATGTAAATATCAAGGAACGAAGAAACACGTCCGAGCGACATCGCCGCACCATTTTGCTCTTTAATCGCAGCCAGGTAACCGAAGTAGAGCCATTGGAACGCTTCTTTTGCGGTTGTGGCTGGCAAAGAAATATCGAAACCATGCATTTCACCCAGTTGTTTTAACTCTTGCAATGCACGAATCTGTTCGGACAGTTCTTCGCGGAGGCGAATGACATCTTCATCAATCACATCGACTTCAAGTGCATTCAGCTCACTTTTTTTATTTCGAATCAGGAAGTCCACGCCGTACAGAGCTACCCTGCGATAGTCACCGATGATCCGGCCACGGCCGTAAGCATCAGGCAGACCGGTAATAATCCCTGCTTTACGTGCTGCACGCATTTCAGATGTATAAGCATCAAATACGCCCTGGTTATGTGTTTTACGGATGTTCGTAAATATATCTATGACGCCTTGAGGCATTTCAAAACCATAAGCTTCACAAGCATCAATCATCATGCGAATTCCACCGAATGGCTGAATGGAACGTTTGAATGGAGCATCTGTTTGAACACCAACAATCTGTTCTTTGGATTTATCCAGATAACCTGGTTGGTGAGAAACAATCGTTGCTGGCGTGTTTACGTCAACATCAAGTACCCCGCCGTTATCGCGCTCTTTTTTAGTCAAATCGGATACGATATCCCATAACTCTTTCGTATTCTGAGTTGCACCTGCAAGAAATGCTTCGTCGCCATAGTAAGGTGATAAGTTGCGTGCCAGAAAATCATTCACATCTACGGATTTCGTCCATGTTCCTTTGGTAAAGTTTCTCCAGCCTGTTTGTTGTTTGACATCTTTTTCGATCACCGACATAGTAATCCCTCCACAAATTTGGATTTCCGGACACATGACAGGATGCTTCACTCGTCTCATCTGTGCCCAGAGCCGCGATTAATGTGATAAATTTCACATGTGAGCCGGAACATGTTCTCTCTACTTGGGAACCGGAACCGCGGATGAATGTTTTTCTTACATTTTCAGTATACGTCTTCGTTCTTTCATCATCTGTGATTTTTATCACAAAGTTTGTGACCATCCTCACTCCACCTGTGCTGTGCCATGGTGAACCCTGCAAATTCACACTTAGCCACTGCGCGGACAGAACAACTTCCGATTGCTGTTATCCCCGGATTTTTTTGATTTTATTTTTCAAAGGGTAAAATACGGGGATAAAGGCGAACGCTTCGCTTCTTCAGTTTTTTCTGCCCTCTCCGTTATGGTATGAATACCTGGTTCAAAAAGTAACATCACGGATTCCGTGTAACCTCTTTTAAAAAAGACAACTGCAAAGATTACGTTTTACCTTTTTTTACTGGAAAGACGGCAATCGGGGCTCCCCTTTCGGGGAACCCTGACTATCTGCCTTAATCCTGCTGTTGTGCTTTAGTTGTTATTCAAACTTGCCATAGAATGCGTTGCGATACACATCTGCCAGTTCAGTCACTAGCGGCAGTTTTGGATTGGCTGTTGTACATTGGTCCTCGAATGCGCGGTCTGCCAGATAATCGACATGTGCCTCAAAGTCTTTGGCATCGAATCCGATTTCCTGGAACGACTCTTCAATACCCAATGTTTTGTTCAGTTTGCGAATGGCATTAATGAGGCTGGTAACCCCTTCTTCTGTCGTACGTGCAGGCAATCCCAGAATGCGGGCAATTTCCGCATAACGCTCATCTGCAACAAAGTGCGAATATTTCGGGAACGATGCAAACTTCGTCGGTTTTTTCGCATTGTAGCGAATGACGTGTGGCATCAGGATCGCATTGGTACGTCCATGTGCGGTGTGGTACTGACCGCCCCATTTGTGTGCCAAGCTGTGGTTAATGCCCAGGAACGCGTTGGCAAAAGCCATACCGGCAATCGTTGAAGCGTTATGCATTTTCTCACGAGCCAATTTGTCACCTTGCAGCGCTGATTGCTCGAGGTATTGGAATACCAGTTGAATCGCTTTGATCGCGAGTCCATCCGTGTAATCATTCGCCATGACGGATACATATGCTTCAATGGCGTGAGTCAATACGTCCATACCTGTATCCGCAACAGCGGTTTTAGGCAGAGAGTATACGAATTCCGGGTCTACAATGGCTACGTCTGGTGTTAACTCGTAGTCTGCCAGTGGATATTTCGTATTGCCTTGATTTTTATCTGTAATAACTGCGAACGATGTTACTTCCGAACCTGTGCCCGAAGTTGTCGGGATCGCTACGAATTTCGCTTTCACGCCAAGACGTGGATATTTGTAGATCCGTTTGCGGATATCCATGAATTTTTGCTTCAAATCATTGAAATCCGTGTCAGGATATTCATAGAACAGCCACATCGCTTTGGCAGCATCCATCGGTGATCCCCCGCCGAGAGCGATAATGCAGTCTGGCTGGAAGCGGCGCATCATTTCCGTACCGCGGTCTACCGTTGTTGTGGATGGATCGGGTTCGACATCAGAGAACACTTCAATGGCTACTGGCATTTGACGCTGACGCAGATAGTGCTCTACTTTTTCCACATAACCGAGTTTGACCATCATGGCATCCGTAATAATGGCTACGCGTGTGATGTCCGGCATTTTGGCAAGATACTGTGTTGCACCTTTTTCGAAGTAGACTTTATTCGGCACTTTGAACCACTGCATATTCACGGTACGGCGAGCCACCCTTTTCACGTTGATTAAGTTTACAGCGGTTACGTTGGAAGAAGTCGAGTTACGTCCATACGATCCGCAGCCCAATGTCAGTGACGGCATGTTGGTGTTATAGATGTCACCGATGGCGCCGTGTGTGGATGGCGAATTCACGATAATCCGTCCGGTTTGCAGGCGATCTGCGAATTTGCTAATGACTTCTTCGTTCGTCGAATGAATAACAGAGGAGTGACCCATGCCGCCAAAAGCAACCACTTCTGCTGCACGCTCAATCCCTTCAGCTGCCGTTTTCACTTTGTAACAAGCCAGTACCGGGCTTAGTTTTTCAGCCGACAACGGGAATTTTGTACCTACCCCTTCAATCTCGGCTACGAGAATTTTGGTGTTAGCAGGGACCTCGATACCGCACATTTGCGCAATGCTGACTGCAGATTGACCAACAATCGCCGGGTTCACCGCACATTTCTCAGCATTAATCGCACCTGCGGTCAGTTTCGCTGCCTCATCCTTGTTGACGAAGTAACAGCCGTTCGCGATCATTTTCTTTTTCACCTGATCGAAGATCGGTTCTTCGATGATGACTGCTTGCTCGGAAGCACAAATCATGCCGTTATCGAACGATTTGGACAAAATCAGATCCGTTACTGCTTGATTGATATCTGCGCTTTTCTCAATAAAGCAAGGTACGTTCCCTGGCCCTACGCCCAGTGCTGGTTTACCACAGCTGTATGCCGCCCGTACCATACCTGATCCGCCTGTTGCCAGAATGAGCGCCACATCATTATGATTCATCAGTGCGTTTGTGCGATCCATGGAAGGATCATCAATCCACTGGATACAATCCGCTGGAGCACCATGCTTCACTGCAGCATCAAGCAGGATTTTGGCGGCTTCCCGGCTACAGTTCTGTGCAGATGGGTGGAAACCGAAGATGATTGGGTTACGCGTTTTGATGGAAATCAGTGCTTTGAACATCGTGGTGGATGTCGGATTCGTTACCGGGGTAATCCCCATGATGATGCCGACAGGCTCCGCAATTTTCTGGAAGCTTTCGTACTCGTTATCTTCGATAACCCCTACTGTTTTGTCATATTTTATGCTATGATACACATATTCTGTTGCAAATATATTTTTGGTGATTTTATCCTCATACACACCCCGACCTGTTTCTTCCACGGCCATTTTGGCGAGCATCATATGTTTGTCCAGACCTGCCAGCGCCATCGCTTGCACGATGCGGTCAATCTGTTTCTGATCCATGGACATGAATGCTGCATGTGCTTTATTCGCTTTGTCAATTAACGTTTGAATATACTGACCTGCTGTCGGTTCTTTTACTGGGGCGACTTCGTTCTTTACAGCCATCTCCCTCATCCTCCTAAAGGTTCGTATTGGTTTGTCTCTCTTCTTTACATTCACATCGTACCATGGGGAAAGAGTTAATTATGTGATTTTTTTCACAAAGTATAACAAATTTAATTTAAGTTTTTTAGTGTCTCTCACTTAGCCATTTACACTTCCTATTTAAACTATAGGGCTGTCAGATTCATCCTCTCCTTTCGAAAGTGAATTTAATCACAATGTTTGAAATTTCGCCATTTTTGCCCCCTTTCCACGCCCCTCAAACGGCAAGATAAGGTATATACTGAACTTAAAAATTGAACCACCGCAATTTGTACCGTCCTTCCCGGCCGAGAGATGACCCTGATCAGGACGGCAACGGTTTGCGGCGAACCACGGGGGCCAGTCCAAGCTGCAGAAGGCCGTCCGATGGACACAAAGGGGAGATAGACTTATGAGAGAACAACTGAGTGTACTGGAAAAACGCGGAAATACCAACTGTTTCTCGGAAGCGAATTTCAACCATCTGCTCGTAACGATGAAGGACAGAACCTATCCGGAAGGAACCCATCTGTATTGGGAGGGGGATGTCTCTGACAAACTTTATTATATGAAACGAGGCCGTGCTCAGATCACCAAATCCACGGATGAAGGCAAGGAATTGATTATGTACATGTATCAAGCCGGTGATATGATTGGGCAGGCTGATCCGTTCTTCGGATCGAAACACAGCTTTTCGGCGGAAGTGCTGGAGGATAGTGAGATCGGCGTACTGGAGCATAAAGACCTGGAAATGCTGATCTGCCAACACTGTGACTTTGCGATCGACTTTATGAAATGGATGGGTATCCATCACCGGTTAACCCAAACCAAATTCCGTGATCTGATGTTATATGGCAAACCGGGCGCACTCTGCTCCACGCTGATTCGATTGTCCAATTCCTACGGCGAGCCCCATGGAGAGCATGTCATGATTCATAAAAAAATAACACACACGGATCTGTCCAATATGATTGGAGCGACCCGTGAAAGTGTCAACCGCATGTTAAGCGATTTGCGTAAAAAAGACGCCATTGAATACGATAACGGCATGATTGTCATCAAGGATCTGCACATGCTCCAGGGCATCTGTCACTGTGAATTATGTCCTAACGAGATTTGCCGAATCTGACGCTTTTCCCATCTTGTAAAACTTTTGATACGCAAATGAAAAAAGCCCATCTTCTATAACGAAGATTGGGCTTTTGTTATGCTTAAGATACAGTAGTCAACTCGAGCTTTACTGCATCACGTGGATTCAATTTCATGTCCAAACCGTTTTCCATCAGTTCCTTATCATTCACCATGATCATCCAGCGTTGGTTCATCCGGGGAATTACATTTTCAACGGAAACAACGAATTTGTTGTTCTCCGACATTCTTACAATCCCACTGGACTTCAATACATCACGCACAGTACATTCCTGAACATACACCCCGGCATATTGACGATTGAGATTTGGCATAATATTTCCACCGCTCACCTTGAGTAATGTTGTTTGGTAAACAACATCGTCTCCCCCACTGTCAGCGGCTTTTACATATATGATCACTTCATCTTTGACATGAAGCTCCATGTCCCAATTTTCCGGGTCAATATCCTTGCCATTCAGTTTGACCGCCCAGCTAAGTGAGGAGTCCAGAGAAACTTCCCCCACGGATTGGATCCGCTTGCCATCTGCTGTAAAATCGACAAGTCCACTGTTCAATAGTGCTTTCTTGAGCGTCAGACCTTCACTAAAATCTCTCTTAATGGACTTCGTTGCGTCAGGCAAAAAAGTACTGCCATCCACTGCCACAGTAATAGTATTCTGCGATTCGGTCTCTTTGACGATTGGCTGTTCGGAAGGCTGTGTCTCGCTACACCCGGCTAATATAACCAGAATAAGCAGACATATACCTATGTAACCGGGGATTCTCTTCTTCATGTAGGTAACACCACCCTGCGTAAAATCATTCACCCTGTTGTCCATAACCTCTATTATGGCACAAAATTCATGCAAAAAAAGTGTCAATGCCGTTACTTTTCATCCAGCAGCGTCCATAACTGGTTTGTACAACACAAAGAGCCTGCAAGCAGGCCCTTTGGCTCCTAATTATTATTAAGGTCTATTAAGTAGCATGTTTACTGAACACAAGCCTGCATGTAGGTACGGCCTCCGTCTCCATCCTTCAGATACGGGTTGAGCCCAAAGAACTGTTCCTCCGACACATAGACGCCTGTCAGCAAACGCCCTTCAAGTAATCCACCATCCACCTGTACACAGAACGAAGGTGCATCCACATATTCCTGGTAGAGCGGAATCTGACCCGATGATTGGTGTACCTTGGATACCTTGCCTTGCTCGTGCAGCGGCCGTTCAGAGAAATAGGTAGGTACAATATAACGGGCAATCACATCCAGCTCTTGTACAGTGTAGAAGGTGTCATCACCCAGCCAAGGCGCAAGCATGCGGATCTTCTCATATTGTGACCATACAATCGCCTGAATCAGCATCTCCGCTTTAACAAAACGCCCTTCGCCCACATCCAGATACACACGTTCTTCATGAACGTTGGCTTCGGCCTGAACCCCGATGGAATCGGGTTGTCTCAGTTCACATCCAATACATTTCCAGCCTCTTGCTGTCTGAATCCATTTTTGCAGTACCGCCGGAGCCATTACCTGACCATTGCTATTCGTGGAATGAGTCTTCTCTCCTGCAACATCATCCTTAACCGACGGGGAATATGAGGTTCGTTTAAATAGCTCCGCAGCTTTTTTGTAGATTAAATGTACCTGGATGGATGCGCTCTCAAGTTCTGCAATATCTTGCTTGCCGTAGCGTACTTCACGGGATAAGCTTTCTTCTCTCATGACAAGTGGCCTCCTCGCTCCGGCCGCCTGCGGCCATTTTATTTACAATTATACTACAACTCGCGACAACATGTGCAGGACCCTTAAGACAAAAACTCCTGATTTCCACTGGAAATCAAGAGCCTTTATCCCATCAGTTCACTTAGTTTGAGCCGGGGAAGCTGTTACTACTCAACCCACTGCTCTGCCCAGTCTTGAATTTGATTCATAACGGGCTGTAGCGCCTTGCCTTTCTCTGTCAGTTCATATTCAATACGAACTGGCGTCTCCGGATAGACATGACGGATCAGAATTCCTTCGCTTTCCAGATCTTTCATCCGTTCTGACAACATCTTATCACTCATCGATGGAATCAGGTTGGAGATATCCTTGAACCGCTTCGAACCACTCATCAACGTTTGAATAATCAAACCGTTCCAGCGCTTACCCAAGAAAGAAAACGCCGTCTCAAAGCGCGGACACATCCGCAGATCTTGGCCTTCCACATTAATCACCTCTTTAGAGATCACTCAACTTACGTTTAGTTAGTATATTTCATAATAACATATTTAAGTCTCAAAGAAAACGTCTGCCGCTAAAAAGTTAAAATTTTAGGGGCATAACTCAACTTCGATGATACAACTCAGTATACATCACATGGGACAACGGAACCATGGGAAAATATCGTCTAACTCCCATGTAGCTATCTTACCCAAAAAGAACCCAGCTGCCACAGTCATACTTGACTTGGAGAAGGGTTCTTTGGTATATCGTTTATTTTATCCGTTCATACAGCCAATTTGCAGCTTAAACCAGCACGTTACCAAGTGATCTTACAGGCTCGCTGAAGCCAAATTCCGGCTTAACGTTGCGCGTAGGATATGCCCACTTCACTCCATTGCTGATCACTTTTAAAATTTCCGGATTGTAGAAGGTCGGGTATGTTTCATGACCTGGACGGAAATAGAAGATTTTTCCTGAACCGCGGAGGAACGTGCATCCGCTTCGGAATACCTCTCCGCCTTGGAAATTACTTACAAACACCAGTTCATCCGGTACTGGAATATCGAAGAATTCTCCGTACATTTCTTCTTTTTCCAGAATGATCTTGCTATTGATTCCCTCGGCAATCGGATGGGACGGATTCACACACCAGATAATCTCCTGCTCATTAGCTTCACGCCATTTCAGATCACAACTTGTGCCCATCAGCGCTTTGAATGGCTTGGAGAAGTGACCAGAGTGCAGCACAATCAACCCCATACCATCCAGGACTCGCTGTGCAACCTTCTGTGTAATCTCGTCGCTCACACGCTCATGCGCCATATGTCCCCACCATATAAGCACATCTGTCGAATTCAGCACCTCATCACTTAATCCATGCTCAGGCTGATCCAGTGTTGCAGTGCGAATGGCAAAGCCTTCGCCTCCCAGCCCGTTTGCCAACGCCATGTGCAAACCGTCAGGGTAGACTTCTTTTACTTCATCATGAATTTTCTCATGGACAAATTCATTCCAAATGGTGACGTTAATCATATTCAATTTCCCCCTAGTGTAACTCTAAACCCACCACATATCTCCCAGCGGCTCTTCAATCAATACTTGTTGGAGATTTTGCACAGCTTTAGAGAATCCTTCTTCTACCGACATCAGACCATCTTCGTGTTCAATACTTACGACATAATCATATCCAACCAGACGCAGAGCACTAATAATATCAGCCCAAGTCTTGTTATCGTGACCATAACCGACCGAGCGGAATTGCCAAGCACGATCAAGCATGTTTGTATAATCCTGCATATCCGTTACACCATATTTGTTCACGTTAATTGGATCAATAGTTGTATCTTTCGCATGGAAGTGATGAATCGCGCCTTCACGTCCCAGAATGTGGATCGCTTGCACCGGATCAATACCTTGCCACCACATGTGGCTCGGGTCCAAGTTAGCGCCAATCACTTCGCCTGCTGCTTCACGCAATCTCAGCAAGGTAGCTGGTGTATGCACAGAGAATCCACCGTGCAGTTCCAGTCCCACTTTCACATTGTGATCTGCAGCGAATTTGCCCCACTCTGTCCAGTAAGGGATAACTTTGTTGTCCCATTGCCATTTAAGAACTTCCTGGAAGTCATTCGGCCATGGTGCAACAGGCCAGTTCGGATATTTGGCATCCTCATGGTCTCCCGGACAACCGGAGAATGTGTTTACAACAGGCACTTCCAGTTTCTCAGCCAGTTCTACCGTCTTAACGAAATCATCGTGGAATCCTTTCGCAATATCCTTTTGTGGATGAAGTGGGTTACCGTGACAGCTCAGTGCGCTGATGGTCAGACCGCGAGATTCTACTGCATTTTTGAAGTTTTTCAATGCTGTCGGGTTGCTCAGAAGCTCATCCGGTTTACAATGAGCATTCCCTGGATGTCCACCAGTTCCGATTTCTACTGCTTTCAAGCCTTTGGATGCAACATAGTCAAGTGCATCCTCCAATTTACGTCCTCCGAATAGTACCAAAAATACGCCGAGTTTCAAGTGCGATTCCTCCCTAGATTAAATATCATATTAATTGCTGGTTTTATGAACCATGAACTGCATAAATATACCGTTCAGATCACATGATTGTATCGTTATTGTGGAAAATCAAGAGCTTTTCTATCCTGAAAATAAACGTAAGAATACTGGTTATTTCATTGGAAATGACATCCGGTCGGTTTAGTCGAAATAAACCGCTCTGCCTGTCTGAGCAGACTCGTAGATCGCTTCAAGAATCTGAGTAACCACGATGGCTTGTTCAGGTTTTACAACTGGATCTTTGTCTTCTATGATCGCTTCAAGCCACATTCTAGCTTCACGATCCGCTTCATTTTCTGCACTACCGGAATAAAAAGCAACCCCGCCTGCATCCAGATCTACCTTAGTTTCAAACAGACGGCTGCGTTTCTCGCCATTGATACGCAGACCATCTTTCATATCCGCGCCACCTTCTGTTCCGCAAAGCAGTGATTTCGCTTCGCCGAACTCAGCTACGTTCAGCGCCCAGCTGGACTCGACGATAATTGTAGCCCCATTCTCCATCGCCACAAAGCCGAATGCAGAATCCTCTACCTTAAATTGTTCCGGGTCCCACGGACCAAAAGCATTGGCCGCATTCTCACGTTGACCCAGCTTGTGGAAAGTTGAGCCCATAACACTCTTCGGCTTGTAATTATCCATCAGCCAAAGAGTCAGGTCCAATGCATGCGTACCGATATCAATTAGCGGTCCTCCACCCTGCTTTTCCTCATCAAGGAACACACCCCAGGTAGGTACAGCACGGCGGCGAAGTGCAATCGCCTTACCGAAATAAATATCGCCCAGCTCGCCTTCTTCACACATTTGTTTCAGATATTGGCTGTCATTGCGGAATCGGTTCTGATACGCAATGGACAACTTTTTGCCTGTACGTTGTGCGGCTTCCAGCATAGCCTGCGCTTGTGCAGACGTTTTCGCCATTGGCTTTTCACACATTACATGTTTGCCCGCCTCAAGGGAAGCGACCGTGATAACGGAGTGGGAGTCGTTTGGTGTACACACATGTACCACATCAATACTCTCATCCTTCAGCATCTCGTGATAATCCGTATATACTTTAGCTCCCTCAGCACCGAATTCGGCTGCTGCCTCCTCCGCACGTTCTTTCACAATGTCACAGAAAGCGACCATACGGCCCTGAGATTGTTTGGACAGGCTGGGCATATGTTTACCTTTGGCGATTCCGCCACAACCTACGATGGCGATATTAAGTACTTTAGACATGAACAAGTCCTCCATTAGCGGCATATTTTCTAATCCAGTTCATACTGCTCTCGATGCTTTGCAGTGGAGGATTCTGACATACATCCTGTTCCACAACAAGCCACTCGGCTCCCGCCTGATCTGACGCTGTAGCTACAGCTCCCAGATCTACCTCACCTTGGCCGAATTCCACTGTCAGGACTTGGCCTTCTGAACGGCGCATGTCTTTCCAGTGGACAAGTGGCAGACGTCCCGCATACTTCGCGATGACTTCCGTTGGCGGGTATCCTGCGGCGTGAGCCCAACACGAATCCAGCTCCACTTGCAGGTGGGAAGCGGTTACGGTATCATACATCGCGTATAACGCCGGCTGACCCTCAACCTGCTCTGTAAATTCAAAATCATGATTGTGATACATTAACACCATGTCCTGCGCTGCACATTTCTCACCAATCTCATTCAGGGAAGCAAATACGTTATCCCATTGCCGTTGTTCTTCCGACAGATAAGGGACAATCAGGTTTTTGTTTCCGATGGCTTTGTGATAAGCGATCACGCCATCAAGATCCTCAATCAGACTATTGTACTGAACATGGGTACCCACGATCTCCAGACCGAATTCATCCAAAATGGCCTTTACTTCTTCCGGGCTATGCCCGTAAAAGTTGTGAAACTCTACGCCTTGATATCCAAGCTCTGCAACCTTGTCGAGTGTACCTTTGAAATCTTGCTCCAGTTCATCCCGTACCGTATATAGCTGTAATCCAACCTTCAACATTTACCGGTTCACCTCATCCGAGATCAATTAGTGTGACTGTACAGCCTCTGACTGATTTTCATCTGTATTGTTTTCTGCTCCTGCTTGATAAGTGCTCTCCAGCTGGATGTGTTTGCCCTCAAACGAGGAGCGTTGGAACGCATGCATAGCTTCAAGAACATGATAGGCAAGCTTACCACTGGCCTTGTGTTCGCGTCCGGCTCGAATGGATTCAACCATTTCGGTAACGCCGATTCCACGCTCGTTCTGTCTGCTCTCAAAAGCAGGCGTCACAGTCTCCCATGTGTCCTGACCGAATCTGCGGAGCTTCACTTCCCCGTTAAAAAAGTTAGGATCCGGTATGCTCATCGTACCTTCGGTACCGTAGATTTCAATCCGTGGCAAATCCGAAGCACCCCGGATATCGAAGCTGGTGATCATTGTTGCAATGGCACCTTCCTCAAAATCAATCGTTCCTGCCAAGTGTGTTGGCGTCTGTACCTCAAGAGATGTACCTTCCTTCGGACCGGAACCAATAACGCGGTCCGTGATCTGTACACCTGCCGATGAACTGATTCTGCGAATCGGTCCAAGGAGAGTAATCAGTGCGGTCAAATAGTAAGGCCCCATATCGAACATCGGTCCGCCACCAGCGACATAAAAGAACTCCGGATTCGGATGCCAAGCCTCCGGCCCTCCACCCATGAAGAATGATGTTGCCGCAATCGGTTTACCGATCAGTCCTTCTTCAATAGCCTTGCGGGCAGTCTGAATACCTGAGCCAAGGAACGTATCCGGTGCTGAACCAACATACAATCCTTTTTCCTCAGCCAGTTCGATTACCTTGCGACCATCCTCAAGAGAGATTGCCAGTGGTTTCTCGGCATACACATGTTTGCCTGCTTCAAGCACAGCCAGATCAGTCATGGCATGACTGCCAGGAACCGTGAGATTTAGTACAAGCTCAATTTCATTATCTTGCAGTAACTCATCTACATTGTAAACGTTTGCGATATTGAATTCATCAGCTCGTTCTTGTGCCCGTTCACGGATCAAATCCGCAACAGCCACCACTTCAATGAGAGGATTATCTTTAAAATTTTCAAGATAAATGGCGCTAATGTTACCGCAACCAATAATACCCGCTTTCATTTTCTCCACAGTGATGTTCATCTCCTTATGAATGGTGAGAACCTGTAAATTTGCATATTTGGAATTGAAGGTTTTACGCTTAAGTGTTGCACTTGAATTTAATACTATGGTATTCCGTTTCGGCTTCAATTAAAATGAATAATATGATCGAAACATGAACTATCTGGTCATAATTTTCAAATTGCAAGGAGTATGCCAATGCCGACTGATTATTCCTGCCAGGTTCTTACAGCAGGCTTCTCGTTTCATCGCAAACCTTATATAGGCTTGCATCCTGAGGGAGTAAAGAATTACTTGTTAAGACTCCAGACGGACGGACGTTGCCGAGCACGTGTAGACGGCACCATGTCGCTTGTTGATGCGGGTGATCTGCTTCTGTTTAGTCCAGATGAGCCGTATGAACTGAGAATAGACAAAGAACAAAATCCGATGGGTGAACGACTTGTGGAGAGTGGTGATTACCATATTTTCTTCAATGGGGACTGGGTGGATGAGTGGTGGAAACATCACAAGCGGCCGAACCGGATCAAGGTGCAGCTGACCGAAAGCCTGCTTACCCTGTTTCGACAGCTCGTATTGGAGCAGCGCCGTATTTCCAATCCGTACCCTGAAATCGCCAGTTATTATATGCGAATTCTTTGTCTTGAAGTGGATCGTATGCTCTCGGAGCATCCGACGATTACCAACACCAACTATGTGGCATATGAGATTAAAAGTTACATCGAGGAGAACGCTTCTTCTCTATTCAAGCTTGAAGATATAGCTACCCATATTGGAATCAGTGTTTCAAGGGGAGTTCATCTCTTCAAAGAAGCGTTTGGTAAAAGTATTATGCAATATACACTGGATGTACGACTGAACATGGCCAGGGAACGGATCATTTTTAGTCCAATGACACTCGAACATGTAGCCGAATCTTCCGGCTTTAACAATTATACGTATTTCCACCGGGTATTCCGCTCCCGGTTTGGCATGTCGCCCAAAGAATTCCGCGTCATTCACCGGGAACAGATGTAATCGCTTCATTAATACGTATACGTATTATCCGTAACCGAAACTTATTTGCGCGCGGCAATCGCCTCGGATACAACCATAGCCAGATCTTCATTGCCAAACATGGATAGCACGCCCAATACGGTGTCGTCCGGAATGTCACCGGCTTCCTCCTTGGATACAACTAGCTTCAGCACCTGCTGCAAACGCTCGTTGCTCAGTTGTTCCGGGTAGGCTTGCCGGTACATCTCTTCCGGATCCAGTCCCTGATTGACACACCACTGGGCAAATACCAGAATCATCATTTCCTCTTCCTGTTTATACGTCTCAATTACAGCTTCCTCAATCTGTTTGTTGCGTTCTTTTTCATATTCATCCATGGTGTTATTCTTCCTCCATTATCGTTTAATGAATCATTGGTGCGGAAGGCTTCATTTATACTCCCGCACGACCTTCTGCAAGATTAACCACGGATAAGCTGTTCAGCCAGGTCATGACTGTCCATAACGTGACTTGCACTGATGGCACAGTCATCCGGGGTTTCAAGATTTGCCAAAAATTGATCAATCGCTCCCGTAAATCCTCTTCGGGTCAAAATACTTTCCCACCTGCCAAAGGTTTCCTTGCGTTCCTGTGCACCGCGTTCCTCATACTTCGCTATTTCCATGTTCAGCACTTCTACCGATCTTCCCCCGCCATACAGCTCAAGCTTCTCCAGATCCGCTCCTGCTTGGCGTATCATATCGAATCTGCCATATGCCGTTCTACCCAACTTGGCTGATCCTGCGGCGTGCAGCAGGCGGTCCAAGTCATTTTTACGTATCCACTGATGGAGCAGCTGCACATTGTGATCTGAATACCATAACATCAGGTCAAGAATATGAATCAGATCATCATAGATAGTTTCCGCAGCGGGACGATCCTGAATGCCTGTACGATGTTTAGTAACTGTCAGCGATTCAAAGCCTTGTCCAGCCTGCATCCATTCCTTCGCGTTTTGATACAAAGGTGCAAATCTCCGGTTAAAACCTACCGCCAAAAGAAGACCCTGTGCTTCCGCAAATGCGGTCATTTCTTCCGACTCCCGTAACGTATAGGACAGCGGTTTGTCCACGTATACTGCCAGCCCCCGCTCCAAACATTGCATGACAATGTCAAAATGAGTTTCTGTCGCTGTATGTACAAACACCGCATCCAGATCCCAGGACAACAATTCTTTCATATCCGTTGTTCCATTGTTCAATCTATAGGTATGCTGTATTTCCTTCACCGGCTCGGGAGAACGGTTCATAATCCCCGCAATTTCCACGTCCGAGTGGGCAGTCAACAGCGGCAAATATACTTTACGTGCAATGTCCCCGAGTCCGATGATCGCAGCACGGGTTCGCTTGGTTGTTTCCATTATGATCATTCCACCTTCAGATGAGTTCTATATTTCTACGTCCTATAGTGTAACCCTTCAGGCAGCAACATGCCAGTGATTGCAGCTAGAACCGCCATGAATTGTCCATCCTTTGGTTGAACGTGGTAAACTTTAGAGAGAAAGCAATACGGATTGGGATACAGTAAGACCTTCCTGGTCTGAAAGGAGCGTTTGGGATTTTGCGAAAATGGTTATGGCTCCTCTTATATGTTTTACTTGCCGGAGTCACGTTTATTTACAGATATGAACTGCTGGCCTGGACCGATCTGCATCAGTCCATTCCACTTTTACTAGCCATGGCGACATTGTTTGCTCTTGTACCCGTAATTCCGTACAAGATCGTCATTATTGCCTTTGGCTATAGTTACGGTACTGCAACAGCAGCCTGGATATGCTGGCTTGGGACCACATTTGCTGCACTGCTGGTATACACCGGAGCGAGGACGATATTCCGAAATCAGGCCAGATCCTATCTCGAACGCATTCGGGGTTTGAATCGATTTACAACATGGATGGAGGCTCATCCCTTCATGGGTATCGTGTCTATGCGACTGCTGCCCATCGTGCCCCAAATGGCGGTTAATATCTACGCGGGCATTACCTATACCCCATTCTGGGTCTTCATGGTTGCGACGGCAATTGGCAAACTGCCTGCGATTTTTGTTTTTGCCTATGCAGGTGCACAAGCAGAAACATCAATCTGGGTGAGCCTGCTAATCCTTGCCGGTTATCTGGTGTTCATGACGATAATATTGCTCTTGTTTCGCTTACGCTCTCGTAAAAAAGCCTAAGTGGGAACAGTCAGAAACATTTCAGATTCATCCTCTTTACGATCCTGCTTGGTTGGCTTGCCAATTCGGGATATAATAGAAGAGTAAGCCAAAATATCATTCTTCATCAGAAATGGAGTGACTATAGCATGGAACAACATACTAGTGAAAAAGCAACTTTTGCAGGCGGGTGCTTCTGGTGTATGGTATCCCCCTTCGAGGAACTACCCGGCATTCATAAGATTGTATCGGGTTATACAGGAGGACATACGGAGAACCCCACATATGAGGAGGTCTGCTCGGAAACGACTGGTCACGTAGAGGCCGTTCAAATTACATTCGACCCGGCCATCTTCCCATATGAGAAGCTCGTTGAATTGTTCTGGCAACAGATCGACCCAACGGATACGGGTGGACAATTCCATGACCGTGGATCATCTTACCAGACGGCCATCTTCTATCACAGTGAAGAACAACGCCAGATCGCAGAAGCTTCCAAAGCAGCTTTGGCACAAAGCGGACGTTTTGACAAACCAATTTTCACACCGATTTTGCCAGCGAAAACGTTCTATGAAGCAGAGGAGCATCACCAAGGGTACCATCACAAAAATCCTGCGCACTACAAACGGTACCGTAAAGGTTCTGGACGTGAAGACTTTATCGAAAGCAACTGGTCCGGCAAAGTGGATAAAGACGGCCTGAAAGAGCGTCTGACGCCGCTGCAGTTCGAAGTTACCCAGAACAACGCAACCGAACCAGCATTTCATAACGAGTTCTGGGACCACCATGGTGACGGAATTTACGTGGACATCGTATCCGGTGAGCCACTGTTCAGTTCCACCGACAAATACGATTCCGGCTGCGGCTGGCCAAGTTTCACCCGTCCACTGCGGGACTACAATGTGAAGGAAAAAACGGATCTCAGCCATTTCATGATTCGTACCGAAGTGAGAAGTCGTGAAGGGGATTCCCATTTGGGTCACCTGTTCAATGACGGCCCTGCCGAAGCTGGTGGAATGCGTTATTGCATCAATTCCGCAGCCCTTCGTTTTGTACCCAAAGAAGACCTAGAAAAAGAAGGATATGCCGAATACGCCGTACTGTTTAATTAAGTTATGATTCATTGAAGTACGGAAATAATGAAGCGCTAGCGAATCGAACGCACCTTAAGATGACAATTAACGTGCAATACTAATTTTAACGAGCTTCAGTCACGTTATTCGGTTGAAATCTACGAAAAAGCCTGAGGCAGCACATGTAAAGCGATCAAATAATGCCTCTACGATTCGTTAAACCACAGACTTGAGGGAATTGGAGTATTAACTTGTGCTCAGTTCGTTAGACATTAATTAAGACTAAAAGGGGCTTCCCGTCATCTTTATGACATATGGGAAGCCCCCTTTTTAGTTTGCTTTTTTTGTATATAGATTGAAATTGGCTTACATCATACTCACAATCCAGCCGATCCAGTAAGCAAATGGAATCAATAACAACTGCGCCAACAATGTACCAAATAAACGGGATACAAGCATACAGCCATAGATCTGATTCATTCGATCCAGCCGAATTTCACCACGCAGAGATTTGTCGCTGAGCAACGAAATACGAGGATCAATCAGGATGGTTAACAAAATGGTCGCTACTCCATTAATGAGTCCGGTGGATTGCGAAGCAGCTACAGCCTGACCCGGATAAAGATACGCAGCGTACAGACTGGACAGGACCCCAGTCGTATAGATTGCTGTCACCGCTATGTTCAACGTCATTAGACGTCTGGGCATTCCGTTTTGTACCAATAGTTTTGCCATTTTCCATGATGGCGGGGTAATATAATACATCGCGTTTTTGAGCTTGCTGCGTTTCATCAGTCCTCGAACCATGGAAGGAATCGATCCTGCCGCCTCAAAATGAACGACCATTCGGGAAGCGAGCTTGACCATCGTTGGAAAACTTAGAATAGCCAAGGCCGTTCCTATCGTAGCCGCACCCATCAGCCAGTGCAGTTGCGCTGCAAAGTGTGGGTTCCCTCCACTCGCCGCAGTATCCACCAGATTGCCTACCATCGGCCCTTGGGCCATATTGGAGGTACGCGAAACCAGCAACAAAATTCCGGACAGGGACAAGGCCAGCGCTATTCGCCGAGTGCGTAATCCCCCAAGGCGCAGTGCATAGGACAGGCTGTCAGCCGCATGAATAAGCATGGTAAATAACATAGGAATGGCCAGGCTCAAACTAAACATATGTAAATCTCCTTATCTTTTTCCTAATGTGCTTCTATTGTAATTTCAAGTATGGAAGCATTATACTCCTCATCCACATAAAAGTATAGAAAAGCACTAAGAAGTTGAACAGTAGAATGCACAAAAATACAGCACACGCTTCGAAGTTCTCCACAATAATCGTTTATTCATCCGGGTGCAGGGTAATATACAAATAACTTATATTGTACAGGAGGGAATCAATATGCCGTGGAACAAACAGGATTATCCCGTTTCCATGAAAAATCTGGAGCCTCGTGTCAGACATAAGGCCATTGAGATTGCCAATGCATTGCTGGATGACGGTTATGAGGAAGGACGCTCCATTGCAATCGCGACTGCCAAAGCGGAAGAATGGGATGAGAATCATCCCACATCGAAGCATTCGAAGCAGGCTACAAAACATACTTCATCAGACAGCAAATCGGAGCATGGAAAATCTTCATCTCCACGCCGTCATTCCGAACCTGTCTCTTCTTCCAAAAGCCATGATAATATTCATGTCGTTCCTACCGACTCTGGCTGGGCCATCAAGGAAGAAGGTCAATCCAAATCTCTGGCTACGTTCCGAACCAAAGCCGAAGCTGTGGATGCTGCCAAAGAAAAGAGTGAAAAACAAAACATTCGGGCTATTATCCATAATGAAGATGGGCAAATTGCCTCTTCCATCAAGCCTTGAGTGAATCTGTTCTAAAATAGAAATATCGTGAATGTATTACTTTTAATTTTTTTTACTGAAGGCAAGCAAAAAAGCCCTTTCGCCGCTAATGGAATGATTCCCATCAAGCATGCAAAAGGGCTTTGTGTTTGGTATGAGGCAAGCCCACCTTACTTGAACAACATTCATTTCGAATAGGGTGGCCGTTACGTTTAATGCGAAACCCCTCTAGCCACAGGAGCTCGTTGTGAAGCACCGCTGACTACTTTGGCAGCAGTCGACACGGGCAGCTTCACAGCTGAGGTCGTAACCGTCCGGCGAGCCGGGAAACTGACCATATACGTAATCACTTTACTGGCAATCCATACGGCCAGAATGGTATATAAAGTTTCTTTTACCGGTAGAAAGAAAAGCGACAATCCGAGTACAAACGCATCGCTGACAAAGAAAACCGTTCCCAGCTTCCAGCCCTTCCAACGGCTAATGAGCACCGCCAGAATGTCGTCTCCACCTGTTGCTCCTCCGAATCGAAGCACCATACCAGCACCCACGCCGGTGATAACACCGGACAAGACTGCCGGAATCCACAAATTACCGTGAAACGGAATAACCAGGGTGGAGTACCGCTCAAACCCGTCATAGAACAATGAGAATGCGGCCACACCCAGCAGCGCCTGAATCATGAACTTCCAGCCCTTGAGGAACCAGGCCAGAATCATGACTGGAATATCCAGCAGCAGCATGCCAATAGCAGGTGATAAGCCTGTCGCGTACTTTCCAAGCAGGGCCAGACCGACAAATCCGCCCTCCGATAAATGATTCTGAAAATTAATGTGATAGTAGGCAAATGCCAAAATAAATGTTCCGAGCAGCATAATGGCGAACTTTACCGCCTCTGTCTTAACTTGTTGTAAGGTTAACGATGTTCTCTTCATTCAGGTTCCCTCGCAGTTTGTAAAGGTTGGTTTGCACCGACCGTACCCTGCAAAAGGCAAGCCTGGAAGAAATCATCGTATTTGTCCTTCGAATATTATTCATTCCAATCCCCTCTTTCGCAGAGTCAGCCGTTTTTTTCTTTACGGTGGTGTACTCTACAAGGGGCGCTAAGTATAAGAGAGATCGTAACGTTTCCAGATCGTCCTTGGGGAAATTATCCTTCGGGAACTCATGGTATCCTGATCCTTTCTGTCTGTTGGTGGTTAGCTGTGCCAATTAAACTGATGAATATTACACCATGCATAAGACCATATAAACTTTACACTTAACCACTTCGATTGCAGTACCCTCTTTCGATCGCTGTTATCCCCGGATTTTTTGATTCCCTTTTCCTAAGGGAAAAATCCTGTGATAAAGGCGAACACTTCGTTTCTTCAGACGGGTTCTGCACTCTACGTTCTCGTGTAAAAATTTAGTTCGCCTTCTATAGACACATGTAACGTTCAATTCAGTTTAAAAATCTAAGCTAACTTGCTTGTTCTTCTATTATATAACACCGATGTGATTGGGTCGAAACAGCAGACCCTTCAAATATGAGCAAAAAGCACACTCTTGCCTGCTTGAGCCGCCAAACAGCCACACCAGGACAAGCTTCTCTACCTAATGGTGCTACCTGCTCCTTCATTCTATGACTGAAGCTTCCAAATATAACTGTCCAGTCACCCAACTGTGACAATTTGGGTCCATTTTTTATTTTTCCGCGGATTTTAAAGGAATCATTTCCCTCTTGCACATACACTATAGCAAATGTAATCGGCTTATCTTGGGTCCAGTTAAACGTTCCAGACTTACTCTGCTGTTTATGGTATAATATAACAATTGAATCCCACTACCCGTTTAAGCGAGGCGGATTATGAAAACGTTAAAGCCAAGAGTCTTTATTGGCTGCTCGCTGGAAGCGAAGCCGATTGCAGCCGCAGTACACGAAAACTTGCGTTTCTCGGCCGAAGTTACCCCTTGGTACTCCGGAGTTTTTAATCCAAGCAGCTATACCATGGACGATTTGGAAGCAGAAGTGCGTACAACAGACTTTGCCATTTTTATTTTTCATCCGGATGATATATCGAAAATTCGTGGGAAGTACTATGCCTCTGTCCGTGATAATACAATGCTGGAAATGGGTTTGTTTATGGGTCGGTTAGGACGAAAGCGTATTTTTTTCATTCTTCCAGAGGATATTACTGACATCAAAGACGCCAGCAAGATCGAAGGTTTACGTATGCCCACAGATCTGCTGGGGTTAAATCCACTGGTTTATGAAATTCGTTCAGACGGGAAATGGGCGCCAGCCGTCTCGGTGGCCTGTTCCAAAATCGCCGACAGCATCGAAGAACAGGGGCGATGGAGCGATCCCGAAGTGGAAAAAATTATCGAGAAGCACAAAAGGTCTGAGGGTGAAGCCCGATTACAGTTGCTCAAGCTGCTGCGATTCTTCAGGGAGTTACTGCGTACCCGCAAAGCAGATTCGGTTATGTTGGAGCGAATGAGCGATGCACTTCGAAGTGCATTTGTATCCCTTCCTCCATTTGCCGTGCGTGGGACTGCCATATACCGTACAGATGACAGTGGTCATATTGAACAATTATGTGGTAACGTTGGGGAACCGGGAAGAAAATATAACTTGTCCGCCAATGACGACAAGCAGCCCGATGATCCGAAGCGCATTCTGGTCATTGATTCTTACCTGGAGAACAAAATCAAGATCAACCTCTATGACGATTATCTTGAGAAAGAGTATCTGCTATGCTATCCTGTAGCCAAGAGGTATGTAATCACAGTCCATATTATTGGACATATTGAAGCGGATGAGGCGATATTTCAGCAGATGGATTTGGAGAACCGTCATCTGTTCAACGCCATCAACGATTTGTTAGGAGGCGAACCGGAATGAAACCGGAAACGAAAAAAATAAGCAAGCGCTGGGGCAGCGACAAAAAGGTACGCCTCAGTTCTGCGCCCGAATCATCACGACCGGTTCCGGAACCCAAGGAAGAAGATCGTTTCCACAAACCGGCCGTACCGCTGACTACGATTGGCCCTTCCCTGAAGGGTAAGGAAAGACCTTACAAAGTGATTCTGGAAAAAGAGGCTCTTTACGAGAAGCCTCAGTATCTGGCTTAACCGCTTTATGCTCATATACAACTCTGCCGTCTGGTTCGGTAGATCATCTGGCCCCGCCGCCCAAGGCAGGGGCTTTTTTGTTGCAACACTTTGGCAACCCTTCATAACATTCGCTAGTACCAACGGACTAAAAGCTCTTCACCTATTCGGCTGATGCATTAAGTCATTTTCTTTATGCCCTTAGGTTTCCTGCAAAACCCAAAAATTATACCTTATTTTGGAGAAGGCTTGTCCCTATTTCACCGCCTACAACCTCAGCATAAATCGCATATGTGCTACTTCCAATATTTCTCGGTTGTATTGTGTATCATCATTGCATATATTGATTATAATATAAGAACATACGTTCTGTAAATAAGAACATGTCCGAATTCAAGGTTAAGGAAGTGAAAGTATGTCATCATCCCCTTCCGCCCCATCCCCTGCGGATGAAGACCACCGATTGATTAAAAGCATGGTTGTACGCACTCTTCTGCTGGATGTGCTTGAACGGGATATTCGCACACTGGATACGTTGCAGCTCAAAATGCCAGAGGTCTACATTCTGTCTCTAACCCGCATTCAGAATGATGTACTTAAGGAAATGCTTACGCTTCGCAAACAAATGAGAACTCGTGGCGTCAAGGTTCTGGAGGAGAAACGGCAAGTTGATGGAATCGAAACCCAGTACCTGTGCAGAGGCTATTTGCAGCGGTTCTATATGCTGTGGACGTTCGCGCGGAATGAAGTCAAAAAAGAGCTTAGTCGGCATCTGGATATGGATTTGACCCAGCCGATATAGCTAATTCATCTGCTTAATGTACCCTTCATCGTTTGAATTCACATTTCTTTCTTAGTCCACTTGGTTCACTTACTCCTTAGACTCCTCACCCTTCTGCCTAATCGAAACAGGTTGACCCCGGGAGGCTGCGTTCATTAAGATGGAATAGACATGTCTGTGCATTCCGTTCAGACTTGTAATGAAAATGGATTCCTATAAGCAACAAGCCTGCCTGCCATTAAAGGCGGACAGACTTGTTCATTGGGAATTGCTTTCAACGTCTTATCAATCAAGGAGCTGTACTTCATGGACTTGAATTCGCATTTAATTAATAATCAAACACCCGCACATACAGGCATTGCCGCAAATGTTACTGAGCTGATAGGCCAGACACCTGCCGTCAGACTGAACAGACTTACAGGTAGCGATTCCGCTGACGTATACGTCAAGCTGGAATACTTCAATCCGAGCGGCAGCGTCAAAGACCGTGCCGCCTATAACCTGATCGTTCAGGCTGAACGGGCAGAACTACTGCTTCCCGGCGCAACCATTATCGAACCAACCAGCGGCAATACCGGCATCGGTCTTGCAATGAATGCTGCTGCCAAGGGATATAAGGCCATTCTGATCATGCCGGACAACATGTCCAAGGAACGCATCAACATTCTGAAAGCCTATGGCGCAGATGTCGTGCTCACCCCTGCCGCAGAACGGATGCCTGGCGCGATTCGCAAGGCCAAAGAACTTCAGGCCGACATTCCGGGAAGTTTCATTCCCCAGCAATTCGAGAATCAAGCGAACCCGGACATCCACCGGATCACCACGGCTCCCGAAATTATGCAGCAGATGGAAGGCAAGCTGGACGCCTTTATCGCCACGGCGGGAACAGGCGGTACGATCACCGGAACGGGAGAAGAACTGCGTAAGCAGCTGCCGGACATTCGTATCTATGCGGTAGAGCCGAAAGGTTCACCTGTGCTGTCCGGCGGCGAGCCCGGACCCCACAAGCTCGTCGGTACAAGTCCGGGGTTCATTCCGGACATTCTGAATACCGACGTGTGGGATGCCATTATCCAGGTGTCCGATGAGGATGCACTGGATACGATGCGGCAGCTTGCTGCCCGGGAAGGGCTGCTACTCGGCCCTTCCTCTGGCGCTTCGGTGTGGGCCTCCCTGCGCATCGCGCGGGAACTGGGGCCGGGTCACCGAGTGCTCTGCATTGCGCCCGATACCGGGGAACGGTATTTGAGCATGGGTATTTTTTAACAAAGAAAAACTCTTACACAAGTTAAAGACTCCCCTCCAAAATGAGCGCTTGATCACAGCTGGACGTTGAATCCGCAGCGTACAAGTACTTACTCTGGAAAGGGAGCCAGTTAAGTTAAATATTCTAAATATGAATGTGAACTAGTGTGTCAGGGTTGTCCATTCTACACCTTCGGGAAGCAGAGCCGCAATGCGGTCTTTGGCTTCCTTTTTGCTGTATAACGATTCATCGAGAATCGCGGCGGTACCTGAATCACTGCTGGTCCGAATCAAACGTCCCAGACCTTGCTTCACGCGCAGCAACATGTATGGAAGATCGATCTCTTCATAAGGTGCAGCAGACGCTGTGCGTTTTGCATTAAATACAGGGTCCTGTGGTGGATACGGGAGCGACCAGATCATGACATTGGATAATGACGGTCCTGGAACGTCCAGACCTTCCCACAGATTGACGGAGCACAGTACACTCTCCTCATCCTCCTGGAAAGCGGCAATCAGGTCACTAATCTCCCGATCTCCCTCATACATAAAGCGTAACCCTTGAGCCTCAGGGACATGAACAATGTCCTGCTTGAATGCACGCAGCTCTTCCATCGTACGGAACAGAATCAGGGCACGACCCCCACTCTCCTGAAGCAACGTTACGGCGTCACGCAACCGATTTTCATTTTCCGGGTGACCAGGTACGGTTTCATCTGTAATCTTCATCTGCATTTTGTCCGCATAGTCATATGGAGAAGCCACGGAGAACGATACAAAATCATCAATCCCCAGACTGTCTGCCACATAACGGAATGAATTATCCACAGATAACGTTGCGGATGAGAAGACAATCGGAATGCCTGTGTTGAACACACGCTCGTTCAGAATTTCCTTCACGGTACGCGGCATGATCGATAAGGTTGTCTCGTCATCGCTCTGTTCAGCCCAGCAGATGTACCCATCTTCCTTACGGAACAACGCAAGGGCAGACTGAATCATGTCCAGATGTTCTTCCACTACACGCATCTGATAGCCGTCCAGCGAGAACAATCCGCTCTCAAATACCAATTCTTCGCCGATCGCATCCAATACGCTGGTCAGTCGTTCAATCTCCCGCAGCAACGGCGGTTCTACCCGCACTTCTTTCCGTTCCGATCCGGGAATGGCTACCGTATACGTATCCAGCAACGCGAACAGTCGCTCACTGCTCTCTATCGCTTCATCCACACGCTCGGCGAGGGATTCACGAATCTCACCTTCAAGCAGGCGAGTGACGAGTTCCTCGAAGATGCGGTGTTTCAATTTGTAGCTCAGTGCGTTCAGGGCCGCTTCTTCCAGCAAATGTCCTTCATCAAATACAACCGAGCTGTGATCAGGCAGCAATGGCAATTGTCCCTCGCGTTTGCGCGCTTCATAGGTCCACACATGCTCCATATAGTAATCATGGGAACAGATGATGATGTCCTTGGAACGGCGGTAGTGGTCACGTGATAACGTCAGACCACAGCGTTGACGTTTGGGACAAACGAAGCAATCCTGGAACGGGTCCCAGTTAATTTTATTCCACTGGCGATCATTCAGATGTGGATACTGTTTACGGTCACCATACGGATGGAAGGCCTGAAGCGTACCCGGCGTATTCACAAAATCCGGAAGGCTCTCATGCACCTCTTCGATCACCTGCGCATCCTCGTCCGCAAATCTCATCGCACTTAATTTATTCAGACAGACGTATTGGTCAGGTGATTTTCCCAGACGTGCATCCACTTCCAAGTCCAGATGTGCAGCCAGCTTCGCAATATCTCCGCCGGGCTTCACAAGCTGTTCAATCAAGGACTCATCAGCACAGGCAATCACCGCCGGTTTACCCGTATAACGTGCATAACAGACCGCGTAGAGCAGATAGACTAGTGTCTTGCCTGTCCCCACACCAGCCTCAGCCATAATGGTCTTTTTATCTCCATAGGCCCGTTCGAGCTGGTACGCCATAAAAATCTGTTCATCCCGTACCTCGAAGCCAGACTCAGGCAAAATATCGTAAAAAACATCGGCAACCCATTCCCCTAAACGGGATACAAAGGGCTCTGCCGGATCATATGCAAAAGGATAACGTTGTGTAGACAATCCTAGGTCAGCCTCCATTCTTCTATAAGTGGTGCATTTTTATCTAAAAACCGTCCATAGGGCAAAAGTTAATTATCCCACGCCATGAGGTGGGTGACAAGCTTTTTTTGCGAAATTTTATGTATAGAACCGGACCACAGGGAAAATATATACAGAAACCCAACTTAAGGAAAGGTGGTCTCTATGGATAACCATTCTTCACAACCTGATCATTCCTCAGACAAGGCACCCGAGACATTAACGGATCGGCAAGGCCATCCCATCACGGACAATCAGAATGTTCGAACCGTCGGCAGTCGAGGACCGACTACGCTGGAGAACTATCATTTTCTCGAAAAGATCACCCATTTTGACCGTGAACGCACCCCGGAAAGGGTTGTCCATGCCCGCGGAGCTGGCGCTCATGGTGTATTTCAGGCGTATGGAACGGCCGGAGATGAACCGGTATCGAAATACACACGCGCACGTCTGTTTCAGGAAAAAGGCAAAGAAACGCCCGTATTCGTTCGCTTCTCTACAGTTATTCATGGTGGACATTCACCGGAGACACTTCGGGACCCGCGTGGATTTGCTGTAAAATTCTATACCGAGGACGGCAACTGGGATCTGGTGGGCAACAATCTGAAAATCTTTTTCATTCGTGACCCGCTCAAGTTTCCGGATATGGTACATGCCTTCAAGCCCGACCCGTTGACCAATGCACAGGATATGGAACGGTTTTTCGATTTCGTTTCGCTCAGTCCTGAAGCCACCCATATGATTACGTTTCTCTTCTCCCCTTGGGGAATTCCGGCCAACTATCGACAAATGCAGGGGTCGGGCGTCAATACATACAAATGGGTGAATCAGGAGGGCACAGGCGTGCTCATTAAATATCACTGGGAGCCGCTCAATCAAGGCATACGCAACCTTCTCCAGAAGGACGCCAGCGATATTCAGGGGCAGAACTTTAACCACGCTACACTCGACCTGTATCACGCCATTGAACAAGGAGATTACCCGGAATGGGAATTGTGCGTTCAGGTTATGGAGGACGGCGAGCATCCAGAACTGGATTTTGATCCGCTGGACCCGACCAAACTGTGGCCGCCAGAGCAGTTTCCGTTTTTGCCGGTTGGGAAAATGACGCTAAACCGCAATCCCGAAGACTACTTTAATGAAGTGGAACAAGCAGCGTTTGGCACAGGTGTACTGGTGGATGGACTGGATTTCTCGGATGATAAACTGCTGCAAGGCCGCACCTTCTCCTACTCGGATACCCAGCGTCACCGGGTCGGTGCCAACTATCTGCAACTGCCAGTTAATGCACCCAAAAATCGGGTTGCCACCAATCAGAGCGGCGGGCAGATGCAATATCAGGTCGACCGTGCACCAGGTCAGAATCCACACGTCAACTATGAACCTTCCTCGTTGGGCGGCTTAAAAGAAGCAACCCCACGTGGCAAGGAGCATGAACCTCTTATTGAGGGTCATCTTGTTCGCGAGAAAATTGAGCGTACCAATGACTTCGGACAAGCCGGGGATACCTACCGTTCGTTTGAAGATTGGGAGCGAGACGAGCTGATCAGCAATCTGGTAGATGCTTTAGCCACATGCAAACCGGATATCCGCGAGCGCATGATCTCCCATTTCACACAAGCGGATGCCGATTATGGACGCCGGGTAGCGGAAGGATTATCCGCCGTCTCAACGGATGACAGTGCCACGGTCCAGCCCAAGCATGAGCCCACAGTGGAACAGGCCGCCAAGCGCAGCCATGAAGCAGATCCATATTAAGCACTGGCTGGTTTAGTTAAGGCGTATTTTAAGGTAAAGGACATGTTATATAGAAACGTATAGGTTCGTTAATTAACCCTCGGTAGCAAAGACTGCTTAAGCAGCTGCTATCGGGGGTATTTGGCGTTTCAACCTGAGCAACCTGTGAGCTGATCATGTGGGGCCCTTCTATTTTAAATATTTATAAGGTTGATTTCGGTTGATTGGAGGTATGGATCATGCCGTTTGCTGCGAAAAGGGGCTCTTTCTACGTTAATTTCAGATGATCCCCTGTTAAATGAGGGACATGAACTGAGCGCAGGATTATACGCTACTCATATGAATTTCCATTTCCGACCAGTTATACGAGGCTTATCAGTAGGTTGTGTCCATCTGATCAAATGATTATTGATGATAACGTTTACAACATTTACCATGAACCTGTGTCCTCTAGGACTTCATTTCCCAATTACTAAGGAGGTTTGCTTAATGAAATTATTCCCAATCACTTCTGTTCATGCATCATCTCAACGTTCGCTGAAATCGAAAATGACTCACATCTGCCTAAGTGCCGCGTTCCCACTATTATTGCTCGGCGGTGGATCGGCTGGTGCGGCGGAACTGATCGATAGCGGACTGCAAAATCCCTCTGATTCTGTGGCTGCCTCCAGCATCGCACTCGCTGCAGGTGATCTATATGTCGCACCTGGCGGCTCGGCTAGCAATCCCGGAACCCTCGCGAGTCCTACGTCACTGGCTAACGCGTTGACCCAGATCGCACCGGGTAAAACAATATATCTGCGCGGTGGCACCTACAGTTTCTCGGAAACGGTTACGATTGAGCGAGGCAACAGTGGTACATCGGGACAACGCAAGAATCTGGTGGCGTACGGATCGGAAAAGCCTATCTTTGATTTCTCGGCCCAAACCTTCGCCTCCACCAATCGCGGGCTGCAAATGTTCGGAGACTACTGGCTCGTCAAAGGACTTGAAGTGAAGGGCGCGGGCGACAACGGTATCTTTATCGGGGGCAGTTACAACCGTCTGGAACAGATCGAAGCTCATCATAACCGGGATACTGGCATCCAACTCGGACGTTATGCTTCGACTGCGGCAAACAGCGAATGGCCTGCCTATAATGAAATTATTCGCTCCTATTCCCATGATAACTATGATCCGGATGACGGAGAAGATGCGGACGGCTTTGCCGCCAAATTGACGGTTGGCCCGGGCAACCTGTTCGACGGTTGTATCGCTGCCTATAATGTGGACGATGGCTGGGATCTGTACAGCAAAACAGATACGGGCGCCATTGGCGTCGTAACGATCCGCAACAGCATCTCCCATCACAATGGGCAGACTTCGGATGGTACATCCACCTCCAATAGTGACGGTAACGGCTTCAAGCTGGGCGGCGAGAAAATCGCGGTGAATCACATCGTGGAGAACAGCATTGCTTTTCAAAATAAAAAGCACGGCTTCACCTATAACAGCAATCCCGGTTCAATCCAGATGAAAAACAATACGTCCTGGCAAAATGGCCAAAGCAACTTTGCCTTTGATGTAGGCACACATATCTTCACCAACAACCTGTCCTTCGAAGGCGGCGCCAGCGACAAAACCAGCGGAACCGACGTCAGCAGCACCAACGTCTGGTGGAAAAACAAGAAGAGCGTGAACGACAAAGGCCTGCTCGCCAGCGCAGCCGACTTTGTCTCCCTCGTACCTTCGGTGACACGCAGCGCGGATGGAACGCCTGTCCTGGGCGACTTCCTGAAGCTTGCCACTGGCAGTGATCTGATTGGGTCGGGTACGCCATCGGGTACGAATATTGGTGCGCGGTAGGTTGTAGTTAGACAGGTGTAGGTAATAATTGCGGGATTAAACACAAAAGCCCCTTCCCATGCCAGCCTGATCGGTGGTAATGGAGAAGGGAATTTTTGGGTTTGAATGATCGGGCAACCAACAGTTAATGCTAGTTACTTATGTTTTCGAATATTTTGGGCTGGTTTTGAAAGGTTACATCTGCCCTGCTCGCGTATAGGTTGGGTTAATCGTTTGCGCTCATACTCTGCACAAAACCTCGATCATCAGCCTACCGCCTGTGCGGAAACCTTGCTCAAACGCTGCTTCCACGTACATGGACGTCGATTGCCCGATTAAGTCTACCAATTCTTCCAATGCATCATATTCGTTCTCCGTATGTTGTGTCTTATAGTTCTGCATCAGGTCCGATATGCGGCGATTGATCTCCTGATACTCGGCATGCTCAGGATGAATCGACTCGTCCAACCGCAGGTTTCCGTGAAACAAATCCTCGATCAGGTTTGACATGTTATCCTTCATGGTACGGTCACCTCAGGGATATTGTAACTCAGGGGATGAGGTGAGATGATAATTTAGCGGGAAATCCGCTAGTATAACTGCGAACGTGACAAGTGGGACATCCCAACCGCTATATTAATAAAGTGGATCATCCTCTATCTAGTCGGATGTGTCTGCCGAAATATCATCTTCGAAATCCATCCAGCAGACCATTTTCCCTAAGGAACCGCTGCTTGAATATTATGTTATCTAATGCCGATTCTCCTTTTAATTGTTAATCAAGGAAGTGGATTTTCGTTTTCCCACCTCTCAACTGCTCTTGTCTAATGTGAATGGCGTCTAATTTTGAAGCGAAAATATTTATTTGTTGAAAGCTAGAATACTCCGCTGAGTATTAACCTCCAAGCCTTGTTACCGCACCACAACTAACAGTACAATAATTCCGAGACAAGTCAGCCAGCTTACTGGGTGACCGAAATTTAATCCCCAGCCGACTCCGAACCTTTTCTCGACCATTAGGTTTGGATCTTTGCGATTGAAATAAATCATACCTAATAGCCATTTATCATCATCATGGACAGGTCTGACATTGGAGGAATCGTCAGATCGCTCCAAGCGGCTTCCGCCCTGACCAGCCCAGAACGATAAGGCGAAGGCGTATAGGATGATAAAAGCTATTATAATTAGGATAATGGGGATAGCGAAATTGATGTTAAGTAGAGATATCATGTTTAGTTGCACAACGGAAAACAGGATAACTATTAAGAAGCTTGCTGTAATCATAAAATATGACCAAGTACGGCGGAATGTTACGTCTTGTCTGATGGAACGGTTAGGATCAGTGGGTTGAACCTGATGCTTCACTCTGCGAATACTCCAATTCTCAAATATGAACAAAAGTGTTATGAACACTTGCATTATCGTAGGCATAAACACAGAACTATAAGATTTAGCTGCATAGCGGTCTACGTTCCAGCTGCTGTTGAAATGGATCGGAATCTGATCAGGAATAAGATCGTAGTTGCGTAGCACAGTTAGAATACTAACACCAATAATTAAAAAATGAATGAGGAACCAATTACTAGACAAGCCAATGTTTCTTTCCCGAAATTCAGTGTCCACTGCCATGATCGATGGTTCCGGAGCAGTAGGCAGCATAGGTAGTAAACTTTTCATTTTGAAATGATAGCTAATGTTTATGACTAGGGAGATTACGACCATGGCGAGTGAATAAGTGACAATGATCCAACTTTGTTGCTTGGAATGTTCAACGTATATTAGGCAGATGATGCAAACAATGAATAGGATGGTATGTAAGGTAGCACTAATCCTAGCATATGATTTCCGCATCTGGCGCAGAGGCTCACTGTGGAATTGTGCAGCGCTGACGGTGACCCCAAAACTAATCGTCTCTCTTGTTAAATAAGGCATGCTTACCATGAGTACAATGGTAGGTACAAATACAAAGATCATTACCATAACAGGCATTATCGTTATATCATTCGCCTCCTCTTATACATAAGTGTGTATTCGAAAACTCTATAACCCTTATAGCATAGGGGAATCATCACTATGCCTTTTTGCGTATGATTATCCTATTAAATTAGGATAGGTAATCGACTTGAACATAAATTTAATTATAATCGCTTTTAGTGACTACAGGGGCGAAATTAACAATTTATCCAGATTTTTTGTTACGTAGAGTTACTCATCTGACAACTGCAAGATGTACATCAAATCCATCGCTGTAAAACTAGCTATTTCTCCTCTGAATATATAAATACATAATTACTCTCATCCGACTTCTCTTCTGAGAAAACAAAACCTAACCGATCAAAATTTCTGATATCCTTCACATCTGTAATTTTACGCTCTGCCATATATCGTACCATCTCACCTCTGGCCATCTTGGCCCTGGTTGCCTTTTCAATGACTTTGCCCTCGACCATTTGTCCAAATACACAAGTGATAAATCGGGTTTCCTCCCTCAGAAAAGGCGTGATGTTTTTGCTATACTCTTTTGAAGCCAAATTCAGAATACAGTCGCTTTCCGATTGAAGCTGCTCTGCCAATTTGCTGCCCCAGAACTGATAAAGGGACTTGAACGCCGAACCTTGAAACTTGCCCTGCATCTCCAACCGATAAGGAGTGACCCCATCCAAAGGCCGTAACATGCCATAAAAACCGGATAATATGCGCAAATGCTGCTCCAGATACGCCAGTTCCTCCTTTTGCAACACACCTGGCGACATATACTGATACTGAATACCCTCATAGGCATAGATGGCTGGGGTAAGATTTGCTTTTATATTCATATTCCGGATCCGCTCCACGTTCTGTTCGGCGATTGCATCGTTACACTTCCACATTGCTTTGAGTTCATCATAGGTTAACTTTTGAAGCAAACTGAGTAGCTGTTCTGATTCGTTTATAAAATGCGGCATCTGTGTCATAGCCATAAGATCGGTATCGATCTTCATCTTTTTAGCTGGTGATATAATAATCCTCATCGTGCTGATCCATCCTTAATCTACCGTTGTTTTTGTCGTTATTCATTGTACAGGATTGGCTAGGTGAATCCAATATCTAGGCTTAACTAAATCCATTCATGGTGCCTTTGAAATGACTCAAAAATGAACAAGTCAGCCCACGATTGGACCGGCTTGTTCATTAGAATTCAACACATTAAATTGTTGAAAAAGTAAGGGGTGCATATCAAACCGCTAATTAGGGAGATACGCTCCCCGCGCTGCTATTTTGCTCTGTTTTTGTAGTCGGCAATTGAATCATTGGCGTATTTGACCCACTTACATATGGAAGGGCTCCATCCCATTTCTTGATGGTTTCATATTCAACGAGTTGACTCGATAATGATTGTTGAAGCTCTTTATTTGCTTTAGCTTGACCTTCTGCTTCAATCAATAGTTTGTCTGCATTACCTTGCGCTTCCACGCGCTTACGATCTGCTTCTTTCTTGGCGATCTCAAGTTCAGTCGTTTTACGTTCCAGTTCTTGTGAAGCTTCGACACGCTTATCGATTGCTTCCTGAGTCTTAGCATCAGGTTGAGGAACACCTACAGTAACGTTCGATACAATAAATCCTAACTCTTTAACGTCATCAGAAAAACGTTGTTGAACATCCACTCCTGCTTCGGATGACTTTTCACCATAAACATCAATGACTGTAAACTTAGAAATACCTTTACGAGCTGCGTCGCGGAAACGTGTTTTGAGATATGTATCCTCAATTTCTTGAATGCTAATTGGCCCAAAAGTATTGAATATAGAAGATACTTTACTTGGTTCTACTTGGTAGTTGTAAGCAAAATCAATTGTGATGTTTTTCCCATCAGAAGTTGCAATCTGAATATCTCTGTATTCAACCGTTTGAATTCGGATCGGATATTTGGTTACTTTATCAAACGCTCCAACGAGTTTCCACCCTTGACTTAGTGTACTATCTTTTACGCCTCCATTGGGTGAATAGACGACCCCAACATATCCATTAGGAATTCGTGTTAAAAAGAAGGTCACCAGTAACACTCCCACAATAATAACTACTGCAACCGCAATAGCCCCTACTTTAAACGTCTTTGAATTTTCCATCACCATTCTCCTCTTGTTTGAATTTATTGTATTTCTTCAGCAGTCTACCACCTATTTTATTGAATAGCGGGAACATTAATGACCATAGAATAAATGCTAGGATAAAGATTAAAATGATTCCCCCAATAAATGGCATATTCGTCCTCCCCTCTATGGATGTAACCGAGTACAAATTTATAAATAGCAACTAATTATATCCTCCTTTATATATACTTTGTAAAATCGTATTCGGTTTCAATGATATTCAGACACCATTCCAATATTCTTCTACCGCTGTCAATTGAAAAAGAGGGACATAATAATACGGAAGATTTTCCCAATCCCCTCGCCTGCACAATCAAAATATAAAAGAAACCCCGGTAGCACGTCTGCATTCAGCAGCGTACAGCCGAGGTTCATCATTATCATTTCAAATAATACATTATTTATCTCTACTTAAACTCACCTTGTAAAATCATGCTGCCCAATCGTCAGCAACGTTGGTCTGCTCTTACTCCACAACGAAGTTGCAATCTTCGGATTATAATAATAAAGTGCTCCGTGTGTTGGATCAGTGCCATTCAAAGCTTTACGAGCTGCCTGATAGGAAGTCTGGGTTGGCTTCGTATTAAACTGTCCATCGTCTATGGCTGTGAACTGCCCTTTTTGGAAAATTACTTTCGGAATTGATGACGGGAATGCATTCGAATGCACTCGATTCAGGACGACCGCGCCTACAGCAACCTGTCCTTCAAAGGACTCTCCGCGTGCTTCCCCATGAATCAGCTTCGCAAGCTGGCGCAGCGTGTTACCTTGGGCTGCTGCCTTCTTGTTCAGTCTGTTCAGTGTTGCCGGGCCTGCAATCCCATCCGCACTCAGCCCCTGAGCCTGCTGGAACTTACGGACAGCGCCTTTGGTGATAGAGCCATAATACCCCGTCAATCCAGCTTTAAAATACCCCAATTCGTTTAACTGCTCCTGCAATTGCAGTACATGTTCACCGCGAACGCCTTGTTCCAGCTTCTGCGCTCCGGCAGGCGGAGCTGCCATCGTGAGACCGAGAGCCATTGCGAAGGCACCGAGAAGCACACTGACTCGTCCTGCTCTTTTGCCAGCCTTTCTCCCTCTGCGATGGGTGATTTTCCGGCTAATGGTAATAGGTTCCATGTGGTCGGTGCTTGTGTGCAAATCATGCAGATCAAGCCTCTCATCCCCGCTATCTAATCTAAACTCTTCATCAAGGCTGTAGATATAGCTCGTCATCTTCATCTGGTTCATTTCTTTTATCTCTCTAACAGGAGTAAGATCAATCACATCATATCTCCCGTTTATCTCACTCATCCTATCGTTGCCATTATAGCTGTACATCACATTCATACCGACATTCTCAATCACACGTATCAGTTCACACATGCTATTCTGTCCACTCATCATTTGCTTTTCATTCATTTTATTCTTCTCATTCATCATATTCTTTTCAATCATTTCACACGTCTGATCCATTTCATTACTGTTCTTCATGATTAGATTAACCTCCACTTTTCTGAATCCAGATCCCACTTTTTCCCCCTGAATCCTCACGGCCCTACATCCCGAGTGTCATTATAGGATATAGAAAAAGTAACGTCTATCGGACCGATGGCGCAGGCGAAAATCCACTCTAAACACAGCAAAAAGAGACATGAGCCCATGGTCACGCCATAGTCATGCCTCTTCTTGTATCAACCTTCTGCCGCTTATCCACCCCGTTATAGTCGTAGGCAGGCAGACCCGCACAAAAGTTGCGTTGTATTTATTGACATTTATTCGGCCAGTTCCAGACCCTTGGTTTCCCGGCCCAGGAACAGCACAGCCGCAGCGCCAATGAGGATGGTCACGAAGAATATCGTGAAAATTAGGCTGATTGCGACTTCACGCTGAACCAGCATACCAACCATTAATGGAGCAAGCACGCCCCCAATCCGGCCTACCGATGTAGCAAGACCCACACCTGTTGAACGAACGGAAGTGGGGTACAATTCCGGACTGTATGCGTACAGACCGCCCCAAGCTCCCAGATTGAAGAAGGAAAGACAGATACCTGCGGTCAGGATCGTCGCTTCCGTTGTTGCCAGTCCAAAAGCAATCGCACTTACTGCTGTCAATGTAAGATAAACGACAAGTACAAATTTGCGGCCAAACCGCTCAATGAAGTACGCCGCTGTGAAGTAACCTGGCAGCTGTGCGATCGTCATAATCAGCACGTACTGGAAGCTTTTGACCAGCGTAAAGCCTTTTGCCATAACAACCGACGGCAACCACAGGAACATGCCATAATAAGAGAAAATGACGGTAAACCACAAGATCCAGAGCATCAACGTTGTGCGGCGATGAGGTGCCGACCAGACCGTCGCTACCTTTTCGCGGAACGTGATTTTCTTAATCTTGGTATTGTTCTTGTAACGAGGCGGGTCCTGAATGGCACGGCGCAGATACAGCGCATAGAACGCTGGAACGGCACCAATGGCAAAAGCAATTCTCCAGCCATATTCCGGGATAACAAAGTTGGCAATGAGTGCCGATACAATCCAGCCACCTGCCCAGAAACTCTCCAGTAGTACAACTGCACGTCCACGTTCTGCCGTAGGCATCGACTCCGATACCAATGTAGATGCCACGGGCAGCTCTCCGCCGAGGCCGATACCTGCAATCAGACGCAGTACACACAATACAGCGAATCCGGTGGCCAAGGCTGACAGACCGCTCGCGATCGTAAAGATCAGTAGGGTCCACATCAAAATGGCCTTTCGGCCGAAACGGTCCGCAAGTGCCCCCGCAAGCAATGCACCGAGCGCCATACCGATGGAGTTGATACTCGTAAGCACCCCGACTTGTCCAGGGCTGAGACTCCATTCCTTGGCGAGTGCAGCCACGATGAAGGAAATCATGCCGACTTCCATTGCATCAAACAGCCAGCTCATGCCGGCACTGAACAGCAGCTTGCGCTGCTTGGGATTCCGCAATACTTCCAGTTTGCTCATGTCTTATAGCTCCCTTGATCTCTATGTAGTCATTCTGACACTAAACCATTATTATGCAGAATGATCCAGAAATCAATGTAAAATACGCATATCCGTTGATCTTCTTCCTATACCTTACCCCTTGAGTGAACCCGCTGTCAGACCTGCTACAAAATAACGCTGGAGCAGAATGAACAGCACGATCATCGGAATGGCTGTTACCAGTACACCGGTGAGCATCATCGGATAGTTGGTCACGTATTCCCCGCGGAACTGCATGAGTGCGAGTGGTAACGTCAGCTTGGACTTACTGCTGAGCATCAGCATCGGAATGAGCAGATCATTCCACACCATAACGAGCAGGAACGTGGCTGTAGCTGCCAGAGAAGGTGCGGCGAGTGGTAGGGCAATCCGTGTATAGAGCCTCCACTCGCTTGCTCCATCCATACTGCCCGCTTCCAGTATTTCCGCATTCAGCATACGCATGAAGCCCGTCAGCATAAATACGGAGACCGGCATCAGCATCGCGGCTGAAACTATAATTAGTCCTGTCAGACTGTCCGACCATCCGAGCGTACGCGTCAGGGAATAGATCGGCAGCATGCTCACTTGGGAAGGAACGATCAGACCTGCAACGAACAAAGCAAACACAATTTTGCCCACACTGCCACCCCAGCGAACAATGGCATAAGCAATCATGCTGCTGAGCAACAACTCAATCGCAACGGTACCCAGCGTTACGACCAGACTGTTCCCGAAATACTGCCACATCGGCTGGTTGCGGAACATGCCAGTGAGATTGTCCCATGTAAACGGGTCCGGCCAGCTAAATGGACTGATGAAGAAGTTGCTGCTCGTTTTGAACGATGACACAAATACAAAGTACAGCGGCACAAGAATTAACAGGGCGTACACCAATAGGATCAGTCGATTGAACCATTTTAAAACCATAGGAACCCCCTCCCTTCTTCTTTAAGTCTTTTAGGTCTGCTCAGGCATCGTTCTCATTCAAGTTTTCTGCCCTAAAGTCATTTCAACGTAATGAAATCCAGAACTCGTTCAATAATTCGTTTAACAATTAGAATACTCACGACTCACCTATTCACGAACATATCAATCCGTCCAATCGTTAATAGCTTACCCGGTCGGCACGCAGCGCCTTGAACTGCAATAACGTCAGCAAAGCGAGCAGAACCAGGAAGATCATCGAACCCGCAGAAGCCAGGCCAAATGAGTAGCTGCCAAAGGCGGTGTGATAGATATAAGTTGTCAAAATTTCAGTAGCATAGTTCGGGCCTCCGTCTGTCATCGTGAAAATGAGATCAAAAGCCTTGAAGGATTGAATCGTGGTATAGGCCACGACAATCGTTGCCGAAGGTGCAAGCAGAGGCCATGTCACGGTACGGAATACCTGCCATTTGCTGCCGCCATCCATACGTGCTGCTTCATACAGCTCCGCTGGAATGCCTTGCAGACCTGCGATAAACACGATCATCATCTGCCCGGCATGTGCCCAGACCTGTACCGCGGCAATCGAGTAAATTGCGATCTTCGGATCACCAATCCAGTTGTGGGCAAAGCTCCCCATACCAGCCTCGTTCAAACCATAGTTAATGAGCCCGATGGAAGGATCGTACATAAAAGCCCAGATCAAACCCACCGATACAGAGGACAGAATCGCAGGCAGAAAATAGAGCGCCCGGAGTGCGATACGTGTCTTGGTGTTACGTACCAGGAGCAGCGCCAGAACAAGTGAAATAAAGGTTTGCGCAATGACAACCGTTAACATGAACTCGACGTTGTTGCCAAAGGCTTTGCGAAATACGATGCTGCTGAGACTGTCCTTGTAATTATCCAGCCCTACAAATGCATACGACGGGGATACCCCGTCCCAATCCGTAAAGGAATAGAACAGCCCCGTCAATGTAGGAAATACGAACAGTGCAACGTACAGCAGCAACCCGGGTAACAAAAACAGGGATAGCTGAATACGGTTCTTCATCGTTTATTTCCCGATATGCTGATCAATGATCGCCTGTGCCTGCTGCGCTGCTTCTTCAGGAGAAGTTCCGCTCAGTACAGCCTGAATGGAGTTGGTTACTGCTTTCTGATTATCTCCGTTCAGGATAGTGAACCGTGGCTGGAACACGGTCTTTTTGCTCGCCCAATCTCCGGCAACCTGGAGCTCAGGTGTATCGTACTTCACATCATTCACCGTTACATTCTGTCCCGTCTGGTTCGCATATTCGCCAGCCACTTCCGGATTGCTCAGGAATTCGATGAACTTCTTCGCTTCTTCGGGGTGTTTGGACTTACTGTTCACCGCAAGCATAAATGTCGTGGTATGAACGCCTTCATACTTCGCCTGATCGGCACTCACCGTAATCGGTGCAAGCAGCTTCTGCTCCAGATTCGGATTTTGAAGCTTGTTCTGAGCCAGCTGATAAGATCCGCTTGCCAGCATGGCTGCTTTCTCCTGGATAAAGAGTGCTCCCGCTGCCG
Organism: Paenibacillus sp. OK060; assembly: GCF_900101205.1. Taxonomy (NCBI): domain Bacteria; kingdom Bacillati; phylum Bacillota; class Bacilli; order Caryophanales; family Paenibacillaceae; genus Paenibacillus; species Paenibacillus sp. OK060. The sequence goes on from NZ_FNFR01000002.1 coordinate 1,098,091, forward strand.
GGTCTTTCGTTCCCAGTGCGTCCTGCTGGAAGTATCCTTTGTCGTTCAGTTCTTTGATTTGAGTTAATGTTTTCACCCAAAACTCATCCGTCAGTTTGGCCTCTCCGGCTTCCACTTTGGTAAAAATGTCGTCACTCGGTGCATTGTTCATCACCATCGTATTCATGAATTGGCCTGGACCAATATCCGCTCCAGCAAATGCAATCGGAATGATGCCGTTGTCTTTCAGCGTCTGGCATAGTGCCAGGAAGCCTTCCCAATCCGTTGGCGGGGTCAATCCATATTTTTCGAACAACTTCACATTGTAGATTGGATCGTTATATACGAGTTGATAAGGAATTGCATTTTGCTTGCCATCGTGCTGGCCTGCTTCAATTAGCTTAGGATTGTATGCAGACAGAAACGACGATCCAGTCAGATCAGTGAACAATCCGGCTTTGGTGAAGGCTTCGAACTGTGCACCAGGGAAGGAAGCAAATACATCCCCAACTGAACCGTCACTGATTTTGGATTGTACAGTGGATTGATATTGGTCTGAAGGAAGAGTCTGCATTTCCACATGGATGTTTGGATTTTCCTTTTCAAACGCATCAATCGTCTTGTTCAGTGCTTCCACATCCTCTCCACGCCAGTGCATGAAGCTGATTGTTACTTTGCCCGAACCGGAGGAATCGCCCCCTCCTGATGCCGCGTTATCCCCGCCGCCGCAGGCAGACAGCAGGATGGACATTACCAGCATACTGACAAGGGGCAGGATATATTTTTGTTTTTTTCTCATGAAAGAAGACCTCCTGAAAGATGTTATATAAGTTGAACGAATGATTTACACTGTATCACTACGCGTTCAGAACAATCTTCCAATCGCTGTTATCCCCGAATTTCTTTGAATTATTTCTTCAATGGTTAAAATCCGGGGATAAAGGCGAACGCTTCGCTTTTCCAGATTTGTTTTGAACGCTTCGTTATCGTGTAAAAAAGGTTAACTTATTTAGTTGGTAGTAACTGAATGTTGCTTCTGTCTTGTTTTCCACTTCTCACGAATAATCGGCATAACCGTGCGGCCGAAAATTTCGGCTTCTTCCAGATGCGGATATCCCGACAATATAAATGTGGTCACGCCCAGATCCCCATATTCCATCAATCGTTCTGCGACCTGTTCCGCTGTACCGACAATGAGGATCGCTCCGCCTGAACGTACAACGGACAAACCTGTCCACAGGTTGGGACCTACGACAAACTGCTGCTTCTCGGACAGTTCCCGCAACTCATTCTGTCTGCGTTGGTTGGTCGCATCCGTCTCCGCAAAGATAGCCTTGGCTTTCTCGATGGCCTCTGGTGGGACTTTGCTAATAATCTCCCAAGCCGCCGCCCATGCTTCTTCTTCCGTATCCCGGATGAGTACTTGTGCCCGCATGCCGTAACGCAACTGGCGATCTTGTCCTGTTTCCTCTTTGATCTGTCCACGAATGACTTCAATTTCTTCGATCTGCTCCTGAATCCAGTCATGCGGCTCGCCCCACATGAGGAATGTATCTGCGTGTTCAACAGCGACCCGTTTCGCAATCGGTGAACTTCCACCCAAGTAGAACGGCGGATACGGATTTTGCACCGTTTCAGGCATGCCTACCGGACCTTTGAAATTATAATACTTACCGTTAAACTCCGAATTGTCTTCGGATGCTTCCTGATTCGATATGGCACCACTTCCAGCAAACTCGGTCAGATTGAGCCCGGCCGATTGTGTCCATGAACGCTTCATCACTTCCATGTACTCGCTCGCCCGTTCATAACGTTCATCATGGGCATGAGCCAGTGGATCTCCCAGTTCCTCCAAATCCCGAACCGAACTGCCTGTCACCACATTGATCATGGCACGACCGCCAGACAGTTGATCCAGTGCCGCTCCCATACGCGCCGCCAATACAGGGGTGACCAGACCCGGTCGAATGGCCACAAGTGGACGCAGTGTTTTCGTGTGACTCATGACAGCCGAACCCACAACCCACGCATCCAGACAGGCTCCCCCTGTCGGAATCAATACAAATTCAAAACCTGCCGTCTCCGCTGTCTGCGCTACTTGAACCAAATAATCCAGACTCGGTTCCCGCTCCGGGGCAACTCCTACATATTTTCCGTCTCCTGCTGTAGGCAAAAACCAACCAAACTTCATCTCTTCCTGTTCGCTCACGCAAGTCAATCCCTTCTATAAATAAAGTCTCATGTTAAAAATAAGATCGGTGTTGTGCACATTGGCCGTTCCGGTTACGAATCGTTCTTTCGATCACTGTTATATCCAGATTTTTTTGATTTCCTTTTCAAAGGGGAAAATCCGGAGATAAAGGTGAACGCGTTGCTTCTTCAGAATCGATTTCGTCCCCTTCACTACGTTCGCACTCGTTAAACCTTATTTTTAAAGTACGCCTAATTTCTAATCATTTTATAAGTTACTGCACTCCCAAATGCCGATTAATTAACTTGGTTTAATAGGTATGGACATCATAACAATTGATTTGTCTGTGATCAATGTCATTTCGCGGCCATTTTATTTTGTCATTTTGTGGTGAATTCACAGGAATAGGTCTTCTCGATCTTGAATATTCACAAAACCCACCTGTATAATAGGTTATAAGAGAAACTTTCAGAGATTACAAACTATACTTATATTAAAGAGGTGTTCCTGATGATCGAGAGCATGAAGGAGGACCACCACGAGTTTTTGGATATTATTTTTTTTACTCCGTCTGAATTCGAGAAAGCCGGTGGAGCATGGCCGATTCGAATCGGTCGTAATATAGCCAAGAGCAACTATCATATCGGCCCTCGAACGACGCCTTTTCATTATTTAATTTTTGTTCTGGAGGGCGAGGGAACTTTCATACAGAACGGACATCGTTATTCCCTGCGTGCCCGCGATGCATTCTGCCTGTATCCACAGGTTACCCATGAGTACTGGTCCGACCCAAAGGAATCTTTGCACAAAATTTTCATTGCCTTTGATGGAAAACATGCAGCTGAACTTTTGGCACGAATCGGGCTTACTCCAGACGCGCCGCATCGTTCAGGCGTACTCACGCCGGAGACGGCAAGTGGCATGCGTGCTTTTATGGAAGAGGTTCGCAAACCTCAGGGAGGCGCAAGCGACCTGGGACGACTTACCCGTTTTCTCGGATTGTTTGACCGGATTGCCAAATCCCCTGCTACCCGAGTGCTTCAACCAGACTCTGCCACACCCTGGCTGCAAAAGGGCAAGGAGTACATGGATATTCACTTTGCCGGCGGCATTACCGTGGAAGGTGTATCTTCTCACGCTGGCGTGGATCGGACCCATTTTGCCAAACAATTCCGTAAAGCCTACGGCCTGTCTCCTGTCCAGTATATTCAACGTCTCAAAATGAATCAGGCCAAACGGTTGCTTGTTCAGACCCCGTTAACGTTAACTGAAGTAGCGCATTCGGTGGGTTACCCTGATCTGTTTTCTTTCTCCAAAGCGTTCAAAAAGCAGGTGGGTCTGCCACCCAACCGATATCGAACGGCCGAGAACAATAAAAGCTGATTTGTCGCCATCCGCATGCTAACGAATAGCAAAAAAAGGCAAGCCTCCTTGATCGGAGACTTGCCTTTTCCTCATTACATATTACAGTGCTCTTTCTTAAACTGCATATACCTATTATATACACCCGCTACTTCTTCTCCTCGCTCTTTCGAGCCAGCGGAATTCCGTTTTCCTTTGCATACCATGCTTCATAATGATGCACCGCAACACCTGCAAAAGATGAATGAGAAGCGCCGAGATCAAACACTTTCTTCATTTCTTCGTCCATATTGGTGATAGATTTGCTGAAAAAGGTTAGATGATCGCCCTCATGCGTATCAGCCAGTTCGGCTCCAACCCATACCTTCTTGCCAAGCTCATCCGCTTCATCCAGCTCTTCCTTGGACAGATCATACATCTGCTGACCACGATCCCGATAGGCCATGATGGCTACCGCATCAAAGTGATCAATCACCCAGCGGCTGAATGTACCTCCGCCTTCTGCCGACTCGCGAGCATCCAGCCAGAAAGGGATTGCGGCACTCATGTAGAGTCCGGCATCATTACCAGCTTTGGTCCACGCCTTCATGTTGTCGCTCCACTCCGCAATAACGCTATTCTGCTCGTTCTCCCAGCGTTTTAGCTGATAAGGCTCAACATCCAGCTGAATTCCCTCAAAGCGTTCATTTTTGGCCGAAGCTGCATTATATGCCCGTACTTTTTCAATAAACGCAAGTCCCTCTTCCCGCTTCTCCGTATAGGCCCAGTCTGCATGACCGTTAAGGGCATGTACTTCGATCTCAGCCTGCCTCGCAGCCGCGATGAATTTGCGGTATGTCGCATCGGGTACCTCATCCTGAATTTGCAGGAAAATGGTATTCACGCCCTGCGCCTTGGAGAAGGAGATAATTTCAGGCGTCTGCTCTGCAATAATGGAAGCGTCCCACAGCCAGGTCGCTTTGTGTTCCTCATGTGAAAACCATTTGAGTAGCCAGGGCAGAAGAAGCAGGCAGAACAGCAGGGCCAAGATGGCCCATTTTGCCTTCACCGACAGTTTGCCCCACTTGTTCGTTATATTCCTCAGACGAGCAACGCTTCACTTGGCTCAAGCACAGGGTGCTGTACCGAATGACCAATCTTGTAAATGTGCGGATGTGGATACGTTTTGAACGCATTACGTGTATCCAGAATCGGCACGCCCATCTCGGCAATATCAAAGTAAGGCAAATCGCTGTGGTTGGTGATCAGCACGATGCAGTCGTACTTCTTGAACTGTTCCAAGTTGAACACTTCGCTATATACCGTCTCGCCATGCTTGTCCAGGAACGATTCAGCATGTGGATCATAATAGCTGACATTGGCTCCACCTTCCTTGAACTGTTCATAGATTTCCAGTCCTGGAGATTCACGCAAATCGGCAATATTCGGTTTGTACGACATACCAAGCAACAGAATGTTGGATTTACGTACCGATTTCGCGTACTCATTCAGAATGGTTGATGTTTTGTTCAGTACATAATATGGCATATTGTCATTGGTGGATTGTGCCAGCTCAATGAACTTGCTGTAGAAACGGAATCCTTTAGCCTTCCAGGACAGGTACATCGGATCAAGCGGGATGCAGTGACCGCCGATGCCAGGGCCCGGATAGAAAGGCATGAAGCCAAACGGCTTCGTCGCAGCTGCGTCGATAACTTCCCAGATATCGATGCCCATACGGTCACACATCATGGCCATTTCATTAACAAAGGCAATGTTTACGCTGCGGAATGTATTTTCCAGCAGTTTGGACATTTCAGCCACTTTTGGCGAAGATACAGGTACAACTGTTTCAACGTATTTGCTGTACAACGCTGTTCCCAGTTTGAGGCAAGCTTCAGTTGTGCCCCCGATTACTTTTGGTGTATTAAAAGTAGTGAATCGTCCGTTGGACGGGTCCACACGTTCAGGCGAGAAGCACAGGAAGTAGTCTTTGCCTGCTTCATGTCCGATTTTGTCCAGCTCATCCTGGATCAGCTCTTCGGTTGTACCTGGATAAGTGGTGCTCTCCAAGGTAATCAGCATGCCTGGTTTCATGTGCAGTTTAATCTGATCCACAACCGTCTCGATATAAGACGTATCCGGGTCCTGATTTTCACTAAGCGGTGTAGGTACGCAGATGCTCAACGCATCGATCACGCGCAGCATGCTGTAATCCGTTGTAGGCTGGAAGCGGCCGCTTTGCATCACTTTTTTCAATTCCTCGGACGAAATATCGTGAATATAGGAATCTCCCTGATAGATGCTCTCCACTTTGGATGCATCCAGATCAATCCCGATTACCGTGAAACCCTGATTGACCATTTCCACCGCAAGTGGTAATCCTACGTAACCGAGCCCGACCACGCCGAGCACCGCTTCTTTATTTTCGATCGCATTCAGTAATGTGTGGAATTGTTGATTCTCCATGATATTCCCTCCGGGCAGTGTATTTGTTTGGTTGATTGACGAATCCATTTGATAGATGTTTGTCTGTAGATGTACTTATTTGTCTGATAAAGATTAATGAAGGCTATCTGTTTCTCTTGGCTTACTTGTGGTTGCTTTTAATGCAGGCAACGCCTGATTCGGGCATCCAGCTCCACAGGTGAGAACGGTTTGGTCATATAATCATCGACTCCGCTGCGGAAGCATTGACTGATCGTTTGTTCCACACGCTGTTCCGTTAATACGACGATTTTGGGCGGCTGAGCCACATCCAGGTTCTGGATATGTTGAATGAACGGCAGGCCATCAATGCCATACAGGTTCAATTCGGTCAGCACCAGATCAGGCGTGATTTTTTCAATCAGTTCCAGTGCAGCCAGTCCGTCCACCGCTTCATAGGTTTCATACCCCTGCATCTTCAGACGCAATTGCAGAAACTCGCGTACCGTCGGATCGTTATCCACAATCAAAATTCGTTCCGGCTCGTCTGCCGTCTTGTCCAGCGTGTAGATATGAATCTCCGACGGGTCTACCAGCTTGGCGGACTCAGCCATATGTTGAATGGTTGCCTTTGAAGGACGTTCACCTGCCGGGAAACTTGCCAGCGTGATTTGGGGATCGGCACCAGGTACCGTCTCCTGCAATTCATGCTTGATGCGAAGCCCCTCATAATGAACCTCATCCAGCGTTAACTCTGGCAGCAGGACAGCAATTGCCTGTGTGGCTCCATCCTGCCAGACCTGGAAGGCAGACTCACTGGTCTGCTCCAGATATGTCCTGACCTGCTGCTCCGGCTGAGACTGCCCTGCACAATGGATGAACATTAAGCCGCATGTTTCGGCACCCGTTTCTTTCAATCCCTGTTCTACACTGCGGTACACATTAACGGCAGCCTCACGCTGCAATGTCGCCGTATTTGGCATGTTCTTTTCCACCCTTCTCCCTCGGTTATCTATATTGTTTCTGCTGTATTGCCTTGATTACGCTGTGCTTAGGCCGCCTCGCTTGTCTTCTCTTCCTCGGACCAGCTCTGGCGTGTCATGGTACCCCATGAGTTGTTGTTTTGCATGAACTGGATATGCCCCTGCAATCTCCACAGCACGCCGAGCTGATGATAGCCGACGAATTTCAGAGCGGAGTAGAACAGCATTTTGACCAGATCGGATAGCTTGTTATACCGTTTGAATGCAATTTCCTCAAGCACAAGGGCTCCCACACTGAGCAGATAACCACTCACAATGTTGAGCGATCCAAAGAGCACAAGTATCGGCCACTGGGTCATATCCATCAGTACATATCCCGTGAGAGCGAGAAGTCCGGTAATGCGGAAATACGGATTCAGCGCTTCAAAAAGAATGTTGTACGGCATGGTCAGCATGCCCATGACTTTATATTTCGGGTTGAACAACATGCCGCGATTCTCGATCATGTTCTTCAGATTTCCACGTCCCCAGCGTTTGCGCTGACTGGACAAGATCCGGTAGGAATCCGGCGCCTGTGTCCAGCACACGGCTTCAGGGCAGAAGGCTACGCGGTATTTCAATTTATTCTCCAACATATAACGGTGAAGTTTGATGATAATGTTCATGTCTTCACCCGGATAACCGTCCCGGTATCCCCCAACCGCAATAACCGCATCCTTGCGGAACATGCCAAAGGCACCTGAGACGATGATCAGACCATTCATGTGACTCCAACCGATCCGTCCGCCGAGAAAGGCTTTGAGATACTCGATGGACTGGAACATCGGCCAAATCTTGCGAGGCAGTGAAACGTCCTGCACTGCCCCATTCTCGATTTTGCAGCCGTTGGCTATCCGTACATCCCCACCAATAGCAACCGTCTCTTCCGGATTCTCCATATACATGCGAGCCATACGAATCAGGGCATCCTTCTCCAGCAAAGAGTCAGCATCGATGGAAGAAATCAATGGATAATGAGACAGGTTGATTCCGGCATTGAGGGAATCGGCCTTACCGCCGTTTTCCTTGTCGATGACATACAGGTCGGGGAATTCCGGATTGTGGTAGATCCCGCGAATTTTCTGACAGGAAATCTTGCCGCGAATCATCGTGTTGGGTACCGGCTTCAGACGATATTCTTCCAGCAACACCTTCAGGGTGGTATCGCTTGAACCATCATTCACCACGATGACTTCATACGTTGGATAATTCAGCGTCATCAGACAGTTCACATTTTCAATAATCGTCAGTTCCTCGTTATATGCGGGCACCAGCAAGGAAACCGAGGGTACCAGCTCCGAGCCTGACAACGTATTGTATTTGGAATAATGCGATCGCCTGAAGATCGTCCAAATATTACGGAATGATAGGGCCAGAATGGAAAAGTAAAGCGTATTTACGGCAACGACATAATAAATTGCGACCATGCCGTAGATTAATAGTAGATCTCTAAGCAGTGTAATCCCCTCCTACCGCAGCCACACCTGTACGTTTCTTGCTTGTTATCCGGTTCCCACGTACGGGACCGAAGTACCGATCATACAGCAGCCTTTTTTTGTTATGTGCAATCATCTGGTCAACGGCTTTGTGGTCTGTTCCTGAGTGCTGCATCGTACTCTCAATCTGCTGCATTGCAATTTCCCGTTCAGCACCTGTGCCCTCCACAGCGGCCTGACACAAGGCTTCAAATCCCGGTTCACCCAGCTTGCCAAGGCTCTCCGCACTGTTATAGCGTACTCCCCAATCTTCATCACGCAGCGCTTTGCGCAGCAGTGGAATGCTGCCTGCCGCATGTTTCGAACCGAGCGCCTGCACCACTTCGGCACGCACCTCCGGGTCCGAATCCTGCATGAGCTTCAGAATGGTCTCGTCCTGAAGTGCCGGACTTGCGCTAAGATATAGCTTCACCGCTTCTGCCCGTACATCCTGATGTTCTGCGCCAACAAGTCTGTCGAGTGCAGGCATCACTTCGGGTACAGCTTGTCCCCACATCGCAACCAATCCCACTTTGACAAAGTCAGGATTGCGATCTTCCAGCAGCTCAAGCAGAATTCGGCTTGGTTCCAGACTGGTTTCGAGCAAAATATCTGCTGCCAGATGATGAATCGATTTTCCTTTGGTTAACAGCAACGCGAGCATATCTTTCAGTTCACCCTGACGGATGGTACATCTTGCGATCGAACGACCAATCATAATTGCCATCGGACCAGGTTTTTCATCCTTAAGCAATTCCATCAAGCCTGGAACGGCCTCTGGACAACGCATGCCGCCCAATCGATAAGCTGCATCAATCTGGCGTCCGTAACGAATACGACTCAGTTCCTTCAGATCATGCTCTACAAATCCGGCTTCACGGCAGAGTACAATTAATTTGTTGCGATACTCGCCCTTGAACTGATCAATCCATTCAATAAGTTTGCTCTGGATGACCCGACGCTCGAGTGGGGCCAACTTCCCAGGTGGCAATCTCAGGGGACTGTCCTCTGTCAGCGCCGTCTGCACATACGTAAAGTAGTCACGCTGCTTTAATTTATAAAACTCAATCTTGCGCCGTTTGCCGTTGTGGGACATTTTCATGGCAAACAGCAGGATTACACCCACAGCGACGAGCGCCGTACAGATGTATAGAAATAGATAAGCCAAAGCCAAATTCGGAAACATGTGAAAAGGTCCTCCTTTATACTCATTTATTCGGTCTGAAAACTTGGAATTTGTTCATACCGTTTCTTCATTTCCTCGTAGCTCAGTTTCAGTCGTTCACTGTACTTTACCTGCTCCCAGGGCTGCCAGCTGTATATAGGCAATGTCTTCACATCCAGTGTCTTCTGTTCACCACCAGGCCAAGAGATATTTCCAGTAGAACGATCCATTAGCCACGGAACCAGGGTCACGCCTTTAACAGCGACCGTTTCGAATTCTCGTCCACCTTTCAACGCTCCATACTTGATCGCTTGCAGTGAACTTGGGTCACCGAATCCAAGCAGCATCCATGGAATACGCATCTCGACCTGATTACCGTTATATTGCCAGGCGGTTAACGAATCCGTATCGGACTGATCTGGAGCTGTCGTTCCCCGTTTCAATGTACCGACCTTCTCGTTCATGAACGGTTGGGCGGACCGGGTATCCGGTGGAGTCATCCGCAGGCTGACCGCCAGGTTCCATGGATGGAATGGATCTGCCGCATTTTCTTGCTCCTCGGGCAGCATCCCGTAACCTTCCTTGCCATAGAGACGCTGGTTAAAGTCATAGTCCTTGGCGATCTCCACTTGTGATTCATCATCCTGCCCCAATGTAATCACTGTTTCGAGTCCGTCACTCAGCGTTCGATCCGGAAGTCTCGTACCCGGCTGATTGCCGCCATCCAGCGTATCCGTTCCGATGCGCAGCAAGGTCTGGTCTGGGTCAAAAGGTTGATCCAGCGTCATGCCAATGTACAGGTAGGCTTCATCATGGGTCATTTTCATTTCCTTGATGCCATCTACCTTGCCTTGCCAGACGGTGACCTCTTCCTTCTTCAGCGTATTCCAGTCATCCAGTTTCCCGTCGATGGTCAGCTGTTCCTGCTTACCGGGGTCCATGGCGAGCAGACCGAACATCTTCTCATTCGTCAGCACGTTCAGCCAGTAGGCGCGCCGATCAGCTGGAATTTCAAGCGGCATCGTGTTCCAGGTTTTTTTGAACCACTCATCCTGCCACATGAACAAAATCGCTCCCGCATACCCTTCATCATAAATATCCTGAGTCAGCGATGCGTCGATCTCGCCCTGCTCGACCTCGTTATGTCCGCCCTGATCCCGACCTCCCATACCGAGATGGGAGATTCCAAGCGAAGACGGTACACCGTACTCAGTAATCATTACAGGCATATCGGAAAACTCGGCTTTGAGCTTGCGCAGATAACTTTTGTACGTGTTGTACTCGCCGTTCTCATCCTTGATCGTCTGGAGTGTCTGGTCCGTATGGAACAAGTCCGGGTAATAAGGGTACACATGGTATGCTGCAAAATATCCGCCCTGCCACTCTTCCGGTTGAATATGTCGCGCATCCACACTCACCAAATCCTCTTCGAACAGCGGCTCGCCCGGATGATCCAACACGTCGGTTGTTACCCAGTTCGTGAAGGTCATTGGATGCTCCCACCCGTATTTCTTCTCCAATACGGCGGTATAGTCCAGCAGCTCAGCCAGCCAATTTTCGAACGGTGATGCATCCTGCGTCCCGGAAAAATGAACGCCTTTGTACTGCGGCACGTCAGGATGGCTCTCATTCGTGTTGTTCACCATCGAAGGGTCCCACTCGGTCCCCACATGCCAAGCCATCAGATATTTCCCGGCATTCGTCTTGTATTTGCCGCTTGACTCTCCCGGTTTATCGGGAATGTCTGCATCCCCATATACAGCCGATACCGCCTTTTCAATCTCCTGCTTGAACGTCTGCTCAATATGGTCAGCATAGGCATCCTGCTTTTCGATCAACTCTTCTTCCGGCGACCATATGCCCTGTATAAAATATAACGGTTGCTCCCGGCCACGGTTATACTCAACCAATGCGGTATAAAAAATCGGCTCATGTACCGTGTACACCCGGATTACATTGGCCCCCAGATCCTCAATCTGCTGGAACCACTTCAAGTAATCCTCTTTGGTCAACGGAAATTCGCCCGGGTAATGTCCTGGTGATGTAGCACCCAGGTTCACACCTTTCACGAACATCTCCCGCCATGCGCCATCGGGTCCATATTCCATGAACCGGTCTCCATCGGTCTTGAATTTCATCTCCGTGCCATTATCAGCTGTGTACGTAACGAGCTGGGGTTGCATATAGTGCCAGCCGGCAAATATTCCGCCTGTCACTACGGCCGCTCCTGTCAGCATCGTTAGCAACCAACGTCTTCGTCTTCGTCTGCTCATGGCTCTTGATTGCTCACCTCTCTAGTATGCATCCTGCTTCATCTGCGGATCTTAAATGACATGAAGGTCTGCGGGAAATCCCGCATCGGATGTCCGCTTTGGGTAGAGATGTCAGCGGTGTAGTTCTCACTATAGCTCTAAGACTCTGCATTTGTAACTAGGCTGTTGGAAGCAAACGTGAACTGCAACATTCTGCCCATAATTCGTAAAATGCGCCATCAACTAGCATCCATGAGCCCTTCTTGCTCTTATGTCCCATGGACACGAATATATGCCACTTTAACCGTCCGTTTGAGGTTCTTCCAGGCTCGCACATCTCTACCCGTTATTGTTATATGCAACGCGGATTGCGAGATCTGTTTCCGCTTGAACGCTTACCCCATTAAACGCTAATGATATTTTAAAGTTGCGGACATTTTTACAGTATTAACCATAAAGATTACAAAATTGATACTATAGTCCGATAACGTATCCTTGAAAACCCGCGTCCTATCAAGGTTTTCTGAAAAGTACAGAAAATGAAAAAAGGACATCAGTCCCCCCCTATAGGACTGTGCCCATTTATATTACTTTTACATAAAGCCCAATGAACACCCGGTCATCACCCGGAAGTCACGGATCTCTTACACGAAATGTAAAAAAATACATCTTTTTTCCTAAATTTTGACTCTAATAGGTCCATCCAATAATTGTGTCCAATTTGCAAAATAATTCCGGTTGCCGCATCTGGCATTGTCGGATATGCTTATAAAACAGGAACACTTGTTCCATACTGTAAATAAACTGTAAAATAACGTTGGCTGAATGAATCCCATCACTGCACAGAAGCAGCCGAATCATGAATAAAAGGAGAGAAGTACTATGCCCCGCAAAGACGGACGTGTCATTATGCTGGCCGATTGCCAGTCATTTTATGCCAGTGTGGAGAAGTCTGCACATCCTGAATACAGAGACCGTCCGCTTGTTGTTGCGGGAGATCCTGCACGCCGTTCAGGCATTATTCTGGCAGCCTGCCCACTCGCCAAGTCCTATGGGATTACTACAGCAGAACGGCTGGGTGAGGCTCTTGCCAAATGCCCCGATGTTGTCGTCATTCGTCCCCGGATGGCCGAATATATTCGTGTTTCCCTACACATTACCCGTATCCTTCAGTCCTATACCGATCTGGTTGAACCATATAGCATTGACGAACAGTTCCTGGATGTCACCGGAAGTTTAGACCTGTTCGGCAGTCCTGAAACGATTGCCCGCAGCATTCAGGACAGGGTAATGGAAGAGACTGGCGTCTATATCCGCGTCGGCATCAGCGACACCAAGGTTGTCAGCAAGATGGCCTGTGACCTGTATGCCAAAAAAGTCCCCGGAGGCATCTATACATTGCCCCGCAAGGACGTGCAGACAACATTGTGGAAAAAGCCTGTTCGAGACATGTTTATGGTCGGTTCCCGGATGGGGCAGCATCTCTATAAGATGGGGATTCATACGATTGGGGATCTAGCGCAGACTCCATTGTCCCGGCTGAGAGAGCGTTGGGGTGTAAATGGTGAGGTACTGTGGCGTATTGCCCGCGGGATCGATGATTCTCCGGTAAAACCCGGGACATATGCTCACCAGCAGCAGGGCATTGGACATCAGATGACATTGCCTCGGGACTATGAATCGTGGGAAGACATCAAAGTGGTGCTGCTCGAACTGGCGGAGCTGGTCAGCCGGCGTTCCCGGGACAAATCGCTCATGGGCAATGTCGTCTCTGTAGGATGTCGGGGGCAGGATTACGATCGTCCAACCGGCTTCTCCCGCCAGATGAAGGTGAATGAACCTACCAACATCACCGATGAAGTATACGATGCGGCGGCAGCTCTGTTTCTGCGCCATTGGGACGGATTACCCATTCGCCGCATCAGCGTGTCATTGACCGGACTCGTGCCCGATTCCGAAGTACAGCTGTCCTGGTTCGATGACCGTGAACGCAAAAGAGAACTGGAACGTGCCACGGATGACATCAAGCGCAAGTTCGGAGAAACCGCGATCATGCGGGCCTCCTCGCTCTGCTCGTCTGCGCAGGCACAGGACCGTTCTCATAAAATTGGAGGTCACTATAAATGAGTAAAAAATTACAGCAAAACGGGATTTTTGAGTCGTCGCGCATGATGCTTCCCGAACACCGGGAAGCCTACATCATTCATCAGGAGCAACTTGCTCCCCGTACCCGTCCATCCCTGGATGCCCAGGCAGCTGAAGAAATGTCCCGTTTGCTTAGTAACTCCATGCTGCTCGGGGATGCAGTCACCATCACCCTGTTCCATGAACATGATGATATCCGCTTTACCGGACAGGTGCTCCGATTGGACTCCCCTGCCCGTACCCTTAAGCTGCTGATGGAGAGTGGGACTCGGGACATTCAGATGAATCTTATTACGGATGTGGTACTCGCGAATGAATGATGCGCGCCAAAGACCCAGACGTCAGACAGCCTTACTTTTCTGGGTGTTTGACTCGTCAATATGAACCATATCTTAAGGAGTGAAGCTTTTTTTGGGTTCACCATATTTCGCTCCCGAGGCGAATGTACTTGATATAAAGGGAGCATCCCGAATTCACCCCAGCGTTGCGGGTGTACCGGAATAGATGCAGCATGGCCATTGCTATGCAGGACCCTTTTCCTACGGGATCTGAACCAAGACTGAAGCAGCCAACAAGCCACATTCCTATCGGACTATTTCGTTCCAAAGAAGCAAAAGGACGAATTGGTGATTCATCGGCTACTCAGGAGGGTAAGGGGATGACTTCGTTAGAACAAACTCCAGTCAAATTCTCTGGAAAGACGCTCAAGCAGATGCACGCCTGCAATGCTGTTTCCTTTCCGATTCAGAGCCGGACCTACAAGACCGATGCCAAACTGGCCTGGAACCAGAGTCAGAATTCCACCCGACACTCCACTCTTGGCAGGCAACCCGACCTGAATCGCGAATTCGCCTGATGCATTATACATACCGCAGGTAGTCATGAACGTTTTGGCGATCTGCACATAACGACGAGGAATAAGCTCAATCCCGGTGATCGGATCTGTCCCGTCATAAGCAAGCACCAGTGACATACGGGCCAGGTCTGCACAAGTCACCTCGATGGAGCAATGGCGGAAATAGACGGCAAGCACATCTTCGACGTCATCCTTGAGCACACCATTGTGCTTCAGAAAATAACCAAGCGAGCGGTTCAGATGGCCTGTCTCCGATTCGGACCGATATACCGCCTCGTTATAGTCCAGCCGATCATTATTCGCGAGCTTGCGGAAAAATTCCAAAATGCGCCGTGACTTCTCCTCTTTACAATCCCCGGCAATGAGGGACGATACCGTGATCGCGCCCGCATTGATCAATGGATTAAACGGAATGCCCGGTTCGACCAGTTCAAGCTTGATCATGGAATCATAATCATCGCCGGTAGGTTCT
This sequence comes from Paenibacillus sp. OK060, assembly GCF_900101205.1. Taxonomy (NCBI): domain Bacteria; kingdom Bacillati; phylum Bacillota; class Bacilli; order Caryophanales; family Paenibacillaceae; genus Paenibacillus; species Paenibacillus sp. OK060. The sequence continues at coordinate 1,113,416 of NZ_FNFR01000002.1, forward strand.
TTTCCTACATTAAAGAAGACCGCTTCCTCCCCATGATCCATCAGGGCCAGAATGAGTGTAAATACCTTGGAGATACTTTGCATCGTAAACGGGACACCACAATCTCCGGCTGACACATGATTGCCTTCGGCGTTCATGATATGTATACCCAGTTCGTCCTGTGAGGCCTTGAATAACTCGGGAATATAAGAGGCTACTTTCCCCTGTCCGGTGTGCAGACGGCTGGTCTCCAGCCATTCCGGCAACAACTGGTTCAGACGTTCCATTGCAGCATTGCTCATCTCCATCTCCTCCAAATCTCTGTATGAGCATTTCGCATGCCTCCGAATGACGAGTTCCCATCGAAGTGATGCAAAATGCCCGATATAGTATGTATTACCCGCAAGCCTGATCCCTTACCGCTTCACCTGAAGATTCAGCTCCAGAATCTCACCGGGTAACCCATGATAATCTCCAACCCATGTGGATACAAAGTTCTGTCTGAGCAATATTCGACGTGATGCCGCATTGGACGGATCGATAACCGCATAAAGTACACCAATTCCCGCCGCCTGTGCCTGGATAATCAGCCGAGCTGCGATGGAAGTCCCGTGTCCTCTCCCCCAATGCTCCGGCAGAATCATGTAACCCATTTCCGCCCGGGACGGATCGGATTCATCCGGGATCAGTTTGGCGTAGGCCATTCCTACCCCATCTTCACCAGATATTCGATAATAGCCACAATTGTTGCCGAGATTATAATTCAGCATGGATTCAAATTCCGCAGTAGCTTCATGCTCAGGCAGAGCACGTTCGGTAATCTGTTGCATGACTTCAATATTGGACACAAGAGCATAATAATCAGCAAAATCAGATGGTGCATATTTCAAGAAATTCATGACGAACATACCTCCTCCAAATGGCTAACAAGGACTTGCTCTTTTTATTTCACCTAGAGTATACCAGAAGCCAAGTATGCATTGCACACAACCACTTCATGTACAGAATTCTCATTCCTATCAGGTCCAGCAGGTACCAAAAAAGCGGCCTCCGTAGGAGACCGCCCAGCTTGCTTTTTATAAGAACTTCGTCCCCACTACGATCAGCTTGCCCGGGATGAAGGGTTAAGATTCATCTGCTGTTCACGTTGACGTGTACGACGTCCTTGACCCGGAGGCGTAATAATCAACGCCAGCAAGAGCGAGACGGCACACAGTACAGCGATCACAATAAAGGTAAGATGGAATCCGCCCAGCATGGCGCTGATAAACGATCCAGCCAAGGCACCAAATCCAAATCCCTGATAGATGACGCCGTAGTTTTTGCTCTGATTTTTCAGTCCAAAGTAATCTGCCACAATCGCCGGGAAGACCGTGATATTGCCACCGAAACAGAATGCGATAGCGGCTACACAGGCGAAGAAGATGCCAAAGCTCAGCGGTACCAGGCTCAGCGTCATTACGGCAACAGCCGTAACCAGCAGTGCTCCGGCAATAACTTTCATCCGTCCTACTTTATCCGACAACGCCCCCAGAATGATACGTCCAGCAGTGTTAAAGATCGCAACCATCGCCACCGCATTGGCCGCCGTAGCCACATTAAGACCTGCCAACTGCACACCGATGTCTTTCACAATACCGATCAGATACAGTCCACTCATACAGGCCGTGAAGAAAATAACGAACAGCATATACGCTTCTTTCGTGCGCAGCATTTCTTTGACCGTATAATCATGACGTGTTTCTGGTTGCTTCGCACCGTCCGTGCTACTTGCTGGAGCTTGTTCACGAACAACCGCTTCACGGATCAGGAACGAGCCGCCCACGATCAATACCAATACAATAATGCCCCAGTACATAAAAGCTTGAGCAGGACCAACAGCACCAATTAATGCCGAGTTCACGTATTTGAACAACAGACTGCCTGTACCAAAGGCCCCGACCGAAATACCTGAGATCAGACCTTTTCGCTCAGGAAACCACTTGATCAGGTTGGACAGGGAAGTAATGTACGCCGTACCATCCGCGAATCCAACCACAAATCCGGCCAGGATGTAGAGCAGTGTCAACGAACTCACTTGAGAACTGAGCACGAGTCCCAGACCAAGCACAACTCCGGCTACCCGAATCAGGCGACGAAGCCCCCATCGTTCTTGCAGTCGGCCGGCAAATAGTGTGGCAAATGCCAAAGCAAAGCTGGTAATCGAAAATGTTATCGCGACCGAGCTGACGTCCCATCCGAAACGATCAGACAACGGTTGATTAAATAAACTCCAGGTGTAGATGGTTCCGAGACCCATTTGTACAATGATGGTTCCCAGTACAATAAGCCAGCGGTTCATTTTCATAGTTGTAGATGCTGAATTAGGTGCGGATGAAATAGCTGCTTTCATCGTGATCTCCCCTTTGCCGATGTCATATATATGAATGCGTTCACAAGCTAATCATACATGAAAGGGGATTCATTACACCGATTTGAGCATGAGTTGCATCAGATGCGGAATGAAATGCCTCTAGATGCGCATGAGCTGCCTGAATTCTTTGACTTTGCCCCGGCTAACCGGTACTTCAGCCTCCAGATCACGCAAACGAAGCAGGTACGTATTGTTAAACCAAGGCACAATTTCACGAATTTGAGACAAATTCACGACGTAAGAACGATGGCAGCGGAAAAAGGTTTCCAGCGGTAATCGACCGTGAAAATCCGAAATACTGACCGGCATCGTAAACTCACCGTTTTTGGTATACACCTTCGTTACTTTCTCTTGTGCTTCTGCATAATAAATATCGGCGGTGTCTGTCACAATAATATTGTCATTGCGCAGCAGGTTAATGCGTCGTTCCGTCTGGATATTGGATTCCCGTGCCTGCATATTTGATGCAGACCATTCATCGTTGGCTTGAGCCGCATTGTGAGCCTGCCCATCGTCACTGCTGTGTTCACGTTTCTCCTGCTCATGATCCCGTTTGAACGCCGTTTCGAGTTTATTCAGCATCGCGGCAATTCGTTTCTCATCATAGGGCTTCAGAATATAGTCAAACGCCTCCAGCTCAAACGCTTCAGCCGCATGCTCCTTATAAGCCGTTGTGAATACGATATATGGCTTGCTCGCAAACTTTCCAATATGATGTGCCAGCATCATGCCGTCCAGCGAAGGGATATTTATATCAAGAAAAATAACGTCGACTTCCTGCTCCTGCAGAAACTTCAGCACATCCAGTCCATCTTCCAGACAATCTACCACTTCAATTTGGCTATGTTCCTGTATCAAGTAATTCAGTTCCTCACTTGCCGGAATTTCATCTTCAACAATAAGGGCTCTCATCGACCGTTCATCACCTTGTTACTACATCTCCTTTGGGTACATCAAATAAAATATCGGTTCCATGCTCCAGCCGTGTAATTGTTAACCCTTGTCCATAAATGAGCTTCACCCGACGATGCACGTTGTACAACCCGATCTGGTTGGCTGGCATCCGGTCATGGTAAACACGCTCAATAATGTCGGCTCCAATGCCTGCTCCTGTGTCACTGACCCCAATTCGCACAAAGTCAGGATAATCCTGTACCCGAATCCGTACTGTCCCGGGTCCTTTTACCTTGAGAATACCGTGGATAATGGCATTTTCCACAAGTGGCTGGATGACCAGACTTGGAATATGCACAGCCACCTCATCAATATCATAGATGACGTTAAGCCTGCTGCCGAAGCGCGCCTTCTCGATCTCCACATAATTGCGGACCTGCTCCAACTCCTTGTGAATATCGATAAGCTCATCCGATAGCTCCAGGTTATAGCGCATATATCCAGACAGATTCACAATCAATTCGCGTGCCCGATCCGGCTTGGTGCGAATGGATGAGGCAATGGCGTTCAGCGCATTGAATAGAAAATGAGGATGAATTGTGGTCTGCAATGCACGCAGCTCCGCTTTATTGGCCGCAGCCTTGATCTCCTCCACACGTGATACTTCCATCTGGGTGGAAATAATCTGGGACAGGCCCACAGCCATCGTTTGCAACGGATACGTAATCTTGTAAGCTTTGCGGTAATAGATTTTCAAGGCACCCGTTACTTCGCCCCGCTCTTTGAGTGGAATGATGAGGAGGGAGTGGATATCCGGCGTTTTTTCGTCAATGACATCATTGCTGATCGTAATCTCTCCGCTGGAGATCGTCTTCTTCGTCATCTCACTAATAATTTCATTACCGATGTGATATCGTTCCTCACCAAATCCCACATAAGCCAGTACATTTCGGGTATCCGTAATCGCAACCGCATCAGCCTGAATATCCTCCTGAATAATCCGGCAGATCGTACGCAGGGAGTCTTCATCAATGGAACGGAAGTACGGCAAGGTCTTGTTCGCAATCTCCAGCGCCAGCTTGGCCTGACGAGCTGCAATCATTTCCTTTTCCCCTTCCACACTCTGCACCAGCAGTACGATTAGCCCAATATTCACCTCACCTAATATCATCGGCAGCGCAATCTTCGAGACAATGTCGGCCCCCAGTGGATCGGGATAGGAATACAGCAGGATAAGCAGCATCGTAAGCGCCTCACAGATCATTCCGGCCGCAATACCGATCATCCAGCGCTTCGACTTAGGCGTATACTTATGTATATACCCGGAGACCAGACCTGCAAGGATACTCGTGATCAGGCACGGGATCGCCGTAACTCCATCCATATCGATTAAATATCGATGCACCCCCGACACAATCCCGGTAATGATGCCTACAGGCCCCCCGAACAGAATACCGCCAGACATAACAGCAATAATGCGCACATTCACCAGAGAGCCTTCCACATTAATACCGGTATAGGTACCGAAGATAGCAAATGCACAGAATAACAACGTAACCGCAATGTACTCCTGCCATCTCAATTTTCCCTTTTGCAAGATCTGTCTAAACCGCGGTATCCTCGACAGAAAGAATAAAAATATAATCAGCAGTGCCGCCCGTTCAAACAGCCCCAGCAGCATCGTAAACATCTCCGTCAATCTGACTTCCTCCACATCCGTCAAAAATAAACGCCCATTATCGCAGCAGCGTTTTCCTCACCTTGAAATCCATGTATGCTCGTATGCAACAGTTTACCGCTCCCCCAGAAGGAAAGCAAAGTCGATCCTGTGAAAATGGAAGTAGCCGTAAGTCGCTAACCTATTGAACAGACGATACGGAATTCATTTTGCTCTAAACCATTCTCTTCCCTACCAACAAAGCTTCACTTTCCTACACATATAACTCCACTTCCAGAAATTCACTGTTTTATAATTAATTGGAACATTATGCTAATTAATCAAACTGAAATTTATTTAAGAAAGGTGTATTTAAATGTTTGTAATGCTACTGATAGGCTCACTCCTGCTTTTTAGTGGTTTGTGGTACATCATTTACTTTATCTCGAAACGTACCCAAAACCCTAATCGCTCGTCTGCTCATGTGCTGAGAGTGATTTTAAGTATTTCGATCCTCGTACTAATAGTTGAAAACTACATATACGAAACAGTACCTTCTAATGCCATTTTAATTTTAGTATTTATTGCATCTTCAATAGCCACTAGCCCTTTTTTTGTTAAGAATAAAGAGTGATGGGATGATACTAAAGGACCTACAAAGAATTTTGTTAAGGATTATTTATAACTAGTTCAGTAATCAACGGAGGATAAAATGAAAACACCAATCCAGCAGGTTTTGAAAGTTTTCTCTGACCGGGTTTCAGTTTATACAGATCTGAATTGGAGTATAGCTGGTTCAACAGCTTCTTTGATTCAAGGTTGTAACAATATCGGGCCGAATGATATTGATATCTTGGTCAAACAAAACGGTGATGTTGATAAAATCGTCAACTTATGGGCTTTTGCCCGACTGAACATTCATGGAATCATTATTGAAATGGCCAACACCGTGTCGGACAAATACCTTGAATTAAGCCCTGTAGTGTGGGAGTCGAAAAGATATGAGGAGTTTTTTGGAATGCTGATTCCCGTGGTCCCCTTAGGATTGCAGCTGCATTCCAGTTATAAACAAAAGAATCCAAATCGCGTCAAAGCAATCAGCGAGGTCATAAAGTTGAAAAATCTGGATCTACAATTCATGGAGAACTATTTATCAAGCAGCTCCTATCGACAGCTCATAGAATCAATTTAGATGATAATTCAAATAACATCCGTTTAGAATCTGCATTTAGGTGCTTCATAAGCAACTTTTCCCCGGCAAATATAAAGAAGAAACCACTCCTCACAAAATGGAGTGGTTTTCTGAAAGTTAGAACTAAACCTTTGGTTCGAACAGTCAATTTAACTCTGCTATGATACGATGTAAAACCTTTTTGCTTTCTACGTCTTTTGGCCGTGGTATCCTGCCAATCTGTTCGTAAACCTCTTTCTCTTCCAAGAGCTGCCTAGGGTTCAAGACATAAGCTGATAATTCGTTCAACATAAAACGTTGTGGTAACAAGGAATCAAACCGCCAGACCCACTCAGGTAAGCCGTTCATAATAATACTTCTATCCTCCGCTCTGGTTATATAGCAAAAAGTGATGTCTACGTTATCCTTCTGAAAATCAGATTGCCTACCTCGAAATTCTTCTTTGACGGGAACCTGTTCATATCCAGCTTCGATAAGAGCAGATTCTAATTGATCTCGGTATTGTATCCAAGTTATCAAGTCTATATCGTCATGTAGACGGGTAACCTTTCCAAGTAAAAAATCAATTGCCCATCCGCCACGTAACCAAAAATCAATTTCCATTGTTGCAGATATTGCACTAATTTCACTTAATAAATTTAATTGTGATTCTGTTTGAGTTTGGAAAAGCGGATCTATCATATTAAACCTCCTGTAAAGCAGTTCATCACTTCTCTAGTAATCACCTGTTTAATACATTCCATTTTTGAAGGAACAAAGCTCATGCTACCATATGTTGGCATATATTTCTATATCGTCAATTATCCTCTAAGTACTTCGACACGCCTCAGTACTTCATATTCATATACCATTGACGGACGAGTTCCAGCACTCCATTTCTGCATAAATCTATAAATTCAGCTCGATTCATTTACATATATATTCTTCTTTATTCATAGGACTGTCACTCGCCCAAACAATCAAAAGGGCGGTCCATAAGTCATATTCCTGACTTATGAACCGCCCCATCCACTAAAATTACTTCATACACATTCGATGTAATTTGGTTTTTATAAAATGAACTTCCAGTTACACAGTAACGGAGAGTGCAGAACCAATCTGGAGAAGCGAAGCTAAAAGCTTTCTGAAAGAAAGCTGCATCGGAAGCATACGCTGCGCCTTTATCACCGGATTTTACCCTTTCAAAGGGTAATTCAAAAAAATCCGGGGATAACAGCGATCGGAAGATGGTACTGCACTCGGAGTGGCCCCGTGTAAATGAAACTGTTTCATTTTATACCACCCAACATTCTATCGAATCCCTACCTAAACATGCCCCACAACTTAATCAAATGAAACGTATTGTTCGGATCGATCTTCTGCGCAAGAACAAAAGCAACAAATTGTTCCTCCTGAGTCGCAGAAAAATTCTCGTTCAAAATGACCGCTGACGACTTGACCAACCTTCTCACCTTCGCCTTATCCTGCAAATCGGACTTGGTGACCCCATCTATCAACTTTTTGATACGCTCTTTGACAGCGGGATTTTTCATCTTTGTTTTGATCCGCTCCACCAGCTGCGGACTGATTCCATATTGTTGGTAACCCAAAACGAACAGCACCTCCTGAATAATGAACTCACTTCTTATTCATATGACAGGAGGGCCTGTACACTTGACATTTTCCCACGGAAAATGTGGAAAACCACACATTCATAGCCCGATCAATCGATCAGATCACCCTGGAATACTTGCTGCTGCTGTAAAAAGTCACGTAAAGGAGCGTAGTCAACAGACGTCCAGAAGCTCGCATCCGCAATCAGGCTGGAGACGTCATCTCGCGCCTGCTCCAATACCGCAAAATCTGCAACCATGTCGGCAAGACGGAACTCCGGTAATCCACTTTGCTTGGTGCCAAAGAAATCGCCCGGCCCCCGTAAATCCAGATCTCGACGGGATACCTCGAATCCATCTTCGGTTTCCGTCATGACCTTCATGCGCTCCTGCCCCACCTCTGTCTTGGGGTCTGCAATGAGTACACAATAGGATGCATGAGCGCCCCGACCGACCCGACCACGAAGCTGATGCAGCTGCGACAGACCGAAGCGGTCCGCATCCATAATGACCATCAGCGTTGCGTTAGGCACATCGACCCCGACCTCCACAACTGTTGTGGAGACCAGAAGCTGAATTTCGTTGCTGTAAAAGTCACGCATCATCTCTTCCTTCTCGCCAGCCGTCATCCGTCCATGCAGCAGACCTACACGGTACTTCGGAAAGTTCTGTTGCATCTGGATATGCAGGTCAATGGCATTCTGTACATCCAGCTTCTCCGACTCTTCAATGAGCGGGCAGATCAGATAGGCCTGACGTCCCTGGTCCACTTCTCGCGAAATAAAACCAAGAACCCGGTCCATCATGTCATGCTTGACCCAGTACGTCGAGATAGGAATCCGCCCCTTTGGACGTTCCGAGATGGTCGATACTTCAATATCACCAAAAGCTGTAATGGCAAGCGTTCGCGGTATCGGCGTCGCCGTCATCGTTAACACATCCGGGTTATAGCCTTTACGCCGCAAAATGCTGCGCTGGTTCACACCGAAGCGATGCTGTTCATCTGTAACAACAAGACCCAAGTCACGGAAAAATACATCCTCCTGAATCAAAGCGTGTGTACCCACAACGATATCGATCATACCCATCTGCAAGGATGCAATCAGATCTTTGCGCTTCCGTCCATTCACGCTGCCCGTTAACAGCCCCACAGTTACGCCAAAAGGTTCAAACAGCTTTTGCAGTGAGCGCATATGCTGTTCTGCCAGAATCTCCGTAGGGACCATCAGAGCCCCCTGAAAACCGGAACGAACGGTCGTATACAGCGCGATCGCCGCAATAACCGTTTTACCTGAGCCTACATCTCCCTGCAGCAATCGATTCATCGAATACGGTGAACGCATATCATGCAGAATTTCAAGCTCTACCTTCTTCTGTGCATCCGTCAGTTCAAATGGCAAACTGCGAACAAACTCCCGAATCGTCGTATTATCCGTTGTGTGCACTACACCATCCATACGATCCCGGTTCAATGCACGATACGCCTGCATCTTGAGTTGAAACAAAAATAGCTCCTCATACACCATCCGCTGTCTGGCCTGCTGGCCTTCCCGGTTATCCTGCGGACGGTGAATCCCGGCAATCGCCTGTTTGCGAGGCATGAATCCATATTTGTTCATGAGTAATTGAGGCAGAATTTCGGGGATCATTTCCCCGAATTGGACTAACCCCTGATTAATCGTTTTGCGCATCCATGACTGCGTTAGCTTGCCGGTTACCGAATACACAGGCTGCAGCGTGCCCGATCGTCCTTCCCCTTTATCCGGGAATTCCGAGTCCGTTACGGTCATCTGCATACGCTTCTGTTCCCATTTCCCCGTAATAACAATCTCCCGATTGGGCGTAAGCTGTTCTTTCAGAAAATGCCGATTGAACCAGGTGGCTGAAATCATCCATTCTTCCGTCATCACCTTACAGGTAAGGCGTGACTTTTTGCCATAACGCTGCAACACTGGGATGCCCATCACTTTACCCTGTACCGTAATTTTGTCCCCGTCCTTCACTTCACTGAGCGAACGCAGCCGATAATCCTCATAACGGAACGGATAATATTCAAGCAAGTCTTTTACAGTAGAGATGCCAAAGGCGTGAAGCTCTCCCTCTTTGAGAGCACTCACGCCGCTAATTTGTTTAACCGATATTTCTTCCCATTTCATGTCTAATCCCTCATTCCGGAACAGGCCACATAAAGATGGCAATTACGCCAGGCCCAACATGGCTGCCAACGACAGCTCCAATATTGGTATACACCACTTCATTCAGTGTAAAATGTCCACGTAATTGCTCTGCACAAGCGATCGCTGATCCGGGGTCTGCGGTATGACCTACCGCCAGATTAACACGTTGACCCGCCAGATCCTGCTGAAACAGCTCAATAATGCGTGCCATGGCTTTTTTGTGACCTCTGACTTTCTCCACTGCGTAAATAACGCCTTCCTCATCAATGGACAAGATCGGTTTAATATTCAGCAGTGTTCCCAAGATGGCCGCAGCTTTGCCAATCCGACCACCTTTCTGCAAATACTCCAATGTATCTACGAGAAAGAACAGCTTGCGGCTCTGCTGCATGGCGGCTACAGCCGCAGCGATCTCCGCAGCGGATTTGCCTTGTTCGGCAAGCTCGGCAGCCTGTACGACCAATAAACCATATCCATAGGATGCAGACTTCGAATCCAGTACCGTTATATCGCCCTCACGTTCCAGCAACGATTTGCCAAGCAGTGCCGATTGATAGGTACCACTCATGCCGGAAGACAAATGAATCGATACAATGGGCCGCTCCGGGTCCTCATCCAACAGTGTGTTATAGATATTCATAAAATCGGTGGGAGAAGGCTGTGAGGTTGTAGGCAGCACAGATACCTTCTCCAATTTTGCATAGAACTGTTCCGAAGTCAGATCAACGCCGTCTGCATAAGCTTCTTCCCCGAACAAAACACGCAGCGGAACAACATGAATCCCGTATTTACGGATCAGTTCTTCCGGTATATCTGCCGTGCTATCGGTTACGATCGCAACCTTGTGGCTCATCAGATCCCCTCCTCTTTGCTTAAGTGCTTCAGGACTCTACAGAGAACAAATAATAATAAACCGGCTGTCCTCCAAGATGCACCTCTACCTCAGCATCAGGATATTGTTCTTCAAGCCATGTGACAAGCGCAGCGGTAATCTCAGGGGTAGCCTCGTCCCCTTCAAGGATGGTCACCACTTCATCTCCGCTCTCCATCATCTGTTGCAGCAGACCTTCACATGCGTGCAGCATGCTTTCGTCCGTTGCCACGATCTTGGAATTATGGATACCGATGTAGTGTCCCGCTTTGATATCAAGCTCATCATATTGTGTATCTCTGACCGCATGAGTCACTTGACCGGACTGTACCCGGCTAATCGCCTCAAGCATATGGTCACGGTTGGTATCTGCAGACTCATCCTCCTGGAAAGCAAAAGCCGCTGCCATACCCTGAGGGATCGTCTTGCTCGGAATCACAATAATTCGACGCTCATCTTCAAGCAACTCCCTAGCCTGCTCGGCAGCAAGTACAATATTGGAGTTGTTCGGCAAAATAAATACCTGTTCTGCCGCGATCGAACGCACCGCTTTCACAAAATCTTCAGTGCTCGGATTCATCGTCTGTCCACCAGACAGAACAACATCCACGCCAAGACTCTGGAAAATCTCTGCAATGCCGTCACCGGAAGATACCGCGATGAAACCATATGGTGCCATCTCATCTGCTGGGAGCACGGCTTTTTCCACGCTACGCGCCGCTTCAGGCGGAATCTCTGCGAACAGCTCAGGCGAAGGCGCAATGTCCATGCCTGCTGTCAGCAGATCACGATGCTGCTCACGCATATTGAGAATATGAATTTGTGTGATTTCGCCATAACGGAGAGCCATGTTTAATACATCCCCAGGTGTCTTGGAATGCACGTGAACCTTAATCACTTCATCGTCAGCAATAATAATGATGGAATCCCCGTTAACTGACAACGCTTTCCGGAATGCTTCGTCATCAAATGCAACACCTGCGTTCTCTCCAAGCTCGCGGTTAATAAAGAACTCCATGTCATACAGGAACTCAATATCTTCCGTTTCCAGTCGCGCTTGGGCAGACATTGGCATCTCCGGTACGATTACCTGCTGTGCAGGCTTCGCAGAAACCAATTCTGACGGTGCAGCCGGTTTCAATGCAGATGCCGCTACGGTTGGTTGTACGTCTCTCTGGAAGGATGTACGACTTGCTCCGTCCGTTTGCAACAGAACGTCCATAAAGCCTTCGTAAATATATACAAGCCCCTGACCTCCTGAATCCACAACACCGACCTGTTTCAATACAGGCAGCAATTCCGGAGTCATTGCCAGTGCTTCTTTTGCTTTTAACAATACTTCATTCATTAATTCAGTTATATCATTCGTCCGTCTTGCGTAGTAGCTGGCATGTTTCGCCGCTTCCTTGGCTACGGTAAGAATGGTCCCTTCAACGGGTTTCACTACGGCTTTATAAGCTGCGTCCACACCGTTCTGCAGGGCTGCGGCGAACTGGAGTGTATTCAGTTCCTCATAAGGAGCAGCTGAACGACTGAATCCGCGGAACAATTGCGATAATATTACTCCGGAATTCCCCCGTGCGCCCATAAGCAGGCCTTTTGATAAAATACCGGCAGCTTCTCCGATGGAGGCAGAACTCTTGCGTTTAATCTCTGCGACTCCTGCACTCATTGTCAAATTCATGTTCGTTCCCGTGTCACCATCCGGCACAGGGAAAACATTCAGGGAATTGACGTGCTCTGCATGCTGTCCAAGTTGTTCCGCTCCGGCAAGTACCATTGCGGTGAAATCTGTTCCATTTAAAGAACGTATACTCAAGTGAGAATTCCCCTTCCTAGCTTGATACACGAACATCTTGCACCAAGATGTTATCTGGTCTGTTCATGCGCAAACGCTTATCGCGTTATTCTTCGTCCATACCTTGTCCGGCACAGGCATAATAATACATAATGTCAGCCGGATTAACGGTCTGGGCGGCCGGGCAACCGATATCCTGCAATTGCTCTGTTACCCCTAATTCGGGGCATACGGATATGCACCGGTATCAAGAGCCGGCATGAATGCCGCATGGAGACTGGTGCCAATGATGGAATGCCGCAGCTCACAGCGTTGCCAAAAAAGCAGACCACCGACCCTTTAAGGCCGGTTTTTTCTCCGGCTTCCCGCGGCAACAGCCTGTTCAACGCTGTATTATGGACTATTCAACATTGTACTATATTAGACAGGAGAAATAAATAAAGTTTTTGGATCAGTTGACGAAGCTTTTTTCAATATGATATTATATTCAAGTATTGTTTTATGCAGGTTTAGTAATGGAAATGATCCGGCTATGCCGGCTTGAACAACGCCATTAGCTACTGGAACCTGACCATTGTGGTCAGGAAGAACAATTTAGCCCGTCTGGAATGGCATTCGTGTCTCCTTAGGGCAACTGGTTATTTTAGGATAGGAGGTGTAATCTATGTCTCGCAAATGTTATGTGACAGGTAAGAAACCGGGCACCGGTAACCACGTATCCCACGCTAACAACCGTAACCGTCGTTCTTGGGGCGTAAACGTTCAGAAGGTCCGCATTCTCGTGAACGGTAAACCAAAACGTGTATACGTAAGCACCCGTGCACTGAAAGCCGGTAAAGTGACTCGCGTATAATCACGCAAAGCTACTATAAATCGGGTAAGCAAAAAGCACCTTGTTCCTTGCAGGTGCTTTTTTGGTATTCAGAAATAAAATCATGAATACACACATCAGCATGTGAATGTCCGCCGCATGGCGCTTCGCAGGTCCGAATTCCAGATGATCCTGAAGCCAAAGCGGCGGTATTCGCCAATGGAACCTTTTAATCATGTCAGTTCTTTTGAAACGTATTAAGAATCGCTTTTACAAACCCTCCCAAAAACTTCGGCAGTTTGAATGTGTAAAATTTCATACTTCACCCTCCCCATCATGCTCATGCATCCGCCGTATCCTATGCTCCAGGCCTTCTTTGCCTTAAACACGACAAAAAAGGCTACATGAGAAACCTGCTCATGTAACCATATTTATGCGGAACCCTTTGTCCCTATTCCACAATGACGAGCCTGGTTATCAGGTCATTTAGGTTTGAGTAGGGATATATTGATAAGCAGCGATCATGAATACACTCAATAAGTAATACAGTATGCTGAAAATCACAAAAGTAACCCGAAGTCCTGTACGGTCAAATTTGCGGAAGTACATAATGACAACACCAACCCCGATCAATGACGTAATCGCATTGTATGGGGATTGAATAACCGCAAACATAGCAAGCACCAGTCCCGTAACGAGACTCGCAGCCATGGTCCACAGCGTCTCCTTGAGGTTCATGCTCAGCCTCCGTAACTACTGCGAATTTCGGCAATCGCGGCAGCGCGATCTTCACGTCCAAATACAGCACTTCCCGCAACGAGCACATCCGCTCCAGCTTCAACCACAAGCGGAGCCGTGTCGGCAGCAATACCGCCATCCACTTCAATATGCACGTCATGACGTCCTTTTTCGTTCAACCAGCTACGAATTTGCTTGATTTTATTCATCGTGCCAGAGATGAAAGCCTGTCCACCAAAACCGGGATTTACGGTCATGACAAGCACCATATCCACATCGTCCAGCACTTCCTTAATAGCACTCGCCGGAGTTCCCGGATTAAGGGCAACCCCTGCTTTAACTCCCTGTTCCTTAATCAGATGAATAACCCGGTGCAGATGCACACAAGCCTCAGCATGAACCGTAATGACAGCCGCGCCAGCTTTTGCAAATTCCTCAACATAACGCTCTGGGTTCTCAATCATCAAATGCACATCAAGCGGCAAGCTTGTATGTGGAGCGATCGCTTTTACAATCGCAGGTCCAAGCGTAATATTAGGGACGAAATGACCGTCCATGACATCAACATGAATCCAGTCTCCGCCAGCAGCTTGGGCTTCCGCCACTTCCGCGCCGAGACGGGCAAAATCCGCAGATAAAATAGATGGGGCAATTTTAATCATATTAATACCTCCGCTTTTTGTCTTTCATTTCTGTAAGGAATTGTTCGTAATGCTTATAACGGCTTTCGGAAATCATTCCCTCCGCCTTGGCTGCAAGCACCCGGCAACCTGGTTCGTGCGTATGGGTACAGCCTCGAAACTTACACTGATCGGCATATTGAGCGAACTCCCGGAAACAAGTGGATAACTCCTCCACACCAATCTCCAGGAAGTCCAGTTGGCTGAATCCCGGCGTATCGGCGACAAATCCACCATTATCCAGCGGTATGAGCTCCACGTGCCTGGTGGTGTGTTTCCCTCGGCCAAGGCGCATGCTGATTGCACTGGTCTCCAGAGTTAGACCTGGCATCAAGGCATTCAGCATCGAAGATTTACCTACACCGGATTGCCCGGAGAATACGCTAATCTTGCCGGCAAGACGCTCCTTGAGCAGTTCATTGCCTTCACCGGTTCGTGAACTGGTAGAGATAACTTCATATCCAATTCGCTCATACATAGCTTTTACTTCAGCCACTGTATCACGGGCATCGTTTTCTGGATCAGCTAGGTCCTGCTTCGTGAGCACAATCAGTGCATCCAGTCCAGCTTGTTCGATATGTACCAGGAATTTGTCCAACAGATTGAGATTCATGTCCGGTTCCTTAACGGAAAATAACAGAACAGCCAGACTTACATTGGCAACAGGTGGACGAATTAACTCCGTCTCACGTTTGCGAATCTCATCTACTGTTCCTTCCCCGTTCTCTGTCAGCATATAGCTAACTCGGTCACCCACAAGTGGTGAAGTACCCCGTTTTCTGAAGATACCTCTGGCCCGGCATTGAACGGCGGAGCCTTCAACCGAAGGCACCCCGCTGTCTTCCAGTGGCATGACATAATAGTAGCCGCTTAGCGCTTTAACGATGATACCTTCTGGCATAGCTCCGTCGCCCTCCTTTAATTTACAGTACATTTACCCTGAACGTCGGCAATAAGCCGCCCTTATGGACGGCTTGATGCGTTAACGACTTCCTTTTTCTTATCTTTTCCCTTGGCGAGACCATTTCCGTTCTTCATCGCAGAAGTATCTGCCTCGCCATTTTCCCCTTCACCCTCAACAGGTGTATCCGGTTCACCTTCCTGATTCGTATCCACGGTGCCTTCATCATCACCACCACCGCCTTGTTCAGGCTCCTCCGTTGTTGGAGGGGGATCTGCACCCTTCTCAGGCTCAATGGTAGGCATAACTACCGTTCCGTTTTTGGCATCACTATAGGACACCAGATACGTATCCAAGAATTGGCCATCCCGGTAGACAGAGACAACACCGTCGACGTTTGGAGCCAGAATAAGCGGAATTGTCAGCGTTTGAGCAGACTTGATTGTCCGGGTCCCCCATTCTTGACTTTTGCCACGAGCATCTTCGAAAGTAATTCGAATTTTGCTGCTCTTTCCTATTTCTTTTGGCGAAACGTTAATGTTATAGGCGTAGTTCAATGCCTCTGGCGGATATCCAGTACTAATGAAAATGGTAATTTTGTCACCAGGATTCACGTCTGCACCGGCTTCCACAGGCCATTGCTGTGTCACTTTGCCTTTATCTACAGTGTAGCTCGACTCTTCCTGAACTTGAGCAAGGATTAACCCAGCGGATTGGAGCTTTTTCTCGGCCTCGCTTCGTGTGAGATTTTTCAAGTCAGGCATTTTTATCGTTTCGGATCCTTTGCTCACAGTCAGAACAATCTGAACCTCTGCTGGATCGTATTCTTCATTCACTCCAGGAGTTTGGGACAGAACCATACCCGCAGATTTATCATTTGAAAATTCTTCCTTACGCTGAATCTGATCCTCTTTGATATCCAGTTCGGTGAGTTGTTTGACCGCCTCATCGTATGACAGATCTTTGAGATCAATCATCTTGGACAGTGCTTTTTCCGCCCCAACACTCAGCTGGACCTCAGAGCCTTCTTTGACGATATCGCCTTCATTCCTGCTCTGATCGAACACAATACCCGGATCAACGCCTTCCTTGTACTCCCGTATGACATTATCACTGACAACAAGCCCGTTGTCTTGCAACATTTGACGTGCCTTTTCTTCGGTCTGACTCACAACATTGGGCACCTTCACATCTGGCACAACAAGCATGCCTTTCACGTACCACACAACTCCAACCATCGCGATAAGAATAAGCACGGTCAACGAGATCAGCAGCGCTGGCTTCTTCCAGTTCTTTGTTTTGGGTTTGCCATTGTTGTTATCTTGGTCAGACTCCATCACGGGTATAGCACCTGTGGATGTAACTCCACGCGGCTCCGGCTTGATCGCCGGCATAACACGGGTCTGATCGATATCATCCTCATCCGGAAAATTAATCTTCGTTTCATTACGTCTTTCCGGCATCAGGCAGGTTTCCAGATCCGTCTGCATTTCTTTAGCGGATTGGTAACGCTCCTGCGGATTTTTGCGCATGGATTTCAGAATAACGTTCTCCACGCTTTGCGGGATAAGCGGATTGAATTTGCGCGGTTCATCAAACTCTTCCTGCAAATGCTTCAAAGCAACGCTAATTGGACTCTCTCCCAGGAACGGAAGCTGCCCAGTCAGCATTTGATAGAGTACTATACCAAGAGAATATAAGTCCGACTTCTCGCCAGTCACGATGCCTTTGGCATGCTCAGGTGAGAAGTAATGTACGGAACCGACCACTGAGCCGGTCTGAGTAATCGTTGTGGACGTAACCGCACGGGCAATCCCGAAATCCGTTACTTTCACACGGCCATTACGACCAATCAATATATTATGGGGTTTGATATCCCGATGAATGATCTGATTATGATGTGCATGATCGAGAGCATCTGCAATCTGGGAGGCGATTCGAACGGCCTCGTCCACCTGCAGAGGCGCCCGTTCTTTAATAATTTCATTCAGGTTTTTGCCTTCAACATATTCCATGACAATATAATGAACGTCATCTTCCTGCCCTACATCATAAACACTAACTACGTTAGGATGTGACAGCGAAGCTGCTGATTGTGCTTCTCTGCGGAAACGGCGGATAAACTCTTCGTCATGAACAAATTGCTGCCGTAACACTTTGATGGCAACGTTCCGGTTGAGCAACAGGTCCTGGGCCTTATACACAAGAGCCATGCCGCCACCGCCGACACGCTCGATCACTTCATAGCGTCCGCCTAGCTGGTGCCCAATCATGACTCACACCCCGTTTCCGATATCACGGAACCTTCCTTTTGCAGTTCGAATAATGCCACCGTGATATTGTCATCTCCTCCAGCAAGCAAAGCCAGCTGAAGCAAGCGATCCGCACGATCTTCCAATGCCAGTTCCAGATTACCTGCGACCTGAATGATCTGCTCATTGCTGACCAGATTACTAAGCCCGTCACTGCACAGGAGAAGAACTTCGCCTTCTTCCAATTTGACGGTATCCAGATCCACCTTCACTTCCGCGTCTGTCCCAAGTGCACGTGTCAGCACATTGCGACGCGGATGATGAGAGACATCTTCTTTGCTGATCTGACCATTTTTGAACAATTCATTGACCAGTGTATGGTCCTCGGTCAACTGGATGACATTCTTGTTTGCAATTTTGTATGCTCTGCTGTCACCGATGTGACCAATAACACCTTCCGTATCATTCAATAATGCCGCAACCACGGTAGTCCCCATGTTGTGGTAATTATCATCCGAGGAGGCAGTACGGAAGATCACTTCGTTGGCATGCAAAATAGCATCGCTCAATGCGGCTGACAAAGACGCATGTGAAAGACCCGGCTCAAGCGTTCCCAGATCCTGCACCAACGTCTCTACCGCCAGGCGGCTCGCAGTATCTCCTGCAAGATGTCCGCCCATACCATCGGCAACAATACCCAGAATATAACCTGTATCGAGATTTCGAATCCAGGCTGAATCTTCATTCACCGAACGCACCCGTCCGATATGGCTCACATGAACTGTTTTGATCAAAACGTTCTCACCTCAACTCCATATGCTTTGCACGAAGCTGACCGCAAGCGGCAGCAATATCATGTCCCTGTTCACGACGAATGGTTACATTAACACCCTGCTCCGAGAGAATCTTCTGAAAATTGAAAATGTCGCTTCTGGATGTTCTTACGTACTTGCGCTCAGGTACATGGTTGACTGGAATCAGGTTCACGTGGCACAGCATGTTCTTAAGCACGCTTGCCAGTTCTGCCGCATGTTCCGGCTGATCATTCACACCACCGATAAGTGCGTACTCAAACGTAATTCTGCGACCCGTTTTCGCCAAGTAATAACGCAACGACTCCATTACATCCTCAAAAGGAAAACGGCGGTTTACTGGCATCAATTTGGAACGCAATGCATCATTTGGCGCATGGATGGAGATCGCCAGGTTAATCTGTGTATCTTCATCTGCAAACTTGTAAATGTTTGGTACGATTCCACTTGTGGACACCGTGATATGGCGCTGACCGATATTCAGCCCTTTTTCGTGAATCATGATACGCAGGAACGTCATTGTTGCTTCATAGTTCTCAAAAGGTTCACCTGAACCCATGATTACGATGCTGCTGACCCGCTCACCGCGTTCGTCCAAAATTTTCTGGGCTTGCACAACCTGAGCGACAATTTCCCCAGCCGTAAGGTTACGTTTCAGTCCGCCCAGCGTGGATGCACAGAACGTGCAACCAATCCGGCAGCCAACCTGTGTTGTTACACAGATGCTGTTACCATAGTTGTGCTTCATGATAACTGTTTCGATCGCATGATCATCATGCAGACCGAACAGGAATTTCACAGTTCCATCCTTGGATTCAAATTTCGTAATTTCAGTAAGTGTAACGAATTCAAATTGTTCAGTCAGCTTTTCACGCAGCGCTTTGGACAGGTTCGTCATTTCACTGAAATCATTCACACGTTTCACATAAATCCAGTCGAAGATCTGACCACCGCGAAAAGCCGGCTCCCCGTTCTCAACAGCCCACTGTTGCAGCTCCTCCAGGGAATAATCATATATAAAAGGTTTCATTTTGTTGTCAACACCTATTCCTTCTTTTCTTTTCATTCTTCCTATTCTATCACAAAGACCACTTTACATCCATGTATACCCTTGATGCCTGTACTTCATGCATTATAACACCTCAGTGCCTGCATCGCACCCTATCATCACTTTTTACTGATGTTAAACCTTGAGGCTAATCACAAAGAAATCCGCCGAAGTTCCCCTCGGCGGCTATCCTTCAGTGCTCTATTAAACTGTTAATCCGCTATCCTTGTCAACCTGGCAATGAAAAATCCGTCACTGTGAGCGTACTGTGGCAGGATCTGCACGCCACCGTTCACAACCTTCCACTCGGCTGTTTCCAGACCAGACCAGGCAGACTCTTCAGCCGCCTTGTATTCCGGATGCCGGTCCAAAAAGTCAGCAACTCTATGCTCGTTCTCCGCAGGCTCGATTGTACACGTACTATACACCAGAATACCACCTGGCTTTAATAGCGGTGCAACCCGATCCAACAGTTCACGTTGCAGATTGGAGATATCGTGGATATCTTCCACAGTTTTGGTCCATTTGACATCCGGCTTGCGGCGAATAACACCTAGACCGGAACATGGCGCATCCAGCAGAATGCGGTCAAACGATGCCTCCGGATAACGCGCATCCAGATCAAGCGCATCACCTATCACAGCATCAATGCAGCTGAGTCCCAGACGATCTGCCTGATCCATGATCAACTGACGTTTGTGAGCATGTACATCATTGGCCACAATCCGTCCACGGTCCTGCATTTTCTCAGCCATATGGGCTGTCTTTCCGCCGGGAGCTGCACAGCAGTCCAATACAGTCTGACCTTCTTCAGGCCCAACTGCCTCGGCTACAAGCATGGAACTTTCATCTTGAACGGACAGCAAGCCATCCCGATACCAGGACGTAAGAGCCATGTTGCCACCACTACGAACGAGAATACCGTCTGGACTAAGTCGGGAAGGTTCCACGATCGCCCCCGTGCTCACCATCTCTTGCATCAGTTTCTCACGTGTAGTCATTGTCGTGTTCACACGAACACTAACCGCAGGCGGTTCATTATTTGCACGACAGATCGCTTCCGCTGTCTCTTCGCCATATTGACTGATCCAGCGTTCGACCATCCACAGCGGGTGAGAATGTTCCAGTGAGATACGTTCAGCAGCGGGCAGATGTTCAGGGATGCGCAGCTCATCACGATTGCGAATCATGTTCCGCAGAACGCCATTCACCATACCGGAGATGCCCTGATGACCCAATTTCTTAGCCAAATTGACGGCTTCACTCACCACCGCGTGTTCTGGAATACGGTCCAGATATAACATCTGGTACACGCTGATGCGCAGCAGGCTGCGAACCCAAGGTTGCAGCTTGGATACACCTTTGGCTACATAGCGTTCCAGATAATAATCAAGGGTATTCCGTCTCGCGATCGTACCATAGACTAATTCTGTAGCCAGTCCAGCATCTGCCGGACTTAGCTCGGCCTCTTTCAGACGCCGGTTCAGCTCAAGGTTGCTGTAAGCTCCTTCTTGCTCAACGGCGCTCAGTACCTTTACGGCGAGTGTACGAGCAGATGTTTTGGGCCGTTCGGAACGTGAGGAACCATTTGCCGAAGATGGGGATGCAGATGAATTTCCTGCACGACCCAGTTTTCCTGTGTTCGGACGACGTTGGTTTCCTCCGCGCCCGGATGCATCTCCTGCGACTTTATGACCATTTCCTGATGGACGGCCCGGTGTATTTCCGCTCATTGCAGCACCGTTCCTGGTTTCAGGGTACCACCACGGGCAAAGTCAGCAGCTTGCATTACTTTTTTGCCCGCGGGCTGAACCTCAGTAAGCCAGAGAGAACCGTCACCTGTGCGAACTTCAATCCCGTTTTTGCCCAATTGTAACACCGTTCCCGGCTCAGCTTGTCCAGCATCCGAAGACGAGAGTACATCCGCCTGCTTCGGATTTGCTGCTGCCCAGACCTTGAAGACCTGATCATCCCACATCGTAAATGCACCCGAGAACGGCACAAGACCGCGAATCTGATTGAACAATTCACGCGACGTGCGATTCCAGTCCATCTTCTCGTCATCCCGAGTCAGATTACGTGCATACGAAGCCTCGGCTTCATCCTGTGGGACAGCCGTTGTTTCGCCAGCAACCAGCCGCGGCATTTCTTCCTGAAGCAATTTGGAACCCGCTTCGCTGAGCTTTACAAACATGGATCCTGATGTATCTTCATCCGTAATCGCCACTTCCACACGTGAGATCATATCTCCCGTATCCAAGCCTTCCGCCATAAACATCAGCGTAACTCCCGTCACTGGCTCTCCATTAATAATGGAGCGTTGAATCGGGGCACCACCGCGATATTTTGGCAAAAGAGAGCCATGCACGTTCACACAACCACGAACAGGCATATCCAGCACAGCCTTGGGCAGAATCTGCCCAAAAGCCGCAGTCACAATCAGATCCGGTTTCCATTCAGCCAATCGGGCTACAGCTTCTGGAGCACGCAGTTTCACTGGTTGAAATACAGGCAGGCCGTGGCGTTCTGCCGCAGCCTTGACTGGTGTTGGTGTAAGCACCTTTTTACGTCCCTGTGGTTTATCCGGCTGTGTCACTACCCCAACCACGTTATATCCCTCGGCAATAAGCATATCGAGAGATGGAACTGCAAATTCAGGCGTTCCCATAAAAACAATATTCAAATCGATCACTCCTTAGTTACGACGCGGCCCAGTTTGATCGGCTGCAATTTCGTACACTTTTTCAGCAATATCCGTAAAGAGCACGCCATCCAAATGGTCAATCTCATGTTGGAATGCGCGTGACAACAGCCCGCTGCCCGTAATAATCAGTTCCTTGCCTTCGCGGTCCAGCCCTTTGACTGTAACCGTCTCAAAACGACGCACATCACCGTTAATGCCAGGGATACTCAAGCAGCCTTCGGGTCCAAATTGCTCTCCCTCACTCGAAATAATCTCCGGATTGATCATCTTGATCAGCCCCTGCTCATCACCGCAATCGATCACAATAAGCCGTTTCAAAATACCAACCTGTGGTGCAGCCAGACCTACGCCTTCAGCGTCATACATTGTATCTGCCATATCATCCAGCAGTTTCTGTACATTAGGTGTAACTTTAGTTACCTCTTTAGCTCTTTTGTGTAGTACCTCATCCGGTTCTTTCACGATAATACGAATCGACATGTTGTAAGCACCTTCCTAATCCTCATCATAATTTCAGGACATCAGGCTCATTTCAAAAATAGTACTGATTTTCTGCTATGTAGCAGGTATCAAAAACTGATTTTAAGATCGAGCCATCATTCATGTTGTTTTTAATCTATGTTTATACCGCTTGTTTACATCCGCATTTTAATACAAATGCTCACATTAACATTTGCGGGTCTACATCCAGACTAATTTGCAGTTTTTGCGCCTGAACATCGTCGTCCATGCGCCGGGCCGTCGCGAGCGCCAGTCCAATGGCGTCGACATCCCCCCGCCATTTTATCATACATTGGAATCTGTATCTATTCTTGATCCGAGGAATTGGTGAGGCTACCGGGCCAAGCACGTCAAAGGCATCATTGCTGAAACGATCCAAACTGCCTAACCAGCCAGCAGCATTTGCCTTTTCTTTCAGTATTCGTGTGTAGTTCTCAGCCAGCCGGATCAGTACCGGAAGCTGCTCATGTGAGAAGGTCACCAAAATCAGGCGACAGTAAGGCGGGTACTGCAAATTGCGCCGATGCAATAATTCCTCCCGGACAAACGAAACATAGTCATGCTGGCTCGCATGCCCAATCGAATAGTGCTCTGGTGTATAGGACTGAACGAACACCTCGCCCGGCAGTTGATGTCGACCTGCACGGCCCGCCACCTGGGTGAGCAGCTGAAATGTTTTTTCGGCAGCCCGAAAATCTGGCAAATTAAGTGCCGAGTCTGCTGTGATGACTCCAACCAAGGTGACATCAGGAAAATCAAGCCCTTTGGCAACCATCTGGGTACCCAACAATACGTCTGCCTTTTTCTCACGAAACTGCTTCAACAACTTCTCATGCGAACCTTTTTCGCTCGTTGTATCCACGTCCATCCGAATGACGCGAATACCCGGGAACAGCTTCGCCAATTCTTCCTCTACCCGCTGCGTACCTGTACCGAAATATCGAATATGCTCACTGCCGCAATCCGGGCACACTTCTGGTGCTGCTTCCGCATATCCACAATAGTGACAACGAAGATTATTGGAGCGCTGATGATAGGTTAATGAAATATCACACTCGGGACAGCCTGCAACGTATCCACAACTGCGGCACATCACAAAGGTGGAATAGCCACGTCGATTCAGCAGAAGCACGGTCTGTTCCCCGCGCTCCAACCGCTCTTCCAATCCTTTGTGCAAGGCACGGCTGAACATCGAGCGATTTCCGTCCTTCAACTCTTCGCGCATATCAACAATCCGTACCTCCGGCAGCTTATTACCAAGTGCGCGGGTAGGCATCTCCAACAAAAGTGGTGCAAAATCATCATTGCTCTGTGAACGGGCAGCATAGTAACTTTCCAGCGAAGGTGTCGCTGAGCCCAGGACAACGACCGCCTGATGCTGCTGTGCTCTTTTTACCGCTACATCACGGGCATGATATTTCGGGGTTTCTTCTTGTTTATATGAAGTCTCGTGCTCCTCGTCCATAATGATCAGACCAAGACGACTAAACGGAGCAAAGACTGCTGAACGGGCGCCAATGGCAACCTTCACCTGACCTTCCCGAATTTTGCGCCACTCATCATAACGCTCTCCACCAGACAGACGACTGTGCATCACGGCAACCTGATCACCAAAACGTCCTTTAAAACGCTCAACCATCTGCGGTGTCAATGCAATCTCAGGTACAAGCACAATTGCCTGTCGATCCTGTTCAATACAGCGCTGAATGGTCTGGAGGTATACTTCCGTCTTACCACTGCCTGTTACACCATGAAGCAAAAAGACGCCATGGCGCCTTTCTTGCAATCGACCATTAATATTGTTATAGACATGCTGCTGCTCGTCGGTCAGATTCAATGGCTCGGTCGCACGGAACTTACGGCCCTGATAAGGGTCACGAAAGACTTCGACGTCCTCCGTTGCAACCAGTCCTTTCTCCTCCAGACCTTTGACTGTAGCCGCTGATACCTGAAGTGTGGACAGCAATTCTTTCATCGCCATCGGCAACAGTTCTTTCATTTCCAGCAAGAAAGTCAAAACTTCCTTCTGCCGTTGTGCCTTTGCCGGGAATGAATTCAATGCCTCTTCCGCAGCCGCTACATCCACAGCAAGATCAATGGATTTCATCGTTTTTTTATTCAGCTTGTCCTTAATCGCCTGACTTTCCAGCAGGACACCACTGAGCAGCAACTTCTTGATCAGCACAGCATGATTGGGGTATTTACGACTCAGTTGTTGTAAGGGAACCTGCCCACGACTCTTCACAAAACGAATAATGTCTTGCTGCACCTTTTCTGAAGTCGACTCTTCTCCCCACACAAAAAGAACTTCTTCGCCTGACGCCGAACCTGCCATTTGTCCATCCAGCGCATCTCCAAGGGAGATATACCGTTCTGCTTTCCCTTTCAGCGCAGTCGGTACCATCACCTGTAAAGACAAAATGCGGTTGCTGGCATAACGTTCACTCATCCATTCGGCCAATTCAACCAAATCTTCTGACAACGGTGGAACGATATCTAGCAATTCCTGAATCGGTTTGAGTTTGAATTTCTCCGTACCCGTGCGAGGTACCAGATCAATCACGAAACCCTGCACCGTCCGATGACCAAAAGGTACACCTACCCTGCTGCCAATCTCAATCCATTCACGCATGGATTCCGGCACCAGATAATCAAACGGCCGGTCCGTCTCCTTCACAGGAACATCGACAATAACCTTGGCGATTTCCATATTAATTCCTCCCGGCAATGCGCTCCGCCGCAATCGAAAGCAACCGGCGGGCCACCTCTTCCTTGGCCACCACCTGAAGCTCTTCCACCAAACCTTCACGGTCATAGATGTGCACCGCGTTGGTATCTGTTCCAAATCCGGCACCCGCCTGGGTGACATCATTGGCTACGATCAGATCACAGTTTTTCCGTTCCAGTTTCTCACGTGCATACATTTCTAATGAATTTGTTTCCGCAGCAAAACCAATCAAAAATTGATGGCTCTTCTGCTTACCCAGCGTTTCAAGAATATCTATATTTTTAATAAGTTCAAGCGATAATGTATCGCCTTTCTTCTTGATTTTCTCTGTGTACACTTCCTTGGGGCGATAATCCGCAACAGCTGCGGCCTTAACCACGATATCTGCATTATCCCATTGGCTTACTACCGCATCATACATATCCTGCGCTGACTGCACCGGGATCACCTGTACATTCGCCGGTGGCTGAACCTGGGTATTCCCCATAACCAAAGTCACATCTGCCCCCAGATCATGCGCTGCCGCTGCAATGGCAAAACCCATTTTTCCTGAGGAATCATTGGTAATGTACCTTACCGGATCAATGCGTTCTATGGTACCTCCTGCAGTGACCACAACCTTCTTCCCGCTCAACAAAGAAAGCTGTTCATTACGTTCCCGTTTAACAGATTCCTGCTGTTCAAAAAAACGTTCCACCACATCGACAATCGTCTCTGGTTCTTCCAACCGTCCTTTACCCACATAACCACATGCCAGTTGACCTTCACCCGGTTCAATCATCATGGTTCCGCGCTCGGTTAACAGGCACATATTATGCTGTACCGCCGGATGATCATACATATGTACATTCATCGCTGGCGCAATCATCACCGGAGCAGTGGTTGCAAGCAAGGTTGTTGAGAGCATATCATCTGCCATCCCATGTGCCATTTTGGCAATCACATTGGCTGTTGCCGGAGCAACCAACACAAGATCGGCCATATCAGCCAGATGAATATGCGAGACGACCGAAGGCTCCCGCTCATCAAATGTATCACTATATACTACATTTCGGGTCAAGGTTTGCAGCGTTAATTCGGTAATAAACTGTTTCGCGGAATTCGTCATAATGACATGAACGTCCGCTCCTTTTTGCACCAGCCTGCTGCATAATGTAGCCGCCTTGTATGCGGCTATGCCGCCAGTCACACCAAGCACGATTTTTTTACCGTTCAACATGGTTATCCCCCCGATATATACGACCTTTATAAGGATGAATAGAGAAAAAAATAACAACCTCGCGGTTGTCAAATAAATCCGGCTTGCGCCGTATGCAGTTGAAGAGCAGCCGCAGGCGGCTTACTCTTCTTCCTCTTCGTCCTGTCCTTTGATGACAACGAGCAGATCACCATAAATTTCTTCAAGTGCAACGCCAACCTGTTTATGGGATCTGGCATTTCTCAAATCCGTTTTCTCACCTTCACGAAGCTGTCTTGCCCGGCGGGAAGCGGCAACAACAAGGGAATACTTGCTGTCGACTTTGTTCATCATTTCATCAATAGAAGGATACAGCATATTTACAAAACACCTCTTTGCATTAGTATAATCACAATTCGCCGCCTGACGGAATCATGGTGCACCGCTGGATACGTTAACCAGACTGGAGCTACTCTCATATATCCTATGACAGCAGCTCCACTGATTATCGCATTTTGCGGCGGCAAATGGATTATTTATTGATCTTACAATGTTCGGCGATAATGATGCTTTCTATTCGTTTACACGCCAAATCAATTTCATCATTAACGACAGCGTAATCGTACTGCTCCAGCAGACTGATCTCATCTACCGCGACGGACATCCGGTGATCAATCGTCGCCTGACTTTCCGTACCACGGCCCTGAATGCGATCTTTAAGCTCGTCCAATGAAGGAGGCAACAGAAATACAAAGATCCCTTCCGGGAACTTTTCTTTCACTTTCAACGCGCCTTGAACTTCAATCTCAAGAATGATGTCCCGGCCTTCGTTAATCGTTTTCTCCACAAAATCACGCGGTGTTCCGTAGTAGTTCCCTACATATTCTGCGTGTTCCAACAATTGATCTTCAGCAATCATGTTCAGGAATTCTTCATGGCTTCTGAAGAAATAATTGACGCCATGTTCCTCACCCAGACGTGGCTGACGAGTCGTTGCCGATACAGAATAAATCAATTCCGGCACCCGTTTGCGCAAAGCGCTGCATACTGTACCCTTCCCGACCCCTGATGGGCCGGACAACACTACCAGTAATCCCTTAGACATATTACACTCCATTTTATTCGTCGTTGTCATCATCTTTCGAAGAAAGACGATGGGCGACCGTTTCTGGCTGAACCGCAGACAGAATGACATGATCGCTATCCGTAATAATAACGGCACGAGTACGTCTTCCGTATGTTGCGTCTATCAGCATATGACGGTCTCTTGCCTCTTGTATAATTCTCTTGATCGGCGCCGATTCCGGACTCACGATGGATATAATCCGGTTCGCCGATACGATGTTACCGAATCCAATGTTAATGAGTTTGATTGCCATAATCAGGTTCTTCCCCCTATACATGCGACTCTTTTGCCGAAATATGACCGTTCATTCGATATTCGCCGCTTGCTCACGAATTTTCTCCAGTTCCGCCTTCATCTCGACAACACGGTTCACCAGAGCCAAATGGTTGGCTTTTGATCCAATCGTATTGACTTCCCTATTCATCTCCTGAATAAGAAAGTCCAACTTGCGGCCTACTGGCTCATCACTTTTCAGCAGTTCCCTGCTCTGTCCAAAGTGACTCTGTAGACGCGTAAGCTCTTCCTCTATGTTAGAACGATCGGCAAACATAGCAATTTCCATACCTAATTTATGCTCGTCAAAAGGGAAAGAGCCTTCTTCCTGCATTTCCGTAAGCCTTTGTCTTAACTTGTTGCGATGATCACTCACCACAGTCGGCGCAAGAGCAAGCATCTCGGTATGCAGTGATTCCAGACGACTGACACGTCGTTCCAGATCACTGGCCAGATGAAGACCCTCGCGGGCGCGCATCTGCTCCAGACCGGATAAAGCCTCTTCCAACCCCTGCTGCAGGACACGCTCCCATTCGTCCTTCTGCTCTTCCGGAAGCGAACTCGTCCCATCCGAATGAACCATGACATCTGGAAGTGCCAGCATATCCATAATACTCGGTTTGCCCTGCATACCATAGCGGCTTTCCAATTGCTCTGCGGCCTGAAGATAGGCCCTGACCGCCTGCTCATTCAGAACAGCGGGAAGAGCCTGGTCTTCATCTTTTTCTTTCATTACATAAACATCAATCCGCCCACGTTTTAAGCGGCTCTGTACCTTTTTCCTCAATCCGTCTTCATAACACGTCCACTCTCTCGGGAGACGCATCATCACTTCGCAATAACGATGGTTGACAGACTTGATTTCCAATTGTACCTTATAGCCTCCAAAATGAAAGGCGGATTGACCGTATCCGGTCATACTGAATGACATCGGCATCACATCCGTTACACTATTGTAATTGATTATTAGGGTTGAAACAAGTAGGACATTGATGCTCCGACTTCTCCCACACATATTGGGTCAGTTCGGCCGTCATACTATAGAACATAAATGGAGTCATTAAATAGATTCCTTTGAAATGTTTTGTTGCTACATCCAGAAGCTCCTTGGCGATCTTCACACCCATTGCTCGACCTTCTTCACCTTCGAGACCAGCCATCCGGGAACGCACTTCATCCGACAGCTGAATACCCGGAACCTCATTATGCAGATATTCCGCATTTCGGCCGCTGGCTAACGGCATTAGCCCTACAAAGATCGGCACATCCAGATGCTTGGTCGCTTCATGCATGGCTACGATTAGTTCAGGATCGTATATCGGCTGCGTCATAATATAATCGGCTCCGGAAGCAATCTTTTTCTCAAGCCGCTGTACAGCCTTATCCAGATGTTTCACATTCGGGTTGAATGCGGCACCGATAACAAAGCCTGCCTTCTGCTTGAGCGGTTTACCGGAGAAGGATACTCCATCGTTCAACTGCTTGATCATACGTATAATTTCAAAAGAAGTCAGATCGTATACCGAGCTTGATCCGGGCAAGTCTCCAAATCGTGCAGGGTCACCTGTTACAGCGAGTACATGATTAATGCCTAGAGCATCAAATCCCATCATGTGCGATTGTGTCCCGATCAGATTCCGGTCACGACATGCAATATGCACCAGTGGGCGCAATCCTGTACGGTCCTGAACAAGATGGCCGAGAGCCATATTACTCATCCGGGTAACCGCTAGGGAATTATCAGCCAATGTTAACGCATCTGCACCTGCTGCTTTCAATGTCTCGGCACCTTTCATAAACTTCGCAATGTCGAGATCACGCGGTGGGTCAAGTTCGACGATGACCGTATGACGTTGTTTGACTAGATCCACAATCGTAGGCTGCCCACCCCGTCCAGACCGTTCATCTACATTCTCATGCAGGATAATACGCGGTTTCGACTCGGATGGATCAGGTTCCAGTATTGGAACAGGTGTGTATTCAACAAGAGCCTGGGCGATTGCGGCGATATGATCAGGTGTTGTACCACAGCAGCCTCCGATGATACGTGCGCCCAGATCAGCGAATTGCACTGCCGTCTGTCCGAAGTATTCCGGGGACGCTCCATAACGGAACTGACCATCGACGTAATCCGCTGCACCCGCATTCGGGTAAACAGACATCGGGACACCGATACGGCCTGACACCGTCTCCATCGCCCGCATAATTCCGTTTGGACCGGAACGGCAGTTGAAACCAATGACGTCAGCCCCTTGCTCACGCATGATTCGGAAAGCTTCTGGCATCGTATATCCATCCAGTGTGTGCCCTACATCCTCAACAGCGAACTGTCCAATCACGGGCAGATCACTCAGCTTGCGAGCCTGCAGGAGGGCGATATCCATTTCCTCGATATCATAGAAGGTTTCGAGCAGAATGCCGTCCACTCCTTCTTCGAGCAGTGCAAAAATCTGTTGCTGATAGAAACGCTTCAATTCACTTGTTGATACGTTGGTCCGCTTTCCTCCACGAATGGAGCCAACCGCGCCCAGAACATAACCGTTTGCGCCAGCTACTTCTTTGGCGATACGTACACCGGCACGGTTGACATCCTCGACCTTGGACTCCAGACCAAACTTAGACAACTTATCGTAATTGGCAGAGTACGTATTGGTTTCATGAATTTCCGTACCTGCATCGCGGTAACGACGATGCACATCTGCCACCACTTCAGGTGATATCAAGTTCAACTCTTCATAAGAAATCCCTACCGGGAATCCCATCTGATACAGGAAAGTTCCCATCGCCCCATCCCCTATGAGGACCCGTTCCTGCATTACACTGCGTAAATCCGCCTTCATCCCTTTTCCCCCCGCCTGACTGATCATTTCATACTAATGTAACACAAAAAACATCTGAAAACGAAGAAAAACACAGGTTTTTCGTGAAATTCAGTTTCTATAACCCTCTGGACTAGTAGGAATTCATATAACTGCAAAAAAAGAGGCCCTAAGGCCTCCTCATTTAAACGTATTCTTTACGAAGTGACTCCCTTGAAAACAACTTCAGCAGGTCCAGTCATGTACACGTGGTTGTCGGCTTCGTTCCACTCAATATGAAGATCGCCACCCTTGAGGCTGATCACCGCTGTGCGATCCGTATGTCCGTTCAGAACGGATGATACCAGTGTTGCGCAAGCTCCGGTTCCACAGGCAAGTGTTGGTCCAGCACCGCGTTCCCACACACGCATGTCCACATAGCCGCGATCGCGAACCGTTGCGAACTCTACATTGATTTTTTTCGGGAACATGGGATGAACCTCAAGTAGTGGCCCCCATGTCGATAGATCGAAATTCACAGCATCATCCACATAGATGACTGCATGAGGATTACCCATGGAGACGGCCGTAAATTTGAAATCCTGTCCATTTACTTCGATGGAATGATCCACCACCGGATTGGCATCCACGGTCGTTGGAACCTGAAGTCCATTCAGGATAGGCTCTCCCATATCCACACGAACGGTTTGCACTTTACCATCACGAATGTTCAAGCTTACTGGTTGTACACCCGCGCCAATGGTTTCAATCGTAATCTGTTCTTGGGTCACATGACCATGATCATATACATATTTGGATACACAGCGTATGGCATTGCCACATTGCTCTGCTTCCGAGCCGTCCGAGTTCATGATGCGCATCTGAAAATCCGCCTTCTCTGAAGGCAGTATATAAACCAGGCCATCCGCACCGATACCGAAGAAACGGTTGCACCATTTTACAGCCAATTCTGCTGCATCAGCCGGAAGCTGTTGTTCTCCAAACACAACAATAAAATCGTTGCCGAGTCCGTGCATTTTTGTAAATTCCATAACCTTGCCCACTCCTTTTGGCAGTCTGCTGCCAAAGCGTTATTCTTGCTTCTCTACAGGATACCCTGGATATTCATATCCAACATTCCCAATAAAAAAAGCTATCCTGCAAAATGCCGAGGAATCTCGCCTCGAATCATTTTGAGGATAGCATAACGAAAACGATAAGCAATTGCTATTGATTTTATGCCGAAAACTTTGTACTTTTCGGTACGAAGCGGCCTGGGCCCATGCGGCGACGGTTGCGACGACCTCCCCACACGCTGCCCACTCCCATCAGGAAGGTTGGAATACCTGCGGCAACGATGGAAATGGCCCATTCACGCATACCCAGTGGTACTGTTTTGAAGATAGGCTGCAACGGCTCTACATACATGACCGCCAGCATCAGCACGATGGATGAAATAACTGCAAATACCAGGTACTTGTTCTGCAATGGATTGCGGTGGAAAATGGAGCGTGAACTACGGCAGTCAAATACATGAATGAGCTGTGCCAAAACGAGAGTAGCAAAGGCAACAGATTGAGCTTTAATGAGCTGACCCGGTTCATCTGGCGCGGCCTGTAGGGTAAGCCAGAACGCCCCGAGTGTACAAAGCCCGATCAATACACCCCGACTGACAATTTTCCAACCCAATCGTCTGGCAAAAATATTTTCCTTGGCGCCACGCGGCTTGTGTTCCATCAGATCTTTTTCCGGCTGATCCACACCAAGTGCCATCGCTGGCAATCCATCCGTCACCAGGTTGACCCACAGAATCTGGATCGGCACGAGTGGCAAAGGCAGTCCCATCATCATCGCGAAAAACATCGTTAAAATCTCGCCAACATTGGATGCTAGCAAATACCGGATAAACTTGCGGATGTTCTCATAAATATTACGCCCTTCTTCAATTGCAGCTACTATAGTAGAGAAATTATCGTCACTCAGAATTAACGCCGATGCTTCCTTCGTCACATCCGTGCCTGTTATTCCCATCGCAATACCGATGTCTGCTGCTTTAATGGCTGGTGCGTCGTTCACGCCATCTCCAGTCATCGCTACGACATGTCCTTTGCGCTGCAATGATTTTACAATCCGTAGTTTGTGCTCAGGCGATACTCGTGAGAATACGTAAATGCCCTCTACCTGTTTATCCAGCTGCTCGTCCGTCATACCCGCCAATTGCTGGCCGCTAAGTGAAGCCCCACCCCGTGGAAGAATACCTAACTGTTGGGCGATAGCCTCTGCCGTCGTACCATGATCGCCCGTAATCATAACGGTACGTATGCCTGCTCTGCGACAAGTCGCAATTGCATCCCGTGCCTCACGCCGCGGTGGATCAATCATGCCTGCAAGCCCGACAAAGACGAGCTGGCTCTCGGCAGCATGTTCATTCTCTACTTTTTCATTCGGCCGTACATCGCGGTAAGCCATCCCGAGAACCCGCAGTGCAGAACCCGCCATATTCTCGTTCGCCGCCATGACTTTCTGCCGCAGCGTTCCTGTGAAAGGTACCACATTGCCTTCCCACAAAATGTAGCTGCATTGCCCAATCAGCACATCTGGTGCACCCTTGGTGTAGACCATCCGCCCACCCTGATGGTGAACCAAGACAGACATCCGCTTCCGGTCAGAGTCAAACGGGAACTCCTGCTCACGTGCATATAACTCTTTGAGGCCAGCGGGGGTAAGTCCCATTTTGGAGGCCAGTGTTACAAGCGCCCCTTCCGTAGGGTCGCCTTTCAGCTCCCATACCACGCTGTTTTCCTTGACCGTTTCATTAACATGATCTTTCTTTGTACCTTTCTTCGCTTCTTTCTTACTATCCTTATTTGTCTCTTTACCTTTCTTTTTACTCCGCATCTCATCTCCAACACTCTCGATAATACTGGCATTATTACATAGTGCGCTGATCTGAAGCATTCTCCGCAATGTCTGGTCACTCTTCAGTTCCAAGGTACGACCATTCTCCAGCATCTGTCCTTCTGGTGCATAACCATCCCCGGTGACCTTGATGCTGCGTCCCTCCAGCCACACGTCCGTAACCGTCATCTTGTTCTGGGTCAACGTACCCGTTTTATCCGAACAGATGACCGAGGCACAACCAAGGGTTTCGACGGAGGGAAGCTTGCGCACAATCGCTTTTCGCTTGATCATACGCTGTACGCCAAGGGCTAACGCAATCGTTACAATCGCTGGCAAGCCTTCTGGTATGGCGGCCACTGCGAGGCTGACGCCTGCCAGAAACATGCCTACTGCCGGTTGTCCATGCAAAATACCTGCAACAACAACCATGACGGTTAATCCGAGCGCCACAAAAATCAAAATTTTACCCAACTGTTCCAACCTGTGTTGCAGCGGTGTTTCCTGTTCCTCCGTATTCTGGATCAAGTCGGCGATTTTGCCCATCTCGGTATCCATGCCCGTCCGGACCACAACGCCCTTGGCGGTACCACGAGTGACCATCGTTCCCATGAATCCAATGTTCTTCTGATCTCCTAGCGGCACATCCTCCGCAGCTATGGGATGGCAATGTTTGCTTACAGGAACCGATTCCCCCGTAAGTGCAGATTCCTCCACATCGAGGCTGTTCGTGGACAGCCAGCGTACATCGGCAGGTATGCGATCACCGCTCTCCACAAGCACGATATCCCCTGGCACCAAAAGTTTGGCCTCAAGATGTAATTCCTGACCTGACCTTAGCACTTTGGCCAGTGGGGCCGACAATTGTTTCAATGCACGAAGGGAACGCTCCGCCCGGAATTCCTGTACAAAACCAAGAATGGCATTAAGCACAATGATGGCAACAATCGTTACAGCATCCAAGTATTCTCCAAGCAATCCGGACACCAGTGTGGCACCCATCAACACCAGAACCATGAAATCCTTAAATTGATTAAGCAATAATGTAATTGGAGATATGCGCTTTCCTTCGCTCAGCTCATTTGAACCGGCGGCCTTCCTCTTTTCGGTTGCAGTCTCTTCGGTTAATCCTTCCTCAAGACTGACGCCAAGAGTGTTACGAAGCTCTTCAACGCTAAGTTGGTGCCACTTGG
The DNA here is from genome assembly GCF_900101205.1 of Paenibacillus sp. OK060. Classification (NCBI taxonomy): domain Bacteria; kingdom Bacillati; phylum Bacillota; class Bacilli; order Caryophanales; family Paenibacillaceae; genus Paenibacillus; species Paenibacillus sp. OK060. Next base: position 1,148,629 of record NZ_FNFR01000002.1, read on the forward strand.
TATGTTCCATGCTTCAAAATTCCCTCCCAGTCTGTATTTCCTCTGTAAAACGTCACACATACTACACCGGCTATGCTAATCAACAGGTTGTACGCGATGCCGGACAAACTACCTGCTCTATATGTATTCGGACAGGACCCTAATTAGCACCCGATGGCGAATCCTTTCCCTGATGGGCAGAATAAGCTAAAATAAAGGTCTGTGGTTATATACACAGTGGCAATCCGATTTATTGCTATACAAACGAATACGAATCTGCAACGGGTTCTTTTTTACATATCCCGGTGTTCATTTCAGTTATAGATAGAGAGGACGTTGAAAAAAATGGCATTGGACGGCATCGTAACACGAGCTATCGTACATGAACTGCAAGGCTGCAAGGGCGGACGCATCAGCAAAATACATCAACCTAACGGCCATGATGTTGTACTGACCCTCCGTGCTCAGCGTGGAAATAGCAAATTGCTTATTTCGGCAAGCCCGACATATCCGCGTGTGCATTTTACCGAAAAAACGTTTGTTAACCCTACTGAAGCTCCCATGTTCTGCATGCTGCTGCGTAAGCACTGCGAGGGTGCGATCATTGAGGAAATTCGTCAGATTGGTATGGAGCGGATTATTCATATCGACGTGCGTCAGCGCGATGAACTGGGTGATGTTTCGGTCAAACGGATCATCATTGAACTGATGGGGCGTCACAGTAATATTGTTTTGGTCGATCCGATCACGGGGACGATTCTGGATGGGATTCATCACGTAACCCCGTCCATCAGTAGTTACCGGGTCATTATGCCTGGATTTTCGTACACCGAGCCACCAGAGCAGCATAAAAGCAATCCGCTGGAAGTGAGCAGCACTGAATTCCAAAATAGCTATACTGCTGCTGAAGAAGAGGTCTCTCGCTGGCTGGTGAATTCATTCAGCGGTCTTAGTCCGCTGATCGCAGGAGAGATTACCTCTCGGGTACCTGCTAATCAAGGTGACGATCAAGCTGCAAGTGAAGGTGTGGCTCGAATCGAAGCCGATGGGCTGTGGAATGCTTTTGAGTCCATCATGGGGCCAGTAAGAGATAATAGTTATACGCCTGTGACTGGGCTAAATGCTAAAGGCAAAATGATTTTCTCAGCCGTTCAGCTTCAGAGCATTCAGGACGCAGAGAAAACCTATGACACGATGAGCAAGTGTATGGAAGATTATTACGGAGACAAGGCCGAGCGGGATACGGTTAAGCAAAGAGTGAGCGATCTGCTACGTTTTCTGCAAAATGAGCGCAGCAAAAACATCAAAAAGCTGGACAACCTGAACAAGGATCTGCTGGAAGCCGACGATGCGGATAAATTCAGATTATGGGGTGAGCTGCTGTTTGCCTCCCTGCATCAGGTTAGTAAAGGGGACAAAAGTGTGGAGCTTGTGAACTTCTATGATGAAGATCAAGCGAACATTACCATTCAGCTTGACCCATTGCTTACACCGTCTGACAACGCACAACGTTATTTCAAACGATATAACAAATATAAGAACAGTCTGGCTGTTATTCATGAGCAGCTTGGAAAAACGAAAGACGAGATCGACTATCTCGACAATCTGCTCCAGCAACTGTCTATCGCATCCATGAACGACATCGAGGAAATTCGCGATGAGCTTGTGCAACAGGGTTATCTTCGCGACCGCAACAAAAAAGGCAAAAAGAAAAAGAAAAACGACCGCCCTACAGTGCATCAGTTTACTTCTTCAGAGGGAATTGAACTTCTCGTAGGCAAAAACAACCTGCAAAATGAGTACGTCACCAACCGTTTGGCTTCTTCCAATGACACTTGGTTGCACACCAAAGACATCCCGGGTTCACATGTCGTCATTCGCAGCACCGACTTTGGCGAAGCAACCTTGGAGGAAGCCGCACAACTCGCGGCTTACTTCAGTCAAGCCAAAGAATCCAGCAGCGTGCCGGTGGATTACACCTTTATCCGACATGTACGCAAGCCGAGTGGCTCCAAACCAGGCTTTGTCATTTATGACCACCAGAAGACCTTATTTGTGACGCCAAACGAAGAGCTGGTTAAAAGTTTGCCATCCACGATCAAAAATGGATAAGAGGCTTGCTTTTCAACCCGGTTAGGCAACGTAAAATCCCCCGGAACAAAAGACTGTTCGGGGGATTTTTTGTTTCTCAAATTACCATGGACTTAAGTTGGTGATTCAGTGTATTGTTTTATTTTGAATATAAATTCATTTTAATGTATAATAATTCAATTATTAAATCTATAAATAAATTTCTAAGGATGTGTCCCATGACGCTAAATATCAGACCAACTCACCCTAATGATGTACTACCGCTGAGTGCATTAATGCACGAGTATGTCGTCGGCTTTTATAACAACCCCTGGCCTGGTGATCAGGCAATCGAGCTTTTAATCAAAAACCTGCTTGATCAGCAGATAGGTGTTCAATTCGTTGCAGAGCAGGACGGTGAACTTATCGGATTCGCTACACTCTATTTTACCTACAGCACGATGAAGGCAAACCGCGTTGCCATTATGAATGACTTGTTTGTGACGGAAGCTTGCAGAGAAGGCGAAGCCGAGGCCAAACTGTTTGAACATTGTCAGCAGTATACACGTGAACACGGATGTGCTTACATGTCCTGGATCACAGCAGCAACCAACGAGCGGGCACAGCAGTTATTTGAACGCCTTGGAGCTGCTCGCGGCACATGGGTGAATTATTCCATCACCTAGCTTAATTATAGGCAATCAAAAAGGAGATAGAGACATGGCTAGCGATTAACGCTCACCCCATCTCTATGTCCTTTTTTTCATATTCAATTTTAGCACGATGACAACCGATCCCTTATACCCCAGTCTAATAAAACATATGAAGAAAGTTTCCCCATCAAGACTTTCCGGCTGCAGCCCGGAGTTTATCGAGCACATCAATGGTTACGGTTTTGCTACCCAGATCCCCATGAAATACTACCCCTTGCCTTACACCATGGTAATCCGAACCACCTGTTTGAATGAGCCCAAATTCCCGTGCCAACTCCGCATATCTGCGCTCCTCTTCTGGTCCATGATCCGAATGAACCACTTCAATACCGTCAGGATGGGCGTCCACCAGAATGCGACGAACCAATTCGTCGTCTCTGTATAAACCAGGATGGGCAATAACAGCAGCACCACCCGCATCTTTAATCCACTGGCATGCATCTTCCGGTGCAACTCGGGGAACCGATACATAGCCCGGTTGGCCTTCAGCCAGATAACGATTGAATGCATCCCTCATATCAGCAGCATATCCTTTTCGTACCAACACGTCTGCCATATGAGGTCTACCGATGCTTTCATCCGGCTCCAGCGGTCGGCCAAGGCCATCAATGACCTCCTGCCAGCTAATTTCGAGTCCAAGCTCCTGCAGCTTGGCAATGATCAGATGATTGCGTTCTTCTCTCGCCTCCCGAAGCCCGCGCAGTCGCTCCAGAAATTTCTCATCTTCTGTATTCACATAATACCCCAGCACATGAATATCCTTGCCGCCAGCGCGGGTACTGATCTCTACCCCTGCCACAACGTCAATTCCATACTCACGGCCAGCCCACTGTGCCTCGGCTACACCAGCTACTGTATCGTGATCTGTCAGCGCCACCGCAGACAGTCCTCTTTGTTTGGCGAGCTTCACATTCTCGGCAGGTGGCTGCATTCCGTCCGACGCTTGGCTATGCGTATGAAGATCACAACGTCCGTTAAAGTGATTCATGAACAACAGCTCCTTCTTATATCTAGTGAGTAACAGAATGGATTTTAAATTAATATGACCCTCTTATTCCGCTCGTCCTTCTGATGTTGTCTGCTCATGCTGACGCAAATAATTCAGGAACGCTACTGCTGACAAGGGAAGCAATGAAGATTTCAGATGTATAGCGTAGAATTGTCGTTTGAACTCAAGCCCACGAATATCCACGATATGAACCAGTCCAAGGGCCAGCTCATGCTGAACGGACGACGGGGATAACATGGTGATACCCACACCCGCTTCTACGGCGGATTTCACAGCACCTGTACTGCCAAGTTCCATCACCACATTCATGTCCTGTGGATCTATATTTCTCTTCTGCAACTGATCTTCCATCACCTGACGGGTACCCGAGCCTTTTTCCCGCAACACAAACGCGTAGTTCAGCACATCTTCAAGCTCTACTTCCCCACGATCTGCCAGAGCATGCCCTGCCGGAACAATCAGCTTCAATTCATCCTGCATGACCGGCTCTACAATCATATCCGGGTGGTTTACTGGCGCTTCAATCAGTCCAAAGTTAAGCTGATGTTTCAAGATATCGTCCATAATTTGCGTCGTATTCATCACTTTCATAACGATCGAGATATCCGGGTATTGGCGAGCAAAAGGACCCAGCATTCGTGGCAACACATACTCACCAATCGTCAAACTTGCCCCAAGCTGCAATCTGCCTTGCAGCATCTGTGTAAACGCGGACATCGCCTCATCTGTCTGTCTGACCAACTCTACACTGCGTTTGGCGTGAGGCAGTAATGTCCGACCTGCCTCGGATAATTCTATTTTCTTGGTGGAACGATGCAGCAACTTGGTCCCAAAATAATCCTCAAGAGATTGAATCTGCATCGTCACCGCAGGTTGTGTCATATGTAGTGCTTGCGCAGCCGCTGAAAAACTTCCCTTCTCTGCTACGGTATAAAAAATATGCAATTGATGAAAATTCATATCTTCGCCCCTCTTCTGTACGCTTTCCCCATTGTAGCCGATTTCGTGAATTCCAACAAAAAAAGCATGCAGCTTGTCTGCATGCGATGTAACCTGAATCTATCAATTCGAAAATATGGATTATTCCAAACTTACTTATGCTTGCGACTGTTCTTGACAAGAGTCATTCGTCTTGAATGTCTTAGCCAAGAATAATACGATTTTAAATCCCGCAGTTCAATCGTCTCGGACATTTTCCCCAGAAACGTAACAACAATCATCTTATGAAGCGGATTGCCAGCAATGTCATATTCCCCTTCAAGTTCGGAAAATTCAGCAACCACGACCAAATCTTCGTCGATCAGGTAAACATCCTGCTCATTACGGTAGTATGGTGTAATACGGTCCTGCTTCAGACACTCCCATAACCATGCCGCAATATGGTCATCATCATTACGTGCCGGCTCAATACGGTCTGCATACCGCATCTTGGCATGATTGGTAATGACGATGTCGGCCACTTTTTTGTCTCCAAGAGCCACGAAAAAAGGCTCGTACGTGCTCCAACGTTGCATCACCTTATCACGCATGGGAATCACTCTCCACCAGATAGGACTTTCTATCTATTTATTTACCCAATATATTACAACATAAGTCCCGCAACCTCAAGGCGTAACTTCAGATTTTTTCACAAAATCCAGTTTATGCCTAATTCAATAAAAGAGCGGCCCCGAAGGGCCCCTCTGGTTAATCGTTTCGAAATGTACAGTGGCAATAAGTTCACTGTACATTTCCAAACCATTTTTGTTATATCCCGTAAAAACTCGTTTTGTCCATCGTTTTGCTAGCATACTCTGTTTTAATCTCATTCCGGTAGGAACGTTCAACCTTGCGCACATAGGAAAGTCTGTTCACATTTTTCATCGTATCTTCAGCCCGCTCTGCATTAACATACATGACGACATAATGCATACGGCGGGAGATGTAATGAACGGTACCATACTTTTCGAGATTACGAGCCGCTTTCAAATCACTGACCCATATAATGAATCCTGTCCTTTCCGCAAACATCATTTTCCCCGCCTTTCTATAATGGAGACCGGATCCTCGGAAAGGTCCGGTCTGTCATAAATTTATGTTCTTATCAAATCTTAGCTACAACCACACTTGCCTCCGCTACCGCAGCCGCCCTTCGGATTCGGATCATTGCTCGGTACCTTGATCGTCGTTGACACGGCGAATGCAATCGTCTCCGACATCTGGAACAACATATCGTCCAATGCTTTCTCCGCCTGTTTGAAGCGGGCTACCGCCTCGAAATGTTCCAATTCAAGCTCTAGAGCCTGAACCTGATCTTTTGCGGCGTGATAGTCCGGGTGAAAATGCCCAAAACGCTGGGTTTCTTCGAATAGTTCCTTTTTGGCTTCCAGCTTGCGTATCCCCGCCTGAATTTCAGGGCTCGTCTCCACTTGCTGCTTCCAATATAAATAATCCGATACTTCGGCTGATTGGTTAATCATGTCGCCCAGTTCATATGCGCCCGTTAACACTTGGGCCATATCGACCGTGTTCATTTCCGCTACGCTCATGAAATTCATCCTATCTATATATAAAGTTCTACTTAACGTAGACTACTTCATCATATCATATCCCCGAAAAGTTAAGAAGAGTTTTTCCTGCAAATAGAAATAAAGGGAACAGGCGATCTGCTTTGACAAAGTCGATCAAGTTTATGCATGGTTCGGAATAATCAGGCGTATCTGGTTCCATTCGTTAGGTGAGAAAGTACGGCGTTCTGTGGGATCTGTACCATCCTCCGATATGGACCAGCCCGTTAGTGTCCAATCTTCATGACCTTGAATCTGATCAGGGATAACATAAACGATATGGCTGTCTAGCTTCAGACCCAGTTTTGTCTGCCATTCAATGGCTTTCGCAGCAATCTGACGAGCTGTGGATACATGATATCCTCGCCACTCGTTATGCCACATCTCAGGGATCTCTCCGTATCCGGGAAACAGACCTGACTGCTCCGTGATGGAATGATCGTGTTCATACGTGTGCAGATTGGAGTCACATTGAATGAGCCCCGCTCTTCCACGAATATAAAAGAGTTCCTTCTGCACCTCAAGTCCGACTTTGAACTCATCTGCTCCGACAATGGACTCATCTAGAATGGCTTCCGCCTCTGGCCTGTTCAACTTTTCAAGTAATTCACTTCTCGATTCATATATCCAGGTGTCCTTTTTCTTAACTTTATCCACCGATTCATCCTGATCAACGTTCTGCCTAGCATCCATGTAAAGTCTGTCTGCATCCTGTCCCCACTGCTGGATCGCTAGCTCCACATGCTCAGGCACTCCCGAGACAGCATACAGTCTAAGGAAGTTTATCATTACATCCGCTGTAAGACCGATCTCTGATGCTGCGATGATTCGTTCCTTTGTTATCCGATATATGGACATTCGATCACGACTCACAAGCTCTGCACCAATGTCCAGATTCCAGCGGACCTGTGGGGCTACATCTGGAGGAACCATAATTTCAAAGTCAGGCTGAACAAAAATCGTATTCTTTTCCGGTTTTTCTGACTCGTCATTCGCAAAGTTCAATAAAATTCTTGGATCAATCTGCCAGCGATATAAAAGCTCTCCCGCAGCTGACTCACCAACCTCACCATATCCCAAACCTGTCAGAACATCGAGCCAACCCCAGATATGTGTTAAGAAGGATAATCCTGAAGAACCTTCACTCTCTCTAATTTCAATTGCTTCTTTCAGCTCAACGTTGTCTAAAGTCCCTGCTGAAATACTCAACCATTCATTTTCCCGTGAAGCAAACATCATCAGTTGATAACGAAAATGCTGAAGTTTAGGCTCAGCTGCACCATATCGGTCCATACATACGCTATAGATTTCTCGGTGCATTGAAGACCACGACAACGTTAACCAGTGATAAAGACGGTCAGGTGACACATGCATTCGGTTATGCGCCTTTTCAATCAAACCCAGACTGAGCAGCAAATCAATAATAAGGGCCACATGGACTGGATACACATCCGCATGATCATAGTGAATACCTAGTTCGGCAAAATCTTCAGGGCCCAGAACCGTCATCCGACTTAATCGCTGCACCATTTTCTTGTGGATCGTTCCCTTACTTGTTAATAGGAGTCCTCCTTGGGCTTGACCTTCTCTTACCATCCAAGCCAGTACATGAAGAAGCTCTGCGGCAATATCCGGTTTTCCCTCTCGAACAATCGTCACTTTGTGGACTTCAATACTGGATATGGCCTTATCTTGTGTCATTTCATCCTGTATTACATTCGTCTTCAGCTGAGCGAACTGTCCAACTCGTGCTGCGTAGGCAATGGTTAACAAAGGAAGTAGTGATTCTGGTATGTAATACAAGCGTTCGCCCCAAGACTTGCGCACAGCTTTGATCCAGCCTTTATGCCGAAGCGCTATAAACGTCGTCACTGCTTCAGCTCTGCTAAGACCATCCACAGCCCACTCTGCTGATGTCAGCATGTTGGAAAAGGGTTGTCCGGCATATTTGCAAAAAATCACACCAAGTACCGTTCTTTCAACCCATGAAAGCTCTTTTAATGAATTCACATCCAGATTACCTTGTGTACGCATTGCTAATCATGCCTTTCTCTTATTTTTAAGTAGAGATGTAAACAGCATTTTCATTGCAATTCATGAACGATTTTGTACTCATATCCTTGTTCGACCAGAAACATCTGACGGCGTAATGCAAACTCCTGTTCCTTACTGTCCTCCGATACAAGGGCATAGAAATAAGCTTTATTTTCTCCGGACTTCGGCCTTAGAATCCGACCCAATCGCTGGGCTTCTTCCTGCCTTGAACCGAAACTGCCGGATATTTCAAGTGCAACAGCAGCATCCGGCAGGTCTACGGCAAAATTGGCAACCTTGGATACGACAATCGTTTTGATCTCACCACGCCGGAACGCTGCAAACCATTTCACTCGCTCTTGCTGGGACATCGTACCCGATATGAGCGGCGCTTCAATTTCCCGGGCAATGCTCTCGAGCTGATCCAGATACTGTCCGATGACAAGCGCTGGCATTCCCTCATGATGGTCCAATATCCGTCTGATCACAGCTAATTTGGCCGGATTTTCGGCTGCAAGGCGAAATTGATGCTTCACCTCTGCTTCCAAATAGTTTGATCGTAGTTCAGGAGTAAACGGAATGCGTATTTCCTGGCACTGTACATTCGCAATCCACCCTTGCTGCTCTAATTCTTTCCACGGCATGTCATATAGTTTCGGACCAATTAGCGAAAATACATCCTGTTCACAGCCATCCTCACGCACCAATGTTGCTGTCAATCCCAGTCTTCTTGTAGCCTGAATATCTGCTGTTGCTCGAAATACAGGTGCTGGAAGCAGATGGACCTCATCATAAATGATGAGTCCCCACTGGCGTTCACTTAGCAATTTGATATGAGTAAAATCAGCATCTTTCGATTTTCTATGTGTAAGAATCTGATAAGTTGCCACGGTCACAGGTTTCACCTGTTTTTTCTGACCGGAATACTCACCAATCTGTTCATTCGTTATCGTTGTTTTATCCTGTAATTCCTGAATCCATTGCCGAACGGATGTGGTGTTCGAGGTCAAAATAAGACATTCACATTGCAGACGTTCCAACACGGCCATCCCAATAACTGTTTTGCCTGCACCGCAGGGAAGAACAAGCAGGCCACTGCCTCCCATGCCTTCGCTTCCTTCAAATGCATCTACTGCATCTCGCTGGTAAGGGCGTAACCTGAATCCTTCTGAACTGTCACTTTGAGTATTCGCTTGCCATTCAAACGGCAGACTTGTTCCTTCTCGATATCCCGCATAATCCAGCACCGGATAACCCAAACGAGTTAGTTCACGCTTCAGCAATCCGCGTTGCTCAACGCCAAGTATGAGCTCATGGGGATCGACACGTTCCATCCGAAAAGCCGAGATGGTCTTCATACTGCTTAATTCATCCAGCAATCGTTCATCTTCACTCACGAGACGCATTCTCCCGTGATTTGCCTGTGGCTTCAATTGCAACTTCCCATATTGATGGATAATTCTTTGGATATCTTGAATCAGGGCGGCAGGAACATTCCAACGAGACACTGATTCCAGACTTTCTATCACTTGATCAGCACTCCAGCCGAGTGCAGCGGCATTCCACAGTGATAATGCAGTGATGCGATATGTATGAAAAGCCGCAGGTGTCTTCACCAGTTCGGCATACATCCCTAGTTGAGCTCTGGCCTGATCAAATCCAGGATGACCCACTTCAAGCAATACTGTAAAATCACGCTGGACAATGCAGGCGTCCGTTTTCTCCATTCCGCTTCCTCCCTAATTAGAAAATGAGTTATATATTTTTCCGAATAACAGGCATCACAAAAAGTCCAGTTCCGGTTTCTTCCGAAATTGAACCTGTATAATACAACAGTTCGACCTTAATTTAAGCTTTATAAAGACCTAACAAAAAAAGCACCCTGCTCATACCTTGGTATGAATAGGATGCCCAACTATACTCAAATCATTCGGCTGTATATCCTTTAGCCATTGCTATAAATAGTTTCACAGCATTTTGCATGGCATCCTCATCAAAGTCGAACTTGGGATGATGATGCGGATAGATGGCATTCTTCTCCGGGTTACCTGCTCCAACAAACATAAAGCAGCCAGGAATCTGCTGTAAGTAATAAGCGAAATCTTCAGCTGGCATCAACATCGGTGACTTCTGTACATGTTCTGCACCAAATACATCTACCGCTTCCTTGAAGAAACGTGCCGTTTCCTGCTCATCATTCACGACAGGAGGATATCCCATAATATAGTTCAACTTCGTCTCGGCACCGTAGATCTCTCCGGTCTGAGCCACGATCGTATGCACACGTTCCTTCATGATACTGCGCGTCTCTTCATCAAAGGTTCTCACTGTACCCGTCATTTTACATAACTCGGCGATGATATTCTGCGCTGAGCCCGCCTGCATTGTACCAATTGTCAATACTGCGGGACGCAAGGGATCCACCGAGCGACTGACAACCGTCTGCAATTGCATCACAAGGGCTGAACCAGCCACGAGGCTGTCCACCGTGGATTGCGGCATGCCGCCATGTCCACCTTTTCCTTTGATCTCAATATAAAAGTCATCTGCCGCTGCCATCATCGGCCCCGGAGTACTCGCTGCCACGCCTACAGGAAGCGGGGTCCACAGATGAATTCCATAGATGACATCTACCCCTTCCAGTCCGCCGTCTGCTATTACTTTGAGCGCACCACCTGGTAGCAACTCTTCTGCAGGTTGGAACAAAAAGCGAATTTCACCCTTGATCTCATGTTTATGGCGACTGAAATACAGTGCCGTGCCTAGCAAAATGGATATGTGACCATCATGACCACAGGCATGCATAGCTCCTGCTTGTTGTGATGCATATTCAACGTCCTTCTCGTCCTGAATCGGAAGTGCATCCATATCTGCACGAAGCATTACGACAGGCCCTGGCTTGTCCCCACGAAGGGTACCTATAACCCCGTGTCCACCAACGTGTCGTCTCACTTCAACACCAAAGCTCTCCAGCATACCCGCTACAAAAGAGGATGTCTTCTCCTCATGAAAGGAAACCTCAGGATTCCGATGAAGATGACGACGCCATTCTACCATGTGGATTTGCAGGTCATTCCACCATATATTATTTGTCATGTCTCTCCATCCTTTCGCTCTCTATACGGGACTTTCATCAAGCCCGAACCTTCCTCTTGAAACCTATTGCTGTATATTGTAGCAGAATTGGAAGAAAACCGATACGAATGAACGCTTGAAAGCTTGCACGGGAAGGGGAAACATACTATCATAAACTAGAGAAAAGAACGAGATTTATACTCTCGGAAGCTTATGAGGAGGATCAGACGCTTATGATTTTTGAGAATACAGGCTTGGATGGCTTGAAGAGCGACTTGGCATACCTGGATGAGAGCGCCGAGAAAGTCGGATTTGTCCGGTGGCAATGGGAATATTATCGTGCTACATATGACTACAAAATTGAAGATGAACAAACCAAATCGGAATACTTTGTACGTATTAATACCCGTGCGATAGATGGCAAACTCGAAAAACCGGATACGGTTCTCGCAGTTGAAGCTGTTTATCTTGGAAAAGCAACCTTTCCGCATGGTCTGGATTATGACTCTACCATACCGCAGCCAGTCGTGAAGCTGGCGGCCCAAAAACTACAGCAGCTTAAAGAACTGCTGGAAGCATAGGCTGGGCCGAACCATGAAACAACAAACGGCCCAAACGAAAACGAAGAGAGGCACGCCGGATTTCCAACTGCTAATCCTCACTTTATTGTTGGTGGGCTTCGGACTGGTGATGGTGTTCAGCTCCAGTTCCAGCATTGCAATTGCAAACAAAAATTTTAACAATGATGCCCTGTTCTTCACGAAAAAACAACTTATGTGGGCGGTTATCGGTTTAGTGGGCATGTTTTTCGCCATGAATATCCGATTTAACAAATACAAAAAACTTTATGCACCATTTTTCCTGTTCACCACGGTATTGCTCCTGATAGTATTGGTTACAGGTAAGGTGCTGAACGGCGCACGAAGCTGGATTCACATTTTTGGCTTTAGTATTCAGCCCGCCGAGTTTGCCAAAATCGCTATTATTCTGTACCTCGCTGCACTGATTACCAAAAAAGGGGAACGGTTCAGGGATCTTAGGACAGGATATATTCCCGTGCTGGTCATTGTCGGGTTCATTGCAGGACTGATTATGCTGCAACCGGACTTTGGTACGTGCTTCATTCTTGTGGCTACTTGCGGTCTGGTCATCTATGCAGGTGGCGCCAGCATGAAACACATTATGGCTTCCATTTTATTGGTTGTGCTGGGAGCAGCATTGGCGATTGGAGCAAACGCATTGTTTTCTTCCATGTCTTCTTCAGATACTACGGATAGCACCACAACTACGGAAGCATCGCAGAACTATAAAATCGGCCGGATTCAGGCATTTTTGAATCCATTATCCGATACGACAGGTGGAAGTCTTAACCTCTATCGCTCCCTTGTCGCCATCGGCGATGGAGGCATAACCGGCTCCGGGATCGGACAAGGTACGATGAAGCTGCATTATTTGCCAAATGCCTATAACGACTTTATTTTCTCCGTAATTGGAGAAGAGCTCGGCTTTGTTGGAACTGCCCTATTTCTGTTGGTCTACCTCTACTTCATCTGGCGAGGCATTATCGTCTCCCTTCGCTGTCCCGATCCATTTGGGACACTGGTCGGTATTGGTATTATGGGATTGATTGCGATCCAGGCCTTTATCAACATTGGGGGCGTGACCCAGACCATTCCTGTGACAGGGGTTACCCTTCCGTTCATCAGTTATGGCGGTACCTCACTCTTTGTGATGATGGTGGCTATGGGTATCCTGCTCAGCATCTCACGTACCAATAATTTGGACGTCATCAAGGAAGAGAAAACGAAGTCGGTGACGGTTCAGACATCACGTACTTCTCCCGCACTTCGTTCACGTGAATCCATTCGCCGAATTCGGTAATGGGAAGGAAACGTCATACGAATGGTTTTGGAACAAAATGTATTGAAAACAGAAAAAGACTTCGCATCGAATTCGATGCGAAGTCTTTTTGGTGTTGTTTATCTAGATGAAGAACCAGGTCAATATACCGTTGTTCTTCCATCACGGATTGCTCAAGTTTACAGATCGTCGCCTCTGAAAGATACGCCTTCTACCTTTACATTGACTTCAACAACACGTAACCCGGTCATGGTCTCTACCGCTTCTCTTACATTCTGCTGGAGCATGCGGGAAACTTCATGAATCGGTGTCTCGTACAGGACGATGATGCGCAGATCAATGGCTGCTTCCAGCTGGCCGACCTCCACGCCCACGCCTTTCTGTACGTTTTTACCGCTCAGGCGCTTGGCCCAGCCCTCTGACAATCCTCCAGACATTGCGGCAATTCCGGGTGTCTCCATCGCAGCCATTCCGGCAATTTTCGCCACTACGTCATCGGCAATCCGGATGTTTCCGCCCTCTAGTTGAAGTTGTTCTGCCATGCCACATCCTCCTTCACTTCGTTACTCGTATTTTAAATCCTTTCGACCCCAAAAAGCAAATTAAACTCAAAAAGATGCGTTTACAACCTACCATGATTTGGTTATATTGAAATATGAAAATAATCTCATAAGTATTTAGTCATATCGTTTAAAACAAAATAATATGTTACCGAGGTGTTTGTTGTGAGAAACAGAATTTCATCCATTTTGCTGATTGCCACCTTTGCACTCAGCGCCGTCGCCCACTACTTGAAATGGGATTCGATTCTGCAATTCGTCATTTCAGCCATTTCGGTTATTTTTGTGGCCGGTTTTTTAGGCAAAGCCACCGAAAATGTAGCCCACTATGCCGGACAGCGGTTAGGCGGATTTTTGAATGCTACATTCGGCAATGCCGCCGAATTGATTATCGCCATTTTCCTCGTCAAAGAAGGATTGTTCGACATGGTTAAGGCCAGTTTGACAGGCTCCATTATCGGTAACCTGCTGCTGGTGCTTGGTCTAAGTATCTTTGCCGGAGGACTCAAGTTCAAAATTCAGAATTATAACGTATCCCTTGCCGGTCTAAACGGCTCCCTGATGATTGTAGCCATCATTGCCCTGTTTATTCCAGCCGTCTTCCTGAATACCCATTCCATCACACAGAAGGATACGAACACACTCAGTCTCATTGTCGCAGGTTTGCTGATCCTTGCCTACATAGCGTGGTTGGTGTTCTCCATGGTTACGCACAAGAACTATCTCGCAGATGTCACTGTGGATGAAGATGAAGAGTTGCCGCATGAACATGCACCCGAGTGGTCTAAGAAAAAATCAATTCTCTATCTTGTTCTTGCAACCGTCATGGTTGCCTTCGTCAGTGAATGGCTCGTTGGCACCCTTGAGGTGTTTACTGAACAATTTGGACTCAGCGAACTGTTCGTCGGTGCGTTCCTCGTTGCCATTATCGGTAACGCCGCGGAACATAGTGCAGCCATTATGCTTGCCATGAAAAACAAAATCGGTGCCGCCGTTGAGATCGCAGTCGGCAGCAGTTTACAAATCGCACTCTTTGTAGCTCCTGTGCTCGTTTTTGTCAGCTACTTCACAGGCAGAACGATGGACATTGTGTTTACAACGATTGAGCTGGTCGCCATTGGCGTAGCCGTATTTATCGCCAAGTCCATCACCCAGGACGGTTCAACGAACTGGTACGAAGGTCTGCTCCTAATGGTTGTGTATGTTATTTTGGGTGTATCGTTCTTCCTGGTATAACAGTACTCCCATCATCCTAAATAATAGACAAAAAATTAGCGCGTAAAAGGCAGCCTGGAAATCGCATTTCCAGGCTGTTTTTTCTTTTCTCCCTCGCCTAAACCACATCAGACGAGCTGTTTCAATTCAGGCGCACAAAAAAAGCATGCAAACACCTGCATGCCTTCTATTCTGACCCACGCTATTGCAGGCTATTGCTCATTCTTCTTGTTCAAAGCTTCATATAGAATCGCCAGATTCCGCTCAAGCGCGCTTACCAGCTGCTTACCAGCACCTTCTGGAAGAAGCCCTGCACGAACAGCAAAATCGACTTCCTTGGAGAACCCATACATCTGTGTATCCAATACTTCCTCATAGAGAGGGCAGTAGCGGGTAGCCAGATTCTCCATCTGTACTTCAATAAGCTTCTGTATTTTATCTGCATCTTCTTGAAGAAGACTGATCGCTTTCAAGTGCAACTGGTCCTGCAGATCAGATGAAGTCATGCATTTTTCCCCCCTATGTCCCAAAAATCGCGTAAAGACGTTCTACCTCTAATATTAGACGAAATCAGGAGCTAATACAAGAACCTGACCAAAATAACCATAGATTATGGAGAGCTTTATTCCTGCCTAATCCCCCTATTTTACGGAGGTCTTGCCGTACACCTGAATTATCTCATGCAAAAAAAAGCACCTCTGCCATAATAGGCAGAGATGCTTCTTAGTGCCATTACTCGGATGCGATACTTACATTCAGTCCATGTTTGGCAAATACTTCTGACATAGCTGCTTTGGCTTCAGCTGCATCCGGGCCATGAACGTGCAGTTCATAGCTGTGCGTGCTGATCAGCGTTGTAAACAGTCCGAGAATACTTTTCACATCGATATACTTGTTCTCTGAATGAAGCACGATTGAAGAAGTAAACTTGCTCGCTGTTTGAGCAATTTCCACTACCGCTGCGTTATTACTCGACATAGGAATCCCTCCGTCTTTTCACTTTTGGTATCATCTATTAATTACCACTACATGATACCGTGAATCCGCTTTCCTAGCAACAGCAAAATACTGTTCCTATTTCAGACGATCCGGATTGAGGCATTCCAGCTCAGGAATAACGAAAATCCCGTCTTTACGGATCAATACATCATCAAAATAAATTTCGCCACCACCGTAGTCTGGACGCTGGATCAACACCAGATCCCAGTGAATGGAGGAACGGTTTCCGTTATCTGTTTCTTCATATGCCTGGCCTGGCGTAAAGTGCAAGCTGCCTGCAATTTTTTCATCAAACAGAATGTCCTTCATTGGGTGCAGGATATGTGGATTAAATCCAATTGCGAATTCTCCGATATGACGAGCGCCGTCATCTGAATTCAGAATTTCATTGATGCGGTCTGTATCGTTGCTTGTTGCTTCAACGATTTTACCGTCTTTGAAGGTGAATTTAATATTTTCAAAAGTAATGCCGTTATACAGCGTTGGCGCGTTATAACTAATCGTTCCGTTCACTGAATTACGTACAGGGGCACTGTACACTTCGCCATCCGGAATATTTTTTTGGCCAGAACATTTCTCTGCACCGATATCTTTAATGGAGAAGCTCAGGTCTGTTCCCGGTCCAGTGATACGCACTTTGTCCGTGCGTTTCATCAGATTAGCCAATGAATCCTGTGCTTTGTCCATTTTAGCGTAATCCAGGTTACATACGTCGAAGTAGAAATCTTCAAACGCTTCTGTGCTTGTATTCGCCAGCTGTGCCATACTTGCATTCGGGTAACGAAGCACAACCCATTTTGTATGTTTTACCCGTTGCTCGCTATGTACCGGATGGGAATAAAGTGAATTGTACATTTTCATTTTCTCTTCCGGCACATCGGACAAATCGTTCACATTCTCCCCTGCACGGATACCAATGTAACAATCCATTTGTTTCATCCGGTTCAGATCGATCTCTGCCCAGGTTTTCATCATTTCTTCTGTCGCATTTTTGAACATGGCACGCTGTACTGTTTTGTCAGTCAGCTGTACAAAGACGTTACCGCCTTTTTTGCCTACTTCTTCAATAATTGCATTAATCAGATCACGTTCCGTGCCGATCATCTCAACCAGCACATTCTCGCCGGGCTGTACATCTACAGAGTAGCCCACCAGATTGGCTGCGAGCTTCTGAATTCTTGGATCCTTCATCGTGTAAACTCCTCCTGTCATCCGCCATTCCTTGAATTGAACAACGGTAAATTACGATACTATTGTAGCACGCTACAACGATCTCGTCAGCAGGCAGCCCCGCAACTTATCTATTCATAAGCCCTGAAGTTTACATCTGTGACAAGAGCTTCTTTATTCCTTTTGCTGTTCATGTCCTTATAGCTCACCTGGCTTTCCGAAGAAAGTCGCAAGGGCAAGCTAGTTTTCCGATCTACGGTTAGATGATACACCGTCTGTACCTCGGCCTGCTTCATCATCTCTTGCATCGATGTTTCCCCTTGTTCCCACACTTTGTTCAAATCCTTCTCAAGCTTCTCCTGACTGCCTCCCTTAACCGCAGTTGCCTTGTGCATATACTCTGCCCGAATCGCATTCATCTCGTCGTTAAGCTGCGCGAGTGCCCACGTTTTGGCGTCTTTTGGTGCGAGTTCAATTCGCAGTATTTTCGTTCGACGACCTGAACCGTACTCGGACTTTATCGTTTTGTTCAACCGATCGATACTTTCCATTTGAGCGATGGGATTAAAACGGGACAGCGATCCGCGCAGGGGCTCATGTTGGGCAGTTAAAGCCATCCACTGTCCTTGTTTGCGTTCAAAAGATGCACTGAATCCACTCGGTTGCCCATTATTGTTAACAGCGGCGGCATTTACCCCTTTTACTCCCGCTCCGGCAGCAGTCACGGCTCCAGGCAGCCTCGTTTGCAAGGTCAAGCGGTCATGATCCTCCAGCTTGCCCTCAAATTTAAACTGATTTTCGAACAGCCCGTTGCTTTCGCGTCGTAATCCTGCTTCCCCATCAAAACTCAGCTTTTCTTTACCTGCTATTCCGGATAAAGCAAGTGAAAATAACTCCTCAGGAGTTCGATCTCGGTCTAACAATCCACAACCAGGAGCACACAACACAACAATGCTCAGAATCAACAATAGCCCACGTAAATACCGACGGTTCAACATGTTCTATTCCACCTTTCCATCAAACTTTCTCCATAGCCTGCCCCTCCCTTATTTGCTTATACTTCCTTCCTTTGGCATCGCCTCTTCAAAAAAATAAAGAGAGGACGACTCCGCAATCGGAATAGTCCTCTCTTAACGTGTAACTTCCTGTTCTTCCATGACGATCCGATTTCGACCACCATGCTTCGCATCGTACAATGCCATATCAGCCCGATAAAATAACGATTCCACACTAACCTTCTCATCCATCCAGTTCCATTCGGCAATACCGCTGGATACGGTCACGGAAGGCCTTGTTTCTTCAGCAACCCTGGTGCGAATGATTTCCGCATATTCCAGTGCCTGACGAGCACCAATCTGAGGCATATAGATGGCCAGCTCTTCCCCGCCCCATCTGGCGCAGATGTCCTCAGGCCGGACGGAACTTGTTACAATGTCGCTTACCTGTTTCAATACCTGATCACCTGTTTGGTGCCCAAACGTGTCATTCACCTGCTTAAACTGGTCAATATCCACAACAACCAGTGAACCACAGAATTCATGAGCCTGACGTTCATGGATCACACTATCCAGGTAATGCCTCACATACAGTCCTGTCAGCATATCCAGGTTAGCCAAACGTCGTACCTCGGCGTGAAGCGTTGCATTGGAGAGAGCAAGTCCAATATGAATGGACAACATCTGCAGCAGACGGTAATTGTCGTACGAAAAATATTGCTTTTTGGGATGTCCCAGCAAAATGGCACCCTTCACTTCACCATTCACCCGAACGGGTGAAGCAATCAATGACATTGAGCCGGTAAGATCCATGAAGACCGATGACACTCTATCGTATTTCGCATAATTGGATAGGATGAGCGGTTCTTCGGTTTGATACAGCAAACCAGCGATTCCATAATCCATTGGAAACGATTTGCGACCTAACTCATTCACATTGGATGACATCACTTCGAAATGATCCGTACTGTCATTCAGTTGAAGAATACAACATGATTCAGCCTGAAAGATGTCCTTTAACTCCTGTTCAGAGAATTGATAGATCTCCATGAGCTGCAGGCTTTTGTTCAAACGTTGTGTCAGATCGTTGATTAGACGAAGTTCCTGGATCAACATATTCGATTGCTCGTGCAGTTTGGCATTTTCAAAGGCAGTTCCTGCTGTATCCGCCATCATCGTAATGAGTTGGAGATCGGAATCTTCCATTAACTCCTCATTCATCTCAATATGAAATACACCATAGATCCCTTGTTTACCTTTTAGAGGAAGACCAACCTCCAGTATGCGATGTTCACCTTCATCCGATCGAACAACAATGAGCTTGCCTTCCATAAACGATTGTACACAGATGTCTTCTCCACGTTCATGAACAAGCAACGGTTTAATGCGGGGATTGAGGCTGCTCTGATCCTGAGACATATACAATGTCATACGAGTCGTTGGATATAAGTAGTCAATGCTGTCAAAGACTTCATCCAATATGGCATCCACATCCATTTTGTCATGCATCCGTTGAACGATTTGGAACAGAATTGACCTTCGGTGCTCTTCACGAGCCGTTTGTTCATGAGCATGTAATAGATCCGCCATAAATATGTATTCAAATCTTCGGTAAAAGCAGGTACGATAATGCAATGCCTCTGATCGAACAACGGCTTCAGACGTGTCATCTCGATTTTGCTCGTAGGTTACAGCAGTGAAGACAGCAAACATATCCTTATTTGTTCTGGAGAAAAGAGGTTCAGCCATTAGATGGTACTCTCCATTTTCAGTGGTTCCACGTAACGACTGGGCCTGTCCCGTTTCAAGGCATTGCATCACAGTCGAATGTACATCGAGCAATGGAGCCCCTTCATTTCCTTGCCCCATACAGATCCCTTCTGTATTCCATACGTTGTATATTATCGATGATCTGTCGGAGTGCGGCCGCCGTTGGATATGCCAGTCGGTGTATGCTTGTTGCAGCAGGCTTCCCAAATATGAAAAATCAAAAGGTGTGATGTCCATTTTTTGCATCCAGAATACATGCGCTTCGTGAGGAGCGGCAGAAGATGCGGAATCGCCCGAACTTCGCGAATTCAAGCTGGCTGGTTTACTTCTTAGATGTTCTAACATGTCAGGCGCTCCTTTGCACCGTTTTTGCATCCACTTGGATGCATTAATCTGCAGACGTTATCGCAAACCTGCAAATTCTATGCGATAACCTTAATGTACAAGATCATTTAAAGTTAAGATACAATCTATTTTACTCTCTTTAAAGCATTTTTGCATCCATATTTCAGAAAATTGTCCCATTATTTTGGGCCTAAGGACCTATCGACAAATTTAGACGTTTTTTTGCTTTTATCACAGGCTTGACTTTGGTTCTAGTAAACTGTAAAATAAATTGTTGATGAAGACTACTAATGGGTCTTTAAATTTGGGCATTACCGGTTGTGTCACCCTCATTCTTTTTGTTGCTTTCAGGACAGCGGCTGAACTTTCCTGATCGTTCTATGCGTGGCTTAGCCCGCATCAACAAATTGGAGCGCAAACAGAGCCCTATATGAACTTTAACTAAAAAGGAGCTACTTTAAACATGGCACGTTACACTGGTCCTAAATTTAAATTGAGCCGTCGCCTCGGCATTTCCCTGAGCGGAACAGGCAAAGAATTGAAACGTCCTTTCCCTCCAGGTCAGCACGGAGCTAACCAACGGAGAAAAATCAGCAACTACGGTATGCAATTGCAAGAAAAACAAAAATTGCGTCACATGTACGGTTTGGGCGAGAAGCAATTCCGCACTCTCTTTGCTAAAGCGCAAAAAATGCAAGGTATCGCAGGTGAAAACTTCATGTTCTTGCTTGAGAGCCGCCTTGATAACCTCGTATACCGCCTTGGATTCGCTAACTCCCGCGCTGGTTCGCGTCAGTTGGTATCCCACGGTCACGTAACTGTAAACGGCAAAAAAGTTGACATCGCTTCTTACCAAGTAAGCACTGGCGACGTTATCAGCCTGCGTGAAAGAAGCCGCGGTCTTTCTTCCGTTAAGGAAGCTTTGGAAAACCGTTCGCATCTTCCGGCATACGTAGAATTCAACGATACTGCTCTGGAAGGTAAATTTATCCGTTTGCCTGAGCGTTCGGAATTGTCCCAAGACATCGACGAAAAACAAATCGTCGAGTTCTACAACCGTTAATCGTTGGAATTTCATTAAGCTTCACACCAAACAGCTGTCCGAGATTTTCTCGGCAGCTGTTTTTTTTATTTCGAGAGAAACAAAAAGCAAAAAAAAGAGGTCGTACCTGCACCTAATACAAGGATATGGCCTCTTTCCTATACATAGTCATCTATTTTCATCCACACTCGGACGCTCAATACTTCCACGTTTTATTGAAATTCTCCATGACTTCTCATGATATGTAATTCAATTCCGCATGATATATATCATAATCCAAGAAAGAATGGCAATTTTCGACCATTGCTTGTATTTCTCAGGCATGCAAACCAGCCTTTTTATGCTATAATAAGTGCTGTTAAAAGGAGGAAGACACTGAATGGTTGATGTTAATAAGAAAAAGCCCGAGGAACAGCCTGCCCGCAAGCGCAGTTTTGCCCGCAGACTTGGTAGTTTCGTCAAATGGATGGTTGTCCTTGGATTCATGGGGGTACTATTTGTAGGCGGTGCTCTAATGGGATACGTCAGTTCCATTGTGAAAGACGAACCCGTCCGTTCAAGGGCGCTGATTGAACAAAAAGTCAGCGAAAACTCCATCACAGGCTTTGCTTACTTTGCCGACGGCAGCCCGATCGGTCAATTACGAACAGAAGAAGACAGGCGTCCGGTCACCTTTGACCAGATCCCACAGAACGTTATTGATGCAGTCATTTCGATTGAAGACAATCATTTTTACGAACATAAAGGTGTAGACATGAGCGGAACGCTCCGTGCCGTGAAACAGAAAGTGCTGAAAGAATCTGTTCAAACAGGCGGTAGCACACTGACTCAACAATTGGCCCGGCGTGTATTCCTCAATCTGGATCGAACCGAAGACCGGAAAGTGAAAGAAATATTGCTTTCGCTCCGACTCGAACGTTTCCTGACCAAAGACGAAATTATGACAGCGTATCTGAACAAGGTTCCTTTTGGTAACGGCTCCAGTGGATATAATGTATATGGAGTCAAGGCAGCTGCCAAAGGACTGTTCAATATTAATGATTTGAGCAAAATAAACACAGCTCAGGCTGCTTATCTTGCCGGATTGCCTCAGCTCCCCTCCTCTTACTCTGCCTTTAATGGAAAAGGCGACTTTGTTGAGGACAATTTTGAGCGTGCAATCAATCGTCAGCATCTGGTCTTGCGCCGTATGCTGGAACTGGGCAAAATTAATCAGTCCGAATATGACGAAGCTCTTGCTTTTGACATCAAGAGTTCACTCGCACCCAAAACCATCAAAGCTTACAATACTTATCCATACCTTATGATGGAAACAGAGCGACAAGCTGCACAGATTTTAATGAAGCAACTGAATTCGGATAAGGCTGAAGGCACGGATGCCAATGCGGATACAGCCAAGGATACGGATACCGATACACCGCAAAAAGAAAGCAGTGCTCTGCTGGAAGAAGCTCAGCAGCAATTGCGTACAGGCGGATATCGTATCTACACGACGATCAACAAAAGTATCTACAAAACAATGCGTACCATTGCCGAAGATGACAGTAATTTCGCTGCTGACGATCCCGTGAAGGGAAAAGAACAGACTGCTGCCATGTTGATCAATCACAAAACAGGAGCCATTCTCGGCATGATTGAAGGCCGTAATTTCCAGGATGAGCAGATGAACTATGCAACTCAGATGGTGCGTCAGCCAGGTTCAACTATGAAACCTATTGCCGCTTATCTGCCTGCACTGGATGAAGGGCTTGTTCAACCGGCTTCCATTATTGACGATTCACCGATAATTCTGAAAGACGGCCAGACCGGATTCCATATTCCGAAAAATGCCAACAATCGCTACCAGGGACTTGTGACTGCCCGTAGAGCACTCAACTACTCGCTAAATGTGCCTGCGCTTAAGCTATTCAACGAAGAAGTTGGTATCGACAAATCATGGGCTTTTGCCAAGAAGCTGGGGATTACCACCATCCAGCCGGCAGATTACCAAGCTCAGACCGGTGTTCTTGGAGGACTTCAGTACGGTGTTACCGTTGAAGAGCTTACCAATGCCTATGGAGCCATTGC
Organism: Paenibacillus sp. OK060; assembly: GCF_900101205.1. Taxonomy (NCBI): domain Bacteria; kingdom Bacillati; phylum Bacillota; class Bacilli; order Caryophanales; family Paenibacillaceae; genus Paenibacillus; species Paenibacillus sp. OK060. Next base: position 1,172,078 of record NZ_FNFR01000002.1, read on the forward strand.
TAACAATGGTGTGTACAATGATTCCTATATGATTAGCAAAATTGTAGACTCAAAAGGGAATATCGTATATAAACACGATGCAGAGCCTGTTCAAGCTTTCTCAGAACAGACGGCATACCTGATGACAGATATGCTACGTACCGTTATTACAGAAGGTACAGCCGATAAAGTTCGTGAAAATTACAAGTACTCCAAGAGTGTGCCTATCGTAGGCAAAACGGGTTCAACCCAAAACTATGCGGATGTCTGGTTTGAAGGCTATACGCCGGATGTCACATTGGGTGTATGGGTTGGATACAAACAGCCGATAAACACGCTCGAGACCAAATCACAGAAGAAACGTGCACAGCAGCTGTGGACGCAAATCATGAATCAAGTCATCGCTACAGACAAAGAGATGTTCGTAACCGATTCATTCAAGAAACCATCCGGGATCGAGACACGAACTGTATCGGCTTATAGCGGCAAATTGCCAACATCTCTGACTGACAGATTTGTCACTGATATTTTCAATAGCAAATTTGTGCCGAAGGACAGCGATGATGGTGTCGCAAAAGCCAAATATATCACTTACAATGGTGTCAACTACATTCCGCGTGATGAAACACCTGGAGATATGACGAAAGAGAAAACCGTCGTCAAGCGCAAGAAACCGATCTCTGATCTCATCAAGGAACTGCAAAGTGCATTCTCACGCATGAGTCGTCACGAATCACTTGCATATTACCTGCCGGAAGATGCCGATGCAGACATGCCGACACAGATCGATCCAAGAACGGATAACGGCAAAGCACCAGATGCACCAGGCAATGTGAGAATTTCCGTTGCCAACGGGAACGCCGTGATTACATTTAACGCAACACCGGAAAGTGATGTGGTTGGCTATCGCCTGTATCGCTCAGTAAATGGCGCCGGATTCCAGAATCAGGGGCAGGTTGTCCTGACAGGTGAGTCCAGATCATTTACTGCATATGCACAAGGTGGAAACTTTGCGTTCTACGTGACAGCAGTGGATGTAGCTGGTCGTGAGTCTGCTCCTAGCGCAGCAGTTAGCAGTGCGGGAACGGTGGAGCCTCCTGCAGATGAAGAAATAAATGAACCGATTAATGTTCCGGGAACAGTCGTTACACCGGAAGACTCTCAGAATGAGAACGCCGCAACTACGGCTCCGGCTACACCGGGCCAAGTGAGCGTGTCGGCGCTCTCCCAAGGACTGCGCATTCAGTGGGCCTCCAATCCGGAATCAGATGGTGTTCAAAGTTATGCTGTATATTTTAGTGAGACAGGGTCAGCCCCTTACACCAAAATTGGCACAACTTCAGGGACCTCCATGGACTACGGAGTACCTGCATCCACCAGTGGATGGTTCAAGGTATCTGCCAGCAACAGCATAGGCGAATCCGAGCCGTCCGGAGCTGTGCATTTCCAACCGTAATACAGAGGTATCATAATTCCCCTCTCAACCCCATTCTCGCATCATGAGGATGGGGTTTTGTTATTCATTGATATCCAAAAGTAAAAGCCTGATCCACAATGAGACACGGATCAGGCTTTGTATTGGAATCATGAGACAGGCAGACACGTTGTATCCGCTGATTTATGCTTTAGTCTTCAATGGTCGATAGATCGCCTGTGGGCAGATCCAACTCCCAAGCTTTCAACACGCGGCGCATAATCTTGCCGGAGCGGGTCTTGGGCAGTTTATCCTTGAACTCAATCTCACGCGGAGCGGCGTGAGCAGACAAGCCCTCTTTTACAAATCGATAGATCTCTTCCTTCAGCTCCGGTGTCGGCTCATACCCCTCACGAAGTGCCACAAAGGCCTTAATGATCTCTCCGCGAGTTACATCCGGTTTGCCGATAACGCCTGCCTCTGCTACCGCAGGGTGCTCTACGAGCTTGCTCTCCACCTCAAAGGGGCCAATACGTTCTCCTGAAGAGTTAATGACATCATCAATCCGGCCCTGGAACCAAAAGTAGCCATCTTCGTCCATATAAGCCGAATCACCGGATACATACCAGCCAGAAAGTCGGAAGTACTCCTTATATTTGGCCGGGTTATTCCAGATCTTCGCCATCATGGACGGCCAGGAAGTACGAATAGCCAGGTTCCCCATACTGTATGGCGGCAGTTCCTCTCCATGATCGTCAATAATGGCTGCTTCAATTCCCGGTAATGGACGACCCATGGAACCTGGTTTGATTGGCATGCCCGGGTAGTTACAGATTAATTGTCCACCCGTCTCCGTCATCCACCAGGTATCATGAATTCGCTGTCCATAGGCTTTCCAGCCCCAACGGACAACTTCGGGATTAAGTGGCTCACCCACAGACATGACGTGACGGAGACTGCTCAAATCATGCTGGGCAATGGTCTCTTCGCCCGCTCCCATCAACATGCGGAAAGCCGTCGGTGCACTGTACCATACGCTGACTTTGTTTTTCTCAATGGTGCTGTACCAGTCTTTCGGACTGAAACGTCCCCCACGAATAACGTTGGTCACACCATTCAACCATGGTGCAAAAATTCCATAGGAGGTACCTGTTACCCACCCCGGATCGGCTGTGCACCAGTATACGTCGTCCTCGCGCAAATCGAGTACAACCTTGCCGGTGTAATAATGCTGAATCATTGCATTCTGCACATGATATACACCTTTCGGTTTGCCTGTAGATCCGGAAGTATAGTGAATCAGCAGTCCGTCTTCGCGTGTCAGCCACTCCACTTCCATATCATCTGAAGCTGCGGACATCTCTGCATCAAAGTCGATGAGTCCTTCTTCCGTCTGCGGACCGCCACCCACAACAAAAATATGCTTCAGTTCAGGCAATTCGGAACGTTTGATTCGTCCCAGCAATTGAGGGGTTGTCACCAGGGCGACAGCTCCGCTATCCTCCAGTCGGTCCTTCACCGCAGTTTCCATAAAGGCCTCAAATAGAGGACCTGCAACAGCCCCAACCTTCAATATGCCCAACAGGCTGAAATAGAGCTCAGGACTGCGAGGCATAAAAATAAATACCCGATCACTCTTAGCAATACCATATTTGCGGAGAACGTTACCGAAGCGACTCGATTGCTCACTCAAGTCAGCAAACGTGTATGCCTCTTCACGCGTAGCATCACTGTATAATAGCGCCGTTCTCCCGCCTCTTCCTTCCAGCACATGACGATCAATCGCTTCATGCGCCATGTTGACTTTCCCGCTGGCGTGCCACGTAAAGTGCCTTTCGACCGATTCCCAATCAAACCGGCTTCGGGCCTCCGTGTAATCGCCCAGATTAGATTCAGACACAACCGTTTGCAGCATCTCACCATGTGCTTGACTCATGCTTGCCAGCCTCCTTCAACTCGACATTTCGATTCCCAATATGGGTCACTTCTGATTGCCTTTGTGTTGACTGAACTTCCAGTTAGCGCTTACATTAGTAGAGAGAACTTCTCATCATGTACTTGCCAGGCCAAACCGATGAACCCAAACTGCAGTTGATTTGTGAACATTTTTTGTCTACGCAATTATAGCAAATCTTTTCAATCATCGTCTATGGCTTTTCAAATTTTTGGTTTTTTGCTATAAGTAGGGGGAGAGAGGAGCATGAACTATGGAGCATATTAAGGAGCATCATATGCGTTCCATCTTCAAGTCCGGCCACCGAATCATCATTGAGGGACCAGTTCAGGCCGAGACGATTACGCAGCTTGAATTTCATTCCGATCTGGATGCTTTCCGGCGCCCTTCGGAACAACAGGAGGCATTGGCCGAAATTGCCGCATTGCCCGAAGGTCGAATCATAATAGCGCGGGAAAATGAGACCATTGTCGGTTATGTGACTTTCCATTATGCAGATGATTGCGAGCGTTGGTCGGAAGGCAATATGACCGATCTAATTGAGCTGGGAGCCATTGAGGTTGCGGATTCCTATCGCACTCTCGGGATTGGGCGCGAAATGCTGCTCACCGCGTTTGAAAATGGACAGATGGAGAAATATATCATATTCACAACGGAATATTACTGGCATTGGGATTTGAAGGGCAGCGCCCTTTCCGTATGGGATTACCGCAAGATGATGGAAAAATTGATGCAAACCGTAGACATGACCTGGTATGCCACCGATGATCCCGAGATTTGTTCACATCCGGCAAACTGCCTCATGGTCCGAATTGGCAGCCAAGTACCCCTGGAATCGGAAGAACAGTTCGACCGGGTGCGATTCCGCCATCGGTTTATGTATTAATCACGAATGCACATGGATGATTTTCGAATACGTATACATAGAAAAACCGCCTCTTCGCGAACAGGTTCATCATGGATGATCTGCTACGAATAAGCGGTTTTTTGTTGCTTTTTAAAGCGTGCTCAACATGCGTATAGCTTATGGGGTTACATATGTTCCAGCATATGTTCAACAATACGGTGAGAGCGCTGGGAAGACTCCACAGTAAACTCAGCAAAGTTCACATGTGCTGATCCATCTGCTTTGTCAGACATTGCGCGAAGTATAACGAACGGAACACGGTTCATGAAGCTCACTTGCGCTACGGCAGCTCCCTCCATCTCCGCACATGCCCCATTCATTTCGGTATACAGCATTTTCACCGTATCCTTGCTTGCAATGAATTGATCTCCTGACAGCACTTTACCGATCAGATAGTTCGCTCCCTGCGCTTTGCAGGCTTCTTCAGCTAATGCGATAAGTGATGCTTCCGCTGGGAAGGCGGACGTCTCCTGGTAAGGAATAACCCCGCGCTCAAATCCAAGTGGGGTCACATCCATATCATGCTGTACACATTCGGAAGAGATGACCATATCTCCAATATTCAACTCTGGATTAACTGCACCCGCAACACCTGTGAAAATAATACGATTAACCTGAAAACGATCAATCAAAATCTGTGTCGTCACAGCCGCATTCACTTTACCCACGCCTGATTTGCAGACCACAATCTGTTTACCCAGCCATTCACCTGCAACATAGGTAATACCAGTTTGTTTTACAGTCTCTAGTTGCTTCATACCAGCCAAGAGAAGTTCTACTTCCTCATCCATTGCACCAATGATACCGATCGTTTCACGCATGTTATGACCTCCTATATAGCATTCTGCATGTTAACCTGGACTCGTTTCCCTCCAAGTGTTTTTTCGTTACGTTCAGAACTCCATTCAGCACAAAAGCTCCGTTTCCGGAGCTTCCGTCATTCCACTATGTAGAGAGAATGCCTTCTCCCTTTCTTAAATCATTTCCATTTCAATCAGAAATGACGATGAACCATCAAAGCCTGTATTTAAACTACGTCTGCATGGCTTACAGACAGACGAAGAATCGTTTCATGCGGCAAAATAACCCGTGGGTTCTCCACATTTTCCTTCTTCATCAGCTTGGTCAGCAAACGCATCGCTACAGCGCCCAGGTCATACATCGGTTGAGCTACAGTAGTCAACTGAGGACGGACCATGGAAGCCATACGAATGTTATCCACACTGATGATGGAGAAGTCATCCGGTACTTTCAGACCTTCATCCTGAATGCTATGAATAGCACCAATTGCCATCTCATCTGTTGCAGCGAAGATTGCCGATGGTTTTTTCTTCAATCCGAGGAAATACTTCATCGCTTCTACACCGGACTCATAACGATAGTTACCAATACGTACGAGATCCTCCTGATATTCCATACCTGCTGCTTCAAGCGCTTTCTTGTACCCTTGGAAACGAGCATAACCGTTGGCAGGATCTTGCAGTGTACCACTGATCATTGCGATTTCCTTGTGTCCATGACGGATCAATGTATTTACAGCATCAAATGCCGCTGCTTCATGGTCAATATCTACAGAAGGGTACGTGCCCTTCTCGTCACTTGTTGCACAGAGAACAATCGGCACAGCCGCTGATTGGAACGCCTGAATATGCTCGTCCGTCACAGTTCCACCCATGAAGAGCAGACCGTCCACTTGTTTCTCGAGCAACGTGTTAATTACACGAATTTCTTTTTCTTTCTTCTTATCCGCGTTACACAAAATAATGTTGTAGTGATACATATTCGCAATATCTTCAATCCCGCGGGCAATCTCTGCAAAGGTTGAGTTCGAAATGTCCGGAATAACGACCCCGACCGTGGTTGTCTTCTTGCTCGCCAAGCCTCTGGCTACCGCATTCGGACGATATCCCAACCGATCGATGGCTTCATATACTTTTTTGCGTGTCTGTGGCTTAACATTAGGGTTATTATTAACAACCCGTGATACCGTTGCCATAGAGACACCGGCCTCACGTGCCACATCATAAATGGTTACCGTCACAGTACTTCTCTCCATTACCAGTAAATTTTCATACCATTTTCATTAAGATTTATATTACGACAAATTTATGCATTAATCAATTAAAATAGGCTTTAGGACTCACGCAGTGCTTTCGTGATTGTGGTTGAAGTAATATTCGAGTGGGAAGTATGCCATACAGGAATTCCCTTTTTGACTAGAATTGCCTGCGGAGATTCGTGCTTAACACCCAGCTTGTCCGCTGCTTCATTGGACACAGGGCGATCTTCCACTACATAAATGATACCGTATTTCACTTGTTCACTTGGACTATTTTGCAAATAATCGTTCATCTCCTGATAGGCGTTCGCGCTGATCGGGCAGCGTGTACTGTGCTTAAACAGAAGCAAGGGTTGATCCTCGGTAGCCTCCACTGCGGAGTTTAGCTGTTCAATACTTGTCATTTTAGTCATGTCAGCCATTTGATATACATCCCCCTTTACCAGGATTACCGCTATGTTGAGCGTTTTCACTCTACGATATCTTAACAAAAAGCGGGCGAAAAAGCCAATTTTCATGAAAACAAGCATTTTGCACGTCAAAATTAGACAGCATTCGAGAAGTGCGCCTGCCATACAAAACCGGATAATTGACCTAATCTGCGCTGTGTTGTCTCGATCCATTCTTCATCATTAGACTTTTGGGCGTAACCCATAATATCCAGCAGCAGGTTAATTCTCTCCTCCACAGCACGTTGCATCCGATGCTCCATCTCACGATCCGAAGCGTCTGGCCAAGCCAGCAGTTGTTCATGGAAAAGATCCGCAAGTTCATTTCGCTCTCCAAACGATACATCCTGTTTCGCTGGCTGTTCACCGAGTGTACTGATGCACTCTTTCAAATCCGGCTTGACCGGCTGAAGCACTTCATAGGAAACACAGTCTGTACAAGCAAATACAGGTACGTTACGAATCTCCACCTTTTTGGCATATACCACCGTTCTTAATTCCAGTTCCATTACATGTCCGCATCTGCACGTCTTACGCACAGTCATCACCTCATTCGTTCTATACTCTTATACAGATACCATTCGACCTATTTCCGCTCAAATCCTGCTATAAACCAGAGGTTGCACAAATTACCACTGTCTCCAGATGAAGGTTGTCGAATGTAGGCGTTCATTGAGATGTAATCGCTTCCCCAATGGCGAGATTGCATGACGATGAAGTCAACATGAGAATCTGTTACAATAAAGACGCTATGTGCTAATTACCGCAAAAGGAGAGATGATGATGAGATTAACAGGCAAAAAAGTCATCGCCCTGGTCGATGAAGAATTCGAAGATCTGGAACTGTGGTATCCGGTACATCGTGTTCGTGAAGAAGGCGCTGAGGTGCATCTCGCCGGAGAGAAAAAAGGCAAAACCTACATTGGTAAATATGGTGTTCCCGCGCAGGCGGAATACAGTTTTGATGAATTGGATAGTTCAAACTATGATGGTATCCTTGTACCCGGGGGCTGGGCACCGGACAAGCTTCGTCGCTATTCCAAAGTACTTGAGCTCGTTAAGGAAATGCATGCGGATCGTAAGCCGATTGGACAGATCTGTCACGCAGGTTGGGTACTGATATCCGCCAAAATACTGGACGGGGTTACGGTAACTTCTACACCGGGTATCCGGGATGACATGGAAAATGCCGGAGCCATCTGGAAAGATGAAGCCGTTGTTGTGGATGGACACATCATTTCAGCTCGCCGTCCACCTGATCTTCCGCCGTATGGCAAAGCTTTTTGCGATGCACTTGCTGAAAAATAAAACAAAGCCCCACGCCATATGGCGTGGGGCTTTATCGTTAAAATAAGACTATTTTCCAAAATTGTACAAAAGTTAATATTTTCACTTAAAGGTATTTATTTGAAAATAACCCATTCAGGATGCATTCGATCCACTCTGTTCATCCGGACTGCCCATCGAATCATTGAAGACCTGTAGACGCTCTTCGATGTCTGCACTTGTCCGCAGGCTGAAGCAATCATGGGCAGCCTCTTTGGCAGCAGCAGCCGTCGTATTCAATACTCTGTGCTTCACACGCAGCAAGGATTGTGGAGACATGCTCAGATTGCTGATCCCGAGCTCCAGCCATAGGGGAATCGAACGTTCGTCTCCTGCCATCTCCCCGCATACACTGACATCAATGCCTGCCGTATGAGCCGCATCGACTGTTGCGCGAAGCATGCGTAATACAGCCGGGTGATACGGATGATACATATGTGCAATCTGCTCATTCATTCGGTCTACAGCCAGTACATATTGCACGAGATCATTCGTACCGATACTGAAGAAATCAGCTTCTTCGGCAAGCAAATCGGCTATCATCACCGCTGCCGGAACCTCAATCATGATGCCCACCTGTATATGTGGATCGTACGGCAATTCGCGCTCGTCCAGATCAGACATCGCTTCACGCAGGATTTCATTGGCCTCCTGAAGTTCTTCTACCGAAGAGATCATCGGGTACATAATTTTGACATTGCCCGCAGCACTGGCCCGCAGAATGGCTGTGAGCTGTGTTTTGAACAGATCTTTGCGGTCCAGACTGATCCGAATCGCACGATATCCGAGAAATGGATTATCTTCTTCTGGCAGTTCAAAGTAGTCTAGCTGCTTGTCACCACCAATGTCGAGCGTACGAATAACGACAGACTGTCCTGCAGTTTTCTCAGCGACAAGACGATAAACCTCATACTGTTCCTGCTCACCCGGGAACGTAGCACGGTCCATGTATAGGAACTCTGTCCGGAACAACCCCACGCCCTTCGCCCCATGTTTCAGTGCCATATCCAGTTCCTTGACGGAACTGATGTTAGAAGCCAGATGCAGAACGGAACCGTCTTTGGTTACGGCATCCACTGTTGCAAGTACCTGCAGCTGCTCTTTTTTCTTCAATTGTTTGCTGCGAATCATCGTGTAACGTTCAATCGTCTTGCGATCCGGCTCCGTAAATACGAGGCCATTATCTCCATCGACAACCAACATATCTCCTGTCTCCACCGGCATGCCAAGACTCGCTTCCAGACCGGAAACGAGAGGAATACCAAGGGCACGAGCCATAATTGCCGAATGTGACGTTTTGCCTCCAATAAGTGTCACAATACCCAGCACGTGGCTTGGATTCAAATGCGCTAATTGAGAGGGAGACAACTCTTTGGCCACGAGTATATAAGGCTGGGTATCCGATGGAAGCGTAATTTCCGGTGCGCCCAGCAGATGCTTTAATAAACGATTACCCACGTCCTTGATGTCGATGGCTCGCTCCTTCATATACTCGTCTTCGAGCAGATCAAACATGGTGACAAAATGATCAATGGCCTCTTTGACGGCTACTTCTGCTGCTTTGTACTGCCGTTCAATAATGCCACGAATTTCGTTCATGAACACCGGATCTTCCAGAATGGCCAGATGCGCATCAAAGATGCTGGACTCTTCAGGACCGACGACTTCCTTGAACTCGTTCTTGATATATTCAATCTCATCCTTCGATGTCCGTATGCCCTCGTACAGCCGTTCGAACTCTTGGGCGAGATCCACCGAATCCATCTTCTGATCCGGCAGATCCCATTCCCAACTGGGCAGGACAAATGCTTTGCCGATGGCTATGCCTGCAGCGCCGTTGATGCCTTGTATCTTCATTCTACCCCTCCAACGTTCCTGTCATAGAGCACCACGGACATAACGGATGCCTGACCTTTCTTAACTTGCTTAAATGGAGCAAAGCTCCATGATTTGACACGATCGGGATTCGTGATGACCATCGGTGTCGTCAGCGATGCCGCCTCGGCTCGCAACACAGCCAGGTCAAACTTGATTAACAACTGACCGGGCTCCACCGTATCCCCTTCCTGAACAAAGGCTTCAAAGTGACCCTTCAGTTGGGATGTGTCAATACCGATATGCAATAGGACCTCAAGTCCTTCCCTGGTTGAGATGCCTAAGGCATGCATCGTTGGATACATGTGCATAATCGTTCCGTATACGGGTGAGACCAGCTCTCCCTTTTCCGGGACAAAGGCTACACCATCGCCCACAAGCTTGGCTGCAAATATCTGATCCGGTACCTCTTCAATCGGCAGCATTTTGCCTTGCACAGGAGCACAGAACAGAACTTGTTGCAGATCACGTTCGAGCAGCTTCGCAATCTCTTCCCGGATTAATTCCGAATAGGTGCCAAATACCACTTGTACGTTACCGCCACCCAGCTTGATAAGCCCTGCGGACCCCATACTCTTCATTGCACCTGTATCGATTAATCGATCATTATGCACGGTGAGACGAAGTCGTGTAATACAAGCCTCTACCTGCACAATGTTTTCTTTCCCGCCCAATGCTTCCAAAATAAGAGGAGCTTGATAAGGAATGTTACCTACCCAATCTTCCAGCATGGACCCCTCTTCGCGTCCTGGAGTTGGAATCTTGAACGTGCGAATCGCCCACCTAAACAGGAAATAATAGACTAGCCCGTATAGTATGCCAATCGGAATGAGCTTCCAAGCATTCTCCGATAGATGGAAATTGAGTATGTAGTCGATAATGCCAGCCGAATAGGAGAAACCATGGCGTATATCAAGCCAGTAACTGATCCACATCGCAAGTCCTGACATGACTGCATGCACGATGAACAGATAAGGTGCCGCAAACAAAAAGGCAAACTCAATCTGCTCCGATACCCCTGTCAGAAAACAAACGAGTGCGGAAGTGAGAAATGTTTTTTTGATTTTCGGCTTCAGATCTTCCCTTGCCTCCTGAATAATGGCAAAGGCAATCGCTGGAATCGCAAACATCATGATCGGGAATAACCCGGCCATAAAATACCCTGCTGTTGGATCACCCGCAAAAAATCGCGGCAAATCCCCTTGCACTATATTGCCGTCTGCTGTTTCATACGTCCCCAGTTGGAACCAGAATACATTGTTAAGCAGATGATGCAGTCCGAAGGCCACCAGCACCCTGTACAAGACCCCATATATAAACAGCCCAAAACCGCCGAGACTGTATTCCCAGGTGGCGATGGCGTTCAATGCATGTTGCAAAATGGGTGCGATCCATAACATAAAGAAGGAGAACAGTGCCGAGCAAAGTCCAACTATGAGTAAAACAAACCTTGAACCACCGAAAAACTGTAAGATTTCGGGCAGTTTGATACTTTTGAAGCGATTATGCGTCACCCCGGCAAGTGCGCCGAGAATAATTCCGATTAAGGAAGCAGGTTGAACGGTGCCATCCCCGAAATTGCGAGTCACCTGATCATATATCACAATACCAGCCAGAGCAGCGAGTCCCGCTTGTCCGGCCTGGTTGGAGAGTCCCAGCGCTACACCGACAGCGAACAAATACGGCAAAAAATAAAAAATACCGTGTCCGGCCACGGTAGACACTTCACCAACAACTTTCAATCCCCAGGCGTCCCAGGGCAAACTGCCAACACTCAGCAAAATTGCGGCGGCGGGCAGGACCATTGTAGGCAGCATTACCGCTCGTCCGAGCTGCTGCAAGGATCCGAGCCAATTCATGGCGACCTCTCCTTTCTATCCTAGATGGTAAGCTTTACGCAACGTTTTGTCAAAGCAAAACAGTAACCTGTTGGTAATTTGTATTTCTCTCCCGCCAGGCATGACAAAAAGGAGCGTATTTCCTTGTTCCCCCAATAATTAAATGGAGCGGAATACCACTTGGATTTAACTTCATGCGGTCTTCTAAGCTGCAAAGTATATTTTATATTCCAATTATACAACAGAAAAAATCCCGTCAACTCGAGGTTAACGGGATTTTTTAGGAATCGAGATTTAACCGCGTCCAGCACCGCGCAGAACGATGGAATCCTCTACCTTGATACAACGATTCGTTACCGCTGTCATGCCGTTCTCAGCTGCAATCTGAACGGCTTCATCGCTGTGGATACCAAGCTGAAGCCACAATACATTCGCTTTGATCGCCGCAGCTTCACGAGCGACATCTGCACAATATTCATCGCGGCGGAATACGTTCACGATATCTACCGGCTCAGGGACATCTGCGAGGGTCGCATATACCGTCTCACCGAGAATCTCACCTTGTACCTGTGGATTTACCGGGATGATACGATAACCTCTGCTTTGCATGGCTTCCGCTACCATATAGGAAGTGCGATCTGATTTGTCCGATAAGCCGACGACTGCGATGTTGCCTGCCTTGCGCAAAAGTTGTCCAATTTCTTCACGAGTAGGATTGTTAAATTCCATGTTCAAGCACCATCCTTTTCTGCTTAAAGTGCGTGTTCAAAAAGACCGGTTTTCAGTACCGAGAAGATGGGATGAAGCTAGAAATGGAGTAGCGGAGCGTAGGGAAAACTACGTGAGCAACGGACATTTCGGCTGAATTCCATATTCGATGCTGATGATGCCTCCAGGCATCCTTCGTAATCAAAAGCGGTTTTTTGAACAACCTCTTAAACGTGTTATCTTACTCTTTTACCCATTGAACCGAGGCGCCAAGCGCCTGCAAATGATCGAAATATTGCGGATAAGACTTGGCTACATGGTGTGCATCCCGAATACGAAGCGGTTCTTTGGAACGCAGACCGACAACGGTCAGTGCCATAATTACGCGATGATCGTAGTGAGCGTTGATCTCAACGCCGCCTTCGACGCCTTCCGGACGACCATGTACGATAATCTCGGCCTGACGTTCTTCTACGTTGGCTCCTGCCTTCCGCAGTTCGTTCAAATAATCTGTAATTCGGTCACATTCCTTGTAACGTAAGTTCTCTACATTATAGAACCGTGAGGTGCCTTCCGCAAACACTGCCGCCGCTACCATGGCCAAAACCGCGTCTGTCGCGGCATCTCCATCGAATTCCACGGCTTTCAATGTACCGTTACCTTGCACGTGTACCACATCGTTCTCATGCGTCAACGGCACTTCCATCATGCGCAGAACGTCTACAATGGCACGCTCACCTTGTTTGCTCTGTTCCATCAATCGCAAAATTTTAACATCCGATTGGGTGACAGCCGCGGCCGCGAGGACAGCTGCTGAACCCGGATAGTCTCCTTGAACCGTATATGTTTGTGGTTTATAGGCTTGACCGCCAGGTACGCGGAAGGACATGTAATCATCACTCGCATGAATGACGATGCCCGCCTGTTCCAATACTTCCAGCGTCTGGCCAATAACCACTTTGGATTTCAAGTCGTTTAATACTTCAATTGTGCTGTCTTCTTCCAGAAGAGGAGTTACAAACAGCAACGCGCTCAAATACTGGGAGCTGACGGAACCGGATACACGGATATGTCCACCCTTAGCCTGACCCCCTTTGATCGTGATTGGCAAGCGCCCTTGTTCGTGCTGTACCTCAACACCAAGCTGACCAAGCGCATCGATCAGGTCATCATGTGGGCGTTTGCCCAGAGAATCCGGGTACGTATTTACAAACGTCACATCAGGACAAAGTGCCGTTACCCCCATCAGGAAACGAAGCACTGCACCCGCATTGCCTACATTTAATTCACGCACATCACGTGGATGGCTGCCGAAGCCCTGGATAACGATTTTGCTATCATCTTCTTCAAGCACCGCTCCAAGGTCGCGAATACATCTGCGCATAGCGTCACTATCTTCACTATGAGCCGGGTAATGGATCGTACTTGTGCCTTCTGCCAGCGCAGCAGCTAGCAAGTAGCGTGTGGTGTAGTTCTTGGAAGACAAAGCTCCAATTTCCCCGTTCAGGGATGGGGTTGGTTTAACGATAACGTCCATGGATGAAATTCTCCTTCATTGATTATAATGTGCTTCGTTAGATGATTCTGTTACGTATTTGATTCAGGATACATGCGGTGATGTTGTACTGCCAAATTGACATTCCATACATCGCTTGGGTATCATTATAGGCGTTAAGTCCATACAGAAAAGAGGACCTGAATATGACACAAATTGCTGAAATTGAAACTTCTGAGCTACGCCGCCGTTTGCAGGCGGGAGAGAAGCTGCAGATGATAGACGTCCGTGAGGACGATGAAGTCGCACAAGGCATGATTGAAGGAGCGAAACACATCCCGCTTGGACAGATTCCGGACAGACTGTCCGAAATTCAAAAGTCCGGTGAGATTGTTCTGATCTGCCGCAGTGGATACCGTAGTGAGCGTGCCTGTGAGTACTTACAGCAGCTCGGATATGATGGCTGTACCAATATGGTTGGCGGTATGCTGCAATGGCAAGAGGAAGACTAAACAACATCAGGATCGAGGTTAATGGTTAGGATATCTGCAATAAGCAGTTCTCGGTAACCAATGTGCATCCTGATCCTTACAGGAAGTCAAACGGGCCAATCGGCCCGTTTTTCACATCGTTCCACGATCACATGGCTCCATTCACCACTTTAAACCCTTCGGCATATCTTCTTCCACATGCGAAATGTATCCCTCTCTCCATGCATCGACCCTGCACTCATGTGTACAGTCTATCCATACACTCACTGAAGAGAAAACGAAATAATTACAAGCTTAGACGCGGTAATGCGCTAAAATTAAACGAGTCACTTCAGAAGCGGATAACTCGGTCGTATCCACCGTGTAATGCGCAAACCGGTATGCGTCCTTCCGTTCCTGCATAATGGTCTGAATGCGTTCCTCCGCATTGCCTGCCAAGAGCGGACGGTTCTCACAGCCGCTGACACGTTCTACTATCACTGCCGGATCAGCAGTCAGGGCAACCACCCAGCCGTTCTTCGACATAACATCACAGTTGTCCGAACGCAGAACCACACCGCCTCCGGTTGCAATCACCTGCGCCTTTTTCTCTAACACCGAGCACAACATGCGACTCTCGGCGTCGCGGAAATATGTCTCTCCCTTGCCTGTGAACAATTCAGGAATCGTACAGCCTTCCTCTTTCTCCACCGCGGCGTCCACATCAATCAGTCGGTAACCCAGCTCGCGTGCGAGCATGTCAGCAACGGTTGATTTGCCAGTTCCCATCATGCCGATGAGAATAATATTGTTAGACTTGCTCAAGGTGTACACTCCTTTAATTCAAGCAATTCATGAGCACTTTTGTCCTATCATAACACAGCCCTGCGGACGGGGGAAGGCCATAGTGTGGCCCACTTCCCTCCAAGCATCCGCAAGCACTTCCAGATCATATCGAAGCATGTCCATGTACTCCAAACGATTTTAACGAACTCAGATCAGCTTATTTCCGAATTATAAGCGATTTTAGAATTCTAATGAATCTCAGGAAACTCATTTCACAAAAACACCTTCAAAACAGCGCAATTTCGCTCCAAATGTTGTAAGTAGGACCTTCTGAGTTCGTTAGAGAATAGAAAAGGCTCATATCCACGAAATAGAGCATCTCAGGCTCGTAAAATGTAGAAGCATCTTAACATACGGTAAAAAAAAGAGACCTGGAGTTCATCGGTATGAACCGACTCTCCAAGTCCCCTATCTAAGCTTCTGTCCAAGCCCTTCTTCCAGCCAAGGCCCCTGATTCAGGACACTTTAGCCAAATCTCACGGACTTGCGATATATGCTACTATTCCATCCAGTTGTGATGGAAGCTGCCTTCTTTGTCCAGACGTTTGAACGTATGAGCACCGAAGTAGTCACGTTGTGCTTGCAACAGGTTCGCAGGCAAACGCTCTGTACGGTAGCTATCGTAGTAGGACAATGCACTGGAGAACCCAGGGACCGGAACGCCTTGAGTTACCGCAGCAGCTACAACTTCACGCCATGCACCTTGGTAGGATTCAACAATGTTTTGGAAGTATGGATCCAGAAGCAGGTTTTTCAGTGCTGCATCTTTGTCATACGCTTCTTTAATGTTTTGCAGGAACTGCGAACGGATGATGCAACCACCACGGAAGATCATGGCGATGTTGCCGTATTTCAGATCCCAGCCGTACTCGTCGGAAGCTGCGCGCATTTGGGCAAAACCTTGTGCGTAGGATACGATTTTACTTGCAAACAGCGCTTTGCGAACATTCTCGATGAACGCTTTTTTGTCACCGGAGAATGCTTCAACCGCAGGTCCGTTCAGGATTTTGCTCGCTGCCACACGCTCGTCTTTCATCGCAGACAGGAAGCGGGAGAATACGGATTCTGTAATCATGGACAATGGTACGCCGAGATCCAGCGCGCTTTGGCTTGTCCATTTTCCTGTTCCTTTTTGTCCAGCTGCATCCAGAATGACATCAACCATTGGTTTGCCCGTTTCCGGATCGTATTTGGAGAAGATATCTGCTGTGATTTCGATCAGGTAACTATCCAGCTCTCCCTGATTCCATTCTGTAAAGATGGCGTGAAGCTCCTCAACGGACACATTCAACACGGATTTGAGTAGGTGGTAAGCTTCACCAATCAACTGCATATCTCCGTATTCGATACCGTTATGCACCATTTTCACATAGTGTCCAGCACCATCTGGTCCGATATATGTACAACAAGGATCGTCACCGACTTTGGCCGAAATGGCTGTCAGGATCGGTTCAACCAGCTTGTACGCACTCTCTTGTCCACCTGGCATAATTGCAGGGCCTTTCAACGCGCCTTCTTCCCCACCGGATACACCTGTACCGATGAAGCGAATGCCTTTGTCTTCCAACTCTTTGCTGCGACGTTGGGTGTCAGGGAAGTATGCGTTACCGCCATCAATGATGATGTCGCCCTCATCCAAATGAGGAAGCAGTTGTTCAATGGTAGCGTCGGTTGCATAACCAGCTTGTACCATGATCAGGATTTTGCGCGGGGATTCCAGGGATGCCACAAACTCTTCAATAGAGAATGTGCCTGTCAGGTTTTTACCTTCGGCTTCTTTCAGAAGATCGTTGGTTTTCTCCGGAGAACGGTTAAATACCGATACCGTGAAACCTCTGCTTTCAATGTTAAGGGCCAAATTTTTGCCCATTACTGCAAGTCCAATGACACCGATCTGTTGTTTCGCCATCTGGTCCTCCATCCTTTGCTCCAATTAATTTTATTGAAATGAATTCTCAACAATACCCCCATTTTAACGGTTTTACGCATAGAAGTGAACCCCGGACCATGGTCGCACAGCGAGAAAACACCCCAATTACCTGAGGTGTTCATCGTATTTTCATAAATACAGCGTTATATTTCAGCCTTCCAGCATCAACATGTGCCCTGACAACTGCTTTAAGACTTTACGACAGACATTTGCTTTTTCGATATTATCCATCTGAATGGCGGCATACAGACGCTCCAGTTCATCATCCACTTCCATGCGCAGCAGCATGAGTCGCTCCTCGCCTTCGCGCGAGAGGAACATTTCTTCCATCTCTTCCGCCGTCGGCGCAGGTTCCTTTTGAAAAATAACACGCTGTTTGAACCCGGATACTTCAACGAGACGAATGACTTCACCAAACAAAATATTCTCCACGGTCATCTGCTGATCCTTAAACCGTTTCACAACGGCATGCCCACGTGTATCCCCGATCAGCTTCTCCAACCATTCCGCAAGCTTTGCGTCCTTGATAATATAATCTCCGGTCATCTTGTAATTCCCACTGCGCGTCTGTTGAAAACGGAGCTTTACCAGCTTGCGTCCGGTGCGGACTGACAGAATAAAAAAGGATTCGTCCTCGCTCCAATATAGTGAATACCCCTCACGAATAAGGTCTTTGATCAAATTTTGGATATGCCGACGGTTGAACCGCAGCTCCAGATTGCAATATTCAACTTCATAACTCTTATTCACGGCACTCCCTCCATCTGTACCGGAGATGCTCCGGCCATCTTCTTCAATCGCTTCTACTCAATCGGCTTACCCTATTTTATACTTCATTTTATGTAAGGGTACTTGGTTATTTGACTATTTTTCACCGATTGATCCGAAGGATCGCAGCTTTCCGCAGATGCACAGGGGCAAGCCCCCGTTTTTCATGATATAATGGACGCGAAATAAAGGTATGCAGAGGTTATATGCGGACTGCGAATTGATCGGGATGATGCCCTTGCTGCGGATGGGGAAAAGTCCCTGGAAACGGTTCGTTCAACGTTCAAAACACTGCTGCCGCTCTATAAGATGTCTTTGTCTTAAGTACGTTGAACGATTAGTTCCCAGAGTTGATCACTCCGGCGGGCAGAATAATCTTCCCGTCGTTAGCTGAATGGATGCAATGGTTGCACCATGCTACATAAAAAGGGAGTTCCACAACCTGAATGGTTGTTGGAACTCCCTTTTCTTATTGGATCCACCTTATCAGACTTCAATCGCATCATTTGGCAGGAGCTGTACGATACGGTTTACGGGATAACACATAGTGCACAACGGCAAGTCCAGCCATAACGACAGCACTTCCGATAAATGGAGCCGGATGACTAACGTGATCCCACAGCAGTCCGGATACAATCGGCCCTACGACCATGCCTGATCCCTGAAGGGTCAGGAAGAAACCCCAGATCGCTCCGCGTTCTCCTTTGGGAATCAATGTGGCTACAAACGCATTCCAAGCCGGGAGAATCATCGCATAGCTGACGCCAACCAACATGACGATACCGAACACAACTGGAATAGACGTAATAGAAGAAAAAGCAAACAGACTCACTGCTGCCATTAAAAAACCGATGTTCAGGAACGGTGCCGTTCCAAACCGGTCTACCATTTTCCCTACAGGCAGCAATGCAATGACCGTAATGCCTCCACCCGCTATCAGCAACAAGCTGTATAGGTTGGGCGAGATGTGCAGGTCTGTGCGAGTGTATAGCGTAATCACGGGACTGAGCAGACCAATAACAAAAGACTGCATGAATAGTGCAGGATATACGAGCGGATTAACATTAAGGGTGCTGCGTACCCGTTGCAATGTACCCTGGACACTGTTTTTGAGTCGGATGAACGGCGTGAAAATATTCGGTTTAGCCGGATATTTCATATCTGACCGCTTCGTCTCACTTTCCGCATGCTCTCCCTCAACAATGACACGTCCGGGTAAAATCAAAGCGACCAGAATGACCAGAATTGCAACACCCATCAACACCAAGAAAATGGTGCGATAATCGTGATGCGTCCGCTCCAATAGCCAGTTCATTCCGATCGGCCCTAGACCAGTCCCCCCAAGTGCCGCCATCTCCAGCGCACCCATGGCTGTACCGTTCTTGTTCTGTGGCCCCGACATCGCAGTCACGCCTGTCATAGCGCAAGGCCAAAGGGGTGACGTACCAACTCCAAGAATGAGACAAGCCATGGCAAGGCCAAATGCACTTTTGAAGAATATAATCATGATTACAGCAACTAATGTACAAATTAGCGCCGTCACCATTGTCGCGCGAAACCCGATCCGTTCTGCTGCCCATCCAGAGGGAGCCCGGAACAGATTATCTCCCAAATATTGAAGGGCAAAGGCCACACCAATCACGCCAGCGGACAAACCCAGAATATTGTCCATATACACGGGCAAAATAGCGACCAGCAGGGCACCTTTAATAATTTCAACTAGAAAAAGCGTTAGCCACATGGCGATAAAGAAAGGTGATCGCAGAATTTTGGCTGGTTTTGTATTAGTTTGCATTCTTTTTCCCCTTTCGATGCTTGCTTGCCCATCTCCTATCCTTACTGTAACCCTCGGGGATGTGTCCAAATCTCAGCAATTCGAAAAATTGTCAAGCAATATTGCTTGCATTCGGTTCTTAATTTGCTATACTCAAATTTGTTTGAGATTACAAAATGATAAGTTATCAGCGAAGCTGAACTAAATCCGTGATCGCAAGAAAAACATCCGCTACAAGCGGTCTGTCTTCATAGAATTTACGTCGAAAGACGTTTTTCTTACAAATTATAATTAGGAAAGGTTGTGACAGCACTGATGGATCACCGCCGTACGCCGCTGTTTACCGCTTTAAAAAATCACGCGGCACTCAATCCGGTGCAATTTCATATTCCGGGACATAAAAAAGGATTGGGAACGGATACCGAATTTCGTGAATTTATCGGCGATAATGCCCTCTCCATAGATTTGATTAACATCGCACCGCTAGATGATTTGCATCAGCCAACCGGTGTCATTGAGGAAGCGCAGATTCTGGCAGCCGATGCCTTCGGAGCCGATTATACCTATTTTAGTGTACAAGGCACAAGCAGTGCCATCATGACCATGATTCTGTCGGTATGTGAACCGGGTGACAAGATTATTGTGCCCCGTAATGTGCATAAATCGGTCATGTCTGCCATCATTTTCTCAGGAGCGAAACCCGTATTCGTCTCTCCTGCGCAGGATGCCAATCTAGGGATTGATCACGGTGTCACTACAGGCGCGATCCGACGTGCTCTTGAGCGTCATCCCGATGCCAAGGCTTTGCTCGTCATTAACCCAACGTACTTCGGCGTATGTACCGATCTAAAAGAAATTGTTGAACTGGCGCATAGCTATCAAGTCCCAGTACTTGTGGATGAAGCGCATGGCGTACTCATTCATTTCCATGAAGATCTGCCGCTCTCAGCCATGGCCGCCGGGGCTGATATGGCTGCAACGAGTGTACACAAGCTCGGTGGTTCGATGACCCAGAGTTCTGTACTCAATCTGAACACGAAGAATGGATATGTGAATCCACAACGTGTACAAACCATTCTGAGTATGTTGACTTCAACGTCGACTTCTTACATCCTGCTGGCTTCGCTCGACACGTCGAGACGTAATCTGGCTCTGAATGGCCATCAGATGGCACAGAAAGCCATTGATCTGGCTGAGTTTGCAAGACGCTCCATTAATGATATGGACGGACTATATTGCTTCGGCAGAGAGCTGCTGGGCACAGAGGCTACCTTTAATTACGACCCAACCAAAGTAACCATTCATGTTCGCCACCTTGGAATTACAGGCTACGAAACAGAGAACTGGCTACGTGAGCATTACAAAATCGAGGTGGAGCTCAGTGATATGTATAATATTCTGTGCCTCATCACACCGGGAGATACGGATGACTCCGTAGAAATCTTGCTGAACGCCCTGCAGGATCTATCCCGTACGTATTATCAGGTGAATCCAGCCCATGAGCTGGTGGTCAAGGTTCCAGATGTACCACAGCTGATGCTGACTCCACGTGATGCGTTCTATGGTGATACCGAAGTCATTCCTTTCAAGGAATCCGCAGGTCGGATTATTTCGGAATTCATCTACGTATATCCACCAGGAATTCCGATTCTGCTGCCAGGTGAGGTTATCACTCAGGAAAACATCGATTACATCATTGATCATGTTGAAGTTGGACTGCCTGTAAAAGGACCTGAAGACCGGAGCGTAACCAACGTGAAAGTCATCGTGGAAGCAGATGCAATATTCTAGAACAGCCACCTCTGCATGAGGTTGATCGATCTCTAAGGACCAAGCGGGATGCTTGGTCTTTTTATTTTTTCTCCACACAGACTTGTCCTGCCTTGGGCTTATGATCGCTGTATCGTTTGCATTTTTCCACCTATTCCACTATCCTTATCGCAAGAAAAAACAGCATATACACCTAATAAAAAGCAAACAAAAGGCCCCCTATAATTAAGGAGCCTTCTTGCTTTATTCCAAAAGGATGACTATTCTTGGCTTGCAACGAGTTCGTTGTACGCCGCTTCAACACGGGTCCACTCTTCTTCGTCTTCAATATTGTAGAGCACCATTTCCTCGTCTTCTTCTTCCATACGCAGAATGATGCCGTCAGCTTCAGGATTGTTACGTTCCAGCAGGAGCGCATAAACATGCTTCTCCACGTCAAACGTCTCCACCAAAACCATCTCCACGTCATTTCCGTTCTCGTCTGTCAGTGTCAGAAGAACTTCTTCATGCTCGTGGTCGTGGTCGTGGTCTTGACCGCATCCGCAGGCATCGCCGTGTTCATGTGTGTGATCGCTCATTGATATACCTCGCTTTATAAATAGAAATTGTGTAACCTTGCATATCGTAACATGTTCAATGGTCCAGGTCAATTTAACCGACAAGGTTATTTTTGCTTCAATCGTTCAGCGCGGTAATGATTTTCTCGGCTGCCAGTACATAATTACTGTTTGCATTTTCTTTAATATAAAAACCGACTTGATACTTGCCAGCTCGGCTGAAATCATACGTAAAATCGTACGTTCGGAACCAGAAGTTATCCTTCTGTGTCTTAAGCTCCTGAGACTGAATATCCTTAACCTCACCACTTGGATTGGTAATCGTCACCTTCACGGCAGCTATATCTGTTGTCAAACTGTCGACTTGTGAGAACACATTAAATTTCAACTTACCCACGTTCACGTTGCCAAACACGGTATCTCCCTTGAAGAGAAAAATATGTACATTCGGTTTGATAACCGTTACTCTCTTGTTTGTGGTATCCCATCTGGCGATTCCGCCCGCTTCTCTTACAGGTACATAGGTCGTTCCGTCAATCAGATAACCACCGTCAGCTGCTTCCTTGCCGTTAATGAGAACCCGAATCTTCTCGTTCACTGAATCTGCAAACAATAAAGACCCGCCGAGCAAGGAGAATACCGTGACACACAGCAAAATTCTTTTCCATTTCATTCCGTCAATATTCCCTCCCCTGCTGCTAGCTGTTGTACATTTATACTGCAGGTTCATCCACAAAGTTGCGCTGTTTTTCACCATTTTTCATTTTTTATCCAGAATATTTTCCACCCCTTGGAACGATCAAAAAGAGGCGTTCCCTGTTAAAGGACGCCCCTATAGTATAGTTGTTGGCAATACGTAATTATACGAACTTCTTGTAGGTCAAACTTATTATGAAGTGGACTACGAAGTATGACGAGTCAATATACAAGGTACGCCCTTGCCTACAGCTCCATCGGTTCGCATCCTTGCTGCATAATCCATTCCTCGTGTACAGGGGGTCTTGCAACGCTCACATACATCCGAAGTAACCAATTTCATGGATACACGAAGTTTGTCACTCTTTAACGCGGGAGCCTTTTTTCCCTTTGGTTTTGCCATCCCGGATTCCCCATTTCCCCAATTGCTTGCTGATGTAATGCATCATATGGGGATTCGCCCGGTTGTGTGTCAAAAGCAATAAACTTCGTGCATGATATCGTTTAAATGAAACCGCCGTTTGCACGCAGCGTCTGTCCTGTAACCCATTGCGACTCTTCACTGACAAGGAAAGAGATCACATTTGCAATGTCCTCCGGTTCACCTAAACGACCAAATGCATTCATTTTACGTAGCCCTTCGAGCTGTTGCTCCGTCTTCCCTACAGAAAACAACTCGGTATTCACCGGGCCTGGTGCAACAGCATTAATAGTGATTTGTCTGGAGCCAAATTCTTTTGCAAGCTGACGAGTAATCTGTTCAACTGCTCCTTTGGTACCTGCGTACACGCTGTATCCCGGAAACATCTGTCCGGTTACAGAAGTGGAGAAGTTAACAATTCGGCCCTGCTCCTCCATGTGTTTCAATGCTTGCTGACAAGCAAAAAATGTACCTTTCACATTGATGGCAAACTGCTGATCGAATTCTTCCTCCGTCACATCTACCAAAGGCGTTGTCTTCATGATGCCTGCATTGTTGATCAGAATATCAACTTTTCCAAGCTGGCTAATCGTTTCGGAAAATAAACGCTCCACATCTTCCTTTCGGGCAAGGTCAGCCTGAACGGTAATGGCACGGACTCCTTTTTGGCGAGCAATATCTGCCACCTGCTCTGCTTTGTCGGGGCTGCTCGCGTAGTTAATGACGACATCCGCGCCCAATTCAGCGAGTTGCTCTGCTATAGCACGTCCGATCCCCCGGGATGAGCCAGTTACAATGGCTACTTTACCTGCTAGCTTTTTCATTTACGATTACTCCCTCTCTTGTTCAAAATGTAATAATCCCTTTTCTATCAACAACCATACCTGTGCAAATTCCGCATCAATTGTAGGGCTCTGCCATTCATAGGCGTGTGCCGGATGATGAAAACGGGCTGTAGCTTGAAGGATCGCCGTTGCAACCACGTCTGGGTTGTTAAATTGGAACTGGTTCTCCTGTTGGATGATCTCACTCAAATGACGTACAAGATGTTGCACATGTTTATTGATAATATCTGCGGATTCCTGAGTTACCCGTGCGTACATCTCAAACAACTCTGCATCGGATTCGGCATAATGACGTTTATGAGCAATTAATGCTTCTATATATACTTTCAGATGACGTGTTCCCTCTCCGTTATAACTCTGATCCTTAGTTATTGCCGTCAAAGGCGTAATAATCTCATCTTCGAGCCATTGTGCGGTCACGCCTTCAAGTAATTCTTTCTTGCTTTTATAGTGCCTGTAAATCGTACCGTGACTAACTCCAAGCAATTTAGCGACATCCGTAACAGATGTTTTGGCAACACCGAAGCGCCGGAGAGTTTCCTGCGTTGCTCCAATAATTTGTTCCTTAGTTAAAAATTCAGAAGTTTTGTCCTTTTCCATAATGATTAAGATGGTTACACCATCCTCAAGTCACCTCCGTTGAAATTAGATTAACACAGAGAATAACAAATGACAAATATTTATTTTTGTCATTTGTTATTCTCTTGATGATTTATATGTAAGAGCGTAAAGAAAAAAAGAGCCCATTTAATATGGCCCTTATCCAAAGTTTTAATGTTTCTCTTTTTCTAGAAAACGAACTTAAACAATACGAAGATTACCGCAAGAATCCCAGCGAGAATTAGCCAGTTGCTAATTTCCCACCAAATGCTTTTCCCTCCGGCTAAAAGCTGTTGTTCATTTTCTTCATGGCGCTGTTTGTGTGTATGTGATTCTGAGGCATGGGGCGGCTTGCTAAAGTCCATCATATACATTCCCCTTTCCAGCAGCTTTAATCTTATGGTTCCATTATAACCCATAAATGAGCAGAAATTTATTAATTCTCAAAAAAGATGCTATTTCCATACAACAGTAGAGGAAGCGTGTCATTAATCCATTGTTCCATAGGCACGTTCCGCCCCTGCAGGTTCCATTGATAAGCCGTGCCATACATCCCCCAGCTTAACAGAACTGCTGCTGTCTCTTTACGAGAGTTCTGCCCCGGTGTGGAGGTTTTCTGACGATTCAACAGTTGCAAAATAATAATCTGGATTTTTTCTCTAATTTGAAGTTCCAGTACGGTTCCCAGTGACCTGTAACTTCGTTCGCAGCGAGTACTGACTTCAGCATGAAATTCACACAGGGCTGTTAATATTTTTCTCAAAACTTCTTCATTAAATGTATCACCCTGATCCATTCGATCATTCAATTTCTCCATGAATGAATACGTAACGGTCGAATCCAGAATGGCAAATTTATCGGTGAAGTGTGCATAAAATGTGGCTCGATTCACCGTAGCTTTTTCGGTAATATCCCCCACGGTCAGAGAATCAAAGTCCTGATGCTGCAATAGGGATAGGAACGCATCCTGCAGGAGCTGACGTGTCCGTATGACACGAGGATCCTGGTTATTTTTGATCGTCATTCGAACGTCTCCTCGCCTTTTGCATAATGTTCGCAACAAAAATATAGGAACTGTTGTCTACGCAACGATTCTGCATTTTTGCTGATTGTAAGCCTGATTGGATTAGTATAGCATGCTTAACAACAAGCGTTGTTTACATTACTTTAGTTGTCTAGTCTACTATTTACAATATAAGAATGAAAAGGAGAAACATGATATGAAAACCATCGTCATTGTTGGCGCAGGCCCCGGACTCGGGATGGCTATAGGACAGAAATTTGGACAAAACGGATTTCAGGTCGCTTTGGTATCACGAAACCAAGACAAACTCGATAACCTGGCAGCCCAGTTAAAATCAGAAGGTATTGAAGCATCCGGCTTCGCAGCCGATCTATATAACCCGGAACAATTAACACAAGCTTTTGACCAAATCAAAGAGAAGTACGGTTTTATTGATGTGCTCGAATTCAGTCCAACCGTTGGACAGTTCCCTCCGACACCTGCCATGAATGTTACTGCGGATAATGCATTGGATCAGTTCCAGGGTCTGGTACTTGGTGCAATTCATAGTGTGCAACAGGTATTACCAGCTATGCTGGAACTTCAGACTGGAGCGATTCTGTTCACCACTGGGCTTTCCGCTATATATCCAATTCCGATGATGGGTAACGTGGGGATTGCTTTGGGCGGATTACGAAACTATGCCAACAATCTGCATACGGACCTCGCTCCGAAAGGCATTTATGTGGGTCACCTCTCCTTGGGTGTATTCATCAAGCCGGATACACCAACAGACCCTAAATACATTGCTGACGCTTGGTATGATATGTATGTGGAGAAAGATAAAGCTGAGGAAACATTCCCGGTTGGTGTTACTCCAGAAACGATTGTATGGTAACTGGAGATTTTCAAAAGATAGTTTTGCGTTGTTATATATAAAACCACCCTTTTCACTTAAAAAGTGAGGAGGGTGGTTTTGGTAATCACATAATGACTAACACAAGTTATACGCATGGATGTGAGGCTTAACAACTATTACTTCAGGCACTTACTTCAAGCTCTCTCATTTAGCAGACAATTCTTCTTCCGTGACCCATTTATGATTCTTCACCGGATCTCCGCCTGTGGTCGGGGTATAATCAACCATATATACCGTCGTTTGCTCAGCGGAGTCAATCGTTGCCTTAGCACCTTTCATTCCTGGCATGTGGTCAGCGTTCAGCACAACCTCTGCTCCTGCTGCATACGGTTGATCCGTATGGTCCTGAATTTCCTCTTGAATGACCCATTTATGATTTTTCACAGTGTCTCCCCCTGTAGTTGGTGTATACGAGACTGTATAAGCTGTTGTCTCATAGGCTCCCACAATTGTTGCTTCTGCACCCTTCATTCCGGCCATATGGTCCGTACTCAACACGACATGGCTGCTCACTGGATATGTAGGATTTTTCTTTTCCTGAAGTCCTTCCGGTAATTCTCCCGAATCCGAGTGGTGCATCTCTCCTGTGCTCGCTGCATGACTGTCACTACTGCTATTATCCTGCTCAGCATTCTTGCCACATCCACTTAACATCACACTGCCCGTGATCACCGTAGTCAGCAATATCATTGCATACTTTTTCATGAGTTGCACTCCTTTGAACTTTCGATTTCTACTCTCATAATATACCCCATATGGGTATATTTCAACCGTAATTGATTTCTTTATCTATTATTTGGTTGGTTATCGCTGCAGAATTAAGAGCATATCAAAAAAACCTCCGATTTTTCGGAGGCCTTCAGTTTTTAGAAATTATTTTAAATACATGCTTCAGACTTCAACATGAAGTTCGAAACGAAACCGTTCGATCGACTCAGCTCAATAATTAGGCTAGTCCCACGGTAACATTGACGTTCCCTTTGATTCCTTTGGAATATGGGCAGTATTCATGCGCAAGTTTTACAAATTTATGTGCTGTCTCCTCATCCAAACCCTCAATTTTAACTTCAAGTTCCACTTCCAGTTTCACACCATTATCCGTAGGGTCTGTCACAAGCATAACCGTAGCCGATACTGTGCTTCTCTCAATTTCGACTTTGTGTTTCTTTAACTGAAATTCCAGCGCTGAATTAAAGCAAGCACTGTAGCCTGCTGCAAACAATTGCTCTGGATTCGTAGCTGTCGTCACTTTGCCTCCCAGTTCAGGTGGGGCAGCGACATCAAGCATAAATACGTTATCTGGCGATTGCACAATCCCTTGACGTCCACCTGTATTGATAACTGTAGTTTCATATAATGTTTTCATGAGTATTGGCTCCTCTGTAATTTAGATTTTATTTTGTAAAGATGATGTCTCTTTTGTTTTGCTAACAATTAGATTGTACACAATTTAATTGTGTTTGTAAATCATTATTATAAAAATTAAAAACAACCATTCCCTCTTGTAATAGCAGGAAATGGTTGCTCCGTAATTGATAAATATCTATCACTGATCCAAAAGTTGAATCTACCTAATATAGTTTAGCTTTTACATTTTCTTCTCAAAGCCCTCCATCGGTGCAAGTGAATTCTGGTAGTCAGTCCCTTCCTGACTGTCGGTAGTAAAGTGCATGACCTCCCGAAACGAACCTTCCAGATAAGTCTGCATCGCCAATGGAATGCGCAACTCATCCATATCCGACGGGGATATTTGGTAACGAATGCTGCCAAGGTCACCTGCTTTCACCTTCTGTACCCATTTTGGCTCACGAATCAATTCCCGTCCGAGTGCAGCCAAAGTTGCCCCGGCGTTGATGACCTCTTCCGCGTCTTCCGGCCGCTCAATCGATCCGATGCCAATCAGAGGTTTTTTGTGATCCAAAACCCGGACGAATTTAGTTAAGATTGGCTCTTTGTCATCGGGGTGGTTTAAAGATGTTCGTTTGTAACTTCCCATCGACAGATGAATGTAATCAACCCGAGTGTCTGTCAGCGCCTGGGCAAAAGCCAAGGAGTCTTCGAGCTGGATGCCCGGCATATGAATTTCTTCCGGTGAAATCCGGTAACCGAGGATAAAGGGTTTATCCGCATGGGCATCAATAACTGATGCAACCTCCTGAATGACTGCCAGCGGAAATCGCATACGATTTTCAAAACTGCCACCCCACTGATCGGACCGTTGATTGGAATTGACGGAGAAAAATTGCTGCAATAGATATGTGTTGGCCCCGTGAAGCTCTACCCCGTCAAAACCAGCTTGAATGGCTCGTAAGGTTGCTCTGCCGAAGTCCTTAATAATGTTTTCGATTTCCTCAGGAGTCAATTCACGCGGCGTCTCCGAGCCGATTGGATGAGCGGCAGCGATTGCACTCGCACTGGTGGGTTGTACACCTCTTAGCGTTTTGGAGTTCGTTTTGCGCCCTGCATGAAAGATTTGCACAATGGCTTTCGTTCCGTCTTTCTGAATGGCTCTTGCAATTTTGGACAGTCCTTTGATTGTAGAATCACTTGCGATGGAGAGCTCACCTTCGAAGCCTTTTCCCCCATCGGTTACGTACGCAACACCTGTAATGATCATTCCAGGGCCTCCAGCCCGTTCGGCATAATAATCGACTTCATCATTGGTGATGGAACCATCGAAGAAACTGGACATTGTTGTCATTGGCGCCATGACCACTCTATTTTTCAACGTAAAACCATTCGCAAATGTATAAGGCTGCAAGAAATTACGATTACTATTTTCCATATATATTCTCTCCTTTTATTAGGCGTGTCCACCCTTGTCTCTGTTTCATGAGTTATTGTATAGTAGGGTGAAAAAAGAGTATAGTATGCACTTAAAAGGTAGATACTAACTAAAAGGAGAGTGGAATATGGAAATTGCTGAGGAAGTAAACGTTAAACCATTTTCACATGCCATGTCGTTGATCGGTGGAAAATGGAAAATGCATATCTTATTTTGGTTATGGAAAAAAGAAACATTGCGATATGGAGAACTGAAAAGAGCTTTGGATGGAATTACGCATAAAATGCTAAGCTCTCAACTGAAGGAACTAGAAGCCGACCAATTAATTATCCGTACAGAGTACCCACAATTACCGCCAAAAGTAGAATACTCTTTGTCTCGTGAAGGATTAACGCTGATGCCTGTGCTGGAGAGTCTCTGCGATTGGGGTAGACAGAATCTTGCTGATTTGCAGAAGAATTAGTCAAACTGCTGCAAGCTATATGTATATTTTCAGTAGAATACTACAAGTGGAGCAGTACGTGAACTGAATTTACTTGTTGGGATTTTAAAGTGCTCGCAATCATTATGGAGAGCATCTTTTGGGGGAGTAGTGTAGTGTAGTTTAGTTTTAATCTTCTGAACTCTCAAGTAGAAATTTCCCGATAATATTCTCGTTGCTATCGTATAAGTTTATATACTTATCGACTTTTGGTTCATTCATACTCTGAATTGCTTCTTCGGGAGTTTGTGGCAAATCTTGATTCATATCTGAAGTCTTGATGTAACCTTCCGTTCCGTTTACACCTATAGCCTTAACTAAATCTATTTCTTTTCCATCATGATAAACAAATGAACCATATGTTTCACCTTTATCATTGATTTTTACTTCCATTTGATCTTCAGAGGGACTAGTATTAGCAGATGCAGCTCCCCATCCATAGACACCTATTCCAATCCCTAAAGCAAAAATCACACCAACTGTAATGAATTTTAGTGATTTTGTTCTCATAAGAATATCCTCCTATAGTTGAATGATTAGTGCTGTTTTATTCAAGTTATTTTTGGTCTGCTTGAAAATGCACCCTGATCTTTACTTGTGAAAGTACTCAAAACTTTGTTTGTAATTTTAATTTCCCTATATATAAATGAACACTTACAATCAGAGAATGTTACACAGTGAGAAAACTTTTTATATATAATCAGAACGCCGGTAGTTCTGCAATTGTTCATTTTAATTCTGCCGGTGCTGGATCGCTGCATCATAAGCAGTTATTTTCTCATTATGGAGGCTTTTGACGGCAAATAGTCGATTTATAATTATTTCTGCCAAGTGATTAAAACTTTTGGTTGCTGTTGGAACATTCCAATAATTAAATTTCACGGAATGCGACATACGCATGCAAAAGAAACAGCTGAAAAGTTAAACACTGTTCTTTTCGGTTAACGTAAAAAATACCAACTCACAGTTAATGTGACGTTGGCATTTTTTTAACGATAATCAATAACAGAACTTGTAGAAAGCAATTTAATTAACGAGATACTTAGCAAAATAACATGATCTTGACCAAAAATTAACCATTTCTCTTTAATGAACACAAAATTATAGTGTAGTTTCTTCTATAAGGAAAAGAAGCCTTGCTCTGCAAGGCTTCTCGCGTATGATCTGTAGTGGGCTCGAACCACTGACCCCTACCCTGTCAAGATAGTGCTCTCCCAGCTGAGCTAACAGATCATGATATCTGATTGTTTTCCAATCGAGTAACAGTATCATACCAAGTAACCGTGTTCATTGTCAATCGTTATATTGGTAATATTTTATTCGAATTGGTGCACAATAAAGGAATGATTACCATTTTGATGACGAGGTGACTTCCATATGAGGAACATGAAAGAACGTAAGCTGCGTTTATTTATCATAGCCAAAAACTTAGCCTGTTTGATTGCGCTTGTTGCATTAATATACGTTTCTGTCGGTTGTAGTTTGGAACGAGATGAACATACAGTACAATTCCAACAGTTAAAAGAGTCCCATGAGGTGAATGATGATCTGCCCGTTTGGCTGGATGTGTATTCCAAGTCTGTTGTGCATGACGTTTACTCCCCACAAGGCAATGTTGAAGTCTTACCCTGAGGAACATCAAATTGCATTTCACTCGTCTTCGTCCCACTTTTTGGAGTACGCCTTCTTAGTCACATAATACAACAAAGCAATCATTCCTGCCGCCATCAAAAGGGTGATTGCCATCACTCCTGCCATACCCATGGTGCGCCCCTCCTCTCCCAGTATGTTCCAGTCTTAACTATACAGGAAAAGCATTTTTTTGTATAATTCAGTCTGATAGCGTAGAGCAGAAAGAAGGTATGGAATTGGCAGCTGAGATTAGTTATGTAACGACTGAAGAACAACTCCAGGAAGCATTGGATATTCGCAATCATGTTTTTGTAATCGAGCAGCAGGTGCCTGCTGACATTGAGATCGATCAATATGATATCATCAGTCCTGATGTGCATCACGTATTGTTGAGTAAAGATGGACAGGCTGTAGCCACAGGGCGTCTGATCTATTACACCAAGGATACCGCCAAAATGCAGCGTATCGCTGTACTCAAATCTCATCGTTCGTTCGGTTACGGACGTGTGCTTCTGTTAGCCATGGAAGAACGAGCACGCGAATTGGGATTGGCCTACTCTGTTTTGGACGCACAATGCCAGGCGCAGAAGTTCTATGAGAAGCTCGGATATGAAGTGATCTCGGAAGAGCCTTTTTATGATGCAGACATTCTGCACGTTCGTATGCAAAAGAGCCTGTAAATAACCTCTGCGTGCGATATGAAGCTATGTAGTGCATACTTTTTTTTGATCCGGACAGGCTAAAGAGGTAACCAGATTCCTATTTGGTCAGATAAGGAGAGTGTGACATCATGGATCAAACGACACGCGAAAGCTTCACAGCAGTACAAAAAAATGGTGACGGCGATCTGACAGCGTTTCAAACTTCATCCGGACGTGTGCTGGATTACCAACAAGCACTGGCAGAAGTAAAAGCAGGATCAATTGCAGGTGTGAACGTCTTTAAAGGCAAAGACGGCGAAATGTACATTCGCGGTGACGCAGACGGCGACCCAACCAATAACCTTGATCAACTTCCTATCTTCTAATAGATGTATGCTGATTAACATGGCGCCAATCCGGCATTCCGGGTTGGCGTTTTTTACGTTTTAATATTCGGTAAAATATTTCACGGCATCGCCAGCAGGCTGGCTTTTGCGAATGGGCTGTGATTCCTGCTCCCATGCTTGCAGAATTAGTATGCCTTCCAGCGTAGACTTGTTCTCCCACACAATATGCTGCCTGCGCTCAAGCTCCAGCAGTGACTCATGAATGAACGCCTTGGTTCTGCCCGTCTTATTCTCCAGCTCATCCATTCGTGGTACTCGGCGACGCTGCCCCGCATAATTAACAATAATACGCAAAATTTTGCGTTCAAAATCATTCAGCATATTTCTTCCTTCCCTTCCTTATGGAGTACGGGACGCCATGCCAGAATACCTTGTTCAAGAAATGTTCGGGGTGCCCCCTCTTTCCCTGCGGATGCTCTAATCTTACCTTCCCGTACACTGTTGATTCGAATCTGCCGCTGTGTAATATGCCCTGCACGATCCATGTAGACGAGCTCCACCATCTGACCAATATATTTCCCTAGCATAATCATCCCTCCAATAAGAACATGTGTTTGTTTTATTATTATATGCGAACATAAGTTCTTTATTCAACAACTAAAAAAAGGATTTTTTTGAAATAAAAAAACCAGACTCACTCCCTCTCATAGGGAAGTCTGGTTCCTATCCTGCCTTGCTATGCAGTGCATGTTCAGTTCAACGTCGATCCGATTCCGTGAATTGTACTTTTTTCAGCTGCTGGGTCGACGGGTTAAAATCAACATTTACAAATACAGCAAATTGTTTACCGTCTTTGTTACGTACCCATAACTTGAACTGTTCACGGGATTGGTCTGCTGTTAGTGAGGTACGGCCGATGTGTTTGTAATCCAAAATATCCACGTTGTACTTGGTTTGTGTTTCTTTCACTGCAATGATTCCCCACTTCGCATAATCCGGAATTGCAGTTGCTGAACTTGTTGCTAGTCCACTTAAACTTAGTATCACCGTCATCAGGGCTACGATGAGCATTCTCATATCATTCACTCCTCGGGACAATGTTTACGTTAGCCTGCCCTGTAGAAGTTTATTTTACACGAGTAGACGAAGGATAAACGTAATCGGTTGCTGGAGCGATTGAATCGTACTGATCGCGATCTTATACCGTTCGATTGGTGATTTGAAGCTTATCCCCCAGTCACCCTCCAATAAAAGATTACGCGGTTGTGGATCTTCCGGCTTTTCCAAACCGTACTTTTCTATAAGCGCATCTCGTGTTTGTTGATCCAGCTCACTTGGATAATCTGCGTATGCTGCCGTAACATCGCTACATCCAAAAACGACAAGCAGCAGGACACCCCATCCTACCATAATCCAACTTTTGCGCACTCTCAGTTTCTCCTTCATTTAAATCAAATAATGACAACCATACTTAACTTCATTTGTCCTGATTGTACATAAATAACACGGGATTGGAAATAACAAATGTAGACTTAACTACATACGCCTTAAGCCTCAATTGCAAAATTATGGGTTTAGCGTATTCGATAAACGTGTAATAGGCCATGACAGCATCAATTCATTATTCTGAACAATCATTTCGAGGAGGTTACACCGAATGTTCAAACGTATGGATGAAATCGCAATTGAAATCCCAAATGTCGAGAGACCGGACCCGAATGCAGCGGCAGC
Organism: Paenibacillus sp. OK060; assembly: GCF_900101205.1. NCBI lineage: Bacteria > Bacillati > Bacillota > Bacilli > Caryophanales > Paenibacillaceae > Paenibacillus > Paenibacillus sp. OK060. The sequence goes on from NZ_FNFR01000002.1 coordinate 1,206,298, forward strand.
GATACAAGAATTGCTGGGTGGTAAATTCGGAGAGATGTCAACGTTGAACAATTACCTCTATCAATCCTTTAATTTTCGCTCTAAAGAAAAATTGAAACCCTTCTACGATCTGGTGATGAGTATCACCGCCGAAGAATTGGGTCACGTAGAGCTTGTGTCCCATGGCATTAACAAATGCCTCAGAGGTTCCACTGAGTACAAAGAGCCTGACGATACACCACTTGGTTCCGTGAAGGATGCGCGTCTGTCCTATCATTTCCTGGCTGGCGCACAGGGAGCAATGCCTTTCGACTCCATGGGCAATCCATGGACAGGCGCCCATGTTTTTAACAGTGGAAATCTGGTCGAAGATCTGCTGCATAACTTTTTTCTTGAATGCGGAGCACGTACACATAAAATGAAAGTTTATGAAATGACCGATCACCCTGCAGCCCGGGCAGTTGTTGGCTATTTGCTGGTACGCGGCGGTGTGCATGTAGTCGCTTATGCTAAAGCGCTTGAAATCGCAACCGGAGTGAATGTAACCAAATTGGTGCCGATTCCCTCCCTGAGCAACAAATCCTTTAACGAGGCGTGGAAATACGAAGAAAAAGGTCTACACACCAAGCTGTATACCTATAGTGATAAAGACTTTACTGCAATCAGTCAGATCTGGAAAGGAACACACCCCGAAGATGGACAACCGCTGGAAGTCATTCAAGGCGTACCTGAAGGGTACCCGATTCCTGAAGCTCCTGCGGTGGAAGAAGAATTCGCCCCAGGCATTTCGCAGGAAGAGTTCCAGGAAATTGCACGTCGTCTGAAGATGGCGGGAAATATTGCGGATTAAGAAAGCTTTGTTGTAGTGGATGTATTAGTTATTGTTGAAATGGCATGAAAATGGATTAAGCCCTCAGATCTTGCTGCTTCAGTGGCAGGATCGAGGGCTTTTTTTGATGTGTTAAAACATGGATTTAATGCTGTTGATGAACTTTTGCCCTGTGTTTGGCTCTGTCAGTGTAATGTCCCACATCACTATATTGGTCATCAGATTTGAACCATCGGTTATTACTTTTATGGTCAGTTCTTTAACTCCCTTTAACGGAGTTTGAAAAGAGTCAGGATGGTTCTCCCCGCTGTTCGCCGATACAACCGAAGAATAGATTTCTGTGCCATCGGCAATAAAGTTTATTGTAATAGTCTCATTGCTTGCTGTGCGGACAACATCGTCCGGGATAGCGAAATAACCTTTCATATTTTTGTATTTTCCATTTAAGAGATATGAAAACTCATTCGTATTTTGTTTTTCTCTACTGTACAGATTGATTTGAGGCTCAACATTTGTCTGGCCTACTGTAAAACTGGAGAGTTCTTCATCCCATACTACAGCCCCGTCACTCGAAACAAGTTCATTCAGTGCAACACTTTTTCCGTCAACGTTATCTAAATAATGATTGAGGCCGCCAACAACAGTGATCGTACCTATTGAAAAAATAATCGCTGTCAGGAAGATTCGAATAAGTCCTTTTAATGTATTCCGATGATGCTTTACTATCCGCTGTGCTCCATATCCAACGGCAGCCCCTAAAGTATTAATCAGGATATCGTCTATATCAAACGCACCTAAACGGGAAATCATTTGCAATGTCTCTAACATCGTAATGCAGAGAATGAATATGCTGATAAAGCGAATAAACCCACAGCGAAAGAGGAGCGGAATGACCATCCCGAAGGGGATGAATGCTACAAAGTTCCCCATTTCAAAAAACCATATCTTAAAATCTCTCCCCATTGGAAAATGTAAAGGAATTCCTTCAGGGGTGAAGCTGTATCGCCAGCCCTGATCAGGACTGGCCGAGCTTCTATCAAAGCCCAGGAATAAGAAATACAATGTTAAACAAGTATACAACGATAACAATACAATGATGAATTTTCTTGACTTTCCTTGATACAAAATCAAAATCACACCTTCTTTTTTTCAATAAACTTCTACATCATCAAATCATTCCTACACTACAATTTGCAGGACTCACGTTTACTCATGACTCATCACTTCGATCAGCATGTTGGCCCCCAGTCGAAATCCCTGAACAAATGCAGCTTCGCTATGCATACCATCACATTGACCACACAAGTCAAACAACTGTTCTAGCTCACGGAATTCTCCCTCGCTCAATCGATTCTTCCATTGTTCCGTCAGAGACGCAATTTGCCGCCCTAATAATTGGTATTCAGGATGTGTCGGCATCATCGTCTCATCCGGGCGAAGTCGCCCGCTATAAAGTGCTTCCAGAATTGAATTCATGTGCATCCTCCCAGAAATGGATTCGCATCGACTTGAATGAGCGTTCTGCACATGGTAGGATATTTATGCAGTCAGCTCATTGATAGTGATTGCGGGATAGGAAGCAGCGCTGTTCTTCGTGGGACGAACGCTGCTTTCTTTTTTTTATTTTTGGAGTTCGTCGTAAATCTTCTCAATCCCTTTGCGAACGATGTCTGATCGGTTCGTATTCAGCTTCTCAGCCGAAGCATCGAGCTTATTCATAATTTCATCATCGACACGTATCTCGATCGTCTTGCTTTTGGGTTTGTCAGATTTAGGACGCCCCATCTTTTTGGAGGACATCGCTTCACCTCTTTTTTTGTCCTGACATTAATGTATTATTGTCAGGACAAAAAGTCAACTCATTTGTAAAACATACGTTCTTTATTTTGTGGCTTCCAAATTAAATACATGTAGATCGTCAGTTCAACTCAGAAAAAATATCACTCATGTTATATGTAGCTATGACTTGTACTTTAAAGTACGGATCTGTTTTTGACAAAAAAACAACCCTGAAAGGCATTAAGCCGTTCAAGGTTGTTAAGGGCTGCTCCTCAATATGAACTTTCCTGAATCACTGAACTGCTTGTTATTGTATTTTATTCAGCAATGGTATTATAACCTCATCCAATTTCTCAAGCATCTCATCCTCCGTAGGATTTTCTAATATTCTTTCTAAATCGCCCTTTAACATAATCAAATATTTAGAAGGCAATCTACTAATTAGTCCCGTCAGCATAAAATATTCCCATGTAGAGTCTCTTATTTTAAATACATTTTGAATATGAGGAATAAGTTCTTCTCCAAATCTTAAAAGTAAATCTTCTACGGATCTGAAAATGGGCCAATTCCCATCCTGCAACCACTCCGTAAGCTCAGGAATGATATCTCGCAACTCTTCATTACCTAATTCACTTAACTTACGCACCGCTTCAAAATCAGACTTGTCGCGGGGAAGCCATTCTCTAACATTCAGACCTATCTCCTCTTTTCATCCAACATTGAAATCCTACATCCTTACTCCTGCTCCCCTACTGGCTCAATGTCTTCTACTTTTACTTCTATTGGATCCTGAATATCCGTCGTTGATATTGCATCTCGCATACGAATGGTCCATATTCCTATATCCTTATCGAAATCAACATTCTCAATTACAGGAATACGTACTTGCTCTCCGTCTGATGAGTACAATCCAGCCCGGATGGCTTCCTCCTCACTCATATGAGCTCCATCTGGATTGGCCGGACAGGATACAGCAATCGTTTCCGCTCTGGCCTGACCGGGATAGGGCTGATTTTCCGGGCTGCCATCCGTCCAGATCTCAACATAGGAGCCGATCTGAGGATCAGGCGCATTGGAGAACCATTTTGCCGGATAATACCGACTTTCTCCTTCGTTCGCTCCGAAGTCTTCATATGCAGGATCAACCACTAGAATGGAATTGCCTTCGCGGTCAACCACATAACCAGTGAATCCATTATCACTTGGGGGATTCGCTTGAGTTTGCACAGAATTACAATCGATATGTCCTGAACATCCGGGAAGGCATACGATCAGGATCGAAAGCGATATCAGAACTCGATGAAGATGGGACATATGTAAATCCCCCTTTATTAACACCTATTTCTACCTTCAACGTTCAATATATGCTGATTGTTGCATGCAAACATACGTTTATCATAATCATGCGGGCAACAAAATCACTTCTTCCCGTATTGCTTGTACCAGTACCTCCCCCAGATCACTAATGCCACGCATAACAAGAGGGCACAGTATGCCCAGGTAAAAAACAAAGCCAGTCCCAATCCAATGTTGGCATCCAGCCGCTCTACACCCCACTCTGTATACATCGCAAAGCCCAAAGGTACAGTCCCCACAACAAATAATCCGATCAATAATCCTCCCCAACGTCTGAAGACGGACTTGGCTCCTTCCTTCGAATTCTTTCTAATACCTTGCACCAAGATGGCCAGAATCAAAATCAATATCAGCCAAGTCATGAGAATTTCCAGCATAATGTTCATAACGTTCGCCTCCTCCACTTAGAATTGTTTTATTTTTGTACAAAGGATTTCCGCCTGTTTGTCCATTGTGCTGGCAACCCGCTTTCGATAAACTGATCACATTCGAACTAAATTGATAATGATTATCATTATCCAATAAGTAACCTATGCGGGAGGAACCATAACGATGAACGCAACACGCAAGCTCGGTACCCTTATACTCATGATTACCCTGATTGGTGCACTGCTATCTGCCTGTGGCAGCAAAGCAGAACCATCCACTACGACCGCTGAAGCAGAATCAGGTGAATCGACCACCTCAACTCGAGCGCAGTCCGAACAAAGTGAAACCAAGAGTTACACCGACTCCCTGGGCCACACGGTAGAGATTCCGGTCAACGCGAAACGTATTATTTTCACAGGCAGTGATCTGGGAGATTTGCTTGCCCTGGATGTTAAACCAGTAGGTGCAGCCCTAGGCATCATTGGTGATCAGATCGCTTATCCCGAATTGCTGGATGGGATTGAAGATGTAGGCGACTTGCAAGGCGATCTGGAGAAAATCACTTCATTAAGTCCTGATCTGATCCTGCTGGATGCTGGCGGCAGTTATTATGAAGAGAACCAATATACTTTGTTATCGAAGATTGCTCCGACAGTAACCTATGACCGTCTATCAACCAATGAACGTGTGAAAGTCTTCGGTGACATTCTAGGGAAAGAGCAAGCAGCCGAGGAATGGATTAAAACCTATGCAGAGCAATCCGAGCAAGTACGAAATCAGCTTGATTTGCCCACAGGTGTAACCGCATCCGTCTTTCTCCAGCTTGGCAAAGATATGTACGTGATGGGCAACAGCGCACTTGCCGAAACTGTGTATGATACATTGCAATTCACCCCTGCTCCCAAAGTTAAAGAATCCTTGATTGATAAAAATGAACGTTTTGCCAACATCTCCAGCGAGCTGCTGCCGGAATATGCAGGTGAATACTTGTTTGTCCTCACGGATCTATCAGAGGAAGAGCGAAATAACAGTGACTCCATCATGACGACCGACATCTGGAAGTCCATCCCGGCTGTTAAAAACAATAAAGTCTACTATCTTAATACCAAGTGGAACTTTGATGATCCGATTACCAAAGAACGACTGATGGACGAACTGCCTTCCATACTAGGAAAATAACACATCAATTTACGAAGCGTTAGGATCTTCAGGATAAACCATTTTGCTAGAGAAGCATTATCTGTAGGGCTACTGCCCTCCACTCATGACCGGTGCAGTTCCTGACACACAGGAGCCTCCGGTTATTCGCCATTGAAAAAAAGTGCTCCTTTATATACAATCAACTATAATTGATAACTATTCTCAATAAATATGCTATGAAAAGAGGATTCCGTGTTGAGACGACCTACCCAGAATACTCCGGATCTTCTGTCCCTATCCTACGCCAACTCGCGATCCCATTTGCTCAGCAAACTGCTGACACCGAGCATCTCCTCCGTTCTTGAAAAGCATTCCCTGCTCTCGTTTACTTCGGGAAAAGGAACTTTATATGTACAGGACATCCCTGTACCCGTCAAAAAAGGAACCACCATGCTCCTGCATCCCCAGAGTCAGATTCAATTAACCGGTGATGGACAGTTAGACGGAATCTATATCTCTTTTGACGTGTTTGCCAGAGGTAGCAAGGAACCGGCATCTGCCTTGGACCGTCTTTTTCCTTACGGACAGCCTATACCTATTCGTCCGTTCTCTCAATATGTTCATTTGCTTGAACAACATGTTGGATTTGGGGAAAACGCATCAGATGAGATGCAACAGTTCAGACAACAGATTATTTTACAGGAAATGATCGTGCTTCTGCTGGAAAATGCTCAAACTGTTCGCAAAAGTACTCATCCAGACGAATCGGTGCGCGCCACCATTCAATACATTGGGCGGCATTACACAGAATCAATTACAGTTGAACAGCTTGCAACTCAGGCCAGTATGGGACGCTCACAATATAGTTCACGATTCCAGAGCATAACGGGGTATAAGCCGCTGGACTATATTACCCGCTTACGAATCGAACAGGCCAAGACTCTGCTGATGCGCACAGATGATCCTTTACGTGAGATCGCTCGCAGCGTAGGGTTCAGCGATGAGTACTATTTCAATCGGCGATTCAGCCAGATGACGGGGTTTTCACCCAAACAATATGTTCGTCAGCATCGAAGCGACAGGAATTTCTTATCCACTTGGAACGTATCCCGAACTTCACCTGACTCTGACTCGGAAAACATATCGTCCGCTTCCCCCTCACTGGCACCATCCGACTCAGAGAATGCACCTAATGCAACTAATGCACTTGTTTCATCCTTTCCATCAATTCTGCCCGTTGCTGTTAACCCTGTGCAGTCTAAACCGACAACACACTCTCCCAAAATTGTCACGATGGGCAGTATGGTCGGACACATGCTGACACTGGGAATTCGGCCCGTTGGCGCAGAACTCACCATTATCCGTCATCAAGTCGTGTACCGGAACCAACTGCAGCACATTGAAGATGTGGGTGTAATCAACAATGCTTCCGCTATCGCTGGTCTGGAACCTGACCTTATTGTCTATGAGCACCGTTCGGACGTGATGAGAGAATTGCTTGAGCAGGTGGCGCCCACATTGACCATCAATCCGGCAAGCAATACCGCCGAGCAACTGCGCTGTATTGCCAAACATGTGGGTGAAGAGCAGAAAGCGGAACAGTGGATTGCCCACTATGAAGAAAAACACGAACATATGTGGAGACGCCTTGGCGGAAGTACAGGCACGGGAGAAACAGCAAGCGTGCTGCTTGAGCTGGATGGAGAGTGGTATGTGATGGGGGTTCAGGGGTTCCCACTGACACTCTATCATCCCCTTGGGTTCAGCCCTCCCGATACCGTGGCTTCCCTGATGAAGAACGATGTTCGTTTTCTCAAAATTCAGAAGCATGAAGTGGCCGACTATGCAGGTGACCGCCTGTTCGTATTAACCTCCAGCAACCGTCGTCATGACGCCCATCTGCGACAACTTCTCAATCAGACCAGCTGGGCCGAGCTACCCGCCTCTGTTCGTGCACACACGTATACTACAAACGCCAAATGGAACTTCGATGACCCGATCACAAGAGATCGTTTGCTCAAAGTCATGCCACGTATTTTAAACCATCCGCTGACTTAGTTTGCATGATTCAGTTCTCTTGCCAGCTGGCACAACGTTATATTAAAAAGTAGAAAAGACGCCTTTGCTTACTCAGGATCATGAGTAGACGAAGGCGTTATTTTTTACTCCTTATGCAGCTTTCTTATATTACGTTCACAAACTCTCTGTTACGTTCAGGCACCGAACTGTGCATAATGCAGACGACTGTATACTCCACCTGCTTCAAGCAATTCTTCGTGTCTGCCCTGCTCAGTAATCCCTTGCTCGGCAACAACAATAATGCGATCCGCATTTTTGATCGTAGCCAATCTGTGGGCAATAACCAGGGTAGTCCGTCCTTCGGACAATTCCGCAAGGGATTGCTGGATTGCTGCTTCTGTCTCAGTATCCAATGCAGATGTAGCTTCGTCCAAAATTAGAATCGGAGGATTCTTCAGGAACATACGTGCAATGGACAAACGCTGTTTCTGTCCGCCGGACAGTTTCACACCGCGTTCACCAATTAACGTGTCCATTCCTTCCGGCATGGATGTGATCAGTGTTTCCATCTGTGCACGACGAGCTGCCATCCAGATTTCTTCTTCTGTTGCATCCAGCTTGCCATACGCAATATTCTCACGAACGGTTCCATCGAACAGGAACACGTCCTGCTGAACAATTCCGATCTGACTGCGCAATGAATCCAGCGTCATGTCTTGAATCTCCTGACCATCGATCGTGATGCGACCTTCTAGCACATCATAGAAACGAGGCAGCAGACTGCACAGCGTTGTTTTCCCTGCACCCGATGGTCCAACAAGGGCCACTGTTTCACCAGCGTGAATATTCAGATCAATCCCTTTCAGAACAGGCTCCTGATCCGAATAGCCAAAGGTCACCTGCTCATATCGGATATCTCCACGCAGATGAGATACCGTAGTGGCACCCGGTCGATCTTCAACGTCCGGCTCCATATCGAGCAATTCCGTATAACGTTTGAAACCCGCAATCCCTTTTGGATACGTCTCAATAACGGAGTTGATCTTCTGAATGGGTGTAAGAAACACATTGGACAGCATAATAAATGCAATAAATTGACCATAGCTCATACTGCCTTGAATGACAAACCATGTGCCGCATACCAGTACAAAGAGGGATACCAGCTTCATCAGCATGTAACTGATGGAAGAGTTCCAGGCCATGATTCTGTACGCGATCAGTTTGGTTTGACGGAAACGGCTGTTGTTTACAGCGAATTGTGCTTTTTCATGCTCTTCATTAGCAAAAGCCTGAACCACGCGAATACCACTTACATTGTTTTCTACACGTGCGTTGAAATCCGCTATATCCCCGAACATTCGGCTAAATGCCTTGGACATCTTGCTGCCAAAATACAAGGAAAGATAAATAATGAGCGGCACGATAATAAATGTTAACACGGCCAGATTTCCGTTAATGCTCATCATGATGCTGAATGCACCGATCAACGTCATTACTGCGATAAATACATCCTCCGGACCATGATGGGCAATTTCGCCGATATCCATCAGGTCATTGGTCATACGAGAGACCAGGTGTCCGGTTTTGGTATTGTCAAAGAAACGGAATGATAACTTCTGTACATGATTGAAAAGAGCTTTACGCATATCGGTCTCGATATTAATACCAAGCTTATGTCCCCAATATGTAACAACAAAGTTGAGGAACGAGTTTAATAGATAAATCGCGAGCAGCGCAAGACATGCCCATAATATCCAGTCCCAGCGTCCCCCTGGCAAAAGGTCATCCACGACTCTATTGACTGCCAGCGGGAAGGCCAGTTCTAGCAGAGCTACGAAAATCGCGCAGCTAAAGTCCAGAATGAACAGCTTTTTGTAAGGCCTGTAATAGGCAAAGAAACGGCGAAGCATGGACTGAAGTCCTCCTTATAGCAACCATACAACATGATTGCTTTCTATTTCGTTTTGCTCAAGAGATACAGGAAGTACGGGGCACCAATGATGGCAACCAGAATACCTGCCGGAATCTCTGAAGGCTGCAAGATTACGCGTCCCAGCGTATCTGCAACAAGCACAAGCAATGATCCTACCAGTGCGGATGCAGGCAAAAGGAACTGATGTTTTGGTCCCACGAGACGACGTGCCAAATGTGGACCAATCAGACCCACAAAACCAATGCCGCCACTGACGGATACGCATGATCCGGCCAGTCCCACGGCTGCAGCCAGCAGGATCAGTCTTTCGCGTTCCACCGGAGCGCCGAGACCACTTGCTGTTTGGTCGCCAAGGTTCAGTACATTGAGCACACGGGCTTTATACAGAACAAGCGGCACAAGGACAATGAGAAACGGCAGCAACGCCGTTACGAATTTCCAGTTGGAACCCCAGATGCTACCTGCCATCCAGGTGGCCACAAATTGATACTTCTCCGGGCTAAGCCGAAGTGTTAGTACGATCATGGCTGAGCTGATTCCTGCCGCTACACCAATCCCTGTAAGCAACATGCGCGTAGGCATGAGACCTTCTCCCTTTTTGTAAGAGAGCACATAAATCAGAAATGCAGCAAAAGTTGCACCGATCAGGGCCAGGATTGGCAGCAAAAATACCGGAGCCGCCGTTGTTGTCGGGAAGAAGGAAACAAACAACATAACAACCAATCCGGCACCAGCGTTGATACCGAGAATCCCTGGATCAGCCAGAGGATTTCGGGATACCCCCTGCAGAATACAACCGGATAGCGCAAGTCCCGCACCGACCAGAACCGAAATGACGATACGCGGCAAACGGAATTCAAACAAGATCAGTTCCTGCTTAGCTGTCCCACCGCCAAACAGGGTCCGCATCACCTCAAGTGGAGAAAGCCGAGTGAACCCTGTATTCATACTGATAATAAAAGCTGTAATAATCAACGCACCAAGCACAATCATGACAATGGTGCTTTTTGTTCTCTTTTTGCGTTCTGCTCCAACCAAAGTTGAGGATTCCATCGTTACAGAGTCCTCCTTTCTTTACGCGCCAGATAGAGGAAGAAAGGTACCCCAATTAGGGCAACCAAGGCGCCAATTGGCGTCTCATATGGCGGGTTAATCATACGTGCAGCCAGATCCGCGAATACGAGCAGCAGACTGCCCATCACTGCAGAACATGGAATAATCCAGCGATAATCGACCCCAACTAATTTACGTGTGAGATGGGGAATGATGAGCCCTACAAAACCAACAGCACCCACCACGGATACGGCCGTACCTGCGAGGATTAGTACAACAATCAGACCAACCAGCTTGATCAGGCCAGTACGTTGACCCAACCCAACGGCGATATCTTCTCCCAAGCTAAGCAGCGTAATGGAACGGGAGATAATAATCCCTGCAATAAGCGCAGCTAAAACCCAAGGGAACATGACTTCCAACTGGGACCACTTCGTCCCGGCGACACCGCCAGCTGTCCAGAAAGCAAGGTCTTGTCCAATTTTGAAATACAGTGCAATCCCTTCACTGAGTGCTGACAGCATCGCAGACACTGCCGCACCCGCCAGAACCAGCCGGAGAGGTGTAAGTCCAGATTTGGACGCTGCACCGAAACCATAGACCAACAGAACCCCAAGTCCTGCACCAACGAAGGAGTACAAAATGATATACATATATGGCATGCCTGGGAAAAAGGCAAAGCAGACAGCGAGCGCAAATCCTGCGCCAGCATTCAATCCGAGCAAACCGGAATCTGCCAGCGGGTTACGGGTCATCCCCTGCATAATGGCACCGGCTACTGCGAAGCAGGCACCCACCATTGCTCCGCCAAGAATACGCGGTAACCGAATCTCCCATATAATCTGATGCGGAGTCAGTTCAGGATTAAAGTTAAAGATTGCCTCCCATACAACGCCCAGCTTGATATCTGCGGCCCCAAATGAAATGGACAACGCCATACCCAGCGCGAGCAGCAGAATCCCCCCTGTCAGGATCAATGTGGCAGCCCAGGGACGAGTGTGTATTTTGGCTGTCGGTGATTCCGTAGGTTGACTTGCCGGTGAAACTTTCGAACTCATATGTCCCCACCCTTGTTATGAGTGATGTAGACAGATCCTATGTACATAACATTCACCTCTCTATTAATACATAACTGATATTGATTCTCATTCCCATAGATCATTGTATGTCAACTAGCTGTCTCTGGCAATGGACAAATGGGACAAGTTTATTGCATAAATGAATTTTTGTACTAAAAAAAGCTGCATGGAGTATAAGAACTCCAATGCAGCACCTTGGTTTTACATATGATTTAACGACTATACACAGCAGTCAATGCTGCCAGCACATCCGGCACATCTGTAATAAGTCCCTTCACACCCATATCGATCAATTCCTGCATTTCGGCAGGATCATTCACCGTGAACGGGTGTGTTGCAATTCCCTGAGCCAACGCAGCAGCAACTTCTTCACGTGTTACAGCAACCTTGTAGGGATGCAGAGCAGAAGCTTCCAGTTTGGCAGCATAATCATATGGGCGGTACAGCTTTTCCATATATAAAATTGCTGTGCGAATTTCCGGGGCAAGACGTTTGCACCTCACTAACGAGGCATGATTGAAGCTCGATAGAATGACCTGTTGTTCCATGCCCCAATTCCGAATCGCTTGTATCAACTTTTCTTCCATTCCCTTATAACTAATAACACCATTTTTCAATTCCAGATTAAGTAGAATGTCTTTCCCCCGAACCAAATCAAATAATTCATCCAAAGATGGAATACGTTCTCCAGCAAAATCGGCATGGAACCAAGCACCTGCGTCAAGAGTACGTAATTCTTCAACTGATTTATCCTTGACCCAGCCTTCTGCTCCAGCAGTACGGCTTAACGTCTCATCATGTATCAATACCAGGCTACCATCACTGGAAAGCTGGACATCCGTTTCAATGCCTGTCGCTCCAAGCTGCAAGCTGCGTTCAAACGCCACCATCGTATTCTCGGGGCATACGGCAGATGCTCCCCTATGGGCGATATTCTCAATTCTTTTCATTCCAGCGCCTCCTGAGTTCAACATTAACTCTATGATTCTCACTATAAACGCAGTTTGTCATACCTGTATTAACAGAGCGTTTAATTGTATGCTCCGTCCGCGTATAGGGCAACATCTTGGAGGGCTGGGGATTCACTCATTTTGTGAACTCAATCTGTAAACCAGACATAATATAGTATCAGTCATAGACAACTGCACTCCGCTGTAAGGAGGTCGCCCATTGAAACCCCTAACGAAGAACAGATCTGTATCTCCCAAATCTTCCTCCAAAAAAGCTCCCTTGCCCAGAATTTCTGCCAAAAGCAGATCCGGCAAACCCAGCAGTAAAACTAGAACGCCCCCCAGACCACGCCAATACATGAAAAAGGCATCCGTTCGAGGGCTGTCTGTTCCCGACAAAACAAGTAATCAATCATCCGTTCTGGATGAACAGAGTCAACTGGATAAGTTGGCTTTTATCGCTGCCATCCTTGCTCTTATTGCAGCCGCAATTGGACTATACATTGCCTGGAGAACACTCAGTTTGCCGGGTGATACTGAGGTAACGGTCTAACTCCCCTTGCCCACTCTGTCTCTCTTTTCTATAGAGGCGGAGTTCTTTTTTTTGCAGACAGAAAAAAACCGTTCCCCTGAGACGCCGACCGTACCGGCGTCTCTTTGGAAAGGCCATTTCTTCATCGGGCGTTGCCCCGGCGATTATGTCACCGTCCCGGAATGGCTGCTCGAATTACAGAACGAATGTACGAGAGATGATAACGAGCAGGATGAACAACACCAGAATCGCGCCTGTTGATGTCCATGCTCCACCGCCAAAGCCGCCGTATCCGTAACCGTATCCTGTGCCTTTGATTTCGCTCATGAGTGACACTCCCCTCTTTTAAGAAAGTACACTATAGACTATGTTTGGGGAGGGAACTTGCTTGGGCACATCGGAAAGTTTTCCGCTGGAGCGGGTAGTTATTTATCCTGAAGCTGTGACCACTTCTGGGTCAACTGTGCCGGAATATAGGATGACATCCGATTCAATAGTTCAGCCGGATCAGATTCCAGACTCCATAGACTGAGATGTGATGTATTGGAAAATCCTTCATGCACGCTATGCTCAACCATTTTCATCAACGGCTCGTAATATCCGTTTACATTTAACAAACCAACAGGTTTACGATGAATGCCAATTTGTGCCCAGCAAAGAACCTCAAATAGTTCTTCAAATGTACCCATACCACCAGGAAGAGCCACAAATCCGTCGGACAGCTCGGCCATCGTTGCCTTGCGTTCATGCATCGTTCCCACTTCAATCAGCTGCGTAAGACCTCCATGTACGACCTCTCCCCGGAACAAGCCAGTCGGCATGACACCAATTACTTCTCCACCCTGCTCCAGAGCAGCATCCGCGACTGCACCCATTAATCCCATACATGACCCCCCATAGACGAGTGCGTACCCGCTATCGGCGATCTGTTTACCCAATTTAATAGCCTGCTGTGTGTAATCGGGGTGATTTCCCGGGTTGGAGCCTGCAAAAACACATATACGTTTCAATGGGTTTCACTCCTTCTCATGATCTATTTCATTAGTGTATAACATGAATGTAAATACTATGTTACATCACTCATCATACTCAAGTGAATAAAAAAACACCCGACCGTTTGCAGCCGGTCGGGCTCCCATAATTAGTACACATCATTTAGAAGGGGTTGTTACTGTTTACTATAAAGGCCAAACATTAAATCCATATGATCTTTGCATGAAATGAATATTAAATATCAACCGACTTATCGTATTCCACGCCGTGAGCGCACCACAAACATATGCTTGTCCTTACGAAGAATCCGGCCGTCTGCAAGCTCAACCTGATCATCATCATGACGTATAATCGTTGTGGATAATGCTACAATTTTGGCCCGACGCCAAATCATAACCTGTGATTTGAAATAGATGGCATTTTCAAATTGTACGGCCTTTTTCATCACATATCCAACCTTATGCACCTCGGATCGCGCTTTTTTCAAGGGAAGGCTCTCTTCAGGCAGAGGCCGGATCATTGCGATATTGTCGAACGATACCTTGATCCGCTTGGGTCCGATTCGTACACAATCCGCTTCTTCATCCCACTCGACCAGTGTTCCTTTCAGTGGCTCTCGTATGCCGGTTGCACGATATACGGCTACTTTCCGTCCTACCCAATGTCGCAATGCCATCGCCCCCCGTTTGTCTAGTTTTCCGGTATCGTCCAATCAATCGGTTCAATACCTTTGGAGGTCAAAAATTCATTGGCTTTGGAAAAAGGACGACTGCCCATGAAGCCACGATGTGCTGCAAGCGGACTTGGATGCGTAGACTCCAACACCAGATGTTTATCCCGGTTAATGAATGCCCCTTTCTTCTGGGCATGACTGCCCCAAAGCATAAATACCATCGGTTCTGAACGTTCATTCAATGCCCGGATGACAGCGTCTGTAAACGTCTGCCATCCCAGTCCCTGATGGGAGTTCGGCTGCCCTTCCCGTACCGTCAGAACCGCATTAAGCAGCAGCACGCCCTGCTCTGCCCAATGAACCAGCGATCCGTGATTCGGAATCGGCAGACCCAGATCCGCGTGAAGCTCCTTATATATATTTTTCAAAGAAGGAGGAACGCGCACCCCCGGTCTGACTGAGAAACTTAATCCCTGAGCCTGACCCGCTCCGTGATAAGGGTCCTGACCGATAATAACGGCTTTGACCTTATGATACGGGGTCAGTTTAAGAGCCGAGAACAAATCTTCCTTGGGTGGAAAGATGGTCTGTGTTTTATACTCGGCGGCGAGTGCATAACGAATGTTGTTGAAATACTCGGCTTCAGTCTCTTCCTGAAGTACAGAGTCCCAATCATTTCCAAACATATGTAAAGGCTCCTTTCCCTGATGAATACATATCCGTGCAGTCCACATAACGAACTGCCACCTGCGTGAGCCGTATCCTACGACTCATAGACTATCCACCATTTTAACATAACCGGGGACAGCAGACCAGAAGTGTACATCAGGGGATAGGGTTGCCTCTATAACTAACGTTACTTCAGACCGAGCATGGAATATCTATCGTTGTAAATTGATGCGCTCTGAATCTGTACAACAGAGTTAAAGCAATCTAGTACCTTGTTTATAGATAACTTAATCAGACTTGAACGGGTACGCCCTCATCTTTATTGACCAATAGAGTGCTTATTCTTCTGAGTCCCTCTTCAAGAACCGAACGCGGACATGCCAAGTTTAGACGGATACACCCGCCTCCATTAGCTACAAACATATGTCCATCTTCAAGTAATACCCCCGCTTGTTCAGCGAAAAATAAAGGCAGGTTTACATTTGCGGGGACATATGCCGTAATATCAATCCATGCCAGATACGTAGCTTCCGGAATATGAAATACCGCCTGTGGCAGATAACGCTTCACATATTGATCCACAAAGGCAAAATTGTCATCAAGATACGTTTTCAACTGTTTCAGCCATTCGTCGCCATGTTCGTAAGCCGCTTGAGTCGCTGCAATGCTCAGCGGATTTTTGAACCCATAATGCCGTTTCTGCCAGATCGTTCGGAGTCCTTCATTTGCAATAATCACATTGGAGAACATTAGGCCCGCCATATTGAACGTTTTGCTTGGAGACATACAGGTAATGATTCGATCCGTATCCGGGAACAGCTTGGCAAGAGGCGTATGCTTCTTACCTGTACGCAGCAAGTCACAGTGAATTTCATCCGAGATTACCCACACGTTATGGCTCAGACAGATCTCACCCACACGTTGTAACTCTTCTGTTGTCCATACGCGTCCAGACGGATTATGCGGATTGCAAAAAATACATAACGTAACTTGTTCATCACTGGCTTTGGCTTCAAAATCTGCAAAGTCTATTGAATAATGTCCCTGCTCGTTGATCAAATCTGAGCAAACTAGTTCAATATGATTATGCTCCGCAGCCGATTTAAAATAACCATAGGAGGGCGTCACAATCAGCACCTTCTCATTCGGCTTGCAAATATATTCAACTAATTCATATAGAGCAGGAATGATCCCATGTGATGTCTCCAGATGCTCCTTGGGAAAGGACCAGTCATAGTATCTGTTCATCCAGTTGGAGACAGCTTCGTAGTATGCCGGATCGAACACCTGGGAGTACCCCATAATTTTACGGTCCAAACGCTCCTTAACTGCTTCCCGTATTTCGGGAGGTGTGGCAAACTCCATATCTGCAATCCACATGCGAATAAATTCTTCATCCTTAAAGGGAAATTTCATATCTTCTGTTGCATTAAAAATATATTGACGGAAACCATCCGTATTCATGGCATTGGTTCCTGTGCGATCAATAATCTCATCGAAATCATACTTCATAGCCTTCTGCGCCTCTTTCTCTCTGTTCTCCATCCTGGGATTAGGTTCTGTTAGACACATTATTTCATGGCTTAGAAGTTACATCAAACGCAATACAATCTATTCAGAAGAAACAAATCCATCTTAATGTTTCGTCATAATAGGTATTTTCATGAAAAAAGTGTTATATTTTTCGTATAGATTGATTTTACCAAGGGGTTTCACCTTTTCTCATATTCTTAAGAAACTTAACAGAAGGAGATCCGATATGAACACCATCAACAAAGAAGTGGGCAAGAAAATCCGTAATTTTCGCAAATGGAAAGGGTTAACGGTCCAGCAGCTGGCGGATCAGATTCACAAAAGTAAAGCTACTCTGTCCAAATATGAGAGCGGTGATATTACACTTGATGTGGTTACGCTGCATCAAATTGCTGATTCATTGAACATTCAGGTGGAGCAGCTGCTGTATATTGAACCCAAGCAAGCCTCTCCTCTTATGAATACGGTACCGTCCAGCTTTTTCAAAAATTCCACGCGGTTTTATTCGTATTTTTATGACGGGCGCAATAACAGCCTCATTCGTTGTGTCATTGACATGATGGCACAGTCGGACGCGAATCGTTATCGAACCGTGATGTATATGAACGTCAAGAATTTTGAAAATTATCAGGAATGCGAAAATATGTATTGGGGCCACACCGAGCATTACGACACACTCACCACGCTGATTCTGAAAAATCAGGCTACACCGCTGGAGAATCTGTATATTAACATTCTGGCATCTTTTCAGGAATCCGAGAAAAAGTGGGGTTTGATGGCAGGTGTATCCTTCCGTCCCTTTATGCCCATCGCTTTAAAAATGCTATTCTCTCGAACACCCTTGCCTGAAAATCAGGAGTTATATAACGAGCTAAAAATGTCTAAAGAAGATCTGCGTACGTTAAAGATCTATAATATGCTCGCCGTCACCTAAATTTTCAACAGAAGCTGATGAATCAGATTGCATTGATTGGGAAATAACCCCTATATAACAAGAAAAGGGCGGCAATTATAAGCTATTACAGCTCATAAAAGCGCCCTTTGGGATCAGATGTTTATTACTTCACACTTCGACTTTGATGTATTATTCGATTAATTCTTGATCAAATCAAGGGTTTCGTCAAATAATTGCTTCTGGTCTTCAATCTTGTTTTCATTACCGATAACACAGCGTTGCTGCTGTTCCAATATAGCGGATACCACTTCGGCAAAACCTATAATGTCACTTTCTGTTGTGCTTAGCACTTCATCCCGTTCTTTCTGAAGATCGGCTTCGGTGACATTAGACAGATAACATTCCAGAGAGAATGATCCTTCGCCATAAGGGGTCCTTGGTGTATCGAGGTCCTGGATGGCTCCAATGATATATCTCGTCATTTCCCGTTTATCTGCTTTGAAATCCTTCAGGTATTGCGGCATCTCTTCATAAACTTTGTATGTTTTTTCGAGATTCGGGTCGCGGTACGATGCTACATAGCTGTCTCCGTTACGTCTGAAGCCTGACATGCAGCCGTATGCTCCGCCTTTGGCCCTAATATTGTTCCACAAATAATCCAGAGAAAGAATCCCCTGCAAGACACGCAGCGAGCCGGTATACGAATACCCTTTATCGATAAAATTACCTGTTTGAACGACATATTGGACTTCAGATGGAGATCTGAATCCTTCTTTGTGATGTACAGGTGTAAATGCCTCTTTTTCTTTGGCAACATCTTGGGTGAACAGCTTCGCTTTCAAATCGGATACCTGTTTCTCCAAGCCTGCATATCCCTGATCATCCGCAGTGTAACTCACCAGCAAGTTTTCCGGTCTGAAAATAAAGCTAGTCAACGATTGAAGGCTGGTCGACAGTTCTTCTTTTCTAGCCTCAAAGTTCGCCTGAAGCTCCTCAAGCCACTGGTAAAAGGCGATGCCACTAACCGCTTCCCTGAAGTCTGCGACAGCCGAGTGTTTAGAGGTCGAACGGCCAATTCCCGCTGAATGCCCTCCGCTGATCAGATTGCGCTGCAAGTTGCCTTTCAACTGGGCAATAATTTCGTATAAACGCTTCGAATCATCAAATTTGGACGTAAACACAATTTCCTTGATCATGTCAAAAGCAAATCCAAGTTTGTCATAGAGTACTTTGGCGTTGAATTCATACGTAGCCTTGAAATCACGGTGCTCATGCGCGTTTGCATACGTACCGATGCCACTATGAATTCCCCCGGAATGAATGTGAATCTCATTTGACAATTCATTAAATGAGAAATTCTGAGTGTCGACGTAACCGAGCACACTTTTCAGCAATCCAACATACGGCAGCAAACGCCGTGGGACTTCCTTAATATCGAACAACAGTCTCAGATAACCGATCCCATTCGTATAGATATTATGGTGCAGTACCGTTGTACCTTCGACCTGATTTACCGTCTGATACAGCGTCGATGCTTTCGGTTCAATATCCTCTATCGACAACGTCGGAATGACCTGCTGTTGTTCCTTGGTTGATGGTGCATTCTGGTACTCGGCAAGAGCCTCGGTTCTCTGAATGAGTTGCTGAATCTCTTCCTGACTCAGTCCAGCCTGAACTGATTTCAGATGTGCTTTCAGCGCTTCCTCTTTGCGTGCGTTCAATCCTTTATCCGGCGTGACAGCAACGAAAGAAGTATGTGTATTTTGCAGTAAATACGTCTCAATCAACTTCTCAAAGTAACCCTCGGTCATCTTCGTTCTGAGCTCGGCGAATACGTCATTCGCTTCCAAATGAGTAAATGGCGCTTCGACATCATACAGCCAGCTTTGCAATGAGGAGAAACCGTAGATTAATCCTTTGGGCATTCTTCCATAATCCGCTTCACGGTGGTTGAACTCATAGGAATTGATACCTGCGAGCAGCGCTTTTGGATCAAAACCTTCCTTCACAACACGCTCAAGCACCTCTTTTACCGTCCCCAGAAAATCTTCTTTGCTCGCCAGATTGCTCTTCTTCAATCCAACGGTGAACACGGGCTGATACAGGCTGTCATCATACGTACCATATACATCTTTCGCAATGCCCTTATCCAATAAAGCCTGCTTCAGAACCGCTCCTGGAGCGTTAAGCAATGCGTACAGCAAAATTTGAAACGATATGTTTAATTCCTTGTCCAGACTTGTTCCAATAACCGCATTATAGGTCAAAAAACTGTTATCCACTTCTGATTCAGTACTTCCGGCAGAATATGTCTTGACTGCGTCCACTCTTTCTCCGAATGCAGGTTGAAGCTGAATGGCAGAATCGATCTCGATCCGGTCATATTCACTCAGATAGTTCTCATCTAACCACTGCAATTTCTCTTCCATATCCATATCCCCATACAAATAAATGAAGCTGTTGGACGGATGATAGTATCTGGAGTGGAAATCCAGCAAGCCTTGATAGGTCAGATCGGGAATGGCATCGGGAAATCCGCCTGATTCACAGGAATATGTAGTATCCGGGAAAAGTGAATTCAGGACTTCTCTGCGCACAATTCGTTCCGGGGAAGAAAATGCACCCTTCATCTCGTTATATACAACGCCGTTATAGGTTAACTCATCTTCAGCTGAGGTCAGGTTGTAATTCCAACCCTCCTGCAGAAATATTTTTTCATTATTATAAATATTTGTGTGGAGTACCGCATCCAGATAAATATCCATCAGGTTATGGAAGTCATGATCATTCCGACTTGCAATCGGATAGATCGTTTTATCTGGATATGTCATCGCATTCAGAAATGTATTAAGAGAACCCTTCAGCAATTCAACAAAGGAATCCTTGGCCGGAAATTTCTTGGAGCCACACAGTACGGAATGTTCCAGAATGTGAGCTACACCTGTATTGTCTTCCGGAGGAGTACGGAAACCGATACTGAACACTTTATTATCATCCTGATTAGATAAGAGTACAATTTTGGCTCCGGATTTCTGATGTTCCAGGAGATACGCATCTGACTTCAACTCTTCGATTCTGCGTTCCTGCAGCACCTTATAGGGCTTAAGCTGTTTCAACATGGGTCGAGTCCTCCGTCCATAAAATTGTTTAGTTTGATATGCAACCTTGAGTTCTTCAAGTTCAAAGTTAAAGGTAATTTATGCCTACGGATAGTATACACTATCGTTGCATGTCTTCCTAACGGGCAGCACCACAGATGTCATCTGATATGTATTATCGTTTTTTAATGTTTATGAACTGAATGGTACAGCAGAAAATCATAAAAATTAAAATTTTCAAACAAAAAAAAGATCGCATGAACAACTTGTTTAACAAGTGTCATGCGATCTTTTCTTAAGATGCCGAGGACCGGGATCGAACCGGTACGGTAGTCACCTACCGCAGGATTTTAAGTCCTGTGCGTCTGCCAATTCCGCCACCCCGGCATGGGTATGTATTTCTTGGCGACAAGAAATATCTTACCATGAAATTTATAGCTTTGCAATACCTTAATATAAAATTATCCAAAAAAAAATGAAACAGGCACTGCCAGCGTTAGCGAGCAGTGCCTAGAAAGTTCGAGTTGCGGTCCCGAACTTTCTTTAAACCATCTATATTAAGGGAGGTGTGAAATAAGAATACCTCCCCAACATTAAAGAAACCTAAAATCAGGCTTAAATTAAACTAAAAAAGAAGAATAGGTGCAATTCGGTCTGCCTCTTCCTCGCTGCATTCCACAACCACCAGGATATGCCCCTGTACCAGCCAATCTTCATAGTAATTAGCATCTTCTTCAGAGACCCCTGCTTCGGTTAAGGTAAGCACCAGATCATCCGTTTCATTTCCAATCTCGTTGCCTGCAAGTTTGCGTACCGCTTTTCCGATGGACATCGTCTGATCCATCCGCTTGCCCAGACCAGCAAGCACCCCTTTAAGCACGCCTAGTGCACCGTCTGATCCTGCGCCCTTCAGAGGCATAGGCAAACCAGTCTTCTCGCTTACCACTTCGAGATTAACCTGTTCTTTGGCTACCGCACCCAAATATTTATCTGCTATACCTTCCTCTTTCAATTTATTTAACATGATAATGGCTTCATTCTCCGTGCGTACGAGTCCGATAAGCAATTGTGTCATTATACTTCCCCCTCCTTTTACCCTTATATAACCCTGGTTGCTTCTTCAAAAACGGATATCATATAATAAGTCCTTTCACCTATGTAAAATTTAATTTCTGATCTGGAAATCTATACCTAGTTCTGATAGACTAGATAAAGAAGACAAATTAACCATTGAAATTATTGACATATCGAATTACTATTCCATAACCAGGAGCAATGACATATGAAAAAAGAGGTAGAAATTGCCATTCGACGCAAACAACAAATCATCGTTCGTAATACAAGTGGACAAACGGTAACTGGATTTCCGGAACGTACAGCCGATGCTTCCATTCTTTCCTTACGGACAGTTCACGGAAGCCTGTGGATTCCATTCGACGAAGTAGAACAAGTCACACGTCTGTTAAGCATTCGCTCTCATCATTTAAGTGGAATGCAGTTGTGTACGGCTGATCTGTAAACAGGGAACAAGCACTTCATGTATTTATACGTGAACTAGACGTGTTTATTTCGTCATTCATAAAATAAAACCAGACGCATCATGAACTGCACCCCATTTGTTAGCCACGACTAACAATGGAGGTGCAGTTTTTTTGCCTAAATTCAGTTTAGATGAGAAATTGAAAGCCATTCATAGATATCAGAATGGTACTGAAGGAG